>CAWJEO010000029.1:0-306153 GCA_963841895.1 uncultured Acidobacteriota bacterium
ATCCATTTAGCCGGTTTCTCAGAAAACCGATTTCGAGTGCTTCCAACGATCACTGAAATGACTGTCATGCCCTGCGCTCTTACGCAAGGCCAGCACCATGCAGGTTCGTCGACCGTCGAACATCGATATCTGCTCAGTTGCGACGACTTATCGTCACGGCGCTGTCGATCGATTGGCCGAACGAGTGCACGACGTGCGCCTCGACACACGCAATACCGTTCGCTAACACACAACCACACAAGTGACCTGACGGCGCATTGACCGGTTGCGCCGGAGCGATAAGTTCGTCGCAGCGTCGGAGATCGCGATGTCCCGCGGCCGATGCGACTCACATGGCGCTGGCCTTGCTTCGAGGGGGAGGACGACGTATGGGCAACCCTCCATTTCGGGCGCACGTCGAGAAGGGCCGGGAAAGTGGTGGCGTGGAGCCTGGTGGTCTGCCTGCCAGTCCTGGCGACCGCGGTGCGCCTTCGGGCAGCGGGGCAGGTCGCCCATCGAGTGCGCCGCAGGCAACGCCAATCGCGACAACCGGCCCACCCAACGGCGCGACCTACGTCGGCGCCGAGGCGTGCGCGCAGTGCCACTACGACAAGTTCACGAGCTTCAGGCCCAGCCGCACAGCCAGAGGCGATCCCGCACACCCGCGGCCCGGTTCGGATGCGAGAGCTGCCACGGGCCGGCTTCCGCCCACGTGAAGGGCGGAGGCGGCCGGGGCGTCGGCGGGCTCATGACCTTTGCGGCAGCGCCGGTCGCGGAGCGCAACGCCGTCTGCGCCAGTGCCACACGCGCGGACACGGGCGCTGTGGGAGGGAGCACCCACGAGCAGCGCAACCTGGGCTGCACGGACTGCCACTCCCCGCACGCCGGCCATCCCAAGCTGCTGCAGCAGGCGTCGCAGCAGCAGACCTGCACGAAGTGCCACCAGCAGATCCGGCAGGCGATCGATGAAGGCCTCCCACCATCCGATCCGCGAAGAGAAGATGCAGTGCACGAGCTGCCACAACCCGCACGGCACGCAAGCGCCGCGTCTCATCGCCGCCAACTCCGTCAACGACAAGTGCTTCGAGTGCCACGCCGAGAAGCGGGGGCCCGTTCCTGTTCGAGCACCCGCCCGTGCGCGAGAGCTGCCTGAATTGCCACGACCCGCACGGCACGTCGCACGAGCCGCTGCTCGTGGTGAAGAAGCCGCTGCTGTGCCAGCGCTGCCACTCGAACTATGTTCCATCCCAGCACGCTCTACGCGCGCTCGGCGCTCAGCCGGGGGCGGGCGTCTCCGTCTACGCGATGCAGCCGCAGCTCTTCTAGCGCGGCTGCACCAACTGCCACGTGAACATCCACGGCAGCAACAATCCTTCAGGAAAGTTCTGGCACCGATGAGCTCGACGAACGCATGGGCGCAACTGTCGATCGCTCTCGCGCTCGTGCCTCAGACTCCGGCCGTCGCGCGGGAGGCGCCCAGCCCGCGCAGGACCCGCCTGCGCGCGAAGCGCTGCGGAAGCGGCCTCGCCGAGCCTTCGGCAGGAGGCGGCGCGGCGCGCCGGACACGCTGTTCCCGGCCTGGCACCTGAAGGCCGATACATGCCATCGACTCCAGCGCCGTGGCGCCAACGCGGGCTTCCGGTCTGCGGTCCGCTGTTCCCGAACTTCTCGCCCGTCGCTCCCGACTTTCTCGGCGGCCAGCGGTCCACGACGCCCTGGTCGCTGCGGGCTTCGACTCGCGCTCTTCGCCGTGGACGATGAGCGCGCATCGTCGAAGTTCCAGGAGTATCGCGATCTCCAGGACGGGGTCACGGCGGGTCTGGAAGCGCAGTACCGCAAGGGCGACTAGCTCTTCAACATGGTCGGCCGGCATCTCGGGCGCCGCGACCAGGATCTCGCCATGGACGGCGGCAAAGGCGGGCCGGTTACTACGTCACGGGGCGCTATGACGAGACGCCGCACAACTACGCGTTCGGCTGCCGACGCTCTATGGCGGGGATCGGAACCGACCGGCTGACGATTGCCGACCGATCCAGGCCGATCTGCAGGGCTCAGCGATCCTGGCCCTGGCCGCACGAACGCGACTACGTCGACAGCGCGCGCGGCGTCGACCTCGCGCTGAGCCGCCAGAAGGCGGGCGCCGAAGTCACCCTCCTCTCGACCTACCCGCTGATCGTCAAGGCAGCGTTCACCAACGAATCACGCGACGGCGAGCGGCCCTGGAGCGGCTCGTTCGGCTTCGCGCAACTTCGAGGAGATTCCGTGGCCGGTCGACTACGACACCCGCGAGCTGCGGATCAGCGCGGAACGGGCGAAGCCCGAGAGCCGCTTCAGCGTGAACGGCGGATATCGGCTGTCGGTCTTCGTCAACCACATCGCGTCACTCGCTCTGCGACAACCCCTTCCGCATCGTCGATGCGCGCGGCCAACCGCGGCCATGACAACTCGGCGCCGGACCTGCGACGGGCGGATCGCCCTGTATCCAAGCAACCAGTACCACGAGGTCAGCGTGATGACGGTGATCAAGGAGCTGCCCGCTCGGAGCACCTGTCACGTGTTCGTGTCGGTCGGGATTCATGCGCCAGGACGAGCCGCTGATCCCGTTCTCGACCAACAGCGACGTGACATCCTGGCAGCCCGGCGGATGGCCGTCGTTCCGGGCCACCGATCCCTCGGGCCTCCCGCGGCCGACGGCCGGGGCGGCCATGAACACGCAGACGATGCAGGTGCGCTGGACGAGCCTGCCCGCGAAGAGCTGCCGCTTCGCGGCCAGTACCGTCTCTACGCGCTCGTCAGAACAAGGGGAGCCCTTCGTCTTTCCAGAGTTCGTCCGTGAGGACGCGGACCGCGGCCTGACCGAAGGTACGCCCGGCGGGACTTCACGACGGTCCCCGCCGACTACGGCCAACATTCCGCGTCGCGCCGATACGCACCTACACACTCACGCCGGACTCGCCGCTTGGTGTCAGCTACACGTTCGATCGCATGAATCGCAGCCTGCGCGAGATCGCGTGGACGAACGACCACAGGTCAAGGTCTCGCTCGACCGGCGCGCCGCTTCATGGCTGGATCTGAACGTGGTACGAGCGTAACCAGCCGGAGCACGAGCGTCTACGAGTTCGCTCAGTACAGCGCGTGCAGGGAACCTGGACGATCGGCCCATGATGCCGTGGCTGCGCAAGTTCGACGAGGCGCCGCTTCGCAAAGACGACGCCCAGGTCATGGCCACGGTGACGCGCGGCAACATCAGCGTGTCGGGTCAGGGGGTCTACGGCAACACCGACTATCACGAGTCGCCATTTGGCGTCCTCGACGATCGTCACGTCCTGTCGTCCGTCGACGTGAGCTACGCGCTCGACCGAGCGCGTGAGCGTGTTTGCGGACTACAGCTGCGGGCGGTTGCGACCAACCCCATGGCGCGCGCGTCAGTGGCTTCGCACGCGTGCGGTCTTACGCCCTGGCACCCCGAGCGGACCAGGCGATCCCTACCACCACCGACACCCGGAGATCGAATCCGCGCAACGCAACTGGGGCGACCGCTCGCGCGACAACACCCGGGGCCGGCCTGGGGCTGGACGTCGCAGCCTCATTCCCGGAGCGGCTGAAGCGGCCAGTTCCAGTGCCACGCTACTCGCGGACCGACGGGCAACACGTCTACGACGAGTCCGGTGGGCAACGCGACCAACGACCTCAATCCATTCGACCCCGCGCCCCCGAGCACGTCGACGACATCGCGATGGCACGTGTTGAATCCGGAGCTCGAGTGGGAGTTGACCGAGCGCCTTCTCGATGACCGCCGCGGCTATGGTTCGAGAAGATGGGACATTGCCGACTACACTACAAGGGGTTCTCGAACGTCCCGTGATGAACTTCGGCGGTGCCCTCCTGTGGTGCCGGTGTTCACTGGCGCCATTCTCCCGCCGGCGTACACGACCACGTGGCGTACGTGCGGCTGAAAGTCGGGTTCATGATAACGCATGCTGCATGAAGCGGTCGTCGCGGCCTCCTCGCGCTGATGGCCGTGATGATGCACTCTCGTGCGGGCGCGAGCCGTGCCGCGTGCTCACCCACCGCCGCCCAGCCCGATCCGGCAACGTGCGGGGGTCTGGTGTCGCGATGCCGAGCCTCCCGGCCGTACCTGTCCGCCGTCCCGAAGTACGCGTCCACCTATGTCCTCGTCGTTCCCCAGCGGCTCGCGGAGCGAGTTCCCCGGCCACCGACGCCCCGGAGTGAAGGGATCAGGTGGGCGTTCAGTCGGGGACGCCGGCCGTGGACGTCGCTCGTGCGCTCGGCGTGACGACGATTCGGGAATACCGGCTCGACCCTGGCCACTGCGCCGCCGCTCCAAGACATCGCCAGGACGGAAAGCTTGATGCCGCGATCATGTGGGCGCCGCTCGCCGGCCTGGCGCATCATCGAGCTGGGTCTTGAAGGGCAGGTATCGCTGTTCACCGTCGACCGGCCCCCCGGTGGCCGGCTGTCGCTGCGCGCGCCGGCCGCTCGGCGCATCCCTGCGCCGTGGCCATCGCGGACGAGCTCGACGCGAGCGGCGTGCTGCCCGCCGAGCTGCTGGTGTCCGTCGACATTCCGCACTTGCTGACGCGACCGGCGCCGATAGTTCTCGCTCGACGCGGCACGGAACGGCCAGCCCCTGTTCAACCAGGCGTGCGCGAGTGCCACGGTCCCAATGCCGTCGCCGACCCGAAGGGGCTGGCGCCCGTTGACCTCCGCATCTCGATCCCCGGTTCAGGTATCCCGGGTTCCTCTACATCGTCCTGAACGGTCGACCGGAGAAGAGCATGCCGCCGCTGCGAGGCACGGTCACCGAGGAGCAGATCGCGCTCATCTATCAGTATCTGAAGGCTCGGAGCACAGGCTGCTCCCCGATGGAAGTGAATGAACTCGCTAGTGTACCAAGATCATGGGGTGCCATCATGAAGACGTCTGGTTATCAGCTCGGCGGCTTGCTCGTCGTCCTCGTCGCGATGCTCTCGCGACAACAAACCACCGTCCCGATCTTCGGCTCAGTCTGGAGGCGGCACCATCGAAGGACATGTGAAGCTGACGGGGACGCCGCCGCGGAACGCCCGTGATCCGAATGGGCGCCGATCCCAACTGCCTGCAAGATCAACGCGGGCAAGCGCGTCGTCCAGGAGACGGTGCTCAAGGCGGCGGACGGCGGGCTCGCGCAACGTGTTCGCGCGTCTGCAAGGGACGTTTCCTCGGTCGCCCGCGCCGTCGACGTCGGTCGTGATGGATCAGCAGGGCTGCGTCTACCATCCGCGCATCCAGGGCGCGCGCGTCGGGCAGACCCTCGAGGTCAGGAACAGCGATCGACACTGCACAACATCCACAGCATGACGACGAAGGACAACGCCTTCAACACCGGTCAGCCCCAGGCCGGCATGGTCTTCAAGTATCCAGTTGAAGAGCGAAGAGGTGATGCTGCACCTCAAGTGCGACGTGCACCCCTGGATGACCGGATATGTGGGTGTCTCAGCCATCCGTACTTCGCGGTGACCGATGCCGCCGGCACGTTCAAAATCGCGAACGTGCCCCGCGGGCAAGCAGACGGTGCAGAGTCTGGCACGAGCGGTACGGGCCGCTCAGCCAGACCGTCGACGTCAAAGCCGGGCGACGACGACCGCCGACTTCAGCTACACGGGCACCGAGAAGCGATCGACACCGGGCGCCTTCGTCGCGCAGGGAGCTTCGTGATACCCCGAGAGACGCGACGGCTATTCGGCTCGTTACTGCGTCTTCGATGGCGAAGTGAGCCGTCTGCGATGGGTATGACAATCGGTATCATTGGCGCCGGCGCGCTGGCCGGAGTGAACTTCGTCAAGGTGGGCTAGTCTTCCATCCGCCCCCCAACACCTTGTCCAGGGTGGTCGAGGTTGGTCTCGCGCGCCAGCCGTGTGAGGATCAGGCCCTGCTGCGCCGAGTAGAGCTCGCGTTGCGCATCGAGCAGGCTGAGCGAGCTATCGATGCCGGCACGGTAGCGCGCCTCGGTCAAGTCGTAGGTGCGTTGCATCGCCGCGACCAGTGCCTGCTGCGCCGCGAGCTGGTCGTCGATCGTGCCGCGACCCGCGAGCGCATCGGCCACTTCGCGAAATGCGACTTGGATGGCTTTCTCGTACTCGGCCAGGAACGCATCGCGATCGGTCTCGGTCACCCTGAGCGCGAGCCCGGTTCCTGCCGGCATTGAAAATCGGCTGCACGATCTGGGGAACAAAGGTCCAGGCCCCGCTGCCGCCGTTGAACAGGCCCGACAGGCTGCCGCTCGCCATTACCGCCGAAGGCCGTGAGGCTGATCGACGGGAAGAAGGCAGCACGCGCCGCGCCGATACTCGCGTATGCGCCGATCAGCCGGCGTTCCGCCGCGAGAATATCCGGCCGCTCCAGGAGCACTGACGACAGCACGCCGGACGGCAGATCGGTGAGATTTGAGACGGGGTCGACCGACGCGGCTGGCAGCAGGGCCTCGAGCACGGGCGCACCCACGAGCAGTTGCATCGCATTGCGGTCCTCAGCCACGAATCTCGTATACGCAGCCACGTCGTCGCGCGCCGTCTCCACCTGGTGCGGGCGCGCTCGAGATCGAGAGCCGACCCGATACCGAGCTGGTAGCTCCGCTCGGTCAGGTCGAACGGACGTCGCCGACTGGCAAAAGTATTTTCGGCGAGACTCCAACAGCGCTTGATCCGTGGCCAGCCTCATCCAGACCGCGGCCACTTCGGCCACCAGACTGATCTGTGCGCTGCGCTGCGTCTCGACGATCGCGAGATACTCCTGCAATGCCTGCTGCTTGAGATTGCGCACGCGGCCGAATCAGATCCAGCTGGTACGAGGCGAAGCCAACCTCGACCCGGTAGTCGCGATAAGTGGCGACCGTGCTCGTCGGCGAGAGCGACCCGGAATCTTTTGCGCGGTTCCGGACGCCACCGCCTCGATCGTCGGGAACTGGTCGGCGTGCTGGATGCGGTAGAGCGCACGGGCGCGTTCAATGTTGAGCGTCGCGATCCGCAGGTCGCGGTTGTTTAACAGACTCAGTTCGACGACAGGACGCAGGCGCTCGTCGCGATAGAACTCACGCCAGTCGATGGCAGACACTGCCGCGGGGGCGGATGTAAAGGGGGCATACGCAGCGCCTTGCGGCCATTCGGCGGACACCGGCGTCTGTGGTTGCTGGTACTTCGGCGCGAGGTTAGCGCAGCCGCCGAGCGCCGGCGTGAGCGCGAGCAGGGCCGTCCAAGACCTCAGGTCGGAAGGCCGTCGGTGCATCAGTGCGCCTCCGCCGGCGACGGCGCGGCGTCACTGATTCGGCGCGGCTTCAGCAGGCTGCTCACGGCCACGAAGAACACCGGCACAAAGAAAATGCCGAGCATGGTCGCGGTGAGCGTGCCCCCCACCACGCCGGTGCCGACCGCGTTCTGCGCGCCCGAGCCGGCGCCGCTCGAGATCGCCAGCGGCAATACGCCGAACATGAACGCGAGCGAGGTCATCAGGATCGGGCGCAACCGTTGCTGTGCGGCATGCACCGCGGCCTCGATCAGCGCCCATGCCCTGTTCGACGTTGGCCTTTGCGAACTCGACGATGAGGATCGCGTTCTTCGCCGAGAGGCCGACCGTGGTCACGAGCGCGACCTGGAAGTACACGCCGTTGTCGAACCCACGCAGCATGGCGCCGAGAACGGCGCCAAGCACGCCGAGCGGCACGATCAGCATCACCGAGACCGGGATCGACCAGCTCTCGTAGAGCGCCGCCAGACAGAGGAACACGACGAGGAGCGAGAGTGCATACAGCGCCGGCGCTTGACCGCCGGACAATCGTTCTTCATAGGACAGCCCGGTCCACTCGTGGCCGAGCCCGGAGGCAGCTGCGCGATCGAGCCGCTCGATCTCGTCCATCGCTTCGCCCGTGCTGTAACCGGGCGCCGGCTGGCCGAGGATCTCCATCGAGGAAATGCCGTTGTAGCGATCCAGCTTCGGCGGACCGTGGGTCCAGTGTCCGGATGCGAAGGCGGAGAACGGCGCGGTGTCGCCGCTTGTTGTCGCGCACGTGCCAGCGGCCAAAATCTTCAGGACGCATGCGGTACGGGGCGTCGCCCTGGACGAGGACCCGTTTCACCCGACCGCCATCGAGGAACTGGTTGACGTAGGAGGAGCCCCAGGCCGTGGACATCGTGGCATTGATGGCGCTGATGGGCAGGCCGAACGCGCTGGCCTTCTCCCAGTCGATGTCGATCTGGTAATGCGGCTCGTCGTCCGGGCCATTGGGACGAACCGCTTGCAGCGCGGTGGCTCTTCCTGGCCAGATCGAGCAGCTGATTGCGCGCACGCATCAGGCCGTCGTGGCCGATACCGGCCCGGTCCATTAGCGCGAGGTCGAAGCCGGTGGCGTTGCCCAGCTCGAAGATCGGCGGCGGTGGGAACGCAAAGATCGTGGCGTCCTTGTAGTTCGCGAAGCGCGCGATGATGCGGCCGGCGATCGCCTGCACGTGGTTCCGCTCCCCCGGCCGCTCGTCCCAGTCCTTGAGCGTGAAGAACGCGATGGCCGGCGTTCTGGCCGCGTCCGCTGAAGCTGAATCCGTAGACCTCCAGGATGGAGCTGATGCCATCCTTCTCCTCGGTGAGCACATAGTCGCGGACGGCGGCGAGCGCCTGTTCCATGCTGGCGAGACTGGCGCCGGGAGGGGTTGTGACCTGGAGGAACATGACGCCCTGGTCCTCATCGGGCAGGAACCCCGTCGGGATCCGGATGAACATCAGCGCCAGCGCCGCGACGATCGCGCCGTAGACCAGCATGGAACGGCCGCTCGCCCCAAGCATTCGCTGCACGCCCGCCGCGTAGCCGCGAGTGACGGCGTCGAAGATGCGGTTGAACCACCCGAAGAGGCCGCGCTTGGCTCCCGGTGGCCCTTTGCACGGGCTTCAAGAGCGTCGCGCACAGCGCCGGCGTGAACACCAGCGCGACGATCACCGACAACGCCATCGCCGTGGCGATGGTGATCGAGAACTGCCGGTAGATGACGCCGGTCGATCCACCGAAGAATGCCATCGGCAGGAATACCGCGGACAGCACCATGCGCGATGCCGACCAGTGCGCCGGTGATCTGATTCATCGACTTGCGCGTGGCCTCCTTCGGCGTAAGGCCTTCCTCGGCCATCACGCGCTCCACGTTCTCCACGACGACGATGGCGTCGTCCACGAGCAGACCAATCGCCAGCACGATCGCCGAACATGGTCAGCGTGTTGATCGTGAAGCCGGATGCGGCGAGCACGCCGAACGTGCCGAGCAACACGACGGGCACCGCGATCGTCGGGAATAAGCGTCGCTCTCAGATTCTGCAGGAACAGATACATGATCAGGAAGACGAGCGCGATCGCTTCGAACAGCGTCATGACGACTTCCTCGATGGACAGCCGCACGAATGGCGTCGTGTCGTACGGATACACGACGTCGATGCCGCGCGGGAACTCCGGCGCGCAGACGCTCCATCGTCGCCCGCACGGCGTCGGCCGTGTCGAGCGCGTTGGCGCCGGAGGCCAATCTGATCGCGATGCTGCTCGACGACTTGCCGTTATACCGCGAGGTGAGCGAATGGATTCGCTGCCGAGCTCGATGCGCGCGACGTCGCGCAGGCGCACCTGGGAGCCGTCCTGGTTGACGCGCAGCAGGATGTTCTGGAAGTCGTCGACGGTTTGCAGGCGCGAAGGGCCAATCACCGTCGCATTGAGCTGGTGGCCCGGAACTGCCGGCAGGCCGCCGATCTCGCCGGCCGAGACCTGGACGTTCTGGCTGGCGATCGCGTCGTTGACGTCGATGGGCGTGAGCGCATAGCTGTGGAGCTTGGCGGGATCGAGCCAGACGCGCATGGCGAACTGCGAACCGAACACCTGGAATCGCCGACACCCGAGCGTGCGACTCAGTGGGTCCTGCACGTTGGAGACGAGGAAATCACCGATGGCCCTGCCATCCATGCTGCCGTCGGTTGACACGAGAGAGGCGACCATCAGGAAGTTGCGGGTCCCCTTCGTGACGCGGATGCCCTGCTGCTGGACTTCGATCGGCAGCAACGGCTCGGCGAGCGAGAGCTTGTTCTGCACTTGCACCTGCGCCGTGTCCGGGTCGGTGCCCTGCTCGAACGTCAGCGAAATTTCCATGCTGCCGTCTTTGGTGCTTGCGGACGAAAAGTACCTCAGATGGTCCAGGCCGCTGAGCTGTTGCTCGATCACTTGGACGACGGTGCTCTGAACGGTCTCGGCCGAGGCGCCGGGATACGCCACGCCGATCGAGATCAGCGGAGGCGCGATCGCCGGATATTGCGCGATCGGCAGCGAGAGAATGGCCAGTCCGCCGGCCAACATGATGACGATGGCGATCACCCAGGAGAAGATCGGGCGATCGATGAAGAAGTTGACCATCAGCGCGCTCCAACGGGCGGCGCTTGGGCGACGCGCGCCGCGCGCCATTCGACCGGCCGCACGGCAGCGCCAGGTCGAACCTTCTGTCCGCCCTCCACGATCACGCGATCGCCGGCCTTGACACCTTCGCGAACCAGCCACCGATCGCCCACCGTGCCGGCCGTCTTCAGCATCCGCTGCTCGACTGTGTTGTCGCCATTGACGACCAGTGCCACGGCCTCACCACGTGCGTTGTGCGTGACACTCTGCTGCGGGAGCAGCAGCCCCTCGTCATCGATGGCCTGAGGAACCAACGCGCGGACATACATGCCCGGCAGCAGGTGGCCATTCGGATTCGGGAACGGGGTCCGCAACCTGACCATGCCCGTGGTTTCATCGACCGCGACGTCGGTGAACGCCAGCATGCCGGCGTGCTCGTATTCGCTGCCGTTGTCGAGCCGCAGTCGGACCTTGATCGTGCCCTTCCCGGCGCGGCGCAGGCGACCGCTCGCGAGGTGCCGCTGCAGCGCCAGGAGCTGGTCGCTGGACTGTGTGATGTCGACGTAGATCGGATCGAGCTGACGTACCGTCGTCAGCGGATCCGGCTGGTTCGCGGTCACCAGCGCGCCGTGTGTGTAGACCGAAGCCGAGACCTGACCAGGATCGGTGCCGTGATGCGCGTGTACTCGAGGGTGATGCGCGCGGTGTCGAGCGCGGCGCGCGCCGATGCCACGTCGGCGTCGGCCCGCGCGTATGCGGCATCGCGTCGTCGTTTTGTTGTTTCGACACCGCCTCGATCTTGACGAGTTCAGCGTAGCGCTCGGCCAGCAGCCTCACCGAGCATGCGCGCGGCTTCGGCCCTCGCAAGGGTGGCAGCGGCGCTGTCATAGTCGGCTTGATACAGCGCCGGATCGATCTGGTATAGCACCTGACCCGACTTGACCTGCTGGCCTTCCGTGAACAGGCGCCTCTGGATGATGCCGTCGGATCTGCGGCCGCACCTCCGAGACCATGACCGCCACCGTCCGGCCAGGAATTCGGCGGTCATCGTCACGGGCTCGGTCGCCAGTGCGACAACGGCGACTTCCGGTGGGGGAGGCGGGTCAGACGGCGACGGCGAGTGGCAAGCCAGCAATCCCATGGCGGCCATGACGAGGAGCACGTGAGCGATGTTCATCCTGCAAAGGGCGGTCACCAGTGCCATGTTTGAAACCTCAGAACGACGCCTCGGCGTGTGGCTCGGCCTCGTCTCTCTCGGGCTTGCGATGCGCGTCTGCCGCGCCGCAGGTCAGTGTCGTTTCGCACGCGCCGAAACTTCCTGGGTAGCCTCTCTGCGACCATCGTACAGATTGCCGGATGATCTCTTCGTTTGAAGCCATTGTTTATTCTGCCGCGCCTTTCTTTGGTCCCTGTCTGAGTGCTTCAAACTGCAGCTCGATCTGAACGTTGTTATCGACCACTAAGGAGCCGTTATCCAACACCTGACTCCACCGTATGCCGTAATCCAGCCGGTTGATATTGAGAGTGGCCGAACCGCCTAATCTGGTGTCACCGTACAGGCCAATCTCTGACAACGCCGTGAAATTCCACCGGAAGAGCAATCTGTTTGGTCACGTTCTTGATCGTGAGATCTCCGTACGCGATGAATGTCTTCTCGCTCTTGCGTTCGATTCGCGTCGATCGAAATGTGATTTCCGGATATTTCTCCACCTCGAAAAAATCGGCACTGCGCAGATGATCGTCGCGCAGTTTGACGCCCGTGTCGAGGCTCGCCACCTTCGCGGTAAATTGCACCGACGATTTCGTGATGTCGTTCGGGAAGTAGGAGATGGTCCCGGTGTAATCCGTGAACTCGCCCAGGACGATCGCCAAGCCCATGTGCCGCACACGAAAGCCGACGTTGGTGTGCCACGGATCGATTGCATACGTTCCGGCCGTTTCCGCGGCAGTTAACGTTTGTGTCTGTTGACTGCCGCACGAGAACGGCGAGTCCCGGTACGGTCAGCGCTAAAACCAATACCGGCAAAACAGTTTCGAATTCTGTTTGTAAATCATTTTGTTTGTCCTCATAATCTTGAAATTGAAACGAAGAATCTTTCCCGTGCTGCCTACGTTGTGTTCTGGTTTTGCGCGATGCGTAGGACGGGTTTGATCACGTCGCCACTTGCCGCCGCGGCGAATGCTTCGTTGATCTCTTCGAACGGAAAGTGGCGAATGAGCCGGTCGAACGGGAACTGGCCGGCTTTGTAGAGCTCAATCAGTTGGGGGATGAAGAGCTGAGGGATGGCATCGCCTTGGATGATCCCGCGGACCTGGTTGCCCAGCATCAGGTTCGCCACTTCGACAGTGGCGTCGGAGCCAGCCGATGCGACCAGGCCGACCTGCCCGAGAGGCGCGAGCGCATTGACAGCGTGCGGCAGCATCTCCTTGCGGCCGCTCGTCTCCAAGACGTAGTTCACGCCGCGGCCTGTGATACGTCGCAACTCCTTGGCTACGTCAGCGTCGCGGGGATTGATCGTGTGTGTCGCGCCAAGCGCCGAGGCCAACGCCAGCCGCTCGGCATTGACGTCGACCGCGATGATCGCGCCAGCCGCGGCAACTCGCGCCGCCATGACGGCAGCCAGGCCAACGGCGCCGGTGCCGAACACGGCGATGGATTCACGCGGTGACATGCGGAACGTGTTGAGCACCGCTCCGGCGCCGGTCTGTAGGCCGCAGCCGAGCGGCGCGAGGATTTCGAGCGGAATGTCGTCCGGCACCTTGACGGTGTTGCGCTCGGTCGTAAGCGCGTAGGTGGCGAAGGACGACTGACCAAAGAAGTGGCCGTGCACGTCGCCGGCAATATCGGCGCCGCGATGACGGTGGACGCCATTGGTTCCATCGAGCCGCGCGCCGCCGAAATTCGCGTCCTCCGCGCGGTCGCAATACGGAGAGTGGCCGCTGAGGCACTGCGGGCAGCGACCGCATGCCTGGTACGACAGCACGACGTGGTCGCCGGGTGCGACCGACGTGACGGTGGACCCGATGCTCTCAACGACCCCGGCACCTTCGTGGCCGAGCACCGCAGGCAACGGCACCGGAAGGTGCTGATGCCACGCGTGGGAATCCGTCTGGCAAATGCCGCACGCCACCATCCGGACCAGCACCTCATCGGGGCGCGGTTCGTCGAGCTCCAGCTCTGCGATCTCGAAGGGGGCTCCTTTACTCTTCGCGACGGCTGCTTTAATGGTGATCATGCGCCCTCCCCGCAGCCGCGGCTCTAGACGCCGAAATCCTCGACGATCTTCCAGCCCCCGTCCGCCTGCTTCCTGAAGACGGTCAAGTAGGTGCCCGCGCTCTGCTCCGCCTGTTTGGTCTGCGGATTCGTCATCGTGATTTTGAACGAGCCGCGGCGGTAGGCCATGTCACCCGAGCCGGAGACCTCGGTCTTCTCGTTCGAGACAGTAATCTTCAGGTTGGGATCCGCAATATCGTCCTTGATGGCCTTGGTCACCGCCCGGCCGTCCTTGGCCGCCGGGCGGCCCGGCGTCGCGATCACCCCGCCCGGCGCGTAATACGTGTTCACCTTTCCGGAATCCTTGGCCTCGAAGGCGGCCAACATCTCCTCCGCGAGGCGGTTGATCGCGTCGGTGTCCGTCTGCCTGCCGGTCGGGGCCATGGGAGAACCGGCCTTGCCGGGCGCGGAGATGAAGCTGGGCATCGGCACAAGGCCAGCGGTGACCTGCGCCAGCACATAGTCGCCCGCCAGGTTGATGATGCCGCCTCGGCGCGACCAGACATCGCCAAGCGCGGCGCGTTCCGGCGATGTGTAGTCGGGGGCCCACTCGGAGATGACAGCCAGCCAGTCGATCGGCTTGGCGCCGGCCTGCACCATGCGCGCCTTGGCGTCCTCATGGGCCTCGGCCGTGGCGCCGCCCGAACAGTTGCTGACAAAAAAGACCTCGTATCCTTCCTTCAGGGCGGCGAGCACCGATTGTGCGAGGCAGACCTCGGTCACCAGGCCGGCCATGATCAACTTCTTGCGGCCCGTCGCATCGATCGCGGCCCGGACCTCCGGGTGCGACCAGGCATGGGTCGAGGTGCGGTCAATCGGCGTGACGTCCGGGAAAATCTCGGTCAGCTCTTTGAACAGCGGGTCGACGAGGACGCTGCCCTTCGCGCCGATCGTCGTGAGGATCGTAGGAACGCCGAGGTTTTTGGCTGCCTGGGCGAGGCCCGCGACATTGTTGATCATCAGGCCTGGATCGATCGAGTGAACCAATAAGCCAATCCAGGGCTGGTGATCGATCAGCACGAGAACCGAGTTCGCGGTTGTCAGTTCGTTCGGATTGTTTGACTGTGTGTTCATGACCCCTTGTGAGGCAAAGCCAGGGCCATCGCACCGTGCCGGGCTGAGGCAGCGGCTATCTCCTGAGCGGCGATGGAGTTCTCGCCACGGCTTGGCGGATCGTTATGCGTGAGGAAGGTGTGTCGTTTGCGCGCTGACCGACAGTGTTGCGTGTTCAACTCAACACGCGCGCCCACTGGCTCTACCAGGCGGTCGCGCCACCGTCGACCGGATAGTTGGCACCTGTGATGTAAGACGACCCGGTCGGAAGCGAGAGAAGGCCGCAGCTCCAGACCTCTTCAGGTTGACCGAAGCGCTTGAGAAGCGTCTTCTTTGGTCATCGCGTCCCGGACGCCCTGGTTCAACGTTGGCACCTTCTCGCGCGAAGGTTTGTGCCGCTACGCGACCCAGGCCTTCGACCGTACCGGTGATTAACACGTTCTTCTTGTGGGGGATTCCTTGGCGTTCAAATGACCGCTTCGTGGCCGGTAAAGCCGTGTGGTGCCTGAAACTCGGGGGCACGTTGCAGAGCCGCAATCTCGTCGTACTGAGGGGCGAGCTTCCGCCACGCATCGGCGACGGGGAGCTTCCAATCGAGGAACCACTCGGCAATCATCCCGACGGTGGTGTTTGGGATCGCGCCGGCATGGGCCAGTCGCAGAACGGCGGTGTCATGCTGTCGCTTGGAGCTGTCGCCGACGGCGTCTTCTATGAACGTGACTTCATAGCCATCGGCGAGCGCACTCACTACCGGGTAGGTCAGGCACGCCGACGTTGAAATGCCGCACATCACCAACCTCTTGCGGCCAGTGGCCTTCACCGCGGCAACAAACTTCGGATCGCCCCAGGCGTTCATCGTTGACCGATCGATATCCTTGACGTGCGGCAGGAGGGATTGCAGCGCCTCAATCGTGGGGCCGTTGGCGCCCATCTCGACGCCGACGGTGCTCAGGATCACCGGAACGTTAAAAGCGACCGCCATCTTCGCCAGCGTGCGGACGTTCAACTCGATGACTCGCCGATCCTGCGCAAAGATGACGTCGAGGACATGGTCCTGATAGTCGATCAGCATCAGCACGCATTCAGACGCATCCCACACCCTCAGCGATTTCGCCTCCGGCATCACAGCACCTCCCACTGGACTCAAGGCAATTGCGGCGCCACGCCACTCCTGTTTTCGATCGGGCGGGTAAGGCACAGCGCGCGACCGACTTAGCGAAGGCGCGGCGAGACGCGTGTGACGGTTGGCTGCGTCGGTTGGTTGCGGCGGCACACAACTGGGTGTGCGGCGCATGTCGCGGACAATTAACTCTTCGACGCCCGCACCACAGGCGCGACGCGTGTACGATCGCTTCAATCGCGCTCATGAGCTTGGCATGCGGCAGCGACGACGCGTTCATTTGAAAACTGATCCGTGAGATCCCGCCAAGCACCTGGTCATATCGAACGATCTTGTCGGTCACCTCGGCCGCGCTGCCGATCAGCAGCGCGCCATCGGGCCCCAATTGCGCGTCGAAACCCGCGCGGGTCGGGGGCGCCCATCCGCGCTCTTTCCCGACATCGGTGAACGGCGCGCGCGTAGCCCGGAAAGAAATCGTCGGCGGCCGCCTGCGCCGTCGCGGCGACATAGCCGAGCGCATGGACGCCGACCTTCAGCCGATCGGCTGGATGCCCGGCACGCAGGCCGGCTTCCCGGTAGAGATCGACGAGCGGCCGGAAGCGCCGCGGCTCCCCGCCGATGATCGCGACCATCAACGGCAGCCCCAGCGCGCCGGCCCGCGCGAACGATTGCGGTGTTCCGCCCACGCCCAGCCAGATCGGCAACGGATTCTGCACGGGCCTCGGGTAGACGCCCTGGCCGGTCAGGGCAGCGCGATGCCTGCCGGACCAGTGGACGTGCTCGTGATCGCGGATCGTCAGCAGCAGATCGAGTTTCTCCGCAAAGAGCGAGTCGTAGTCTTCCAGCCGCAGGCCGAACAGCGGAAACGCATCGATGAACGAGCCGCGGCCAACCACCATCTCGGCCCGGCCTTGCGAAAGCAGATCGAGCGTCGCGAAGTCCTGAAACACCCGGACCGGATCGGCCGCGCTCAGCACCGTGACGGCACTCGTGAGGCGGATGCGGCTCGTTCGTGACGCCGCCGCGGCGAGAATCACGGCCGCGGGCGGAATCGAGGAAATCCCGGCGGTGGTGTTCGCCGATGCCAAAGACGTCCAGGCCCGACCTGATCGGCGTGCACGATCTGCTCGACCAGGTCGCGCAGGCGGTCCGACGGCGCTCACCGCCTGGCTGGCATCGTCGTAGGCCGCCGCGAAGCTATCAATGCCAATTTGCATCCGGGTTCCTTGCCGGAGACGAGAGCAAGTTCGTGGCCGCCGCCCGATGCGCGAGGTTCAGCTGTGTGATGCGTGCTGGTGAACAGTGTTGCGTGTTCGAGAACGCATGGCGCACACCACTTTGGGTGCGAGTGGTTGTCAGGCCGTTGCGACGGCGTGCTTCCGGAGCCGACCGTAGAGCTGCGTCCGTGTAATGCCCAGCCTGCGTGCGGCCTTCGACTTGTTCCCATCGCACTCGTGGAGCACCTGCTCGATCGTGCTGCCGCTCGACATCCGACAGCTGGATCGGCCGGCGTCGGGTCGCAAAGTGCTTGGGCTGAAGGGAGAGGTGTTCGGGGGTGATCGGACCGCCATCGACAAAGAATGGCCGCACGCTCGAGCGCGTTGTGCAGCTCGCGGACGTTGCCAGGCCAGTCGTAACGCTCCAGCATTTCCAGCGCATCCGGCGTCAGGCCCCCCGGTGCACATCCTGACGATCGCTTGAAGTCCTGCAGGAACGCAGCGGTCAGGAGAGGAATGTCGCTCCGGCGCTCGCGCAAAGGCGGCAGGTAGATGTCGAACACCCGCAGCCGGTAGAACAGGTCCTCGCGGAAGCTGCCGTCCGTGACCGCCTTTTGGAGGTCACGATTGCTGGCGGCAATGACGCGGACGTTGACCTTGACGAGCCGCGTGCCCCCGAGCCGCCGGAACTCGCGCTCTTGCAGGAACCGCAGCAGCTTGGCCTGAGCCATCGGGCTCATCTCGCTGACTTCGTCGAGGAACAACACCCCGGTCGAAGCGAGCTCAATCTGGCCGGGCTTCGCCTGATGGGCTCCGGTGAACGCGCCGCGTTCGTAACCAAACAGTTCTGATTCGAGTAGTTGCTCAGGGAGCGCGGCGCAATTGATCGCGACGAAGGGGCCGTTCTTCCTCGGCGACGGCGATGAATGTAGCGGGCGACCACTTCCTTGCCCGTGCCCGATTCTCCCTGCAGGAAGACCGTCGTGTCGGTCCCGGCCACTTGCGAGGCCTTCCGGAGCACCTGCCGCCACTCTGGTGATTGTCCGACGACATGAGTCGCGCCGTCGTCGTCTCGTTCCACCGGCAGGGTCAGAATGTGCGCGCGTTCCATCAACATGTGACACCTTTCACCGTGGGCCGTCCTTTTCTCGCTCCATCCATTCGCGAATGTAGGGCGTGCAGTTCTCGAGCTTCATGCCGTCGGCTTCGCAACCCATGAAGAACCGCATGCCCTCGCGATCGACGAGGGTCACATCCTTGAGATCGATCACGACGTCGCGGGCATGGGTCTGGAGCTCCAGAAGTCTCCGCAGCTCGGCGATCGCTTGTGCTTCGATGCGGCCACTCAGGATGAAGACCTTCAGTCTCCCGCGCGCCGCAATCTCAATCCTGAAAGTCATAAAGTCGCGACTCCTCTCGTCCCGAGCATCACCAACAGAAATGCAAGCGATGCCAAGTGGAATGCATTGAAATGACGCCAGAAAAACGAGGAGCAGTGCCGAAATTTGGGCACAATGCCGAATTTCGGGCAGCCCGCGGAAGAGCCGAACTGAGGCGAGCCTAGCGGATGGTTTGTCGCTTTATGTTGAGCTGTTTGATTCTGGCATCGAGTGTCGTGCGCGGTATGCCGAGCTTGGCGGCAGCGCCGCTTGGGCCCGCAACCTTGCCATTGCTGTCGGCCAACGCCCGTTCGATGATTTCCTTTTCATAGTTCTCGAGGGCGGTCGTGAGACCGACCAACTCCGGACGGGGGGCCGCGCTCGACAGCCACGCCGGTTCCACGGAGAACGTGTCGCCGTTGCAGAGGATCACCGCTCGCTCGACGATATTCTGCAGCTCGCGGATATTGCCTGGCCAGTGATACGACACACAGAGGTCGAGCGTGTTCCTGTCGATCTTGCGGATCTGTTTCCTGCGCCTTCACCGCGTAGCGCTTCACGAAGTACTCCACCAGCATCGGAATGTCTTCTTTCCGTTGCGGAGGGGCGGCATCTCAATCGGGAACACATTCAGCCGGTAGAACAGGTCGGCGCGAAATGTGCCTGCGGCAATCGCCGCGGCCAGGTCGCGGTTGGTTGCCGCAATGATGCGGACATCAACCGGAATCGGGCGGGTCCCGCCGACGCGTTCGAATCGGCGCTCCTGGATCACGCGCAGCAGTGCGAGTTGTGTTTCCGCGGGCAGATCGCCGATCTCGTCCAGAAAAATGGTGCCGCCGTGCGCCAGCTCAAACCGACCCTGGCGGCGCTGCATGGCGCCGGTGAATGCCCCCTTTTCGTGGCCGAATAATTCCGACGCGATCAATGAGGTCGGAATCGCGGCGCAATTGACGCTGATAAACGGCTGGCCGGCGCGTTGCGAACGCTTATGGATGGCGCGCGCAATCAATTCCTTGCCGGTCCCGGTTTCACCGGTAATCAGCACCGTTGAATCCGTGGGCGCGACCTGCACCAGGCTCGAGAGCACCGCTTTCAGGGCGGGCGAGGAACCGACGATCTCCTCGAACATGAACGCCTGATCGATTTGCTCTCGCAACGCCACGTTCTCTTGCCGCGTCCGCTCCTCCGCGTGTTTGCGGTCGTCGATGTCGGTGCCGGTCGCATACCAGCGGATGACCTGTCCGCGTTCGTCCAGCAGCGGGTTGTATTGGATCAGCAGCCAGCGATATTGACCATCCTTGCGGCGCACCCGCCGTTCGTACTCGAAGGGCGCCCGTCGCGCCAGCGCCGCCTCGCGTTGGTCTTTCAGTCTCTCGGTGTCTTCTTGAAGAAAGACTTCGCCCAATCGTGTCGATTTCAGGTCTTCTTCCGACAGGCCCGTGTACTCCAGCAAGGCTTGATTCGCGTGCTCGAGTTGTCCATCGACCCCAATGGTGACGATGAGCTGCGGTATGACATCGATGACGGTCCGAAGCTCCGCCTCTGATTTGGTTTTCTCGCCGAACGCCCTCTCCAACTCCACTCGCGCCTGCCACTGTTCGGTGACGTCCATGATCGCGCCAACAAACTGCAACCCGCCTGATCCATCGACCCCGGCGTGGGCGACGACGTGGACGCGGCGGATCGATCCGTCAGGCAGGGACACGCGAAATTCCAGGTCGCAGTCCTTCCCGTCACGGGTCGCACGGTCGATGGCCTCGGTCAGGACCGCCCGATCATCAGGATGCGCACGCTGCACAATCGCATCGAGCGCAGGCGTGGTGGCTCCGATCGTAGGCAAAGATTCGAAAGGTCTCCTCCGACCAGAACATCTCGCCCGAAGCGACGTTGCAACCGAAGCTGCCCGTGCGGCTGAGGTGCTGGGCTTCGGTGAGGAAGGCTTCGCTACGTCGCAGGCGTTCTTCCGCCTGTTTCCGCTCCTCGATATCCGTCACCAGACTGGTACCAACGGACGATGTGGCCCTCGGCGTCACGCTGCGGAACGCCACGGAGGTGGCACCAGCGGTACACGCCATCAGCGCGACGGCTGCGATGCTCCACATCGAGCGGTTGCCCGGTTTCGATCGAGTGTCGAAAGCCGTCGATCAGGCGACGCCATGTCGTCCGGATGGACCGCATCGCTGGTGGCCCACTGCTTCATTTCCTCGAGGGTCTTGCCGAAATATTCCAGAACCCGGCGGTTGACGTGCTCAACCTCGCCTGCTGCATTGGCTGTGGACACAAACCCCGGGATGCTGTCGACCATCAGGCGAAGGTCGTGTTCGCTCGAGCGAAGCGCCTCCTCCATGCGCTTCCGGTCGTCGATGTCGGTCAGCAACATGTACCAGCCGGTGGTACGACCCTCCGCATCGCGAGCGGGAAGGGCGCGTGCCTGGAACCAACGGTAGACGCCGTCCGCACGGCGCTGGCGGAGTTCGAGATCGTAGGGCTGCCCTGTCTCGACCGCGTGTCGCCATGCCGCGATCGCGCGAGGCAAGTCCTCGGCATGGACCGCATCGCTCATCTGCCAATTCTTCAACTCCGAGATCGTCTTACCGAAGTAATCGAGGAGTGGGCGGTTGAGCAGCTCGACTCCGCCCGAGGCATTCAAGGTGCAGCACAAACCCCGGGATGCTGTCGACGATGAGGCGAAACCGCTCCTCACTCGCCGGGTCCTGGCAGGGATCGTCGGGGACAGGTTGGGACCTCATCAGGTCATGCTCTACTCGCCATGTTATGCCTTTCTCGAAGTCGGCGCGTAGTTGCGGCGCGCCCTATTCAGGGGCCGTCGGGCCGGCACTGCGAGGCAGGTCATCAGACCGGCGATGGTGATCCCCGAGCGTGAAGGCCACGCGGCTAACTGGCCGGGTTCGGAGCGGCAAATCGAACGAGGCTCGGTGCCGCCATTCGCGGGCCGTTGTAGGCGGACACATCACCGAACCGCCGGTGCGCTTCCCAATCGTTGCGTGCGTCCGCGATCTCTTGCGGCGTGCGAGCCACGAAATTCCACCACATCAGGATTTTCTCGGGGAACGGTAGACCGCCGATCAGCAGCAGGCGCCCCCCTGAATTGCTGGTGAAACTAGCACTGAATCGTCGCGTGCCGAGGTAGTACAACACCCGCTCCTGAAGAGGCTCGCCGTTGATGCTGCAGTCGCCGTTCAACACAATGACCGCGTGCTCATACTCCGGATGTAGCGGCAGTTCGAGCATCGTTCGTGGATGCACTTGCACGTCGGCGCCAAGAATGCCTGAGAAGTGCGTCGCGGGAGAGATCGTGCCATCAGATTGCCCGCGAAAACTTGGACGAGTCCGCCCCGCCGCTCGTCAAGCGGGACGCGGTCGAGATGCTGGAACGATCCGACTTGCTGGCGATGCTGATCGGGTAGAGCGACCCACAACTGCACGCCGTTGAGTCGGCCGGTGTTGACGGCCGGCGTGTGTTCGGCATGCGCAATGCCAATGCCGGACGTCATGACATTGACCCCACTCGCACGCAGCAGCGATTCGTAGCCAAGGCTGTCGTGGTGAACGAGTTCTCCGTCGAGGAGCCAGGTCACGGTTTGGATGCCCGTGTGCGGGTGAGCCCCGACGTCCATCGGCCGGCCTTGGGCAAACGTCAACGGGCCGTAGCGATGAGAAAACACCACGGTCCAATCAGGCGTCGTCCGCGCAACGGCAGTGCGCGTTGTACTCGGATTGGGCCGACGGTGACCTCGCGAACGGGGGACCGGCTCGAATTGTTCGCGAACAGCGCCAACAGCTGTGAGGGCTTCTGCGGCCACCTGCGTCATCATTTCCTCCAGGGTAGACTGCGCGGGCCTCCTTACGGCGCCTTCACCACGCCCGCTTCAACCTGCGCGAATACATAATCGGCCATGAGCGTAACGACGCCGCCGCGCTCTCGAGTCACCGCGACGAGCTTCTGTCGTTCAGGCGACGTGATGTCCGGGGTCCATTCGCACATGACGGACAACAAGCTCACGGCTTCGCGCCGGCCTGGATCATGCGCGCCTTGGCGTCGTCGTGTGCCTCCTTCGTCGCCGCCGGAGCAGTCACTGACGAAGTAGACGTCGAATCCGTCCTTGAGAGCGGCGAGGACCGACTGGGCGAGACAGACCTCCGTGATGAGGCCGGCCATGATCAGCTTCTTGCGCCCCGTGGCATCGACGGCGGCTCGGACCTCCGGGTGCGACCACGCGTGCGTCGACGGTCGATCGATGGGCGTGATGTCCGGGAACGCCTCGCTGATCTCCTTGAAGATGGGGTCGACGAGAACGCTCCCCTTCGCGCCGACCGTGGTCAGCACGGTCGGCACGCCGAGGACCGTGCCGCCTGCGCGAGTGCGGCGACGTTGTTGATCAGAAGTGTGGTCGATGGAGGGCACGAAGCGCGATCGATGGCTGGTGATCGATGAGGACCAGCGCCGAGTTCTCGATGGTGAGTTCGTTCGGATTGTTTTCATCGGCATGCAACTCCCTTTTCAGAAGTGTCTGCATGGCAAGGCTTGAGCCATTTCAATCGCATTGCTCAATTGATAGGCGGTATCTCGTGAGCGGCGACGCACTTACCGTCACGATACTCAGCCTTCATTAGCGGGCCATTACCGATGTGTTGTGCGTGCCGGCGGACACTGTTGCGTGCGGCAGCGTCCACTCGGCCTACGGATTTTAATAAAGGAGCGGAAACAGGTGGTTCGCGCGGTCGCATTTCAGGCGCGCAGAGCCTTGGTGGGCGCCGGGCGCGCGTCGGGCCATGAGCTTTCTTGCGGCCCCGCTTGACGTTCGATCCGAACCCGCGGAGAATGCGCGAGCCCCCGCACAATCAGTGTTCGTTGCCGGCTGCTGAGCAGTCCGCCGCACGTCCAGGAGTTTTCAGATGGCCAAACGCCGTTCCACGCCCAAACCACCCCGGCGGCCGCACGCCCGCGTGGCCGCGAACACCGCAGTTCGGGCGGCCACGATCGCGGCACTCATGTTTCTCACGACCCGGACGATCACACGCACGGTGGCGACGACCATCACGATCCGCGCGACAAACAGGATGTGGTGTCGGTCGGGGTCCGCGTGACCGTCACGGTGCCCGACGATGTCCGAGGCAAGGATCCGATCGCGTTGTACCTGTTCGATGAAAACGATCGACCGCTCTGCCATTGTCTGGTGGAGGGCAAGTCCCTGCGTGTCGATCTGCCGAAGCGGTTGATCGGACACGGCATCACCGTCGTCGCCGCGCCGGTCGCCGCGGGTCGCAAGGAGCCGACCCTCGACGCGTTGCGCGCCCGCGAGGCGGTTGTCGTGCGCGTGCCTTTCGACTCCGCTCGCCTGCTGGACCTCGGTGAGCTCGTCATCCCGCGGCATTTGTTCAAACGCTCGTGCTGTCGTGTGCGCGGACGGGTCGTCCGCCGCATCCAGCTCCCGAGCGGGCAAATCATTACGAGGCCGCTCTGCAACGCGCGGATCGTGATCTGCGAAGTGGACGTCAATCCCCGGCGAATCATCTACCAGCTGTCCGACGATCTGGTGCGGCGTCTGGCGGTCGAGGCGGTCGATATCCTTCCCCCTTTTCCGCGACCGCAATTCGCCGAACTTCGCCCGGCGGAGCACGTTGACCTCGCAATCGGGTTTGGCGGACACGGCGGTCACGCGCATGAACACGGCGTCGTCGAGGCCGGGCTTGCCACCCGGACTTTTGCGCGCGGGCTGGTGGACGATGTGGCGGCGGTGCGGGATCATCTGGTCGCCAACATCGCCGTCCTGAACAGGTACTGGTGCCGGTTCGCCTCGCTCTTCCACTCGTACGACGTCGATTGCATCAAGACCGCGCCGATTGGCGCGGACGGACGCTTCGACACGGATATTTCGTATTTCTGCTACGGCGATCGCCCGGATCTCTACTTCAAGGTCGAGCAGCGGTGCGGTAACACGTGGACAGTGGTGCATGCGCCGAGCGTCGCCTGCAACACACATTGGGACTACTGCTGTGGCGACGAGGTCGAGATCATCGTCACCAGCGAAACCGCGGGGTTGGGACCGGCGTTCACGCCGTGCGTGCCGAGTTCGGCGAGCGATCCGGCGGCCATCGGGCAATGGCAGATGCTGCCGTACACCTCCCAGGTGTTTGTCGTGCACGCCGCCCTGATGCGAACCGGCAAGGTGTTGCTGTTCTCCGGCGGCGTCGAGGGGCAGTTGCCAAAAGAGTCGCGCGTCTGGGATCCGGCGACAGGATCGTTCGTCGCGCACACGTTTGCCGACGATCTGTTCTGCGCGTTCCAGGTGGGGCTCGGTGACGGCCGGGTGCTCGTGATGGGCGGGTCCAACTATCAAGGGCCGCACGGACAGGGCGTGAACATCACTTACACATTCGATCCGGGCGCGTTAGGCTGGGTCAAACACGCCAACATGGCGTTCGCGCGCTGGTATCCGACGGCGGTCGTGCTCGACGATGGCCGCACGCTGGTCGCATCGGGGCGGGCCGCCGGCCCCGTTGTCGCGCAGATGGAGCGATTCAATCCAGGATCGAATACCTGGACGACGCTGCCGGCGAGCGCGAATAAGCTCCTGGACATCTATCCAAGCCTGCACCTGATGGCGGGGGGGAAAGTCCTCTACACCGGCACCCGTTGGGAAGGTGGCAACAGCTCGCCGCGACCGTGGCCGTCGCCGCCCGATTCGGCGCTCTTCGATCCGGCGACGAACACCTGGGCCAACGTAGCGGCGCATGTGATCCCCAACCGAACCGAGGGCACGTCCGTGCTGTTGCCACCACGCGCGAGCGCCGCGCACCATCACGGGCACGGCGAGGAGATGCCGCCGCCGGGGACACTCTCGAGAGTGCTCGTCCTTGGAGGCGACTGCGGCTCACCGGCGGAACGCGTGAGCGCGGAGGTGCTCGACATGGCGGCGCCGCAGCCGCAGTGGCAGCGCATCGCCGACATGCACCATCGCCGCGTCAACCCGAACGCGGTGCTCCTGCCCGACGGCACCGTCCTCGTGTGCGGCGGTATTACCGGCTTCAAATGGAATCCCGATCCGGGCCGCGTGCTCGAGTCCGAGATATCTCGATCCTCAAGGTCTGACCTGGCGCCGCGCCGCGGTGATGACCGAAGGCCGGCAGTATCACTCGGTGTCGGTGCTTCTCCCGGATGGGCGGGTGCTTAACACGGGCAGCGTCGGCGGACAGGGCGGCTTCACGAATCTGACCTCGATGGAGATTTACAGCCCGCCGTATCTCTTCCGTGGCCCGCGCCCGCGAATCACGGCCTACCCGGTGTCGGTCGCCCGCGGCGACACCCTCGTGATCACCACCCCGGACGCGTGCCGCATCCGGCGCGCGGTCCTCATGCGGCCAGGCGCGCCCACTCACCACACCGACACCGATCAGCGCTACCTGCCGATCGACTTCATGCGCGAAGGCTCCTGCGACCTGCACCTCCACATCCCGGACGGTCCAGGTCTGCTGCCACCCGGCTACTACATGCTCTTCATCCTCGACGACTGCGACGTGCCGTCGGTCGGGAAGTTCGTGCGCGTTGAGTGACGCTGCGCCTCGAAAGGGTCAAGAGTAGGATTTCTGAGGCGACTCAGCTAACTCCTCGAGCGACTTGTCACGCACGCTCATTGGGCGAGGCCTCGCAGGCTGTAACAGGTCGTTGAGCGACTCCAACGAGGTCAGGCCGAGTTCGACGGACAGGCTTCCATGCGTCAATCCTCGGGCGATTCTACGCTCGGCGGCGCTCACCAAGCCGACGGTCGATCGCGTTCCGAGCGTCGTGGATCTCCATGTCGAGGGAGCAATGAGCCGTGCTTGTTCTCAAGACGAACAAACAGTCGAAAATTCTTACGAAACATTGGAGGCGCCGCCCGGATTTGAACCGGGGATGGACGTTTTGCAGATTCAACGGGGTTGTGAATCGTGTTGTCTCGTGCTGGTCTTTGGTCTGTCCAGCTCCCCCGTTTTGCCGCGTGTTAGGGCCCTATTGGACCACGTTCGGCCTACGACTTGCCGGTGATTGCCGCACCCTGGCCCAGCGGCGTTTGAACTCGCGACGGCCGGTAAAGCGAACCGCGTGGTCGGCCAGTTCAGAGCCGCTGCAAAACAGGTTGAGGATGTCGGAGGCGATCTGGGTCGCGTCTTCATCAGAGACGGGACACGAGAACCCTGCACCAGCGCGATGCGGATGTTGGCGCCGCCGAGACCGTTGTCGAGGTCGGAGGAGGAGCCGGATTCGCCGGTGGGAAGTTGCGGCTTTCGCCGGTGTTGGCGCGGCGGGTGAGGTGTGTGGGTCGGCACGTTGCTGTATGGGATCTCGCACACCTCGATCGGCGCCCGGCAGGCGATGCGTGTGAGAGGCGGTGCGAGCACCCGGCTCGAATGCGATGAATAAGCATACGTTGCAAGAATCGTGATGTGCGCCGGATTATCGACGCGGCGTCCGGCCCGGAACGCTTGGTTCGACACTCTGAAAGGTTTTAACCCCTAAGTCTCTTAGCGTCACGACCTCGAGCATGGTTTGCAGCGCCACAGACCGCGCCCGAAAGTCGCCGCATACAAATATCCCTGATCGAACGACAATTGAGTTATGGGAACTGCAGGAAGGTCCAGATTATACGCTTGCCAATTCTGGCCGTCGTCTTCGCTGAGATATACCCCACGACTCGTTCCCAGGAACAGCGTTCGCTCGCGTGTTGGATGTGCCGCCAGGGACATGAGCGATTCATTCGGTTCAGTCCAAGCGTGAACGGTGGTCCACGTTTGCGTCTCGTCATCGAAGCAGCCGATAGCATGCTGCGAAAGAGCAAACAATCTCAGCGTTGGCCCGGGAACCGCAATCAGCCTGGAGACGAAAAGGTCCGTTGCAGGGATGGCCCATTGAGCGAGTGGAGCGAACTGCCCGTTTACCGAGAAGTCGCGTTCAAATAGCTCGCCTCGTTGAGTAATCGCAAATGCGCGATCAGGATCATTGGAAACAAACGTGATTGCCAGAAACGGCTCGGTTGCATGAGTTGCTTCTGTGTTTTCCGCCGTCACCGCGGTGCCATTTGCAGCAAGCCGGAGAGATTGGACTGTAAAGCCGACGCCTGGCAGCACAACGGTACCGAACAATAAGAGCCGTTCGCTATTTGCCTCGGACAGTCGAGCGGCAAAGGAACCAAAGGTGTTCTCGTTGTGAATGGTGACCTCAGGCTTGTAGGTCTGTTGTAACGGGATGCCCTGGCCCTCTGGTGGATCAAATGCTGAGAAAGGGGATAGCATCGTAAACGGAGACGCTGGCGCGTTGACGAATCCGCCGGTGCGTGTGAAATCGAACTGTGCGAGCCTACCAATGACATCTACTGTCTCATCAGCGGGAGTGGCGGGATCGTCTGGAACGCTTAGAGGATCGTCCCCAGCTCGCAGGTTGACAATGTAGTATCGGTCGAGACTTGCCGGGCAAGGAAACACGTAACCATTTTCATGCCCATGGCGCGCGCTGTTATCCGGTCCATTGAACAGGAACTGCCACCGCGCCTCAAAATTCTCACTGAGAATAAACCCGGTATGATCGATGGTGGCGACACAGCGTCCGTTTCTTACAACGCTGTGATCAAATTCGCTCGTAACCAGCCCCATTGCCAGATTCAACCCTCTGCCGACGGCCGGCGTTGTATGTGACAGCCGCATCGACGGCCAGGACGTGCCGCCGTCTATCGACGAGAACAGCCCGCCATCGCAGCCGAGGTAGACCAGATCCGGCGTTTCCTGATCGAAAGCGATGCTGTGATTATCTTCATGGGGTCCCATAAACTCATTCCAGTTGGCCCCCCCGTCAGTCACTTTCAAACAGCGCAAGGCCGCCAACCAGAATATGCGCAGGATCAAACGGATCCACAGCCAGACAGTGGACCCATTCATCCCGAACGTTTGGGAAGGTGTCTGACCTTAAACGGTTCCCGCCTGCGACAAAGTTGTTCGGTGAAACGATTGTCACTCGCTGCCACGCCGCCGCGCCACCTTCTCCGCTTGATTGATTGACACACACTTCGTCGCCAAAACGCACCACAACCGTCCGTGACGTCGACGTCTGCTCTGAAGCTCCATCGCGCCGCCCAAGAGCGATCTTTGTAGCGCGGCGGTTGTTAGCATTTGCCGCGATGAAATCTACGATGGGATTCGCGGTCCAATCTGCGCCCGACGTGAAGCTTTTGAATACCCCTCGGTTACGGACCCCAAGGTAGATGATTGAAGAGTCGTCCGGGTCTAAGGCGACATCAAGACAGTCGTCGGCGAAAAGGTTTATCCAGCTCCGGTCTGCCTCTTCGTCTCTTCTCCACAATCCCGTAGAGGTAGCGGCAAAGACTATGTCGCGGTTAGCTGGATGAACGACCAGGCGATGGACTACACCCATTGCATCGTCATGCACTGGCTGCCAGGTATTTCCGCGGTTCCCGGAGCGATAAATTTCGGAATAGACCTGAATCGGCGTAACTCCCAATTCTTTTACTGAGCTGGCAGCGTAAAGAGTTCGATCGCTACTAGGCGCGACTGCCATTGTAACAAAAGCGCAGGTTGTTCAATTCATCAGTCAGTGGTCTCCACACTTCTTCGGTTGGGTAAGCCTCAACATTGTCGAGACGCCACACACCTCCGTTTGCCGAGACAGCGTAGAGTCGCCGGCGATCGGTCGGATCAACAACTACCTGACGTATCGCGCCACTAATATGTGTCGGTCCCACGTTCTCCCAGATTGCCTGTGTGCATCGTCTCTCGGGAAGCAGGTCCAAGACATGACAATCCGGCACATCTATGATGTCGACACCATGACAGCGATCGCAGATCGTTTCGCCTGGATATGCGGGCCGGGATAGTGGCACCGGCATTCCGTTCGGCACCGGTAAGCCATAATCCTTTGCCAGGCCGAGCAATGCCTCGCGGGAAGCGAAAAACCGATCCATATCTTTCGCGCACAGGATCACCTCGCAAATTCTGTTTCGACACTCCGTCTGCTGTGACTTAGGCAAACCACGGATCATCGGCTTTAGGCCGCATAGCAGTCTGATGGTTTCTTGGACTAACGGGTGAGCGTGCAATCCAATTAGCCCGTATGAGCCGGCCTTTTCGATTGACGAATAAACAACTGAATATTTCGGATGAATGAGTGCCTCATCAACCTTCTCGAACCGCTTCTTCCGCGGATCGAAGCGAAAGAGGGTTAGCGTTTCTTGTTTTACCCAGCCGAGCTTCGCCGTCTGGAAAGGAATGATGATTGTCGCAAAGGTACCTTTCACTTCATTCCCGACTTCGACCCAATCGTTAACCAATCCAAAGCTCGCTTGCGGGCGTGGCGGGTCTGACCATTTCATTGAAATCGTCTCGCGATGACGCACCAGTAAAGGCAGGTGTTGGGTGTGCGCCTGGGCACAGTACCTTATGCAGCGTCTGTGTGTTCATGCTTTTCCCTTTCCAGGTCCGATAAACCGAGAGCGAGTAGCGGATCCGGTGCTTGAAATAGGGGATCGATTCGGATGGTACCGGTAAACCGCTCAGCCGTCTGCCCGACGTTTTGCGTAACCTGACTCGGCAAAAAATTACCGGCGGGTGGATTCCACGACGACGGCGCGCCGGCCGCAGGCAGCCACGCCGGACCGTCATCACAAACAGAATCGACCGGTCGTCCCGACTAGGAACCGCGAGCCTGCCGCTGCTCCGCCGCGAGCAGCCAATGCTCTATCCATTGAGCTACGGGCGCGTGATTACTGTCTAGCAGGTCGCTGTGGGGCTGGTCGGAGCAATCACTGCGCAGTCACGCCCCATTCGAGCGCGCCGGCGCGTTCGAGGGTGTCGATCAGCTCAAGGCGTCGAAAGTGCACCGCTTGTGATCGTGGAGTTGCGCCGCCCCGATTACGGTAGTTGACGTCGACTCCGGCACGAATGAGCGCGAGCGCCGCGGTATCGGTACTCGCCGCTGCAGGCAACCAGCAGCGCGTCACCGACAGCCGCCCGCGCGTCACGACTGGTGCTGCCCTTCACGCCGAGTCCGGCCAGCACCATGATGTCGATCAGCTCGGGATTGTTGGCGAGAATCGCCTCTTCAATCAGATACCGGCGCCTCCCACTCGAGCTCGCGCGCCCGCTGCTACCGGCTCTCATGGCCGTATTGGGGTCGCCGGCGCGGTCGAATACCGCACGCGCAATCTCGAGGAGTTCCGGGTCGGTATTGCGACCATCGGTCCTGAGCCCGCTGCGATTGGCCATGTGCCCGACGAGCAGCCAAACGATGTTGGGCTCGGGGAAGTCAACTCCCAGTTCGTCAATTTGCACCGCTTCGGTGAGACTTGCGCCCGCCGCTAGCGCGGCTCGCGCCCCGGCAACGTCGCGCGATGCGATCGCCTGGACCAGCGCGTATCCCGGCGAGCCCGGTGCACGTTTGGCGGAACAGAAGGCACAGAGCATCGCGAGGAGGAGGAGTCCTCCACACCATCACACCCTTCCTACGACAAGTGGACGCCTACGCGCAGAGTGTGCTGGTAGGTGCACACGACGTCGCGGCGAGCCGTCGCATGGTTCGCGAATTTGTGTTCCTCGAGACGTTGAGATCGCAACTGCGCGACTTCTTTCAGGCGAAAGGCATTCGGACCGCCCCCCTGTCACGACGGTCACGACAGAAGCTAGCAGCCGAGCCGCCGCATCTGCCGTATGAGGTTCGCCCTCGTCGTCTCCTCGCGGTGCCACGAGGGCAAGGACCAGGAGGAGCAGTCGCGGGCGTATCGCGCGATCGGGGGATCAGGCAAAGCGCAGCACCGTGTCGGGGGAATGGCTCGCCACGACGGCAATCTTCCAACCAGCGCTGGTCTTCTGAACCAGATACGTGCAGCCGACCCGCTCCAGCTCACCCCCGCCGGCCCCGTAGCGTACGACGACTATGCCGGCCACGACCAGCGTAGCGCTGAGCTGCTTGCAATGAGCCTCGGCCCATTCACTCCGAGCCACGCCCATGGTTCGGAGGTGCTCGAAGAATTGCCCCAACACGGGTAGGACCTCGGCGTGCGTGGCCAAGGCGGCGACTGCTTCCGCCGTGATGAACATGTAGGGCTCCGAGTAGTACGAGACCATTGCTGGCCCATCGTGCTTGTTCGACGCGGCGTAGTACCTCGCGCAGAGTCTCGATCACCGCAGCCTTGTCATCGGGCACCGGCATTGCGACCTCCAGGGCTGACCGAGTGGCCACCTGCATGCCGCACCGTACCACCTCGCCATCGCCAGTACAAGCACTTATTTACTGACAACGCCTAAGTGTTGGGGAACCCCGCATCAGGGTTCCCGCTCCGACGTCCCCTGGGAACCTGCTGAGCAACCAAACCGGACACTTCAGGACCAGCAAAAGGACCAAATGACGGATCGGCTGAACTATCGCGAGGCCGCCGCCACTGCGATAACCCATTGAAAACAAAGTTGTTGGGAGTTGGAGGCGCCGCCCGGATTTGAACCGGGGATGGAGGTTTTGCAGACCTCTGCCTTACCACTTGGCGACGGCGCCGGTCGGAATGCTCAGGGCGTACGAGGGGTCCGGCCGCGGGATGATACCGCGATCAACAGGGATTGTTGAGACCGGAGTTGAGGAACATCGGTCTCGTCTCGGATCGTGCGTCATCGAGCGGAGGTTGGCTTGCCACCCGAAGCTCGAAGCCCGCCTCACCGCTTCGGCGCCACCGCCGCTCGCTTCGCGAGCTATGGTGGGCACCCTTCGCGTGACAGCGAGCGAAGGGTGGAGCGGGAAACGGGATTCGAACCCGCGACTTCGACCTTGGCAAGGTCGCACTCTACCACTGAGTTATTCCCGCCCGCCGGTTGCAGCTCTTTATCGTAGCAAAAAACTCCCGAAGGTGCCTACAGTGCCAGGCGTGCCAGAGGGTGCCAGGGTGCTCGGGTGCCAGAGTGCTCTGCATGGCCCAGTAATTCGTGCCTGACGGTCGAGCGGCTGTTCCGGGTTGGCACTGAGCACCCTGGCACGAAAGCACTGTGGCACTCCGGCACCCTGGCACCCAGGCACCCGTCAAGCGCGCGCGCGCAGTTCACGCGCCGCCTCCTCCGGCGACACCGGGTTGATGTGCAGCCCGCCGTCCCAGGCCAGCCCGGGCACGTGCAGCAGGCGCGGGATGATCTCCAGGTGCCAGTCGTAGGACTCGCTCTCGTCGTCACCCACCGGCGCCGAGTGCAGGAGCACCGTATGCGGCGGCGACGCCAGCGCCGCGTCGAGTCGCCGCATCGTGTCGCGGAGGCGCGTCGCGACCGCGGTCAACGCCGCATCGTCCAGCTGGTCGAACGCGGGCTGGTGCCGGCGCGTCATGACCCAGCTCTCGTAAGGGACACGCGAGGCGAACGGCGTGAAGGCAATCGTCTCGGCATCGCTGCCGATGACCCGCTCCCCCGATTCGAGCTCGTGCGCGACGACCTCGCAGAACACGCACTTCGTCGTTGACGCATGGTAGGCGCGGGCGCCGAGGATCTCGTCCTCGAGATGCTGCGGCACGAGCGGCATCGCGAGGAGCTGCGAGTGGGGATGATCGAGCGTCGAGCCGGCACGCTCCCCAACACTCTTCACGATCAGAAAGCTCTTGAGCCGGGTGTCGCGGCGCAGATCGCGCATCCGCTCGCGCCACGCCCACAGCACCCGCTGCACCTGCTCCACGCTCATCGTCGCAAAGGTCGCGCCGTGGTCAGGCGTCTCGATGATGACCTCGTGCGCGCCGATCCCACCAAACGTCTGGAACAGCGGATCGGCCGCCTCGCCGAGCCGGTTCTCGATTCGCAGCGCCGGCTCGCGATTGACGACGACCCGCACCTGCCAGCCGCGCCCGTCACGGGGCGAATCGGGTGGCCGCCACGCGAGCAGCTCGCGGCCGGCAACCCACTCCTGTCCCTCGCAGAACGGGCACATGTCGCCGCCCATGGCTCCAACCGGCGCCGGTCGTTCGAACGCCGCCCGCGCGAGCAGCCGCTCGGGGGCGACAATCACGTAGCGGCCGGTAATCGGATCGCGACGGAGTTCGGACATGGCTCAGCTACACGACCGGCAGCAAGAAGTGCTAGCCACGAAGCCACGAAAACACGAAGAAACAACGATTCTTGGAATCGTCATTCCAGAAACGCCGTACCTCGGTCGCAAGATTTTCACTCGCTCACCATCCCGGACGAAATGCATCGTCTATCACGACAACCGTGGGTGGGTCGGTGGCAGTGTTGACGCCGACGACATCGAAGCGGCAGGCGACGTGTTCGAGCCGGTGGCGCGCCAGATAGTCGGTGGCCATCCAGACCAGACGCTGCTGTTTCTGCAACGTGACGGCCTCTTCCGGATCGCCAAAACTGCCGCTCTGACGTGCCTTGACTTCGACGAATACGAGGTAGTCGCCGTCGCGCGCCACGATATCGAGCTCACCGTGAGTCGTGCGGTAACGCCGTGTCAGCACAGCATATCCACGTCGCTCGAGCTCGTCGCAGGCGAGGTCTTCGCCGTACTTGCCAAAGGTCAGTCTGGCCTCGGTCATGCCGACCGAGCCGGCAAGCTGGATGCCATCGCGGTCAGGCTCGCGTCGATGATCGACACGGCGATGTCGGCTTCGTCCCTGGTCAGGACCAGCGGCGGACACAGGCGCAGCGTGTTCCGGCCGGCGCCGAGCACCAGCAGGCCGCGGGCAAAGCACTCGTCGACCAGCCGATCGCGCTCGGTGGTTGCGCGCTCCTTGGTCTTGCGATCGCGGACCAGCTCGAGGCCGATCATCAGGCCCTTGCCGCGCACGTCGCCGAGCAGCGGGTGCCGCTCCTGCAGGGCTTGCAGGCGCTGCATCAAGTGCGCGCCAACCGTCTCCGCATTCGCCATCAGCGAACCCTTGATCAGATCGATCGTCGTCAAGGCCGCCGCGCACGACACCGGGTTGCCGCCAAACGTGCTGGCATGCGCGCCCGGCGGCCACGCCATGATCTCGGCCCGCGAGGTTGTCACGCCCAGCGGCAAGCCCGACGCGACGCCTTTCGCCACGCTGACGACGTCCGGCTCGACCCCGAAGTGCTCCACCGCGAACATCTTGCCGGTGCGGCCCATCCCCGACTGCACTTCGTCGACGATCAGGAGCATGCCGTGCTTACGCGTCAGCTCGCGCAAACGCTGCAGGAATGCCGCCGGCGGCACGACGTATCCGCCTTCGCCCTGGATCGGCTCGACGAGGATCGCGGCGACCTCGTCAGGCGAAACGAGGTTGGTGAGGATCTGGTCCTCGATGTAGTCGAGCGTCGCGGCAGCGCAGGCGTCGGCGCTCTCCCCCGCTCGCCACCGGTACGGATTCGGGTAGGGCGCGTGGTAGGCCCCGCTCAACGGCGGCCCGAACCCCTTGCGCTGAATCGCCTTGCTCGACGTCAGCGACAGCGACCCCAGCGTGCGGCCGTGGAAGCTGCCGAGGAACGCGATGATGCCGTGGCGCTTGGTGTGATACCGGGCCAGCTTGATCGCCGCCTCGTTCGCCTCGGTACCCGAATTGGAGAAGAACGATCGCTTCGCGCCGGCCCATGGCGCGATGTCGTTCATCACCTCGCCGAGACGGACCTGGGGCTCGTAATAGAAGTCGGTGCCCGACATGTGCAGGAACGTCTGCGCCTGCTCGACGATGGCGGCGACGACGGCGGGATGCGAGTGGCCGGTCGAGTTGACGGCGATGCCGGCGGCGCAGTCGAGGAAGACGTTGCCGTCGACGTCCTCGACCGTCGAGCCCGAGCCGCGCGCCATCACGAACGGGTAGGAACGCGTGTAGGACGGCGAAACGACGAGCCCGTCGCGTTCGATCAACGCTTTCGCCTTCGGACCCGGTAGCGTCGTCTTGATGTCAGGAACGGGCATGTAGCGATCTACAGGCACCCGGTGGCGAGCACTCTACAGCACCCGTGTCGTGTAGTGTTGGCACCGACGCACTTGGGCCAAAGCCCGTGGCACCGAAGCACGTTGGCAAGCACGCGAGGCACCGCAGGCACCCTGGCCGGCACCTATTTTCTCTTCCACCGAGTGCCTTGAGGGCTGTCCTCGAGCAGCACCCCGCGGGTGTCGAGATCCTGGCGGATCCGATCGGCTTCGGCGAAATCGCGGCGCTTGCGGGCGTCCTTGCGGGCGTCGATCAGGCGCTCGATCTCGTCGATCGGGACCGGCGGGCGTTCGTCTTCCGACTGCCGCAGGGAGATGACGCCGAGCACGCGGTCGACGTGATCGAAGAACTCGCGGGCCACGGCGCCGTCGGCGGCGGTCAGCTCGCGTTGATCGATCGCCGAGTTGACCACGCGGATGAGCTCGAAGACCGCGGCCAGGCCGGCCGACGTATTGAGGTCGCTGCCGAGCGCGGCATCGAACCCATCCCGCGCCGCCGCAACGCGCTCGGCAAACGCCGGATGCGCCTCGCCGGCCGGCAGCGACGCGAGCCGGGCCAGGCAATCGGTCAGCCGGGTCAGCGATTCTTCGGCCTGCTCGAGCCCCTGCCACGTGAAGTTGAGCTGCTTGCGGTAATGCGACGACAGCAGCAGGTAGCGAAGCGCCGACAGGCGGTGACCACGCTCGACGATGTCGGTCAGCGAGTAGACGTTGCCGAGCGACTTCGACATCTTCTGGTCGTCCACGAGCAGATGCTCGATGTGGACCCAGAAGCGCGCGAACTGCCGGCCGGTCGCGCATTCGCTCTGCGCAATCTCATTCTCGTGATGCGGAAAGATCAGATCGATGCCGCCGGCGTGAATGTCGATCGGCGCCTGTCCGAGCAGCCGCAGCGCCATCGCCGAACACTCGATGTGCCATCCGGGACGACCGGGGCCGACGCCGGCATCCCAGGTCGGCTCGCCCGGCTTGGTCGCCTTCCACAGCACGAAGTCGCGTGCGTCTTCCTTGGCGTAGTTGTCGGAATCGACCCGCGCGCCGGCCTGCATCCCCTCGTGGTCCAGACGCGCCAGCTTCCCGTAATCCGGCATCGTCGAGATCTTGAAGTAGATCGATCCGTCGCTGACATAGGTGTGGCCGCGCGCCTCGAGCGCCTTGATCATCGCGGCCATGGCCTCGATGTTGGCCTCGTCGGTGGCACGCGGCGTCTCCTCGACGCGTTCGATGCCAAGCGCCGCCGTGTCTTCATGAAACGCGGCGATGTAGCGGTCGGTGTACTCGCGCAGCGACAGCCCTTCGCGCTCGGCCCCGGCGATCGTCTTGTCGTCAACATCGGTGAAGTTGACGACATGGCGCATGTTCCATCCGCCGACATATTTCAGCGCCCGGCGCAGCACGTCCACGCAGACGAACGTGCGGAAGTTGCCGACGTGTCCGCGGGCGTAGACGGTCAGGCCGCACGTGTACATGCGCACCGTCTGATCCGCAAGAGGCGCAAAGTCTTCCTCCTGCCGCGTCAGTGTGTTGAACAGGCGCATGATGCGATCAGGCGGCGGTCGGCTGATGGATGCTGCAGACCAGCCGCGCCCCGTCGGCAGTCCAGTTCACCGTGACCCCATCGACGGCGGTGGACGCCGGCGGCGCCGCGCCAGGCGCGGTGCACGCGAGCTGGATGGACACGCGGTCGGCGTCGCCCGAGAACGTGTAGTCGATGGGCAGCTCATGCGACCCGATGGACTGGATCAGAGCCTGGGTCGTCCGTTCGACGACGCCTGCGAGCGCCTCGCCCGCCTCCTCGGAAAGCTTCGCGTAGGACGCGGCCTGGGCCGCCAGCAGCCGAATCGCGCCGACAAACCGCTCGTCGCCCGGCATGGTGAGTTGGAAGGCAAAGGACGTAGGAGTCATTCAGCGTGGATGGGCGGAGCGGGGCTCCGTGGATGCGGGCTCGAAAGTCACACCGAGAGTCTATCGAACAATCGGCCGGCACGGCGGATGTCGGCGTCAATCTGGGCTTTGAGGGCGTCCACGTCCGGGAATCGCCGCTCGTCCCGGAGCCGCTGGACGAAGCCCAGCCGGACGCGGCGACCGCAGATGTCCCGGTCGACGCCGAGCAGGTGCGCCTCGATGACCGGGGCGACCACGTCCTGGAACGTCGGCCTCATACCGATGTTGGTGACGCTCGGATACACGACGCCCTCGACCATCACCGTGGTCGCGTAGACGCCGTTGGGCGGAATCAGCTCGTTCTCGCTCTGCACGTTGGCGGTCGGCACCCCAATCGTTCGGCCGCGGCCGGCGCCCTTCACCACCGTGCCGTCGACGAACACATGATGGCCGAGGAGCGCCCCCGCCTCGTCCACGCGGCCCTCGGCCACCAGTCGGCGGATCCGCGTGCTCGAGACGACGAAGTCCTTGTAGCGCACCGGATCGATCTTCTCGGCGCGGAAGCCGTGGAGCGCGCCAAGCGCGCGCAGCAGCGAAAAATTGCCCGTGCGATCGCGGCCGAAGAGGAAGTCGGCGCCGACCCACACCTCCGAGACGCGCAGCCAGTCCACGAGGACCGACTTGACGAACGTCTCGGGCTCCCAGCGGGAGAGCTCGTGGGTGAAGCGGACGATCGCGACCCCGTGGATGCCGGCCTTCTCGAGCGCCTCGATTTTCTGATCGAGGGTCATGAGGAGGAGCGGCGCCTTGTCGGGACGGACGATCCGCGGCGGGTGCGGGTCGAAGGTGAGCACGAGGGCGGTGCCGCCCCGCTCGGCGCTGACGCGGCGGATCTTCTCGATGATCTTGATGTGCCCGCGATGCAGCCCATCGAAATTGCCGAGGGCGAGGACTGGCAGATGCCAGCGCGGCGGACGCGGATCGTCGGGGAAACGGGCTACTTCCACTCGGTGGTGATCATATCAAGGCGACTACAGGTGCCAGGGTGCCACGGTGCCAGGGTGCCACGGTGCGTGGGTGCCAACGGTGCTCACGTGCCAAGAGTGCTTATGGCGCCGAGGGCACTCGGGTGCGTGCCCGGTGCCACGGCATCGCGTATGGCAACCAGCGTCCCAGCACCCTGGCACCCGAGCACCCTGGCACACTGGCACCCTGGCACGCTAGACAAGGATCTCGAGCGTCAGGCCGTCGTAGGCGAGCTCGACGCCGGCGGGCAGCGCGGCGTTGGTTTCCGCGTGCGGCAGGTCGTGGCAGATGTGCGTGAAATAGGTCTGGCGCGGCGTGAGGCGCTCGACGACCGACAGCGCCTCGGCGACGGTGAAGTGCGTGGGGTGCGGACGATGGCGCAGCGCGTCGAGGACCAGTATGTCGAGGCCCGCGAGGAGCGGCCACGACTCATCGGGAATGCGATTGCAGTCCGTCAGATAGGCGAAGCCGCCGAAGCGATACCCGAGAATCGGCCGGGCGCCGTGAAACAGCCCGACCGGCTGCACGTGAAGCGGACCGAGCGACAACGGACCGTCAATCGTCCGCAGATCGATCTGCGGGACGCCGCCACCTTTCTGATCCGGCGCATCGAACACGTAGCCGAACGTCCGCCGCAGATCGGCGGCGGTCCGGGCGTCGGCGTAGGCGGGAATCGTGACGCGCTGCATCATGTTGAAGCGGCGTACTTCGTCGAGCCCCATCACGTGATCGGCGTGGCTGTGGGTATAGAGAATCGCGTCGACGCGAGTCACGCCGCGGACGAGCGCCTGCTGCCGGAGGTCGGTGCCGGTATCCACGAGCACCGCGGGGCCATCTTCGACTTCGATGTAGATGGACGGCCGCAGCCGGACGTCGCGAGGGTCGGTCGATTGGCAGGTCGCACAGGTGCACCCGATCATCGGGACGCCGTGCGACGTGCCCGTGCCCAGGAACGTGACCCGGGCGGGACGGCCGCCCGTGCTCGCCGCGTCGCCGGCCGGCGTCGGCTGGCTCACGGCTGGATGATCGGGCTCTGCGCCTTCTTCGCTTCGACGAAGCGCATCCGCAATTCGAACAGCACCTGATCGATCAGTTGGCGCTCTTCGGCCGACAGGTTGCCGCGCGTCTTCTCGTCCAGCATGGCGATGATCTCGATGAGCTGCGCGGCGGCGTCGAGCTCGGGTTGCCGCCGCTCGTTGGTCACCGGGTCGGGAAGATCACCGAAATGGACGGCGGCGTTGCTGGCCAGCGAGAGCACGAAGGCAACGAAGGAGACGGGATGGCGACCGGAAGATTCGCTCACGGGAACCCCAACGGCGAGAGATGGAAATCGATCGCGATAGTACCATACCGCCGTGACCCTGAAGGACCACACGGACTCGGCCGGCGCGCGCTTCGATCGACTTGTCGGGATCATGCGGACGCTGCGCGGCCCGCAAGGCTGTCCATGGGATCGCGAACAGACGCTGCGGTCGCTCCGGCCCTTCGTGCTCGAGGAGACCTACGAACTGCTCGACGCGCTCGACCGCGAGGATCTCGACGGCTTGCGTGAAGAGCTCGGCGATTTCCTGTTCGAAGCCGTCTTCCTCGCGCAGATCGCGGACGAAGGCGGCCACTTCTCCATTGGCGACGCGATTCAGGCGATCGCCGACAAGCTGGTGCGGCGCCACCCGCATGTCTTCACGCCCGATGGGCGTCCCCTTGCCGACGCCGGCGACGGCCTCACCTCGCAGGCGGTCATCGAAAAGTGGGAGGCGCTGAAAGCCCAGGAGCGCGCGACGAAGGGCACGCCCGAGAAGACGATCCTTGGCGGCGTGCCGAGCACGCTTCCGGCGCTGCTGAGAGCCTACGAGCTCAGCGCGCGCGCCGCCGCGGTCGGGTTCGACTGGGCCCGCGCCGCCGACGTGCTCGACAAGATCGAGGAAGAGGTCGCCGAGCTCCGCGCCGTCGTCGCTCGCGAGTCGGCCAATCCGCTGCGGCTCGAGGAGGAGATGGGCGATGCCCTGTTCTCGCTCGTCAACCTGGCCCGGAAGCTGGGCATCGAGCCCGAGGCGGCGCTGCGGAGAGCGAACGACAAGTTCCAGGGCCGGTTCGATCAGCTGGAGCGCGGCGTCCGGGACGATGGGCGGCAGCTACAGGAACTGACGCTGGAGCAACTGGAAGAACGATGGCAGGAAGTGAAGCGTCGCGGACAGCCACCACCAGGCCACGAAGGCACGAAGACACGAAGGCTCACGAAGTCACAAGCTCACCTGACGATCCGCGGATGTTTCCCTTCAGCCAGGTCGGCGTTGAAGTTGATGAGCAGGCCAAGCCTGAAGCTTCGAGGCGCGCAGATACGACAACACTTGCGCCGTGATGTATGGGCTGCAATCGCTCGACAGCCTTCAGCTCCACCATGACTGCGCCGCCCACGACGAGATCCAATGCGATGCATTCGCAGTGGGCGTTCCTTGTAGTACAGCAGGACCTCACGTTCGCGTTCGAACGGTATCGACCGATGTTCGAGCTCGATCGTCAGCGCGGCGGCATAGATGGATTCGAGCAGCCCAGGCCCGAGCTGCTTGTGCACCTCGAGCGCCGCATCGACGATCTCCGCTGACGAGCGCCTAGACGTTCGGCTTGTTTCGGAGGCAACGGGGAGATGCCGGATCAGCATTTGTCTTACTCCCTTCGTGTTCTTCGTGACTTCGTGGCTGGCTTTTGATCTCCACCGTGTCCCGGTGAACGTCTCGACCTGATAGCGTGCGGCCGTCAGTGGTGACATCAATTTGCCCATCACGATCCGTGCGGAACACGCGCGCGCCGGCGGTGTGCAGGCGCTCGATGACGGCTCGCACCGGGTGGCCGTAGGCGTTCGCGCGGCCGACGCCGATCAACGCGATCGCCGGACGGAGATGCTCGATGAACGAAGCCGCGCTCGACGTCGCGCTGCCGTGGTGCGCGACTTTGAGGACCACGAGCGGCCGGAGATCGAGGGTCGGCACCAGTGACTGCTCCACGTCCTTGCCGATGTCGCCGGTCAGCAGCATCGACACGTCGCCGAACCGCAGCTCGAGGACGAGTGAGTCGTCGTTGCGGACGCGCTGCCGCTCCCAATCGGGCGGCGGCGGATGGTGCACGAGCAGGTCCACACCGCCGATCGCGATCCGGTCGCCGCGTTGCAGCGTCCGCCACGCCAGCCCGGTGGCGCTCCGCTTCGTCGCGCAAGTCGGCGGTCGGCGCGTGCCGAGGCACGGGGATGCCCCACCAGATTTCGCGCGGCGCGAAGTCGCGGGCCAGCGCGACGGCGCCGCCGAGATGATCGGGATCGCCGTGGGTGATCGCCAGATAGTCGAGGCTGACAAGACCTCGGGCGCGGAGCATCGGACCGACGACGCGATCGCCGATGTCGAAGCTGCCGCTGACCGACACGCCACCGGTGTCCACGACGAGCGTGCGGCCGTTGGGAAACGTCACCAGCGCGGCATCGCCCTGGCCGACGTCAATCATCGTCAGGTGGAGCCGCCCGTCGCCTCGCGCGCGGACACGCGCCTCGGGAGCCGCGACGATCCACAGGAACATCGCGGCTGCCACGACCAGGCCAACGCGGCCGCCACGCGACCAACGTTCACCGCGGCCACGACTGAGCAATGCGGCGATCAGCGCCGCGTAGTATGCGGCGACGAGCCACGGCGACGGTGACGGCACCCGCCAGGTCAGCCACGGCGCGTAGTCGACACCGCGAGCGCTCTCGACGAGCGCGATACAGGCGGCGTGCGTGATCACGCCAAGCCATCCGGCCAGGCCCGCCGACACCCACTCGACGGCCACCAGCGCCATCGCCGAAATCTGGACGATGGTCATGGCCGGTAGCGCGACGAAGTTCAGCCCCAGGCCGGCCAGCGTCACGCGCTGAAAGACCAGCGCGGCGACCGGGGCGAGCGCGAGTTCGGCCGCGGCCGTCGCCACAACGATCGACCACAGCACGCGCCGCCAGCCGGCCACGCGGGGCGGCCACTGCGCGCTGACGAGAATCGCGGCGCTGGCGCCAAAGGTCAGCCAGAAGCCGACGTCGGCGACCGTAAGTGGCGTGGCCAGGAGGATCGCCGCACCCGCGAGCCCGATTGCGTTGATGGCGGCGGTCCGCTGATCGATCGTGCGCACCGCCAGATAGATGACCGCCATCAGGGTGGCGCGCGCGACCGACGCCCCGCCCTCGGCCACCACTGCGTAGCCGACCACCCCGCCCATCGTCGCGACCAGGGCGATGCGGCCGCGCAGACCGATCCCGCCAAGCGAGACGAGCAGTGTTCCGACGAGAATCGCGATGTTGCCGCCCGAGATCGCAATCACGTGGTAGGTGCCGGCTTCCTGGAGCCGGCGCTCGACGTCACTCGAGAGGCGGCTGCGATCGCCGATGAGAATCGCGGTCGCAATCGCCGCCGACGACTCGGACCTCGGGCCGACGTGTCGATCGATCGCCGCCCGCGTGGCGGCGCGGACGCGCGCCGAGCCGCGTTCCCACCACCATCCGGCCGCGACGACCTCGATCAACGCACCGCTCTTGATCGCGCCGACGAGGGTGGTCCCCCGGCGAGCCAGGGCCGTCTCCTGATCGGAGAGGCCGGCGTTCAAATAGCGCGCCGGGCGACGCAGGAGAACAGGCGCACGAACCGCCGTTCCCGCCCTCCATGCGGCGACACGCGCCGGATCGGGCACCCCGCCGACGCCGACGGCAATTCCACCGGCCACGATCTCGGCCCGGCCATCGATCCAGATGCGGCTGACGTCGACCGCGAGCGACACGCCGGCGTCGGTCAGGGCGGCATCGGTCCGCAGCACGCCCTCGATGACGACCGGCTCATCGAGCCGGCCCTCGTCGAGCGCATCCAGGGCAAACCCGCCGGCGGCACGTTCGAGCGCCGCCCGCAGCGTGGTGTGGAGCGCACGGTCGACCGCGTGATGGCCGAGCAGGATTCCCGCGGTCGCCACCGCGCATCGCGAGCGCAGCCATCTGCACGCGCGGCCAGCCGGTGCGGTACGACACGATGGCACTCGTCCAGGACGCCGAGAGGAGGAGCGACGCGAAGAGCGCCGGCGGGCGATCGATCGCCACGCCGGACGCGAGACCGGCGACGAGGGCGACGGCGAGCGCGAGAGACAGGTGCGGCATGCATCGGACGATGCAAGCCACGGGCGCGCGCGAAATCTCAAGAAAACGGACGCGCCCAGAAGAAATCGAGCGGAAATTGCCAGGGCTCGCCGGTCGCGGGCGCGCAGAAAACGCGGCGCGCTCACCGGCTGTCGGCTCTCAGCAATCGGCTTTCAGCGGGGTCAGCCGGCAAGCTGACAGCGCCGAAAGCTGACAGCTGAAAGCCGATAGCCGCGGGCGCTTATGTCGCTCCGACGGATGCGTAATAGTCCTGCAAGGACCGAACGTCGAGGCCTTCGGTCCGCAGTGCGCGGATGGCATCGACGGCGGCGGCGGCCCCGGTGATCGTCGTGATGCACGGCACGCTCGCCATCATCGCCGCGCGGCGGACCGCCTTGTCATCGAAGAACGACTCGCGGCCGAGAGGAGTGTTGATCACCATCGCGATGTGGCGGTTGACGATCTCGTCGGCGAGGCTTGGCCGGCCCTCGTTGACCTTGTAGATCACGTCGCACTCGATCCCGTGCGCACGGAGAAATGCCGCCGTCCCTCGAGTGGCGACGAGATCGAAGCCGAGCTCCGCGAGGTCGCGCGCGATCGGCAGAACCTGCGCCTTGTCTTCATTGTTGACGCTGATACAGACCGTGCCGGTGTCGGGAAGCGTCTGCCCGGCCCCCTGCATCGCCTTGATGAACGCCAGGCCGAAGCTGCCGGCACCGCCCATCACCTCGCCGGTGGATTTCATCTCCGGCCCGAGAATCGTGTCGACGCCCGGGAAGCGGACGAACGGGAATACCGGGCTCTTCACGAACACGCCTGCGGGCTCGAGATCGTCGACAAGTCCGAGCTGCGTCAGCGACTTCCCTGCCATCACCTTCGCGGCGATCTGCGCGAGCGGGACGCCCGTCGCCTTCGACAGGTACGGCACCGTGCGCGACGCGCGCGGGTTGACCTCGAGCACGTAGACCGTGTCGTCCTTGATGGCGTACTGGACGTTCATCAACCCGACGACCTTGAGCGCGGTGGCAATCCGCCGCGTGTAGTCGCGGATCGTGGCGAGGTGCTTTTCGCTCACCCGCGCCGGCGGCACGACGCACGAGCTGTCGCCCGAGTGGATGCCGGCCTCTTCGATGTGCTCCATCACGCCGCCGATGACGACGGCGCCGGTCTGATCGGCGACGCAATCGACGTCGAGCTCCTTCGCCCGCTCGAGAAAGCGATCGATCAGGATCGGGCGGTCGTGCGAGACGTCCACCGCGGTCGCCATGTAGCGATCCAGCGTGCCGACGTCGTAGACGATCGCCATGTTGCGGCCGCCGAGCACGTACGACGGTCGCACCACGACCGGGAATCCGATATCCGCGGCGGCGGCGCGCGCTTCGTTGCGTGAGGTTGCGGTGCCGCTCTCCGGCTGCGGGATGCCGAGGTCCCAGAGCAGCTGCGCGAACCGTTGCCGATCCTCGGCGAGGTCGATCGAGTCCGGCGACGTGCCGACGATCTTGACGCCCGCTTCCTGCAGCGCCAGCGCCAGCTTGAGCGGGGTCTGCCCGCCGAACTGCACGACGCACGACACGTCGGGGTTGCCGTCGCGTTCGCGCTCGATCACCGCCATCACGTCTTCGAGCGTCAGCGGCTCGAAGTACAGACGATCGGCGGTGTCGTAGTCGGTCGAGACCGTTTCGGGGTTGCAGTTGATCATCACCGTCTCGAAGCCCTCGGCGCGGAAGCCGAAGACGGCGTGACAGCAGCAATAGTCGAACTCGATGCCCTGACCGATCCGGTTGGGCCCGCTGCCGAGGATGACGATCTTCGGCTTGCCGGTTGGCTCGGCCTCGCAGCTGTCTTCGTAGCTGCTATAGAGATACGGCGTGAACGACTCGAACTCCGCCGCACAGGTGTCGATTCGCTTGAAGGCGGGGACCAGGTTGTCTTCGACCCGCCGCTCGCGAACCGCCGACTCACCCGACCCGAGGATCTGGCCAAGCTCCTGATCGCCAAAGCCGGCGCGCTTGAGCGTCCGCAGCAAGTCAGTGGACATGTCGCGCAGGCCGATCATCTCGGCCGTCCGCCGCAGCTCGACGAGCTCGGCAAACTGCTCGAGGAACCACGGATCGATCTTCGTCAGCTCGTGAATCTGCTCGATCGTCCAGCCCTTGTCGAGGGCGCGGAAGAGCGCCCACATCCGGCGGTCGTTCGGCACGACCAGCTTGCGCCGCAGCGACGCATCCTCCTCGTCGTCGAGATCCAGATCGTCGGGCTCCGGGTCGCGCTCCGGGCGCGTGAAGAGCAGCCCTTCGCGGCCGAGCTCGAGCGAGCGAATCCCCTTGAGGAACGACTCCTTGAACGTCCGGCCGATGGCCATCGCTTCGCCCACCGACTTCATCTGCGTGGTCAGCGTGCGGTCGGCCTGCGGGAACTTCTCGAAGTTCCAGCGCGGAATCTTGACGACGACGTAGTCGATCGTCGGCTCGAATGAGGCCGGCGTGACCCGCGTGATGTCGTTCGGGATTTCGTGCAGGTAATAGCCGAGCGCGAGCTTCGCCGCGATCTTCGCGATCGGAAAGCCGGTCGCCTTCGACGCCAGCGCCGACGAGCGCGACACGCGCGGGTTCATCTCGATCACGACCATCCGGCCGTCGGCCGGGTTGATCGCGAACTGGATGTTGGAGCCGCCGGTTTCGACGCCAACCCGGCGGATGATCCGCCGTCCGGCGTCGCGCATCCGCTGGTATTCCTTGTCGGTCAGCGTCTGGGCCGGCGCAACAGTGATGCTGTCGCCGGTGTGGACGCCCATCGGATCGATGTTCTCGATCGAGCAGATGACGACGTAGTTGTCGGCGGCGTCGCGCATCACCTCGAGCTCGAATTCCTTCCAGCCGATCACCGATTCCTCGATGAGGATCTCGTGAATAGGGCTGAGGCTCAGGCCGCGCGACGAAATCTCGCGGAACTCTTCGAGGTTGTAGGCGATGCCGCCGCCGACGCCGCCGAGGGTGAACGACGGCCGGATGATGGCCGGGAAGCCGGTGTTCTCGACCAGCCGGAGCGCCTCGTCGAGCGTCTTGGCGACACCGCTCGCGGGCACCTCGATGTCGATCTCCTTCATCGCGTTCCGGAACATCAGGCGGTCTTCCGCGACCTTGATTGCCGGGACCGAGGCGCCGATCAGGCGGACGTTGTACTTCTTCAGCACCCCGGCTTCGTCGAGGGCGATCGCGAGGTTCAGCGCAGTCTGGCCGCCGACCGTCGGCAGGAGGGCATCCGGCTTCTCGCGCGCGATGACCTGTTCGAGCACTTCGACGGTCAGCGGCTCGACGTAGGTCTTATCCGCGAGCTCGGGGTCCGTCATGATCGTCGCCGGATTGCTGTTGACCAGCACGACCTCGAGGCCTTCGTCGCGAAGCGCTTTGACGGCCTGCGTCCCCGAATAGTCGAACTCGCAGGCTTGCCCGATCACGATCGGCCCGGAGCCGATCACCAGCACACGGTGAATGTCGGTGCGTTTCGGCATCTACCGCTTTTCCATTTCTTCAATGAACTGCGTAAACAGATAGTCGGCGTCGTGCGGGCCCGGCGACGCTTCGGGGTGGTACTGCACCGAGTAGATCGGCTTGTCGACGTGGCGCAGTCCTTCAACGGTGCCGTCGTAGAGATTGAGATGCGTGACCCGCGCGTGGGCCGGCAGCGTATCCGGATTCACCGCGAACCCGTGATTCTGCGACGTGATTTCGATGGCGTTGCTGTCCAGCTGCTTGACGGGATGATTGGCCCCACGGTGTCCGAACTTCAACTTGTAGGTTTCCGCGCCGAGCGACAGGCCAAGCAGTTGGTGACCGAGGCAGATACCGAAGATCGGCCGGTTCGCGGTGTCGACGAGCGCGCGGACGTTGTCGACGGCATACGTGACCGCGGCTGGATCGCCGGGGCCGTTGCTCAGAAAGATGCCGTCCGGTTCGTATGCCAGCAGATCCGCCGCCGGCGCCGACGCGGGGAAGACGCGAACCGCGCAGCCGTGCGCGGCAAGCCGCCGCAGGATGTTGGTCTTGATGCCGAAGTCGTAGGCGGCCACCCGCAACGGCCGCGTCGCCCGCTTGAGCGGGGCGACGGCGAACGTCGCCTCCGCCACGGTATCCGCCAGCGTCAGCGTGAAGTCGTAGGCGGCCTCGCACGTCACGTCCTTGACGAGGTCGGCGCCTTCCATCAGCGGAATCGCCCGGGCTTTGGCGACCAGGCCATCCGGGTCGAGCGCCGCGCCGGTCGCGATTACCCCGCGCATCACGCCTGACGATCGGAGCTTCCGGGTCAGCGCTCGCGTATCGATGTCGCCAATCGCGACGATGCCGTGCTGCGTGAGGTACTCGCGAAGGGTGGCGTGCGACCGCCAGTTGCTGGCAATCGGTGACAGATCGCGGACGATGAAGCCGGCGACGCGGATCGCGCTCGATTCCTGATCCGAGATCGCAACGCCGTAATTGCCAATCTGCGGCGCCGTCATCGTGACAATCTGCCCGGCGTACGACGGATCGGTCAGCACTTCCTGATAACCGGTCATGCTGGTGTTGAAGACCACCTCGCCCGAGGTTTCGCCCGGCGCGCCGGCCGAGACGCCGTTGTACCAGGTGCCGTCTTCGAGTGCCAATATCGCGTTCATTCTTCCTGCTGCCCTCTCTCGAGCGACGCGGCCACCCGCGCCCGCTCCCCGGCTTTGATGACGACGGTGGATGTCACGGGCTTCATCCCCGCAGCGGTGATCACAACAGTGTGCCTGCCCGGAGCCACGCTGGCAATGGTCAAGGGCGTCACGCCGGCGGGACGGCCGTCGAGCGTGACCTCCGCGCCCGTCGGTCGCGACTCGATGACGAGGCTTCCCACGACGGGCGGCGCCGGTCGCGCCGGTGCGGCCGGGCGATTGACCGGGACGAGCGTGACCTCGATCGATCGCGACGGGCGATCGCCGCTCAAGGTGATGCGACGTTCAGCCGGCGTGTAGCCGCGGCGGCTGACCACGATCTGGCGCGCGCCAATCGGCAAGTCGCGCAGCACCAGCGGCGTCGTCCCGCGCGCGACTCCGTCGACGGTCACCGTCGCGCCGCCTGGCGAGCTTCGCACGAGTAAGCGCGCACCGGAGGCCGCCGGTGGTGCCGTCGCGCGCGGCTCCGGCGCGGGCTCGGTGGCGGGCACGACAGCGGGCGACGCTGCCGGAGGCACCGACGGTGCGGCGGTGCAATCTCAACCGCAGGGCTCGCGTTCGCGGGCGCCGCGCTTTCTGTCGAGGCGCGCTCGGCGGATGGCGGCGGGAGCATCCGACCGCACGTCAACTGGCGGCGACGGCCGACGCGCGGCCACCAGGTATCCACCCACGGCTCCCAACGCCATTCCCGCCGCAAACACGGCAACGAGCGCCGCGCCACTCAATCCGCCGCCGCGCGAGGGAGACGGCTCGGCGGCTGACGCCGCGATCTCGCCGCGCCAGAACACTGGTCTCTCCGGCTCCTGGCCGAACCGCGGCGCGCGGCGGCGGTTCTGGCGTGTCGAGCACTGCCGGCGCTGGCGGTGCGGCGCGCCCTTCAGGTGGGAAATCGAGTGGCAAGTCGTCGACTGCCATCGCCGGCGGCGCGGCGATGACGGCGGTGGCATCGAGCAGGTCACCCTGCACGGGCCTCGGCGGCGCGGGCGCGGCGCCTCGGTTCGCCGCCGCCCGTACGGCCTCGACAAACGCGACATTCGTCGGGAAGCGGTCCTGCGGATCCGGCGCGAGCGCGGACGTAAACGCGCCGGCCAGCTGCTCTTGATCGACGCCAGGCAAACGGGGCAACGTGAGCGGCTGATCCGCCGGTCCGTCGATCGGCACGCCGAACAGCCATTCATGCGCCATCGCGGCGAGCGCGAACTGGTCGGCGCGCGATGACAGGCGATGATCCGCAACCACTTCAGGAGCGGCATACGGCGCCCGTAACGGCAATGTCACGTGCGCTTTTTCGAGCGCCTGCGCGATGCCGATCCCGGTGACCGCGGTGTCGGTCGCCGAGACGATGACGTCGGCTGGATTGAGCAGGCCGTGCCACAGTCCGTCGGCGGCGGCGCGATCGAGCGCACCGGCAATCGCCATCAGTCGTTCGACCGCGTCGGCGATCGCCGCCGGGCCGTAGGCGCGCAGCGCGGCGTCGAGCCCTTCACCGCCGGCGAACGCGCTGACCGTCATCAAGCGCCTCGCCCGAGAGTCCTGCCGCGAGCAGCCGCGGAATGTGCGGATCCTCCGGCATGCGCGCCACGAGCGCGTGCAGCTCGTCGGCAATCAGACGCGTTCGCTCAGGACCAATGGAGAGCTGAAAATGTTTGATGACCACCGCGGCGTGTGTGGTGGTGTCCTCGCCGCGAAAAACAGGGCCGAGGCTGCCCATTCCGATTTGGTGCAGCTGACGGAAGCGACCGAACGCGGTTCCAGATGCGGAAGTCGCACGTGGAGCCCCGGACGCCGCAGACGGCAGGTCGGAAGAACCGTCCCCGGACACGGATTTCGTCACGGATCCTATCACGCAATCTTGCGCGATCCGAGCGATCGCGCGCACACAGCGTCGGCGTCCCTTGACAGTGTCTGTGACCGTCTGCAACAGTACCCTCCCGGTGCACTCAGACACCACAGCCAGTCCACCTTCGGCGGCGCTGGCCGTCGACATTCGCCGCTTCCCCTGGATTCGACGCCTGGCCGCCGACTACGCCTTCGCGTTCGATCGCGTGCGGCCGTACTTCGCCGGCAACCCCGCGGAACGCGAGGCCTGGGCTGAGGCGATCGCGCGCCGCCACGCCCACGCCGGTTCGCCTGCCGAGATCGCGCGCGTGCTCGCCGGACAACAGGAGCGGCGCGGGGCGCCACCCGCGGCGCGAGCCGCCGCCGCACGCCTCTCAGATCCGCGGACCGTTGTCGTCATCACCGGCCAGCAGGCCGGGCTCTTCGGTGGACCGCTGTTCACCCTGCTCAAAGCGATCACCGCCATGAAACTCGCCGCGACGGTGAGCCGCGACCACGGCGTGACCGTCGTGCCCGTGTTCTGGATCGACGCCGAGGATCACGACTGGGACGAAGTGAGCGGGTGTACGGTGCTCGACGCGGAGTCGGCGCCGGCCACGGTCCGACTTGGCAAGCTCGCCGGCGCTGGCGAGATGCCGATCGCGCAGCTGAGCCTCGACGATCAGATCACCGCCGCGATCGCGGCCCTTCAAGCAGCCCTTCCCGACTCGGATTTCAAGGCGGAGATTCTCGACGGCATCCGGCGCGCCTACCGGGCGGGACACACGATGTCGGACGCGTTCGGACGGCTGCTCGAATCCGTGCTCGGCCCGCATGGCCTGGTCGTCTACGACTCGTCGGATCCCGCGGCGAAAGCCCTGGCGCGACCGGTGTTCGCCCGCGAGCTCGCGCACCCGGGCGAGACCGCACACATCGCGGCCCGCAGCGGACAGGCGCTGGTCGCCGCCGGGTATCACGCGCAGGTGACGCCGGCAGAAGGCGCCGTCTCGCTCTTCTATATCAACGACGGCCGCGAGAGCGTTCGCTTCTCGGGCGACCGCGCGACGGTTGGCGAACGCGAAACCACGCTCGCGGCGCTGCGCGAGGAAGTGAATACGCATCCCGAGCGCTTCAGCCCGAACGTGCTGCTCCGTCCGATCGTGCAGGACACGCTCTTCCCGACGATCTGTTACGTCGCCGGTCCCAACGAGCTGGCGTACCTCGGCCAGCTTCGCGACGTCTACACCCAGTTCAACGTCCCGATGCCGCTGATGTATCAGCGGGCCACCGCCACGATCGTCGACTCCTCCACACTGCGGTTCCTCGGCAAGTACGAACTGCCGCTCGAAGCGCTGCAGCCGCAGGACGAATCAGCACTCAATCAGCTGCTGCAGAACCAGCTGCCACCGACCGTCGAGCAGGCGCTCAACGATGCCTCGTCTGTCGTCGAAGCGCAGATGGCAAAAGTGGCGGCCGCGGTTCCGCAGATCGATCCCACGCTTGGCGGCACCGTCCAGTCGACGCTGACGCGGATGCAGCACGACTTGCGGACGCTCCAGAACAAGGTGATCCAGGCCGCGAAGCGCCGCGACGACACCCTGCGCCGCCAATATCAGCGGGCCCAGGCTCTGGCTTTCCCCAACGGCCATCCCCAGGAGCGCGAGCTTGGCTTCCTGTGGTTCGCCAACCGCTACGGCCCGGCGCTCGTCGATCGGCTATTGGAAGATGTGCCGCTCGATATGGGGCGGCACTGGGTACTGACGATATAGAGGTTACGGGGTTCCTAGGTTTCTGGGTTTCTAGGTTCCTGGCTTAGGCGGCAACGTCACAGGGTTAGCATGGCCAAGGGCAGGCGGCGCTGGAAGGGAGTGCGGATCAGGTTCCCTGCGGCGCGCTGGAAGCGCGTGCTGCTCGGGATCGCTGGCGCCTTCGCGATCTTTACCTCTGCCGTTCTCGGCTATTACTACGTCCAGTTCTCGGAGATCATCCAGGCGCGCCTGCATGGCGAGCGCGACCGCGTCATTCCGCGCGTCTATGCGCGGCCGCTGGTCCTGCATGGCGGCCAGGGCCTGTCCGAGACCGAGCTGATCGCCCGGCTCAACGATATCGGTTACACCGAACGGGCGCGCGTCGAACGGCCTGGCGAGTTCGCCCTCGATCGCCGCGCCGTCGTGCTGGTCCCGCGCGGCGGCGACTTCGCCGGGAAGCCGGTGCGCATCGTGTTCGCCGAACCCAGAGTCGTCCGCGCGTCACAGCGGCCGACGCCGCCGGCGGTGCCGGATCGGATCGAGCGGGTCGAAGCCGGCGGCCGCAAGCTCGATGAGATCGCCCTCGATCCGCCCATGCTGTCGGGGCTCATCAGCAGCTCTCGCGAGAAACGGCGGCGCGTCGCGCTCGCGACCATTCCCGCGCGCATGCAGCAGGCGGTCCTCGCGATCGAAGACCGCCGTTTCTACGCCCATCCCGGTATCGACCCGATCAGCGTGGTTGGCGCGGTGCGGACCAATCTCAGCGCCAACCGCCGCCAGCCCGTCGGTCGCAGCACGCTGACGCAACAGCTGTCGCGGATGTTCTTCTTGAGCGCCGAGTTCAACGCGGAGCTCCAGTCCGGACAACGTTCCTACCGCCGTAAGGGGCTCGAAGCGTTCATGGCCCTGATCCTCGAAACCAAAGCGACCAAGGACGAGATCCTCGAGCTGTATCTGAACGACGTGTATCTCGGCAACCGGGGATCGTTCGCGCTGCACGGCGTCGCCGAAGCGGCGCGGATCTTCTTCGGCAAGGATGTCAGCAACCTGAGCCTGTCGGAAGCGGCGCTCATCGCCGGCGTGATCCAGAACCCGTATCAGCACTCGCCGTTCGTCAACCGCGATCGCTCAAAGGAACGGCGCAACCTCGTGCTGTCGGCGATGGCGGAAGCGGACTTCATCACGCGCGAGGCCGCCGATCGCGCCGCCGCGGATCCGGTGACCGTAGTCGCCAGCGCGGTCGACAACGAAGCGCCGTACTTCGTCGACTATCTCACCGACGCCCTCCAAGCCGATCTGCCAGGCGTCACCAACCAGACCGGCGCCCTCGACGTCTACACGACGCTCGACCTGAACCTCCAGCGCTACGCGCAGGAAGCGGTCCGCGACGGGCTGGGCAAAGTCGATCAGGTGCTGGCGCGCCGCAAACAGAAGCCGGGGCCTGCCCAGGCGGCGCTGGTCGCGGTGGATCCGCGAACCGGGGAACTGCTCGCGCTCGTCGGCGGCCGCTTCTACAACCAGTCGCAGTTCAATCGCGCCACCACCGCCCGCCGTCAGCCAGGATCGACCTTCAAGCCGTTCGTCTACCTCGCCGCCTTCGAACGCGCGGCCGACGAAGGGCGCGCCGATCTCACGCCCGCCACGATGGTGTGGGACGAGCCGACCACCTGGACCCACGACGAACAGGAATGGGCGCCGCGCAATTACGAGAACGAGTACGACGGCTTCATCTCGCTGCGGCGGGCGCTGGCGCTGTCGCGCAACATCGCGACCATCAAGGTGGCCGAGCAGACCGGCTTCGATCACGTCGCGTCGCTCTGGAAGAAGGCCAACGTCGGCCAGGCCACGCTTCAGGGGTACCCCTCGATTGCGCTCGGCGTGTTCGAGCTGACGCCGATGGACGTCGCCACCGCCTACACGGCGTTTCCGAACGGCGGCACCATCAAGCCGCTGCGGGCGATCATGCGCGTCCGCAGCGGCGATCAGACCGTCGTGCCCACGGCGGTCGAGGGCCCGCGGATCGCGCGCGAGACGACGACCTTCCTGGTCACGAACATGATGCGCAGCGTCATCAACGAGGGCACCGGCGCCAGCGCCCGCGGCGCCGGCTTCGCGCTCGAGGCGGCCGGCAAATCGGGCACGACCAACGACCTCCGCGATGCCTGGTTCGTCGGCTTCACGCCGGAACTGCTCGCCGTGGTCTGGGTCGGCTTCGATGACAACACGCCGCTCGGTCTCAGCGGCACGCAAGCGGCGCTGCCGATCTGGACCGAGTTCATGAAGCGGGCGCTCGCGGGGCACGGCAGCCTCCCCTTCGAGCCGCCCGAAGGGGTGAGCTTCCTCGAAATCGATCGCGACACCGGCAAGCTGGCGCTGCCCACCTGCCCGCGCGTCACCAACGAGTCGTTCCTCATCGGCACGGAACCGACCGAGGTTTGCGACCTGCACCGGTGGTGAAACTTGTCGAACGAAGAACAAAGAACAAAGAACTAAGAACGGTACGTTGAACGTTGAACATAGAACGACGGAATGGAACGTTGAACGGAGAACGGTCAACAGAGAACGGAACGAACTGTGAACGGGAACGACCAACAGGGCAATCACGCCCCACTCCTCGACGGTTCCGCTCTTCGCTTGAGTGCTCCTCGGTTCTTCGAGGTCTTCGTCGCTTCCCCCCGTTCTGGGTTCGTTCCGTTCCCGAGTTCACCGTTCCCGGTTGACCGTTCCATTCCGTCGTTCTGCGTTCAACGTTCATCGTTCCGTTCTTAGTTCTTCGTCCTTTGTTCTTCGTTCGTCGAACCCACTTTTGCCTTCCCCCGCCTTCCCTTCCATAATCAGGGGAAGTGAATCACGAAGTGTTCGCGGCACTCGGCGAGGCGCTCAAGGCCGGCGAGGAAGTGGCGCTCGTCACGATCGTCTCGGCCAACGGCTCGACGCCGCAGCGCGTCGGCGCCAAGATGCTCGTCTACGGCGACGGCCGGGTCGTCGGCACCATCGGCGGCGGCTGCTACGAGAACGAGTCGATGTGGAAGGCTCGCGAAGTCCTCAAGACCCGCAAGCCCTGCACGGTTCGCTACGAGCTCGCTGACGATTTCGCGGCCGAGTCGGGGCTGATCTGCGGCGGCCAGATGGAGGTGTTCATCGAGGCCATCGAACCGTCGCCGACCGTGTACATCTTCGGGGCCGGGCACGTCGGACAGTTCGTCGGGCAGGTCGCCCACGACGCCGGCTTCCGCGTGCACGTCATCGACGACCGCGAGAAGTTTGCCAATCGCGAGCGCTTCCCCGACGCCGCTGAAGTCGTCGTCGACGACATCCCGACCTGGCTCGCCGCCCACACGCTGCCGGCCTCGGCCTACGCCGTCATCGTCACCCGCGGCCACAGACACGACCTCGACGCTCTGCGCGCGCTCGCCAATCAGAATCTGCGCTACCTGGGCCTCATCGGCAGCCGCGCCAAGGTCAAGCGCATCTACGACGTCCTGGTCGAAGAAAACGCCGTCCCGATCGATCGCCTCGAGAACATCCACGCCCCAATCGGCCTCGACATCGGCGCTGTCACCCCACAGGAAATCGCCGTCTCCATCGTCGCGGAACTGATCGCCATCCGCCGCGGCAAAGCGAGCGCAATTGCCAGTGCCTCGCTTCGGTGGATGCCGAAGTTGCCGCAGCGAGCGTAGGGTGCCTACGGTGCCGCGTGCCTGGGTGCCTACGGTGCTGGTGCAAACGGTGTCGTAGGGTGCTTAGGGTGCGTCAGGGTGCTCGGTCGCCGCACCCTGCGCCTGGCAAGAATTGCGATTCGGTTTGCTCCCAGCATTGCAAGAACAGCCCTGTCGAAGATGGACTCGTCAGCTCCACTGAGCAATTGGGCCCGATCGCGATGCGGCAGGCCGGTTGCAGTCTCGGTGGCATGGCAGGCTTTCGGACGTTCGAGGAGATTGCGGCGTGGCGGATTGCCTATGAGCTGAAGTTGGCAGTTTTCGAGATCTGCAAGCGCCAGAGCTTTAGGGCAGACATCGACTTGCGTGGGCAGCTGGTTGATACGGCGCGCTCGGGCCCTCGGAACATTGCCGAGGGATTCGGACGGTGGCACCATCGTGACTTCGCCCGCTTCACACGAATCGCTCGCGCCTCACACATCGAGCTGCTCAACCATCTTCTCGACGCACGTGACAGCGGCCATATCACTGAAGCCGAGCGCGCAAAGCTGGAACACACGACCAAACGCGCCATCAAGGCGGCCAACGGTCTGATCCGCTACCTGGAAAAGTCTCCAGATCCCGAATGACGCGGCACCGCCGACATTCCCGAACGCCACAGAGGTGCGGATGCGCTAGTCTGTCCCTCCATGCGCAAGGAAGTCGCAACTGTACGCGCCGCGTCTGCTGAGGCCCCGTCGCACCTGACGCACCTTATGCACCCAACGGCACGATGGCACCAGCACCTTAGGCACCCGGCACCCTGGCACCCTAGGCACCCACGTTGTCCCTCCTCCTCCGCAACGCCACCCTCCTGACAATGAACGCCGCCTGCGACGTCATCGCGGGCGACGTGTTGGTGGAGGACGGCAGGATCGCGGCGGTGGGCGAGGTGGGTGACGTCCGTGCGACGCGAGTGGTGAATTGCGGAGGCAACTATGTCCTGCCTGGCTTCGTGCAGACGCACGTGCACCTGTGCCAGACGCTCTTCCGCGGCTACGCGGATGATCTCGCCCTGCTCGATTGGCTGAAGCGGCGCATCTGGCCGATGGAGGCAGCGCATACGCCGGCGTCGCTGGCGGCGTCAGCGCGACTGGCGGCGGCGGAACTGCTGCTTGGCGGGACGACGACGGTGTTGACGATGGAGACCGTGCACGATACGGATGCGGTCTTCGAGGCGCTCGAGCCAATCGGGCTGAGGGCCGTCGTCGGCAAATGCATGATGGACGCCGACACCGCGGTTCCGTCGCGGCTGCTCGAACAGACCACGGCGTCGATCGACGAGAGCCTTGCCCTCCATGCCCGGTGGCATGGCCGGGCCAACGGGCGGCTGCGCGCCGCGTTTGCGCCGCGCTTTGCCGTGTCCTGCTCGCCGGCGCTGCTCGAAAGCGTTGCGGCGCTGTCCCGCGAGCGCGGCGTGCTCGTTCACACCCATGCCTCGGAAAACCGGGACGAGATCGCGCTCGTTCGCGAGCGCACCGGGATGGCGAACGTCGCGTACCTCACCCACCTTGGCCTGGCCTCGCCTCGTCTGTGCCTCGCTCACTGTGTGTGGGTCGATGAAGCCGAGCAGCAGCTGCTGGCGCACCATGACGTCAAGGTCCTGCACTGCCCTGGATCGAACCTGAAGCTCGCATCGGGGATCGCGCCAGTTGCCGACATGCGGGCCCGCGGGATCGCGGTCTCGCTCGGCGCCGACGGCGCCGCTTGCAACAATCACCTCGACATGTTCAGCGAGATGCGGCTCGCCGCCGGGCTGCAGGCGATCACGCGCGGACCAGGGGCGTTGCCGGCCCGAGACGTCCTCGCGATGGCGACCCGCGAAGGCGCGCGTGCGCTCGATCTGCAGGACGACGTCGGATCGATTGAAATCGGCAAGCGCGCCGATCTGATCGTCATCGACCGCGATCGCCCGCACCTCGCGACCGCCCCCGATCCGATTTCCGCCATCGTCTACGCCGCCCGCCCCAGCGACGTCCGGATGACGATCGTCGACGGCGCGATCCTCGTCGACGACTTCCGGCTGACGACCGCCGACCACGCCGCGATCGAAGCCGACGCCGCCGGGCAAGCGAAGGCACTCGCCGGGCGAGCGCTCTAGACAGCTTTCGGCTCTCGGCTGACGGCTCTCGGTCTACGGTCACGGTCCTACGGTCTACGGTCTACGGTCTACGGCACGGCACGACGCACGTGGCACGACGCAGAGGCACCGCACGAAGCACCCGGCACCCAGGACCGCACGAGGAACGCGGCTCGAGGAACCAGGAACTTGACTCTATGTCGCCGCACGACATATCGTGTGACGACAGAGATGGCCCGCCGCGACCCTGCCCCGTTCCTGCCGTTGACCCCCGCGGCGTTCCACGTTCTGCTCACGCTCGCCGACGGACCGAAGCACGGCTACCTGATCCTGAAGGACGTCGAGCAGCGGACCGGCGGCGCCGTGAAGCTCAGTACCGGAACGCTCTACGGCCTGATCAAACGATTCCTGGACGACGAGCTGATCGTCGAGCTGCCGCCGTCACCGCAAGACGACGAACGGCGGCGGCCCTACAAACTGACGCCGCTTGGACGCGACGTGGCCACCGCCGAAGCGCAGCGCCTCGAAACGCTCGTCTCGGCGGCGCGCGCGGTTCGCCTCCTGCCGCTCACCCGCCACAGCTGAGGACGCCATGGCCGACCGGATCTATCGCGCGCTGCTGCTGATCCTTCCCGGCTGGTTCCGGGACGAGTTCGGCGCCAACATGGCTTCCGATTTTCGCGACAGCCTGCAGGATGGACGGCGAAACGGCGCCCTTGCGGCGGCGCAGCTGTGGCTCGTCACGACGCGTGACATGGTCAGGCTCACGCTGCGACTCCGCGGCGATGCGATTGCGCAGGATCTGCGCTACGCGGTCCGATCGCTGGCGCGAAGCCGCGCGTTCACTTTAGCGGCCGTCGGGACGCTCGCTCTTGGGATGGGCCCGACGATGATCGTCGCCAATCTCGTCGAACGAGTGATCGTGCGGCCGCTGCCGTTCGCCCGGCCGGAACAACTCGTGTCGGTCTGGAACGCGCAGCCAGAGAAGGGTCGCCGCGAATTTCCGCTCTCCGTACCGGACTACGTCGACTTTCGCGATCGTCAGGACCGTCTGGCCGCAGTGGCAGCCCACACCGGCACGAGCGTCGCGTTTGTCGGATCCGGTGAGCCGCGACAGATCGCCGGCGTTCTGACGACCGCGGAGCTCCATGCGGTACTCGGCGTGCAGCCGGTTCTTGGGCGCGCCCTGACTCGCGCCGACAGCGCGCCCGGCGCGCCGCCAGTCATCCTCCTCGGTCATACGTTCTGGAAGAGCGAATTCGGCGGCCGGCCCAACGTCATCGGCGAACTCGTCAAGATCGACGGTGCCGCCACGGAGATCGTCGGCGTCCTTCCCGACGGCATCGAGTTCCCCAACGGGTCCGACAGCTACTGGGTGCCGCTCACGCTCGATCCCGCGCAGTTCAATCGAGGCTCGCACTTTCTGTCTGCGACGGGACGGCTGGCCAACGGCGTCACGATCGCGCAGGCGAGCGATGCACTCAATGGTGTCGCGCGGGCGCTGGGCGAGGCCTACCCGAGCACGAACGCGGGGCAAAGTGGTCGAGCTCGTCGACCTCAAGCAGCAATTGAACGGCGACGCGCCGCAGCTGCTCGCGATCCTTGGCGCGGCGATCGGTGCGGTCCTGCTGATCGCGTGCACGAACGTCGCGAGCCTGCTCGCGGTGCGCGCCTCGCTGCGCGGGCCGGAGCTTGCGCTCCGCACGGCAATCGGCGCAACCGGTCGCCGCCTGCGGCATCAACTGCTCACCGAGCACCTGCTGCTGGCATTTGGCGGAGCCGTCCTCGGGCTCGCGATGGCGATGCCGCTGCATCGTTTCCTTCTCGAGCAGCGCATTCTGGCGCTGCCCAAGACATCCCCGACGCCTGGCGTGGCCGGCCTACCTGGCGGTCGCTGCGATCGCGGTGATCGTGGCGGTGGCGTTTTCGTGGCTCACGGCTCGCCGCTCGAACCGCGACGGATCGACGCTCCTGCGCACCGCCCGCAGCAGCGGCGGACGGCCGCAGCTTCGCCTGCGTCAGACGCTGGTCGTGGTCGAAGTCGCCGCGGCCCTCCTGCTCGTCGTCGTCGCCGGGCTGATGATTCGCAGTGCGTCGCGCCTTGCCGCCGTCAATCCCGGCTTCAACACCGAGCGCGTCCTGACTTTCGGCGTCGTGCTGCCAATGCCCGCCTATCGCACTCCCGCCGATCGGCTGCAGTTCGTCAATCGCGTGATCGACAAGCTCCGCGAGCTGCCAGGGGTCACGGCTGCGACGTCTGGCGGCTATGCGCCGATGGGACAGATGCGGGCGACGCGGCGCTATGCGCCTGCCGATCGTCCGCCGCCGCCTGCCGGCGCCGAGCCGCTCGCGCTCGACCTGACCGCCAACGTCGGCTACTTCGAGGTGATGGGCATTCCGCTGCGCGAAGGCCGTACGTTCGACACGTCGCGACGCCGTTGACAGTCCGCCGGTGCTCGTCGTGTCGGAGACGTTCGCACGCGACGTGTTTCCCGGCGAGTCAGCGATCGGCAAGCGGATTGGGTTCTATTCGGCGCGCCCCGGCGCGACGCCGCCGCCGGCGCGTGAGATTGTCGGCGTGGTCCACGACGTCCGCCAGGACGGCGTCAGTCAAAAGCCGATTCCTCAGATGTACGCGCCATACGCGCAGTCAACGTGGGGCTTCACCAGCTTCTTCGTCCGCGTCGATGGCGACCCGTTGCTCGTCGCCGGCATCGGTGCAGCGCGCGGTGAGCAGCGTCGATCCCCTGCGGCCGGTGCGCGACGTCCAGACGACCGGGCAGATCGTCCAGAAGTCGTCGGCTCGGCAGCGCGCCATGACCGGTCTCCTCATCGCGTTGGCCGCGATCGCGCTCGTCCTCGCAACGCTTGGCCTCTACGGCGTCAGCGCGACCGCGGCCTCGGCGCGGTCGCGCGAAATGGCCATCCGCGCCGCCGTCGGCGCCGAGCCCGGGACGCTGCTCAGGCTGATGCTCCGGCAGGGCCTCGTCACTGGCGCCATCGGCGTCGCAATCGGCGCTGCCGCCAGCCTGGCCGCGACTCGAGGGCTGGAAGCGCTGCTCTACGAAACCGAGCCGCGCGATCCGCTCACCTTCACCGCAACCGCCGCACTGCTGCTCGCCATCGCCGGGATCGCGACGCTGATCCCCGCCCGTCGAGCCACTGCAACGAGCCCTGCCGAGGTCCTGCGCGCCGAATAGTCGAGCCCTCGCCGCGACCATCCCGACTCAGCGACCGCGCCGGCACCTCATGCTATACTTTCGTTAGCACTCGGCGGCCTCGACTGCTAAATGACATCTCCGGCGCTCTCTGAGCGTACCCGACGGATTCTCGCGGCGCTTATCCGCGAATACATCGAGACGGGCGAACCGGTTGCCTCGGCCGCGCTGGTTCGCCGTTCGGGCCTCGCGCTTTCTTCAGCAACGATTCGCAACGTACTTGCCCAGCTCGAGGAGATGGGATTCGTGTGGCAGCCGCACACCTCGGCCGGGCGCGTCCCGACCGACCTCGGCTACCGCTACTACGTCGATACGCTGCTCGAGGCACGGCGCGCAAGTAAGGACGCCTCTGCGGTCGAAGCCCGGTTGCGCCTGCAGGCCGGCGAGGTACCGCTCATCGACGACGTCCTGTCGAGCGCGTCGCACGTGTTGTCGGAGATTTCGCGACACGTTGGCTTCGCGATCGCCCCGGCCAACGCCCAGGCGGTCTTTCACCGCATCGAGTTCGTCCCGCTCGGCAGCAACCGCATCCTCGTCGTCGTCGTCGCGCGCGGCAATCAGGTGTCGCAGAAGACGATCGACATTGGCGAAGAGGTGGGGCAGGCCGAGCTGGTGGCGGCCGCCAACTACCTGAACGAGCAGTTCTCGGGCCGCACGCTCGAAGACGTGCGCGAGGGCGTGCTCGCGCGACTTCGCGAGGAGCGAACCCTTTACGATCAACTGCTGGGGCTCGCCCTGCGGCTCGCCAGCCACTCTTTGCAGAGCGTTGAGCGGCCGATGGTTTGCATCGACGGCACGACGACGCTGCTGGACGAAGTGGTTCGGGCCAGCGGGCTGTCGATGTCGACGCTGCGGGCGCTGATGCTGATGGTCGAGGAGCGTCAGCGGCTGGTCCGCCTGCTGACGGAGTACATCGACGGGCCCGGCCTCACGGTCGTGATTGGCGCGGAACACAGCGACCCCGAGCTCCGTCCGTTCAGCCTGATTGCCTCGACGTACTTCGACGGCCGCAGCACCGGTATGGTGGGCGTCATCGGCCCGACGAGGATGCGCTATTCCCGCGCCATCGATGTGGTCGAGAATGCCGCGAAAGCCGTCGGCCGCGTTCTGAGCGATAACTGACGTATACATTCATACCGGACACCATCATGGAACCGAACGACGAACCGGTCGGCATCGACCCCGAAGACGCCGACGAACAGGCCGAAGCTGCGGCCGAACACTCTGAGGCTGCGGTCGAGGGCGCCCAGGCCGGCGACACCGAGCTCGACACCCTTCGCCGCGAGCGCGACGACATCTACGACCGTCTGCTTCGCAAGACGGCTGAGTTCGACAACTATCGCAAGCGCGTGGACAAGGAACGGCGCGAGCAGGCCGAATGGGCGGCGGCTGATGTGATCGCCGACGTGCTGAACGCCATCGACGATTTCGAGCGGGCCCTGGCCGTCGAAGCACCGCCGGGCGCCGAACCGTATCGAGCCGGCGTCGAGCTGATCCATCGTCAGCTGGCGGAAGTGCTTCGCCGCCGTGGCGTGACCACATTCGATTCGCTCGGCGTGGATTTCGACCCGCACCTGCACCAGGCCGTGGCCTACGAGGAATCGCCCGGCTCGCGTGAGGGCGAGGTCATCGGCGAGCTCCGCAAGGGTTACCGTCTCGGCGATCGTCTCCTTCGTCCCGCGCTGGTCCGCGTCGCAAAGGCATCGTGAGCAAGCGCGACTACTACGTCGTCCTGGGCGTCGGCCGCGAGGCGAGCGATCAGGAGATCAAGAGCGCCTACCGCAAGCTGGCGCTCAAATACCATCCCGATCGCAACCCCGGCGACAAGGCGGCCGAGGACACGTTCAAGGAAGCCGCCGAGGCCTACGCAGTGCTGGCCGACGCCGACAAGCGCGCGCGGTACGACCGCTTCGGTCATGCCGCAGTCTCCGGAAGCGCGGTCCCGCCGGCTTCGACCCGACGATCTTCGCCGAGTTCGACGACATCTTCGGGAGCCTCGGAGACCTGTTCGGCTTTGGTGGCGGCCGTCGTCGCGGCGGACCTCAGCGCGGCTCCGATCTCCGCTACGACCTCGAGATCAGCTTCGAGCAGTCGGCAAGTGGGACTGAAACCGTGATTCAGATTCCGCGCCGCGAGAGCTGCGAAAGCTGTCACGGCTCAGGGTCGGCGCCGGGTTCCCCGCCGGCAACCTGCCCGCAGTGTCGCGGCACGGGGCAGCTGCGGTATCAGCAGGGTTTCTTCACGGTCGCGCGGACGTGCGGCCAGTGCCGCGGCGCCGGACGCGTCATCACCAAAGCGTGCGCGACCTGTCACGGCGAAGGCGCGATCGAGCAGATGCGCAAGCTGACGGTGAAGATTCCCGCGGGCATCGCAACCGGTCAGCGGCTGCGCCTGACCGGCGAAGGCGAAGCCGGCGCGCTTGGCGGCCCTCCCGGCGATCTGTATGTCGTGATCGTCGTGCAGGAGCACGCGTTCTTCCAGCGTGACGGCAACGACCTCGCGTGTCAGATTCCGGTCAACTTCACCACCCTCGCGCTCGGCGGCGAGATCAAAGTGCCGCTCATCAGCGGCGAGAAAGAGACCCTGAAGGTCCCCGAGGGCACGACGACCGGCGCGCTGTTCCGGCTCCGCGGCAAGGGTATCCCCGACGTCGCCGGCCGCGGCCGCGGCGACCTCCTCGTGACCGTGCAGGCGATCACGCCGCGCAAGCTGTCGCGCGAGCAGAAGAAGCTGCTCGAGCAGCTGGCAGCAACCCTGCCCGCGCAGGCCTTCGAACCGACGCCGCGCGATGCCGACGACGACCGCGGCCTGTTCGACCGGGTCAAGGACATCTTTGGCTGATGGCCGTCTCTGGCCGGCACTGATTCTTCGTGCGGCGGCGGCCGACGCGTCCCTCGACGATCGCGTCGCCGTCATCCTCGACGGGTTCTCGCCACTCGCCATCGAAGATCTCACGCCGCTGCCCCTTCCGCCCGGGGGATTGTGGGATCCGACGTTTCCGCCACCGCCCGAACCGCCGCCCGCGCCGCTCCACTGGCGCGTCTTCTTCACCAGCAGCAGCGATCGTGACAACGCGGCCGCGGCGCTCGCAGCGGAAGCGCCCGAAATCGCCATCGCGTCCGAGGATGTCGCCGACGATGACTGGGCGGCGCGCTCGCAACAGCAGCTGACCCACATTCGCGCCGGCGCCTTCGTCGTTGCGCCGCCCTGGGACGTGCCGGAGGCTCTCGATGCGGACGCGACGCTGATTGTCATCGAGCCGTCACGCGGGTTCGGGACAGGTCACCACCAGTCAACGCGGCTCTGCCTGCGGGCGCTGACTGACGTCGACGTTCGCGGAAAGCGCGTGCTCGATCTCGGCACCGGTTCTGGCGTGCTCGCCATGGCCGCGGCGTTGAGCGGCGCGAGACAGGTGCTCGCCGTGGATGTCGATCCGGACGCGATCGAGTCCGCTCGGGAGAGTCAGGCGCTCAATCCGGGCGCGGCCGGCATCGAATGGCTGGTCGCAGACTATCGGCAGCGCGGCGCCCACCCGCCGATCGACGGCCTGTGGGACGTCGTGCTCGCGAACCTCACCGGCGGCATGCTGCGATCGTCGGCAGAACGGCTGCGCGAGCTGGTGAAACTGGACGGGATCCTGATCACGAGTGGCTTCGACACAGACGAGCGTCCGGCGGTGGTGGAAGCGCTCGGCCTCAGCGAGGACGCCGCGTTCCGTCGAAGACTCCTGGGTCGGGCTCGTCTTTCGTCGCGCCGTCTGAGAAAATTCGTCATGCGCATCTTCGGCAAAGACGAACCGGAAACCGTCAACGTGCTGGGGCGGCCGCTGCAGTGCGTGGTCTGCAGCAACGACCGCTTCTATCCACGGAAGGCACAGCTGCACTCGGGGGTCGCGAGCTTTTCAACATCGAATGGATCGGCCCCACATGCACCTGTGTGGTGTGCAGTGCCTGCGGCTACGTGCACTGGTTCCTGCCGACAGACTGAGCGAGGGGCCACGACCCGGCGGATCAGTCACCGACCGGGCGCTGCTGGTTCTTCACGCGGCGCTGATTCCATCCCTCGACAAGCCGGCGCATCTCCTTCAGCGGTTCGGGGCTGTCGTCGACCTGTAACCGCAGCACAACGTCGTTGTTCAGCCACACGCCCATACCCTTGCCGACGATGAGGATGTTCGCCGACTGCATGCCGCGCGTGTCGCCGCCAGCGGCCTGACCGGCGTCGAGCGCTGCCATCAGCCGCATCGACAGGTGGCCGGTGGTTGATTCGAACGCCTTGACCATGTTGGCGACGACCGGCTCCCCCGCCAGGATGTTGCCTTGCGCCGTGCAGTACTTTCCCTGCCTGTCGCCGGCCCAGTTCGAGGCCTTCGGGCCGGTGAAGGCGGCAACGTTGCCCTTGGCGTCGATCGCGGCAAACTGCCGGCCCTGCTTCGTCCAGTTGTCGGGACGTGGATCGGGATCGCTGTCCCAGACCGCCTTCAGAAGCGCCGCCGGCGACATGCCGGCGCGCAGCAGGGCCAGTCCCTTCGGACCGTAGCTCACGTCGACGATGGCCTGCGTCGCGATCATGCCGACGCCGGCCTCACCCCAGAGCACGCCGTTGCCGACCGAAAACACGCGCGACTGTACGGCGCCGCCGATTTCGCCAGTAGCCGGGTCGTAGCCGAGGATCGAAAAGGTCGCGACCGGCGGCGGCAGCGGTGTCGGTTCCTGCGCCGTCGCTACCAGACCCGCCACCAGCATCGTCACGAGCCACATCGATGTCTTCAGTTCGCGTTTCATCCTGATCCTCGCTCCAGCCAGGCAGGCGCCGATCGCGCCGCGACGGTTCATGCTATGACGACTCAGCGCGCGCGATCGACGATCGAACGCCAATTGACGAGCAGTGTCAGGGCGCTAGCCGCGCCTTCCTGAGATCGTGTCGGTCTCGAGATCACCAGAAACTTTTGCCCGTCAGCCGATGGTTCGTACGGATTGCCGAACCCGGCACCGATCGGCACGGAAAACAGCGCTGACGCGGGTCCGATCTCCGGCGCCGCGGTGTCGATCCTCAAGCTGACGGCCATCACTTGCCGATCCGGCGTTCGAAAGAACAACTCGCTCGTGCCCGGCCCCCACCGCGGCGCCTCGCCGCCGGCGGTCGAAACCTGCCACTTCGACGACGCCTCAGGGAAGGTGGTCACCCAGATCTCGTTCCGACCTGAGGCGTCCGATTCGTACGCCACCCAGCGACCGTCTCGCGAGAACCGCGCGTCGGCTTCATGACTCGTCGCTTCGATGAACGGCCGCACGGTGCGGTCGCCGTCCAGCCGCATCAACCAGATGTCGGGGCGCGCATCTGGAGTCGGCGATGCGCGGCGCGTCAACAGCAGGAATTTCCCATCGGGCGACACGCTCGTCGGAAGGTTGACCGCGCCGTCACTCAGCAGGAGTTCCTCCGCGCCCGTACCAGTCGCCGACCGGCCCGTACACCGCGTACTGGGGAGCCGTGGCTCGCCGCGACATGAAGATGACGCGTGCGCCGTCCGCGCGTCCAGACGGGGTTGTACTCGTCTCCCTCAGGTCCTGTCAGTCGATTCCGGACACCTCGCGCCAGATCGACAACCCAGACGTCAGTGGTACTCCGATTGGGCTCGGGCAGGATCACGGCGGCGCGACGGCCATCCGCAGCCAAGCTCGCATTTGTGAAGTTACCCGCATCGCCGATGGCCGCAAGTTCGCGTCCGGCGCGATCGAACCAGGTGAGCCGGAACGCCTCTCGTGGATCGCCGACGGCGTACACGACGACGCCGTCGGTTGAGACGGAGAACGCGCCAAACGAGGCGTTCTCGGTGCCCGACTGCACCGCCACGCTCTCGGCAATTGGCCGCGGTTCTCCGGACAAGGTGAGCCGCTCGGGGTCGAAGGGCTGCGCGACCAAGACGCTGTCGCGCATGAACAGCAAGTGCCCCTGAGCGTATTTGGGGTTCGACCCGACGTCGAGAAGAGTCGATGGGCGCCTCCGTGGAATCCAGCGATCCGACGAAAATGCCGAGGCTCCTGGTGAGCGATCCCGACGTGTAAAGAAAATGGCGGCCGTCAGGCAGGAAGAACGGGAGCGAGTGTCCCGCATCACCCTTGGCCGGATCGATGTTCGTGACGGGCTCAGGAGTCCCGCCTCCTGCCGAAATGCGGAACAACCCGGCAGCAGGCTTCGCATTGAACACAATGACGTTGTCTTGATTCCAAGTGCCAGGCGCCGGGAAGGTCGCGTCGGCGAGTGTCGACGCGGAGCCGCCGGTCACATCGACCCGCTTCAGCTTCCCTCCTGCCAGGAAGCCGATCGACCGCGAGTCCGCTGACCAGAACGGGTGCGCTCCGCCTTCGGTCCCCGCCAACGGATGTGCGGCCAGGTCATCGAGTCCCCGGAGCCACAACATCTGGCGGCCGCTCCCATCGACGGCCGCAATCACCAGGTGCGATCCATCGGGAGAGATGGCGACCCTCCCATATGTCGCCATCGCGGGCGGAATGCGCGTGCCGGCGGGCAACGCGATCGTCGTCCTGTAGACCGGCAAGGGCTCCGTGCTGCCGTCGGGCCGGATGAGTGCGGCAATCGCCGCCGTGATCGCGACGCCGACGACGAGGGCGGCCAGAATCGGCCACCACGCCCCCACCTTTGCCACGCCAGCTGGCTCGCGCACCGCGTCATGAACGCCAGTAAATCCCGACGACGACAGCGCATCCAACGCGAATGCGAGATCGTCGGCGGATTGAAATCGCGACGCCGGCCGCCTTTTCGAGACACCGATCGACAATGCGCACGAGCGCCGGTGGAATGTGCTTCTCGGACTACCGGGAGGTCGGGCGGATCCTCTTTGAGGATGGCGCCCAGCGTATCCGCGGCGGTATCACCTGCGAAGGCGCGGCGGCCGCCAAGCATTTCGTACAGAACGGCGCCGAACGCAAAGATGTCGGTCCGGTGATCGACCGCGCGTCCTCTGGCCTGCTCGGGCGACATGTAGCCGATGGTTCCCAGAACGATGCCATCGGCGGTCTGTGCGGGCGTGGTCGCAAGCACGCTGACACCATCGCCGGCGCTCGCGCTCGACCAGTTTGGCGAGGCCGAAATCAAGAATCTTCGCCAGGCCGTCGCTGGTGATGAACAGGTTCTCGGGCTTGAGATCGCGATGGAGGATGCCCCGCGTGTGAGCGGCGGCAAGGCCGCGGGCGATCTGCACGCCAATCTCGATCGCTTTGCGAGCCGGGAGCGCGCCGCTGTGGAGCCGCTCACGCAGCGTGGCGCCCTCGAGGAGTTCGCAGACGACGTACGGAGCGCCGCCGTGCGAGCCAATGTCGAAGACTCCCAGAACGTTCGGATGGTTGAGCGCGGCCGCCGCGCGTGCCTCCTGTTCGAAGCGATGAAGTCGGTCCGGGTCTGCGGAAAACGCGGTGGGAAGAACCTTGATGGCGACGTCGCGTCCCAACCGCGCGTCACGGGCGCGATACACCTCGCCCATGCCCCCGGCGCCAAGGAGGTCGACGATTTCGTACGCGCCGAGCCGGGCACCCGCTGTGAGCGGCATCGCGCGCGATTATAGGCGTGAAGTCGAACGCCGCTCAGCCCTTAAAGGTCGCTCCACGCCACGCGCAGGGCCGTGAGCGCCACGAGCGGGACGGCCTCCGCACGCAACGTCTGGCTGCCCAGCGTCACGAGCCTCGTGGTCGCGCCCAGCGCCCGCATTTCGCGATCGCTCCAGCCACCTTCAGGGCCAATGAAGACTTGAACGTGCGCCGGGCGTGAAACCTCCCGCACCGTCAGGACGGAGACGGTCGCACTGCGGGGCTCGACCAGCGCCAGCCGCAACCCCGGCCCTGGCGACGCCAGGACGTCGTCCAGCGTGGCGGCGGGATGAATCGGTGGAACGACGGCCCGGCCGCACTGCTTCGCCGACGAAACTGCAATCCGCTGCCATCGGTCCTGCCGTCGGCCATTCGGTGACCGCCGACGCGCGGACCTCTGATCGATCGGTTAGCAGCGGCTGCACCGAAGCAGCGCCAAGCATCACCGCATCTCGGATGGCCTCGTCGGTCTTGTCGCCCTTGAGCACTGCCATGGCGAGCGCGATCGCGACGGCGGGTTCGGGCGCGGCCGAGATAGCGGTGACGAGACGCACGGCCGCGCTCGACTTCGTCACGCGATCGACAATCGCCTGCCATTCGCGGCCACGACCATCGAAAACGAGCACTTCGGCGCCGGTGGTCAACCGCAGCACCCGAGCCAGGTGTGCCGCTTCATCTTCTGGCAGGTCGATGGTGGATCCAATCGTGTCCGCGGCGGGCACGAAGAACCTGGGGATCACATCGCGAGTCTATACTCTGCAGAGATGTTTTTTCGCGGACAGGCCATCGGGAAGTACCGCATCGTGGCACCACTCGGGAGCGGCGGCTTCGGCTCGGTCTATCTGGCCGAAGACACGTGGATCGACAAGAAGGTCGCGCTCAAGGTTCCGCATCGACAGAATCTCGACTTCGGCGAGTTGCTGCGCGAGCCGCGGTTGCTCGCCAGCCTCAGTCATCCCAACGTCGTCACCGTCCTGACCGCCGAGAAGCAGGACGACGTCTTCTTCATCGTGATGGAGTACGTGCCGGGCGACACGCTCGAGCAGATCATCGAGCGCGACGGCGCGCTCGACCTGCCGCGCGCGCTCGACTACACGTGCCAGATCTGCAACGCCATGGATCACGCGCATCGCCAGGGTGTGATCCACCGTGACCTGCGGCCGGGCAACGTTCTGGTCACCGAGCAGGGCATGGTCAAGGTCGCCGACTTCGGCACGTCGAGGTTTCTCGAGATTGCCGCGCACGGAACGACGGTCATCGGCAGTCCGCCGTACATGGCACCGGAGCAGTTCCAGGGCAAGGCGGTCTTCTCGTCCGACATCTATTCGCTCGGCGTGACGATGTACCAGATGCTCACCGGGTCGCTGCCCTACAACACGCCGGCGCCGGCCGACCTGGAACGTCTGATGCGGGGCGAGTTGACCGCGCCGCCGCGGACCCGCAACCAGAAGATCCCGAAGGGCATCAGCGACATCGTGATGAAGGCGATGGCGCCGGACATCGCCTCGCGTTACGCGCGGGCCGCGGATCTCCTGGACGCGGTCCTGTCGGCCCGGGCCCGGCCGAGCCTGCCGCCGCGTCGGGTCTCGACGCCGCCGGAGCCGGGCGCGCGCCGGCCATGGCGGCCGGCCCCGCTCGACAGCGCCACCGCGGGCGAGAATACCGACGACATCCAGGCCCGCCTGAAGGCGCGCGAAGCGCCACAGAGCCGCTTCTGCTGGCATTGCCGGAAGCCGCTCCACGCCCGTACCGATCGCTGCCCGTTCTGCGGCGAAGCCCAGTAAATCCGGCCCCTGAACCTTCCTCATCGTCGCGGTTGAGACAATTCATGCCGCGGCAAGGAGCGGCCGATATTCAGCGTGTTGGTGATGCTCCATAATCTCAACAGCAGGCAATTCCGCGCAGTTTGCCGCATCGGAACCGGCCGCGACCGACAACGGTAGGCGAGCCGCGTCATTTCTGGGGAGCATCGACAATGGGGTTCAGCGAAACCGGGAAAGTCTGGATGAACGGCCGGCTGGTGGCCTGGAAAGACGCCACCATCCACGTCGCCTCGCACGTCATCCATTACGGGTCGGGCGTGTTCGAAGGCATCCGTGCGTACGACTCAAAGGGCGGAGCGAATGTGTTCCGGCTGCCCGAGCACATGCGGCGGCTGGCCGACTCGTGCCGCATCTACCGCATGGAACCGCCCTACTCGACGAGCGAGCTCAGCGAAGCGCTTCTCGAGACCATTCGCGTCAACGGCTACAAGTCCTGCTACATCCGTCCGCTGATTTATCGCGGATATGCGCAGCTCGGCGTCAACCCGATGCCCTGCCCCGTCGACGTGTCCATCCTTGTCTGGGAGTGGGACACGCCGCTCGGAGACGATGCGCTGGCCAAGGGCGTGGACGTCGGGGTCAGCTCGTGGACGCGGATCGCGCCCAACACGTTCCCGGCTCTCGCCAAGTCGACGGCCAACTACGCCAACTCCGGCCTGATCAAGATGCAGGCGACCGTGGACGGCTACGCCGAAGGCATCGCGCTCGACGAGTCTGGACTGGTCAGTGAAGGCAGCGGCCAGAACCTCTTCCTCGTGCGCGACAACGTCGTCTACACGCCGTCGCTGACCTCCTCGATTCTCCAGGGCATCACCCGCGACACGGTCGTGAGCCTGGCGCACGACCTCGGATTCGAGGTTCGCGAGCAGACGCTGCCGCGCGAGTTCCTCTATCTGGCCGACGAGGCGTTTTTCTGCGGCACGGCCGCGGAGATCACGCCGATCCGTTCGATCGACAAGATTGCCGTCGGGAACGGCCGCCGCGGCGCGGTGACGGCCGCATTGCAGGAGCGGTTCTTCGGGATCATCACCGGCGATCTGCCTGATGACCACAACTGGTTGACCCCGGTCGGAGCGGCCGTCACGACGCCCTGACGTCGCGCGGCCTCCGGCCATTTCGCAGAGCACTTGCATGGACCTGAATTACCTTCTCGAGCTTGCCGTCGCCCAGGGCGCGTCCGACCTTCACCTCAAGGCCGGAGGACTTCCGGTCGCGCGCATTCACGGCAAGCTGGTGCCGGTCAGCGAGCACAAGCTCGAGCCCGACGAAGTCGAGCAGATAGCGTCGAAAGCGATGCCGCCCGCCCACCAGTCGCGGCTCAAGGACATGCAGGAGATCGACTTCGCCTACAGCGTCCCAGGCCTGGGCCGGTTCCGCTGCAACGTCTTCATGCAGCGCGGCACCATCGGCCTAGTCCTGCGCGTCATTCCGATGGGTGTGCGCAGCGTCGAAGAACTGGGGCTGCCAGCGATTCTCCAGAAAGTGGCGACCGAAGAGCGCGGCCTCGTGCTCGTCACCGGGACGACCGGTAGCGGCAAGAGCACGACGCTGGCGGCGATGCTCAACCACATCAACCGGACGCGGTCCACGCACATCATCACCATCGAAGACCCGATCGAATACCTGCATCGCGACAACAAGTCGATCATCAACCAGCGCGAGATCGGCGCCGACACGCGATCGTTCGCGTCGGCGCTGCGCAGCGCCCTCCGTCAGGACCCCGACGTCATCCTCGTCGGCGAAATGCGTGACGTCGAGACGATTGAAACCGCGCTCCACGCCGCCGAGACGGGCCATCTGGTCTTCTCGACGCTGCACACACTCGACGCGACCGAAACAATCAACCGCATCATTTCGGTGTTTCCGCCCCACCAGCAGAAGCAGATTCGCCTCCAGCTCGCCAGCGTGATGAGGTCCGCCATCGCCCAGCGCCTGATTCCGAACGCCGACGGCACGGGCCGGCTCCCCGCCGTCGAAGTGCTCATCAGCACCGCGTTCATCAAGGACTGCATCGTCGACAAGGACAAGACGCATCTGATTCAGGCCGCCATCGCCCAGGGCACGTCGCAGTACGGGATGCAGACATTCGATCAGTCGATCTTCAACCTCTACAGCCAGGGCAAGGTGACCCTCGAAGAATCGCTGAAGTGGGCCAGCAACGTCGACGAGTTCAAGCTCAAGGTCCAGGGCGTCTCGACCACCGCCGACATGTCGCGCGACCATATGGCGACGTCGGTCTTTGGAAACTCGACGGCGGCCAGCCCGGTCAAGAAACCGCTCGGCGCCGGCGGCGGCCGGAGATTACCCGCTTCGGCAAGTGACGGAACGGGCCGGATGGCCCGCCGCGATCGATGGACGCCTACACGCTCGCCCTGACCTGGCTGTCGCGGCGCGAGCTCTCCACCCGGCAAGTCCGCGAGCGGCTGGCACGCCGCGACATCCCTTCTGACGAGATCGACCGCGCCATCGAGCGGCTGACCGCCGATCGCAGCCTCAGCGACCGGCGCGTCGCTCTGGCTGCCGCTCGCACCGACGTGAACGTTCGCGGCCGGGGCCGCCGGCGCGTGCTGTACCACCTGCAACAGATTGGCATCGATCGCGAGACCGCCGCGGACGCCGTCCAGGAAGTCTTCGGCGACACGGACGAGGCAGCGCTGCTCGACCAGGCGATCGAGCGGAGCCTCCGCGGCCGCGAGGCGGCGAGCCTCGATCGCAACGGCATCGCGCGCGTCGTCCGCCGCCTGGTCAGCCAGGGGTTCGAGCCGGGTGCGGTCTATGCGCGGCTTCGCCGGAAGGGCTCCGAAACCGCCGAGTAAAATAGGAGCGTGCATCCCAACGAAATTCGCGCGTCTTTCCTGGAATATTTCGCGCGGCACGGCCATCGGGTCGTGCCGAGCTCGCCGCTCGTGCCGGGCGACGATCCGACCCTCCTCTTCACCAACGCCGGCATGAACCAGTTCAAGGACGTGTTCCTTGGTCGTGAACGACGCGACTACACCCGCGCCGCGACCTCCCAGAAGTGCATGCGCGTCAGCGGCAAGCACAACGACCTCGACACTGTCGGGCCCTCGCTGCGCCACCACACGTTCTTCGAGATGCTCGGCAACTTCTCGTTCGGCGACTACTTCAAGGCCGACGCGATTCCGCTGGCGTGGGCCCTCCTGACCGACGTCTGGAAGCTGGAACCGTCGCGGCTGGTCGCCACATCTTCAAGGGTGAACAAGGCATCCCGCGCGACGACGAGGCGTATGAGATCTGGCGGCGGTTTCTGCCGGAGTCGCAGATCGGCGAACTCGGGATGAGCGACAACTTCTGGGCCATGGGCGACACCGGGCCCTGCGGCCGCTGCTCGGAGATTTATTACGACCGCGGCGCCGGCGTCGCTGGCACCGGCGACTTCATGAAAGACGCGGCCTCGGGATCCGAGCGCTTCGTCGAGATCTGGAACAACGTCTTCATGGAGTTCGAGCGCGAAGCGGGCGGGACCCTTCGGGATCTGCCGGCGCCATCGATCGACACCGGGATGGGTCTCGAGCGGATCTCCGCGGTCATGAGAGGCTCGCTGTCGAATTACGACACCGAGCTCTTCACGCCAATCCTGCGCGAGCTCGGTCGCCTGGCCGGCCGGACCTACGGCGGGACGATGGAGCCGGCGGACGTGTCCATGCGCGTCGTCGCCGACCACATTCGCGCGATGACGTTTCTCATTGCCGACGGCGTCGTACCCTCGAACGAGTGGCGGGGCTACGTGCTCCGCAAGATCATGCGGCGGGCGATGCGGCACGGCCGCAAGCTCGGGCTCAACGCGCCGTTTCTCTCGACGCTTGTACCGGTCCTCGTTGCCGAGATGGGCAACGCCTATCCGGAGCTGAAGGCTGGAGAGGCCTCGATCATCCAGGTGGTACGGAGCGAGGAAGAGCGGTTCGGGGTCGTGCTCACCGAAGGACTCCCCCGCCTTGAAGACGTCCTCGAGCGAGCCGCAAAGGGCGATCGCGTCGTGCCGGGCGAGCAGGCGTTCAAGCTGTACGACACCTACGGCCTGCCACGCGACTTCATCGAGGATTTGGCGGGGGCGCAAGGCCTTACGTTCGATACCGAGGGTTTCGAACGCGCGATGCAGGGCCAGCGAGAGAAGGCGCGGGCAAAGAGCGCCTTCGACGGCCGCAAGGCAGAGGAGTTCGCCTTTGCGTCGGACGGCGAGCGCCAGGCGCTGAGCACGACCGCCGATCAATTCGAGGGCTACCAGACGACGACGGTGGCCGACGTGCCGGTCCTCGCGCTCTTCGACGAGCAGAAGCGGCAGGTCGCCGAGCTCGCCGCTGGCAACAGTGGCTACGTCGTCCTGGAGCGCACGCCGTTCTATCTCGAGTCGGGCGGCCAGGTATCGGATCAGGGTCGCCTGACGAGCGGCGCGACCGACGCGCGCGTCACCGGAATCGTCCGTACGGGCGCCGGCCTTCCGCGCGCGCACAAGATCGAATCGCTGACCGGCCCGATCCGCAAGGGCGATCGCGTGACCGCGCACGTGGACGCCACGCGGCGCGACGCGACCCGCCGTAATCACACCGCCACGCACCTGCTCCACGCGTCGCTGCGGCAGGTGCTCGGGCCACACGTCAAGCAGGCCGGATCGCTCGTGGCGCCGGACCGCCTGCGCTTCGACTTCGTGCATTTCGCCGCGCTCACCGCGGACGAGCTCGCGCGCATCGAGCGTCTGGTGACCGAGCACATCGTCGCCAATCACCCGGTCGAAACCGCAGTTCGCAACACGCAGGAGGCGATTGCTGGCGGCGCGATGGCATTGTTCGGCGAGAAATACGGCGATCGCGTTCGGGTGGTCACGGTTCCGGACTCGCCCTCCGGGCCGAGCGACGCCACGGCAGCCTTCAGCGTCGAGCTGTGCGGCGGCACGCACGTCAGCGCCACCGGCGACATCGGCGCGTTCTTCGTGACCGAAGAATCCGGTGTGGCAGCAGGAGTGCGGCGCATCGAAGCGCTCACCGGCCTCGGCGCCTACCAGCACGCGCGGCAGCGCCTCGATCAACTCGACGAGGCGGTACGCACGCTCAACACGACGCCTGAGGGCCTCGTCGCCGCGCTCGCCGCGCACCTGGCGGCCGAGTCGAAGCTGCGTAAGGACGTCCAGCAGCTCAAGACCAAGCTGGCGCTTGGCGGCGGGGCCGCTCCAGGCGGCGATCAGGATCGAACCACGATCAACGGCGTCACGTTGATCGCGCGGCGCGTGGACGACCTGGACAAGGAATCGCTGCGATCGCTGGCCGACACGCTCAAGTCCACGCTGACCAGCGGCATCGTCTTTCTTGCGACGCCGTCGGCGGACGGCAAGGTGTCGATCGTGGCGACGGTGACGCCGGATCTCGTCAAACGCGCGCCGGCGGGCGAGATCGTGAAACAGCTGGCGCCGATCGTCGGCGGCCGCGGCGGGGGCCGGCCCGACTTCGCCGAAGCCGGCGGCAAAGACCCGGCGAAGATCGACGACCTTGTGAGCGAGAGCCGCAGCCTGGTCGAGCGACTACTGGCCGGCACCTAGTCGGCCGATAGGCTGGTCAGGATTTACCGCGCGCCCGTCCTCCCAGACCGCGCATTCCTGATCACTTGCGACTTCTACCGGCTCTGGTCTTCGTCTGCCTCGTCACGGCCGTGCCCGCACAGGCACAGATTTACACGTGGCGCGATGCGTCGGGACATCTCGTCCTGTCGAACGCGCCGCGTGGCGATCGGGCTGCGCGGACGGCGACCTACGTGCCGCCCGACGCCGCGGTCATAAGAACCGCGTCGAAGCCGCCCCGCACCCCGCGATCGATGCAGTACGACGAGCTGATTCGGCAGCATGCCGGTCAGCACGGCCTGTCGCCCGATCTGGTCCGAGCCGTCATCCAGGCCGAGTCGAACTTCAACCGCTTTGCCATCTCCCCCAAGGGGGCAATGGGGCTCATGCAGCTCATGCCGGCCACCGCCCGCGAACTGGGGGTCGCCGACCCGTTCCATCCGGAAGAGAACATCCGCGGCGGCGTCTCGTACCTGGCGGGCCTGCTGGCGCGGTATGACCACAACGTCGAGCTCGCCCTGGCCGCCTACAACGCCGGCCCCGGGAGCGTAGAGCGATACGGACGAGTGCCGCCCTATCGGGAAACCCGCGACTACGTCCGCAAGATTACGGCGGCCGCCGGATCGACCGCGCCAAAGCGCGAGTCGGTGATCTACCGCTGGACCGAGACGGTCGAGGGGCGGACCAGGACCCGCTATTCCAACGTCCCGCCAAAGGACCAGCCCTACGAGATCGTCGGGAAACGGTGATATCATCTAGCGTTTGACCGTTTCCCGCGGCTGCGCACTGGGGCACTCAGTCCCGGTCGGGGCAGCCGATTTTGAGGATCTCCATACGTGGCAAAGCGAAACAAGTCGGCGCTGAAGGCGCATCGACAGAACCTGAAGCGGCGCGAGGCCAACCGGCAGCTGCGCTCGAAGCTCCGAACCGGACTCAAGGCCCTGCGCAAGGCCGTTGACGGCACCGACAAGGCGGCCGCGGCCGAGGCGGTCGGCAGCGCTCAGTCGCTCGTCGACAAGATGGCCTCCAAGGGCATCATCCACCGCAACACCGCCGCCCGCTACAAGTCGCGCCTGTCGGCCCGGGCCTCCCGCTAGAGCAATTTTCGACGCACCGCCAACCAACCGGCGGCTGCGCCTGCGTCTAAGTCTACATAGGTAGTCTTCGACATGCGCCTCACCTACCCGACATCGCTCGTCCTGCAAGCCCTGCTGCAGGGCCATCACCACGGTTTCGACATCATGGATGCCGTCGGCCTCCCCAGCGGCACCGTCTACCCCATCCTGCGCCGCCTGGACGCCGAAGGCCTGGTGAAGTCGCGCTGGGAGAAGGAAGGCGTCGCTCGCCGCGAACAGCGACCGCCGCGCCGCTATTACGAGCTCACGTCGGCAGGGCGGATCGTCGCGAGCGAAGCCGCGTCCCGCTATCGCGCCATTCAGGATGTCTCGCCGGCGACGCCAGCGTCCGGCTCGGAGCGCTGAATCATGGACACTCCGGTCCGATTTGCTATCGCCCGCACGCTGATTCGCCTCTCCGGATGGCTGGTGCCCGGCGGGGTGCGCCAGGACTGGCGCAACGAGTGGGACGCTGAGCTGGCGTCGCTGGGCGATTTGCCGGCACGCTACCAGCGGCCGATCCGCCGCGCCCTCGGCGCCTTCGCCGATGCGTTCTGGCTTCGGCAGCGCAGCATCGCCGACTTCGACTGGCTCGACGACGTCCGCCATGGCCTGCGGCAGCTGGTGCAACACGGTGGCTTCGCGACGACCGTCATCGCCATCGCCAGTCTGGGGCTCGCGGCGACCGTGACGATGTTCAGCGTGACCGACCAGATCCTGTTGCGCCCGCTTCCCTATCCGGAGCCAGAACGCATCGTCACGTTCTGGGAGACCCGCGCGCCGGAAGAGGAACTGCTCGACGTCGCCCCCGCCAACTTCCTCGACTGGCGCGAGCGGGCGCGGTCCTTCGAGCACTTCGCCGGCGTCGTGCCGTGGTCGCTCGATATCCTCGCCGAACCGCGTCCCGAAGTCTGGTCGGCCTCTAAAGTAACACCGGGGTTCTTCGAGACCTTTGGCGTGATCCCAGTGGCCGGGCGCCTGTTCTCCGCTGACGAATACGCGAAAGGCCGCGATCGCGTACTGGTGATCAGCGAGACGTTCTGGCGCGATCGGATGGGCGGCGACCCGTCGGTCGTCGGCCGCACGATCCGCGCCGACGACGGGCCGTTGACGATCGTGGGCATTGCGCCGGCGTCATTCGAGCCGCGACTGATGGCGACCACGGCTCGTCCGCGCAACGTCTGGCAGCCCAAGGCAATCGAGGAATTCGAACCGCGAATCCGTGGCAGCGGCTACTGGACGGCGGTGGGAAAGCTCAAGCCGGATGTCACGCTCGCAAGCGCGCAGGCCGAGATGACCGCGATTGCCGCGCAGCTGGCGGTCGAGCAGCCGCGAACCAACGACAAGACCGGCATCCGCGTGCGCCCTCTGCGCGATCACCTCGTCGGGGAACGTCGAGCTCGCCGTGACGTTGCTCGCCGGTGCGGTCGGCCTCGTGCTGCTGATCGCGTGCGTGAACATTGCCAACCTGCTGCTCGCGCGCGGCTCGGCGCGTGAGCGTGAGATGGCCGTGCGCGTGGCACTCGGAGCCGGACGCGGACGCCTGGTGCAGCAACTGTTACTGGAGGCGCTGGTGATCGCCGTTGCCGGCGGGCTGGTGGGCGCGGCGCTGGCGATGTGGGCCCTCGAGGCCATTGCCCGCCTCGGCCCGGCCACTGTGCCGTGGATTGAAACCCTGCGGCTCGATTGGCGGGCGCTGGCCTTCGCCGGCGCGATGTCAGCGATCGTCGCGCTGCTCTCCGGTGCCTTGCCGGCGTGGCGGGCGGCACGCGCCGGGCTGTCGAGCGCCGGCCGCAGCACGTCGACCGCCGATCCGTCGCAGCATCGCTTGCGCGCTGGACTTGTCGTCGCCGAGATTGCGGTGGCGCTCGTCCTCCTCTCCGGCGCCGGCCTGCTGCTCCGCAGCTTCGTCGGACTGATGAACGTCGATCCGGGGTTCCAGCGCGACCGCATTCTCGTCGCACAGGTCTTTGCGTATGACAGCTACCCGACCGGCGCCGACCTGCGGCGCTTCTTCGACACCACGATCGCGCGGCTGAGCGCGCTGCCGGCGGTCCAGCATGCCGGGGCGGTGTCGGCGATGCCGTTCATCGAGGCGAACATCAACATCGAGGGTACCCTCGCGATCAGCGGCCGTCCGGCGGCGGCCGAGAGCGAAGCGCCACGCGCTTACCTGACAATCGCAACGCCCGGGTACTTCGACGCGATGCGCATTCCGCTGAAGGAGGGGCGCTTGCTCGAAGCTCGAGACGGCGCGGACGCGAAGCGCGTCGCCGTCATCAGCGACGTGCTGGCGCGGCGCCACTGGGCCGCCGAGGACAGCCCGATTGGCGACACGTTGACATTCCGCTTTACCGGCCGGCCGGTACAGGTCGAAATCGTCGGAGTCGTCGGCGCACTCCGACACGAACGCCTCGACCTCCCGTCGCGGGGTGAAGTGTTCATGCCGCTCGCACAGATGCCGTTCGGGTCGATGACCTTCGTCGTGCGAAGCGCCGGCGACGCCACCGCGCTCCTCGAGCCGGTGCGGACCGCGATCTGGGACGTCAGCCCGTCGCAGACCATCGCCCGCACCGCCACGCTCGACGAGCTGGTCCGCAATACCGTGTCGCAGCGACAGTTCGCGCTCGCCATGATCCTCGGCTTCGCGGGTCTGGCGCTGCTGCTGGCGGTTGCGGGTGTCTACGGCGTGCTCAGCGCGCTGATGACCACGCGACTCCGCGAGGTCGGCCTGCGCGTGGCCCTCGGGGCGAGCCGCGCCGACATCCTGCGACTGATCCTCGGCCGCGGTTGCGTGATTGCCGGCCTCGGACTCGTCATTGGTCTGGGCGGGCGCGCTCGGCGCCGCGCAGTTGCTCCGGAGCTTCCTGTTCCAGATCACGCCCGCGGATCCGGTCACGATCGGGACGTCCGCGATCGTGATGAGCCTCGCGGCGCTCGCCGCGTGCTATCTGCCGGCGCGGCGCGCCGCGGCGGCGGATCCGCTCACGGTCCTGCGGTCGGAATAGGGACGCGCGAACCGTCAGCGCTGGCAGAGCCCGATGACGAGGCGCTCGAGGAGGAAACGCGGATCGCCTGCCGACAATTTGGCGTCCGACTTGAGATCGAGGTCGGCCTGAAACACCGCGTCCATCGCGCGCCGCGCGCGGGCGATCGGCATGAGGCGGCTCGCGGTGTAGCGGATCTGGCCGAGGATGAGGAACTCGGACATGCCCGCCTCGACGAGCGCCGACAGTTCGCGCAGCGCCGCGCGCGCGTTACCGTCGCGGACGGCGTTGCCGAGCGCGAAGTGCTCGCCCGGTTCCACTTGCGGCAGCACCATCTCGCGCACGTGCTGCGCCGTGACGGTGGGTTCACCGGCCGCGAACAACGCGAGCTTGTCGACATCGGCGCGAATTCGCGCCGAGGTTCAGGCCGGTCGCCTCGAGGAGCAGGGTCGCGGCCTGCGGCTCGATTGTCAGTCCTTGCTGTTCGAGCCGCGCCTTGATCCAGCCGCCGGCCTCCGCGCCCGTCTCGAGCGTTCCGCAGTCCACGCTGATCGCGTGCTTCCGCAGGAGCTTCACGATTCGCCGGTTCGCATCCAGCTGTCCGGCGACGAAGACCAGTGTGGTCAGCGGCTCCGGCGCTGCAACATAAGCCTCGAGCTCTTCGGCCGGGCTCGCGCTCTTCTTCCGCTTCCCGCCGCCGGCCGGCGAGGCGCTCTCGCCCTCGTCGTCCGCACCGCGCCGAGGCGACAGGAGCCGTTCGGCCTCGTGCACGATGAGGACACGGCGCGGCGCCATCATGGGCAGCGTGCGCGCGGCGGACAGCAGCGTCGCCGATCAGCTGATCGCGCCCGGAGGCGCTCGTCGCCTCGTTCGCGTAGAAACTCTGCACGTTGAAGGCGTGCAGGCCTTCGTCGACGAGCGCCACCGAACTCGGTTGCCAGATCGTGCCGCGAGTGAAGGTCGTCGCCTTCGAGGAGATAAAGCGGAGCGGTCTCGGACGCGGCGATCTGCTTGCGAACCTCGGCGGGTTTCACTGTGTCGCCCCGGACGATCCGTGAGTCACCGGACCGGACATCAGAAGGCTTCGAGGATCGCGGAGACGACCGAACGGGCGAAATCGGTGGACAGGCGGTCGATCGCCACCCGCTCCTGCTCGAGAAACGCGGCGTTGTCCTGGCCCAGCAGCGTGCGGCTGGTGAGCTCGTACTCGTCGGAATAGCTCAGCGCCGGATTCTCCCACAGCGTCTTCTGCTGCTTCACATCGTCGAACTTGACGCTGACGGTCACCGTGAAGCGATAGCGGCTGGCCAATTGCCCGTCGTTGAAGCCGACCGGCGACGCCGTGATGCCGACGAGGTCGCCGCGAACAACCGCGTCGGCGCCGGGCTCCGCCGGCTGGACCGAATAGCGGCCGCGGCTCTGGAACTCGACCCTGACCTTCTCGGTGAACATCAGCTCGGCGGTCAGAAACGGCGTTCGATTCGCGAAGAGCGGAATTGCGACCCTGCGGATGTAGTCGGGCAGGAACGATCCACGGCCGGCGAGCGAGTAGCCGCACGACGACGCCAGCACGGATCCGGCGAGCGCCGGCACTGATTGAAAACGTCTCGACGAGTGATCACTGTCCCACCTGTCCGCCTTCGCTCGCGCACTTTTCGGGCGAGCTACGGCGCGACCGCGCCGTAGCGGCCTTCGGCCGCGTAGGCGGGCCCCACCTGCCCTACCTGCCCCATTTCACACCACAATACTGACCAGACGGCCCTTCGCAATCACGACCTTCCGCACCGTCTTGCCCTGGATGTACGGTTGCACACTGGCCTCGGCCAGCGCAAGACGTTCGAGCTCCTGCTCGCTGATGTCCGGCGCCACCGTCAACCGCCCGCGCAGCTTGCCGTTGACCTGTACCGGAACCACGATCTCTTCGGCCTGCGCCGCAGCCGCGTCGAACCGGGGCCACGCTGCGGAAGCCAGTGTATCGCCGTGTCCATACTGCTCCCACAACTCTTCGGCGGTGTGCGGCGCGAACGGCGCAAGCATCACGATGAGCGATTCGATGGCCTCCTTGACGACCGGAGCGGCCTGCCCCGATGGCTCGCCCTCCTGCCGCTTGGTAAAGGCATAGAGATCGTTGACCAGCTCCATCATCGCGGAGATCGCGGTGTTGAACTGCTTCCGCACGTCCACATCGAGCGTCACCCGGCGGATCGTGTCGTGCGTCTTCCGCCGCATCGCGCGTTCGTCGGCGGTGAGCGCCGCGACGTCGATCGCCGCTGCGGCGGTCGCGGCCGAACGCCACTGCTGAGCGATCTGCCAGACGCGGAACAGCCAGCGGTAGCTGCCATCGAGGCCGCTGTCGTTCCACTCGACTTCCTTCTCCGGCGGCGCCACGAACATCACGTAGAGGCGCAGCGCATCGGCGCCGACCTTCGAAATCATCGTGTCCGGGTCGACGACGTTTCCTTTCGACTTGGACATCACGTCGCCGTCTTTCAGCACCATTCCCTGCGTCAGGAGGTGGGTGAACGGCTCGGTGTGGTCGACCATGCCGAGATCGTGGAAGACGCGAGCAAAGAAGCGCGAATAGATCAGGTGCAGGATGGCATGCTCGACGCCGCCGCTGTAGAAGTCGACCGGCGCCCAGTAACCGACCTTCGCCGGGTCGAACGGCATGCGTTCGTTGTGCGCGTCGGCGAACCGGTAGAAATACCAGGACGAGTCGACGAACGTGTCCATCGTGTCGGTCTCACGACGCGCCGGGCCGCCGCACTTCGGACACGTGGTGTTGACGAACTCGGGGACCTGCGCGAGCGGAGAGTCGCCACGCCCGCTGAATTGCGCCATCGGCGGGAGCACGACCGGCAACTGGTCGTCCGGCACCGGCACGATCCCGTCAACCGGGCAGTGGATCATCGGAATCGGCGTGCCCCAATAGCGCTGTCGTGAAATCCCCCAGTCCTTGAGCCGGAACTGCACTGTCCCTTCGCCGATGCCTCGCGCCTCGGCGTCGGCGGTCAGCTGGCGGCGGGCTTCGTCCGAGGGGAGGCCATCCCATCGACCGGAATTGACCAGGACGCCATCGTTCGACACCGCCTCCGACATCTCCGCGACGGTCGCAGCGGGTCCGTTCTCGGGACGGACGACAACCCGAATCGGCAGACCGTACTTCCGCGCGAACTCGAAGTCGCGCTGGTCGTGTGCCGGCACCGCCATGACCGCGCCGGTGCCGTATTCGCCGAGGACAAAGTTGGCAATCCAGATCGGCACCGGTTCGTTGGTGAACGGGTTGATCGCGTAGCGTCCGGTGAAAAACCCTTCCTTCTCGACTTCGCCGCTCAGCCGTGCCGCGCGATCCTGGGCGCGGAACCGAGCGATGCGATCCCGGAACTCGGGCGGGTCCGGCACGCGGGCCGCGAAGTCAGCGACCAGCGGATGTTCGGGAGCCAGCATGACGAACGTCGCGCCGAAGATCGTGTCGATGCGCGTCGTGAACACGTCAATCGTGGGCGCGACCCCTTCTGGCGGCGCCTGCAGCGCAAACGTGACCCTGGCGCCTTCCGAGCGCCCGATCCAGTTCCGCTGCATCGTCAGGACCTTGTCCGGCCAGTTCGACAGGTGATCGGCGGCGTTCAGCAGATCCTCGGCGTAGGCGGTGATCCGGAAAAACCACTGCTCCAGGTCCTGCTGCGTGACCAGCGTGCCGCAGCGCCAGCATCGGCCGTCGACAACCTGCTCGTTCGCGAGGACGGTCTGGCAGCTCGGGCACCAGTTGACGGTCGAGCGCCGGCGATACGCGAGGCCGCGCTCGAACATCCTGGTGAACAGCCACTGGTTCCAGCGGTAGTAGTCCGGCAGGCACGTCGCCAGCTCGCGCTCCCACGCGTAGCTGATGCCGAGCCGCTGCAACTGCCCTTTCATGTGGGCAATGTTGGCCAGCGTCGAAATCTCGGGATGGATGCCGTTCTTGATCGCGGCATTCTCGGCGGGCAGCCCGAAGGCATCCCAGCCGAACGGGTGCAGGACGTTGAAGCCCTGCAAGTCGCTTCACGCGCGCGACGATGTCACCAATGATGTAGTTGCGGACGTGGCCGACATGCGCGTGTCCGGACGGATACGCAAACATCTCGAGGCAGTAGAACTTCGGCTTCGATCGGTCTTCGGTGACCTCGAAGGTGCGGGCGGCGGCCCACCGTTGCTGCCATTTCGATTCCAGGTCCTGCGGGTGATAGTCAGACACTGCGTCTCTCGTCGAGGGGGTATCAATACAGGATATGAAAAAACAGGAGGAGTCAACGCGACCGGCGGGATCGCCTCGCTACGCGTAGGCGGCGCTTCAGCGCACAGCGCGCCAGTACGGGGCCTGCGCCTGGCGCACCGCTGCGAGCGTAGATTCCGCTCGACGGGTGTCGCCCGTGGCAGGTGGAAGCGCATCGAGTGCATCAGCGGACCCCAGATCGATGACTCGTTGACAACAATCGGCCAGTGCCGCGGTGTCGTAGCCGCCCTCGGTGACCAGAACGATGCGGCCGCCGCAGAGGTCGTCTGCCGCGCCGATGAGCCGCGTGAGCAGCCGCCCGAAGCCCTCCCCCGTCATCCGCATGCCAGCAAGCGGATCGTTCACGTGCGCATCGAAGCCGGCTGACACGAGCAGCAGGTCGGGCTGAAACTCCCCCAGCAGCGGCACCGCGACTTCGGCATAGACGCGATCGAAGTCGGCGTCGGTCGCTCCCACCTCGAGCGGCAGATTGACGGTCCTGCCGGCGCCATCGCCGCGCCCCACTTCCGCGGCGGCGCCGGTGCCGGGGTAGAACGGAAACTGGTGCGACGAAACGAACAGGACGCTGGGGTCCTCGTAAAAGATCCACTGCGTGCCGTTGCCGTGGTGGACGTCAAAGTCCAGGACCGCGACCCGCTCGACCCCACGGCTGCGCGCCGCGGCGGCGCCGACGGCGATGCTGTTGTAGAGACAGAAGCCCATCGCGCGATCGGCCTCGGCATGGTGACCAGGCGGCCGGACCATGACGAACGCCCGGGTCCCGCGCGGTCCATCCAGCACGCGGTCGACGGCCGTGAGCACCGCCCCGGCCGCGAGGCGGGCCACTTCGTCGGAGTCCGGAGACATGAACGTGTCTTCGTCGATCATCGCGGTGCGGCCGCGCGCCGCGGCAATGGTTTCCAGGTGCTCCGGCACGTGCACGCGGCCGAGATCGTCATCGGTCGCGCGGCGCGGTTCGACGATCTCGCGGCCGGCCGCTCGTGCCCGTTCGGCCACCACCTGCATCGCCTCGGCACGCTCGATCCGTTCAGGATGTCCCGGCGGCGTCACGTGGTCGGCGAATCGATCCGAAGTCACAATCACCAGGGGCATCAGCGGTTCACCAGGGCAGCGCTGCGGCGCTCACAATCGGCCAGCGCGGCCTCGAGGCGCACCACGCCAGTCGTCGAGGGCAGCGCCGTCGGTGTCGCGCGGCACGACCATCGGCGGCGCAAACGCCAGGCCGACCCGCGCGAACGGTTTCGGAATCTGCGACCGATCCCAGCTCTTCATCGTCCAGTGGCGATCCGCTTCGAGATGGAACGGGATGATCGGATTGCCGGTCGCCTTCGACAGCCACAGCGCGCCCGGTTGAGCCACCCGTGCCGGCCCCCGGGGCCCGTCGAGCGTGAACGCGACCGGCCGATCCTTGACGTCGCGCAGCAACTGCAGCATCGCCTTCAGCGCGCCGCGCGACGACGAGCCGCGCGCGGTGCCATAGCCGAACCGGGTAATGATCCGCGCAATCCACTCGCCGTCAAAATTCTCGCTGGTGATGACGACAATGCCGCGCCGCCTGAAGTAGACCGTTCCGGGCAGGATCCGGCCGTGCCAGAAGGCATGAATCGGGTGGCCCAGCGACTCGGCCGCGCGCAGATGATCGAGGCCGTCGACGACATAGCGGTAGGTCGAGCCGAGCGCCGCCAGCAGCGGGTAACCGATACCGGCGATGACGGCCAGCTCCGCTCGCTTGCGACGGGAGGCTCGCCAAGCTGGCTCAGGACTCATGTCAGTTTCCAGTTTCAGTTCCAGTTCAAAGGGCTCTCCAGTGCCACGCATACACCCGGGCGCTTCTTTGAACTGGGAACTGGAAACTGACAACTGGCACGTCTACATTCCGTCGTACTGCGGTCCGCCGCCGCCCTCGGGCGGGACCCAGGTGATCACGCCGTACGGGTCCATGATGTCGCAGGTCTTGCAGTGAACGCAGTTCGACGCGTTGATCTGCAGACGCCGGCCGCCCTTGCCGTTGTCGACCATTTCGTAGACGTTGGCCGGGCAGAAGCGCACGCAGGGATGACCGTACTCGTCGCCGCAGATCGTGTGGCAGACCTCGGTGTGCACGAGCAGGTGCACCGGCTGGTCTTCGTCGTGCTGGGTGCCCGAGTAGTGCACGTTCGTCACCTTGTCGAACAGCAGCTTGCGATCGGCAGGAACGGCGTTGGAGCCGGTCAGGATGTCGCGCTTGTCGAGCCCGTAGTAATCCTTGAGCAGTTCGAGCTGCGTATGGCCGGGCTCGCCGTGCAGATCTTCGCCAAAGCGCCCGCCGGTGATCATCGCCAGGCCGGCGAAGAGCGACCCCGCGTAGAAGCCCTTGATGAACGCCTGGTGCACGTTGCGGACCGGATACAACTCGGTCTTGATCGGGCTGTCGTCGACGAGCGCCTTGTAGCGGCTGAGCGACATCGCGGTGGTGTCGCCGCTGCGGACGGCGTCGAAGGCGACCTCGGCCGCCAGCATCCCGCTCCGCATCGCGAGGTGTATGCCCTTCAGCCGCATCGAGTTCACGAAGTTGGCGGCATCGCCGACGATCAGCCCGCCGTGACAGAAGAGCCGCGGCTGCGTGTTCCAGCCACCCTCGGGCACCGCCTTCGCGCCGTAGCGGACCATCTGCCCGCCCTCGAGAATGCCGCTGATGAACGGGTGACGCTTGAAATGCTGGAACGCGGCGTGCGGATCGAACAGCGGGTCCTTGTAGCTGAGGCCGACGACGAACCCGATCGAGATGCGACCGTCCGGTAGCGCGTAGAGGAAACTGCCACCGAACTCCTCCTCGCGCAGCGGATAGCCCATCGTGTGGATGACCGTGCCGGGCTTGAGGCGATCGAGTGGAACGTCCCAGAGCTCCTTGAGGCCGATCGCAAACTCTGGCGGATGGGCCGGATCGCCCAGCGGCAGCGTCCGCATCAGCTCCTTCGTCAGGTTGCCGCGCACGCCATCGGCGAAAATGGTCACCTTGGCGAGAATGTCGGCGCCGGGCTCGTAGGTCGACTTCTGCTCGCCGTGCCGGCCAACCCCGCGATCGCCGGTCCGCACGCCGATCACCCGCTGACCATCGAACAGCACCGACTGTGCGGGGAATCCCGTGAACATGTCGATCCCGTCGACACCTTCAATCTGCTGTGCCAGCCAGCCGGTGAACTTGCTCAGCGAGATGAGGTAGTTGCCGTGGTTCTGGAACGGCGGCGGCGTGATCGGCAGGCGGATCTTCTGCTTCGGCGAGAGGTAGTAGACGTTGTCTTCGCTGACCTCGCACTCGAGCGGCGCGCCCTTGGCCTTGAAGTCGGGAATCAGCTCGTTGAGCGTGCTCGGGTCGAGGAGAGCGCCCGACAGCTGGTGCGCGCCCGGGCTCGCGAGCTTTCTCGAGAACGGCGACCGAAAGCGGCTCGCCCCCTCGAGCCTGCTGCAGCTGCGAGAGTCGAATCGCCGCCGACAACCCGGCCGGGCCGCCGCCGACAACCAGCACGTCGACTTCAAGCGTTTCGCGGCTCATGACTTTGCGAGCTCGGCAATCAGCGCCGGTGCGATCTCGAAGATGTCACCCTGAATCCCGTAATCGGCGACCTCGAAGATCGGTGCTTCGGCGTCCTTGTTGATGGCGACGATGGTGCGGGCGCCCTTCATCCCGACGAGATGCTGGATCGCGCCGGAAATGCCCAGCGCCACATAGAGCCTGGGCGCGACCGTCTGACCGGAGCTGCCGATCTGACGCTCCATCGGCAGCCAGCCGTTGTCGCAGATCGGACGCGACGCGGCAAGCTCGGCGCCGAACGCCACGGCCAGCTTTTCGGCAACCGCGATGTTCTCTTGCGTCTTGATGCCGCGGCCGACAGCGACAATGCGATCGGCCTGCGAAAGGTCCACCGCCTGCTTCGCTTCCTGGAACGGCGGTTCGGGCTTCTGTCGGATCGCGCCTGCGTCAATCGCCACCGAGGCGTTGGTCACCGGAGCGGCCGCCGCGCCGCGCTTCGCCGCGTCGGCGCGAAACGCGCCGATCTGGCAGCTGATGAAATGCGGGGTCTCGCCAACCGGGGCGACGTCCGCCGTGAGCTTGCCCTGGAACATCGGGCGCGCAAACGCCGGAGCGCCAGCGGCAGACTTGATCCCGATCACGTCGGTGACGATGGCGCGGTCCATGACGGCGGCCAGCGTCGGCGCGAAGTCGCGCGTCTGATAGGTGTGCGGCAACACGACGTACTGCGGCGCGTGCTGCTCGACGATCTGGCGGACCGCCTGCACGAACGCGTCCGGCGTATAGACCGCCAGGTCGGCCGAGTCCACGGCCACGACGCCGCTGGCGTCTGCCGCCGCGAGCTCGTTCGCTACGCTCGCGAGCGTTCTGACCGAACACGGCAATGGTCAGCGGCCCGCTGGCACCAGCCTCGACAAGCTGCTGGGCGGCGGCGATCGCTTCCCAGCTGGCGCGGTTCAACTTTCCGTCTTTCTGTTCGGCGACGACGAGAATCATAGGACGCGTGCCTCTTCACGGAGCCGCTTCACCAGCTCACGGGCCGCCTCGGCCGGCGAGCCGCCAATCATGACCGTTTGTTTCGCCTTCTGCGGCGCGTAGAGCGCCAGCACTTTCTGCCGCGACGCGACGCGCGGCTGGCGGCGCGAGCTTCTTAATCTCTTTCTTCTTTGCCGCCATGATGCCCTTCAGGGTGGCGTAGCGAAGCTGATTGATGCCGCTCTGGATCGTGAGCAGCGCCGGCAGCGGCATGCCGACATGCTGGAACCAGCCGCCTTCGAGCTCGCGCTTGACCCGCAGCGCACCATCGGTCACCAGCACTTCCATGATGATCGTCGAATGCGGGACGCCAAGCCTGGCGGCGAGCACGGGCCCGAACTGGGCGTGGCCCTGGTCGTCGGACTGGAGCCCGGTCAGGATGAGGTCGAACGCTTCCTCGGCCATCGCCGGCGCCAGCGCCGCGGCCGCTGCCGCGGCATCGGCGGCGCCAAGCGCGGCATCCTCGACGTGGATCGCCCGATCGGCGCCGCGGGCGAGGGCCTCACGAATCACCTGCTGCACGCGCGTCGGGCCGGCTGAACAGACGACGACCTCGCCGCCGTGCTTCTCGCGCAGGCGCAGGCTCTCTTCGAGCGCGTAGGCATCGGGCTCGTTCATCTCGTACGACACGTCCTGTTCGCGAACCCACGTCTTCTCGTCGTTCAGACGCGGCTGCCACTCGCGGGTGGGCACTTGCTTGATGCAGACGGCAATTTTCATAAACGAGTCACACCGAAGTCTCAACGCGACACACGAAACTCGCCACGAAGTCACCACGAAACCACGACAGATCGGTCCTCTATTCTCTTCGCTTCGTGATTTCGTGTCTTCGTGGCCAGTTCTTCAGCTCGACAGCGCCCTTCCGCTAGTCTTCGAATCTCTTGAACATGCAGCGCGCCGTTGGTCCCGCCGAACCCGAACGAATTCGACAGCGCGTAACGCACCGGCATCGATCGTGACTGATTGGGCACGTAGTCGAGGTCGAGGCCCTCGTCCGGGCTCTCGAGATTGACCGTGGGCGGGATCTTCTGTTCGTAAACCGCGAGCACGGTGATGCCGGCCTCCAGGCCGCCGGCAGCGCCGAGCAGGTGCCCGGTCATCGACTTGGTCGACGAGACCGCGACCTTGTGCGCGTGGTCGCCGAACGCCCGCTTGATGGCGTGGGTTTCGATCCGGTCGTTGTGTGGCGTCGAGGTGCCGTGGGCGTTGATGTAATCGACCTCCGCCGGGGCGATGCCCGCCGAGTCGATCGCGCTCTTCATCACCCGATACGCACCGTCGGCGTCCTCGGACGGCGCGGTCATGTGGTACGCATCCGCCGACATGCCGTAGCCGACCATCTCGGCGTAGATCCTGGCACCGCGCCGGCGCGCGAACTCGAGCTCTTCGAGAATCAGGATGCCGGCGCCCTCGCCGAGCACGAAGCCGTCGCGCTCCTTGTCGAAAGGCCGGCTGGCCCGCAGCGGATCGTCGTTGCGGGTGGACAGCGCGCGCAGCGCGCCAAAGCCGCCGATGCCCATCGGGCAGACCGCCGCCTCGGCGCCACCCGCGATCATCGCGTCGGCTGCGCCGCGCTTGATGATCTCGTAGGAATCGCCGAGGGCGTGCGCCGACGCCGTGCACGCCGTGCACGTCGCCAGGTTCGGTCCCTTGGCGCCGAATCGGATCGACACCTGTCCCGCCGCAAGATTGATGATGGCCGAAGGAATGAAGAACGGCGAGATCTTGCGGGGACCGCCATCGAGGTAAGCCTGATGCTCGCGTTCGATGGTGGTGAACCCGCCGATGCCTGAGCCGATGAAGACGCCGACCCGCGGCGCCGCCTCCGGCGTGATCGGCAGCTTCGCATCGTCCATCGCGTACTGCGAGGCTGCCACCGCGAACTGAATGAAGATGTCCATCTTCTTCAGTTCCTTCTTTTCGATGTAGTCCAGCGGATCGAAGTTCTTCACTTCGCCCGCAAAGCGCGTCGCAAAAGCCGTCGCGTCGAACCGGGTAATCGGGCCGATGCCGCTCACGCCGCCACAGAGAGCTTCCCAGTTTGCCTGGGTGCCAATGCCAACCGGCGACACCAGGCCGATCCCAGTCACGACGACTCGCCTGCTCAAGTCTCCTCCGTCCCTCCGCGGCCGACCGTGCCGGCGCTACTTCTTCTTCGCGTGCGCCTCGATGTACTCGACCGCTTCCTTGACCCGGGTGATCTTCTCGGCGTCCTCGTCCGGAATCTCGATTCCGAACTCCTCCTCGAACGCCATGACCAACTCGACGGTGTCGAGCGAATCGGCACCGAGATCGTCGACGAACGATGCGTCCGGCGTCACTTCTTCTTCGTCGACGCCCAACTGCTCCACGATGATGCTCTTGACCTTGTCGGCAACGGCCACTGTGTGCCCTCCAATCCAACCGCAGACCACGCAACCATGGGGACGGCTTCGTCCCCGCACTCCAACTACATGTACATTCCGCCGTTCACGTGCAGAACCTGTCCTGTAATATACGACGCCTCGTCCGAGGCGAGAAAGCACACCGCGGCGGCCACATCCTCGGGACGGCCAGGGCGGCCGAGTGGAATCTGCGCCGCCCAGTCCTGTTGCGTCGCATCGGTGAGCGCACGCGTCATGTCGGTGGCAATCAATCCCGGCGCGACAACGTTGACCGTGATGTTCCGCGACGCGACCTCGCGTGCCAGCGATTTGCAAAAGCCAATCAGTCCGGCTTTTGAGGCGGCGTAGTTCGCCTGGCCCGCATTTCCCACCTGGCCGACCACCGAGCTGATCGCGACGATCCGCCCGGCCCGCTGCTTGATCATCGGCTTGAGCACCGCCTGGCAGAGCGTGAACGCGGCGGTCAGGTTCGTCGCCAGAACGTCATCCCAATCGGCTCGCTTCATCCGGAGCAGCAGCTGGTCGCGGGTGATGCCGGCGTTGCTCACCAGGACATCGATCCGCCCGTGCCGCTCGGTCGTCGTCTTGATCAGCGATTCGAGCGACGCCGGATCGGTCATCTCGGTCGTGGCCGTCTCGGCTCGGCCGCCGGCGGCAACGATGTCGTCGACCACCGGCTGCGCGTTCGCGCCGCGTGCGGCGGCGACGATCGTCGCGCCCCGGCGCGCGAGCTCGACGGCGATGGCGCGGCCTATACCGCGCGACGCGCCGGTGACGATCACGATTTTCCCGTCAAACGGATCCCATCGGGGACACTAGGTCCTCGCGCCGGTCGTCGGCGCCGCGAAGAGCGATTCAACCGCGGGAAGATCGCCGGGCGTATCGAGGTGTGCGAAGCTCGCGTCGCGCGCGATCTTCTTGCCGAGCCCCATCAGCACGCTGCCCGGGCCCACTTCGACGAATGCGGTGACACCGTCCGCGACCATGCGACGCATGACCGCTTCCCAGCGCACGGGCGACGCAATCTGCTGAATCAGCGCCTCGATCGACGCGGCCGCGGTCTGTTTCGGCTCGGCGTCGACGTTGGCAATCACCGGCACCCGGGGATCGCGGGCGGCGACGGCACGCAACTCCGGCGTCAGCCGCTCCTCGGCCGGCTTCATCAGCGCGCAGTGAAACGGCGCGCTCACCTGCAGCGGGATCGCGCGCTTGGCGCCGAGCGCTTTGGCTTTCTCGGACGCGCGCGCGACCGCGCGCGGTCGTACCGGCAATCACGATCTGGCCGGGCGCATTGAGGTTGGCCGCGCTCACGACTTCGCCCTCGCTCGCGTCACGGCAGGCGGCGTCCACCGCCTCTTCGCCGAGCCCGAGGATCGCCGCCATCGCGCCCGTCCCGACCGGCACGGCTTCCTGCATGTAGCGGCCGCGATGACGGACCAGCCGGACCGCATCGGCGAACTCGAGCGTCCCTGCCGCGACATGTGCGGAGTACTCGCCGAGGCTGTGGCCGGCGACCATCGACGGTTCGAAGCCGCGGGCCGCGAGCAGGCGGTACGCCGCCACGCTCATGGTCAGGATCGCCGGCTGAGTGTTCTCCGTCAGCGTGAGGCGATCGGCAGGACCGTTGAAGATGAGGTCGCTCAACGGCTCTCCGAGCGCCGCATCCGCCTCGTCGAACACCTGGCGGCATTCCGGGAATCCGTCGACCAGGGCTTTGCCCATGCCGACGACCTGCGATCCCTGGCCGGGAAAGATGAATGCAATCACCGCTCGTTTACCGCCTCCGAAGCAATTTCGTGCTCGACTCGCGCCAGCACGTTGCTGCTGACGAACCGTGATGCCATCGCCACCGCGTTTCGCACCGCCTTGACCGAGGAGCGTCCGTGGCCGACGATGCAGAGCCCGGCGACGCCCATCAGCGGCGCCCCCCCATACTCCGAGTAGTCGACGCGCTTGCGGAACCGGCGAAACGCCCGCCGCGACAGCAAGTAGCCGACCTGGCTCGAGAACGTACTCTGCAACTCCTCGCCGAGCAGGTCCTCGACCATCTCGACGAGCCCTTCGCTCAACTTCAACGCGACGTTGCCGGTGAAGCCATCGCACACGATGACGTCCACCTGCCCGCTGAAGATGTCGCGCGCCTCGACGTTGCCGACAAAGTGAAGCCGCGACGCCTTGAGCAGCTGATGCGCTTCACGCGTCAGTTCGTTGCCCTTGGTTTCTTCCTCGCCGATGGACAGCAGGCCAACGCGCGGCCTGGCCACTCCCATCCAGGCCCGTGCGTAGACCGCGCCCATGATTCCGAACTGCAGCAGATACGCGGGCTTGCACTCGACCGTCGCACCGGCGTCCAGCAGGACCGCCGAGCCCGTCGCGGGTCGGAACCGACGGCGCCAGCGCCGGACGATCGACGCCGGGGAGCATCCCAAATGCGGCATGGGCCGCGACGACCGACGCGCCGGTGTGGCCGACGCTCACCAGCGCCGCTGCCTCTCCCCGCGCGACCCATTCCGCCGCGACCCGGATCGACGCCCGCGGCTTGCGCCGCAGCGCCAGCGCCGGCGATTCGGCAATCCCGATCACGTCGCTCGCCTCGATCACCCGGACGTCGAGCGTCGCGCGATCCGTATGACGCGAGAGCTCGGCGTCGATCAGGTCCGGACGACCGACGAGGTCGACGCCGATCCCCAGGTGCCGCGCCGCCGCCAGTGCCCCGTCGACCACGCGCCCCGGCGCATGATCGCCGCCCATGGCGTCGATGGCGATGCGCATTGCTGAATGTGGTGATGTCGCGATGTGGTGATCTGGCGATGTGAATCTGACGCAGACCGCGCCAACCCGCCATCAGGCGCGCCGATCACGCAGATCAACAGATCGACAGATCGCCAGATCGCGGACGTCAGCCGTATCATTCCTCGTCGACCGCGCGAACCTGGCGCTGGCGGTAGAAGCCGCAGTATTTGCAGACGGTGTGGGGCGCTTTGGGCTCGCCACACTGCGGGCATGCACCCGAGGTGGTCGCGGTCAGCGCGTCGTGCGTGCGGCGCTTGCGGCCGCGCGTCTTGGAATGGCGTCGTTTTGGATTAGGCATGGTCTTTGTCCCGGTTCATCAGTGCTTTCAAACCCGCCAGCCGGGGATCTTCCCAGCGGACCTGACAGTCGCACGTCTCTACGTTCAAGTTCACGCCGCAGCTCGGACAAAGCCCCTTGCACGCGTCGCGACAGAGCGGCTTCATGGGAAGGGTCAGGTAAAACTGCTCTTCCATGAGCTGCCCCAAATCGATCACTTCATCCCGATAGAACGCGACGGAGAGGTCGTCCTCTTCAACCTCGCGCTCTTCGCCGGTGTTCTGGGAGTGCGGCAGGTAGCGCACGTCGAATCTGGAATCCACCGGCAACTCGAACGCTTCAAGGCAGCGGCTGCAGTCCTGCTCGAGCACCGTCTGGACCCGACCGGCCACGCGGAACCGGTCTTTGTCCTTGTAAATACGGGCGCTCAGCGACACCGGCGCAATGACCCGGTAATCCGAGGATCGCCCCTCAAACGCCGAGGGCTCGAACCGGCGAGAGATCTCGGTTTCCGGCTGCCGAATGCCCGAAAGTTCCAGAATCATGGTGCCCGTACGTCCGGTTTCCGGCGGAAACGCGAACCCCCCATTATACCGTGTCAAAAACCTGTCAGTTTCAGTTCCCAGTGACCAGTTCAAAGGGCCCCTCAGGTTGAGGCCTTCGGATAACCCGACCACCCTTTGAACTGGCAACTGGGACTGGAAACTGACAGGTCCAGTTTCTTAGGGCCGGATCTCCACCCAGGGCTTGGGAATGAACAGCTGTTCGTAGAGGCTGACGGCGTAGCGGTCGGTCATCCCCGCGACGAAGTCCTGGGCGGCCACGTCGAGCCCTTCGGCTTCGATGGTCCGCGGGTCGAGGAAGGCCTCGGGCGTGCGCCGGACTTTGTCCCACAGCCCGCCGAGGATGCCCTCGGCCTTGCTGAACTCGGCCGTGGCCACCTCGTTTTCATAAACCGAGTCGAAGAGGTAGCTGCGGAGCTCGAGCGTCGCCTGCAACACGCCCTCGCTCATCCGGACCTCGCTGAGGCCCCCTCCCAGCGTCTCGTGGACGACGTCGCTGACCATCGTGCCGATTCGCTCGGACGTCGATCGGCCCAACGCCTCCTGTAGCCGTGCCGGCAGCTGTTCCCGCTTCAGCAGCCCCGCCCGGACCGCATCGTCGAAGTCGTGATTGACGTAAGCGATGATGTCAGCGACGCGTGCCACCTGCCCCTCGATGGTCGAGGCGCGATGCTCGGGCGGCGCGCCCACCGGCAGGCCACTTTTGCCCTTCGAATGCCGCGCGATCCCGTCCCTCACTTCCCAGGTCAGGTTCAGGCCCTGTCGGTCGTTCTCGAGGACATCGACGATCCGGAGGCTCTGTTCGTAGTGGTTGAAGCCGCCCGGAACCAGCGCGCTCAGGACACGTTCGCCGGCGTGGCCGAACGGGGTGTGACCGAGGTCGTGGCCGAGCGCGATCGCTTCGGTGAGCTCCTCGTGGAGGCGCAGGACTTTGGCAATCGTCCTCGCAATCTGGGCGACTTCCAGCGTGTGGGTCAGCCGGGTGCGGTAGTGGTCGCCAGCGGGCGAGAAAAACACCTGGGTCTTGTGCTTCAACCGGCGAAACGCCTTCGTGTGAATGATGCGGTCGCGGTCACGCTGGAACGAGGGCCGGATCGGATCTTCGGGTTCGGCGCGAAGCCGTCCCTTGCTCGCGGCGCTCTTGCTCGCCGCGGGCGCAAGAATCTCCCGCTCGCGCTGTTCGAGCCCTTCTCGAATGGTCATGGGGCGCTCTGCTGGGCCGAGGCGCGTATCAAGTCGAGAAAGCTCTCTCCGTGAGAGAGCCGTCCCACGCCGAAGACCTCGGCGAGAGTTTGCCCGAGATCGGCGAACGAGCTGCGCGTGCCGAGCTCGGTTCCCTTTCGGACCCGTTCTCCCGTGATGAGCACTGGCACGTGCTCGCGCGAATGATCCGTACTCGGCGTCGTCGGATCGTTGCCGTGATCGGCGGTGATGACGAGAAGATCATCGGGGCGAAGATGTGGCAGCAGCTCCGCAAGCCGGCGGTCGAACTGCTCGATATTGCGCGCGTACCCGGTCACGTCGTTTCGGTGGCCGTACACGGTGTCGAAGTCGACCAGATTCGCAAACAGCAGCCCGCGCTCCTGACGCGCCATCTGCTCTCCGAGTCTGGTCATCCCGTCATCGTCACTCACCGTCGACTGCCGTTCGCTGATGCCGCGTCCCGCGAAGAGATCGCTGATCTTGCCGATCGCGATCGTGGGGACGCCGGCGGCCGTCAGCCGATCGAGCAGGGTCTCGCCGCGCGGCGGCATCGCGTAGTCGTGGCGATTCGCTGTCCGTTTGAACGCCCCTGGTTCGCCCACGAACGGGCGGGCGATGACGCGGCCCAATCCCAGCCCGGTCACCGTCAATTCGTAGGCGATCTCGCACCACGTATAGAGCTGGGCGATTGGCACGACCTCTTCGTGCGCGGCAATCTGAAAGACGCTGTCTGCCGAGGTGTAGACGATCGGGTGGCCGGTGCGCACGTGCTCGGCTCCGAGCTCGTCGATGATCTGCGGTCCCTGAAGCGACGACGTTGCCGAGCACCGGGCGGCCGATGCGAGATTCGAACTCGGCGATGAGTTCAGCCGGAAATCCGGACGGGAAGGTCGGGAACGCGCGGTCCAGGACCAGGCCCATGAGCTCCCAGTGCCCGGTGACCGAGTCTTTGCCGGCCGACCGCTCGGCCATGCGGCCGAACGCGGCGAGCGGCAGAGCCGGCAGCGGCACGCCGGCAAGCGGCACGATCCGCGACAGTCCCAGGGCCGCGAGCGTCGGAATGTGCAGCGCGACGACCCGCCCGATATTCCCCAGGGTGTTGCTGCCCTGGTCACCGTAGTCGCTCGCGTCAGGCAACTCGCCCACGCCAACGCTGTCGAGAACGATGACGATGGCGCGGGTGAACACAGATGGCGGTTTCGGCGTTTCGGGGTTGCGCTGTTTCGGCGTTTCGGCGTTTGAGTTGCCGCCGTTCTCCCCGAAACGGTGAAACCTCGGTCCTACGGATGGTGCGACGAGAAGTAGTTCGGCACGCTGCGCGGCGTGCGGATGGTCGCGATCGCGTGCTTGAAAATCAAGTGATCCATCCCGCCGTGCTCCACGATGAGCGCGAACCGATCGAAGTTCTTGATGCGGGCTTCGAACTCGCGGTTGTCGAGCAGATGAATGGTGACAGGCAGTTTCTCGCGGCGCGCATAGTTGAGAAACACGTCCTGAATATTAGGCGCACCAGTCTTCGTCTCAGCCATGAGCAGCAGGTCCCCAGAGGATCACAACAACGACAGCGAACAACAACATGGCATCGGCCCAGCCCCGTTGATGTGCCAAGCGCATGGCACCAGGACCGGCCGTTTCACCCCCGTTCAGCGAGCCAGGCGATGACTCTTGCTGGCGCGTCATCGGACTCACCGGGGCCGTCGAACCACCTAAGGTTAGGCTCTTTGCGGAACCAGATCAACTGCCGCCGCGCGTACGCGCGGTTCTCGCGCACGATGAGCTCGCGCGTCGCAGGGAGATCGCGGATGCCACGGATGTAGTCCATCACCTGGCGATATACCAGGCCGCCGAACGGCCGTGCCTCCGCCGGCACGCCGCGGTCCAGCAGACCCCGCACTTCGTCGACGATGCCGGCGTGGAACTGCGCCTCGACCCGTCGCGTCAGCCGCGGCGCCAGCGCCGCCGCGTCCATGCGCAGCGCGACCGCCGCCACGTCAATTCCCTCGCCGAGCGGCGACACGGTGTCCGCGAAGTGGTCGGTCAACGGCCGGCCGGTCTGGAAATACACCTCCAGCGCCCGAACGAGGCGCTTGCGATCGCGCGGCTGGATGCGCAGCGCCGACGCCGGATCCACGCGCCGCACCATCCGCCAGAGAAATTCCACGTTGCGCCTCGTCGCGACCCGATCGAGACGCCGGCGTAGTCGTCGTCTTTGCCAGGCCAGGGAACAGCCCGCGCGTGAGCGCACGAAAGTAGAACCCGGTGCCGCCGACGAGGATCGGCGTGCGGCCGCGCGACAAGACGTCGCGGATGGCGGCCGCGGCGTCACGTCCGTAGTCGGCCGCCGTGTACTCGACCGTCGGCTCGACAATGTCGACCAGGTGATGGGGAATGCCGCGCCTATCGCTCACCGGGACTTTGTCGGTCCCGATGTCGAAGCCGCGGTACACCGCGGTCGAATCGCAGTTGATGATCTCGCCGCCGAGACGCTCGGCCAGCGCAAGCCCGAGCGAGCTCTTGCCCGTCGCCGTGGGCCCGAGCACCGCCAGGAGCCGTGAAGCTGCGCGAGTCATGACGTCAGGCCGGCCCGGGCGCCGAGCGCGCTAGGGCTGGGACACGCGCAGCAGGACGTAGGCGACGAGCAGCGTAACCGTGATCAGCAGGCCGAGTTGTTGCGCGCGGGTGGGCATCACTGACCGCTCGGCGAGTCGTTGTAGTAGAAGGTGACGGTGAAGAAGGCCTTGTCGGCCGGATACTCCGGCGGGAGCGGCTCGGTGGGATTCGACGCCAGCAGCGCATTCATCGCCGCGGTATTGAACGACTCGATCGGCGACGGCTGGACGCACCTGCACGTCGGTCAGCTGGCCGTTCCTGTGGACATGGAACGTCAGGACCACGCGGCCGCGGAGCGACATGGCGGCATACGGCACGAACCAGTTGCGGCGGACCTGCGACACGAATCGGCGAATCCAGGGTCCGAACTCGACGCCCTTCGTGTCGAACTGCAGCGGCCCGAGGTTCTGCACCTGCCCGCGATCGTTGCTGAATGATTCCTGATCGACGTACTTCTGCAGGTTCTTCAGGGCCTCGCCGAGCGAGCCGCCCTGCGGAGGCCGCGGCTCCGACCGCGGCACCTGGGCTTCCGCGCGTTGCGGCAACGACTCGATCGGCTTCTCACGGATCTCCGGTTCAGGCGGTTCGACTGACGGCTCCGGCGCCGGTCCACGGCCTTTTGCTCGCTCTTCCGGGGTGGACTCCATGCGTTCCCGCGAGTTGCCACGAGCCGACGGCAACGGGTTCTCGGCCAGACGAGGCGGCTCGAGACTCCGCGCCATCCGGTTCTGATCGGACGCCTCGGACCGTTCGGGAGACTTGGGCGCCGGGGTATCGAGCCGCGGTTGAACAAAGACAAACTGCGGCCGCTCGCGCGGCGGCTCGACCCGCTCGATCTCTTCGGCCTGCGTCGGGTTCGGCATGAGGAACGTCAGCGCCGGACCGAACATCGCGAAGAGGAAGATCGCGACGTGCACGCCCACCGACAAGGCGACGCCATCCCACCGGCGCATCCGCCCGCCAATCGGCTCGTGCTCCTGGAAGCGGTCCTCGAAGTCGAAGTACATCAGCTCTTTATCAGTATAGGGGCTGGTGAGGCGGGTGGGGCGCTACTCGCCAGGTTTCGTGGCCGTATAGAGATAGACGATGCCGAGACTCAGTGGCCGGCTCTTCACATTGTTAAATCCTTCCCCGCGAAGGAGATTGGCGAACGCCTCTCCCCAGGGGAAGGCGCCCACCGACGCCGGGAGGTACGAATAGGCGGCATCGTGGCGCGAGACGGCTCGACCGATCCGCGGCAGGACGTTCCGGAAATACCAGAGATAGAGCGGACGGACCGCCGGCACGACCGGGAGGCCAAACTCGAGAATGGCCAACCGCCCGCCGGGCTTCAACGTGCGCAAGAGCTCGCGGCACGCGGCTTCGGGCCGCGCCACGTTCCGTATCCCGAACGCGATCGTCGCCCCGTCCACGGCATTTGCCGGCAACGGAATCTCGGTCGCGTCGCCGCGGACCAGATGGACTCGTGCCGACAGCCGCGCCTGCCCCGCCTTCTCGAGCGCGCGCGACAACATCGCGCCCGCGAAGTCGATGCCGACGACCCGCTGCGCCCCGTCACGGGCGCGCGCAGCCGCCAACGCCACATCGCCGGTGCCCGTGCAGACGTCGAGCAGCGTTTCCCGGCCGGTGAAACGGAGCGAGCGAATCGCCCGGCGGCGCCAGTAGCGATCGAGGCCCGCTGACAGGACGGTGTTGAGCAGGTCGTAGCGCGGCGCGATCGCATCGAACATGCCCGCGATGCGACGCGGGGTCTTGTCGAGATTGGTATCGGTCACAGACATCACGAGAGGGCGTCGAACGGACCGATCAGCGGATGTAGACCGCGGCGGCGGTCGTCACGAAATAGAGAATGCCGACGTAGCCGTTGAGGTCGAACGCTCGCTTGACTTGGGAGAGGTCGTCGCGGCTGACGAGCGACTGTTCGTAAATCAGGAGGATCGCAACGAGCCCGACGCCGACGAGATAGAGCGGCCCGAGCGGAATCACTGCCGCGAGGAGCGCCATGCAGACGACCGCGGCCACGTGCATCACCCGCGAGATCAGCAGCGAGTGAGCGATGCCAAATCGCACGGGGATCGATTTCAAGCCATGAGCGCGGTCGAACGCTTCGTCCTGACAGGCATAGAGCACGTCGAAGCCGCCAACCCACAGCCCGATCGCCGCGCCGAGCAGCCACGGCTCCCAACCGGCGCCGCCGCCCGCGGCGAGCCAGCCCCCCACCGGCGCGACCGCCATGGCCAGGCCGAGAAACGCCTGCGTGTAGCTGGTGTAGCGCTTCGCGAGCGAGTACCAGAACACGATCGCCAGGGCGACAGGAGACAACGCGGCGCACAGCGGACTGAGCCGCCACGACGCGAACACGAACACGAGCGCGGCGATGATGACGAAGATCGCGGCTTCGCGCCGGCTCATCACCCCGCGCGGCAGCTCGCGCATGGCAGTGCGCGGATTCAGAGCCGTCGTAATGGGCGTCGACGAGTCGATTGAAACCCATCGCCGTGCTGCGTGCCGCCACCATGGCCACGACGATCCAGCCGACCCGCGGCCACGTCAGCGGATGCTCGCGCGCCGCCAGCAGCGCCCCAGTGAGCGCAAACGGCAGCGCGAAGACCGAATGCGAAAAGCGGATGAACGAGAGATACGTGCCGAGCCTGGCGCTCATCCCGTCACCCACCGGACCTGCCGCTCTTCGATACCGCTGACCAGAAACTCCTCCACGTCTTCGAGCGCCCCCGGCAAGTCGACGGCGACGACGGCGGCGCGCTTGCCGGCCTCGATCGTCCCCAGCGAATCCGCCAGGCCGAGCGCCGCCGCGCCGGACCGCGTCGCGCTCTCGAGGAAGCGGCGGGCCGGGACGGCCGGCGCGATCCACCGCATCGCCTTCAGCTCCTGGAACAGGTTCAAGTCGTCAACGCTGGCCAGACTGTCGGTGCCGACGGCAACAGACACGCCGGACGCGTAGAAACGGTCGATCGGCGGCACCCCCACCCCAACCCACTGGTTACTCCGCGGACAGGTCACCAGCGTACAACCAATCGCGGCCAGCCGGGTCAGGGCCGGCGTCTCGAGCTGCACGCCGTGGACGACCAGCGTTCGCGCGTCGAGGACGCCGGCGTTGTCGAGATACGCGACCGGATCGACGCCCGGCGGCGACCAGTCGTCGCGGCATGACGCCAATAAAGCGCAGCATCCCCGGCCACGGGCCGCTGCCATCGCGGAGAAACGACACTTCCCCGTCGGACTCGCCCAGATGCACGCTCGTGATCGGCAGTGCCGACGCGTCGACCTCGGCGCGAATCGCGCGGAACAACTCGGGCGAGGTCGAATACGGCGCATGCGGACACACCGATACCCGCACGTGCGACAAGGCCCGCGCCGCCGCGTCGCGGCGGATGCCACGCGTGTCCACGACCGCGCGGCCCTCGAGGTCCTTGAACCCGAGCAGTTCGTGAAAGACGAGCCCGTCGAGCCCGCAGTCGTTCAGCGCCGCAACGGAGGCCAGCGAGTTGCTGATGTCGCCGACGGCGATGGTGCCGAACGCGCGCGCCTCGCCCGCCGCCGTTCGTGCCGCGTCGACCACGACCGGGTCGTCCACCCGTTCCATTCGCGGGCCGCGCGCGATGATCAGCTGCCGCAGCCAGTCGACGAAGTCAGCTGCCGGCGGCACCCGACCGCGCAGATGCGACAGCTCGAGATGCGTATGGGCGTTGACAAGACCGGGGAGCACGGCAACCGAACCGAGATTGCGGGCTCCGATCGGGCGTCGCTACCGGACGCGCCGACTTCAGCGATGAGGCCGTTCTCGACGCGGAACCATCCGTCGCGGATGGGCGGTTGCGCAATCGGGCAGACCCAGGCCGCCCGGAACGTGGTCATTGGGGGCGGGACGCCGAAGGGTTCCGCTGGCGCTTGGCCGCCGCGCTGCGCGCTTCGTAATTCATCAGCTCGGCCGGCACCGAGGTATCGCCGTCCTCGCGCGCCGTCGCGAGCGACAGCATCCGCGGCACCTCGCGCAGTCGGAAGATCGGGTCGCCGAGAATCTCGTAATGCATGTTGCGGCGCTTCGCGACGAAGCCCGCGTCCTCGACATTCCGCACGATCTCGACTTCGTCCATGCAGTAGCTCGCCCCTGCGGCGCGGACGACGTTCTCTTCGATCATCACGCTGCCCATGTCGTTGGCGCCGAAGGCCAGGCTCAACTGACCGACCTTGCCGCCCTGTGTGACCCACGACGCCTGCAGATTGTCGAAGTTGTCGAGGACGAGCCGGGCAATCGCCAGCGTGCGCAGGTATTCGATTCCGGTCGCTTCGGTGCCGCCGCGCTCGGTGTGTTCCGGCTGGTAGCTCCAGGTGATGAACGCGGTGAACCCACCGGTTTCGTCCTGCACCTCGCGCAGGCGAAACAGGTGCTCCAACCGTTCTTCCATCGTCTCGACGGTCCCGTACATCATCGTCGCGGTCGTGCGAAGGCCCGCGCGATGGGCGTGGCGCATGACGTCGAGCCACTCGTCAGCCGACGCCTTGCCATGGCAGTTGAGCAGCTTGCGAACGCGGTCGACGAGGATCTCCGCGCCGCCGCCCGGTACGCTGTCGAGCCCGGCGGCGATCAGCCGTTCGAGCACGACCGGCACGGGCAGCTTGGACAGCCGTGAGAGGTGGATGACCTCCGGAGGCGAGAGGGCGTGAAGCTTGAACGTCGGATAGCGCTGCTTGACGGCGCGGAACAGATCCTCGTACCACGCCAGCGGCAAGTCGGGATTGTGGCCGCCCTGCATGAGCAGTTGCACACCGCCGACGGCGATCGTTTCGTCGATCTTCTTGAAGATCTCGTCGAAGCCGAGGACATAGCCCTCGTGGTGTCCGACGTCGCGATAGAACGCGCAGAAGTTGCAGCGCGCCACGCAGACGTTCGTGTAGTTGACGTTGCGGTCGATGATGTAGCTGACGATCCGCTCCGGGTGCTTGCGGGCACGAACCGCGTCGGCCATGCGGCCGAGGGCGTAGGTCGGCGCGTGCTGGTACAGCACCAGCGCCTCGTCTCGCGAGAGACGTCCGCCATGTGCCATCCGCGATTCGAGATCGATCAGGTTCATGCTTCGCAAATCGGGGTCAGCGTCGAGCGGACACGGATCAGAAGAATGCCGGCTCCCGCACCCGGTCCGTCGCGCCGACTTCGGCGGCGAGCTCATGAAAGCGGCGGAGCCCGGCGATTTCGCGGCTGCCGAGCCCGTACTTGAGATTATCACTCAGGTAGGTAAGGGCCCGGCGTTCGCGCGCCGGGTCGCCGCCACCATGCGCCCGCGCGATCTCCGGCAGGTGCGCCACTCCGGCGTCGCGCGCGGCGTTGAGCGCCGCCACGTGGTCGGCCGACACGACGCCCGCGCGGCCGCACCACATCGCATAGACGAACGGCAGGCCGGTCAGGGCACGCCATTCGCTGCCGAGGTCGATCTTCGACACGCCGTGCGCCGCCGGATCGATGGCAAGCGCGGGATCGCCAATGACCAGCGCCGCGTCGGCACTCCAGAGCATGGCCTCGAGGTTCGGTTCCGCCGCCATCAGCGCCGGCGCGATGCCCCAGCGCTTGGCACAGAGCACCCGCGTCAGCGCGACCGATGTCCGCGAGCTGACGTCGAGCGCCAGCGTTCGGATGTCGTCGATCGCGACGCTGCTGAAGAGCGCGACCGAAGCAATCGGGCCGTCCGAGCCGATCGCGACCCCTGGCACGATGTCGTAGTCGCCGTTGCCGTATTCGATCGCCGGGATCAAACCGACGTCCACCCGCCCTTCGTGCAGCAGCGCCGCGCACTGTGCCGGCACGTCGAAGCGAACCGAGAACAATTCCGGATGCGCATCGAGGCCATAGACGAGGGGCTTGGTATTCAGATACGAGACCGCACCGAGACGAATGCTCATGCCGAGAGACGAAGCTCCTGCGGCTCGAAGCCGGCCGCGCGAATGTTGCGTTCGACGTCGGCCGCGCTCTGGCGGCGGGGACCCAGGGCGGGATCGCTGGTCGCGGCAACGGCGTCGAGATGGTCGGCGCCGAACGTCAGCGCCACCTGCGCCAGCTTTGGCCCATACAGCTGCCAATCCACTTCGACGTGCAGTGACTGCGTCGCCGCGCCGTCAGCAAGCACGAGTCGCGTCAACGCGACCATCCGCAGATCTTCGTAGCCCGTGGTCGGCTTGTCGATCGGCGCGACTTTCGGGAGCGGCGCACAGTAGAGCGGCCCTTTGGCCATCAGCGCGCAGGCGCGGAGTCGATTCAGGATCTCGAGCTTCTGGTCGCCGGCCGGCGCATGAAGCGTGAGCCGGCGCGGCCGCGCGCCGGCCTCCTGCAGCAGCGACAGCGCGCGCGCCGGATCAGTGACGCGATCGACGGGCAGTTCGGCGACGTCGTTCATCCCGGCAGTGACGAGCTGCCCGAGAATGTCAGTCAGACTTCCCCATCCGTTCCCGGCGCGATCTTCCAGGTCCGCCATCGAGTAGGCAGCCACCGACCTGGTCCCGGCAAGGCGTCGCGCGCTGACCACGTGCTGCAGTGCCGCCTCGAGCGAGTCGGGAAGCTCCGTCAGACGGACCTCCGAGGCTTCACTCCGGCACAGGGGTGCCCGCGATCGCATCTGCCGCCGTCAGCATGTGCACGCGCAGATACGTCGCCACCGAGCCGCCACGCGCCCGGCGCGCCTCGTCGGCGGCCATGCCCAGGCTCAGAATGTCGGCCTGCATCCACGACGACAGATCGCTCACGTGGTCATCTCCATCCGTTCCACGACGCGCTCGGCAAGCGCCAGCGCGGCGCGGCCCTGTTCGCCGGTCACCAGCGGCGGCCGGCCCGTGCGAATGGCATCGAGAAAATCGTCCAGCTCTCGTTTCAGCGGTTCCTCCCGCGCGACGTCGAGCTTTCCGCCTTCGATCCCCGGCATGCCGTTGTCCCTCGCCACGAGGCGCCACACTTCCGCGTCCTGCGCGGCATAGTCGATCGACAGGTAGGCGTCGCGCTGAAAGAAGCGGATCTTCCGCACCCGGTCGCGGCTGATGCGGCTGGCCGTCAGGTTGCAGATGCAGCCGCCGGCAAACCGCAACCGCACATTGGCGATGTCGACCCGCGGCGTCAGTACGGGAACGCCGACGGCCTCGATGTCGGTGACCTCGCCGCCGACGATATCGAGCACGAGGTCGAGATCATGAATCATCAAATCGAAGACCACGTCGATGTCGAGACTGCGCTCCGGAAACGTGCCGAGACGATGAACCTCGATGAACCGCGGCTCGCGCACCATCGGCTTGATCGCCGCCACGGCCGGGTTGAAGCGCTCGGTGTGGCCGACCGCCAGGTGCACCCCACGGTCCCGCGCCAGCGCCAGCATCCGATCCGCCTCGCCCGTCGTCGGCGTCATCGGCTTTTCGACCAGCACGTGGACGCGGCGATCGAGGAACGCCTCGGCGATCTCGACATGGGCGTCGGTCGGGGCCGCGATCGTGACCGCGTCAACTCGATCGAGCAGCATCCGCCAGTCCGAGAACGGCGTCGAGTGATGGGCGGCGGCAATTTCGGCGGCGCGCGCGGCGTTGATGTCGGCGACGCCGATGAGCTCGACTTCGGGTGTCGCGGCCAGGATGCGCGCATGATGACGCCCGAGGTGACCGACGCCAACGACGGCAACCCTCATCGGGCCCGCCCGAGGACGGCGATTCCCGCCGCATTGGCTGCTTCCAGGAACGGGTCACCGTCGACCATCAGGGTCTTGCCGGCGTCGATCGAGAGGACCGTCGCGCCAACCCCGCGCATCGCATCGATCGTCGCGACCCCGACGACCGGAACGTCGAACCGCATGTCCTGATTCGGCTTGGCGACCTTCACGACCGCGACCCCGGCGCCCGCCAGTCGTCCGGCACGGGCGATCGTTTCGTCCGTGCCTTCCATCGCCTCGACGGCAACCACCGCCTGGTCCTTCACGCAGATCGTCTGGCCGATGTCGAGGCCGGCAATCGCGTCGGCCATGCGATAGCCGAACTCGAGATCGGCGCGCTCGGCGTCAGTCGGCCCGCGCTTGCTCATGACGCCTGACCTCGCCAGGAGCGGTGACAGATACGCGGTGGAGTCGACCAGCTCGATGCCGCGATCCTTCATGACGTCGGCGACGGCGGCAATCACGGCGTCGGTATTCCGCGAGCGGAGCTTCGTGAGCACCGAGAGCATCGTCAGATCGGGCACGACGCTGAAGATCTTCGTATGCTTGGCCTGGCCCGCCATCACCGCCTGGGTCACCTTCGCGTCCTGGAGAATCGAAAGGCACTTGCCAAGGTGTCCGAGCGAGATCCAATGAATCGCCGAGGCCGGCGGCCGGGCGGCGTGCGATTCGAGCTCCGGGAACGCTTCGTCCTTGATGGCGATGACCGTGACGTCGTGGCCGAGCGCGCGCGCCGCGTCGAGCACGAGAAACGGAAAGCGGCCGTTGCCGGCGATCAGCCCCAGCTTCATGACCTATTACGCTTCCAGGACCTAGTCGTCGGATTCCTCGTCGCTGACCTTGCCACGCTTGAGGATGGCGCCGCGCGACGCCGAACGGATGAAGGCGACCAGGTGCACCACCTCGGGGCAGGCGAGGCTCGTATCGCTTTCGATCCGCTGGAGCGCCTGGGTTGCGTTCAGCTTCGAGTGCAGGAGGTATCGGTAGGCGTGCTTCAAACGGCCGATGACGTCCGACGAAATCCCGCGACGGACCAGACCGATGGTGTTCAGACCGTAAACGCGGCACAGCCCGCGGGCGCCCACCGTCTTCGCGAACGGCAGGGCGTCTTTCGTGACGACCGTATAGCCGCCAATGAACGCGTAGCGGCCGACACGGCAGAACTGGTGCACGCCGGAGTAGGCACTGATGGTGGCAAAGTCGTCGACCGTCACGTGGCCGCCGAGGGTCGTACCGTTGCCAAAGATGGTGTCGCTGCCGACATGGCAGTCGTGCGCCACGTGCACGTAGGCCATGAACAGATTGCGATCGCCGATCTTCGTGATCCCGCCGCCTCCCGCGGTGCCGCGGTGGATGGTCACGAATTCCCGAAAGATGTTGCGGCTGGCCGATCACGAGCCGGGTGGGCTCGCCTTTGTACTTGAGATCCTGCGGCGGCAGACCGATCGACGCGAAGGGAAAGACCTCGCTCTCGTCGCCAATCGTGGTGTGACCGTCGATCACCGCGGACGCCCCGACCTTGCAGTTCCGCCCGAGTGCCACGTTCGGCCCGATGACGGCATGCGGCCCGACGACGGTTCCGGCTCCGAGCCGGGTCGCCGGATCGACGTGCGCGGACGGATCGATTCGCGCGTCGTGATCGACGGCCAGCACGAGATCGGCTTCGGCCACAATCTGACCATCGACAGCCGCAGACGCCTTGGCGCGGATAATCGCGCCGCGCTGCCGGCTCGAGCGAGACCTCGAGGCGCAGCCGATCGCCCGGCACCACCTGCTTGCGGAACTTGGCGTTCTCGACGCCGCGCAACAGGACCCGGCCGTCGGTCACGAGCAACGACGCGACCTGCGCCAGCGACTCGATCATCAGCACGCCCGGCATCAGCGGCATGCCGGGAAAGTGCCCCTGGAAGAACTCTTCGTTGACGGTGACATTCTTGATCGCGACGATCCGGCGACCCGGTTCGAGCTCCGCGATGTCGTCCACCAGCGAGGCGGGGTAGCGGAAGGAGAGGCGGTCGATGTCGGCTGCGACGGAAATTCGCGGTAGTTACAAGTTACAGGTTACAAGTTCAAAGTTACCAGTGCCGGTTCGCAGTAGTTCGTGGGCAATACCGGCGAGCGACTGCAAGAGGCACGCGAAACCTCAACTTTGAACTGGTAACTTTGGACTTGTAACTACTTGACGGGCGGTTTCGCGCCGGCCGCTATGGCGTCGAGCTTCTTGATGACGTCGTTGGAAATGTCGAGCCCCGGATCAGCCCACACGAGGCCCGAATCGGGACCGTTGAAGATCAGGTGCAGGCCTTTCTCCTGGCCGACCTGGGCAAGGACCGGCTCGATGCGGACCTGGAACGCCTGCTGCAGCTGGTTCTGGAGCTCCTGAATCTCGGCCTGGGCGTCCTGCGTAAAGCGCTGGATGTCCACCTGGAGGCGCTCGACCTGCTTCTGGAGGTCGCCCTGTGCCGTCAGGCTCATCACCGAGCCTTCCTTCTCGAGCTTCGCCTGCAGGCCCTGGAGCTGCTTGTTCTTCTCGTTGAGCTCGGCCGCCTTCTTCGTCTGCAGCGCCTGAATCTTCGTCGAAGCGGTCTTGCCCTCGGCCGATTCGTTGGCGATCCGCTGCAGCACGACGTAGGCGACCTTCGCGCCTTCAGGGAAGGGCTTGGGTGCTGGTGGCGGGGTGGCAGGAGCCGGCGCCGGCTGGGTCGGGGCGGGTTGCGCGGGCGCGGGTTTCTGCGTGGCTGGAGCTGCGGGAGCCGCGGGCGTCTGGGCCTCGACGGCAGCCGCCATCGCCAGAACCGTCAACGCCGCACCAAAAACAAGACCTCTCATTCCTCGGTTTCCTTTCGTAAGACAGGTCAAGCTGATCATTCTACCGCAGAGGTTCGTAGGGGCGGATATCGGCGGCGACTGACGCTCAACGCTGCACGCGACCTCGCGCGTCACGGATGCACGACAGTGATTTCGTAGTTGATCGGCTCGGTGACATTCCCCACGTCGTAGACCCGGACGCAGAGGCTCCCGAACGACGAAACCCCGCCGAGCAGCACCGTTCCCTGCGTCGCGTCGTCCTTGACCAGCACCTGCTGGCACAACGTGCCGTTCCAGGTTCCCAGAGCGAAGCCGACCACGAGCGCGCTGTCGGGCGACAACGTGGTGAGCGTCGCCGTGACCTGGCCGCTGGACTGGGTCGTGAAGTTGTGGGTGCGCGCGCCGTTGCGCGCGATGGTTTCGGCGAAGACGATCGTCGTGGGCGGGGTCGGCGTCGTCGGAGCGGTGGGCGTATTGTTGTCGTCACTGCTGCAGCCTATGGCCGTAAACACCAGCGGCAGCAGCACGAAGATGGGCAGGAACGATCGTCGGTTCATGAGGCTCAGTGTGTCAGGTTCCCGTGGGCTGGTTCGACAGCCCGGTCGCTAGAAGGTGGTCCCGACCGCGAAGCGGAACGTGAAGCGCTTCGCCGGCTGGAAATTGTTGTCGAGCACGCCGACGCGGCTGCCGTTGTGCGCGAAGATCAACCGGAACGGCACGTTGAGGACCGGCATGAAGAATCGGATTTCGGCGCCTTCCGAGGTCTTGAACGCGCTGGTCTCGCCAATGACCTGCACGGTATTCCCCGGGGCGCCCGGAATGCTCAACCGCGTCGAGACCAGCGGGTCGAAGAGCAGCGGCGGCGCTGGCGGCACGATCTCGGTGATGTCCTCTTTCCAGGCGAAGCTCTGGCCGATGTTGCGGACCTGACCGGCGTCGAAGAAGAGGACCAGGCGGACCGGACCGGCAATCGTAATCAGGTATTCGGCGTTGAAGAGGAGGCTCTTGTTGCCGCCGAGCACGAGCTGGGTCTGCGGGTCGCGCGGGCCGATCGACCGGATGTCGAAGCCGCGGATGCTGTACTCGCCGCCCATGAAGAGCCGCTCGAAGATCGGCAGCACCTGGGTCCCGGCCATCGGCCGGATGTATTCAACCTGCGCGCGCAGCCCGAACGACGTGCGGCCGGTATGACGGAAGAAGCCGACCGCTTCGGCGCGCGGCTTGATGAAGTTGGTGTTGCCGCCGAGACCGGCGAAATCGCTCGAGAGCGAGAGCCGCCGCCCGGTGCTCGGGAAGATCGGGTTGTCGACCGTGTTGAAGACAAAGCTCGGAACGATCTTGCTGATGGTCCGCTGCCCGCCCTGCGCGATCAGGAGCGAGTCGCGAAGGAAGGGGTTGTTCTGCAGCGCCTGGATGACGTCAGGACTGAGCTGCGAGGGATCGTCGAGCGAGATGTCGCGGCAGCCGGTCGAGGTCAGGAAGCAGTTCGGATCGAAGAACGCTTCGTTCAGATCGCTGACCTGAATGCCCTCGTAGCTGTAGGTCATGAACAGCCGCGAGAAGTCGGCGACCGGGAAGCCGAAGAGGACGTTGCCACCGGTCGAGTTCTGCGTGAACTGGTTGATGTACTGGAGGCTGCGCTTGTAGACGTCCACGCCGCCGGTGATGTTGCGATCGAACAGGAACGGCTCGGTGAACGCGACCTGGTAGTTCTCGGCGCGCGAGCCGGCCTGCAGCGAGAGCGTCAACGACTCGCCGCGGCCGAGGAAGTTGGAGGTCTGGAACGACAACTGGCCGAAGAAGCCTTCGAACTGCGAGACACCGGCGCCAAACGTCAGCTGATTGCGGTTCTGTTCCTCGAGCTTGAGGGTGACGTCAACCTCGTTCGGCGAGTTCGTCGTCTTCTGGACGTCAACCGCGTTGGGCGACTGCTCGAGATTCTGGAAGTAGCCGAGCTGATTGAGCCGGCGGACGCTGTACTTCAGCGCCTCGGTGCTGAACACGCCACCTTCGACCAGCCGCATCTCGCGGCGGATGACGTTGTCGCGAGTCGTCGTATTGCCGGTGAAGGTGATCCGGTTGACGAAGTACTGCTCGCCTTCCGTCATGCGCATCGTGATGTTGACGGTCGGCTGCGCCGGACCTTCGACCGGCCCCTCTGCCGGATCCTCGAACTGCATGTCCGGAAAGCCGGTGAACTCGAAGTAACCGCCGCCGCCGTAGACCTCGCGCGCTTTCTCGAAGCCCTTCCGGACGTCCTTCTCGGAATAGAACTCGCCGGTCTCCAACTTGAAGAGCGGCTGCAGGAACTTCGTGTCGATGACCTTGTTGCCTTCGAAGGTGACGCTGCCAACGCGGTAGCGGTGGCCTTCGGTCACCGGGACGCGGAGCTGTACCCAGCGGGTTTCGCCGTCCTTCGAGTCCTCGAGCGTCTTGATCTCGGGCGTGCCGAGGCGGGCCTGGACGTAGCCCTGTTCGCGGTAAAAGCCCTCGACCTTTTCGGCGTCCTCTTCGAACTTGGTTTCCTGATAGGTGCCGCGGCCGGTGATCCAGGAGAGGAACCAATGCTCCTTGGTCTCCTTCATCTTCCGCTTCAGGGTGCCGTCGCTGACCTTCTCGTTGCCGACGAACTCGATGTCGCGGACCTTGACCTTGGGCCCTTCGTTGATGTCGAAGGTGACCTTCACCAGCTTCGGACCGCCGGGGAGTGACTCGACCCGCGACTTGACCTCGGCGAACTGATGCCCCTTCTCGGCCATCAGGCTGCGGACGATGCCCTCGACGCGGCGGACCGCACCCTGATCGAGGAAGGAGTCGAGGCGGAGCGCGACGCCGGCTTCCTTCATCTTCTCGTCGATCTTCGTGCGATCGACCTTGTCGCTCGGAAGGTAGTCGACGATCTTCACGCGCGGGCGCTCCTCCATGTGGAAGATGACCCGCTTGCCCAGGACCCCGTTGTCGTAGGGCGCGTCGAGGACTTCGATTCGCAGGTTGTCGAGGAAGTTCGTCGCCCAGAGCCGCTTGAAGTCTTCGAGCAGCGTCCGTTCGGTGTCTTCGTTATAGGGCATCCAGACGCCGTCGCCAGACGCGGCTGGGCTGCGTCTGGATGTAATAGAGGTAGGTCTGGGGCTCGATCAGCGATTCGTTGACCGGTTCGAAGCGAAGCTCGATGAAGCGGACCAGCGGGCCCGAACCAGGCGGGCGGGAGCCGGGTCGGCTGCGGCGTGGCAGCGGCGCCTGTGCCGCCGGCGGTGCGGCGGCCGGTGTCTGCGCGGCCGCGGGAACGGCGGCCAGCGTCACGATTGCCAAGTACGGCGCCAGATAAGGAAGAGCAAACTTCAAGGTCATAGGGCAAAAGCCGACAAAACCTTCTGATCTTACCAAGGTTCCGGGGTTTCGGGGGCCTTGGTTTCGAGAGCCGAGGAACCTCGGAACTCCTGATCAGACGTTGGTCGACAACCGGCGGCCGGCCGCAACCGGTTCCCCAGCCGGCCGATAGGCCAGCTGACCGGCATCCAGGTAGACCTCGACGTCGCCGCCCTGCAGGTGGCCGCGGATCAACTCTTCGGCGAGCGGATCTTCGATGTACCGCTGGATGGCGCGGCGCAGCGGCCGGGCCCCGTACGAGCGGTCCTTGCAGGTGATGTCGATGATCCAGTCGGCCACTTCGCCGGTCAGCGCGACCCGCATCCGGCGATCGACGAGGTTCGTGTTGAGCTGCCTCCATGAGCAGCGACAGGATCTTGCGGAGGTCGTCGTCGGACAGCGCATCGAAGACGATCAGCTCGTCGATGCGGTTGACGAACTCGGGATTGAAGGTGCGCTTCACCTCGCCGAGCACCATTTCCTGCACGCTCTTCTGGATCTCGCCCGCATCCGACGACTGGAAGCCCATCGACGCCTTCTTCTGGATGAAGCGGGCGCCGATGTTCGACGTCATGATGACGATGGCGTTCTTGAAATTGACGCGATTGCCCAGGCCGTCGGTGAGATGGCCGTCCTCGAACACCTGCAGCAGGATGTTGAAGATGTCGGGGTGCGCCTTCTCGATCTCGTCGAGCAGAACCACCGAGTAGGGATTGCGCTTCACCTTCTCGGTGAGCTGCCCGCCCTCTTCGTGACCGACATACCCCGGTGGCGAGCCGATCAATTTCGAGACCGAGTGCTTCTCCATGTATTCCGACATGTCGAAGCGGATCAACGCGCCTTCGCTCCCGAACAGGAACTGCGCAAGAGCACGCGCGAGCTCGGTCTTGCCGACGCCGGTCGGGCCGAGGAACATGAAGCTGCCGACCGGACGGTTCGGATTCTTCAGCCCGGCGCGTGACCGGCGGATGGCGCGCGAGACCGCGGAGATGGCCTTCTCCTGGCTGATGACGCGACGATGGAGCTCCAGCTCCATCCGCAGCAGCTTGTCGCCCTCGTCCTGGTTGATCGACGAGAGCGGCACGCCGGTCCACTTCGAGACGACCTCGTCGATCTCGGGTTTGGCGACAATCACCCGGCGCGCGTTCGAGCGCACGTCGAACTTCTCGCGCACGAACTGCAGGTTCTCCCGCGCCACCTGTTCCTGCTCGCGGTAGAACTGCGCCTTGTCGAAGTCCTTGGCCGAAACCGCGCTCTCCATCTGCTCGACGGCGACGCGGATGCTCTTGTTGATCTCGCCGAACTCTTCGCTGTAGCCGGCCTCGCGCAGCTTGGCACGGGCTCCGGCTTCGTCGACGAGGTCGATCGCCTTGTCGGGCAGGAAGCGGTCGGTGATGTAACGGCTCGACTGATAGACCGCCGCCTCGATGGCTTCGCGCGTGTACTCGACGTGATGGAACGCTTCGTAGCGATCCTTGATCCCCATGAGGATCTCGATCGTCTCGCTCTCGGAGGGCGGATCGACCTTGATGGCCTGGAAGCGGCGCTCGAGCGAGCGATCCTTCTCGATGTACTTTCGGTACTCCGAGGGCGTCGTCGCGCCAATGCAGCGGATCTCGCCGCGCGACAGCGCCGGCTTGAGGATGTTGGCCGCGTCGAGCGACCCTTCGGCCGACCCCGCCCCCACCAGCGTGTGCAGCTCGTCGATGAACACGATGATGTTCGGGTTGTCGGTCAGTTCCTTCATGATCGCCTTCAGGCGCTCTTCGAACTGGCCGCGATACTTCGTGCCGGCGACGATCAGCGAGATGTCGAGGGCGAGAATCCGCTTGTCGGCGAGGAAGTGCGGGACGTCGCCGTAAACGATTTTCTGGGCGAGGCCTTCGACGATCGCGGTCTTGCCGACGCCGGGTTCGCCAATCAGTACCGCGTTGTTCTTGGTCCGGCGGCACAGCACCTGCTGCACGCGCTCGAGCTCGTAGTCGCGGCCGACCAGCGGATCGAGCTGGTTCTTCATGGCCGCTTCGGTCAGGTCGCGGCTGAACTCGGCGAGAAGCGGCGTTTCCTTGACCCGGGTCAGGGTCGTCTTCTCGTTCAGGAGCTGGACGATGTCCTCGCGCACCTGATGAAGGCGCATGCCCTTTTCCATCAGGATCGTCGCGGCCACCGAACGCTCTTCGCGCAGGATGCCGAGCAGGAGATGCTCGGTGCCGATGTAGTTGTGCAGGAGCCGATCGGCTTCTTCCGCCGCGAACTGCAGGACGCGCTTGGTCTCGGCGCTGAAGGGGATCTCGACCGAAGTGGACACCTTCTCGCGGAAGACCGTCCGGCCTTCGATTTCCTTGCGGATGTTTTCGAGCGACAGGTGGGAACGCGCGAAGATTCGGCTGGTCAGCCCTTTCCCTTCCCGAATCAGGCCGAGGAGCAGGTGCTCCGTCTCGATCGAGATGCTCCCGAGCTGGCTCGCTTCGTAGCGGGCAAAAAACAACACCCGCCTGGCTCTTTCCGTGTACCGCTCGAACATCCAGCCGCCTATGTCAAGAAAGTAAAGGCGGAACGACTTCCCGCCCTTGCAGCCATACGATCCGCACTTGCAGCCATTATACGGTATCGGCCCGGTTTGGCGTACGCAGCAGTCGCCGCTAAGTTGCAGGTGGCGTGAGACTTCGGCAGATTGGATCGGCTGGGTTGCGGTCGTCCGCCCCAGTCCGGCCGCGCCGGCCGTCTAGAACCGGCGCACGTAGGCCCCCGCGCCGCTCGGTAGGTTTCGCGGCGGAAGCTGTGCTCCTCGACGGTCACTCGGATCCACGCGTCGGGACCAAGCGCAAACTGGCCGTGGACGCCGAATTGGCGCGTCAGGTAGAGCCCGCGATCGGGGTCGGCATTGTCGAACGAATACGACTCGGCCGCCAGTGAAAACCCGACGTAGGGATACAGCGCGATCGCCTCCGACAGCGCAAACTTCTTGTAGAGTTCGCCGCCCGCCAGCAGGTACCAGCCCTCGTCGTCGTCCCCGAAATCATCCTTGAAGAACTGCCCCTTGACGGCCAGGCTGACCGGGGTGCTGTCGTCGGCTTCCTTGAACAGGAAGTAGCGAACGAACGGCGTCCACTCGGTGAGGGTGGAATCGTCGGCGCCGCCGAGATCGACGTCGTAGCGATTGAAGCCGAACCCGACATCCCATCGCCCGTCGAGCGAGCCGGCGCCATGGATTTCGACGCCGTTGGAAAAGGGACCAACCGACCAGGCAACCGAGCCTTCCGCGGCGCGCTGGCCTTGGAGGATGAAGAGCGACTGCGCGCTGGCCAGATCAGCCGTCAGCAGCAGCGCGCTGGAGAGCACGAGGATGCGCATCACGCAACATCGTACTCACAAGTCGACGTTTCACAGTTCCGAGGTTCCTCGGTTCCAGCGTTCGGAACTCCGAAACTCGGACACTCTAGAAACCGCGGCACTCCGAAACCCTTCAAATTTCAGCGTAGAGCCTGGCGGCGCACCATGCACCCGATGATGACGAGCGGCACGCCAGCGCCCAGCGCGACGGCCAGCTGCGTCCGTGCGGAGGTCGCTGCGGCGAGGTTGTCGATCGAGCCGAATCCTTCGTCGCCGGCCGCGCCGCCGAAGATCCCGGCACCGTGCGGGGCCGACGCGGATGCCGCCTCCGGCGCGGCGCTCAGGAGGACGCCAAGAACGAGGGCAACGAGGATCGAAACACCAAAACGGTTGCGGGCTGTCGACATGACGGTTGCTCTTGGGGAGCACCCTCTTAATCGCAACATCCAAGCCACGCCCTGCACGACCCCGACGAATGTTGTTATTTCGTTAACGAAAAAGGACTTAGGTGACAGGACCCGATCGACAAGGTCGTGCCCCGCTGGTCCGGAACGAGACACGGCGGCGGAGTCACTGGAACACCGTTGTGCCGGACTAGCACACCGCTGACAACTTCAGTTCGGCCTGACGGCGGTGGTGGTCGACACCCGCTCGCGCGGAGGCGGCCCGATGATGGCCTGGTTGACGAGCACGCGCAGTTTCTCCTGCAGATCGCTCCCACCCGATGGAATCAACTGCGTCATGAAGACGACCACGAGCTGTTCCTGCGGATCGACCCAGTAGCGGGAGAAGTAGGCCCCGCCCCAACTGAACTCGCCCTCCGAGCCATAACGACCCGATCGCCCCAGATCGTCGACGGTTTCGAAGCCGAGCCCGAACCCACGGCCAGGCGTCGTGTACAGCGACCCGATGTGGTTGACCGTCATCAATTCGACGGTCTTGGGGCTGAGAAGCCGTACCCCATCGAGCTCGCCGCCGTTGAGCATCATCTGGAGAAAGCGCGCGTAGTCCTGGGCCGTCGAGAGCAGGCCGGCGCCGCCCGAGAACGCGGCGCGCGGGCCGTCGGCGTACTGTCCCTGACCGAGGCCGCCACCGAGCCGTTCCGTGGTCGTCTCGGGCGCACGCTTCACCGCCGTCGTCGCGGTTCGGCTGTAGACCGCCGCCAGACGCGACGCCTTGGCGGGTGCGACGAAGAACTGGGTGTCGTGCATCTTCAACGGCCCGAGAATCCGCTCGGCGAAGAATCGATCGAGCGGCATCCCGGAGACCTTCTCGATGACGGCGCCGAGGATGTCGGTGGAATAGCCGTAGACATACCGTTCGCCAGGCTGCGCTTCGAACGGCAGCGTCGCGAGCGTGTCCATCAACGCGCCAATCGGCTGTCGCTTGTCGGCGAAATACCACTGCGTCAACCCGGCCGCCGCGTAGAGCTCCTGCAGCTCGACTTCCGCGCCGTACCAGACGCCGGCGGTGTGCGTCAGGAGATCCCGAATGGTGATCGGCCGCCGCGCCGCAACCGCATTCAGCGTGGCGCCGGACCCGGTCGAGCGGACGCTCGTCGAGGCGAACGACGGGAGAAATTTTCTGACCGGATCGGACAGCAGCATCCGGCCATCTTCGACCAGCATCATCACCCCGACGCTGGTGATCGCCTTCGACTGCGAGGCGATGCGAAAGATCGTGTCCCTGGTCATCGGCAGGTTCTTCTCGAGGTCGCGGAACCCCGCCGCCTCGAGGTAGACCGTGCGGCCGGCGCGCGCAACCAGCGTCACGGTTCCAGCCACACGTTTCTCACGCGTGTATTCCTCCATGACACGGGTGAGCCGGCCGAGCCGTTCGCTCGACATGCCCACCGACTCGGGCGACGAGGCCGGCAGGCCTTGGGCAAACGTCGAGAGTGAGGTGACAACGGCGAGGACGGCGCCTGCCGTCGCGGTGCGAAAGTCGCGGACATGCGCGGGATATTACACGGTGCCAGGGTGCCAGGGTGCCAGGGGTGCCACGGTGCGGGTGCCACGGTGCGGGGGTGCCACAGTGCGGTGGTGCCAAACCGACGGTGCCGAGGCGGAGAAGTGCCCGAGCACTCTGGCACCAAGGCACTTTGGGCACTCTGGCACCCTGGCACCGTGGCACACACGAGCGCGAGCCCAAGCGGGTTGGGGGGTTGGGCGAGCTAGTGCCGATGAGATTCGTCGACCGCGGCGAGCGTCAGTTTCTGCACCGGGCTGGTGATGATCGACTCGCCGTTGACGTAGAGCTCCATGCAGAAGCCGGCGTAGACGCCGCGTAACTTGAGGAAGCTGCCACCCAGCGAGCAACCGGCCAGAGTGGCCTCGCGCCATTCGGGGAAGAAATTGCCGCCGCGAACCCGCACGCGGCCTTCGACGCCGCTGATAACGAAGAGTTCGTAGAGGTGGTTGCGCGTAATGACCGTCAGCGGCTGCATGTCCGGCAACTGATCGACCTGGCACCCATCGGTCCAAGCCGCGGTGCTCCATCGATCGAGCACAGCCATAGCTGGAACCGCCGACACGGGGCGCTCCAGGGGAGTCTCGGGGGGCTGATTATCGTTCCGGATCATGTCCCGGGTCTGTGCAATTTCGGTTCCGCAGACTGCGAACGCGTGCCTGCCTCAATCTTACACCTCTCGAACGGTCGAGCTGCGGTGCTTTTCCAGGATCGGCGACAACAAGAACCCGCGAGCGCCCGTTCCTTTCAGCTCGCGATCGGGAGTGCGCCTGCCGCATCGTTACGCGGGACGAAGTTGTCCGCCCTCGAGACGCAGCACGCGATCGCACTGCTGCGCCAGCCGTGGATTGTGGGTGGCGATGATCGCGGTCAGGCCGAACTCGGTGTGCATCTCGCGCAGGAGCGCGTGCAGCGAGTCGGCCGTGCCCTCGTCGAGATCGCCGGTCGGTTCGTCGGCGAGCAGCAGCGACGGCTGCATCACCAGCGCGCGCGCAACCGCCACCCGCTGTTGTTCACCTCCCGACAGCATGCCCGGCCGATGGTCGAAGCGCTCGGCGAGCCCCACCCGTTCGAGCAGCGCGCGCGCTTTTGGCCGCGCCGCGGCCACCGTCTCGCGGGCGATCCGCAGTGGCATCTCGGTGTTCTCCACCGCGGTGAACTCGGGCAGCAAGTGGTGAAACTGGAACACGAAGCCGACGTGCCGGTTGCGGAACGCCACGAGCTCCGCATCAGTGACCCGCGCGACGTCGACGTCGCCGACCTGCACCGCCCCGGACTCCGGACGATCGAGCCCGCCGAGCACATGCAAGAGCGTGCTCTTGCCCACGCCGGAGGCGCCGACGATCGCCACCATCTCGCCACGCTCGACCGACAGCTCGAGATCGCGCAGCACATGCAGCCGGTTCGCGGCCACCGTGTAGGACTTATTGAGCGCGGTTGCCGTGATGAACGGCATTAGAGGGCTCGCACCTTCGGTGCACGCAGGCTCGCTGACGCGAGCAGGGCTCGTGCGCTCGCTCACGAGCAGGGCTCCGCGCTGCGCGCGGAGCAGGGACGAAGGTTCGCAGGCAGTTTTCTTGCGCGGCGTGAGGCCGCGCCCCCTGCTCGCGAGCGAGAGCGAGCGAGCCCTGCTCCCGAAGGGAGCCCTGCCGCGAGCGAAGCGAGCAGCCCTATTCATAGCGCAGCGCCTGGGCCGGATCGAGCCTCGCCGCCTGACGCGAGGGGTAGAGCGTCGCGAGGAAGCACACGACAACGGCGCCGGCCACGATGAAGAAGAGGTCGAGCGGCAGGACGCGGAATGGCAGGTACGTCACCTGATAGACGTCGCCCGGGATGCTGATGAGGCGATAGCGATCGAAGATCTCGGCGACCAGGGCGCCGGCCGACGCGCCGACGATCGTCCCGATCGTCCCGATGACCAGGCCCTGAATCAGGAAGATCAACATGACGCTCCGGGCCGATGCACCCATCGTCTTCAGGATCGCAATGTCGCGCGTCTTTTCCATCACCAGCAGAATCAGCGAGGCCACGATGTTGAGCGCGGCGACGCCGACGATGAGACCGATGCCGATGCCCATGCCGATCTTCTCGAGGTAGAGCGCCGAGTAGAGCGGCCGGTTCATGTCCGACCAGTCCTGACTGACGTAATTTCGTCCGAGCGTCTCGGTGACGCGATCCGCAATCTGCGGCGCCGCATAGATATCCGACACCCGCAGCTCGAGGTGATCGACCTGATCGACCCCGATGATTCGCATGCCCGTCTCGAGCGACACGAATCCATAGGCCGAGTCGAATTCGAGGAGACCCAGGCGGAACGTGCCCACGATGCGGAACTTTCGTTGCCGCGGCGCGATGCCCATCGGCGTCAGCGTGCCTTGCGTCGTGAGCAGCGTGACCTCGTCGCCGACGAACGCGCCGATCGCCCCGGCGAGATCGTGGCCGATGACGATCCCCGGAAGTCCGTCGTCACCCTCCTGGCGGAGCGCCTCGAGACTGCCGCCGGTCATCGCCCCGGCAATCTCGGTGACGCGCCGCTCGAATTCTGGATCCACGCCCTTGAGCGTCATGAACGTATCGTCGGTTCCGGAGATGATGGCCTTGCCGTAGACCGCCGGCGCCGCCGCGACCACGCCCGGAAGCTGCGGTGAGCCTGGCCACTTCGTCGCGGTAGTCGGCGATGCCACCGGTCTTCCAGACGTTGACGTGGGCCATCGCGCCGAGAATCCGATCGCGCAGCTCCTGCTGCAGCCCGGTCATGATCGCCAGCGCGATGACGAGCGCCATGACGCCGACCGTGACGCCCAGCGTCGAGACGAGCGAAATGACCGAGATGAAGACCTGTCGCCGCTTGGCGAGCAGGTAGCGAAGCGCGATCTGCAGTTCAAATGGCATGGCGCCCGTGCCGCGTGCGGAGTGCGCGGCTAGCCGGCATTGGTATCCCCGGGCTCCGGGTCGTGATCCGCGGGGCCGCATCAGCGGGAAGAGGATCACGTCGCGGATCGTGGGCGAGTTGGTCAGCAGCATGACGAGGCGATCGATGCCGATGCCTTCGCCACCCGTCGGCGGCAGGCCGTATTCGAGCGCGCGGATGTAGTCCTCGTCCATTTCGTGCGCTTCCTGATCGCCGCGGGCGCGGTCGGCCAGCTGAGCCTCGAAGCGGCGCCGTTGTTCGGCGGGATCGTTGAGCTCGCTGAACGCGTTCGCGATTTCCATTCCGCCGACATACAGCTCGAAGCGCTCCACGGTGTCCGGGTCGTCGGCGCGCTGCTTCGACAGCGGCGACACCTCGGTCGGGTAGTCGTAGACGAAGGTCGGCTGCTGCAGGCTCTCCTCGACAAACTTCTCGAACAGCTCGGTCGCGATCTTGCCCGGGCCCCACCCCTTCTCGACGTCGACGCCGAGCCTGCCGGCGATGCCGTCGATCCTGGTCTGGTCACGAAGGTCGTCCTCCGTCACCGCCTCCCGAGTCGAGGCGACACGGCCTCGGCCACCAGCCGTCGCAACGGCGTCCGCGCGAACGGCGCCGCGAACGACAGCGTGGCCTCGCCCCAGGTCACCTCGAGGCGGCCAACAGCCTCTTTAACCGTATACGACAGCAGCTCGCTCGGTGAGGTCCATCAGGTCGTGATAGTCGGCGTAGGCCCAGTAGAACTCGAGCATCGTGAACTCGGGATTCCAGCGGTAGCCGATCCCTTCGTTGCGGAAGTTCCGGTTGATCTCGAACACCGTTCGCATGCCGCCGACGACGAGCCGCTTGAGGTACAGCTCCGGCGCAATGCGCAGGTAGAGCTTCATGTCGAGCGCGTTGTGATGCGTGACGAACGGCCGCGCCAGCGCCCCGCCGGCGATCGGCTGCATCATCGGCGTCTCGACCTCGAGAAACCCGCGGCCGACGAGGAACTCGCGAATCGCGGCGATCGTGCGGCTGCGCACCTCGAACACCTGCCGGACGTCGGGATTGACGATCAGATCCAGATAGCGCTGCCGGTAGCGGATCTCGACGTCCTGCAGCCCGTGCAACTTCTCCGGCAGCGGAATGAAGCACTTGGCGAGAAACTCGAGCTCGACGCCCAGATCGAGAGCTCGTTGGTCTTGGTCCGGAACAGATGGCCGGCGACGCCGATGTGATCGCCGAAATCGAGCAGCTTCGACATCGCGTAGTCGCGCTCGCTCAGCGCATCCTGCCGGACATAGACCTGGATGCGGCTGCGCCCGTCCGACAGCACGAGGAAGCTGGCCTTGCCGAAGCTGCGGATGCTGATGATGCGACCGGCGGTAATCGTCTCCGTCGCGACTCTTCGAGCTCCTCCTTGGACCGTCCGCTGTGCGCGTCGACCAGCGCTGTGATGGTGTCGGTCGCGGCAAAGCGATGCGGGTACGCGCTGGATGCCGAGCTGCGTGATGGCGTCGAGGTTGGCCCGCCGTTGATCTCCTTCTGGTTCTCTTCGTTGGACATCTACTCGACCACCTTGCCCTCGTCTTTAAGGCGCTTGAAGACACCGTCCAGGACGCCGTTGACGAAACGGGCGGCCTCGTCGCCACTGTACAGTCGCGCGAGCTCGATGGCTTCGTCGATCACCACGCGGGGCGGCGTGCCCGGTTCACTGAGTAGTTCGTGGACGGCGAGCCGCAGGAGGATCCGGTCGATTACCGCGAGCCGCTCGACCCGCCAGTTGACCGCGGCGTCGCCGATCAGGCCGTCGAGCGCGGCCCTGTCGTCCCACGCGCCACGCGCGAGCCGCTCTGCATATTCGCGCGACTCCTCGTCCAGGCTGATGGCATCGTCATCGCCGATCGCGGCGTGACTGCGGATGGCGTCGACCATCGGCAGCGTGCCGACTTCGGCCTGGTAGGCCATGCGCAGCGCCGCTTCACGCGCGCGGCGTCGCCCTTCCCAGCGCGACCCGCCTGCTTCGGCGGTCATGATCGCGAGTCGCGGAGCGTCTCGAAAAGACGCGCCATTTCCAGAGCGGCGAGCGCGGCCTCGCGCCCTTTGTTGGTCTCATCGGCGGCGGCACGCTCCAGGGCCTCTTCGACGGAGTTCGTCGTCAGCACGCCGAAGGCCATCGGCACCCCGGTCGCGGAGGCGGCGGCGGTGATGCCATGGGCGCAGGCCGAGGCGATGTACTCGAAGTGCGGCGTGGCGCCGCGAATCAGGCAGCCCAGGCACACGACCGCGCTCACCCGCCCAGTCTCGGCGACGCGTTGCGCCACCATCGGAATCTCGAACGCGCCGGGAACGCGCAGCACGTCCACGTCCTGTGCCGCCAGCCCCTGTTCGGCGAGCGCCGCCTGCGCGCCGGTCAGCAGACGATCGGTGATGAAGTCATTGAAGCGGGAGACGACGATGGCGATGCGCATGCTGGAGTCGATCTGGCTCGCGCCCGGTCACTTCCCCTGCCAGCTGGCGGCGCGCTTTTCGAGGAAGGCGCGCGTGCCCTCACGCATGTCGTCGGTCGAGGCGACCAGGCCGAAGAGCGAGGCCTCGAGGAACTGCGCGTCGGGCTGCGGCATTTCGAGGCCGTGATTGACTGCCTGCAGGATGTAGCGAACGGCGAGCGGCGCCTTCGACGCCAGCATCGCGGCGACTTTCTTGGCCTCGCCCAACAGATCCGCGGCGGGCACGACGCGATTGACGAGCCCGATCTCGAAGGCGCGGCTGGCCGGAATCATGTCGCCGGACAGCAGAATCTCGAGCGCGCGGCCCTTGCCGACCAGGCGCGGCAGACGCTGACTGCCAGCGTAGCCGGGGATGAGGCCAAGATTGATCTCGGGCTGGCCGAGCCGCGCGGTGTCGGCGGCGATGCGGATCGTGCAGGCCATCGCGAGCTCGCAGCCGCCGCCGAGCGCAAATCCGTTGATCGCGGCGACGACCGGCTTTCCGAGCTGCTCGATCAGATCGAGCACCGCCTGGCCGGCGCGCGCGTGCTGCTGCCCCTGTGCCGGCGAGAGCACGGCGAGCTCGTTGATGTCCGCGCCGGCGACAAACGCTTTCTCGCCAGCGCCGGTGAGCACGATCGCGCGCACGCCCGTGTCCTGCTGCGCCTCGCGCATCACGGCGCCGAGTTCGGCGATGGTCTGCGAGTTGAGCGCGTTCAGAACTTTGGGACGATTGACGGTGACCAGGAGAACGGCGCCATCTCGTTCTACGAGAAGCGTTTCGGGCGTCATAAACGACGAATTATACTCCACAGCCCGACGCCGCCCGCGGCCGCAAACGCCCCGATCGCGTCGGCCTGGAGATCGCGCCACTCGGCATGACGATTCGGCACGAACGACTGATGCCACTCGTCGGTCGCACCATAGCCGACAGCGATGAGCCACGCGACCATCAGCGTCCACGTCGTCACGCCAGCCCAGCGACCGCGCGCCACCGCTCGAATCAGGAGCAGCGTCAATCCGAAATACGCGGCTTCGTGAAGCGAGACGTCCGGGACATCCGAAGGTATCGGGGGATCGGAGAGCGACGAGGCGACGAAGATCCCCGCCATGTAGAGCATGACCGGGAGCCAGAGGAGCGGCAGGCGCACGCTGGCGGATCGTTCGATCACGCGCCCGATGCCTCGTGGTCCTAAAGCGGAAGCGGATACATCAGCCAGCCGAGTGCGATCGCCACGCCGACGAATCCGCCGAACATCTTGAGGCCGAGGCGCACCTGTTCGCGCGGCTCGTCGCGCATCAATACCGCAAAGATGAGCGACACGAAGACGGCGAACAGGATCAGCAGGCCGAGGTGGCTCGTCATCATTTGCGGCCGAGCGCAATGTCGTAGGCGTCGAGCACGACGAGCATGTTCAGGAGGCCGGCAACGATGACGAAGGTGTTGCCGTACTCGGTACGACGCCGCGGTGACGACCCCCTGACCGATCCCGAGGAGCTTGGCGACGAAAAACGGCCAGCCATTACCGAGCGCAGCGATGGCGGCCAGCCCGACGAGCGGCTGTGCGACCTCGAACGGAAAGATGCGGCCGTTGAGCCACAGGCCAGTCGCGAACATGAGCGGAATCGCGACGAGAAAGATGGCACCCTTCTGACGACGCCCCTGCCACACGTGCCCGGCACCGGGAACGAACCAGGCAACGACGGAGATGAGCGTGGGGTGGATGGACGGCGCGCGATCGGCGGCAGTGGCCCGCACAGGCGTCAAGTTTACTCCAGGTCTCGCGCGGCCACCGCGGCGACGACCGCACCCGCGGCAGCGCCAAGCGGCAGCGCGAGCAACGCGCGAATCACGTTGCCCGGATCCCACACGCCAACCCAAGCGGTCGCGACCGAGGCCAGTGTCGGGATGGCAGCCAGCGTGACGATCGTTCGCACCTGGCTCGACCATCGGGCCGACCGCGGCGCCGCCCGACGGCCCAACCCGGCGATGAGCATCCAGCCCACCACCCCTGCGCTCGCACCGAGGTACAGCCCGAGGCATCGGGCGCAGACCGGAAGCTTGGCGCCGCTCACGTGAAACGATCGCTCGGGGCGCTGGTGACACACGAGCGAGGCGGCAGCATAAAGCAACGCCGACGCGGTGGGACCGCCGTCCACTGCCCTGCTGACGATGGGTGCCGCGATCAGCGCCGCGTTCCAGGACAGCAGGACGAGCAGGATCGCGATGAGCGCGATGCGCCGTACGGCTAGAGGCGGGGCATGGCGTGACGCGCCACTCACGCGACGATTCTAACGATTAGTCCCGCTCCGGTCCCGCGCGCCGGCCGTTTTCGTCAGCCTGGTAGCCGGTGCGCGTCCGCCATCTCACGCCCGGCGCCGACACGCGGAGCGCGATGCGGCGGAACATGCCATCGTGCGACCGATTCGACGACTGATAGCCGATCGAGTACCTGGTGCGCCAGTTCGTTGGCGATGTCGCCGTAGATGCCCGACAGGTCGCGGAGCGTCACGGGGAAGAACGCGCGAGCGCCAGTTTCGGCCGCCAGCGTCTTCAGCTCGAAATCCTGCTCCGACGTCGACTCCCCAAAGATGGCCTCGCGCTGGCTGCGAAGCGTCTGCGACGGCCGCGGCGCGACGGCGTAGATCGGCACCGCGTGCCGGCGCACCGCCGGCAGCAACTCGTTGAAGCCGAACACGCTCGACGTGTCCTGCCCATCGGTGAGGACGACGATCGCCTGACGGCGGACGCCGTTGTCCACTCTGCGAAGCTTGGCCAGTTCGTTGAGCGCCGTATAGATCGAGGCATAGAGGGCGGTGCGGCCGGCCGCGCGAGTCGAGCGGATGGCCTCGCGAAGTGCCGCGGCATCCTCGGTGACCGGTTGCAGGATCCGCAGCCCGTTCGAGATCCCCATGATGCCCGCGCGATCGCCGGTCCGGAGAGCGTCGACAAAGCGGGTGGCAGCGGCCTGAACGAACTGCATCGAGCCGGTCATGCTGCTGCTGGTGTCGAGCAACAGGAGGACGTCGATCGGGGTGTCGCCGGCGGCGAAGAACTTGACGTCCTGCACCACGCCGTCTTCGCGAATCTCAAACTGAGCGGAGGTGAGCCCGGAAACCGGATTGGCGTTGGCGCCAGTCACGGTCACGTTCAGGTTCACGAGTTCGGTCGTGCTGCGGAACGTCTGTGCTTCCGACACCACAGACAGGCTGCCGACACAGATCGCCACCCACACTGCCCGACCGCGCTTCGTCATCATGCCCCTCGTGCCCCCTTCCATGTCTTCGGAAGTCCGCAGAGCAAGTTCGGGTACCGCCGGTTTCTGGCAATCGCCCGCCGGGCCTTGTTCACGGTTTGAACGTGAGGGCCGAGGGCCGGATGGCCGCAACCACCGAGAGCGGCCACGCCACCGACTCCAGCGGCTTGGGTCACGCGCCCGTTGCTCTCCCTCGATCTGGGTGCAGCGAACGCGGGAAAAGGTGTGACGAATCGTCATCCTCGTAACTGTTGCATAAATGACACTTAGCGTCTCACTTTGGAAGCTATTGAGGCGCGGCGATTGACTCGGAACTTGCAAAACACCCCCGACGTCAAACACCATTAGTTGTTCGAACACTGTTCAACAACATCAGCCTTCATCGAAAGATCACGTCCACGCATGGGAATCAGAGAACGTCAAGATCGCGAACGGCAGGCGGTCCGCCAGGCCATCCTCGACGCCGCTCGCGATCTTTTTGTGTCAGAGGGGTACCGCAACGTGTCAATCCGCAAGATCGCCGAGCGGATCGAGTACAGCCCCGCTGCCATCTACAGCTACTTCCCGAGCAAGGACGACATCTTCTTCGCCCTCGCCGAAGAGGGATTCCGCCGGCTCGATGCGCGGGTGCGGAGCGTGGTGCCGCACGAAGACCCACTCCAGGAGGTGCGCTCCACCTGGTGGGCCTACTACGAGTTCTCCAAGGAACAGCGCGAGTTCTTCGAGCTGATGTTCGTCGATCGGTCGGTGCCGCAAATCACCGAACAGTGGACCGGGCTGGCGTTCGTGCACCAGATGCTCGCGTTCGCCGCCAGCCGGATTCAGCGCTGCATCGACGCCGGCCACTTCCATCGCGACACCGACGCCGAGGTCGCGATGCACCTGATCTGGGGCTCGCTCACCGGTCCGGCGGTCATCGGCAGCGGCTGTCGACTGGCGCCGGGCGAAGACCCCGACGCGCTCGCGCGCGACATTCTCGAGTTGACGCTCGCCGGATTGAAGGCCGGCTGCCCGACGACGTTTATTCCCTGTACCCCTCATTTACCGGACGCGGCGTCACCCGACGTGGCGCAGGCATCCGACGTTGCCCCTGACGGAGTGCGCACTCATGACGCGTAAGTACCTTGCCTTGTTTTCTACCCTCGCCGCCGCGGCCCTGCTGACCGCGGCCTGCAGCGGCGACGGCGCGACGGCGGCCGCCGAGTCGAGGCACGCCCGTCCCCACGCCGGCCGTGGATGTCGCGGTCGTCCGCGCGACGATCGGGACGATCGAATCGGCGCTCGAAATCTCCGGCACGCTGGCCGCCAAGAGCCGCGTCGGCCTGAAGCCGAAGCTGCCAGGCCGCCTCGAACGAGTGCTCGTGGACGTGGGCGACCGCGTCAGCGCCGGCCAGGCGGTCGCGACGATCGATCGCGCGCGAAGTCGATGCGCAGGTAGACGCCACGGTTGCCGCCGTCGCCGTCGCGCAAGCGTCGGTCGAAAGCGCGGAGGCCGCGCTGGCGAATGCCGTGACCGAACACGATCGCGCCAAGAACCTGTTCGAAAGCGGGGCGCTCCCCCGTCAGCGTCTCGATGCGGCGCAGACCGCGCACCGCTCGGCCGTGGCCCAGCGCGACCTCGCGAAAGCGAACCTGGCGCAGGCCGAGGCGACGCTGCGTCGCGTCAAGGAAGTGCAGCGGGATACGACCATCTACTCGCCGGTCGGCGGCTTCGTCGTCGAGCGCAACTACGACCCCGGCGCGATTCCGGGCGATCTGCCGGTGGTGGTGGTGGCGGACATTCGCCAGTTGAAGCTCGAGGCCGGCGTGTCGGAGCTGGAGGCTGGCCGGCTGAAGCTCGGGCTGCCCGCCGCTATCGCGGTGCAGGCCAAGCCCGGCGAGACCTTCACCGGACAACTGGCCGCGATCGTGCCCGAGGTCGACGAGCGCAACCGCCATTTCCGCGTCGAGGTGCGCGTGGCCAATGCCGACGGCGCGCTGTTGTCGGGGATGTACGCCACCGCCCGCCTCGTGGTCGCAGCGCGAACCAGGCCCTCACGCTGCCACGCGAGGCCGTGGCGAGCCGCGACGGAAAACGGCATGTGCTGAAGGTGGACGGCGACAAGGTGACCGCCGTGACGGTCGTCGAAGGACTGAATGACGGCAGGCTCGTGCAGATCGTGTCCGGCCTGAACGCCGGCGACCAGGTGATGGCCGACGCACGCCGCCAGCTGCCGGCCGACGCGCGCGTGAAAGCCATCGTTCAGTAGCCAGATCACGAGATCACTAGATCACTAGATCAGCAGATCCAGATCACCAGATCACCAGATTCTTTTATGTGGATTTCTGATACCTCCATCAATCGGCCCGTCTTCGCGACGATGGTCATCGTGAGCTTCATGGTGCTCGGCATCGTGTCCATGACACGGCTGGGCATCGACCTCTTCCCCGAGGTCAACTTTCCGTTCGTCAACGTGACCGTGATCTACCCCGGCGCGAGCCCCGAGGAAGTCGAGACCCTCGTGACCCGGCCCATCGAAGACGCGGTCTCCGGCATCAACGGCGTCAAGAAGGTCATCTCGACTTCAACCGAGGGCGGATCGCGCGTCGGCATCGAGCTGCGCCTCGAAGTGGATCCGCAGGCTGCGACCGCGGAAGTGCGCGAGAAGGTCGCCGCCATTCGCGGCAAGCTCCCGCAGGACATCGAGGACCCGACGATTCAGCGGTTCGACGTCGCGGCGCTGCCGATCATGGTTTACGCCGTCGGCTCGAGCCAGCCGTCCGACGTGACGCGGCGCCAGGTCGAAGACGATCTGAAACCGCTGCTCGAGCAGATCGACGGCGTGGCGGCCGTCGAGGTCAACGGCGGCGAGATCCGCGAGATCCAGATCAACCTCGATCCGCGGCGGCTGGAAGCGCTCAGCCTTCCGCTGAGCCAGGTCGCGGCGAAGCTCGCGGCCGAGAATCTCGACGTGCCCGGCGGGCAGGTCAAGCGTGATGGCCGGGCGATCTCGCTGCGCACCAAGGGCGAGTTCCAGACGCTGACCGAGATCGAGAACGTCATCCTGCGTTCGAACGCCGGATCGACGGTCCGCCTCAAGGACGTCGGCGAGGTCGTGGATGGCTTCGAGGACAAGACCTCGACGACCCGCCTGAACGGCGCCGATGCGGTGTCCTTCGCGGTGCGCAAGCAGTCGGGCGCGAACACCGTGGAGATTGCCGATCGCGTCGATGCGACGCTGGCGCGGCTGGCCCCGACGTTCCCGGCGCTCCAGATCCGGCCGGTCCACAACGACGCCGATTTCATCAAGGAGAACGTGCGCGACGTGCGCACGCACATCCTCTTCGGCGGCCTGATGGCCGTGCTGATCATCTTCATCTTCATGCGCGACTGGCGCTCGACGCTGATCTCGGCGCTGGCGCTGCCGACGTCGGTGGTCGCCACCTTCTTCTTCATGTGGGCGGTCGGGTTCACCATCAACATGATGACGTTGATGGCGCTGTCGCTCGTCATCGGCATCCTGATCGACGACGCGGTCGTGGTGCGCGAGAACATCTACCGCCACATGGAGCACGGTGAAGATGCCTTCACCGCCGCGCGCAAGGGCACCGCGGAGATCGGCCTCGCGGTGATGGCAACGACCTTTACGATCCTGGCCGTCTTCCTGCCCGTCGGCTTCATGACCGGCATCGTCGGTCAGTTCTTCAAGTCGTTCGCGCTGACGATCGCGTTTGCCGTGTCGATGTCGCTGCTGGTCGCGTTCACGCTCGACCCGATGCTGTCGTCGCGCTTCGTCCGCTACGTGCCGCCCGAAGAACGGATGCGGACCCGCACCGGCCGCGTCCTCGAGGCGTGGGGCCGGTTCTACGACCGCATCGACCTCCGCTACAGGGGCGTGCTCGCGTGGTCGATTCGGCGGCCGTGGACGGTGATCGCCACCGCGGTCGTGATCTTCTTCGCCAGCCTGTCGACGCTCGGCATCATCGGCACCGAGTTCGTGCCGGCCGAAGACCGCGGTCAGTTCGAGGTCATCGCCGAACTTCCGCCTGGGACGTCGTTCGAGCAGAGCGAATCGATGATCGGCGACCTCGAGCGGCGCGTGTTGACGATTCCCGACGTCAGGCAGGTGTTTTCGACGATCGGCGTCAACGGCGATCCGCTGAAGGCCAACCTGCGCGTCCGCGCGACCGCCAAACATGAGAGGGATCGAACGCTCGTCGATCTGAAGACGGACGCACGGCAGCAAATCGGCGAGGTCGCCGCTGCTCAAGGCCATCGTGGCCGACCCCGAGTTCATGCAGGGCGCGCCGACGCAGGCGCCGCTGAGCATCTACGTCCGCGGCGACGACATCGACGCACTCCAGCGGCTCAGCGACGAGATCGTCGCCAAGATCCGCCAGGTGCCGGGCACTGTTGACATCGACAGCACGCTCGAGAGCGGCCAGCCCGAGATGGTGGCGCGCGTCAACCGCGCGATGGCGGCCGACCTCGGCTTCGACGTCGGCAGCGTCGCCTCGCAGCTGCGCGGCATGGTCGAGGGCATCGTCCCGACCAAGCTGCGCGACGGCGACAAGGAATACGACATTCGCGTCCGGCTGTCGCCGGAGTTCCGCAACGACTTCCAGGCGATCGCCCGCGCGCCGATGTATTCGCCGAGCGGCGCGTTGATCCGCACGTCGGACATCGCGACGATGGAGCCGGGCATCGGTCCGACCAACATCAACCGCGAGCAGCGGCGGCGCCAGGCGATGATCGGCGTCGAGCTGTCCGATCGCCCGCTCGGCGACGTGACCATCGACGTGGCCGCGGCGATGGCCACGGTGCAGATGCCGGCCAACTTCGAGTGGGGCTTCGCGGGCGACGTCGAGATGATGCAGGAATCGGCGGCTGCAATGGGCCTCGCCATGATCCTCGCGGTCGCCTTCATCTACATCGTGCTGGCGTCGCAGTTCGAATCGTTCAGCGAGCCGTTCCTCATCATGCTGTCGCTCCCGCTCGCCATCGTCGGCGCGCTGCTCGCGATTCTGCTCACCGGCAACAACCTCGGCATGCCGGCCATGATCGGCGTCGTCATGCTGATGGGGCTCGTGACGAAGAACGCGATTCTCCTCATCGACACGACGAACCACTACGTTCGCGAAGGCCAGTCGGTCGAGGACGCGATCCTGACCGCGGGTCCGATCCGCCTCCGCCCGATTCTGATGACGACGATGGCGATGATTCTCGGCATGCTGCCGTCGGCGCTGGGCCGCGGCGAAGGCGGTGAGTTCCGCGCCCCGATTTCCATCGCGACGATCGGCGGTCTGATCACCTCTACGGCGTTGACGCTGGTGGTCGTCCCGGTGGCCTATCTGCTGCTCTCGCGGTTCCTCGGGTGGCTCCGCTCGTGGCGTGCGAATCCAAGCGCGCGGTTGCACCCTGCGGTGCGAGTCACCGGCGTCCTGTTGCTCGTTGTGCTGGTGGGATGGTTCATCTCGGCGGCGAGCGCGCTGGCACAACCAATAGCCGCCCCTCATTTGGCCAGCCTAAAGGCTGGCCCCACAGAGCGGGTCAGGTGGTGGGGCCGGGCTTCAGCCCGGCCAAGCTCTCAGCCTCACCTTCGACGAGGCGCTCGCCCGTGCGCTGAACTCGAACGAGAGCCTCAAGGTGGTCCAGGAACAGGTGCGCGAGAGCCAGGGCCGCGTCCAGGAGGCGCGCGCGGAGTTCCTGCCGACGGTGAACATGAACTTCCTGTTCACGCCAGCGCAGCGGTTTCCGTTGATCCGGATTCCCGGCGGCATCTTCGGCCCCGAAGAGCAGACCTTCGAAGCCGGCTTCACCCGCCGCAACACGATGCAGGTCGAGTTGAACCAGCCGATCTACACAGGCGGGCGGCTGCAGAACAGCTATGGCATCCAGGCGTCCGCACTCGACGCGTCGAAGCTGCAACTCGAGCGCGCCCGCCAGGAAATGCAGTACCGCGTCGTCGAAACGTTTTATGCGGCGCTGATGAACGAACAAGGCGTGCGCGTCGCCGACGAGCAGATCGCGCTGAACACGAAGCAAGTCTCGCTGGCCAAGGCGCGTTTCGAAGCCGGCAGCGTGGCGCGCCTCGACGTGCTCCAGGCCGAGGTCGAGCTCGCCAACTCGAAGGCGCGGCGCATCCAGGCGCAGGCGCACGTGGACACGGCGTATCAGGCGCTCCGGACGGTGTTGTCGATCCCGCAGTCGCAGCGGCTCGTTCTGCGCGGATCGCTCGACGAGCGGCCCGAGCAGCTCACCCGCAGCGTCCTCGAAGCCGGCATCGCCTCGCGGCCTGACCTGCGCGCCTATTCATCGCAGCGGGCGATCGCGCAGCACAGCGTCGCGCTCGCAAACGCGGAATGGAAGCCCAGCCTGTCGCTGACGGGCAACCTGCAGTATCAGGACGACGGCGTCGACAGCCTGTTCCGGACCGACAACCAGAGCTACACGATGGGCCTCGCGATCCGCGTGCCGCTCTTCTCAGCGCCCGGCGCGGCGGCGCGGCGCATCGTCGCCAACGCCCAGGTCCGGCAGTCGGAACACGGCCTCAACGCGGCGACCGATGCGGCCCGTCTCGAAGTCGAGTCGGCATGGACCGCGTTCGAGGCGTCGGACGAAGTCGTGACGACGCAGGAAAAGGCGCTGGAGCTCGCGCGCGAGAGCGTGTCGATCGCCCAGGTGTCGTACGAGAACGGCGTGATCACGTCGGCCGAGCTCAACGACGCGCAGGTGCGCCTGCTGCAGACCGAGTGGCTGCTGATGCAGGCGAAGTATTCACGGATTGTTGCTGCGGCCAAGGCCCGGGCGGCCGCGGGAGTCTAAGCCGGCTTTCAGCTTTCAGCTTTCGGCTATCAGCGCTGACAGCGGATAGCCGAGAGCCGAGAGCGCTACATTGTGAGCGGCCCGAAATGTTTCTCGTACCGGGCCGCGAACTCGGTGACCGAGTACGCGTGACTCGTTCCGCCCAGGTGCTCGAGCGCATAGGTCGCAGCAACGCTTCCTAGCCGGGCGCAGACTTCGTACGGCGCCCCGGTTGCGAGCCCTTTCATGAAGCCGCCGCGGAATGCATCGCCGACGCCTGTCGGATCCACGATGCGATGCGGCGCGACCGCCGGGACGTCGACCCTGGTTCCCTGCGACAGGACGGAGGAACCGTTTTCGCCGCGGGTGATCACCAGCATCTGCGCCTGCTGCTGGACGTCTTCTTCGGACATCCCGGTCTTCTGCCGCAGCAGCTCGAACTCGTAGTCGTTGACGATCACCATGTAGGCGCCGGTGACGCCCTCGGCGAGCTGCGTCCCGTCCATCCGGGCGCACTGCTGGCCGGGATCCCAGATGTAGCGGATCCCCATCGTGCTGCACTCCTGCGCGTACTGAACCATCGCCTCGGGATCGTTCGGCGAGACGATCACGAGGCCGTCCTCTGCCAGCCCCGGGACCGTCCGGAACGACAGCTCGCCGGCATTCGCCATCGCGCCGGTGTAGAACGACGCAATCTGGTTGTTCGCCTGATCGGTGCTGCAGAAAAACGAGGCGGTGAACTTGTCGTTGACGACTTTCACCAGCGACGTGTCGATGCCGGCGGCGTCGAGCCAGACCCGGTAGTCGCCGAAGTCCTGCCCCGCTGTCGCCATCAGCGCCGGACGCTCGCCGAGGAGCGCGAGCGTGTAGGCAATGTTGGGCGCGCATCCGCCCCGCCGCTTGTCCATCGAGTCGACCAGAAAGCTCAGGCTGACCCGGTGCATGTGCTCGGGCAGCAGGTGCTCGGTGAACTTGCCGGGAAACGACATCAAGTAGTCGAACGCGATCGAACCAGTGACGATAAGCTTCATAGATTGATGTGGCGATGCGGTGATCTGGTGATCTGGTGATCTGGTGATCTGGCGATCTGGTGATCTGGTGATCCCGCACTATGTGACGTATTTGCCGATGATCGGCGCCAGATCGCGCTTGGCCTGATCGGGAATCGCGTCGCGTCTCGTGATGATTGCGGTGGCCAGCGCGTCGCCGCAATGGCACCCGGTCCGTCCGGCGTAGCCTTCGACTGCAGCGGCCACGACCTGCTGCGCCGTCTTCGCGTTCTGGGTCAGCGTCTGGATGATCATCTCCACCGTCACGCTGTCGTGGTCGGGGTGCCAGCAGTCGTAGTCGGTCACCAGCGCCATGGTCGTGTAGCAGATCTCGGCCTCGCGCGCGAGCTTGGCCTCCTGCAGGTTGGTCATGCCGATGACCGCCGCGCCCCACGAGCGATACAGATTCGACTCGGCCAGCGTCGAGAACTGCGGCCCTTCCATGCAGACGTAGGTGCCGCCGCGGTGCACGGTGGCGCCAACGCTCTCGGCGGCGCCGGCCGTGAGGTGTCGCAGCGGCTCGCAGAACGGATGCGCAAAGCCGACGTGAGCGACAACGCCGTTGCCGAAGAACGTCGCGGTCCGGTTGAACGTGCGATCGATGAACTGATCCGGGAACACCAGATCGAGCGGCTTGAGCTCCTCGCGCAGGCTGCCGACCGCGCTCGCCGAGACGATCGCCTCGACGCCGAGCAGCTTGAAGCCGTAGATGTTGGCGCGGAAGTTCAGCTCGGAGGGCGACAGGCGGTGGCCGTCGCCATGCCGCGCCAGGAACGCAACGCGCTTGCCGCGCAACGTCGCGAGCGTGTACGGACCCGAGGGATCGCCAAAGGGCGTCGTCAGAACCTTCTGAGAGCGGTCCGACAGCTCAGCCATGTCGTACAGGCCGCTGCCGCCGATGATTCCAATCTGTGCATGCATGGGTGTCTGATCCTCAGGCGTGAAGGCCAGGTGCGGATTGCTTCAGCTCGACGAGCACGCCGTGCGTCGCCGACGGATGGATGAATGCGACGAGCGCCCCCTCGGCGCCAGGACGCGGCGACTCGTCGACGAGACGGATGCCCTTTGCCTTCAACCGCGCCAGCACCGCGGCGATGTCGTCCACGCGCAGGGTGATGTGGTGAATGCCGGGTCCGCGCTTGTCCACGTAGCGGGCAATCGCCGACTCGGGCGCCGTGGCCTCCAGCAGCTCGAGCGACGACTCGCCGACGCGGATGAAATGAGCCCGGACGTGCTGCGACGCCACTTCCTCGGGCGCCTCAATCTCGAGTCCCAGCGCATCTCGATAGAACGCAAGGGCCTCGTCGAGGTCCTTGACCGCGATTCCGATGTGGTCCAGTGTCGCTTTCATTCCTGCGTCCTGCGGTCGTCCTTCTGCGCGCCGGAGTTCCAGGCCCGCCTCAGGATATCGGCCGCCGCTGAATAGGGATCGACCTCTCGCCGCGCGATCCGCTCGAGGACCTGCTGCATCTCGCCCGGCACCAGCACCGATCGTTCGAGATGGGTCAGGAAATTGTGCGTCAAAAGCTCGCGCAGACGGAACTCGCCCCGGGCCCGACGGCGGCGGTAGCGTCCAGCCTCCGAGTGGGCGCGATAGGCCGTGATCGTCGTCCACAGCTCCGGAATGCCTCGCCCGGTCGTCGCCTCGGTCTTGATGATCGGCGGCCGCCACTCGCCTTCACCGAACGCTTGAAGGGCCAGATTCGACTCGACCGCGGTCACCATGCGATCCGCCCCGTCGCGATCGGCCTTGTTGACGACGAAGATGTCGGCGATCTCCATGATCCCCGCCTTCAGCGCCTGCACCTCGTCGCCCGTGCCCGGTACCAGGATGACAATCGAACAGTCGGCGGTGCGGACGATGTCGACCTCGTCCTGGCCGACGCCAACCGTCTCGATGATGACCAGTGATTTGCCCGCGGCGTCGAGGACGAGCGCGACGTCGGTGGTCGCGCGGGCCAGGCCGCCCAACTGACCTCGGGTGGCCATGCTGCGGATGAAGACGTCGCGATCGGCGGCGTGCGTCTGCATCCGCAATCGATCGCCGAGGATCGCGCCGCCCGTAAAGGGGCTGGTGGGATCGACGGCCACGATGCCGAGCGTCTCGCCGAGCCGACGCGTTTCCACGGCGAGCCGGTCGACCAGCGTGCTCTTGCCGGCGCCGGGCGGGCCGGTGACGCCGACGAGATAGGCGCGGCCGGTCCGCGGGAAGATCGCCCGCATCAGATCGCCGGCGACCGGCGCTTCGTCTTCGATGAGCGAAATCGCGCGGGCGATGGCGCGCGGATCGCCGCTGAGCACGCGCTCGGCGAGGGCAGGGTGCTCCATCAGCGCGCGAGCAGCTGGCGGGCGATCACGAGACGCTGAACCTCGCTCGTGCCTTCTCCGATCGTGGTGAGCTTGACGTCGCGAAAGAACTTCTCGGCCGGGTAGTCCTTCACGAACCCGTAGCCGCCATGAATCTGCACCGCGTCTTCCGAGGCGCGAACCGCAATCTCGCTCGCATAGAGCTTGGCCATCGACGACTCGAGCGTCATCCGGCGGCCCTGGTCCTTGAGCCAGGCGGCGCGATAGGTCAAGAGCCGCGCCGCCTCGACGCGAACCGCGTTGTCGACGAGCTTCCAGCGGATCGACTGAAACGTGCCGATGTGCCGGCCGAACTGCTTGCGCTGGAAGGCATAGCCGCGCGCCGATTCGTACGCCCCTTGGGCGAGACCGACCGACAGCGCGGCGATCCCGATGCGGCCGGCGTCGAGCACCTGAAGGGTCTGGATGAAGCCCTGCCCCTCTTCGCCGATCAACTGCGAGGCCGGGATGCGGCAGCTCTGGAACAACACCTCGTTGGTTTCGCTGGCCCGCATGCCCAGCTTGTCTTCCTTCTTGCCGGCGATGAAGCCGGGCGTCCCGCGTTCCACGATGAAGGCCGAAATGCCTTTGTTGCCCTTGGACCTGTCGGTGATCGCCATCACGACCATCGTGTGGCCCGACTGGCCGTGGGTGATGAAGGCCTTGCTGCCGTTGAGGACCCAGCCGTCGCCGTCGCGGGTCGCGGTCGTGCGCATCGCGGCAGCGTCGCTGCCGGATCCGGGCTCGGTCAATCCCCACGCGGCGAGCTGCTCGCCGCGCGCCAGCGGCGTCAGGTACTTCTGCTTCTGCTCGTCGCTGGCGAACATGTTGATGTGCGCCGCGCCAAGACCATTGTGGGCGGCAACCGACAACGACACGCTCGGATCGACGCGCGCGAGCTCTTCGATGCAGATGCAGTAATCGACGGCCGACATCCCCGAGCCGCCGTACGCGGGCGAGAACTGAATGCCCATCAGACCGAGCTCGGCGAGCTTCGGCAGCAGTTCGGTCGGAAAGTGCTGCGCCTCGTCCCACTCTCTGACGTGCGGCTTGATCTCGGTCTCAGCAAACTCGCGGACGCTCTTGCGCAGGAGTTGCTGATCGTCGGACAGACAAAAGTTCACATAGTGAAATTTATCACGAGGGGATCGGCCGAATCGTAAGCGAACGTATCCGCCACAAGGGTTCTGAGGCTCGTAGGGCCCGGCTCCAGCCGGGCCTAGAGAGGGGTGAGCAGCCTAGTAGTACACAAGCACGCGGAAGCTGCCGCTGTTGTCCTGGAGAAAGTCGTCGTTGACTCCGAGATAGAGCCGGCCGCTCGATCGCACGCGAATCGGCCCCTGCTCGGCACCGATGAAGAAGAAGTCGGAGCCATTGCCGACTCTCCCGATCAAGCCCGCCGCCGGACGGTTGGGGATCGGACGATTGGGGTTGTTCGGCGAGTCGCTCTCGCCTTCGGGTCCGTCGCGACGATCGCGGCCCCAGCGCACGTTGCCGCTCGCCTCGAAATAGACGGTCTGACCCGATCTGAGATCGATGCCGGTGTCGTTCCATCCCAGGGTGGAGGCGACCGAGAGCGATCGCTCCCGCATTCCCGGCGGACGACCGCCGCCGCCGCCACCAGGATATCCGCCGTCCCCACCACCGCCGCCGAAGGCGCGGTCGAGTTCGATGCGAGCCACTTCTTCGCGATCCACGCGGATCGTCCGGCGTCCACCGAACCCGCGTTGCTCTTCGAACTCGATCACCCCGCCCCGGACCGCAATCAGTTCACCTTGCACCCGCGAACCATTGCGCAGCACCAGGACATCGGCCTGCAAGGTCAGCGGCGCCAGAATCGCGAGCACTGCCGCCACACGCATTCGTCGCATCGACCACCTCGGCGTTGGATTCGTGCGATCATAGCACCCGATGCGCAGCCGAGTGATCGCGATCGCTACCGTGCTTTTGATGGTCACACTACCGCATCCTGCCGCCGCCGATCTCACCGCGTTTATTGGAGTCTCCCCGACCGCTGACACGCGCAGCGCGCGCGGCTTCGGCGTCGGATTCGGGCTGCTCATCATCGGCTTCGAGTTCGAATACGGCAACATCATCGAGGACGAAGACGCCGGATCACCGTCGCTCGTCACCGGGTCCGGCAACGTGCTCGTGCAGACGCCGATCGACGTGGCGGGGATCCAGTTGTACGGCACCGCCGGCGGCGGCTTCTATCGCGAGCGGCTGCTCGACATTCAGGAGACGCATTTCGCGACGAACCTCGGTGGCGGCGCCAAGATCAAGCTGGTTGGACCGCTTCGCTTGCGCCTGGACTATCGCCTCTTCCGCTTGCGCGGCTCGCCGCTGTACCAGACCTACCAGCGCTTTTACGCCGGCGCAAATCTCAAGTTCTGAGCGAGCCCTCATTGGGCTCGGCTAAAGCCGAGCCCCACAATTCGATCCCTGGTGGTGGGGCCGGGCTTCAGCCCGGCCTAGCGATCTGGTGAACCGTTGGTCGGCTTCGCGTGGCGCGGCGGGCGCGTCGGGTGACTTGTTGGCGGGCTTGTCGGGCACCTTCGTCATGTCGGCGAACTTGACGAGCGGCAGCTTGGTTGGCTGGGTCGCAAACGCGTCGCGATATTTCGCCAGCAGTTCGACGGGTGCTCCGGCGAGCAGCTTGTCGAGCCACAGCGACGGGCGGTAATCGGCGCCGGCGACGACCGGCTGCAGCAAGTGCACGTAGATGGCGTTGGCCTTGGCATCCAGGTCCGAGGCCTTGTAGACGGTCCACCCGGCTGCGAGCGTCCGCACCTCTTCGTCTTCGGATTTCGCGAGCGCTTCCTGAAGCGCGACGATCACCGCTTCGTAATCGGCGACCTTGTCCGGTTTGACCGCGACAAGCAACAGGCCCTGTTCGGTGGTAAACGTGGCGGCGGCGGGATCGCCGCCGGCCGCAGGGGTTGCGGGCGAGGTGTTCCCGGCGGGCTGAGGCGGCGTTGGGGTTTGCGCGAGAGCCGCGGCGAGGAACACGGAGGCGAGCAGGGACCGTGTCACAGCGGCGCCAGCACCAATCGACTTGGGGGGCGCGCCCCGGAGGCTCGCTCCGGGGCACGAGGATTTACTGCATCTCCATGAAGGACTTCAGGAAGGCGATCGAGCGACCGTGAAACGAGTCCTTGTACTTCGCGAAGAGTTCCTGGACTTCGACCGGGAAGACCTCGGCAATCAGGCGGCTGATGTCGTATTCCTGGCCCTTGACGACCGGGTCGATGCGCATCACGTAAATGACGCTGTTCTGCGGTCCGGGCTGCGTGGACTTGAAGACCTTCCAGCCGGCGGCCTGCTGCTTCCGCTCGGGCTTTTCGCTCTTCTGCAGCGCTTCCTTCAGCTTGTTGAGCACAACTTCGAAGTCAGCGGTCTTGTCCGGCTTGATAAAGATCGTGACGAGAGCGACGTCTCCCTCATCGAGCAAGAGCACGGGCTTGGTCGGTTCTGCAGGCGCGGCCGGCGTCTGAGCGGCGGCCGTGGAAGCACCCGCGAGTGTCACGGCGACCAGCGCCACACCCGACACGAAGACCTGAAATCCTCCAAGCATTGAGCAGCCTCCTTAACGAAAGTTCGTTACTCTACCGTACTGCCGGGCCAATGAAAACGGCCATGACCTCGTTGGCCACCAGCATCCCCGCCCGGGTCAATGACAATCGGCGCCCCGGATCGTGCACGACCCACCCGGCGTCGACGCATCGGGAGAGTTCGGCCCCATACCGGTCCCACACGTCAAGCCCGTAGCGGGCGTGGAGGGCCTCGAGATCGAGACCGGCAGTCAACCGGAGGCCGGTAAAAAGAGCGTCCTCGATCCGTTGCCCGGCGTCGAGCACGCGACGTTCGGCGGCGACCGACCGCCTGGCGTCCACCCGGTTGATGTACTCCATGGTAGCAGCAACGTTGCGCCAGCGAACCCCGTCCCGGGTCGAATGGGCGCCGCAGCCAAAGCCCAGCCACTCTTCGTCGCGCCAGTACTTGATGTTGTGCCGCGCCCGCCGGCCCGGCTGGGCCACGTTCGAGATCTCGTACTGCTCGTAACCCGCCGCGTCGAGCCGGGCCAGGCCCTGCAGGTACATCTCTGCCGCATCGTCATCAGGGGCGACCGACCAGCCGGCGCGGGCCATGTCCTCCCGCAACGGCGCGTTCGGATACACCTCGAGCAGGTAGAGCGACGCATGCTCGGGGCGCTCATCGATGAGGCGGTCGACCGACTCGAGCCACTGTTCGACCCGCTGTTCGGGCAGCCACATCATCAGATCGAGGCTGGCGTTGTCGAAGCCGGCTTGTCTGGCAAGCCCCAGGGCGCGACTCGCCGTCTCGGCGGAATGCAGCCGGCCAAGCCGCTTCAACTCCTCGTCACGGAACGACTGGACGCCGAAACTGATCCGGTTGACGCCGGCTGCCCGATAGCCCTCGAGTGCGGCCGCCGACACCGTCTCGGGATTGGCTTCGAGCGTGACCTCCGAGTCGGCGGCCACGTCGAACGAGTGGCGGCAGGCCGTCACGAGGCGCGCCACTTCCAGAGGCGCGAGCAGCGATGGCGTCCCGCCGCCAAAGTAGATCGTGTCGGCGGGCGTCGCGGGCTCGGCCGCACGCGCGATCTCGTCGACCAGCGCATCGACGTAGCGGGTCTTCAGCCGCTCGTCGAGCAGGCCGCGATTGAAGTTGCAGTAGTTGCAAATCGCGGCACAGAACGGGATGTGGAGGTAGAGACCGAGCACGTCTCGTTCAGCGTACCTCGTTCCTCGTTCCTCGTGCGTCGTGCCTGTGCGTGCCTGGTGCTGGTGCCGGGCTCGTGCCTGGACTTCGTGCCTGGTACTCGTGCCCGGTCGTGCTCCGTGCGCCGTGCCCCGTGCTCCGTGCTCCGTGCAACGTTGGACCGTAGACTGTCGACCGTAGACCGTAGAAACCGGGCTGAGAGCTGAAAGCCCGATGGCTGCTTATGAGCCCGCTTTGCCGCCGGTCCACTTCAGATCGACCTCGCCGCGGCCGGCGCGCAGCTGGGCGCGCGCCTGGTTACGGGAGCGCGGCGGGAGCTTGCTGGTGCGCTCGACGTTCTCGGGCGAGGCCGGCGAGGTCGCCTTCCAGCGCGCAATGTCGTGCGACGACGCGTGCGGACCGACCTCGCGAATGTCGGCGCCCTGGATTTCGACCCAGTCGCACATCTCAACCAGCCGCGACCGCGTGCGGGCCCCGAGCTGAAAGATGAACGAGCGCGGATCGGTGCTGTCGGGCGTGTCGACGAGGTTGCTCGTGAAGATCGTGGCGCGCTTGCCGTTGTAGCGCGTGTTGACAACCAGGCCGAGCGTTTCCTGCACCCATTCCGACGTCCGTTCGGCGCCTAGGTCGTCGAGGACCAGCAGGTCGGCATCGAGCAGCGGCTTCAACACTTCCATCTCGGTCTCTTCGACCGATCGGTTGTAGGTGTCGCGCACCAGGCGCAAGAGCTCGCGGGTCTCGAAGAAGAACGCGCGCGCGCCTTTGCCGCGGACACACGCCTTCAGGATTCCGACCGCGAGATGCGTCTTGCCAACGCCGTGCGGTCCGTACAGGACAAGGCCGCGATCGACGACGGGAAACGCGTCGACGAAGGCGCTGGCTTTCTGCCATGCGCTGCGCTGCGTATCCATGTCGTGCTCGAAGTTCTCGAGCTCGGCGCGCACGAACCTCGGCGGGATCCGCGCCTCGGCCAGCAGCTTTGCCGCCGCATCAGCGCGCCAGCAATCGCAGCGCACCACCCGCTCGACCCCATCGACGACGACAGGCTTCCAGTAGGTGTCCTGACACTGCGGGCACATGGTGATCGCAACCTTCGGTGAGACGCTGACGGGAGAGGCAGAAGCGACATGATCGCGTCGCGCGACTCACATCGCGCGCGCGTCATCGCACGCGGCGATCTTACCATCCACTCACGCGATCGCAGCGGCGTTTTCGGAGCAGCAGTCGCGTCAGACCTTACGCTGCCTCGGGCGTTCGCCCTCGTCGGACGGCGACGCGTCGTCGGGCGTCGCCGGCGGGTTCACGCGGACGAGATCGGTCGGCGATGATTTCACGAGTGCGGTATTGAGCCGCTGCTCCCAGTCGTCGATGCCGCGCGCCAGCTCGCGCTTCACGTACTCCATGAACTCGTTCACCTCGCCCTGCATGCGCTCCATCTTTCGCCGCATGTTCAGGATGATCTCGACACCGGCGAGATTCACCCCGAGGTCGCGCGTCAGCGAGAGGATGGTTTCGAGCTGCTCGAGATCCTCCTCGGAGTAGAGGCGGGTGTTGCCATCGGTGCGCGACGGCTTCAGCAGCCCCTCGCGTTCGTACAGACGTAGCGTCTGCGGGTGGATGTTGTACTTCTGCGCCACCGCGCTGATCATGTAATACGCCTTGCCCGTTCGCTTCGCCATCGTCCTCTCTTCGTCAGTCGCGCGGGGCGGCATCGGCCGCCTGGCCACGGACCGAGGTGGCATTGATGCGGCCGAATTCCCGCAGCAACTCTTTGGACCGCTCGTCCAGCACCGCCGGCAGCATCAACCGCACTTCGACCACGAGGTCGCCGCGCGGGCCACGCGACGACGGCATGCCGCGCTCGCGAAGCCTGAAGCGCTGACCAGTCTGCGTCCCCGGCGGAATCCGGAGCCGGGCCGGCCCCTCTGGCGTCGGCACCTCGATGCGTGCGCCAAGCGCGGCCTCATCGATGGCGATCGGCATCGACACGTGCAAATCGTTGTCGACCCGAGTAAACACGGGATGTGGATCGACGATGACGTCGACGTAGAGATCGCCCGGCGCGGCCCGCCGCGGGCGCCGGCATGGCCCTTCCCGGCCACCCGGATCCGCGTACCCGACGCGATGCCAGCGGGCAGCACCACGTGCAGCGATTCCACCCGCCACTCCACGCCCTGACCGTGACACGTGTCGCACGACGTCTGGCGGAGACGGCCGCTGCCGCCGCACGTCGGACACGCCTTCGAGAACACCATGTGGCCCCGCGCCGACCGCACGGCGCCGGTGCCCTCGCAGGTGTGACAGCGCGATTCGGCCGTGCGATGGGTGCCAGCGCCCGCGCACGCCCGGCAGGTGTCCTGCCTGGTGACGTTCACCGGCCATTCGGCGCCCCGCCACGACGCTTCGAAGGGCAGCGTCGTCTGGACGTGCAGATCCGCGCCGCGCTCGCCGGACACGCGCCGGCTCTGGCGGTTGAACACATCCTCGAAGAGATCGCCAAACGTCGTCGCCCGGGGTCCGCCGGCCGCCGCCGAAAAGTCGAACCCGGAAAAACCAAACACCCGCGCCTCGCTGACCCCGCTCCCTAACTTTCCCGAGTCGTAAGTGCGGCGCAGGTCGGGATCGATCAGCGTCTCGTAGGCCTGCAGGATCTGCTCGAACCGCAGCGCCGCCTCGCGGTCACCCGGATTGATGTCCGGATGCAGCTGGCGCGCCAGACGGCGATAGGCCCGCTTGATCTCCGCCGTCGACGCTTCTCGCGTCACGCCGAGGACGATGTAGAGGTCCATTTCTCTCCGTGCTCAGTTCCCCGTTCCCCGCTACTTCTTGTCCTCGCCGTCCACCACCTCCGCGTCGATGACGTCACCGCCCGGCGGCGTGGTGCCACCAGTGGGCCCGGGGCCGGGACCGCCGGTCGGGCCGCCAGTGGGGCCGCCGGGGCCTCCCGGCTGCTGTTGACGATAGAGCGTCTCGGCCGCCTTGTGCTGCGCCTGCGTCAGGGCGTCCATCGCCCGTGTGATCGCGGCGGTGTCGTTGCCTTCGATCGCCTTCTTCAGATCGGCGATCGCCGACTCGATGGCGGCCCGTTCGTCGGCGCTCAGCTTGTCGCCGGTGTCGCGAAGCATGCGTTCCGCGGTATAGACCGACTGGTCGGCGCGGTTGCGTGATTCGATGTCGTCGCGCCGCTGCTTGTCCTCGTCCGCGTGCGACTCCGCCTCGCGCATCATGCGGTCCACTTCGTCCTTGCTCAGGCCGGACGAGGCGGTGATCGTGATCTTCTGTTCCTTATGCGTCCCGAGATCCTTCGCCGAGACGTTCACCATGCCGTTGGCATCGATGTCGAACGTCACTTCGACCTGCGGCACGCCGCGCGGCGCCGGCGGAATGCCGACCAGGTGGAAACGTCCAAGAGTCCGGTTGTCGCGGGCCAGCGGTCGCTCGCCCTGGAGCACGTGCACCTCGACGCTGGTCTGATTGTCGGCCGCGGTCGAGAACACTTCGCTCTTCCGGGTCGGAATCGTCGTGTTGCGCGGAATCAGCGCCGTCATCACCCCGCCCAGCGTTTCGATTCCCAGCGAGAGCGGCGTGACGTCGAGCAGCAGGAGGTCCTTGACGTCGCCGGCGAGCACGCCCGCCTGCACCGCCGCGCCAATCGCGACGACTTCGTCAGGGTTGACGCCCTTGTGCGGCTCTTTCTTGAAGAGCTCCTTGACGATGGCGTGAACGCGAGGGATGCGCGTCGAGCCACCAACCAGGACGACCTCGTCAATCTTCGACGGGTCGACACCGGCATCGGTCAACGCCTGCTTGCGTCGGCCCGACCGTCTTCTGCAGCAGGTCCTCGACGAGCGACTCGAACTTGGCCCGCGACAGCTTCAGCTGGAGATGCTTCGGCCCACTCTGGTCGGCGGTGATGAACGGAAGATTGATGTCCGTTTCCATCAGCGACGACAGCTCCATCTTGGCCTTCTCCGCGGCCTCGCGCAGCCGCTGCAGGGCCATGCGGTCCTTGCCGAGGTCGATGCCGTCGCTCTTCTTGAACTCGCTGATGATCCACTCGATCACGCGCTGATCGAGGTTGTCGCCGCCAAGGTGCGTGTCGCCGTTGGTCGATTTCACCTCGACGACGCCCTCGCCAACTTCAAGGATCGAGATGTCGAACGTGCCGCCGCCGAAGTCGTACACGGCGATGGTCTCGTCTTTCTTCTTGTCGAGGCCGTAGGCCAGCGCCGCCGCGGTCGGCTCGTTGACGATGCGCATGACTTCGAGGCCGGCGATGCTGCCGGCTTCTTTCGTCGCCTGGCGCTGCGCGTCGTTGAAGTAGGCGGGCACGGTGATGACCGCTTTCGTCACCGACTGGCCAAGGTAGTCCTCGGCGGCCTGCTTCAACTTCTGCAGGATCATCGCCGAGATCTGCGGCGGGGCCAGTTCCTGTCCGCCGGCCTTGACGCGCACATCGCCGTTCGACGCCCGCACGACTTCGTACGGAACCATCTTCATTTCCTCCGACACTTCATCGAAGCGCCGGCCCATGAATCGCTTGATCGAAAAGATGGTGTTTTCGGGGTTGGTGATCGCCTGCCGCTTGGCCACCTGTCCGACCAGTCGCTCGCCGGACTTGCTGAACGCGACGACCGACGGCGTAATGCGGCTGCCTTCGGCGTTCTGGATGACCGTGGGCTGGTCGCCCTCCATGACGGCGACCACGGAGTTCGTCGTTCCGAGGTCGATACCGATGATTTTGCTCATGTCGTTAGTATGAAAATTGAGTCCGATCCTGTCAATCTGCACCGTTCCGGGGTCCCTGGATCGTATAGAGGACGGCTGAGAGGCGGGGCGGTGTCGGCGCGGGCGACGAACGAGATCGGTGGCGCTCGGCCGGGATACGCCTAAGTCCCTGATATACTGGCTTTTGTCAGCCTTTTTCGCGCCGCTTGCCAGCGTTCGGTTCGAGGTATCGTCATGCGCGCTCCGCTCACCGCGCTTTTGTGCCTGACTGCGGCCGTTTCTGCGTACGGGCAGCAGCCCGTTTCATCTGCAGCCGCCGTTGACGCGCCCGCTCACATTGCCTTCATCGAAGGCGGCGTGGACGTGGTTCACGACGGGGTCGCCGAGCGCGCCGACCCGCCTGTGCTGCTTGTCGAAGGCGACATCGTGCGGACCGCCAATGGCCGCGCTGAGATCGTCTTCGGTGACGGCACCCTCCTCTACCTCGATCACAGCGGCGAGCTGGAAGTGCTCGCACCTGATCGGCTTCGGCTCCTGGAGGGGCGCGTCATCGTGCGCGTGTCAGCCGCCGCACGGTCGGCGTATGTCCTCGATACGCCCGGGAGGGTCGGTCCGTCTCGACGGCCGCGGCGAGTTCGGCGTCACCGCCGCACGCAGCGCGCGGCTCGAAGTGCGCACCGCGCGTGGTCTGGCCGCAATCGACACCGGGACACAGCGCGTGATCGTCAGGGCCGGCGAAATGGCGACGCTGGCTGGTCCCGGCGCGCGCGCCGACTTTCAGGCCTACAACTCGGCTCGATGGGACGACTTCACGGCCTGGGCCAACGAACGCGCCAATGGTTCGGTGGCTTCCGAGTCAGCCTCGCACGTGCCCTCTGAACTGCGGGTGTACGGCGGCGTGCTCGACGCGCATGGCCGGTGGGAGCACCTGAATCCGTACGGCTATGTCTGGTACCCCGCGGTCGCGACGGGATGGCGGCCGTATCACGACGGCGCCTGGTCGCACACTCGATACGGATGGACCTGGCACGGCCGGGATCGCTGGGCCTGGCCGACGCACCACTACGGGCGCTGGGGGTTCAACGGCATCGCCTGGTACTGGATACCCGCGTCAGGGTGGGGTCCGGCCTGGGTCAGCTGGGGCGTGACCACGGGCTACGTCAGCTGGGCACCGCTCGGTTGGAACGGTTTGCCCTCGATCGGGCTCTGGCCGCGTCGCGATCACCCCGCGTACGCGCCGCGCTACGACCCGTGGCGCGGCTGGACGGTGGTGCCCCGCCACCAGTTTGGTCCGCGGCGACCGATTCGGCCGCGCGCCATCGATGGCAACCGGCTCGATGCGGTCACCCGCGGCGCGATGATCATCCAGAACCACGGGCCGGGCGACAGCGCACGCGCGGTGCCGCGTGGTTCACTCTCGATTGCCGGCGGCAATACGCGCCGCGACGAACCGGCGCAGGACCGTCCCGGATTCGTCCGCCGGCCGCAAGCCGCCACCGCGACGCCGGTCGAGGCACCGCCGTCGAGTTGGAACCGGGCGGCGCGTCACCGACGCGCCCGAGTACGCCCCGATGTATCGCGTCCCGTCGTCAGACAACAACTGGCGGTCGGCACCGGTCACGCGCGACGGTTATACCGATAACACCGATCGAAGTGGTCGCGTCCGGGCCACTGATGCGCGCCGCGCTCGGCGCCCGCTGAAAGCGATCGACCGGTCGCCACGTCACCGGCGCGCGACGGCGACGGCAGCCGCGAGTCGAACCGCGCTGTCCCGCGCGGCGGATCCGTTTCAGGCAGCTCGCGCGAGCGCGGGGCGCAGAGCGGCGACGGTGGCGAGAGCCGTGGCGGCTCGAGCGTGCGCAGCGGCCAGCCGGCTCGGGCCGGCGGCTCCGACGGTGCTGGCGCCCGCTCGCGCAGCGGCAACGGCGGCGGTGGCAATAGTGGTGGCGGCGGTGCAATAGCGGGGGCAATGGCGGCAGCAACGGCGGCGGCACCTCCGCTGGCGCCCCATCCGGCGGTCGCCCGTCCGGCGGCGGCGCGGTTCGCCGGCCGCGGTAACCTCGGAATGCCGTACCGAGGTTTCGAGTTAGTTTCTGAGTTTCCGGTTTCTGGTTCCAGGTTCGACGGTTCCGAGGTACTGTTCCGGGGTTCTGGTGCTTTTGTTCCGTCGTTCGGAGTTCAACGTTCTGCGTTCCGTTCTTAGTTCTTAGTGCTTAGTTCTTCGTTCGTCCGTTACTGAACCACCATGGCTCGATACGTCGTTCGCGTCGCACGGCAAGCTGGTATCGTCGCGCTCTTCGTGGTGGCGGCACTCCTGGGGACGCTGAGCGGCGTCCTCATCGCCTACGCTGACGACCTGCCGCTGATCTCGTCACTCGACGCGTACTCGCCGCACACCATCACCAGGGTTCTCGGGCGCGACGGTTCGGTCATCGGCGAATTCGCGGTCGAGCGCCGCGAGGTCGTCACGTATCAACAGATCCCGGACACCCTGCGCAACGCGATCCTGGCGGCGGAAGACGCCAACTTCTTCGAGCACACCGGCTTCAGCATTCCGCGCATGGTGCTCGCGCTCGTCCGCGATTTGGCGTCCAAGCGGCGGACGCCGGGCGGCAGCACCATCACCCAACAGCTCGCGCGCAACCTCTTCGGCAACCAGATCGGCTTCACCATCGGCGATCGCAGTCCGGAACGGAAGCTCAAGGAGCTGATCGTCTCGATGCAGATCGAGAAGCGCTACACGAAGGAAGAGATCTTCGCGTTCTACTGCAATCAGATCTATTGGGGACACGGCGCGTACGGGGTGGCGGCGGCGGCACAGGTGTACTTCGGGAAGCCGCTGGCCGGTCTCAATCTCGAAGAATCCGCGATGATCGCCGGCATCATCCAGAGCAACGTGCGCCAGAGTCCCTTCGTGAACATGGAGGCGGCGTTGCGGCGCCGCAACTATGCGCTCGAGCGCATGGCCACCGAGGGCTTCGTCACCCGCGAGGAGGCCGAGACCGCCAAGCAGAAGCCGATCGTGACCCGCGGCGAGGCCGCCCAGGACTCGACGATTGCGCCGTACTTCATCGAGGAAGTGCGCAAGTACGTCGAGGCGAAGTACGGCGCCAAGGCGTTGTATGAGAATGGGCTGACGATTCGCACGTCGCTCGACCCGGAACTGCAGCGGCGGCCAACCGCGCCGTCGACAAGGGACTGCGTCAGGTGGCCAAACGGCGGGGGGCGTGGCGCAAGCCGCGCAACATCGTCGAAGAGAAGCAGACCATCGACGGCTTCCGTCACGACCGCTGGTCGCGTCCGATGGCCGCCGGCGACATCGTGCCTGCCGTGGTCGTCGTCGGTTGACCCCAAGGACGCGCGCTCGGCAAGTGCGCGCGTGCGCTTCGGGAAGTTCACCGCGGACCTCGACGCGACCCGCCTATCAGTGGACGCGCCGCACGCACGCCGCCGAGCTCTTGAAGCCCGGCGATCTGATCGAGATCGGCATCACCTCGCTCGACGCCGCGGGCAAAGCGGCGATCACGCTCGAGCAGCAGCCGATGATCGAGGGCGCGCTGGTTGCGCTCGACAATCACACCGGCCAGGTCCTGGCGATGGTCGGCGGTTTCAGCTTCGCCCGCAGCAAGTTCAACCGCGCGACCCAGGCTCATCGTCAGCTCGGCTCCACCTTCAAGCCGTTTCTCTACACCGCCGCGATCGATCGCGGGTTGACGCCGACCTCGGTGCTGATCGACGCCCCGGTGTCGTTCTCCGCCGGCGCCGGCCAGCCGCCTTACACGCCGGGCAATTACGACGGCAAATACGAAGGCCCGGTGACGCTGCGGCGGGCGCTGGAGAATTCGCGCAACATTCCAGCCGTACGCGTCATGGAAATGTTGGGGCCGCGCCAGGTGGTCACCTACGCGAAGCGCTTTGGTTTCCCCGAAGACTTCCCGCCCTATCTCTCGACCGCGCTCGGCGCGGCCGAAGCGTCGCTGCTCGAGGTCACGAGCGCGTACACGGCGTTTCCGAATCAGGGGATTCGACTGCAGCCCTATCAGGTGACCGCGGTCATCGGCCGCGACGGGAACATTCTCGAGGAGACGCGGCCGGCGCCTCGCGATGCGATTCGCGCCGACACCGCCTACGTCATGACCAACCTGCTCTCAGGAGTCGTGCAGCGCGGAACCGCCGGCGTCGCGGCAGTCGCTCGACTGGCCGCTGGCCGGCAAGACCGGCACCGTGGACGACTATACCGATGCCTGGTTCGTCGGCTTCGACCCGAATGTCACCATCGGCGTCTGGGTCGGCTACGACGAGAAGAAGCCGATCGGCAGCGGGGAGACCGGCGCGACCACGGCGCTGCCGATCTGGATCGATTTCATGAAGACCTATATCGACGCCCGCGGCGACCGCAAGAACCCGCCGGCGTTCGAACCGCCCGGCAACATCGTCTTCATGCCGGTCGATCGCTTGACCGGCGAGCCGGTGGAAGAAGGCGGGATCAACGAGGCCTTCATTTCCGGCACGCAGCCGGCGCGCGCGCAAGCGCAGCCGCCACCGTCGCAGTAGCCGCCGCTATTCGTCGTCGGTATCGAGCGCAGTACCCAGCGTGCCGGACGCCTTCTGCATCAGGTAGGTCTTGATGTACGCGTCGATATCGCCGCCGAGGACGCGGTCGACGTCGCCCACCTGAAACTTCGTCCGGTGGTCCTTGATCATCTGGTACGGCTGCAGGACGTAACTCCGGATCTGGCTGCCGAAGGCGATGTCTTTCTTGGCTCCGCCGATCTGTTCCAGCTTCGACTGCTGCTCTTTCTGTTTCATGTCGAACAGCCGCGCCTTCAGCACTTTCATCGCGACGTCACGATTCTTGTGCTGCGAGCGCTCGTTCTGGCACGACACGACGATTCCCGTGGGCAAGTGCGTGATGCGCACGGCTGAGTCGGTGACATTCACATGCTGGCCGCCGGCGCCGCTCGATCGATAGGTATCGATCCGCAGATCCTTCTCGGGGATCTCGATGTCGATGTCCTCTTCGATCTGCGGCCACACGTACACCGAGGCGAACGAGGTGTGCCGGCGGGCCGCCTGATCGAACGGCGAGATGCGGACCAGCCGATGGACGCCGGCCTCGGCGGCCATCAGCCCAAACGCGTACTCGCCGGTCAGCGTGAAAGTGGCGCTCTTCATGCCCGCTTCTTCGCCCGGCTGATAGTCGAGCACCTCTCGCTTGAAGCCGCGCCGCTCGGCCCACTTCAGATACATCCGCAGCAGCATGTCGGCCCAGTCCTGCGACTCGGTTCCGCCGGCACCGGGATGGACCGTGACGATGGCGTTGGCGCGGTCGTGCTCGCCGCCAAGCATCTTCTTGATCTCGGCCGCCTCGACTTCGGCCTCGAGCGCGTCGAGTGCCTTCAGGAGATCGGCGCTGACGTCCTCGCCCTGGTTCGCCCATTCGAGCAGCACGCCGAGGTCGTCGAGCCTCCGTCCAAGTGAATTGCGGAGTTCGACCTCGTCCGACAACTGGCGCCGGCGCTGCAGCGTGCGCTGCGCATCCGCCTGGTCTTTCCAGAAGTCGGGCTCGGAGACGCGGGCTTCGATCTTCGTCAGTTCGCTCGTCGAGTCAGCAGCGTCAAAGATAACTCCGGAGATCGCGGGCGCGTTTCAACAAACCTTCGGAGCGGCGGATCAGATCTTCGAGGACGAGCGACACGGTGGATGCCTCCGTACGGTGCCTGAGGTGACTAGGGTGCCTCAGGTGACTAGGGTGCTGGTGCGTAAGGTGATTCGTGCGTAAGGTGGTTACAGGGCTGCGTCAGTGCTGGCGCGCCGCCGGACGCCGCCACAACGCAACGCCGACCCCGATCATCGTCAACAGCACGGCCAACTGCGCCGGCAGGTCTCCAATTGTGGCATACAGCGTGCGCTCGCGCAGGAACCGGGCTTCGCCGACGACGCTCGTCGTCTCGAAGAGCTTGGTGCGGGCGATGAGGCGGCCGTAGGGATCGACGATGCCGCTGATGCCGGTGTTGGCGGCACGCACCAGATAGCGCCCCTGTTCGATCGCCCGCATGCTCGCCAGCTCGAAGTGCTGATAGGCGGCCGACGATTCGCCGTACCACGCGTCGTTGGTGATGGTCGTCAGCAGCTCGCTCCCCTGCTGCACGCCCTCGCGAATCAGATGGGGATAGACGACCTCGTAGCAGATCGCGGTCGTCGCCATGTGCTCGTTGACCGGCAGCATCGTCACCCGCTCGCCCGGCGAGAACGAGGCCACGCTTTCGATCAGCGGGCCGACGAAGGTGAGGAGCGTCCCGAACGGCACGTATTCGCCGAACGGCACGAGATGGATCTTCCGGTAGACCGCCGCGGTGGCCCCGCCGCGATCGAGCATGAACGCCGAATTGTAGTAGCGCGGGGGCGATCCGCGCTCGATCTCGTCGGTGCCGAACAGGAGCTGAACGCCGGTCTCCCGAACCAGCCGGCGCACGGCTTCGGCGCCCGCCGGATCTTCATCGAAATAGAACGGCGTCGCCGATTCCGGCCACAGCAGCACGCGCGCCCCCGCCGCCGCGGCTTGCCGGCTCATGGCGAGGTAGCGGCCGAAGATCTCGGTCGCGCGCCCCGGGTCCCACTTCTCGCCCTGCGGGACATTGCCTTGAATCAACCCAACGGTGATCGGCTCGCCGCTGCGGGTCAGCTGGTTGTCGTTCATCCGCGCCGCGCCCCAGAACGACGGCACCGCCACCAGCGCCAGCGCCAGGGCGATCGCGGCCAGACGGCGCTTGCCGGTGGTGACCGCCGCGATCGCGAATGACGCGTTCAGCAAAGCGAGCAGCCACGACAAGCCGTAGACGCCGGCTAGGCTTGCGATCTGCGCGATCGGGAGCAGCGTGACGACGGCGTTTCCCAACGGAATCCAGGGAAAGCCTCCGAAGATGTGTCCGCGCCCGTACTCGGTCGCAACCCAGGCCGCGGGCGCGAGCAAGAGTCCCGTCGCCCCGAAGCGCTGCACCATGACCGCCGTCGCGGCCGAAGCCGTCGCCACGTAGAGCGACATGTAGAAGACGAGCAGGCCGGCCACGGGAATGGCGACGAGCCACGGCAGGCCGCCAAATGTCGCGACCGTGTTGCTGGTCCAGTAGAGCGTGCCGGCGAAGTGCACGCCGCCGGTCAGGAGGCCCAGCATGAAGCCGCGACGGGCGGGCATGCCGCGCAATTGACCGGTGCGCGGATGCCAACCGGACAGGGCCACGTACAGCGGCACCAGGGCGACGAATGCCGCCGCCGGGTGACCGTATCGAGGAAAGGCGAGCGCGAGCAGCGCTCCCGAGAGGAGCGCTAGCGAACGATCCAGGGGTTGAACTGCTCTTCTTTTTGCAGCCGCGCGGCGACTGTCTCAGCCTCGCGACGATCTTTGAACTTTCCGACTCTTACTCGGAAGACCGCAGGAGCGCCGGACTCGGGACTGAGGACGTATGCCGGAAAGCCCTTGCCGACCAGGCGCCTGGCGATGATGTCGGCTTCCTCGCGCTGACGCAGCGCGGCAAGCTGAATGGCAAAGCCGCTCCCGGCAGGTTCTGCGGGAGCGGGCGCCGCAGCGGGCGCCGCCAGTGTAGGCGCGGGCTTCGCGGCTGTTGTCGTTGCCGGCGGAGGCGGCGCGGGCGCTTCGGTCGCCTTGGCTTGCGTTGGCGGCTGCGCTGGAGTGGACGCCGCACCGGGCGCCTTCAGCTGCTCGGACGGCTGTCCTTTTCCGGACAGACGATCCGCGTATGTCAGATCTTCGCTCGCGCTCGCCGGCGCACCTGATCCGGTGGTGGTGACCGACGGCGGAACTGGTGGGACGACAGTGGCGGCCTGCGCCTCGATCGGGGCGGCCGCGCGGTCGACCGGCACTCCCCGCCCGACCAACACCCCGCACAGGAAAATCACGACGGAGACGACCGTCACCGCCATGAACAGGAACACGAGCTGTTTCCCGTTGAGCTGTATCTCGTGGAAGCCGTCGTCTGTGGTCGTACTGGCCATCCGGTCCTCAGGTCTTCAGGTGGTCGGTGGTTGGGCGGTACGCCCTAACTCCATGATTCTAAGGCTGATCTTAGCACGGGTTTGCACAATGCGGCACACGGGACCCGTTTCCGTGGCGGTTCTGCTTCTGACGTTGGCGACGGCCGGTCGGCTTACCGCCGCGGTTTGCCGGTCGCCAGTTTGTCGGCCAGCGCTCGCGCCGCCGCGGATCCCGGCTCGAGAGCCAGCGCCCGGTCGACTTCTTCTTTTGCCAGGGCCCGGTTCTGGGCGTTCACGTAGGCCTCGGCCAGCGCGAGGTGGCCGGCGGCAGAGTCCTGACTCCAGAGCGCGATCTTGAACGCCTGAATGGCCTCCTGCGTGCGGCCGCTCCGCAAATGAATGCGGCCGAGCAGCAGATGCGCTTCCGCCTCGTAGGGCGAGAGATAGAGCGCCCGCCGTAACTCTCGTTCTGCTTCGCTGTCGGCCTCGCGCGCAAACGCGCGACGGCCGGCGTCGAGATGGAATGCTGCGACTTGCGCCTGGTCGCGCTGCCCGGTCGCATTGATGATCGAGTCGACCGCTGCGCCGGGCCGATCGAGATGCTCTTTCAGTCGTTCCAAACCGCGTGGCACTGGATCGCTCCCGGTCGGCTTGGCGGTCGCGCTGTAGCGCGACGACAACCGCTGGGCCAGTTCGCGTTCCCGCGTCGCTTCCGCGGTCTGTCCGGACTGCTGCAGGGCCGCGCTCAGGACGAAGTGGGCATCGCCGTCAGCCGGGTCGCGGCGCACGGCCTCGCGCAGCCAGTACATCGCCGCCGGCACGTCCTTCTCCAGCCAATAGGCGTAGCCAAGATTGAAGAAGTAATCCGGGTCGTCCGGGTTGGTTTGCGATGCCTGGCTGAAGAAATAGGTCGGCCCGTCCCGCCTGCGGCGGCGCGCCGCGCCGCAGCTGCACGACGCCCATCGCGTTGAGCACGTCCGCCGATCGCGCCTCGCCTTGCAACGCCTTCAGCGTGTTGAAGGCGTCGTCGTAGCGTTTGAGATCGATCTGTGAGAGCGCGGCCAGATAGCGCGCCGCCCGAACGTGCAGACTCGCGGCGGCGACGGTGCTGACGACATCGAGGGCGCGGAGATGATCGTCGAGATCGGTGTGGACTTGCCACAACGCGATCTTCACGCGGTCGTCGGCGGGCGCCGCTTTCCCCGCTTGCTCGAGAAACGTCCGTTGCGTCGCCGGCGACTCCGCGACCAATCCCTTCACGAACGCTTCGAACGCCTGCGGCGATGCGAGCAGCGTCCCGGGAAACGGCGACGGCGCCGCAGTGCTGGCACCGGCGAGCCGCCTTGCCGCGCGATCGTAGATGCCGAAGAGATCGCTCAACGGTCCCTGCTCGACCACCTGCGCTTTGAACTTCCCCTCCTCAATGCCGATTGGCCGCACCGTGACCGTCAGCGTTTCTCCAGCGACCTGAAACGAGCCGACAATCACTTCAGCCGCGCCGACGAACTGCGCCACCTTGATGACCGTGGCATGGCTCAATGCCGCGGCCGGCGGCAGCTGCAACCGCTCGAACGCACTGACCCGCTGTTCGCGCGTCACGGTCTGCGCACCGTATCGCGCGAGGCTTTCGGCGAGCAGCCACGACGACCCCTCGGCCAGCCAGATGAGATGCCCGGCGCTCGCGCTGTTCTCGAACGGCATGACCAGAGTGGCGCGCGCGGCGGACGTCTGCGCCTGCGCGGCGACCGCGGTCAAGACAAGTCCCGCACAAAGCGTCGTCGACAATCGCCGGTTCATGCGGCTTCCGATTCGGCGTCGTCGAGCGAGCGGCCGCGGAACGGCTCGCGGGCGCCGCGGACCGTGACGCCCAGCGTGCAGAGACGGGCGCCGACGCCGCGGCACTGCTGCACGGTCACGGACGCGTCGAGACCGCACTGCTCGAGGAACCGCTCGACCGCGGCGGCGTAATAGGCGCAGAGCGGGGTCGCCGACGGCTCGCGCACGTCGCAGAAGATCGACGCCCGGATATCGACGACGCCGACGCCACGGCGCAGCTTGACCCTGGCGCGGGAGCCGCGGAAGGTCTCGGCGACGAGCTTGCGGCTCAGGCCGAGGGCCCAGCGCGCGCGCAGCGCGGTCGGGCATCGGCGGACCAGCGACCGCCGCATCGCCGACATCTCGCCCAGGGTCCAGTCAGCGCTGTAGCGGCCGGCGCGCTGCATGACCCGGTCGTAGGACGGCTGCCTTCGAGCCGCAGGAAGCTCAGCGCGGCGTTGAGCGGCGCCAGTCCGTGGCGCGCGCCAACAAGCCCGGGCGGGGTCAGCCAGCTTTCATAAAAAGGCAGACGGGTCGGCGCGACATCCGCGATGCCTTGATGAAGGCTTGCGATCAGCACCCGGCCTATCCCTGCATCGACCATAATGAAAGCGGCTTCTGATAACGTAACACGCCACGGAGAAGCGGACGTCCGGCAGTCTCGGCGTCGGGCGCGGGAGATCGAGGTGCGGGCAGACCAGGTCACGGCCGCGATACTCGTCGGCGGACGAGCGCGTCGGCTCGACGGCCGGTCCAAGCCGGCTCTGGTCATCGGCCGGCAGACGATTGCCGATCGACTGCTCGATGCGATTCGCGATGCCGGTATTCCGACGGTGTTCATGGTCGGACCGTGGCGCGGCCCTGTCCCGTCTGGTGTTCGCCACGTTCCAGATCTGATGGGCCAGGTCGGGCCACTGGGCGGCGTCTATTCGGCGCTGCTCGTCGCGAGCACGGCCAAGGTGGTCGTCCTCGCCGGCGACATGCCTTTCGTCACCAGCGCGCTGGTGCGCCGGCTCGCCGAGACGACCAACGGGTTCGACGCCGTGGTGCCGCGCGACGACCGGGGTTGGCACCCGTTGTCGGCCGGTTACCGGCGTGCGATCGCGCCGCACGTGAAGGGGCAGCTGGATCGTCACGCGCTGCGGGTGGTCGATGCGCTGGGCGGGATGCGAGTGGACGAACTGACCGGCGACGATCTCCGCCGGCTCGATAGTAGCGATGGCATGCTTCTGATGAACGTCAACTCTCCGGACGACCTTCGACACGCCGAGCGCCACGAACGACGGCACTCCTGACCTTCTCTGTCTTCCTCCGATGATTCTTCCGCTGCACGACCAGATCAGGGACCGTGTCCGCGCCATTCTGGCGGAGCTCTACGGTCTGACCGACGACTCGCTGAGCATCTCCATCGAAGCGCCTCCGAACCGCACCTTCGGCGATCTCGGCACGCCGGTCGCGTTCGAGCTCGCCCGGAAGCTGCGCAAGGCGCCGGGCGTCATTGCCCGCGAGATCGCCGCGACGTTCGCGCGCGGCCAGGGCATTGCGCTCGTCGAGGCGGCGCCGAACGGCTACCTGAACGTGTTTCTCGATCGCAAAACGTTCCTGCTCCAGCGGCTGGGACTTGCCGATCCGCCGCGCGCGATTCCACGCTCGACCGAGAAAACGATCGTCGAGCACACCGCGATCAACCCGAACAAGGCGGCGCACATCGGTCACCTGCGGAACTCGGCGCTCGGCGACACCCTGGTGCGCGTGCTGTCGTTCCGCGGCACGCCGGTCGAAGTGCAGAACTACATCGACGACACCGGTGTCCAGGTCGCCGACGTCGTCGTGGGCTTCCGCGAGCTCGAAGGCGCTGATCTCGCCGCGGTCCGGACGCTCGCGGACACGACGCGCTTCGACTACTACTGCTGGGACCTCTACGCCAAAGTGACCGAGTGGTACGACCAGCGACAAGGAGCGGCTCAAAATCCGCGCGGCGACGCTGCACGACATCGAGCACGGCACCAGCCCGGTCGCCGAGATGGCCTCGTTCATCGCCGAGCGCGATCGTCCGCTGCCACCTGCAGACGATGGCGCGGTTGAACATCGACTATCACCTCCTCACGTGGGAGGGCGACATCCTGCGGCTGCAGTTCTGGGCCCGCGCTTTCGAGGTGCTGAAGGAAGCCAGGGCGGTGTACCTGCAGACCGAGGGCCGGCTTGCCGGCTGCTGGGTGATGAAGATCGACGACGCCCCGCCACCACCGACGGACGAGCACGCCCGCGGCCGGCGACGACGAAGGGGACGAGCGCGAGAAAGTGATCGTGCGTTCGAACGGGACCGTGACCTACGTCGGCAAGGACATGGCCTACCAGTTCTGGAAGTCGGGCCTGCTCGGCAAGGACTTCTCGTACCGGAAGTTCGCGAAGCGAATCGATCGCCAGGAGCTGTGGGCCACGACCAGCCGGCCGGAGGAAGCAGAGGCAACCCACCCGGCGTTCGGCGCGGCGCAGGCGACCTACAACGTCATCGACGTGCGTCAGTCGTACCTGCAGAAGCTGTTGAAGCAGGCACTGACCGCGGTTGGACATCCCGCCGAAGCCGACCGCCTCACCCACTTCTCGTACGAAATGGTGGCGTTGTCGCACGCGACCGCCCGCGAGCTCGGGTACGCGCCCCCCGCCGATGCCGAGGCCGCGAAGCGGCCGTTCGTCGAAGTTTCAGGGCGTAAAGGTCTCGGCGTGAAAGCCGACGATCTCATCGATCGCCTGTTCTCGAAGGCGCTGAGCGAGGTGCAGCGCCGCAACCCCGAGTTGCCGGTCGAGACGAGCCGCGGCATTGCCGAGCAGATCGGCATCGCCGCGGTCCGTTACTTCATGATCAAATACTCGCGGACCAAGGTGATCGCCTTCGACATCGACGAGGCGCTGAGCTTCGAGGGGGAGAGCGGACCGTATCTGCAATACGCCGTGGTGCGGGCGAATAACATCTTCCAGAAGCTCGAGGACCGTCAGGGCCTGGCGGAGCGCGACCTGCTGGCGACGCTCGCGGCAACCCGGCCGGACGCGTTGTCAGGAGCGGACGGCGATCACGAACTCTGGAATCTCGTCCTCGAATCGGCAAAGCTCGACGACATCGTCGAGCAGGTCGTGCGCTCGCTCGAATTTGCGGTACTCGCCAAGTACGCGTTCGGGCTGGCGCAGATGTTCAACGGGTTCTACCACAAGGCTCCGATCCTGAACGAAGATCGGGACGACGTGCGGCGGTGGCGGGCGGCGGGGGTTTCCTATTTCCGGCAGCAGCTGACGCGAACGCTCGACCTGATGGGCATCGGCGTGCCGGCACGAATGTAAGGCAGACAGCCGCGCCCAGGCGTCGGCTGAGAGTGTCCATATGCCACTGATCGCGATTGCGCCGTGTCGGGCCATGGCCGACTACCTTGAATCCGTCCGACGTGCTGGCGGGGAGCCGCAAGAGCTCGATCTCCATCGTGACACGCCGGCCGATGTGGTCGCCCGCGCTCAGGGTCTCCTTCTCACCGGCGGCGGTGACGTCGATCCGGCCCTCTACGGGGAGGCGCCGCACGAGACGTTTCAGCCCTCCGAAGATGGGCGGGACGCGTACGAGATTGCGCTCATCCGCGCCGCTGACGAAGCGGGCCTGCCGATTTTCGCGATCTGCCGCGGCATGCAAGTGCTGAACATCGCGTTCGGCGGCACCCTCGTCCAGGACATCCCGTCGATGGTCAACGGCGCGGCACATCATTCGGTGCCGGAGCCCCGCTTCGCATATGCACACGAGGTCTGGGTCGCCGACGGCTCGCGTCTCGCGGAGATCATGGCCGAGAAGCTCGAAGGCGGGACCTGCCAGGTCAACAGCCGGCACCACCAGGCCGTGAACGTCGCAGCGCCAGGGTGGGAGGTCTCGGGCACGGCTCCCGACGGCGTGATTGAAGCGATCGAACAGCCCGGCAAGGCCTTCCGCATCGCCGTGCAGTGGCACCCCGAGAACTTCTGGCGGACCGGCGAGTTTCGCCCGCTGTTCGAGTCGTTCGTCGAAGCGGCTCGCGCGACCTAGCGCTGACGTCAGTCAGCCGCGGGCGCCGAAGCCACCTCGTCCGCGAACGCGACCTCGTAGTGCGCGACGCGAGCGTCGGCGTCGAGCAGAAGCGCGCGCGCCTCGTCGCTGATGACCGCGATGGTCAGATCGTCGCCGGCAAAGGCGCGAACCGCCGACAGCGATGCCCACCAGGTGAACACGACGATCTCGATCGCGCGGCCGTCGTCTTCGCGCTCGAGCAGCTTCGCGCCCCGGTAACCTGGGAGCTCGCGCAGGTGCGGCGTCAGCGTTTCACGAAAGTAGTGCGCGTAACGGGTCGCGTTCTCACGCGTCGCGCGTGCCGACCAGCGGCGGGCAATCATCGGCCGGCCGGCGCCGGCGTCGGCGGCGCTTCGGCTGGATCGTTCCCGATCACCACGGTCCAGGGGCGGACTTCCCAGCGCGCGACCAGGCCGTTGGTCACGTAGGGATCGCGACGGGCGAAGTCTTCGACCGCGGCCCGATCCGGGGCGCGGAACACCAGGAGTGCGCGATCGATGGGATCCGCAAGCGCGCCAGCGAGCAACAGCTCGCCGCGCGCATGAGCATCGCGCGCCAGCGTCAAGTGCTGCTCGCGAAACTGGCCGCGCCGCGCCACGTAGTCACCAACCGTCTCATAGAACAACGCGAAGTAAGGCATAGCTCCTCACCGCTCGAACAGCGCCACGCTTTCGACGTGCGCCGTGTCGGGGAATAAGTCGAACGCTTCGAGGCTCCGCAGTCGATAGCCGGCGTCGACGAGCAGCCGGGCATCGCGTGCGAGCGTCGCGACATCACACGAAACGTACACCAACCGCGGCGCCTCGAGATCGATCGCCCCCTCGAGAGCGTCTCTGGTCATTCCGGTGCGCGGCGGATCGACGATCACGCTCGACCAGTTGCGCGGAGGCTCGACGGTCAGAAAGGCTTCCACGTCCTGATGCCGCTCCGACAGTCGGCCGGCCGTCTGCCTGGCATTGTGCTGGAGGTCGTCCGCGGCATGTCGATCGCCTTCGATCGCCACGACATCGGTGTCGCCGCGGCTGGCCAGGGCGACGCTGAAGAGGCCGACCCCCGCGTACAGATCCAGCACGCGCCCGGACGGGATCAACGAGACCACGCGGGTCACGAGATCCGCCAGGAGGAAGCGGTTGGCCTGGAAGAACGAGCGGGCGTGGCGCCTCAGTGTGAAGCTGGACGCGCCTGCAGCGGCGGGCACTGTCAGCGTGTCGGTGACGAACGGCACGCCGGCGAGCGTCGCCGTGCGAATGCTGTCAGCCGCGGCCGCCGATATGCCGTTGACACCGTCGAGAGCCGGCAGCCAGGTCATCTCGTCGATGCCGGCCGTGGCGGCGAGCTCGAGATGAAGCGCGCGTGCCGAACCGTCGAGCGTTTCCGACAGCTCGACGTCGGTGATGCCGTGCGGCTCGTGGGTTGCCAGCGCGGCTTCGAGCCGCGCGATGGTGTCGAGCGACGCCGGCAGGAGCTGCCGCGTCAATCCGGGATCGCAGAGCGTGTGCGTGCCCTCCCGAAAGAAGCCAATCTTTCCCCGCTGCACGTGCAGCCGCGCCCGCATCCGATAGCCGTCGCGCGGTGAGGCGGCCACCGTCACGCCGTCCGGGAGCGGCATCTTGCCGATCCGCACGAACGCATCGTTGAGGATGTCGCGCTTCAGCGCCAGCTGCCGGTGATACTCAACGTGCGACAACACGGCGCCGCCGCACGCGCCGTCGACCACGGTGTCAACGCGATCGGGCGATCGCTCGATGACCCGCTCGCTTCGAGCCCACGCCGTTCCGCGTTGCACTTTCTCGACCCGCGCTTCGACGACTTCACCGGGGATGGCGCCGGACACGAGCACGATCGCGCCGTCGTGGCGGGCGATCATCCGCCCGCCCGCCGCCGGCTTCTCGATCGACAGCGTGAGCCGGGCGCCTGCCACGATCGCGCCGCCGCCCGACTTAGACACCGTCGTAGCTCACGACCGGCAGCCGGTAACGCTCGCGAACCACGCGCTCGAATGCGGCGTCGCACGCCCGGGTATACGCGTCAGGCGGCATGCGATCGCGGAACGGCGCCAGCGCCGTGCGCGCCTCCGCTTCGACGGCGTGGTGCGCGTCAGGGTCGAGGACCGCGATCGCCTCTGCGATCAGCTGGCGGTCGAGCTCGCCCAGCTGGTCGACGATCGCGGCGCGGGCATGGCCGCGCACCGCACGCGCGTCGGTCAGGAGCGCATCCAGCGCCCGAACGGTGCGATCGACCGCATCATCGAGACCGGCCACCGCGTTGGTGCTCGCGCGACGAGTGGTCAGCCGGGCGATGGCGCGCTCGATGTGAGACGCCAGCGTTGGCCGGCGAGGCGACCGCGACCCGCCGTCTTCGGCTGCATCAGGCTCGCCCGTCGGGCCAATCGCCGCGGGCGGCGCCGCCACTCCCACCGCGCGCCGCCAGTCGTCGAAGGCATCCAGCACGTCGGCCTCGCAGAACTCGACGCGAACCGGCCGTCGCCGCGGCCCCTTCCGATAGTAGCGCTCGAAACACCGGTCGATACCCGCGCACGCGACGTTGAACGGCACACCACGCTCCGCCCACTGCGTCACCAGTTCGAACGCAGGGCCAACGATCCGGATCAAGTGCCCGTCATTCTTGCGGCACAGATACGCCTCGATCTCACGACAGTATTCCGCCGGCGCGTCAGTCACGATCTCTTTGACTCCGTCTCAGCCCGAGGTGCCGGTGCGCCCGCTGTTCCGCTGCCACACGATACGCAGTCCACGCAGCGTGAGATCGGTATCCACGTGATCAATCCCTTTGGTCTCCACCGACACCATCACCGCAAGCCCGCCGGTCGCGACCACCACAGGATTGTCGCCGAGCTCGGCTCGTATGCGTCGCACGAGCCCTTCGACCATGTCCACATAACCCCAGTACAGCCCAGACTGCATCGACCCGACCGTCGTCCGTCCGATTACCGTGTCAGGCTTGCGTACTTCGATCACGCGGCAGCTTCGCCGCACGCTGGAAAAGCGCGTCCGCGGAAATCTGTGGTCCAGGGCAAATCACGCCGCCGATGTATTCGCCCTTCGCCGAGATCGCGTCGAAGGTCGTCGCCGTTCCGAAATCCACGACGATGACCGGCCGTCCGTCCTTGCGACCGTACTCCTCGTACGCGGCGATGCCGTTGACGACGCGATCGGCGCCGACGTCGGTGGGATGGTCGTAGAGGATCGGCATTCCGCCGTTCACCGCCGGTTCGACGTTGAGCGGCCAGCGGCCGAAGTAGTCGCGGACCATCGCGATCGTGGTGCCGGTCAACGGCGGCACCACCGAGGCCATGACGATCCCGGTCACGCGATCCCTCGTCACCTTGTGCCGCTCGCACAGGCTGGTCACGAGAATGCCGAGCTCGTCCGACGTGCGCTCGCGTAGGGTCGTGAGCCGCCAGCTGTGGATGAGTTCCCAGTCAGCGATGCGAAACACGCCGATGACGATGTTGGTGTTGCCGACGTCAATGGCTAACAGCATCGGTGTTCGCTCAGCTCCAGCGAAGCTCGCCACCCACGAAACGCTCGGTGGCGGTGGCGGTTCGGATCAACAGCGCGCCGTCGGCATCGATCCCCGCCGTCGTGCCACGGCGGACCTGCGGTCCACTGTCCCATTCGACGCAGGCTCCCACCGCTGATGGCGCCGCCGCGCGCCATTCGCGCAGGATAGCATCCGACTCGCCGCGGCGAAGCTGGTCGTAGGCTGTTGCCACCGCGACGAGCAGTTGCTCGAGCACCGCGCCGCGCGGCACGGCGCGTCCCAGTTCGGCCTCGAGCGAGGTCGACCGATCCGCAACCGATGGCTCGAGCGCCGCCTGGAGGACGTTCACGCCGACGCCGACGACCACGGCGGCCTGAGGGCTGCCGAGATTATGGCCCTCGGCGAGGATGCCAGCCAGCTTGCGCCGGCCGACGAGGAGATCGTTGGGCCACTTCAAATCCGGCCAGAGCCCTGTCGCGGCGCCGATGGCCCGGCGCGTGCGCCACACCCGCGGCGAGGGTCATCAACGACTGTGCCCGCTGCCCCTCGGCGTGCAATCCCGGCCGGAACACCATCGAACAGTACAGACCGGCGCCCGGCGGCGACTGCCAGACGCGGCCGCGACGGCCGCGACCTGCGGTCTGCTCGCCGGCAATGACCGCGTATCCCTCGGGCGCGCCCGCGTTGACCGCCTCGCCGGCCCGGTCCATTGTCGACGTCGTCGAATCGAGATAGTGCAGGTCGAGCGCGAGCGGACTGCGCAGGCAAGCGGCGTCAATCGCCGCAAGCACGTCTTCAGGAACGACGGGTACACCCATGCGAGGTGACACTGACGGGCGCTTATCCAACCGCCTCGAGCTCGAAGCTCAGGTCGGCCGCCTTGACCGAGTGCGTGAGCGCGCCAATGGACACGAAGTCCGCGCCGGTCTCCGCGATTGCGGGAATCCGCTCGAGCGTCACGCCCCCAGAGATCTCGACTTTGGCTTTGCCGTGGCTGCGCTCGACCGCCTCGCGCTGATCCGCGATGGAGAAATTGTCGACGAGGATCCTGGTCGCACCCGCCGCAAGCGCCTGGTCGAGCTCGTCGAGCGTCTCGACCTCCACTTCGATCGGCACCGCTTCCCTTTTCACCCGCTCGAGCGCGGCAGCGATGCCGCCTGCCAGCCGCTTGTGGTTGTCCTTGATCAAGACGGCAGCGTCGAGCGTCATGCGGTGATTCGTGGCCCCGCCGCACGCCACGGCGTACTTCTCGAGGCGGCGCAGCGTTGGGGTCGTCTTTCGGGTGTCGAGAATTGTGATGCGGCCCGCAGCCGCATCGACATACGCCCGCGTCTGCGTCGCGATCCCACTGAGCCGCTGGAGGAAGTTCAGGGCGGTCCGCTCCGCGGTGAGCAACGCGCGCGCTTGCCCGATCACTTCAGCGACGACGGTGCCCGGCGCACAGTGGTCGCCGTCGTAGCGATGCGCGATGAAGGTCACCGACGCATCGCACTGCCGGAACGTTTCGGCGGCGACATCGAGGCCGGCGACCGTCAGCGTCGCTCTTCGCCAGCACGACGCCGCGGGCGTGCTGGTCCGCATCGATGGTCAGCGCGCTGACGTGACGTCGCCATCGCCGACGTCTTCAGCCAGCGCACGGGCGACGAGGTCGCGATAGACATCGACCGGCAGCGGCGCGACCCGCATCTACGCTCCAGGATCCGCGACGGCCGGCTCCGGCTCCGCGAACTCGACGCTCACGCCAAACGTCTCGGCGGGTTCGAACACGAGCGTTTGGATATTTGCCGCCGAACACAGGTCCAGCCGGGACGGCTCCAGCAGCGCGAGCCGCTCGGCCGTGTCGCGAACCACCGCGCGCGTGATGCCCGCCTTGAGCGGCCGCTTCGCCTCGGACTTCGCTCGCCGCACTTCGCCGACGACGGCGATCGCTGCGTGAAGACAGGAAGCGGCGGCGGGATCCGCCGGGGACAGCGAGGCCAGTTCGCTCGACGCCGGCCACGGGGCGCGGTGGACCGAGCCCTCGTGCCACCACGACCACACTTCCTCGCAGACAAACGGCAGGTACGGCGCGAAGAGGCGCAGCATCACCGACAGCGCCGCCTGCATCGCGCGATTGGCCGACTGCGCCCCCTCGGCGCCGTGGTCGCCATATCGCCGCGCCTTGACGAGCTCCAGATAGTTGTCGCAGAAGCTCCAGAAGAACGCCTCGGTGCGATCGAGCACCCGGCCGTATTCGTATTCCTCGAGCGATTCGGTGGCGTGATCGACCAGGGCGCCGAGCTCGGTCAGCATTCCCCGATCGAGCGGATGCTTCACGTCACCGCTCACGTCGCCGCTGCCGAGCGCAAACTTCGAGGCGTTGAGCAGCTTGATCGCAAGTCGCCGCCCGATCTTCATCTGGGCGACGTCGAAGGCGGTGTCCACACCGGGCCCACCGCGCGCCGCCCAATAGCGCACGCCGTCGGAACCGTACTCCTCCAGCAGGCCCACCGGCGTGACCACGTTGCCTTTCGACTTCGACATCTTCTTGCGATCCGGGTCGAGCACCCATCCCGAGATCGCCGCGTGCGCCCACGGCAGCGAGTCGTGTTCGAGGTGACTGCGCAGCACCGACGAGAACAGCCAGGTGCGAATGATGTCGTGCGCCTGCGGACGAAGGTCCATCGGGAACGTGCGCTCGTAGAGCGCGTTGTCGTGTTCCCAGCCGGTCACGATCTGGGGCGACACCGACGAGGTCGCCCACGTGTCCATGATGTCGGGATCACCGACAAAGCCGCCCGGCTGCGCCCCGCTGATCCGCGGTGTAGCCGTCCGGCACATCCGTGGACGGATCGATCGGCAGCCGCGATTCGTCCGGCTGGATCGGCGCCGAGTAATCGATCTCACCCGAGGCAGACACGGGGTACCAGACCGGAAAGGGCACCCCGAAGAACCGCTGCCGGCTGATGCACCAGTCGCCGTTGAGTCCGTTGACCCAGCTCTCGTAGCGGGCCCGCATGTACGACGGATGCCATTGCAGCTCGCGTCCGCGCGCGAGCAGTTGCTCGCGATACTCGATCGTCTTGATGAACCACTGGCGGCTGGTCACGATCTCGAGCGGACGGTCGCCCTTCTCGTAAAACTTCACGTTGTGCGTAATCGGCCGCGGCTCGCCGATCAGATCGCCGCTCTCCTTGAGGAGGCTGGCAACCAGCGGCTGCGCTTTCTTCGCCGAAAGCCCGACCAGCTGATCGTAGGCTGCCTGCGCGCGCGCCGGATCGACAGACTGCCATTCGCGCTCGCCCCACGTCACCGGACCGAGTGTCCCGTTCGGCTGGATCACCGCGCGGACGGGCAATTTCAGCTCACGCCACCACTGGACGTCGGTGAGGTCGCCGAAGGTGCAGATCATCGCGATGCCGCTGCCCTTGTCCGGATCGGCAAGCGCATGTGCCAGCACCGGAACTTGCGCGCCAAACAGCGGTGTGATCACTGCCTTGCCAAACAACGGCTGATACCGCGCATCGTCCGGATGCGCCACGAGGGCCACGCACGCCGGCAGGAGTTCCGGGCGCGTGGTCTCGATTTCCACGCCACCGCCGCTGGGAATTGCGAAGCGCACGCGGTGATACGCGCCGGGCTGCTCGCGATCCTCGAGCTCGGCCTGGGCGACGGCGGTCTTGAAATCCACGTCCCACAGCGTGGGCGCATTGAGCTGATACGCCAGGCCGCGCTTGAGCAGGCGCAGGAACATCAGCTGCGAGACACGCTGCGACGGCTTGGCAATCGTCGCGTAGGTCATCGACCAGTCGATCGACAGCCCCAGGTGACGCCACAAATGCTCGAACGCCTTCTCGTCCTCGACCGTCAGCCGGATGCACAGTTCGATGAAGTTGGGGCGCGAGATGGCGACCGGGTGCTTGAACGACTTGTCTTTGGCCTGGCCGCCTTCGAGCGGCGGTTCGAAGGCCGAGTCGTAGGGCAACGACGGATCGCAGCGCACGCCGAAATAGTTCTGCACACGGCGCTCGGTCGGCAGGCCGTTGTCGTCCCAGCCCATCGGATAGAAGACCGCCTTGCCTCGCATCCGCTGATAGCGCGCAACGATGTCGGTGTGGGTGTAGGAAAACACGTGGCCGACGTGGAGCGACCCGCTCACCGTCGGCGGCGGCGTGTCGATGGCGTACACCTCTTCGCGCGGCCGCGACCGATCGAACCGATAGGTCGCGCCGGCTTCCCACTGCGCTGTCCACTTGGCTTCGAGCCCCTCGAGGGCGGGCTTCTCCGGAACCTGCATAACCGTTGATCTTGTCAGGTTTCAGGGACACTGGCCAGTTCGGCCTGCTGGTGGTCGGAGCTTCAGGGGTTGAGGCTGCTACCGCGATTCCGCCGCCCGCGGATACGGTGCGATCTCCTCGCGGATCAGGCGCTCCGACACTTCGGCCACAATGCGTTGGACGTCCGCGGCCAGCGGCGAGCTGGCCAGGTGCTCGGCGACGCGCCGCGCCAGTCGATCGAGGTCTTCGTCGCTGAGCGCTGTGTCGCGGTCGCCAGCGGGCGGTGGCGGCAGCGTGGTCTCGCCCTGCTCGACGGCAAGCAACATGGCAAATCGGTCGGCGACCGGCAGATTTGACGGCGACGCCCCGACCGGCGGATTCGCCGGCCGCGGCGCTGCCGGCCGCTCAGGCGAGACCGGGCTCGCGGCCTGCGGCTCGCGGGTTCCGGCGTCGGACGGACTTGGCGCGGGCCCGGAAGCCGGCGTAATCAACCGGCCGGCCGGCGGTTCCTGCTCGGGCTTGCTGGAGCGCCCCAGCAGATCCTTGAACCGCACGTCACACGCTCTCGGCTAGGTCTGCTCGACGCGCGATCGCGCGTTGCGGTTGATGAAGTCGACGATGTGCTGCATCGGCGTGCCTGGGATGAAGACGCCCTTGATGCCCATGTCGTTGAGCTTGACGGTATCAACGTCGGGAATGATGCCGCCGATGACCACCAGCACGTCGTTCAGACCCTCCTCCTTCAGGAGCTCCATGATCCGCGGGCAAATGTGCATGTGCGCGCCGGACAGGATCGACAGGCCGATCACGTCAGCGTCTTCCTGCAGCGCGGCGCTCACGATCTGCTCCGGGGTCTGGCGCAGTCCGGTGTAGATGACTTCCATGCCGGCGTCGCGGAGCGCGCGGGCAATGACCTTGGCGCCGCGGTCGTGGCCGTCGAGACCCGGCTTCGCGATGACGACTCGATCTTTTGAGACATGTAGGCCAGGAATCAGGAATCAGGACTCAGCGCCGCTCACCGCACGAGGCACCGCACAAAGCACGAAGCACGGCGGACCGACGAGAACGAGGAACGAGGAACCAGGAACTCAAATGATTGGTACTTCCTCGTATTCGCCCCACACCTCGCGGAGCGCGTCGCACATCTCGCCGACCGTCGCGTAGGCGCGGACGCAGTCGATGATCGCCGGCATGGTGTTGCCCTTGCCACGCGCGGTTGTGCGCAGGCCCTCGAGCGTCCGCTGCACCGCGTCGTTGTCGCGCGACTGCTTCAGCTCTTCAAGCCGCGCCAGCTGCCGTTCGGCCGCCGTGTCGTCGATGTAGAGGATCTCGATCCGATCGTCGTCTTCCTGGATGAAGTCGTTGACTCCGACGATGACCTTCTCGCGCCGCTCGACCGCCTGCTGGAACTGATACGACGCCTCGGCGATCTCCTTTTGCGGGTAGCCGAGCTCGATCGCCTCGACCATGCCGCCCATGCGGTCGATGGTGTCCCAGTACTTCAGCGTGCCGGCTTCCATCTCACGGGTGAGCTGCTCGACGAAGTACCGACCCGCCGAGCGGATCGACGATGTTCGTCACGCCGCTTTCGTGGGCGATGATCTGCTGCGTGCGAAGCGCGATCGTCGCCGCCTCTTTCGTCGGCAGCGCCAGCGCCTCGTCGAGCGAGTTGGTGTGGAGCGAATTGGTGCCGCCGAGCACGGCGGCCAGCGCCTGCAGTGCGGTCCGGACGACGTTGTTGTACGGCTGCTGCGCGGTCAGCGAGACGCCGGCGGTCTGCGTGTGGAATCGAAGCTGCCACGAGCGCGGATTCACGGCGCCGAACCGGTCGCGCATGGCTTCCGCCCACAGCTTCCGGGCAGCGCGGTACTTGGCGATCTCCTCGAAGAAGTCGCTGTGCGAATTGAAGAAGAACGAGAGTCCGCGGGACGAACTCGTCGACGTCGAGACCGGCGTCGATGCCGTACTGCACGTACTCGAGCCCGTCGCGCAAGGTGAACGCCAGCTCCTGCAGCGACGTCGATCCAGCCTCGCGGATGTGATAGCCGCTGACCGAAATCGTGTTCCACTTCGGCACGTGTGCCGCGCAGAAGCCGAAGATGTCGGTGATCAGCCGCATCGACGGGCGCGGCGGGAAGATGTATTCCTTCTGGGCGATGAATTCCTTGAGGATGTCGTTCTGAATCGTCCCGGAGATCTTGCCCCAGTCGGCGCCCTGCTTCTCCGCGACGACCAGGTACATCGCGAAGATCATCGGCGCCGGCGAGTTGATCGTCATCGACGTCGTGATGTCGCCGAGCGAGATGCCGTCGAACAGGCGTTCCATGTCGGCGAGCGACGTGATGTTCACGCCGCACTTGCCGGTTTCGCCGAGCGAGAGCGGATGGTCGGGGTCGCGGCCCATCAAGGTCGGGAGATCGAAGGCGACGGAAAGACCAGTGCCGCCGGCGGCGATCAAGTCCTTGTAGCGCTGGTTGGTCTCCTCCGGCGTCCCGAACCCCGCGAACTGCCGCATCGTCCAGAGCTTGCCGCGGTAGCCCGACGGGTGAATGCCGCGGGTGTAGGGGAACACGCCGGGGTCGGCAACCTGGCTGGCGTAGTCGATCGTCGCCACGTCCTCGGGGGCGTAGAGCCGTTCGATGCGGCGGCCCGAAATGGTCGTGAAGGGACCCGTGCGTTCGGGCGACCTGGCCAGCGTCGGGCCAAGCACCTCGCGCTCCCAGCGCTCTTTGGCGGTTTCCGTCCGATCCGCAACGCTTTTCATCTCGGAGTCATTATAAGGAACCGATATGTCTTTGTGTGTCAGTGAGTAGGCGGCCGTGCGCGGGATCGAGCGCGGTCGCCGCGGTCAATCGCAAATGCGCATCGAATGTTGAAAAGTCATGAACCGGATGCGGAATTGACATGTACCAACCGGACCAGCTACGGTGGAACGTTTGCACATGCAGCCCGCACGCTCGCCACGTGAGGCAGCGGCGGTTCGCCTTCCCAGGAGAGTCAGCGTCTTATGGCGGCAGAGCACAGCGTCTTCGGAGCGATGCTTCAGGAGTTCGAGGTAGCCAATCGCTATCTCAATCTCGACCCGGGCATCTTCCGGATCCTCACCAAGCCCAAGCGGCAGATCATCGTGTCGTGCCCGATTCAGATGGATAACGGCGCCATCGAGGTCTTCACCGGCTTCCGGGTGCAATACAACATCACCCTTGGCCCGGCGAAAGGCGGAATCCGCTACCACCCCAATGTGACGCTCGACGAGGTCGCCGCGCTGGCGGCGTGGATGACCTGGAAGTGCGCGGTCGCCCAGCTGCCGTTCGGCGGCGGCAAGGGCGGCGTCATCTGCGACCCGACGAAGATGTCGAAGCGCGAGCTCGAGGCGCTCACCCGACGCTATACCGCCGAGATCATCGACGCGATCGGGCCGGAAAAAGACGTCCCGGCTCCGGACGTCAACACCAACGAGCAGATCATGGCGTGGTTCATGGACACCTACTCCATGCACGTCGGCCACACCTCGACCGCGGTCGTGACCGGCAAGCCAATCGAAATGGGCGGCTCGCTCGGGCGCCGCGAAGCCACCGGGCGCGGCGTCACGATCATCGCGCGCGAGTCGGCGCGGCACCTCGGCTTCGATCTCAAGGGCGCGCGCGTCGCGGTCCAGGGCTTCGGCAACGTCGGCTCGGTCGCCGCCGATCTGATGGCGCACCACGGCGCCAAGATCATCGCCGTCACCGACTGGAAGTCAGGCGTCTACAACGCCAACGGGCTCGATATTCCCGCCCTCATCGCCTACAACCAGGAGCACCGGACCGTCGACAAGTTCCCCGGCGGCGAGTTGATCACCAACCCGGAGCTGTTCAAGCTGGACGTCGACGTCCTGATCCCCGCGGCGCTCGAGGAACAGATCACCGCCGACAACATGCGCGACATCAAGGCCAAGCTGATCGTGGAGGGGGCCAACGGGCCGACCACGCCGGAGGCGCACAAGTACCTGCACGAGCACGGCGTCTTCGTCGTGCCGGACATCCTCGCCAATGCCGGCGGCGTCACCGTGTCCTACTTCGAGTGGGTACAGGATCGGCACGGCTACTTCTGGGAAGAGCACGAAGTGAACTACCGGCTCGAAGCCAAGATGGTGCAGGCGTTCAACGCGGTTCTGGAGACGGCGCAGAAATACAACGTCGACATGCGCGTCGCCGCCTACATCGTCGCCATCAACCGCGTCGCCACGGTCACCAAGATGCGGGGAATGTACGCGTAGCGCCGGCTGGCGCGGAAGCGCTAGCCGGCCACTCGGAACGCGATCAACTCCGTCGCGGGCTTCTGCCCTTCGCTGGCGGCGGAGATCTCGAGCAGGTATTCCCCTTGCGCGAGGCTGGCGAGCGGGAAGATCGATCAGAGACGCCTTGTCGGTGCCGGTCGAGGCGTTCACCGGCAGATCGATCATCTTCTGTCCCTGTTTGTTCAGGAGTTTCGCCGCGACCGTCGCCGTGGCGTTGCCGGGCGCGTACGCTTCGGTCTTGATGACCAGCCGATCGGTGCGCCGGAAGTCGCGCGATGCGCTCGGGGCGGTCGCTTCACCGCGATTGATCGCCTGGAAGTCGCGCGCCGTCCGGGCGACGAAGATGCGCGGCGTCGCCAGAGCGACCTCGGTGCTGGTGAGATCGGGCACGATGACCTCGCGATCGTCGCTATCGAGCTGGCCGTTGCTGCCGTTGATCGATAGCCGCAACGTCAAGCGGCCCGGCGGCGCGTCGAACGACACCGACATCGGGCCGGTAGCCGCAGCGGCAGTCGCCGGTGGGCCGCCCGCGGCCTCTGGCGGTGCATCGGGCGACGTCCCACGAAAGACCGTCTCACCCTCCATCGTCGCGGCCACTACACCGACCGACGTGGCGTTCTCGCGGCGGATGCCTGGTGCGGCCGCAATCGGCTCCCACACCATCGTGACCTTCGTCTTGCCGTCAGCGCCGCGTGCGGTGCCGACCCAGGTGCGCACGAACCGGCCGCGCGACGGTTCGGAGATCGACGACAGCGCCCGAGTCACTGCCGCCGGGGCGCTCGGACGGGTCGGCGCGGTCGCCCGAGCGGTCTCGACCGCAGACAGCGCCCAGTAGCCCTTGCGCGCGCGCACATCGGTACCGGACCGCTTCACCCGGACCTTGATCTCGTGGAACTTGCCGTCCTGCGGCGCCTGCGTCGAGTTGTAGCCGATCAGGTAGTACGCGCTCGAGTCCGCAACAATCTGCTTCATCGCTCGCGCCAGATCGTTGCGATTGACGATGGCCCGGCCGTCGGTCTCGTCGGCGAGCACGCGCAGCGTGTCCTGCGTCTGGCGCAGCGAGTTGTTGCTCCTCGTCATCCCGACGTTCTCGTTGATGTCGAACTCCCCGGTCGCCAGGCCACGCGGGTCGACGGTGTAGAACGCGGTGTTGTTGCGGTTGGCGGCGTTGAAGACTTCCTGCATCTCGGACTGGATATCGAGCTGCCCGGACATCTCGGCCCGATCTTCGACAATGCTGTTCTCGCCGATGGACGGGCTGCGCCGCGCCGGATTGCCCATGCCCGGCATGCTGGCCACCGGATCGCGGAGCTGCGGCGGCAACACGGAAGTGAAGCCCTCGCTGACGACGATCACGGCCTTGCGGCCTTCCCGCAGTGCCCCGAGCTTCACGGCCAGCCCTTCGAGCGCACTCAGCGCGACCTGACGGCGAATCCGCTCGACGGTCTCGGCGGGATAGAGCGCATAGCGCTGCTCGGTCGCGTTCCGCGGCTCGTAGTTGAACTTGCGACCCTCGAACCGTTCGAGGACGCGGACGATCGACTGGTGATCGCGCGTCAGCGTCACCGCATCGAGCGGAGTGAGCGGGTACATCACCGCCAGGAGATCGCCGGGACCGACGTTGTTCTGCACGAACTCGACGAGCGGCTTGCGCGCGCCCATGCTGTTGCCGAGCCGCACGTGGTAGTCGTCGAGGAAGAACACGAAGATTCGCGCATCCTCGTTGGCGGCGGCGCGCTCTTCATCGGTGCGGGTGCGAATGGGGCGGGTCGTTTCGACCGGCGCATTGCCGTCGGTCTTGACGAAACGGAACGACTCGATGGTCTGCGGCTTGCCGTCTTCGAGGACCTCGAAGTCGGCCGACTTGAGATCGACGACCGGGTTGCCCTGGCGATCCGTGACGATCGCGTCGACGCGGACGAAGTTGATGCCGGTCCGGAAGACGGGCTGCTGGTCAGCGGGCGGCGGGGTCTGGGGCGTGGCCTGAGGCGTCGCCGGCGGCGGCGTCGGCTGCGGCGACGCGGGTTGCTGCGGCGGCGCAGGTTGCTGCGGCGATTGGGCCGCCCGGGCCGTGACCATCAGCAGGATCGCGATCGCGAGTCCCGCGCCTGCGAGTCGGACTTTGCGCATAACGCCTTCCCATCGCCGTTCCGGTCGGCGGAGCGCTCCGGAACTGACTCTTTGGGCCATGATAACATCCTCTTTTTTGCCGAGTTCGATAAGGATTCGCGCCCGCAGCCTCCTGATTTCGAGGGTTTTCCATGACACCGTCCACTCACGACCGCCCGGCGGCGCCCGCCGGGGCGACGCCGCACGAGGCGCGCCCGGCCCTGACGCGGCTGGCTGAAGACGAGCAGATTTTTCGCGACAGCGTGTACCAGTTCGCCGACCGCGAGATCCGCCCCCACGTCCGCGAGATGGACGAGCAGGCGAAGATGCGGCGGCCGCTGATCGATCAGCTGTTCGCGCTCGGCGTGATGGGCATCGAAATTCCCGAAAGCTACGGTGGCGCCGGCGCCTCGTTCTTCCATTCGGTGCTCGCCGTCGAAGCCCTGTCGCGTGTCGATCCGTCGATCGGCGTCATGGTCGACGTTCAGAACACGCTCGTCATCAACGCGGTCATGCGCTGGGGCGGCGAGGCCATCAAGCGGCAGTACCTGCCGAAGCTCGCGAGTTCGACGGTCGGCGCCTACTGCCTGTCGGAAGCCGGCTCGGGCAGCGATGCGTTCGCGCTCCAGACCCGGGCCACCGAAACCGCCGACGGCTACGCCATCACCGGCCGCAAGCTTTGGATTACCAACGGCAACGAAGCCGACCTCTTCATCGTCTTCGCCAACATCAATCCGGAGGCCGGCTATCGCGGCATCACCGGCTTTCTCGTCGAGCGCGGCATGCCCGGGTTCACCGTCGGCAAGAAGGAAGACAAGCTCGGCATCCGGGCCAGCAGCACGTGCGAGCTGCTGTTCGAGGAGTGCCACGTGAGCCGCGATCGCATCCTCGGCGAGGTCGGCAAGGGCTACAAGGTCGCCATCGAGACGCTCAACGAGGGCCGCATCGGCATCGGCGCGCAGATGATCGGGCTCGCGCAGGGCGCCCTCGATCACGCCGTCCGCTACACCAAGGAGCGCAAGCAGTTCGGCAAGCCGATCGCCGACTTCCAGGGCGTGCAGTTCCAGCTGGCGCGGATGGCGATCGACGTCGAATCGGCTCGCCTGCTGGTCTACAACGCGGCGCGGCTGCGCGACGCCGGCCTCCCCTTCCTGCACGAAGCGGCCATCTGCAAGATCGTCTCGTCGGAGGCCGCCGAGCGCGTGACCTCGATGGCCGTGAATCTCTACGGCGGGTACGGATTCGTGCGCGACTACCCTGTCGAGAAGCTGTTTCGCGACGCCAAGATCGGGCAGATCTACGAAGGCACGTCGAACATGCAGCTCGTCACCATCGCGAAGCAGCTGCTGTCATAGAGATGTTACGAGGCTCGCTGTCAGTTCCCAGTTGAAGTTCCAGAGGCCGTACGCACCGTCAGGTGCGAGTAGCCCTGGAACGTCACTGATTCCTCAGTCTTCCTGACGCGCTCTGAGATACAGAATACCCAGCGGTCCGCTCGCGACCTCGGCCGCGTATCGTGGCGGGGCTAGAGTGTGCGGACCGTCTGGCCCGGTCACGGGTCGCGATGGCAGAGCGGTCAGCGCCTCGCGAAGATGGCGCGGCACTGTCACCTGCGAGGGCACGACCGATTGCACCGTGCCATAGAGCAGCGGACCGCGGTCGCTGGGTCCAAGATACGTCAGGCCGATCACCGCCCGCACAATCAGATGGCGGGCGTCGTAGCGGGCGCGCAGCGCGTCGAAGTCAGGACCAGCATCGACCGGCACCAGGCGGGTCGGCTCGAGCTGGTCGCGCCACATGGCCTTCTCTCGCTGCAAGGCGCGCCGGCGTTCGATCTCCTGGAAGGCCGCTCCGTCGTATTCGAGAACGACCCACCCGAGCCGCGGCGGTACCCGCCGATAGGTGTCGGCGGCTTCCGGCGCCCCGGCGGGGACGTTGATGGCGAAGCCGAGTGCGCGCAGCCGATCTTCGGACAGCCAGTTGCGCGCGTCGAGCGCATCGTAGCGATGCTCGATCTCGAGCCGCAGCGCGAGCGGATCGCCGTCGCGCCAGCCGTCGACGAAGCCGAACGGCAGCGACAGCTCGCGCTCGGTGAGCTCGATGACTTGCGACGGCGTGGCGCTGCGATTCCAGCCGCTCAATCCGACGAGCGCGACCACGACGATCACCACCGTCGCTGCCGGGACGATGATGCGTCTCATGCCTTGACGCTTCCCGCGGCAGCCGGCGAACGAGTGATGGCCTGAGCCCGGGCCAGCCGTGCCCGGATCCGGCGCAGGATCAGCAGCCACCCGAAGGCGACGGCCGCCAGCGCAAAAAAGAAGGCGTAGGCAGGCAGCGTGTCCCAGAACCAGTCGACGAACCGGATCAGCAGAAACAGCGAGAGCGCCGCTCGCCGCGACCCTGATGGTTTCGGTGAGCCGCGCCCGCACGCCGACCACGAGCGCGGCCACGCAGGCCACGAACATCAGGACCTGATAGATGATGCGGAGCGTCGAGATCGGCAGCGGCAGCACGCTCATCTCGCCGAAGGTCGACAACAGCAGCAAGCCACTAAACCCCAGCACCAGCGCCGTCAGTCGCGTCGTCGGTCCAAACGATCGATCGACGCGTGACAACTGCGGGGCCAGAAGGAGCAGACCGAACGAGACGACGGTCGCCAGGTCGAGACGCTCGGTGGCCACCGTCCACGGAATGCCGGCGCCCTGGAACAGCGAGCCGGCGAGCGCCACGACCAACGCGGTCAGCGCGCCGGCCAGGACAATGCGGAAGCCGTACGGCAGGGCCAACGCGACGCCGAACAGCACACCGGCCCAGATGACGAAGGGCGTCACCGGAATGTTGACGAGATCGCTGAGCACGCCGGCCGCCAGCCAGAACGTTCCAAACGCGACCACGGCAAAGAGCGACGAGATGTAGAGCGTCCGCTCGCGCCGCGCCGACAACTCAACGCCGACGAGAGCCGCCAGCGGAAACAGGCAGAGCAACGTCGCCTGCATCGGGAAGTCGAGCCGGCCCCACACGCGCGCGACGAGCGAGTAGAGCGCGGCGGTGAGCGTGGCCGCCGCAAAGAACGACGCGAGCCGCATGCCGAGCGACAACCGCCCGGCCGCGGCGCTTCGATCGACGTCGAAGCGGTCGGCGTATTGCTGCAGGAGCGCGTCGTGATGGGCCTGAATGGCCTGCTGCTGATCCGGGCTCAGCGAGACCACCCCAGCCGCGGCCAATTCGCTGACCTCTGCACGAAACGCCTCGATCTGGTGGACGCGGCGCTGCGCCTCTCCGCGGTCGAGCATGCATGGTAAGAATAGTCGATGGGCTGGCGCTGGGCAGCCAAGCCCCGAGAGGACCGCCGTGACTGAACAACTGACGCTGACGGTGAACGGGATGACGTGTGGCGGTTGCGAGAACGCGGTGAAGCGCGTGGTCTCGAACCTTCCCGGGGTTGCCGAGGTGACCGCGTCGCATCGCGACAACCGCGTGACGGTCGCCTACGACCCGGGCAAGGCCGACCGCGCCGCGATTGCGGCCGCGATTGAGGAGCGGGATATCGCGTGGCGTAAGAAAACTGTCAGTTTTTACGCAGGGAAGAGCCCGTCCGCCGCGGTTCCTCGTAACTGCTCTTCGCTCCCCGCCACCAGCGCAATCGCCCGCGCATCACGCGCCAGCCGGTCGAGGCCCGATCCAGCGGCGAAGGCCGCGGCGCCTCCGAGTCGAAGCGCGACATCAACCGCACGCGTTGCGGCCGCAGACGCCATCAGTCGAGCCATCGCGATCGCGACATCTCGAGCCTCGCCGGCCGGGCTCGTTGCCGCACGACAGGTCAGGAGGCGGGCCCCGTCGATCTCGGTGGCGACATCGGCCACGGCCCAGTGCGGCTTTTCGTCGCTACCGGGATGGGCCGCGCCTTCGCGCAACTCCGCCAGCCCGCGGTCGAGCGCTGCACGGGCAATCCCCAGCGCGGCCGAGGCCAGCGCGATCTGCGATCGAGGGGCGCGATCGACGGTTGGCGCGCCGCTGAGGCCGGCAAGTCGCTCCTTCGCCGGTTCGTGCGCGCCGATGGCAGCCGCCAGCGCGGCGCTCGCACTCGCCGTCGCGAGCTCCTCGGTCACGACGACGACGGTCAGGAGATCGGCGCCCGGTGGCAGCAGGCCGTCGGCGGCAGCAAGGGCCTCGGGCACACGCGCCGAGCGGTCGATGGCTTCGGCGGCTGGTGCCACCGCATCGCGCGCAAAGGCCCGGGCCCGCTCGCGCGCCGCCTGATGTTCGGGAGTCAGCTCAAAGGTCATGAACGGGTCAGTCGGTCGAAGATGGGTCGGAGACGATCGGCGGTGTGCGACAGCTCTTCGGGCAGCACGCGCACGTTGCCGACGACCGACATGAAGTTGGTATCACCGGTCCATCGCGGCACCAGGTGGACGTGCAGATGATCGAGAATCCCCGCACCGGCCGGCCGGCCCAGGTTCATGCCGACGTTGAGTCCCTGCGGCTGGTACGCCTCGGTGAGCGCCATCTCGGCCCACCGCGTGAGCGTCGCCAACTCGCCGAGCTCCGCCGGTTCGAGCGCCGCCAACGTGCCGACATGCCGGCGCGGCACGATCATCAAGTGACCGGAATTGTACGGATAGAGATTGAGGATCGCGAAACAGGTCTGGCCCTCTGCGACGACCAGCGCACGCCCGGCGTCGTGATTGAGGGCCTCGCAGAACACGCACCCCCGCTCTTCTTCAGTGCGGGTCACGTAGCTGTTTCTCCAGGGAGACCAGAGGCGGTCCATTCGGTGAGAAAACGTATCAGTTTCCAGTTGTCAGTTGCCAGTTCAAAGGGCAGGCCGCTAAGTGCCACTTCCGGCAACCTGCCCTTGAACTGGTAACTGGAAACTGGAAACTGACGGTTGGTTTGGACGCTGACTACGACGGTGCCGAGTCGGATGACGGCGAGGCCAGCGGTGGAGCACCGTCCTCGTCGTCTTTGTTGATCAGATCTTTCAGTTCCTTGCCCGGCTTGAAATAGGGGACGCGCTTCGGCGGGACGTCCACCTTGTCGCCGGTCTTCGGGATTGCGGCCCTTGCGGGGCTCGCGCTTGCGGAGCCGAAAGCTGCCAAAGCCGCGCAGCTCGATCTTCTCGCCGCGGTGCAGCGCATCGATGATGCTCTGGAACACCGTGTCGACGATCACTTCGGAGTGTTTCTTCGTGAGGTCGGATACCCGCGAGACCTCTTCGACGAGCTCGGCTTTGGTCATTCGGGTCATGGCAGCAGCACAGGGATCCGGGACCAGGGATCAGGGCTCAGGGGGTTCCGAGGCTCAGCGTTCGCTGTGAGACGTCCCTGATCCCCGATCCCTGATCCCCGATCCCTGCACGTTACTTATTGAACTTGAAGTGTTCGCCCAGCGTGGCGCCACCTTCGCCCTGCGCCGACGAATACTCCGCCCAGTCGGTCCGGTACTCGTCCGACTTCAGTGCCCGAATGCTCAGGCCGATCTTCCGATCCGCCGGACTGAGCTTGATGATCTTCATGGGCGTGGTCTGGCCGACTTCCAGGGTGATCTTCGCGCCGCCCTGGCTGTCGTCGAACTCGCTCACGTGAATCAGCCCTTCAATGCCCTCGTCGAGCTCGACGAATGCACCGAAGTTGGTCAGCCGGACGATCTTGCCCTCGATGGTGTCACCCACCTTGTGGCGCGAGAAGAAGTCTTCCCAGATGTCGGTCGCCAGTTGCTTGAGGCCGAGCGACAGGCGCTGGTTCTCGGCGTCGATGCTGAGCACCATCGCCTCGACCACGTCGCCCTTCTTCAGCACTTCGCTCGGGTGCTTGATCCGCTTGCTCCACGACATGTCGGAGATGTGGATCAACCCGTCGATGTCCTCTTCGACCTCGACGAACGCGCCGAACTCGGTGAGGTTGCGGACCTTGCCCTTCAGCCGCGTGCCGACCGGATACTTCGCGACCAGCTCGTGCCACGGGTTGCTCTCGACCTGCTTGAGGCCGAGCGAAATGCGCCGCGCCGCCGGGTCCACGCCGAGCACCATCGCCTCGACGGTGTCGCCGACGTTGAGGATCTTCGACGGGTGCTTGACCCGCTTGCTCCACGACATCTCGCTGACGTGGATGAGGCCTTCGACGCCGGGCTCGAGCTCGATGAAGGCGCCGTAGTCGGTGAGGCTGACGACCTTGCCCGACACCCGCGCGCTCGCCGGATAGCGGTCCATCGCGGTGACCCAGGGATCCTGAATCAGCTGCTTGTGGCCGAGCGAAACGCGCTCGGTGCCGGCGTCGTACTTCAGGACGACGACATCGATCTCGTCGTTGACCTTGAAGAGCTCCGACGGGTGGCCGACCCGGCCCCACGACATATCCGTGATGTGCAACAGACCGTCGATGCCGCCGAGGTCGATGAACGCGCCGTAGTCGGTGATGTTCTTGACCACGCCACGCAGCACCTTGCCTTCGGCCAGCGTCTCGAGCGTCTGCTTCTTCTTCTCGGCGTTCTCTTCCTCGAGCAGGACTTTCCGCGAGAGGACGATGTTGCCGCGCTTCTTGTTGACCTTGATGACGCGCATCCGGAGCTCCTGCCCCTTCAGCGCATCGAGATTACGAACCGGCCGAACATCGATCTGGCTGCCGGGCAGAAATGCCCGTACCCCGATGTCGACGGCCAGGCCGCCCTTGATGCGTTCGACGACGCGACCGATCACGACCTTCTTCTCGGCGAAGGCGCGTTCGACCTCGTCCCAAATCTTCATCTTCTCGGCCTTCTCGCGCGAAAGCACGATGTGGCCGTCACGATCCTCGGTTCGCTCCAGCAGCACGTCCACGACGTCGCCGGGCATCACCGTGACTTGTCCGGTCTCGTCCAGGAACTCATCCACGGGGATGATGCCCTCGGACTTGTAGCCGACGTCGACGATGATCTCGGTGTCGGTGACTTTGAGAACCGTGCCTTTGACGACTTCGCCTTCTGCTATATTCCGGAAGCTGTTATCGTAAAGGTCCAACAGGCGGGCATATTCCTCGGGGTCGACATCAGAGTCTGTGGCCCCATGGAGAGGTGGTTTTGAGCGTCTGCCGGCCCGACGACTGTTTCACTGGGGCCGACGTGCCCGTCGACTCCACAGTCGGGTTGTGCTCGTCTTGCGGCATGACCATTGCGGTGCGCGTCCTCCTGACTTCTCGATTTTGCCGGTCGTTGGTGAGCGGGGGCCGGCACCCGCGGATTGTTCGTTTCCGGGGACGGGCGACCAACGCGTCGCTTGAGCACCCTTCGCGTAACCAATAGACGTTACGCTACTTAGCTCGACCTGTCAAGGTAACGTCGGGCGCCGGGGCTCGCACCGTTCCGGAGACGAGGCGCCTGGCGCGAAAGGATTCGCTCATGGCCAAGACCTCAGCCAAAGCCCGCCGCGGCGCCGCCCGCAAGGCCGCCAAGACGCGGAAGGCCGCTCCGGCCCGGCGCGCGCGGAAGGCCGCCCGCAAAGCCGTCGGACGCCGCCCGCGAAGCGGGCTACTGCCAAGGCCGCGGCCAAGCGTTCGGCCCGGAAACCCAACCGGAAGGGCGCACCGGCCAGGGCACAAGCCAAATCCAGCCGGGCCGCCAAGCCCAAGGCCAGGAAGGCCGCCGCTCCGAAGCGGGCCGCCACTCCGAAGCGAGCAGCCGCTCCAAAGCGAGTGCCGCTCCGAAGCGGCAGCCGTTCCGACGAGCCGCCGTTCCGAAACGAGCCGCCGCCCCAGCGCCGCGAGCCGCCGCGCCGAAGACGGCCCGCGCGAAGGCGCCAGCGCCCGTACCGGTGCCCATCCGTCGCCGTCCCCCAACACTTGATCGCGAGCGCCGGCTCGCGACCGAGCCCGAGATGGTCCCGACGCCGCCGTCATCGCTCGATCTCGATCGCATCGGCCTCGGCGGCGCGGACCGGACGCGCCGAGCTCAACCAGAAGCTGCACGAGCACACCTCCACCAGCCCGGTGCTCACCGGCGGCGACGTCGATGCCGACTGGGAATCCGCCGAATCGGTGGGCGACGAAGCGCCCGGCGGCGACAACCCGACGCCCGATCAGGATGTCGTGGACGAGATCGGCAAGGCGCTCGGCGTCGAATACGACGATGACGAAGAGCTGCGCGGCGGCGATGAGATCGGCGAACGCGATCGCAAGCGCTGGGAACTCGATCCCGCCTCGTCTGACGACTTCGATGAGAGAGACGAGTAACCGACGACGGAACTAAGAACGAAGCTACGAAGAACTGAAGAACCGAGAACGACACGAACTACCAGAACCACGAACGCTAACCGATGTGGCAGGCCGCGTCGAGGCTTCTAGCGTTCTGGCCTTGACGTTCTGCGTTCTTCAGTTCTGTTCTTCGTTCCAGCCTTCGCCAATTCACCTCGATCGTTCACCACCTGCATCGACATCGCGCATGCCGGTCGTGTCGATGTACGATGGCGTCGGCGCGACCGCGAGCGGGGCGACGGCGCGGGTGCTGTCCGAGCGATCGCGGGCCTGCAGGTCGCTCTGCACGCCGGCCAGGCTCGCCTGCTGTCCCCGGTGTGCGCGGCATCGCTGGCGCGGCGGCGGGCCCGCTCCTCGGCTGACGCGTCGAGGTAGACCTTGACGTCGGCCTCCGGAAACACGACCGTGCCGATGTCGCGCCCTTCCATCACGACCCCGCGTTCAGCGCCGAGCGCGCGCTGGCGCGCGACGAGTGCCGATCGGACACCTGGAATCCTGGCCACCGAGGCGGCGGCCCGATCCATCTCGGGGGTGCGAATCTCGCGCGTCACGTCGTGGCCGTCGATCGCAATCCGGCCGTCCCGCTGATCGATCGCTGCCGATTCGGCCAGCTGCGACAGCGCGGCGTCGTCGTCGAGCGGCAGGTTATCGCGGACCGCTTTCCACGCCACCGCGCGGTACATGGCGCCCGTGTCGACGTGCCGGTAGCGCAGCGCGTCAGCGACCGCACGCGCAAGCGTGCCTTTGCCCGCGCCTGAAGGACCGTCGATGGCGATGATGAGAGGCTTCATGCTGATCTCAGGGGCAGGCCTCACGTGGCCCGGCCGAAGCCGGCGAGGGTCGCCGTCGAGAACCGCGTCGAGTACCGCGCGAGTCGTAAGTGTACCATCTACGCGTGCGCCGACTGGTCCGCTCCATCATCATCCTCGGCTTCCTCGCCGCGGCGTTCGCCGCAATGGTCGCACCACCGTACGTCGATTCGCTGGCCTTCATCGCGCGCGCCGCGGCCATGCCCGGACTCGCCGGCGCAACTCGCCGACTGGCGGGCGCAAGCGTTCATCGCCGATCCCATCCAGCAGATTCCGACGCGGCACGGCCCGATCGACGTGCGGCGGTATCGCCCGGCCAGCGGTCCGTCGCGCCGGACGGTCACGCTCGTCCCCGGCGTGCACATGGACGGCATCCGCGAAGCGCGGCTCGTCGGCATGGCGGAAGATCTGGCCGCGAGCGGCTTCAAGGTGCTGACCGTCGCCACGCCGGACCTGCAGCGGTTTCGCATCACGCCGACCTCGACCGACATCATCGAAGACGCCGCGAAGTGGCTGACCACCCAGCAGCCCGCGGGAGGCGACGGAAAGATCGGGATGCTCGGGATCAGCTTCTCGGGCGGACTGTCGATCGTCGCCGCCGGACGCCCGCGAGCTGCGCGACAAGGTCGCGTTCGTGATGTCGTTCGGCGGGCACGGCGATCTGCAGCGCGTGATGCGGTACCTCTGCTCCGGGCAACGCGCCGGCGATGCCCGAACTCGGCGACGCCACGCAGGTCGTGTCGGGCGCCGAGCACGTGTCGATCCGGCCGCCGCACGACTACGGCGTCGCGGTCGTCCTGTCTCAGCCTGGCCGAACGGATCGTCGCCGCCGACCAGGTCGCGCCGCTGCGAAAGGCATCCTGACCTTCCTGTCCGCTTCGTCGCTCGACATGATCGACAAGCCACGCGCGGAAGTCGAGTTCAAGCGGCGCGCGCCATGGAGGCGACGCTGCCCGAACCGTCACGCACGCTGCTCACGCACGTGAACGATCGCGCCGTCGACAAGCTGGGGCCCGTGCTGCTGCCCGCCGTCGAAGCGGTCTCGACGCCGAGCCAGCTCGTGCCCTGTCACCCGAACGGGCGACGCCCCCGTCAGCGCCGGTCTTTCTCCTCCACGGCGCGGAAGACAACGTCATCCCCTCGGTCGAAACCGTTCTGCTCGCCAACTATCTGCAGCGGAAAAACCGAGGTTCACGCCGTGCTGAGCGGCCTCATCACGCACGCCGAAGTCGACAAGAGCGCCGCGGCGACCGAAGTGTGGCGGCTCGTGGGGTTCTGGAAGGGCTCATGGCAGTGAGCGATGCTCAGTTCCAGTTGCAACGGTGCCTCAGGATCACCGACCACTGGCTGGCTGACTGACGTTACGTCGCACACTCCCCTTCCATCACTTCGGGCACGAACGCGCGCGTGTCGCCAAGGTCGATGTAGTCGTCGGGCGTCGCGTCGGCGGCGTTGAACGTCTCGAGATCCGAGAGCAGCGAGCTTCACGTCGGCGACCTTGGCGCGGCCGAAGAAGGCGCGTGGGGTTCTCGCCGAGCGTCCGCTCTCGCCGATACCACTCGAGGACCCGCTCGAGCTGCCGTGCCAAGACGATGAGCGGGGATCTTCGCGGCAGTCTTGGCGAAGCTGGCGCCGCTCGACGTCGCGTTGCCGCCGACCATCACGAAGTACTGCGGGACGGCGCGGCCGTCGACCTTGCGCACGCTGCCCTGGAACCCCAGCGTCGCGATGTGATGCTGACCGCAGCCGTTGGGGCAGCCGCTGATTTTGATCGAGGCGTCCGACGCGAGCGCGATCAGGTCCGGGCGCGCGCGAGCGTCTCGGACAGGAGCCGGCCGAGTCCGCGCGACTGCGTGACCGCGAGCTTGCACGACTCGGCGCCCGGACAGCTCGTGACGTCAGCAATCGTCGCTGGCGCCGGCCTTCGCGAGCCCGGCCGCGGCCAGTCGAACGAACAGATCGTGCGTCGCGTGACTCCGGCACCCAGCGCAGAAAGATGTTCTGATCCGGCGTGAGACGCACCGTGCCGTCGCCGAATGCCTCCGCGAGCAGCGCGAGCGCGCGCAGCTGACCGGCCGTGATGTCGCCGAGCGGCAGCCGCACCAGCGCCACCGCGATAACCCGCCTGCCGCTGCCGCCGCAGGTTGGTCGACCTCCACGCCTCGAACGCCGCCTCGTCGTCGGCCATGGGCTGACCTGCGTGGATGGATGCCCGGCCCGCTGCAGGGCATCCGCCTGGATGAGCGCACGGATCGCGGCCGCAGACGGCGGCGATGGACGTGACCAGTCGGGCGCCCCCTCGACCTCCGGCGACTCGGGATCGAATGGCAAAGCCGGCGCCGCCTTCCTGCCGGACCTGCTCGAGCGTCGGCGAGCACTTCGTCGCGCCAGCGATCCCACCCAAGCGTCTTGATCAGGAACTTCATGCGATTGCGCTGACGGTGCTCGTGATCGCCGAGCCGGTGATAGACGCGGAGAATGGCTTCCGCGACGTCGCGAACATGTCGCGTGCCGGCAGAAAGTCGAACAAGCGCGCGGCCGCTGACCGGCAGAATCGACGTCCCGCCGCCGACGGTCAGCCTGAAGCCGCGGATCGGCATGCCGTCGCGTTCCTCGATACGCGCGATCCAGCCCAGATCGTTGATCGACGCAAACGCGTGATCGTCGGCGCAACCTTCGAACGCGATCTTGAACTTGCGCGGCAGCACCGCCGCGAGCGGATGGCGCAGCAGGTAGCGGGTCAGCGCCTCGGCGTACGGCGTGACGTCGAACACTTCGTCGGCGGAGACTCCGGCGAATGGGCACGCGGTGATGTTGCGCACCGAATTGCCGCACGCCTCGCGCGTCGTGATCGCCTTCGTCGGCCATGCGCCGCATGATGGTCTCGACGTCGCTCAGCTGCAGAAAGTGAAACTGGACGTTCTGCCGCGTCGTGACGTGCGCGAAGCCGCGCGCGTACTGCTCCGCGACGTCGGCGAGCGACTCGACCTGCCGCGCCGTCAGCACCCCTGCGGGATCTTCACCCGGAGCATCTGCACATCGTCCTGCCGCTGGCCGTAGGTGCCGCGCACCAGACGGAACTTGCGCCACGCCTCCGGCGAGATCTCGCCGCGCTCGAACGTTCGAGCGTGGCGACGAACTCGTCGATATCCGCGGCCTCGGCAAACGACTCGCGCATCGCGGCCGGTCGAGCACCTCACCCATGACAGACCTCCTGGCCTGCTTCGCCGGCGCGCTCACGGCGCAGCGCGTGTCGCGAGCGCCACGACTTCCCGACGACGATGGTCCCCGGCGCCGCTGCCATCCGGGCCGACGGCAGAGTCGCGCGAGCGTGCCCGTCCACACGGTCTGGTCCGGCAGCGTCGCGTTCCACACGATGGCTGCGGGCGTGGACGGTGCGCCAGCCCGCCTCGATCAGCGATCGGCAATCTCCTGCACGATGCGGCGGTGCCCATCATCACGACCAGCGTCGCCGCTGCCGGCGCAACGGACGCGGCGAGGCTGCGCGAAGCGCTCGGCGTCGTGCCCGGTCGTCACCAGCACGGCGCTGCTGACGCCGCGATGCGTCACGGGGATCGATGCCGCGGCCGGCGCGGCGAAGGCCGAAGACACGCCGGGCACGACTTCGAACTCAACGCCCGCGGCCTGCAGGGCGAGCGCTTCTTCGCCGCCGCGGCCGAACACGAAGGGATCGCCGCCCTTCAGCCGCACGACGCGCCGGCCGCGCCGCGCGGCGCGGATCAGCGTGCGGATGATCGCCTCCTGCCCCATCGTCTCGGAGCCGCGCCGGCGGCCAACGAAGATCTGCTGCGCCGTCGTCGCCAGCGAGACTGCGGCGGGCGACACCAGCGCGTCGTAGAGCACCAGGTCCGCCTCGGCGAGGCGGCGAGCCGCTTTGCGCGTCAGCAGCTCCGGATCGCCAGGACCGGCACCAACGAGCGAAACGAATCCCGTCGCGCGCCGAGCGCGCAGCGACGCGCTGCTCGCCGTTCGGTGTTCAGCTGACGTTGCCGGCTTGCTCTCGACCACGCGTTCGCGGTGCAGCTCGGCCAGCGTGCCGAGCAGCAGCGTCGCGCCGCTTGGCCATCGGCACGCGCTCGCGACGCCAGTCCTCGCGCAGCGGGTGGCGAGCGCGGTCCAGTCCTCGACGTCGCGGACCGACGAGGCGCTCGAGCGCTTCGCGCAGCAGGCGCGCCAGCGCCGGCGCCTCGCCGCCGGTTGACATCGCGACGGTCACAGGCCCGCGACGGAATCCGCTGCCCGCGAAGGCCGTGGCATGCCGCGGATCGTCGACGGCGTTGACGAAGATGCCGCGCGGCGCCGCCTCACGGACGACCCGGCGATTGACGTCCGGCGGCGCGGCGCTGACGACATACCACGCGCCATCGAGATCGGCGGGCTCGAAGCGCGCGACGGTGGATTTCGACTGGCTGGCGCTCGAGTTCGGCGACGACCTCGGGTGCGACCACCACGACGTGCGCGCCCGCCTCGAGCAGCCGCGGAACCTTGCCCGCGGCGACAGGCACCGCCGCCAACGACGAGGACGCGCCGGCCGACGAGATCGAGAAACGCCGGGAAAAGCTGACGCCGCCATCCTACACTCCGAGCCGCGCGGCATCCGCGCCCCGCGCGACGAGCGCCTCGGTGATCCGCGCTGACGCTCCGCGCCAGCGGCTCCCAGTCGACCGGCACGACGACATCCGCGCGCGCGCGCCGAGGCGCTCGTCGTCGCTCTGTCCTTCCACCATGCGCCTCGAGATCGGTCTCCGCGTGAACGCGGAGCACGATGTCGGTGGGCGTCGGCAACGCGGTTACCGAACGCACGACCACCGCGATGCCGTCGAGCTGCGTCGCGAGGGCGTCGACCAGCCGCGCTTTCTCCGGCGAGGCTAGCCCGGTGACCAGGATGGCCGCGGAGTTCGGAGGCAGCGTGCGGGGCGCGATCGCCGCCGGGCGCGCCACGGCGCCGCGACCGCGAAGCGCATCGCTCATTTCATGCAACAGGATAGTCAGGTCGGCCAGCATCGGTTCCTCTCCAGTAAGTTGGAGTCTCTTCGCGGCCGTCCGGCACTCGCGTTTGAGCGCCGACACGGCAGGCCCACCGCTCCTCGCGGTGTGGCACGCGCAAATGAAAAGGCCCGGGAACTGATCCCCGGGCCTTCGAACCGTCTGCTTGGGAAGGTCTCGATCAGGCGATCGAGACGAGCGGCACGGTCGATGGCACGCGGAGACCCGTCCGGGCCCCAGGACATGTGCAACAACAACAGTGCCGACGGTGGAACATCGTGCTGCTATTAACGGCGCATCCGCCGGCGCGGCTGTCAAGGCGGCGGCGCCTTATCATGGCGATGAGATCCCACTCATGGTCCGATTGCAGAAGCTGCTCTCAATGGCCGGGGTGGCGTCACGGCGCGCCGCCGAAACGCTCATCCTCGAAGGCCGCGTCGAGGTCAACGGCGACGGTCGTCACGGACGCTGGGCACCAAGGCCGACCCCGCGCAGGACGAGATCAGGGTCGATGGACGCCGCCTGCCGCTTCGACGTCCGGCCGCGCTACATCCTGCTGAACAAGCCGAAGGGCTACGTGACGACGCGACAGCGATCCGGAAGGCCGCCGCACGGTCATGGATCTGCTGCGCGGGGTCCGCGAGTACGTCTACCCGGTCGGCCGGCTCGATTACGACAGCGAAGGGCTGCTCCTGCTCACGAGCGACGGCGATCTCGCGGCGCGGCTGACGCACCCGCGGCACGGGGTCGAACGCGTCTACGAAGCCATCGTCGCGGGCGTCCCCGACGAGGCGGCGCTCGACCAGCTGCGGCGCGGCGTGTTCCTCGACGGCGAGCGGACGCAGCCGGCCGACGTGCGGCGCGGCAACAGCGTCGGCAAGCGGCGGCCAGCGAAACCACGCGTCTCGACGATCACGCTGCGGGAAGGCCGCAACCGTCAGGTGCGCCGCATGTGCGCGTCGATCGGCCATCCGGTGCGACGGCTCACGCGGGTCCGGATGGGGCCGATTCGGCTGGGCGATCTGCCGGCCCGGCCGATGGCGCGACCTGACGCCGCGAGGGAGACGTCGCCGAAGCGCTCGAAGGCCGGCACGCGCCAGGCGCCGGTCGACGCGCCGAGGCCGCGCTAGACTACGGAGTCCGTCGGCTCGCGTCTCGTTCCTGATGGCGCCTCGCAGCTGCGACGTCCCCTTCCTCGAGCGGCAGCATGTCGTCGCTGACCGGACGCTCGGTGAGGATCGCCGGCGCGTCGAAGCCGAGCGCCGCGGCCATGTCCTCGACCTTCGGCAGATCGTTCAGGTCCCTCAGCCCGAAGCGGATCAGGAACTCGCGCGTCGTGCCGTAGAGGAACGGCCGGCCGATGACGTTCTTGCGGCCGACGATCTTGATCAGGTGCCGCTCCAGCAGCGTCGAGAGCACGCCGGACGTGTTGACGCCGCGAATCTCGCCGATCTCCGGCGGCGGTGACCGGCTGGCTGATAGGCGACGACCGCGAGCGTCTCGAGCGACTGCACCGACAGCTTCTGCGTGCGTCCGCTCGTGGAACAGCCGGCGGACCCACTCGTGAAACTCGGGCCGCGTCGTGATCTGGAATCCGCCCGCGACCTCGGCCACGTGCAGGCCGCCGCGCTGCTGATAGTCGTCCTTGAGCGCCTGGACGGCCGCGAGCACGTCTTCGCGCGGCTCGTCGTTGAGCAGCTTGAACAGCATCTTCGGCGTCAGCGGCTCGGGCGACGCAAAGACGAGCGCCTCGATGATGGCCTTCAGCTGCGCGATGTCGAGTCGCGGCGTCGCCTCATCGACGGCGCGTCACCTCGTCGGGCGTCGGCGTCGGACGGCGTCTGGTGCATTCGGCCGTCGGCGCATCCGGCGTCTGGTTGTCCTCCGAAACGGTCTCGTCGCTCATTCGTCGGTCCTTCGCTGGAGCGTCGGCTGGGCGCGTCGCCTGGCTCAGTCGCGGCAGTCCGCCCGACTCAGGATGGTGCGCCTTGTATTCGTCCTCGGGATCGTGAATCGGATGCGGCGCGTCCTTCGGCCGCGCCCGCTTGTAGATCCGGATCGGGCCCGCCTGTGCCCGGCCTGGAACACGCGAATCAGCTTCAGCCGGATCATCTCGAGCAGCGCCAGGAACGTGACGATCATGTCGCCACGCGTCGCGACGTCCTCGAAGAGGTCCTGGAAGCCGCAGGCTTCGGTCTCGGACAGCCGCTCGAGCAGCTGGTCGATGCGCGATCTCGATCGAGATCTGCTCGGGCGGCAGCGGCACCGGCGGCCGCTCGCGGGCGCGCTCGAGCACCGACCGGAACGCCGACAGCAGGCTGAAGAGATCGACCTCGAGCTCGGGCTCGTAGTCGTCGCCCGCCAGCTGCGGCGACGCGCGAATCGGGCCGCGTCCACTGCGCGCTGCGCAGCGTCTCGCGATCGTGCAGCAGCTCGGCGGCGGCCTTGAACTTCTGATGTTCGAGCAGCCGCCGGACCAGCGCATCGCGCGGGTCTTCCGCGTCCGGATCGTCGGCCTGCGCCGGGTCGGGGCGCGGCAGCAGCATCCGGCTCTTGATGTGAATCAGCGTCGCGGCCATCACCAGGAACTCGCTGGCGACGTCGAGGTTGAGCTCCTGCATCAGGCCGAGGTACGCGAGGTACTGCTCGGTGATCAGCGCGATCGGGATGTCGTAGACGTTGACCTGATTCTTCTTGATCAGGTGGACGAGCAGATCGAGCGGGCCTTCGAACGACTGCAGCTTGATCCTGATGTCTTCGAGCTGCGACTCGAAAGCCTCGTCGGGGTGCGTGCGCGATGAGCGATTCAGGCGTTTGTCGCGATCGATTCAGTACTTCAGCTTGACGGCGTCGCGCACGCGGGCCATGGTCGTCCTGGGCATCGCTCTGCGCCTTGCGCGATCCCTCGTGCAGCACGTCGCGAAGATATCCCGGCCGGGCCAGCGCCGCCTCGCGCCGCTCGCGAATCGGCTCCAGCATGGCGTTGATGGCGGTGGCCAGCTTGGTCTTGACTTCGACGTCGCCGACCTTGCCTTCGCGGTAGCGCTGCCTTCAGGTCGTCGACCTCGGCGCGATTCGGGTTGAACGCGTCGTGGTAGATGAAGACCGGGTTGCCTTCGACCGTGCCGGGGATGTCGGCGCGGACCCGCTTCGGGTCGGTGTACATCTGCCGGACCTTCTTCTGCACCGTCTTCGGATCGTCCGACAGGTCGATCGTGTTGCCGTAGCTCTTGCTCATCTTCCGGTTGTCGAGGCCAGGCAGCCGCGGCGTCGGCGTCAGCATCGCCTGCGGCTCGACGAACACCTCGCCGAAGAAGTTGTGGAAGCGGCGCACGACCTCGCGCGACATCTCGAGGTGCGGCACCTGATCTTCGCCCACCGGGACGAAGTGCGCGTTGTAGATGATCACGTCGGCGGTCTGCAGCAGCGGGTAGCCGAGAAAGCCGATGCTCGACAGATCGCGCTCGGCGAGCTGCTCGATCTGTTCCTTGTAGGTCGGCACGCGCTCGAGCCACGGAATCGGCGTGACCATCTGCAGCAGCAGGTACAGCTCGGCGTGCTCGGGCACCATCGACTGCACGAACATCGTGCTGCGCTCGGGATCGAGCCCGGCGCCGATCCAGTCGGCCACGTTGTCGATCGCGCTGTCGACGACCTCGCTCGTGTCGGCGTAGCCGCTCGTCAGCGCGTGCCAGTCGGCCACGAAGTAAAAGCAGTCGTACTCGGCCTGCAGCTTCACCCAGTTGTCGAGCGCCCCCACGAGGTGCCCGAGGTGCAGCTTGCCCGTCGGGCGCATGCCCGAAACCACGCGTTTCATCGCCGTTTCCACGCTTCCACAAAGGGGTCGGGTCTATTTCAGGTTTCTGCCGACTCAATTAGAGGATCTGCCCGCCCTATAGCAGCCAGTTCAGGATCGTGCGCTGCACGGGAAAACCATCGGTCGACAGGATACCGGAGAGCATCAACGCATACAGCAGCAGAAAACCCCAGGGCCGCAGCTGGTCGACGACGCGCCGCCAGCGACTCGGGAAGGATGCCCATCAGCACGTTGCCGCCGTCGAGCGGCGGGATCGGAATCATGTTGAAGACGGCCAGCATGACGTTCACCGACGCGAAGAACACCAGCGCGTCGATCAGCGGTCGTCAGCCCGGTCGCCACCGACGAGCCACACAGCGTGTTGACGAGCATCGCGCCCGCAGCCGGCCAGGATCAGATTGCTGACCGGACCGGCCAGCGCGACGATGGCGAAATCGCGCCGCGGATGCCGGAGGTTGTGCATGTTCGACCGGCACTGGCTTGGCCCAGCCGAGCAGCGGCACGCCGGTCACCAGCGCCAGCAGCGGAAACACGATCGTTCCGATCAGGTCGACGTGGACGGCCGGGTTGAGTGACAACCGTCCGAGCATGCCGCGCCGTCGAATCGCCGAGCCTGTTCGCGGTCCACGCGTGGGCCGCTTCGTGAAACGTCAGCGAGCTGATGAGAACGACGAACGCGAGGAGCAGTTGCGGTGAGGTCGAGGCCGGCCAGAACCCAAAAGCGTAGCACGTCGCCGGCTCGTCCTTGAGAGGAAAACGGCGCTCGATCAGCGCCCTGGCGGCCGGGTTTCGGAACGCGGCGGCGGTGCCGGCGCCCGCGACAAGACCCGTGTTTCCGGCAACCGCTCGCGGTCGATCGATTGACCGTCGCGATACACGGCCGAGACCTTCCGCAGGTTGCGAATGTCGGCCAGCGGATCGGCGTCGAGCACGACGAGATCGGCGCGCTTGCCGGCCTGGATCGTTCCGAACTGGTCCTGACCGCGCGACGCAAACGCGCCGATGCCGGGTCGCCGACACGATCGCCTGCATCGGCGTCATGCCCAGTTCGACCAGCCCCTCGATCGCGATGATCGTCCCGATGCCATGGTCCTGCGTCTCTGGCTTCGGCGTGCGCGAGAACTCCGGCGCCGCCGCCCAGTAGTTGTCGGTGCCCACTGTGACGATGGCGCCGGCCGCGATCAGCTTCTGAGCGTTCTTGCGCCGCATCTCGAGCTCGACCCCGTCCTCGACGTCGCGCTGCCGCCGCTCGGCGGCGGTGCGCTCCCGCTCGTACGCGCGGTCTTCTCGGCCTCGGCGCGCTTGTGACGCGCCTCCGTCGTCGCCTTCACATGTCTGGTCCAGGCGTCACCGGTGATGGTATTGGTCAGCATCGAGCAGACGATGCGCTTCTCGACGATGGCGCGGACGAGCGCGTCGGGCAGCTCGCGCGTGCCGAGCATCTCAGGATGCTGGATCACGTCGATGCCGGCGTCGATCGACAGCCGCAGTCCGTCGATCGTGGTCGCATGGGTCTCGGCGGATTTTCCGCGTTTGTGCGCCTCCTCGACAATCGCGCGCTGCGCGTCCGGCGAGAAGCCGATGAATCGCCGGGCGCGCGAAATGGGCGGTGCCGCCGAACTTGATGAAGTCCGGTCCCTTGTCGAGATACGCGCGAATCGCGGTCCTCACCTCGTCCAAGGTCATGTCCACCATGTCCTCGCCGACGCCTTGCGACACCTCTTCGTTCATCTGCTCCTGGAAGAGCGTCAGTCCCTGCTCGCGAATCAGGCTGAAGCTGATCGAGTAGGGGCCGCCCCACCCGACGATGTTCCCCGCCGCGAGCATGCGCGGGCCGATGGCCTGACCGGCGGCAATGCGGTCGCGCACGGCAACGAGCGGCGGCAGCACACCGTAGCTGTCGCGAACGGTCGTCACGCCGTACTTCAGTTGCAGCTGCGCTGCTTCGAGCACGATGTCGCGCTGGCGCGGATGGTATTTCGCCAGCGTCTCGTAGCGCTCGTTGACGCCGCCGTAGAGCGACAGGTGAACATTCGTGTCGACGAGGCCGGGGACGACGTATTGCCCGTTCGCGTCGACGACGGTCGCACCCGCCGGAATCGTCACCGACGCGCGAGGGCCGGCCGCCACGATCGCTCCGTCCCGAATCACGATGACGCCGTCAACGACGGGCGCCACGCCGCTGCCATCGATCACTGTCGCGCCAACGATGGCGCGCACCGCTGATTGGGCCGCGAGGCCCGCGTCGCCCCATGTCACTACCGCAGCCACCAGCAAGCCCAGCAGCGGCGTCCCTCGTCTTGCCATCACGATCTCCTGTTGCGAAAATCTCGCATTCGCGACGGAACGTGGCCTCAGTCCGGCGTCAACCGGACGAACACGTCGCCGCCAATCAACCGCTCCTGATAGTGCGCCGACGAGCGGTACCCCCACGCACCGCCCAGCGTCACCGCGGCGCCGGCGGTCCACCGCTGTCCCCGGCGCTCGACCGCGAGCCGGCCGCGCGCACCGAAACTGAACGTGTCCTGCCGGATGATCTCGCCCGGATATTTCAGCGGGAGACTGATATTCAGCCGGGCCCGCGTCAGCGGCATCGCCCTCGAGATCGACGAGCAGCCGCCAACGTTCGTCGAGCGAGAATGGCGCCGAAGCCGTCACTCCTGACGCGATGACATGCGACCACGTCGTCTCGTCGCCGCCGACCGGCTCGCGGGTCTCGGACCGCGGCAAGGTGTGCGTGACGATGCGATCCGACGGCAGGAAGTCCATCTCCGCGCGGCGATAGGACCCGGTGATCCCCAGTCGCCACCCACGCCACGTCGTCATCTGGAACCACTGCTGGATCGACAGCATCTGCAGCCGGACGGTTCCTCTCGTCCCCGAGGTGATGACGTCTCCCGACGGCTCGAAGAAGGTGTCGACGTCGGAGCCAGCGGTTGTGATCGGCCGGCGTGATCCCGAACTCGGTCGCGGCCGCTGCGCCCGCCAGTCGGTAGTGGCCCCTGACGAGAATCCACGTGTTGTCGGCGTCGTAGCGCTGTTCGAAGAAGTGCGGGACCAGCGGGCCGGGGTTGAAATTCGAAGGATTATCGACGTGATAGTCGAACCGCTCGCGTCGCCGCTCGAGTCTGACCGCGACGGCCGGGCGCTCTTCGGACGCTTGCGGAACCTGGGGCGGCGGCGCCGGCTGCATCGCCGCCAACGCAACGGCGACCGGCAGCCACTCAACGAAAGACGACACGTGGCGAGATTCTATGCTGGCTGCGCAGCTTCGCGGGCATCGACCGGTTGACGTCGCCAGACTGTGTTACGCTCCGCCCGGCTGAGTGACCGGGGCATGATCCAGAAGAAAATCTGCATGCTGGGCGGGTTTGCCGTCGGCAAGACGAGCCTTGTGGCACGATTCGTCAGCAGCATCTTCTCGGACAAATACCTCACCACGATCGGCGTCAAGATCGACCGCAAGCCCATCGTCCTCGAGCAATCGACGGTCAACATGGTGATCTGGGACGTGGCCGGCGAGGATGAATTCCAGACGGTTCAGCGCTCCTACTTGCGCGGTTCGTCGGGGTATCTCCTGGTAGCCGACGGGACTCGCGCATCGTCCTTCGAGACGGCCTTGCAGCTGCAGAAGAAAGCCGAAGAGACGGTGGGAACGGTTCCGTTCATCCTTGCGCTGAACAAGGTCGACCTGGCCGCCGAGTGGCAGATCGACCCTCGCGCGTACACCCGGCTCGCAGAACAGGGATGGACGATCACGCGGACCAGCGCGAAGACGGGTGACGGCGTCGAGGAGACCTTTCAGGCGCTCGCCCGACGCATGGCCCTTCGCTGATCGCGCACGAGGTGCTCCATGGCCGACCCGATCTTCGTCGACCTGCTGGCCGCGCTCGACATCGTCATCATGGAGCGGCTTCAGGACCGGTCGTTCCGCGTCCTGGGGACGATTCCTGACTGGTTCATGCCGATCCACTCCGCCACCGCCGGCGGCGACACGCCGGAGCTCGAGCGCGCCTTCCCGTTCCTCGATCACTTTCTCGAAGAAGCGGCGGTCTTCTGGCGTCAGCCCGGCAACGAAGGACGACTGCGCTCGGGCCCATACTCGGCGAAGGACACGTACGGCGTGGAGTTCCACTTCGAAGTCTCGACGGTACTCGCCGAGCGGCGCATCTTCCTGCTGTTCCACCTGCTGCGCGACTTCGAGGAGACGCGCCACGTCTTTCAAAGGGCGCGCGAGCGGACGTTGGAACTGCAGAAGGTCGGCCTGAAGCGGACCGCGCTGCTGAGCAAGGCGACAACGCTTGGCAAGCAGGTGGAAACGCTGATGGCCACGCCGTTGACGCCCGAGCAGGCGCCACTCGCGGACAAGATCCGGCGAACGGCTGAAGAGATCGCGGCGGGCCTCGAGGCGCTGCCCACTCAGCCGTAGTCGAACCGCGCGGGTCAGCGGCCGAACACGACCTTCACGCCGAAGCCGACGCCGCCGAGCGTCGACTCGTCAAATGCTTCGGAGACACCGCCGACGCCGAGGACATCGCTGATACTGCGGAAGCGGACCTCGCCGCGGGCGTGAACCCATTTCGCAATGCCGACTTCGACGCCACCCATGACGACAAAGCCGGTGTAACGTTCGTCGATGTTCTCGTCTTCGTCGGCGAACTCCGACGTTTCCTTGTAGAAAAGAAACGTCACCCCGCCGCCGCCGTAAGCGTAGACGCGATTCGCAACCTTCTGCCGCCATCCGCCCACGATGTCGATCGGAAGCATCTCGATCTCGAGCGGGATGCCAAGCGGGAACACCTCGTCGTCGAGGACGAACACGCGTTCGCCATCGAGCTTGCTGTACTCGACCGACGCCTCCACGAAGAGGCCGCGCCACGCGTTCACCGCCTGAACTCCGCCACCGTACGACGTCACGCGATCTTTACCAGTGATGGCGTTGAAGCTTTCAGAGGCCGACATCCGATCGAACATCACGGAGCCAAAGGCCCGTCCACTGACAGGTTCGACCGCACGGGCAGGGACCGGACGAGGCCGCGTCTGCGCTGGCGGTGGCACCACCGCCGGCGGCTTCGCAGGTGGTGGGGCTTCCTTCGTCGGGCCAATGGTGAGAAATTTTCGCTCCATCCATCCGGTGCGAGCCCCGAGCGCGCCGTCGTTGAAGGTGACCTGAACCCAGTCGCCGCGAATCTCGCCGACGCTGACGATGGTGCCGACCGGGAGCGTGCGGAGCGGTGTCCGCGTCGCATCCGGCAGCAGGAAGACCGGGCCGGCAACCGAAACGGCGCCGCTCGTCTGCGCCCTGGTGGACGACGGCTGCTGCCCGTCCGCGGCGGGCGGAACGGCTTCCGACGTCAGGGACACCAGCATCAGCAGAGCGGCAATCGACCCGTTGAGCATGGCTCATCATCGCATGCCTGCCACACCGGCCGTCATCGGCGCAGTTTCGTCGCGAGGAATCCCACGAGGAGCAGCACCAGGACGACGGCGATGACGCCGACCCAGACGCCGGCCTTGAAGATCCCGCCCACGATCTCGCAGCCACCGAACATCAGCGACGACAACACGATGAAGGTGAGCAGTAGCCAACGCATGATGCTTCTCCCGATCCGAGTCTTTGCAAGCGACGCGCCAGCCATCGTCTACAATGCGCCGCATGAGGGCGATGGCAACGGCCTGCGTCGCAGTGACGCTGTTGTCGATGGCTTCCATGGCTGCGCCAACTGACCCGGTGCGCGTCGAGGGCGGTGCGATCGTCGGGACGACCGACCGCGGCGTCCGCGTGTTCAAGGGGATTCCGTACGCAGCACCGCCGATCGGCGCATTGCGATGGAAGCCGCCGCAGCCGGTCGTGCGCGTGGCGCGGCACCCGCGATGCGAGCACGTTCGGAGCGGAGTGCCCGCAGACGCAGTATCCGGCTACATCGATTTACGTTCGGCCGCTGCAGCCGCAAAGCGAGGACTGCCTCTTCCTCAACGTCTGGACGACGGCCGCGGCGAACGAGCGGCGGCCGGTGCTCGTGTGGATCCACGGCGGCGCCCTGACGCGCGGCTCAGGCATCAGCGACGTGCGTGACGGCGTGCCGCTGGCGCTGAAGGGCGTCGTGCTCGTGTCGCTGAACTACCGGCTCGGACCTCTCGGTTACTTTGCCCACCCTGCGCTGAGCGCTGAATCGCCGCGCAAGGCGTCGGGCAATTACGGCGTGCTCGATCAGATCGCCGCGCTGCAGTGGGTGCAGCAGAACATTGCCGCATTCGGCGGCGATCCCGCGAAGGTCACGATCGCCGGCGAGTCGGCGGGCGCGTGGAGCGTCAACACGCTGGTCGCCTCGCCGCTCGCCCGCGGCTTGTTCGTGCGGGCGATCGGTCAAAGCGGCGGCCGGTTCTCGCGAACGCCGCACTTGTCCCAGGCAGCAGGCTCGGCGGCGTCCGGAGAGAGCGTCGGCGAGGCCCTGGCCAAGACCGTTGGCGCCGACAGCCTCGCGGCGCTCCGCGCCGTTCCTGTCGATCGTCTGATTGCGGTCGCGAACTTCCGCACGCAGGAAGTGGTCGACGGCTGGGTCTTGCCGGACGAGATCCGCACGATCTTCGCCAACCAGCAACACAACCGCGTCCCGGTCATCGTCGGCTCGAACGCCAACGAGATGACGTCGCTCGGCGGCGCCGCGCTCGCGCCGAAGACGCTGGACGACTTCCGCAAGCGCATGGCGCAACAGTTCGGCGAGATGGCGGCGGAGATCGAGCGGGCCTACGACGTCAAAGCCGACGCTGATGTCGTGAACGCGGCGCTGGCCGTCTCGCGCGACACGACGTTCTCCTCGCACATGCGCCATTGGGCGCGCGCGTCGGTCGCGTCTGGCAGCCGCGCCTGGCTCTATTACTTCAGTCATGTGCCGCCGTCGCCGCGCGCCGGCGAGCTGCAGGCGTTTCACGCCGGCGAGATTCCGTACGTCTTCAAGGTGATTCCCTCGACAGATCCTCGCGAGGCTGGCTTCACTTACGGTCCACATGACACCGCGCTTGCCGAAGCCATGTCGGCGTATTGGATAAACTTCGTGACAACCGGAGACCCTAACGGACAAGGTTTGACGAAGTGGCCCGAGTATCGGCCCGACACCGAGCCGTATCTCGAGTTCGGGGCGCAGATCCGCAGCAGCACTCACCTGCTCAAGCGCCAACTCGACGCGCTCGAGGCCGCGCTCGCGCGCCGCTGATCGCGTCGGCAGCGCCGCGAGTGCGCCGGATCCGTACGATAGAATTCATGGATGGTTGAGGCGCGACGAACATCGGCGATCATGCTGCTCCTGGCAGCGCTGATCGTCGCTCCGGCAACGGCGATCGCTCAGCAGAATCAATCGCCGCCGCGGCCGCAACCGGCCGGTCAACCCGCCGGCAACCAATCGCCGGCGACGCCTGGCAACCAGACACCGGCCGCACCTCAGCCTCCTCCCGGCATCCCGCTCTATATCAATCCCGGCATCGTGCAACAGATTCAGCTGAAGCTGCTGTCGCTCGGTCTGCCGGTGCCGACCGTGTCGGGTGCGTGGGGCGACAACTCGGCGGCGGCAATTCGAACGTTCCAGACCAAGAACGGGCATCGATGCCGGCGGCGACCTCGACGAGTTGACGCTGATTGCGCTGGGCATGCCCGAAGTGCTGAAGGGCGATCCGGTGCCGGGCGCCGACGCACCGGTGAGCGCGCAGGCAGCCGCCGCAGGCGGCGCGCCGATCTACGCCAGCCCGCGTCTGACGCGGGTCGTGCAGAACAAGCTCGGTGAATCCGGCTTCCCCACCGACAACGTCTTCGGCGTCTGGCTTGCGGGATCCGAGACGGCCGCCCGCGGATTTCAGAAGGCCAAGAATCTCGACATCACCGGCGACGCTGGACCTCCGGCTCATTCACGAGCTTGGCCTGACGGCATCCTTGACTGAGCCCAAACCCGGGAAACTGCCGAGCGACACCGCCGCGCAAGTTCTTTCCGATCGGGCGATCGGCTTCACCGGAGCGCCGATCACCATCAGCCCCGCCGGCGTCCGGCAGATCCAGACGGCGCTCCAGCAGCGCGGCTTCAAGGAAGTGGCGGTTGACGGGCGATGGAATGACCAGGCGGCCGCCGCGCTCAAGAAGTTCCAGGAAGCGCAGAAGCTGGAAGCCACCGGCAGCGTCAACCTCCGAACGCTGCGTGCGCTGGGCTTCACCAATCCGCTGAGCGACCTCGACCAGGCCACCGCCGCCCCAGCGAAGACCACGAAGTAGCCCGGCTTTCGCACGAACCATCTCTCGGCGCAGGCGTCTAACAGACGGATGCGTGTCCGCCTCGTGACTGCGATCGTTACGGTCGCGCTCGCGCTCGGTGCGGCGCGCAGCGCTTCCGCGCAGTCCGAAGCGCGGCCCGACCTTCGCGCGATACGTGCGGCTGCTGCGCCGGTCATCGACGGCGCGCTCGACGACGAGGTCGTGGCAATCGGCGCCGCTCCCGACCGGCGAGTGGCTGTCGTACAACCCGCTGCTACGGCGAAGCGATCCCGCAGAAAACCACCGTCTGGTTCAGCTACGACAGCGACTACCTCTACTTCGCCTTCAAGTGCGACGACCCCGACCCATCGCGGATCAAGACCTCGATCACGCGGCGCGACAACATCTGGCAGGACGACTGGGTCGGCCTCAGCCTCGACGCGCTCGGCACCGGCCAGCATGTCGTACCACATGATGGTGAACCCGAGCGGCGTCCAGCTCGACATGCTGAACAGCGTCGCGGGAAATGAAGACCCGGCGCCCGACTGGGCGCTGGGACAGCGCCGGCCGCCTCACCGACACCGGCTACGCGGTCGAAATCCGGTTGCCGCTGCAAAGCATCCGCTTCAAGGGCGGCGACGAGGTCCGGATGGGACTGCTCTTCTGGCGGCGCGTCAGCCGGTCAGGCATGTCGGTCGCGTGGCCGCCGCTCGAGCCCGGCGCCTGGGTGTTCGACCGCCACGCCTCGCTGCGCTTCGATCGCGCTCGAGCCGCGCCTGGCTCGCGAGGTCCTGCCCAGCGCCACCTACGGCCGCACGACGCTGCGTGAATCGCCGACGCGTTGGGGACGCGGCGGATGGGCGCAGCAGCGTCGGCGTGAGCACCAAGCTCGGCGTGACGTCGACCATCACGCTCGACGCCACCGTCAACCCCGACTTCAGCCAGGTCGAAAGCGACGCGTTCCAGGTCGAGGTCAACCAGCGCTTCCCGGTCTTCTTCGCCGAGAAACGTCCGTTCTTCATGGAAGGCGCCGGCATCTTCGCGCTGGCCGGCGCCGGCGGCGACAACTCGCTGCGCACCGCGGTCAACACGCGCCGCATCGTCGATCCGATCGTCGCCGGGAAGGTCACCGGCAGCGTCGGCCGCGTGACGTTCGGCACGCTGACCGCGTCCGACGACCTCCCGGGCAGTGGGCTGCCCGCGGGCGATCCGGATCGCGGCAAGCAGACGCTGTTCAACATCGCGCGCGCGCAGTACAGCCTCGGCCCGAGCAACTACGTCGGCGCGCTGGTCACCGACGTGCGCTTCGCCGGCGGCAGCAACCGCGTCGCCGGCGCCGACCTGTCGTGGCGGGTCAACGCCGACGCAGCGTGTCGACGGGTTCGCGCTGACCTCGCAAACGCGCGAGACGAGCGGCGCCGACTCCGCCGGCCGGCGTCGGCGCGCAGGCCGGCTACTGCTACAACACGCGGACCTGGTCGGTCCTGGGCGCCGCCGAGCACTACGACGACGACTTCCGGATGGAGACGGCGTTCATCAACCGCGTCGGCCTCACGAGCGGCTGGGGCTACGTCGAACGCAGCTTCTATCCGTCGAGCGACTGGCTGCGGCGGTTCTCGCTGGTCGGCTTCACGCAGGGCGGCGAGGACCGCATCGCCGGCGGCAACGAGCTGCACGCCATGGCCGCGGCGCGCTTCCGGACGACGCGCCAGGGCTTTCTGAGCGTGGACTATTCGACCGGCTTCGAGCACTGGGCCGGGCAGCGGTTCGATCGCGGCCGGCCGCGCGCGTTCGGGGAAATTCAGCTCTATCGCTGGCTCTCGATCGACGGCGGGTTCTCGACCGGCAACGCGGTCTTCTACGACTCGGACACGCCGTTCCAGGGACACTCGACGACGTTCAATGTCGGCAGCGACGTGGCAGCCCAACGGCCGGCTGTCACAGAGCGTGCGCTACGACGGCGTCAGGTTCGATCGCGCCTCGACGGGTGAGCGCGTCTACACGCTCGACATCGTCAATACGAAGACCACCTACCAGTTCACGCGCGCGACCTCCGTGCGCGGCATCGCTGCAGTACGACAGCTCACGCAACCGCGTCCTCACCGACTTCCTCGGCTCATACGAGCCTACGCCCGGGACCGTCGTCTACATCGGCTACGGGTCGCTCGTCGAGCGCCGCGACTTCGTCGATGGCGCGTGGGTGCCGAACGCCGGCGTGTATCGCACGACGCAGCGCGGCCTGTTCGTCAAGGCGTCATATCTGTACCGGTTCTGAATCGTCCGGGCGCGGCAGAGATCTGGTGATCTGGCGATCTGATGATCTGCGTGATCGGATGATCTAAAGATCTGAGCTAGCGAGCAAGACGCTCGTCAGATCACGAGATCACCAGGTCACTGAGTTCATCTGATCTCTCCGAGGCGCGGCTTCAGAACCGCAGCAGCCGCGTAACCTTCACGACAAACGCCCGATTGCGGAGGCCGATGCTGTTCGGCCGCGTGTCGTGCTCGTCGGTCCAGACGACGAAGAACTCGCTGCCGGGGCGGTATTCCCAGCGGTAGCGCAGGTTGCTGCTGAAGGTGTTGTCGGTCGAGCTGTACTGCAGCAGCGCGCTCGCGAACATCCGCGGCGAAAAGCCGTAGTCGACGCGCGAGCGGACCACTTTGGTCGTGAACTCCCCCGTCGGCAGCTCGACGTGGCTGACCGAGAAGCTCGGCTCCACCGAGAAGCGCTTGGTGATTGCGAGCCGGCCCTGGCTGTAGCCGACGGTCGTGATGTCGCCGTCGTAGTATTCGCCGACCTGCAGCGACAACGTTGCCCGACAGCCGGCGCTGCTGCCCGAAGTTGTAGGAAATCGACTGCGTCGTTGTAGTCGTAGCCGCCGACCGGGATCACGACACCGCGCGACCGGCGAAAACGGCAGGAACAGGTAGTCGAAGTTCTTGTTGACGTCGACGTTGAAGCGATCGCTGTTGTTGAACTCGATGTTGAACTTGCCGGTCTGCTGGCGCGACTCGAGGAAGCCGCCGACGTTGTCGACGTACTCGATCTGGCCTTCGTAGGAGTACTTGCGGACCAGCCGGCTCTTCGCCGGCCGCGGGCTGAAGCGGAGCGACGCGAACGAGCGGCGGAAGTTGTCGCGGCGCAGGAAGCCGACTTCGGGATTGAAGTTGTCGCCGACCTTGAGGTGCTGCAGCGCTCGCGCCGTAGCGATCGGCGGCGTAGTCGAAGCGCGCCTGATAGCTGTCGTCGTTGCCTTCGAGCGCCGGCGTCTCGGTCTTCGCCCAGTACGCGCCCATGCTGATGTTCTGGTAGAACGAGAACGCGGCGTCGACGCCGTAGGCCTGGTTCGATCCCTGCCGCGTCGGCACGGTCGACTCCGACCGGTTCGTGAACATCGCGCCGATCGTGCTGCGCCGGAGGATGTCGCGCTTGACGCGAACGACCGTGAAGTTGGTGTCCGGCGTCCCCGACGACGCTCCTCGTCGTCGGCCTGGATGTTCATGATGCCGACGCCGAAGGCGCCGACCTTGCCGGTCAGCCGGCCGCCGGCGATGATCGGAATCACGCGGTTGCGCGTTCAGGCCGATGCGCCGGCTGTAGAAGAGATACGGCGTGTCGCCGCCGCCGCCGTCGCCGCCCTGGCCGCCGCCGGCGCTCGAGCCGCCGCGCGCGAAATCGAAGACGCCGCGGCCTTCGAGGAAGAAGTCGCGCTTCTCGGGAAAGAACAGGTTGAACCGCGTCAGGTTGACCTGCTGCTCGTCGACCTCGACCTGCGCGAAGTCGGTGTTGACGGTGAAGTCGGCGGTGAGATTGGCGGTGACGCCGTACTTGAAGTCGCCGCCGAAGTCCGGATCGAAATCGTTGCGAACGCGCGGCGTCGCGCAGGTTGATCGGTGGTCACGCGCGAGATCGCGTACGGCTTGATCTCGAAGTTCTTGCTCGCCGGCGGCAGAGTCGAGGCCGACCAGCGTGCCGCCCGACGAGATCCGGTTGAACGCCTGCGGTCCGGCCATGTTCTGCGGCACCGGCGTCAGGTAGGTCCACTCGTTCTTGTGGCGGATCGCGCGGCGCAGCTGGAGGCCCCAGACCTGGTCGCTGCCCGAGCGATAGCGGAGCGTCTTGAACGGGATCGCCATCTCCACCGTCCAGCCGCCCTCGAAGGTGCCGGTGTGCGAGCTCCACACCGGGTTCCAGTCGGTGTTCGACTGGCCTTCGTCGATCACCGAATAGTCGGCCAGCGCGCCCAGCGGGTTGGTGTAGAAGATGAAGCCGCTGCGCCGGTCGTAGAACGTGTCGAACATCACGCCGAAGTGATCGTTCTGGCGGAGCTGATTGGTGTCGCGGCGCAGCTCGTTCGAGATCCAGCGCTCGGGCGGCGCCGAGTCGTAGCAGCTTCGCCGAGACATAGATGTTGTTCTGGTCGTAGGTGATCCAGATGTCGGTGCTTCTCGGTCGACTGCTGGCCGTAGTTCGGCGCGACCTGCAGCATCCCGCCGAACGGTTTGGTCGCGGCGTAGACCTCTTCGTCCAGCTTGCCGTCGAGCCTGGAGCGGCTCGGTCAGCTTGATGGCGCGCACCGTCGCCCGGTTGCGCGCATCACGGGTGATGGTCTCGGGCGCCTCCGGCGCCGGCGATCCGTCGATGACGATCGCCACCCCGCCTGCCGATCCGCTGCCGTTGACCTGCGCGAACGCCGGAGCAACCGACACACGACACACAAGGACGACAAGTGCGTACACACCAAACCTTGAAACCCACGCATTGCTTCGTACACCCGAAGAGGCGGCCCCAAAAGAGACCGCCTCTTCCTGAAAAGGATCGTGACCGGGACGCGCGTTAGCCGACGGTGAACGGAATGCTCGCGCGCGTGGTGCCCCAGTCGATGTGGAGCGTGCCGCCGGCGGGCGTGTCCTCGATCGAGATGGTGAGGTTCTCACCGGGCTTCGGCACCTTGCCCATGGTCATCGGAGCGCGGCCGAGATCCGTGCCGGCGGGATAGGGAATGCCCCAGCCCTTTTCGCGCTTGCTGACGATCAGCTGCCACGTGCCCTTCACCGGGATGCGTGTGGAGTCCGTAGCGGCCCGCCGGCACCGCCAGGGTGCCGAACTTCAGCGCCTTGTCGGTGATGAGCGTCGTCTGCTCGTCGGCGCCGGTGCGCCATTCCTTGCCTTCGTATGGATCGACGTCCTTGCCGGGCGTGCGGCCCTTGAGCGCCGGACGGCCGTACTCGATGGCGATGTTCGCGCCGTCGATCGCCCATTCGCTCCGGACGTGCGGGCTGCCGCCTTTGCCGGTCCCCATGTCGGTCGTCTTCTGCGCCGCAACCGTCGCACCAAAGGCCGCTGCGAGAACGGCGGCCGAACACATCAACTTCACACGGTTCATTCTCTGATCCTCCTGAAGGTGGGGCAGGTTGGGCGGGTGGGGCTGGTTGGGCGGGTAGCAACGCGCTTCCCCACTTGCCCTACCAGCCCGACCAGCCCCACCCGCCTTAGCACGATACACACTTGTTGTTGTTCTTCGCGCCGAGCTTGACGAGCAGCTCGACGGCTTCCGGATACGGCTGGGTCCGCTGGACCGGACCGTTGGCCATGTCCGCCGTGGTCTGGCCTTCGCGATTGATGGCCTTGACGTCGGCGCCCTTCGAGATCAGATACAGGATCATCTCGATGTCGCCGCGCGACGCGGCATTGTGAAGCGCGGTGTTGCCCTGGTGATCCTTCGCGTTGACGTCGGCGCCGATCTCCTCGACGAGATACTTGACCGCCGGCATCCAGCCCGCCGCGTGAATGATGTGCGAGTTGGCGGCAAACCCTTCAGCGTATCCGACGCCGGTGGCGGCCATGAGCGGCGTGACCGACGGGCCACCTACCGGCACCGGCGGCAGCCCCGAGACGTCCTTCACCTCGCGCGTCGAGTCGCCAAACTGCGGTCGTCCCGCGGGCTTGATGGTCGGGACGAACGGGTCGGCGCCGCGCGCGTGCAGGAGCCGCATGGCATCGACGTCGCTCGCATAGGCGGCGCGCCAGAACGGTGTCGCCCCGGACTCATCGACACCGGACAGATCGGAGTTGTAGCCCGAGTACCAGACCTTCTTCTTCAGTCGAGCGTTCGGGTCCGCGCCCTTGTCGAGCAGCGCCGCCATGATCTCGAGATACGTCAGCTTCTGCTGGGTGAAGCCGCGCGGCTGCGGATAGTTCGACTTCTGCGCGTAGACGCAGTTGAGCACCGCGTAGAGCGGCGTCGCGCCGTTCTCGCCGGCCAGACGGGGATCCGCGCCCCGATCGAGGAACAGCTTCGCGAGATCGAAGTGGCCGTTGATGGCCGCCATCAGGAGCGGTGTCGTCTGATCGCCGTCGCGCGGCTGATTGATATCCGCGCCAGCGTCGAGCAACTCGACGGCGGCGGCGATGTGGCCTTCGCGCGCGGTGAACAGCAGCGGCGTCATGCCGCCCTGGTAGGCGATGAGCTCGGTGTAGTTGTAGCCGCGGTCGAGACCAGCGACCTGCGGACGTCGAGGCGCGGCGCCGGCCGCAGCGGCGGGTGCGGGTGCACCGCCGCGTCCGGCAGCACCGGTGCCACCGCCCTGGCCCGGCCCCGCCGGATCCTCGCGGGTCAGTTCGTAGAGGTCAACGACTTTGCTCGTCGCCTTCACGCTCGCGCCGCGCCTGGCGAGCACCTTGATGGCCTCGACGCGATTCATGGCGGCGGCGAACATCAACGCCGTCTGGCCGCGCGCGTGCTCCCTGGCGTCGATTTCCGCGCCGGCGTCGAGCAGCCGGTTGATGGTTTCGGTGTTGCCCGACGCGGCGGCGAGCATGAGCGGCGTCGAGCCGGTGGTCGAGGCCGTCTTGGCGCTGGCGCCGGCGTCGAGCAGGGCGCCGACAATGGCCGCGTTGCCTTCGCGGCTGGCCAGGAACAGCGGCGTGTAGCCGTTGATTCGGGTCATCGCCCGCAGGTTGGCGCCCGCGGCAATCAGCATGCGCGCCGTTTCGGTGTCGCCGTTGGCGGCGGCCCAGTGCAGCGCGGTCATCCCGTCGCCCTGGGCGCCGTTGACGTCGGCGCCTTCTTTCAGCAGCGCGCGTACCGCCGCGCCGTTGCGCTGCATCGCCGCTTCGGCAACCACCGCGTTGCTCTGGGCGCCAACGCCGCCCGTGAGGCCGAGTGCCGCAATCAGGCTGCAAAGCATCCCGATCCGAGTCGTGGGGCCAGGCGTGCAGCCTGGCCTGGCGATCTGCTGGCATCGTCTTATCCGCGTGCAACGGTGGTTTCCGGTACGGCGTTCAGGTCGAACTCGCCCGTGCTGTCGCCCAAGCTCTTCACATCGTCCAACCCGAGCTGATGCATCAGCGTCAGGAACACGTTGGCCATCGGCGTGCCGTCGGGCGCCTTCAGGTGCACGTTGCCCTTCAAGTAGCCACCGGCGCGGCCGGCCAGGAAGAGCGGGCAGCGCTTGTGGTTGTGGACGTTCGAGTTGCCCATCGGCGAGCCGTAGATGATCAGCGTGTTCTCGAGGAGGTTGCTCTCGCCGTCGGGCGTGTTCTTCAGCTTCTCGAGGAAGTACGGGATCGTCCCGACGTGGTAGGTGTTGATCTTCGCGAAGTCGAGGATGCGATCCTCGCGCTCGCCGTGATGCGACGCCGGGTGGAAGGCCGACTTCGTGCCGCTCTCCGGGTACGACCGGCTCGAGGCGTCGCGTCCCAGCTTGAACGAGAACACCCGCGTCGTATCGCCGGCGAAGGCCAGCGCCTGCAGGTCGAACATGAGCCGCGTGTGCTCCGAGAACGAGTCGGGAACGCCGGCCGGCGCGCCGGGCAGCTCTCGCTCGACGCCGCTGTTGTTGCGCGCCTCGACCAGCTGAATCCGGCGTTCGACCTCTCGCACTTCGTCGAGGTACGCCGACAGCCGCGCGCGATCGACCGCGCCCAGCGTGTTCCGCAGGCGGCCGGCCGCGACCGTGATCGAATCGAGAATGCTCTTGTCTTCCTGCCGCCGCGCCCGCCGCTCCTCGGGCGTCGCGCCGACGCCGAACAGCTGATCGAAGGCGAACCGCGGATCGCGAATCATCGGCAGCGGCTGCGTCGCCGACGCCCAACTGATGGTGTCGGTGTAGACGCACGAATAGCCATACGAGCAACCGCCGGCCTGATCGACCGCTTCGATGCACATCTGCATCGACGGAATCGCGGTCTCCTGGCCGAAGCGCTGGGCGTAGAGCTGGTCCATCGACGGGCCGACGTAGACGTTCGAACCCTTCGTCTGCTTCGGGTGCGCCTGCGTCAGGAACACCGCGCTCGAGCGGAAGTGATCGCCGCCAATCTCCGGCGTCTCGAACGCCTCGGCGTTGCGCACGTCGGTGTTCGACACGATCGTGAGGTAGTCGCGCCAGGCCTCGAGCGGCGTCAGGCTCGTCGGCGTCAGGTCGAAATTGCGGCCCACTGCCGCCGGCGACCACAGGTTCTTCTGCAGCCCGAAGGCCGTCGCGCCGGCCGAGCCGTGCACCATCTCGATGGCCGCGAGGCGAATCTTCCGGCCGCGGTCTTGGCGAGCGCCGTCCGGGCCGGCACCATCGCCTCGAGAAACGGCAGCGCCACGGTGGCGCCCATGCCGCGAAGGACGGTCCTGCGTGAGAGGTGCTTTTGTGTGATGTACATCGAATCGCTCCGTCGGTCACGCCGGCCGGCCTACAGGCCGGCCGCTACCGGTACGCCCGTTCAACTCATGCTGCTGTCGACTGCTGTCCGTCGTTTCCGACTGCCGCAGGCTTCGCCAACCGGAACGCCGCGCTGTTCACCACACCCGAAGATGAACGCCGACATGCGATTCCCGCTCTTGGCCGCGTCGCGGACGATGCTCCGGACCGCGGGCATGTCGTAGAACTCAATCGGCCGCCCGAGCGCGTAGGTCATCAGGCTTTCCGTGAAGCTCAGAAGAATGGCATCCGAGTGCTTCATCAGCGCCGCGCGGAGATCGGCGGGACCGTTGATCGCCGTCCCGTCGTACATCACGCCTGACGGATCGACCGCGACGCCGCTGTCCTTGATCCGCCATTTGCCCGACGAGTCGAAGTTCTCGAGTGCAAGTCCCAGCGGATCGATCATCCGGTGACACGACGTGCACGCCGGGTTCTTGCGATGTTCTTCCATGCGCTCACGAACCGACAGCATCCGCGCGTCCTTGACGCCCTTGGTCTCTTCGAACAGCGGCACGTTGGGCGGCGGCGGGGGCGGCGGCGTCCCGAGCAGCACTTCCATCACCCACTTGCCACGCAGCACGGGCGAGGTGCGATCGGCGACCGACGTCAACTGCAGCACGCTGCCGTGACCGAGGATGCCGCGCCGGCTCTCGTCGGCCAGGGTCACGCGGCGGAAGTGCGCGCCCATCACGTTGCCAATGCCGTAGTGCTTGGCGACGCGTTCGTTGACGAACGTATAGTCCGCCGTCAGCAGGTCGAGCACGTTGCGATCCTCGCGGACGAGACTGTCGAAGAACATCTCGGTCTCGCGGCGGAAGCCGTCGGCCAGCGTGTCGTCCCACTGCGGGTAGCAGCAGCGGATCCGGGCGGTTCTTCTTGATGTCCTGCAGCCGCAGCCACTGCGCCGCGAATCGCGTCGACAGCGCTTCCGCGCGCGGATCGTCGAGCATCCGGCGCAACTGCCGATTGAAGCCCGTCGTGGTCTTCAAGCTGCCGCTCGTGGCGGCCTTCACGAGCTCGGCGTCGGGCAGCGTGCCCCAGAGAAAGAACGAGAGCCGCGACGCGAGGTCGAGGTCGGCGATGCGGTACGCCTGGCCGGCGCGCAGCGTCGCCGGCGCCTGCTCGAGGCGGAAGACGAACCGCGGATTGGCGAGCATCGCCTGCAGCGCCAGCCGGATGCCGCCCTCGAAGTCGCCCTTGCTGCGGCCCTGCTGATAGAAGCGCAGGAGGTCGGCAAGGTCGTCGCCGGGCAGCGAACCGCGATACGCCTGCAGACCCAGCCGGCGGAGGATCTCGGTGGCGCATCCCGCTTCTTCGCTGGCCTGGGTCGGCCGGCACGTAAAGATCCGGCGGCGGCTCGGCGTCTCGGACACGCCGGTCACCCGCTGCGGTCCGGTGACGGCGAATTCGCGCAGGTGCGGCAGCGCGGTCAAGCCGTAGGTTTCGCCGATGTTCGTATCCGCGAGCGTGTGCTCGATCGGGGCGATCAGATCGTCCACCGGGCCATCAGCGGCCTGGATGAACGCGGCGGAGATGCGCTGCGGTCCGGCGCTGACGTGAATCGGCGGCGTCTGCAGAGTCAAGCCGCCCTCGTCCGACTCGCGCATCAGGTGGTTGATCGGCAGCAGCGCCGCTCGCTCACCGTTGACCGACACTTCGATCTGCTCGCCGCGCGTCGCGCCGCCGAACAGGTCGCCGGTCGGGCCGCTGTGCAGCAGCATCTTGAAGACGTATTCGCCGTCGGCCGGGAAGATGTGCACGACCGACACGCCGCCGCGCGTGCCCATTGGCGTCCCCGGGACGTGACGCATCTGCGTGCCGTCGCGCGGCAGCTTGTAGATCGTCGAGGTCGCGGTCGCCGTGCGATCGCCTACCGCGAGGCGGCTGATCGCGCTGGCGGCGCGCAGGTACCCTTCCATCACCGCCGCCGACAGGCCCTGCTCTTCGGAGATGTTGTCGAAGCCGTGCGCAATCGTGTCGGGTGGCAGGTAGGCGTCGACGTCGATCTCGAGTCCGAGCAGCTCGCGCACCGCGGCCGCGTACTCGGCGCGATTCAAGCGCTGCGAGGGCCGCGACCCGGGATTCGGATTGAGCGCCGCCGCCGCATCGATCCGGTGCTCGAGCGCTTCGGCCATCCCGGTCAGGACGCTCGCCTCCGGACGCTTGGCGCCGGCCGGCGGCATCATCCCCGCGCGCAGCTTGCGAATGATTTTCTCGGTGACGATCGGATGATCGACGGCCTTCGCCGCGTCGAACGAGGCCAGCGACAGCCCACCGGCCTTGCCGCGTTCGCTGTGACAGCCGATGCAGGTACCTGCTTGACGATCGCGGTTGGCGCGTCGGCGCCGGTGCGATCGACTGCGACGGGGCGATGTGACGGAAGCGGTGTGGCAGGCGGCGTCGGGCGCGCGGGCGCGCGGCTCGGTTGGCTTGCCGCGGGCGCGGCGGGTGCCTGCGAACGCTGCGCGTAGCCGATGGAGGTGGCGACACTCAGAGCCAGCAGCGCTGCCCCGGCGGTCGGCAGAACTCGTGTCATCCGGAAGCTGTCCCCCATTTTCGCCTCGCCTCCTGCCGGAGGCGAGTGCAACCGCGACCGCGGACCGGGCTGGACCTGCAGCCGCGTAACCTGTTCAAAAGTGGCCTGATACGGCGGATTGGCCGCCCTGATTATACGGTTGGGAGGGGGTCGGAGTCGTCTCTGAATGTCACGGAGAACCGGGCACCGGTCGCGCCGTAGCTCGCTGGATTCTCCGCGAGCAGAGGCGGATGCATCCGTGGGGGCAGCCGTGGGCACGCGACCTTCGCGGGGCAGAGGTAGAGCGATCGCGCGATAGGATAGACGCCCGTATCTCGAGTCTGATCCGCATCAGGTCAAAAGGACGCGCATGACTCGCCGCCGACGCCCATTGCTCCGCCTCGTGGCGCACGCTCTCGTGTGTGTTGCGCTCTCCATGCCGCCTGACTCGTCGGCCGGCCCGGAGCAGACTTCAGCGGCCGCGCGTCCGAGCGATGGCCAGCCGGAAGAGGCCACTTCGCTGCTGGCCGAGGCCATCGCGCTCCTCGAGAAGGGCCGGCCGCAGGTGGCGTTGCCGTTGGCCGAGCGAGCCCTGTTGCTCCGCGAACAGGCCCACGCGCCCGAACCAGCCCTCGCCGAGGCACTCGATACGGCCGGGCGTCTCCAGGAATTGACCGGCGACTACAAGAAGGCACTGACGAGCCTTCGACGCGGTCTCGAGATTCGCGAACGTGTCCTCGGCGGCGATCACCCCGACACGGCCGTTTCGCTCAAGAACGTCGCCGCGCTCCAGGCCAACCTCGGCGACTTCGTACAGTCGGAAGCTCTGCACCGTCGCGCCCTTGGTATTCGCGAGCGGGCGCTTGGCGCAGAACACCGTGACGTGGCGAATTCGCTGCTGGGACTCGGCACCATGTTTTACCAGAAGGGGGACTTCCCACAATCCGAGACCTTCTTCGCGCGCGCCGTGACAGTCCTCGAGACGGCCACAGGTCCGGACAGTGGGCAGGTGGCCTCGGCGCTCGCCGGTTTGGCCAGGACCCTCATGGCAAGGGCCGAATTCGCTCGCGCCGAATCGCTCTTCGCCCGCGCGCTGGCCATCCAGGAACGCACCCTCGACGCGGCGAGCCCCATGCTCGCGGCAACCATCGGCAATCTGGCCGTGCTGCACATCCAGTTGGGCAACCTGACGACGGCCGAGTCGTTATTCGAACGATCGCTGCCGATCACAGCGGCTGCCCTGGGTCCCGAGCATCGCAATATCGGGCTCACGCTGCTCAACCTCGCCGTGATCGCCGACCGGCGGCGCGACTACGCGAAGGCCGAGCCGTTGTATCTCCGCGCGATTGCTGTGTGGGAGAAGGCGCTGGGGCCAGAGCACAACGAAGTCGCAAACGGGCTCAACAATCTTGCTGGTCTCCTACAGCGGAAAGGCGATTACCTCAAGGCTGAACCGCTTTACCGGCGAGCCTTGTCGATTCGCGAGAAAGCATACGGCCCGGTGCATGCCGACGTCGGGGCCTCGTTGTCCTCGCTCGGCGGACTGCTGGCGCTGCTCGGTCGCGGCGTCGAAGCGGAATCGCTGTACCGACGGGCCCTCGAGATTCAAGAAAAGACCCTCGGCCCCGATCACCCGCGACTCGCGCTGGCCCTCAACAATCTCGCGGCACTCGCGACCGACGCCCGCGATTACGCGCAAGCGGAAGCGCTCATTCGACGGGCGTTGACAATTCAGGAGCAGAAGCTCGGTTCCGATAACGCCGACGTGGGACAGACGCTGAACGCGCTGGGCCGTCTCTACCTGAGAAAGGGCGATCCCGCCGCGGCGGAACCGATCTTCCAACGCGCGTTGGCGATCGGCGAGGCGGCCGTTGGCGGCACTCATCCCGACGTGGCGACGTCGCTCAACGGTCTCGCCGGGGTGCACCGCACCCAGGGAGATGTCCACGCGCGATCGGCTACCTGTCACGGCACCACGATATCCGCGAGCGGAACTTCGAACGCGATCTCCCGGTCGGATCGGAGCGCCAGAAGCTGAGTTTCCTTGAGCTGTTCGCGGAAGACGTGGACGCCGCGCTGTCGCTCCACCTCCAGTCCGCGCCCGAGAACCCGGACGCGCAACGGCTCGCGATGACCACGATCCTGCGGCGCAAGGGCCGTGGGGTCGATGCCGCCAGCAACAACATCGCCGCCTTGCGGGCCCGTGCGCAACCCGGCGATCAGGCCCTGTTCAGCCGATTGACCGACGCGAGGTCGCAGCTGGCGTCGGTCATGCTGCGAGGCCCGGGAGACAACGCCGCTTCGACCCGCGCGCGACGTGCGGCCGCTGAAGCCCAAGTCGACCAACTCGAGGCGGAGATCAGTTCGCGAAGCGCTGAGTTCCGCGCGCAGTCGATGCCCATCTCGATGGCGGGGTCCAGGCGCGGATTCCACCCGGCGCGGCACTGATCGAGTTCGCGCTGTACCGTCCGACTCGAGGCGGCGGCGATGGCGGCACCGAGTTGCGAGTCGCAGCCTACGTCCTAACAGCGTCGGGTGCCCTCGGCTCGGCGGACCTGGGAGAAGCCGCGGCGATCGATCGCGCCGTGGACGCCTGGCGGCAAGCGTTGCGTGACCCCGCTCGGCGTGACGTGACGCACCTGGCGCGGACGCTGGACGCCCGTCTGATGCAACCGGTCCGGCCTCTGTTGGATTCGACCGCGCACCTTTTGATCTCACCAGATGGCCCGCTCAATCTGATTCCGTTTGCCGCGCTGGTCGACGAGAACGGCCGCCACCTCGTCGATCGCTATTTGATGAGCTATCTGACCAGTGGTCGCGACCTGCTGCGGCTGGAGAGCGCCCGCACCTCGAGGAGTGCGGCCGTGATCGTGGCCGATCCGCTGTTTGGCGAGCCGTCGCTGGTCGCCGAACGGCGCTCGACGGATGGCGCCGCGGCCGGGCGCGTGGATTACTCCCAGGTTTTCTTCGGCCCGCTGCCGGGGGTCCGAGACGAGGTGCGGGTGCTCAAGGGCCTGATGCCGCAAGCGAGTGTGCTGACACGGGAACAGGCGACCAAGGCCGCACTGCAGCGGGTCACCGCCCCGCGCATCCTGCACATCGCCACTCACGGATTCTTTCTCGCGCGACGCATCGGGCGAGGCGACTGCGACTCAGCCCGCAGGGGACCAGCGCCTCGGACGGTGGGTCGCGCGCGCTGAGAGCCCGCTGTTGCGTCAGGGCTCGCACTGGCGGGTGCGAACCGACGGCCGAGTGGCAACGCCGAAGGAATGCTGACAGCGCTCGAAGCGGCGAGCCTCGACCTCTGGGGCACGAAGCTGGTGGTGCTGTCGGCGTGCGATACGGGCGTCGGCGAGGTGAGGAACGGCGACGGCGTCTACGGGCTGCGGCGCGCGTTGGTGCTGGCAGGATCCGAGAGCCAGTTGATGAGCCTGTGGCCGGTCGCGGATCGCAGCACGCGCGATCTGATGATCGGCTACTACACGCGGCTGACGCAAGGGCGCGGGACGCGGCGACGCGCTTCGACAGACGCAGCTGGCGATGCTGCGCGACGGACGCCATCGAGCATCCGTATCACTGGGCCAGCTTCATCCAGTCCGGTGAGTGGGCACGCCTCGACGGCACCCGCTGAATGGCGACCGGGCTGAACGCGCCGGCCTTCCAGCGGCTGCTCGCACGTCTCGATGCCGATCCGGCACGCGCTGGTGAGCGCTACGAAGACCTGCGGCGCACGCTGGTCCGGTTCTTCGAGTGGCGCGGCGCGCCGTTTCCTGAAGATCACGCCGACGAGACCTTCGATCGTGTCGCCCGCCGCTTGGACGAGGGCATCGCGATCGAGAATCTCGGCGGCTACTGTTACAACGTCGCGCGTCTGATCTTCCTGGAGACGTTGAAGGACCCGGACACCAGGCGCACCGATCTCGACATGGCGCCGCCGCTTGCGGCGCCCGACGATCAGCACGCCGCCACTGCCAAAGAAGCGCGGCTCGACTGTCTGGACCGGTGCCTACGCGCGCTGCCGGCCGACAACCGCGAGGTCATCCTCACCTACTATCGCGATGAGAAGCGCGCCCGCATCGACAGCCGGCGGGATCTCGCGGCGCGCCTGGGGATCAAAGTCGAGGCGCTGGCCAACCGCGCCCAGCGCCTGCGCGACAAGCTGGAACGCTGCGTCAACGCCTGCCTCGACGCGGACAGCGACATGATCGACGTCTGCCGACACTGTTCAGTGAGAGCTGTCGTGGCGTGGGACACAACATCACCGGCCGCCCGATGCCGCGGAGCTCGAGTGAGATGACCGACATCAAGCACACGGCGCGGCGCTACCTGCTCGGCGAGCTGACAGAAGCGGAACAGAGCGCGCTCGAAGAGACGTACTTCAACGACGCGCAGGTCTTCGCCGAGGTCGCCGCCGAAGAGAACGCGCTCGTCGACGACTACGTGCGCGGCCGGCTCGCGCCGGAGACGCGTCATCGCTTCGAAACGGTGTATCTGAGCCGTCCCGAACGCCGCGCGCGCGTGGAGTTTGCCGAAGCGCTGCTGACGCGGGCGGACGCGTCGCCGACGTCCTCGAGCGGCGACCGGTCCGAATCGCCGCGCGCGAACTGGCTCACCGCGTGGCTCGGTCCCCGGCCGGCGCTTGCGATGGCGACACTCGCGGCCGCAATCGTCCTCGGTATCGCCCTCTGGACCGCGCTGCGATCCACCCGTCAAGAGCCTGAGCAGCAGCAGACGAAGATGGCGAACGCGTCACCGTCGACGCCCACCGCTCCGCCGCCCGAGCCGACGGTCGCTCCCACGCTGTCAATCGTCACCCTCGCGATGACGGTTGGGGCGGGCCAGCGTAGCAGCAGCCCGAGCGCGCTGACGACGTTGGAAATCCCTGCCAATACGGACACCGTGCGTCTCGCACTCACGCTCCGCGAGCGCGACTACGGCCGCTATCGCATCATCGTTCGCCTTCTCGGCGGCGACGAGATCCTGCAGCGCGGCGATCTGACGACCGAGCCTCGAACCGTCCGGGCCTGCCTTCACGATCGACGTGCCCTGCCTCGACGTTCACGAGCGGCGACTACATGCTGACGCTGCAGGGCGCGACCGGTACAGGTGAGTTCGACGACTCTGAGCCAGGCGCTCTTTCGGGTGCGACAGGTGCGACACATTCAGCGGGTGCGACAGGTGCGCTAGGTGCGCCGGGTACACCAGGTGCGAGGTGCGTAGGTGCGGTCAAGTGAGCCGGTCCTCGAGGTGCCTGGTGCGTCGCGGTGGACCCTGCCCACTCCGGACACCCAGCGAACCTGTCGCACCTGGTGAACCCCTTCGCACCCCGCACCCAGTGAACCTGGCGCACCTGGCGCACTCGGCGCACCTCGGTTGGTGCCGCGGTCTGTTGGAGCGTCCATTCACCGGAGTCGCGCTGAACGAGACCACCGGGACTGTCGACCAGTTGCAGCGGACCGAAGTAGACGACGCCCTTACCCTGAAGCACGAGATTGAAGACCAGCCGCGTCGGCGGCGGCGCACCGGTGGCGTCGAATGGGAGCGTGAACCCGCTGCCATCAATCCGGAGACGATGAAACGACGCGCCGCCTTCTGGTCGCGAGCTGTTTCTGCTCTGAAGCTCGTCCCACTTCAGAGCCTGCGCGGACGCCGTGACGGCGAGGCTCGCGACAGCGAGACTAAGCAAGACCGAGACGAAGCGCTCTTCGCATCGTCGGCGTCCCGTCGATACGCATCCAGCAGTGTCTTGAGTGTGTCCTCATCGATTCTTTTCGCTTATTGCAAGTCTGGGCAACATCAGGGCGGGTAATGATGCGATAGGTTTTCCGGCTCACGACCACTCCTCTGTAGAAGCCCGCCCGGAGAACGACCGGGCCAGCGCCAACATCAGGAGGAGATATGAACACGTTGAATTCGATACCACGACAGGCGGGCCGCGTGGCCGCTTTGACGGCTGCGTTGCTCATCGCGTTCGGGGCGGGCTGGGCGTCAGCGGCAGCGCCCTTCGTGACAAAGATCAACACCGGGCTCGTGACAGGCGTTCAGCTCGGTCGGGCAGAACCTCTTCGGCGAGGCCGTCTTCGACGCCATCCCCGTGCCTCCCAATCCGATCGTTCCCCCAACCCGGTTTTTCCCCAAGGCTATGTGCAAATGGACGTCGCGCTCGACACCCAGATTCCGGCGGTCCTAGGTGTCTTTACACCAACTGAGCCCTGCCGCAAGCTGGTGCAGCTGGAAGTGCAGAACGGCGTCGTGACAGTCGCCATGGATGAGCTGTCCGACCTCAACATCGTGACGCGGAACCTGCCGCGTTTCCGCCAGCGGTCGACCGCTGCACAGCGCCGCCGGTCGTGGACGGGGAGGGCCGGTAGACGGGTGCGACAGGTGCGTCGGGTGCGACGGGTGCGGTGCGGTGCGCGGTCGCACCCAGCGCGCCAATCGCACCCGTGCACCCCATGACGCGCGCCGCGCCTCGACCTCTTCGATGAGCCACGGCGAGCGGTCCGGACACAGCCGCCGTAATGATGACGTCATGACGCTGCCCAGTTCACGTTGGGGCGATTACATCCGACGCTGCGGGAGCCGGGGCAAGCGGCTTTCGGCGTTTTTTAGCGCCAGCCGTGATTCGTAGCAAAAACAGTCGCGCGATAGCTTTTCACCCATCCCACCACTCCTCCAGTAGAGGCAGTCGCGGCGAACCGATCGAGCGGTTCGCCGGTCAAGTGCCACATCCATCACGACCCGATGGGCCGGCGGTTCGGCCATCTACTATCCGGAGGTTTCCCATGACGTGGCGTTCGTTCATGAAAGTGGCGCTTGGCGGCGGTCTTGTCGCGGCAGCGCTGACCACAACCACTGTTGGCCCAGCCGTGGCACAGGGAGTCTTGAAGCCCGTTCAAGCGTTCATCGTCAACACTTCGGCCGATCCCGTGCCGGTGTCCGTCGTCAGCTCGCCGCAAGTGGTTCCGCAACTCTGGCCGGGCGTGCCCTTTTCGTTGGGCAGGATCGTCTTCAACGATCTCGGGGGGATCCAGAAGTGTGTGGAGGCGTTCGAAGCGCCACCGATAAAGCCGTGCTGTTACGCACGCTGTCCGGCTGGTTCAGTGTGCCGCCGGGCGCCCCGGGACGCGCTGACATTCGTTTCACGAATCTCGACGGGTCGGTATCGTCCGTGACCGTGCCCATGCAGCGCACCGCCGGTATCCCGCAGCCCAAGGGCCTCTACGACCGGTCTCGGGCAGCCTCGACCTGAATGGCTATCCGGTCACGAGGGCCGAGAGCTGCGTGATCGGGCCCGACAGCACGCTGGATCTCACCTATCTCGGGTTTACGGTCGACGTGCCGGAGCCCTGATCGGCTTCACGTCTGCAGGAACTCCTGAAAGAACTCGTCCACTGTCACGCGGCGCTTCGTCAGTCCATCGTCGAACGCCGCCTGACAGAACGTGTCGATCGCTCGTCGGTTCGGGTCGAGGCCGTGCGCGTGATAGCTCGTTCCCATGACACGCGCCGCGCCTTCGGCTTCTTCGATGAGCCACGGCGAGTTGTAGGGAAACTGCCGCTGAAGTGCCTCGAACGCCTTCTCGCTTTCGTTGAAGGCCTCGACGAGGCGGCGGCCAACCGAACGATCCCGCTCCCACGACGCGCGCCGCACGACGATCACGTGCTGCGGCGGATAACAGCCCGTGTCCCCGAAGTACTTCTGCTCCATCGCCTGAAAGGTCGGAAAGGCACGGACGATGGGACCGTCGATCGGATGGAGCGCACGCGGCGGCAGCGGAGCGAACAGGGCATCGATCTCCTTGGCCTGGAGCAGCGCGCTCAGCGAACTTCCCGTCCGGCGCCGGCCGGACGTTCGGCAGAGCGCGGCTCGGGGAGGCGCACGGTTGCCGGACCGTCCACGCCGCCGACCACCCACTCGATCTTCTTCGTGTCGTTGCCCAGATACCGCAGCAAGTGGCGATACCAGACGGCTCCGCTCGCCGCCCAGTTGTAGATGCCAATCCGCCGGCCGCCCAGCGCCTGTGCGGCGATTGACGTCCCCTTCTGCGCGTAGAGATCGCGAACCGTGAAATTCCGCAGCGGAAAGATTGGGATCGCGACCAGCGACCGGTCGCCGCGATCCAGGCGCTGGACGTGCTGGGCCATCGACGTTTCTCCGCCGTCGACGCTCGCGTCGTCGGTGGCGCGGCGGAGCATCTCGTTGCGATCGCCGCGCACCCAGGTCAGCGTGAGATCGCGCGGCTGCACATCGCCCGTGGCGATCGGCAGAAACCGCACGTAGTTGGCGCAGTCAGCGTCAATGCGGGGGCAGGGGACCGAGGCCCGCCGCGTCGGTTGCGGCCAGCACGCCGCCGGCCGCGACGCCGGTCGTCGTCAGGAACACACGTCGAGAGACCTCATTCATTTGAGTGCCTCCAGCCAGTCGGTCGCCGGCAATTAGACCGCATTTCTCGGGTGACAGGAGCGACAGGTGCGATAGGTGACAGCAGGTGCGGTGCGTCACGGTGCACGCTGCCCACTCCCTGCACCGTGAACCGACGATCAGGCGCACCTGTGCACCGCACCGAGTCGAACCCGTCGCACCTGTCGCACCTGTCGCACCTGTCCCCGGCCATCTTGTGGCTCGCGTACGTGAAAACGGCCGGCGGATTTCCCGCCGGCCGCTTAACCCCTAATCCCTATCCCTAACCCCTACAGCGTGGTACTCGGCGCCGCGTTGAGATCCATCGCCGTCGTGCTGTCGCCGAACTTGTCCAGCTCGAGACCGAGCATCTGCGCGACCGAGAGCATCGCGTTGGCCATCGGCGTGCCGTCGGCGGTCTTGATGTGGACGCCGCCCTTGAGCTTGCCACCGGCGTGGCCAGCCAGGAACAGCGGGCAGCGCTTGTGGTTGTGCACGTTCGAGTTGCCCATCGGCGAGCCGTAGAGCACCACCGTGTTGTCCAGCAGCGTGCCCTCGCCATCGGGCGTGCGGCGCAGCTTGTCCAGGAAATACGGGACCATGCTGATGTGGTAGCGGTTGATGCGCGCGAACGCGGTGACGCGATCGTCGCGATCGCCGTGGTGCGACGCCGAGTGGAAGCCGGTGGTGACGCCGCTGTCGGCGAACACGCGGTTCGAGGCGTCGCGTCCGAGCTTGAAGGCGAAGACGCGGGTGATGTCGGACGCGAAGGCCAGCGCCTGCAGGTCGAACATCAGCTTGATGTGCTCTTCGAACGAGTCGGGCACGCCAATCGGGGCGCCGGGCAGCTCGCGCGGCTCGCCCGAGCTGTTCTGCGCTTCGACGCGCTGGATGCGGCGTTCGATCTCGCGGATGTCGTCGAGGTACTCCTGCAGCCGGGCCCGATCGGCGGCGCCCAGCGTGTTGCGCAGGCGCGACGCGTCCTGGTTGATCCAGTCGAGGATGCTGCGATCCTCGGAGCGGCGCTCGGCGCGCTCTTTCGGCGTGGCGCCGACGCCGAACAGCACGTCGAACACCGAGCGCGGGTCGCGGACCATCGGCAGCGGCGCGTCGGGCGCCGACCAGCTGATGGAGTCGGTGTAGACGCAGGAATAGCCGTAGGAGCAGCCGCCGGCCTGATCGACGTTCTCGATGCAGAGCTGCATCGACGGGATGGCCGTGTCCTGACCGAACTTCTGCGCGTAGTACTGGTCGAGCGAGGTGCCGACGCGCACATCGGAGCCCTGCGTCTGACGCGGGTGCATCTGGGTCAGGAACACCGCGCTCGAGCGGAAGTGATCGCCGCCGATTTCCGGCGCCTCGAAGGCCTCGGCGTTGCGGACGTCGGTGTTGCTGATGATGGTGACGTGATCGCGGAAGGGCTCGAGCGGGCTCAGGCTGCTCGGCGTCAGGTCGAACGCGCGGCCGGTCGCGGCCGGCGACCACATGTTCTTCTCGATGCCGATCTTGGTGCTGCCGGCCGCGCCGTGCACCATCTCGATCGCGGCGAAGCGAATCTTCTTGGCGTGGGCCTGGGCAAACGCCGGCCCGCGCCGGCACCATGGCGTCGAGGAACGGCAATGCCACCGTCACGCCAAGGCCGCGCAGCACGTCGCGCCGGGAGATGTGCTTCCTGGTGATGAACATCGGTCTCTGCCCCTCCGAACCCCATCTATTCTACAGGTTGTGGGGCCAGGCTTCAGCCTGGCCTGGCTCCGTCTATCGCGATCCGCGCCACTGTGGTCTCGTACCGACTTCGACTCTCCAGCCCGCCCGCGCTGGAAGGCCGCGCTCTTGATCACGCCGTTGAGGAACGACGACATCTTGTAGTCGTTCTTCGCCGCGTCCCGTGCAATGGCGCGCACCGTCGGCATGTCGTACCACTCGACGCGGCGGCCGAGCGCGTAGGTCATGAGCCGCTCGGTGAAGCTCAGAACGACCGCATCCTTGTACTTCAGCAGCGCGGCGCGCAGGCTCGCCGGCCCGTCGATCTTGCTGCCGTCGTAGAGCACGCCGACCGGGTCGACCGCGACTTCGTTGTCCTTGATCCGCCACGCCCCGGTGGGGTCGTAGTTCTCGAGCGCCAGGCCCAGGGGGTCGATCACCCGGTGGCAGGAGTTGCACGTCGGATTCTTCCGATGCTCCTCCATGCGCTCGCGCACCGAGAGCGTCCGGCCGCCGCCGGTGGCCTTGACCTCGTCGAGCTCCGGCACGTTGGGGGGTGGCGGTGGCGGCGGGCTGCCGAGGAGCACTTCCATCACCCACTTGCCGCGGTAGACCGGCGACGTCCGATCCGAGTTCGAGGTCAGGACGAGGATGCTGCCCTGCCCGAGGATCCCGCGCCGGTTCTCCGGCAGCGTCACCCGGCGGAACTGCGGTCCGGTGATGTTGGGAATGCCGTAATGCTGCGCGACCCGCTCGTTGACGAACGAATAGTCCGCGGTGATCAGGTCGAGCAGGCTGCGGTCCTCGCGCACGAGGCTCTCGAAGAACAGCTCGGTCTCGCGCCGGAGCGCCTCGGCGAGGCGCTCGTCGTACTGCGGATACTGCAGGTAGTCGGGGTTGACCTTATCCAGATCCTGCAGCCGCAGCCACTGCGAGGCAAACCGCGTCGCCAGCGCCTCGGCGCGCGGGTCGGCCAGCATCCGCTTGATCTGCTTGTCGAGCACGCCGGGCGCGCGGAGCGTGCGATCGCTGACGACTTTGTGCAGCTCGGCGTCGGGCAGCGTGCCCCACAGGAAATACGAAAGCCTCGACGCGAGGTCGGAGTCCGCCAGGCGATAGTTCTGACCGGGCCGCACGGTCGCCGGCGCCTCTTCGAAGCGGAACACGAAGCGGGGGCTGGCCAGGATCGCCTGCAGCGCGAGCCGGATGCCGGACTCGAAGTCGCCGCGCTTGCGGCCCTCGTCGTAGAACGACAGCAAGCCACGCAGATCGTCACCGCTGACCGGGGCGCGGAACGCCTGCGTCGCCAGCCGGCCGACGATCTCGCGCGCGCAATTCGCTTCCTCGGCGGCGGTCGTCGGGCGGCAGCTGAAGATCCGCCGCCGGCTCGGCGTGTCGGACACGCCGGTCACGACCGACGGACCGATGACGCGCAGCTCGCGCATGTGCGGCAGCAGCGTGATGCCCTGTCCGATCGACACGTCGGCCAGCGTGTTCTCGAGCGGCATCACGAGGTCGTCGGGGATCGCGTCGAAGCTCGAGATGAAGGCGGCCGACACGCGGTGCGGGCCGGCCTTGACGTGTACCGGCGGCGGTCTGCGGCTCCAGGTTGTTCTTGGGATCCGACTCGCTCATCCGCGTGTTGAGATCGAGGACGGCCACGCGCTCGCCGTCGATCGACACTTCAATCTGCTCTTTCAGGTCGAGCATGCTCATCGTCGATCGGCCGACGAGGCCGCCGAGCGGCTCGTAGTGCAGCGCCGCCTTGAATACGTATTCGCCGTCAGCCGGGAAGACGTGCATTTCGGAGAGGCCGCCGCGAGTGCCAATCGGCGCGCCTTCGACGTGCGCCATCTGCGATTTCGAGCGCGGGATCTTGAAGGTGACCGAGGTCGCGGTCGCGGTTCGATCGCCGACCGCCAGACGGCTGATCTGGCTGGCGGCGCGCAGATAGCCTTCCATCAGCGTCGGCGACATCGCCTGCGAGTCGGCGACATTGTCGAAGCCGTTGCTGATCGTATCGGGCGGCAGGAACGCGTTGACGTCCACGTCGATGTCGATCAGGTCGCGGACCGCGCGCGCGTACTCGGCGCGGTTGGCGCGCTGGAACGGCCGCGAGCCCGGATTGGGCGCCAGCGCCGCCGTGCGATCGATCCGCGCCTCGAGGTTGCCGGCCAGATCGATCAGGCCCGTGCCTTCGGGACGCTTCGCCCCCGGCGGCGGCATCATGCCGACGCGGATCTGCCGGATCATGCGCTCGGCAGTCGGCGCCACTTCGGCGTCTGTCACCTTCGCGGCGTCGAACGACGTGAACGACAAGCCGCCCGGCTTGGCGCGATCGTTGTGGCAGGTGGCGCAGTACCTGCTTGACCATCGCCGTCTGCTGCTCGGCGGTCATCTCGCCGGCAACTGCCTTGGGCAGCGCGTGCGCGGCGGCCATCCTGGGCGCAGTGCCCTGCTGCGGGGCGGGCGCCGACACTTGCCGCGCGGGAGCGGCGTGCAGGTACCGTCGGCCGCGCGGCCTGCTGAGCTCCAACGCCGGAACTGAGACTGACGGCCGCCAGGGCGACCGCGGCGATACGCGTCTGTTTCATTGAACGTTCCGTGACCTGATCCGCACCAGGCGACGGCCGGCCTGAAGGCCGGCCGCTACAGGTGCCCCTACCTGCCCTACCAGCCCGACCCGCCTTAGCACGAGACGCACTTATTGTTGTTCTTCGCGCCAAGCTTCACGAGCAGCGCCAGCGCTTCCGGATACGGCTGCGTGCGCTGCACCGGGCCATTCGCCATGTCGGCCGTCGTCTGCCCTTCGCGATTGACCGCCTTGACGTCGGCGCCCTTCGAGACGAGATAGAGAATCATCTCGACGTCGCCACGCGACGCGGCGTGATGGAGCGCGGTGTTGCCTTCGTGATCGCGGGCGTTGACGTCGGCCTTCAGATCCTCGATCAGATACTTGACGGCGGCGAGCATGCCGCCCGGCGCGTAGCGGTGCGAGTTGGCGGCGAAGCCTTCGGCGTAGCCGACGCCGGACGCGGCCTGGAGCGGCGTCACGGCGGGCCCGCCGATCGGCACCGGCGGCTGCCCCGAGACGTCCTGCACGTTCTCGCGGCCACCGTCACCGGTGCGCGGACGGCCGGCCGGACGCGACGAGGGAATCGTCGGGTCGGCGCCGTGCGCGACGAGCAGCTTCATCGCCTCGACATCGCTCGCGTACGCCGCGCGCCAGAACGGCGTCGCGCCGATTTCGTCCACGCCGGCGAGGTCGAAGTTGTAGCCCGAGTACCAGACCTTCATCTTGAGGCGGGCGTTCACGTCGGCGCCCTTGTCGATGAGGATCTTCATCATCTCGAGGTGGGTGGTCTTCTGCTGGGCATAGGCGCGGGGCTGCGGATAGAGCGCCTTCGGCGCCCACTGCACGTTGAGCGTCGCGTAGAGCGGCGTTGCGCCGTTGTCGCTCGCCGCCTTCACATCCGCCGCCGCGCTCGATAAAGAACCTCGCGAGGTCGTAGTGGCCGTTGATGAGCGCCATCAGGAGCGGCGACGTCCGATCGCCGGTGCTGAGCTGGTTGACGTCCGCGCCGGCGTCGAGCAGCGCCTTCGCCGACTCGAGATGCCCCTGGCGCGCGGCAAAGAGGAGCGGCGTCATGCCGCCCTGCGTGCTCACGAGCTCGTTGAATCGGTACTGGCGGGTGACGCCGGCGATATCGGGACCGCGCGCCGGCGCGGGAGCGCCGCCTCGACCACCACCGCCACCGCCGGCCTGCGCCTGCTGTCCGCCGCCCGGTCCACCCTGACCCTGAGGACCACGTCCGGCGCCCGCTGCCGCCTGAGCGCCGCCGCCTGCAGGCGCGGCCGCCGCCGGCGCGCCGCCACCGGGTCCGCCAGGTCCGCGACCCGGACCAGCCGCCGCTGCCGCTGCGGGTGCGCCGCCGCCGGGTCCGCCCGGACCACGGCCCGGACCGCCCGCCTGCGCGCCGCCGCCCTGCTGCTGTTGCTGCTGGCGGAAGAACTCTTCTTCAGGGCTCGTCAGGCCGGCGAGATCCACGACCTTCGTCGCGACGTTGAGGTCGCGCCCACGCTCGAGCAGCACCTTCATCGCGTCGACGCGGTTGTAGTTGGCGGCGAACATGAGCGCCGTCTCGCCGCGCGCGTTCTCTTTGGCGTTCGGATCGGCACCGGCATCGAGCAGCACCTTGACCGCGTCGGCCTTGCCGGACGAGGCGGCCAGCATCAGCGGGGTCGTGCCGTTGGACGTCGCGACCTTCGCATCCGCGCCGGCCTTGATGAGCGCGTCGAGCAGCGCCGCGCTGCCGTTCTGGCTCGCCAGAATGAGCGGCGTGTAGCCGCCGAGACGGGTCGTGGCCTTCACGTTGGCGCCGGCGTAGAGCAGCATCTGGGCGAGCTCGGCGTCGCCCTGACGCGCCGCCCAATGCAGCGCCGTCATGCCGTCGCCTTCAGCGGCGTTGACGTCCACGCCCTGTTTCAGCAGCGCGCGCACCGCCTCGCGATCGCCGGTCTTGGCGGCTTCCGCAACCGTCGCCGCCGGCGCCGCCGACAGCACCACCGACAAAGACAGCGCGCCCATCGCGCTGGCCACGAATCCACTCAGTAGTCGTCGCATTGCTGCTCTCCCGACGCATTCTGCGGTCTACGGTCAACGGTCTACGGTCTACGGTCAACGGTTGCAAGTCCACGTTCCGAGCAGGTTCAACGCTCAACCCGCACCGGTGCGACCGTCGACTGTCGACTGTGACTTCAGGCGAGCTCGCGTTTCAGGCGAGCCACTCTAAGCGAGCGTCGTTTCTGGCGCCGAATTCAGCGAGTACTCGCCCGTGCTGTCGCCAAAGTTCTGGAGATCGAGTCCGAGCCCGTGCGCGAGCGTCAGGAACACGTTCGCCATCGGCGTGCCGTCGGCCGCCTTCAGGTGCAGGCCGCCCTTCAGCATGCCGCCGCCCTTGCCCGCCAGGAACAGCGGGCAGCGCTTGTGGTTGTGCACGTTCGAGTTGCCCATCGGCGACCCGTACACGATGACCGTCTGGTCGAGAAGGTTGCTGTCGCCTTCCTTGATCGACTTCAGCTTGTCGAGGAAGTGCGGCAGCAGGCCGACCTGGTACTTGTTGATCGCGGCGAACTGGGTGACGCGATCGTCGCGCTCGCCGTGATGCGACGCGGGGTGGAACGGCAGGTTGACGCCGCTGTCCGGATACACGCGCGCCGAGCCGTCGCGGCCGGTCTTGAAGGAGAAGACGCGGGTGATGTCGCCGGCAAACGCGAGCGCCTGCAGGTCGTACATCAGCTTGACGTGCTCGGTGAACGAATCCGGCACGCCGGCCGGCGCGCCCGGCAGCTCGCGGTGCTCGCCCGAGTTGTTCCGCTCTTCGATCTTCACGATGCGCCGCTCGATCTCCTCGATGTCGGTCGAGGTAGGAATCGAGGCGCGCCCGATCGCTGGCGCCGAGGGTGTTGCGCAGCTTCGAGACCTCCGACGACATCCAGTCGAGGATGCTGCGGTCGGTGCGGCGGCGGGCGGCGCGCTCGGCCGGGCGTCGCGCCGACGCCGAACAGCTGATCGAAGGCGTAGCGCGGGTCGCGAATCATCGGCAGCGGCGTCTCGGCGTCGGCCCAGCTCACCGTGTCGGTGTAGACGCAGGCATACCCGTAGGCGCAGCCGCCCGACTGATCGACGTTCTCGATGCACAGCTGCAGCGACGGAATCGCCGTGTCCTGCCCGAACTTCTGCGCGTAGAGCTGGTCGATCGACGGGCCGACGTAGCACGTCCGAGCCCTCGGTCTGCTTCGGGTGCGCCTGGGTCAGGAACACCGCGCTCGAACGGAAGTGATCGCCGCCGATTTCATTCGGCAGGAACGCTTCGGCGTTGCGCACGTCGGTGTTCGAGACGATCGTGAGGTAGTCACGATACGGCTCGAGCGAGCTCAGGCTGGTCGGCGTGAGATCGAAGCTCTTGCCGGTCGCTGCCGGCGACCACATGTTCTTCTCGAGGCCGATCTTCGTGCTGCCGGCCGCGCCGTGGACCTGTTCGATGCACGAGAGGCGGATCTTCCCCGCCGCAGCCGTCTTGGCCTGCAGCGTCGCCGCGGGCACCATCGCGTCCAGGAACGGCAGCGCCATCGTGACGCCCATGCCGCGAAGAACCGTTCGTCTGGAAATGTGCTTCTTGGTGATGACCATCGCCTCGAGTCTCCTCCGCGGACTGCTATCGACTTGCTGGTCGTCTCCACCGCGTCCGCTCGACTCATCTGGAATGCCGCGCTGTTGATGACGCCGAGAATGAACGACGACATCTTGTTACCGTTCTTCGCCGCGTCACGGCCGATGCCGCGCACCGTCGGCCATGTCGTAGAACTCGACGCGGCGGCCGAGCGCATAGGTCATCAGGCTTTCGGTGAAGCTCGAGACCACGACGTCCGAGCGCTTGAGCAGCGCCTGGCGCAAGCCCGCCGGGCCGCTGATCGACGAGCCGTCGTAGAGCGTGCCCGACGGATCGATCGTCACGCCGTTGTCCTTGATGCGCCACTGCGCCGGTGACGTCGAAATTCTCGAGCGCCAGGCCGAGCGGGTCGATCACCCGGTGGCACGACGTGCACTGCGGATTCGAGCGGTGCTGCTCCATGCGCTCGCGCACCGACAGCAGCCGCGCATCGGCCACACCGGCGGTTTCCTCGAGCAGCGGCACGTTGGGCGGCGGCGGCGGCGGCGGCGACGCCAGCAGCACTTCCATCACCCACTTGCCGCGCAGCACCGGCGAGGTGCGATCGGCGACCGACGTCATCATCAGGATGCTGCCGTGGCCGAGCAGGCCGCGGCGGTTCTCGTCGGCCACCTGCGACGCGGCGGAACTCGGGGCCGGTGATGTTCGGAATGCCGTAGTGCCGCGCCAGCCGTTCGTTGACGAACGTCCAGTCCGCGGTCAGCAGCTCCAGCATGCTGCGGTCCTCGCGGATCAGCGTGTCGAAGAGCAGCTCGGTCTCGCGCTTCATCGATTCGGCGAGGGAGTGATCGAAGCGCGGGAAGGTCAGCGCGTCGGGATGAATCTTGTCGAGATCCTGCAGCCGCAGCCAGAGCGACGCAAAGCGGGTCGCCAGCGTTTCCGCGCGCTCGTCCTTCAGCATGCGCCGGACCTGCGCCTCGAGCACGCCGGGCGCCGCGGAGCTGGCCCTTCATCGCGACCGCAGACGAGCTCCTGATCCGGGCACCGTGCCCCACAGGAAGTACGACAGCCGCGACGCGAGATCGATGTCGGCGATCCGGTAGTTCTGCCCCGGCCGGACGCCGCTCGGCGCGCGCTCGAGGCGGAAGATGAACTGCGGGCTGGCGAGGATCGCCTGCACCGCGTTGCGCACGCCGCCCTCGAAGTCCTGGTCCTTCCGCGCCGTCGTGTAGAAGCTGCACGCAGCCCCTTCACTTCGTCGCCGCTGACCGGCCGCCGGAACGCCTGACTCGCCAGCTGCCGCACGATCCGCTCGGCGCACGGCGCCTCTTCCGCCGGCGTCGTCGGACGGCAGACGAACACGCGGCGGCGGCTGACGGTGTCGGAGACACCCGTCACCTTGTGCGGGCCGGTGATGGCGAGCTCGCGAAGATGCGGCAGCGTGGTGATGCCGAGCGCGCTGCCAATCTGCGTGTCGGCCAGCGTGTAGTCGACCGGCGCCATCAGATCGTCGACCGGGCTCTCGGAGCGCGCGATGAACGCCGCGGACACCCGCTGCGGCCCGGCCTTGACGAAGATCGGCCCGGTCTCGACGTTGATGCCCTTCGGATCCGATTCGCTCATCCGCGGGTTGATGTCGATGAGCGCCTTGCGCTCGCCGTTGATCGAGATCTCGATCTGCTCGCCGCGGGTGGTGCTGCCGTAGAGCTGTCCGGTCGGGATGCTGTGCATCATCATCCGGAAGACGTACTCGCCGTCGGCCGGGAAGATGTGCGTGACCGAGGTGCCGCCGCGCGTGCCCATCGGCGCGCCCTCGACGTGCCACAACTGCGCCGCAGTCCGCGGCACCGCGTAAATCTGCGACGTCGCGGTCGACGTCGGATCGCCGAGCGCATCGCGGCTGATCTTCGCCGCCGCCCGCAGGTAGCCCTCGAGCACGGTCGGCGAGAACGACTGGACGTCGGCGATGTTGTCGAAGCCGTGGCTGATCGTGTCGGGCGGCAGCAGGGCGCTGACATCGACGTCGATGCCGAGCAGATCGCGCACCGCGCTGGCGTATTCGGCGCGATTCAGCCGCTGAAACGGGCGGCGGCCGGGGTTCGGCCGCAGCGCGGCCGCGCGATCGAGCGCGATCCTCGAGCGAGGTCGCGAGCGCGGCGAGGGTCTTTTCATCGGGACGTTTCGCGCCGGCGGGCGGCATCATGCCGGTGCGCAGCTTGCGGATCATCTTCTCGACGACATCCGCATGATCGGTCGCTGTCGGCGGCATTGAACGACGCCAGCGACAACTGCCCCGCCTTGCCGCGCTCGCTGTGGCAGGTCGCGCAGTACTGCTTGACGAGTTGCGTTTCGGCGTCGGCGCTCGAAGCGGGGCGCGCATGGCTGACCGTCGGCTTGCGCGGTCGCGGGAGGAGTGGCCGGTTTTGCAGCGGGAGGGCGCGCCGCCGGCGTCGCCGGCGCGGGCGCCTGGGCGCGCGTCGCCTGGCTCGGCGACGACGGTGCCGCCGACCGCGAGGACGAAACCTACCGGAATCGCAAACAGAAGGCGCTTCATTCGAGATTCCCGATTCCCTGTGCTGGCGAAAGTATATGGCCGATGTCGGCCCGGAACCTTTGTAGTTTGTTAGGTTTGTCGCAATTTGTTGTCAGTGTTTGTCATGGGCACGCGGTATGGGTTCGGCGATGCCCGAGGGGCACGGCGTCGGGACCGGCGTCGCCGCGCGCAAGGGCTGAGGGATGGACCAGGATGCACGTCAGGCGTGGGCAGAGGGCGGACCCATGCCTTTCTGCGGCCCGGCTCATCCCGGACGCGGCTCTGCCGCGTCACCGAGCCTGACCCGAGCCCGGCTCTGATCCGATCCCGATCCCTCCACGCGCAGCGAGCTCGGCCGGATGATGCCGCGTCCGCCCGCGCCGGCGGCGAGTGCACCGAAAGCGTCGTTGACGCCGTCGAGCGGATAGGTGCGCGTCGCGAGCTCGCCGAGCTTGAGGCGGCCCTTCTGATACAGCGCGACCAGATTCGCAATGTCGTCGAGCGGATTGCCGGATCCGTAGACCGATCCAACGAGCCGCTTCTCGCCCATCACGAACGGAAACATCCGCACCGGGCCATCGGCATCGATCCGCGACAGTCCCGTGAGGACCGTCGTCCCACCTTTGCGCGTCGCGGCGACGGCGTCACCCAGCGTCGCCGGCGAACCGACGGTGTCGAAGACATAGTCTGCGCCGCGGCCGCCGGTCAGTGTCCTTCACCGCCTTGACGATCGACTCGGGCGCGTGCAGGGTGTCGGTCGCGCCGAGCGCGCGCGCGATCGCCAGCGGCGCCTCCTGGCGATCGATGACGATGATCCGCGAGCTGTCGGCGAGCACGGCGCCTTGCACGACGTTGATCCCGACGCCGCCGGCGCCGACGACCACGACCACCGCGCCTTTCGGCACGCGTGCCGCGTTCAACACCGCGCCCACGCCGGTGACCACGGCGCAGCCGACCGAGGCGAGGGCGTCGAACGGCACGTCGGCAGGGACGATGGTCATGCCGGTTTCGGGAAGAACGGTGTGGGTGGCAAAGCAGGCGGTCCCGAGAAAGGGCGCGACCTCGTCGCTCGCCGGCCTTGAGTCGGGTGCCGCCAAACGGCAGCTTGTTGCGGAACGTCGTCTTATCGAGCCGATCGCACAGCAGCGGCGTGCCCGCGACGCACGGCGGGCAGGTGCCGCAGGCGGGCGCCCAGCACAGGACCACGTGATCGCCGGGCTTCACGCGGGTGACGCCGGGGCCGACCTCGCGCACGATGCCCGCGCCTTCGTGGCCGGGACAGAGCGGGACCCGCATCGGCCAATCGCCGTTGATGGCGTGGAGATCGCTGTGACAGACGCCGGCGGCTTTGACTTCGACGAGGACTTCGCCGGCTTCGGGCGCGGCGAGGTCGGCGGACTCGATGGAGAGCGGCTTGCCTTGTTCGCGGAGGATTGCGGCTTGGATTTGCATGGCTCGGTGAGGCGAAGGGATCAGGGATCAGGGTCGGGGGTCGGGGCCACCGGGGCGAAGGGTCAGGGTTCAGGCGCAGGGCCGCGTGTCAGGGCAAGGGGCAGGAGGCCAGGGGTTGGTCAGCAAGCATACCCTCTTCCCTTTGCCCGGTGCCCAGACACGGAAGCCCTCAACCCTGCGACTCCGATCTTTGGCCCAGCCCCGACCATCCCCATCCGGCCCCTTCGAGCCTCGCGGCGACGCGCAGGCAAAGGCAGGGGGCAAGGGGGCACGGGGGCAGGGGGCACGAGGCACCGGAGGCAGAGGGCAGAGGGCAGAGGGCAGAGGGCAGGGGCAGGGGAAGGAGGTCGTCTCATCCTCGAGCTCGAGCGCCCAGCGAATGCCGCCGGAAATGTGTGCACGGAACACCGGGTCGTTCGACCAGATGTCGTCGCGATGGCCGAGGGCGGTGTAGAACGTGCGGCCTTTGCCGAACTCGCGCCACCAGGCCTGCGGATAGTCGCCGCCCTTCACCATGTCGGGCTGCCCGGTCAGATCGCTCGCCTCGGAATCGATACTCAGGAGCACGTGCACGCGTTCGCGGGAGAATCCCATCGGGATGCGATTGCCGAACAGCACGTCGACGTTCTCGGTCGGCCGGGCCGCGTCCCACGGCGCGGTGCCGAACAGGTAGAACTCGTCGACGAGCGGCCAGCTGCGGCCGAGCATCCGCGTCGCGGGGTGTGACGGATCCTCGACTTTCAGGATCACGACGCGATTCTGCCGCCCGGAGCGGCGATAGTAGCCGCCGAGCATCTCGCCGAACTCGGGATAGTTGTAGAGCGTGAGCGCCGCGCAATGCGCGCCGATCAGCGCCTTGCCGCCTCGAACGAACTCGATCAGCATCCGTTTCTGTGCATCGCTCAACGGCAGGTTGCCGTTGGTCATCAGCATCAGGCCGTCGAACTGCGCCAGATACTCGGGCGTGAGGAACGAGAAGTCGAGTTTCTCCGCGTCCTGTTTGTAGCCCTCGACCGTCGTGACGGCGAAGCCGCCCTGCTTGCCGAGCTCGATCACGGCCTTTTCGGCCGGTCCGAGGCTCGTGTGCTTGTAGAGGCCGGCGTGGGTCAGAAACAGCAGCTTCTTCGTCGCGGCGGCCGGCGTCTGGGCGCCGGTCATCGCCGCGGCGACGCTCAGAACAATCGCGGCGATCATTGCGGTGCGCATGGCGTGGCCGATCCTACGCGGGCTCGAGCCGAGCTGTAAATCATCCGGGCGCGCGGCGATACTGGTCGAGTGAGCTCGATCGCGGCACGAACGCGCGCATCAGCGCGCTGCTCAAGGATCTGGCGGCGGCCCAGACCGCTCGCGAGAAACGCTTCGCGTACCGACGCGCGGCCGATGCCGTCATGGCGCTCGACGAACCGATCGAATCGCTCGTGCAGCCCGACGGCACGCTTCGGAAGATCCCGAACGTCGGACCTTCGTCAGCCAAGGTCATTCTCGAAGCGCTTGCCACTGGCGGATCGGAACGCGTCGAACGGGCCGTCGCCGAAAGCGCGAATGCGGCGGATGTCGCCCGCAGCCGTGAGCTGCGAGACGACGTGCTGAGCCGGGCCGACGTCGTCCAGGCGCTCGGCGATACGTCGCTGCGCGGGCCCTCGCTGAAGGACTATCGCGGCGATCTGCAAATGCACTCCGACTGGAGCGATGGTCGCGCCACGCTCGCCGAGATGGCCGACGGGTGTGTCGCGCGCGGCTACGTGTTTTCGGCAATCACGGATCACGGTCACGGCCTGTCGATCGCGGGTGGCGTCTCGGCGGCCGAGTTGGCGGAACAGCACAAGGAGATCGACGCGATCAATCGCCGCTACGGCAAATCGTTCCGGCTGCTCAAGGGCGTCGAGGCCAACATCCAGGCCGACGGCCAGCTCGATCTCTCGGCCGAGGAGCTCCGCACCCTCGACGTCGTGCTCGCCGCGCCGCATTCGAAGCTGCGCACCAGTGAGGACCAGACGATGCGGCTCGTGACCGCGATCGCCACCCCGGGCGTTCACGTGCTCGCGCATCCGCGCGGCCGCAAGATCGGCATGCGTCCGGGCATTGCCGCCGACTGGGATCTCGTGTTCGCGGCCGCGGCGAAATTGGGGGTTGCGATCGAGCTCGACGGCGACCCGTCGCGGCAGGACCTCGACTTCACGCATGGCGAAGCGCGCCCTCGCGCTCGGGTGTCTGTTCGCCCTCGACAGCGATGCGCACAGCGTGCGCGAACTGGCATACGTCGAAACCGCGATCGCCCACGCCCGGCTCGCCGGCATCCCGCGGGAGCGGATCATCAACTGCTGGGAGACTGCAGCGGCTGCTGCGTGGCTGCCGCGCGCCTGGGCCAACGGTAAGGCGCGCACAGCCGTGCGTCTAGCGGCCGAGGCGGCTATCGATGTGTCCCATGCGCGAAGCCGTCATCGTATGCCAGCAGCCGTACGCCGCTGGCCAAGTCGGGCCGCGGATCGTTCAATCTCACCCGCCCCGACGATCTCGCGGGGCACGCCATTCGTCATGTCCTCGGCAAAGCGCCCGGTCTCGATCCCGCGGAAATCGAAGAGGTGGTCCTTGGCTGCGGTCAGCCGCACGGCGCCCAGGGCCACAACATCGCACGCGTCGCGGCGCTGCGCGCCGGCCTTCCGGTGACCACGCCCGGCGTGACCGTCAACCGGTTCTGCAATTCCGGGCTGCAGGCGATCGTCCAGGCCGCGCACATGGTGCTGCAGGAAGGCGCCGAAGCGGCCATCGGCGGCGGCGTCGAATCGATCACGATGATGCAGCGCGACGGCTCGCCCAATCCCTGGGTCAAGGAGCAGCATCCCGGCGTCTACATGGCGATGGGCGACACCGCGGAAATCGTCGCCAAGCGCTACAACGTCACGCGCGAGGCGCAGGACGAGCTCTCGCTGCTCAGCCAGCAGCGCATCGCCGCCGCGCAGGAGCGCGGCTTCTTCGCCGGCGAGATCGCGCCGATCGACGTCACGCGCGCGATCCTCGACAAGAAGACCGGCGAGAAGATCGGCGAGGAAGCGGTGCACCGTCGACCGCGACGAGTGCAACCGCGCCGATACAACGCTCGAGGGCCTGGCGAAGCTGCCGGCCGGTGTTCGACGCGGCGAGCGGTCGCGGCAGCGTCACCGCCGGCAATTCCTCGCAGCTGTCCGATGGCGCGTCGGCCACGCTCGTCATGTCGGCGACGCGCGCCGAGGCGTTGGGGCTGTCAGCCGCTGCTCGTCTTCCGCGGCTACGCCGTGGCCGCGTGCGAGCCCGACGAGATGGGCATCGGCCCGGTGTTCGCCGTGCCGAAGCTGCTCAAGAAACACGGGCTGACGGTCGACGACATCGATCTCTGGGAGCTCAACGAGGCGTTCGCGTCGCAGGTGGTGTACTGCCGCGACCGGCTGGGCATCCCGAACGATCGGCTCAACGTGAACGGCGGCTCGATCGCGATCGGCCATCCGTTCGGCATGACCGGCTCGCGGCTCGTCGGCACGCTGGCCAGCGAGATGGCGCGGCGCAAGGCCCGCTACGGCGTCGTGACCATGTGCGTCGGCGGCGGTCAGGGCGCGGCGGCGTTGTTCGAACGCGCGTGATCGCCGTCCCCGCGTACGCCGGCCTGACGTCGTGGCAATAAAGTGAAAGAGACCGACCCCTTTCTCAAGGAACGGACATCATGGCGTACGTTAAAGCTGCTGTAGTAGCGGTGGTCGTGGCCGGCGTTCTCGCGGCGATCGGTGGACGCGTCGACGCACAGAGTGCGATGACGGTCCGGACGCTCTCGAGCCGGCCCGACATGGTCAGCGGCGGCAACGCGCTCGTCGAAATCCTCGGGAGCGGCTCGATGACCGGGACTCGCCGTGACGCGTCAACGGCCAGGAGGTGACCGGCGACGTTTCGTCCACACGACGCCCGCGGCTCCATCGTCGGCCTGGTCGACGGGCTGCGCCTCGGCGCCAACACCGTCGAGGCCCGGCGCGGCACGCGCGTCGCGCGGCTCGAGCTCACGAACCATCCGATCGAAGGGCCCCATCGTGTCGGGCGAGCACTTGAAGCCGTTCGTCTGCAGACCGCGCAGTCGGGGCTCGGCGAACCGCTCGACGCCAATTGCTCCGCCGCCACCGCGTCGAATACTTCTATAGTCCAACGCCGCGGCCCCGCCGAGCGCGGCGGCGGTGGCCATCGGCGTGCCGATCGCAGCTTCAAGCCGCTCGACGTGGCGGCGCCGCGACCGTCCGACATCGCGACAACGACCACGAGCCTGCGGCAAGACCGTGCCGTATATCGTCCGCGTCGAGTCCGGGACGATCAACCGCGCGATCTATCGCATCGCCATCCTCGACGATCCGGCGCAGGCCGCGAACGCGGCGTGGCGGCCCGGTGACGGCTGGAACGGCCGGCTGATGGTGAGCTTCGGCGGCGGCTGCGGCACCAACTTCACGCAGGGCACCAATCAGGCCACCGGCGCGCTCTCGGAGCCGCGCTGTCGCGCGGCTTCGCGCACATGGTCTCGACGCAGAACGTCATGCAGCAGCACTGCAACGACAACCTGTCGGGCGAGGCGCTGATGATGATCAAGGAACACTTCATCGAGCGCTACGGCATTCCGGCGTGGACGATTGGTTACGGCGGCTCGGGCGGCGCGATCCAGCAGCTCCTCATCGCCCAGAACTTCCCCGGCCTGCTCGACGGCATCCTGCCCAGCCTGACCTACCCCGACTCGGTCAGCGTGCGGCCCGGCGTCACCGACTGCCGCCTGCTGATGAACTACTACAAGGCGCACGCGACCGCGTGGACGCCGGAGAAACAGACCGCGGTCGAGGGCTACACGCCGAAGACCTGCAGCGCCTGGGATCGATCGTTCATCGACGTCATCGTCGCAACCAACGCGCGCGGCTGCGGCATCCCTGCGGATCAGGTCTACGACCCGGTGAAGAATCCGAAGGGCGTGCGCTGCACGATGTGGGAGACGAACGTGGCCACGTTTGGCCGCGACCCTGCCACCGGCTTCGCGCGCCGATCGCTCGACAACGTCGGCGTCCAGTACCGGTCTCGACGCGTTGAACCGCGGCATCATCTCCGCGGCCGAGTTCCTCGATCTCAACGAGAAGATCGGCGGCTTCGACAACGACGGCCTGCCCCGCAAGGAGCGGAGCGTCGCCGATCCGGAGTCGTTGCGGCTGACCTATGTGGCGGGCCGCCAGAATTCGGGCGCCGGCGGCCTCGGCTCGACGCCAATCCTCCACTTCCGCAGCTACAACGACGCGATGGGCGACATCCACGATCGCTTCCGCGACTTCAGCGTGCGCGAGCGGCTGCGCAAGGCGAACGGCCGCGTCGACAACCAGGTGATCTGGGTCTACCCGAACGGCGTCGCCGGGCTCGGCCAGAAGGTCGGCGGGCTCGCGATCGACACCATGAGCCAGTGGCTCGATGCGATCGGCAAGGACACGTCGAGCGCGGCGGCGATCGAGAAGATCAAGACGCGCCAAGCCGGCCGCGGCCGTCGACGGCTGCTGGGACGCGGAGAGCACGCGCATCGACGAGCCGGCCACGTTCGACGGTCCGGGCCGCTGCAACACGCTCTTCCCGAACCACCGCAACCCGCGCCTCGTCGCCGGCGCGCCGCTTGCCGACGACATCGCGAAGTGCCAGCTCAAGCCGATCGACGCGCGCGACTACAAGTCCGCGTTCTCGCCTGCGGAGATGCAGCAGCTGCGCAGCCTCTTCCCCACGGGCGTGTGCGACTACAGCAAGCCGGGCGTCAACCAGCTGCCGCTCGCCGGGACCTATTTGAAGTTGCCGCTGCCGGCGCGTGGCACGACGCACTTCCACAGCGAGGTCGCAGCGATGACCGGCCGGGAGATTCGTCTCGCGTCGCGCCCGAAGGGCTGGCCGACCCTCGAGAACTTCGCCAGCCGCGAGCGTCGAGCTGCCGGCCCTCGCCGACGGTCAGGTGCTCGTCCAGAACCTGTTCATGTCGGTCGATCCCTACATGCGCGGACGGATGAACGACGTGAAGTCGTACGTGCCGCCGTTTCAGCTCGATCGTCCGCTCGAAGGTGGCGCGATCGGCAAGGTCGTCGAGTCGAACGTGCCCGAACTGCCGGCCGGCGCGATCGTCCAGTCGATGGCCGGCTGGCGCGATTATTTCGTCGCCAAAGCCACCGATCTCCGCGTTGTCGATGCGAGCGCAACGCCGCTCTCGCGCTATCTCGGCGTGCTCGGAATGCCCGGGCATACGGCGTGGGTCGGGCTCAAGCTCGCCGAGGTCAAGGCGGGCGAGGTGGTGTTCATCTCGGGCGCGGCCGGCGCCGTCGGCAGCATCGCCGGCCAGATCGCCAAGCAGCGCGGCTGCACCGTGATTGGCAGCGCCGGGTCCGCCGAGAAAGTCGCGCTGCTGCGCGACGAGCTCGGCTTCGACGCCGCGTTCAACTATCGCGACGAGGCGGTCGTCAAACAGCTCGCGGTCGCCGCGCCGGACGGCATCGACGCCTATTTCGACAACGTCGGCGGCGATCATCTCGAAGCCGCGATCGCCTGCATGCGCGAGCACGGCCGCATCGCCGCCTGCGGATCGATCTCGCGCTACAACGACGAAGCGGCGTCGGCCGGCCCGCGCAACATGTTCATGATCGTGACCAAGCGCTTGACGATACGCGGCTTCATCGTCCGCGACTGGGCGCGCGAGGTGAAGGCGTTTCTCACCGAAGTCGCGCCGCTCGTCGCATCCGGCCAGATCAAAGCGCTCGAAACCGTCGTCGAAGGCCTCGACAACGCGCCCGAGGCGTTCATCAGCATGTTGAAGGGCGGGAATGTGGGGAAGATGGTGGTCAAGATCTAAGACTCTTGTCAGTGGCCAGTTGCCAGTTACAAGGAGGCTGGAAACTGAGAGTGTCTTCCTACATCGTGATAACCAGCTTCCCTACCGCCTTCCTCGCCGCCATCAGCTTCAGCGCATCGACGGCGTGATCGAGACCGAAGGTTGCCGACACGTGCGGCGTGATCTTGCCGGCGTGGTACCAGGCGCCCAGCTGTTCGACGCTCCTGGCGAACGACGCCGGTTCGCGCCGCAGGTAGTCGCCCCAGAACACGCCGACGATCGAGCAGCCTTTCAGCAGCACCAGGTTGAGCGGGATCTTCGGAATTTCGCCGGCCGCGAAGCCGACGACGAGCAGACGGCCGCGCCACGCGATTGAACGGAGCGCCGGCTCCGTATACGGCCCGCCGACGGGATCGCAGATCACGTCGACGCCCTTGCCGCCGGTGAACGTCTTGATGCGACTCGCGCAGGTCGGCGGTCGTGTAGTTCACGACCGCGTCGGCGCCATGCTCGCGGCACACGTCGAGTTTGTCGTCGCTGGACGCGGCGGCGAGCACGCGGGCGCCGAGCGCCTTGGCGATCTCGATCGAGGCGATGCCGATGCCGCCCGACGCGCCGAGGACCAGAACGGTGTCGCCGTCGGCGACGCCGCCGCGATCGCGCAGCCCGTGATCCATCGTCCCGTAGGTCAAGAGCAGCGCCGACGCCGTGACGAGATCCATCCCTTCGGGAACCGGCAACACGCGGTGCGCCTCGACCTTGATCTCTTCCGCGAAGGCGCCGTACAGCGTGAACGCCATCACCAGATCGCCTGGACGCACCGACGTCACCCCATCGCCCACCGCCTTGACGATGCCGGCGAGCTCGCTGCCCGGAGAAAACGGCAGCGGCGGCTTGACCTGGTACTTGTTCTCGATGACCAGGACGTCGGGAAAGTTCACGCTGGCCGCCTTGACCGAGACGACCACTTCGCCCGGTCCCGGCGTCAACGCGGGAATGTCATGAATGGCGAGTCGATCGGGTGGTCCGAACTCCGTGCACAACAACGCTCTCATTTGCGGGATCGTCCTCAGGATGTTCTTGACTCGCGCCGAGCGCGCACTGATTATCTCGCCGACCGGCTCACCTATGCAGAACCCGATTGCTCTTGCGATGATAGCCGCCTATCTGGCCGGCACGACACTCGTCGGCATTCTGATGCTCCGACGCAGTCGGGGCGGCGATGACTGGGCGGTGGCCGGCGGGCGGATGGGCGTGCTGATGATCGCTGTCGGCATCGCCGGCACGCGCGTCGGCGGCGCGGCGACCTACGGCGTCGCCGGCGACGTCATCACCAGCGGCGTCTGGAGCATGTGGTACGCCGTCAACACGTTCCTCGCGCTGGCGCTGGTCGGCATCTTCTACGCCGTTCCTTATCGGCGGCTTGGCATTCAAACGGTCGGCGAAGTCTTCATGCACCGCTTCGGCAGCCGTCGCTGCCAGTGGCTCACGAGCCTGTGCGTGCAGATGGAGTACCTGATCGTCAACATCATCGAGCCGTATGTGATCGGCCGGATTCTGTCGGCGATGACCGGGCTGCCCTTCGGCGTCGCCGTGCTGCTGTCGGGGGTGATCATCGTCACCTACACGGCGACCGGCGGCATCTGGGGGTCGGCGGCGACCAACCTGATTCACTGTGTGGCGATTCTCTTCGGGCTGAGCGCGGTCGCGGTGGCCGGCGTCAGCCATCTCGGCGGGTGGGACGCGATCACCGCCGCCGTCAACGCCGCGCTTGCCTCGAGCACGGCCACGACCACTGCCGCCTCGTGGTGGTCGATTGCCGGCGCCGGCTGGCTGCCGGTCCTCGGCATGTTCTTCGCGGCGACGATGCACACGCCCGCGGCATCGGTCTACGTCAACTTCGCCGCCGCCGGCCGCGACGAGCGCGACGTGCGGCGCGCGTTCATCCTCGGCGGCCTGATCGCGATGCCCATGCCGTTTCTCGCCGGCATCATCGGCATCGAGACGCTCGCCAAGTACGGCGCCGCGGCGCAGCTCGCGAGCTATCAGACGCTCACGCGGCTCGCCCTCGACATCAATCCCTGGGTCGGCGGCCTCGCGCTCGCCGCCGTGCTCGCCGCCGTGGTTTCATCCGGAGGGCCGATTCTGCTGTCGAGCGCGACGATGTTCGTGCGCGACTGGATTCCCGGCTCCAAGAAGTGGGACCAGTCCCAGCGTCTCCGCGCCTATCGCACGACGACCATCGTTTACGGCATGGTCGCGGCGGTCATCGCGTGGCTCGGGCCGATCGGCTCGATCCTCGATCTGCTGCTGTTCGGGTTTGCGATGGTGGTGCCGCCGGCGATTGCGGTGACCTACCTGCTCTACTGGAAGCGCACAACCGAGGAAGGCGCCTTCTACGGCATGGTCCTGGGCTTTGCCGGCGGCCTGATCTGGTACGCGCTGACGCACTTCGTCTTCCCCGAGCAAGGCGAAGTCATCGATCCGTCCTATCCGACGACGCTCATTCCGCTCGTCGCGGTGCCCGCGATCTCGTTGCTGACCCGCGAGCGGGTGGAAGGCCGCGAAGCGTTCTACGCCGGCTGGCCTGAGTCGTGCCGCGGCAGTCGAAGAGGTCGCAGTTCGGGGCAGGTTGGGCAAGTGGGTACGGTCAGAAGGTTTGGTGGGCGGCCCAGGGACTGTACCTCGCTTGCCCCACCTGCCCCGACCTGCCCGACTGCCCCACCTGCCAGCTAATGCGGCTACGACTGCGCTGCCGTCCACGTGTGCAGCGCCTCGACGTCCTTGCGAACGGTGCGGGACGCGGCGAACAAGACGAGGGCGAGAAGCACCGTGAGCAGCGGGCACGGCGTACATCGCCGAGTGAAGGCCCGCGGCCCGGAACGGTTCGAGCGTCGCGCTGGTGTGGTCGACGACACCGGCGCCCGTCGCGGCGGCAGCCGTGTAGTAGTCGCTGAGGAAGCCGGTGCCGACCGGACCGAGCGACGCGCCGGCGAGATACATCGCGCAGAAATACAGCGACATCGCCGTGCCGCGCAGCGCCGGCTCGACGACGTCCTGGATCGTGGCGTAAACGGTCGAGTAGTACGCGTACATCACGCCGACGCCGGTGCCCATCAGCAGCGCGAATCCCCACCAGTCGCCAGCGGCGCGGCCGAGCGAGAGAAACATCAGCGGGGCGCAGATCGCCGCGGCCGCGGTCGCGACGATGAGCCGGCCGTCCTTGCGCTTCTTGTAGAGCACGTCAGCGGCGATGCCGCCGCCGATCAGGCCCACCGATCCCGAAAGCCCGTAGACGACCATCGCGATCAGTCCCGCCTCCGCGAGGCTGACGTGGTGATAGCGAATCAGGAACGAGCCGAGGAACGCGCCGAGCGCGTACATGTTGAAGTTGTGCAGCGCGCCGGACAGGATGATCCACCACAGCGTCGGAATCGAGAGGACCAGCCGGTACGGCGAGCCGGGGCGACGCTTCTGGCCGACGTTGTGCGTTTCGACCATTCCCCGCGGCGGTTCCTTGATGAACAGCGCGGCCACGGCACACAGGAGGCCGGGCGCCGCGGCGACGAAGAGCGCCGCCGCCATCCCCACCGCTGCGCCACCGACGAGCCGACGAGAAAACTCAACCCGAGCCCGATCGGCAGGCCCATCATGAACGTCGCGGTCGCGCGCGCCCGGTGCTCGACGCGATAGAGATCGCCGATGAGCGAAATCGCCGCCGGCGCGCAACTCGCTTCGCCGACGCCGACGCCGAGCCGCACCGCGAACAGCTCCCAGAAGTTGCGGGCCAGGCCCGAGGCGGCGGTCAGCAGGCTCCACAGAAAGACGCCGCCGGCGAGGATGTACTTGCGCGCCGCCCGATCCGCCAGCCGGCCGAACGGCACGCCGACAAACGCGTAGAGGAGCGTGAACGCGGTGCCGAGCGCGCCGAGCGCGGTATCGCCGAGGCTCCACTCGCGCCGGATCTGCTCGCCGACCGCCCCGAGGATCTGGCGGTCGAAGAAGTTCATCAGGTTGATGGCGAACAGCACCGCGAGGGTGTAGGTCGCCCCGACTCAGCGCGCCGGCGGTGGTGCGGACAGTCGACGCTGCCAGGGCGCCCTGCATGCCAGGACCTCAGAACGGGTAGCGGCCGGCGGCGATCACCGCGTCGCCGACGCGGCGGCGGGCCGCGACCGTGTCGACACCAGGATGCGCGGCCACCCGTTCGAGCGAGGCCACGACCGACGCCCGCCGCTCGGTGCGGCTGCCCAGCGCGTTGACGATCTGCTTGCCGGCCGCGGCCATGCGATCGGCGGCGTCGCTCGCGTAGACGCGCGCGATGTCGGCGGCCGCGTCGGCGCGCTCGCTTCGCGCGGCGGCCAGCTTCTCTGCCCGCGCCAGCGCGCTCTCGATCGCGTAGCACTCGATGATGATGTTGGCGGTGTGCGCGAGCACTTCCTGCTCCTCGCGCACGGAGTCGCCGTAGGCGTCGGCGGCCGCGGCGAGCGCGGCAATGCCCAGCCGCTTGGCGTGCGCCGAGCAGCTCGTGTTCGGCGGCGAACGTGCCGCGCCGTCGCCGCGGCTTCGACCGTCGTGCCGAAGAGCGCGCCCGACTTGAACAGCCGCGTCGGGATGATCAGGCGGTTGATCTCGTTCGTGCCCTCGTAGATGCGGGTGATGCGGGCATCGCGGTAGGCGCGCTCGACCGGGAACTCGCGCGAGTAGCCGTTGCCGCCGAAGACCTGCACCGCTTCGTCGACGACGTAGGCGAGCGCCTCGCTCGTCCACACCTTGTTGATCGAGCATTCGACGGCAAAGGTCTCGATGGTCTTGAGCACGCGGGCGCCGTCGGCCTGGATCGATGCCCTCGAGGGCGCGATCGACGTCGCCGAGCGCGCGGTAGACCATCGCCTCGCCGACGAAGCAGCGCGCCGGCCATCTCGGCCAGCTTCTGCTTGACCAGTCCGAACTCGCAGATCGGGCTTGCCGAACTGGCGGCGTTCCTTCGGCATACGCGATCGACTGATTGAGCGCCTGCTTCGCGCCGGAGATGTTGCGCGTGCCGAGCTTGACGCGTCCGAGGTTGAGGATGTTGAACGCGACCTTGTGGCCTTCGCCGATCTTGCCGAGCACGTTGCTCGACCGGCACGTGCCACGTTGTCGAGCATCAGCACCGTCGTCGACGAGCCGTCGAGGCCGAGCTTCTTTTCGTCCGCGCCGCTCACCACGCCCATGCCGCGCTCGACGATGAACGCGGTGAACTGCTCGCCGTCGATCTTGGCGAAGATCGTGAACACGTCGGCGAAGCCGCCGTTGGTGATCCACGCCTTCTGCCCGTTGAGCACGTAGTGCCGCGCGTCCGGGCTCAGCCGCGCCGTGGTCTTCGCCGACAGCGCATCGGAGCCGGAGTGCGGCTCGGTCAACGCGTAGGCGCCGATCAGCTCGCCGCTCGCCAGCCGCGGCAGGTACCGCGCCTTCTGCTCGTCGGTCCCGAAGTAGACGATCGGCAAGGTGCCGATGGAGGTGTGGGCGCCCAGCGATCCGCCGAACGACGGATTGATGGCGATCTGCTCGCCGACGTACGCGGCGCTGATCTTGTCGAGGCCGAGCCCGCCGTAGGCCGCGGGAATCTCGAGCCGCAGCAGATCGAGGTCGCCGGCCTTCTTCAGCAGCGCCCGCGTGAGCGGCCAGTCGTGCGCGTAGAGCCGCGACTCGTTGGGCAGCACCTCGTTGCGCATGAACTCGGCCGCGGTCTGGCCGAACAGCCGCTGCTCGTCGGTCAGATCCTCGCGCGTGAACAAGTCGTTGGGATCGAGCGCGCGTAGAAGGAACGTCCCGCCGCCCAGTACCTCGTGAACCTGCGTCACAACCGCCTCCCGGCGTGTTGACCTGACGTTGACGATGCGCCGCGCGGCTCGCGCGGCGCCTGCCCGTTGACACACCCGATGGGCGGCCAGTATAACCCCTCGATTCACTTGTGTTGACGATCCGTCCGCTCGGATCCGCCCGTTTACGCCCGTTCCTGAGATCACCGGCAGATGGAATCCACTCAGTGACCGTGGGGTAAAAGCGAGCGCACATGCCTTCCATCCAGGATTTGTTCGACCTTGACGGGTCGGGTCGCGATTGTGACCGGCGGATCGCGCGGTCTCGGCGAGGAAATGGCCGAGGGGTTTGCCGAAGCCGGCGCCGCGCTGGTGCTCTGCGCCCGCCGCGAGGAGTGGCTGACGCCGACCGTCGAGCGCTTCCGATCGCTGGGCGTCCGCGTCGAAGGCATGGTGGCCGACGTGGCCAAGCCGCAGGACGTCCAGGCCGTCGTCGACACGGCAATGCAGGCCTTCGGCCAGGTCGACATCCTCGTCAACAACGCCGGCATCACGCTGGGGCGCGCCGACCGGAGGAGATGCCGCTCGACAAGTGGCAGAAGGTCCTCGACGTCAACCTCACCGGCGCATTTCTGTTCTCGCAGGCCGCCGGGCGCGAGATGCTGAAGCGGCAGTACGGCCGCATCATCAACGTCGCGTCGATCGCCGGGCTGCACGCGTCGGTGCGCGGGCCGCACTACGCCGGCTACGCCGCGACCAAGGCCGGACTGATGGGGCTGACGCGCGAACTCGCCGCGTCGTGGGGCCGCAACGGCATTCGCGTCAACGCCATCGCGCCCGGCTTCTTTCACTCGCGGCTCGCCGACCCGGCGATTCCGCTCGCCGAGCCGTCGATCAAGGCCTCCTGTCCCGATTCCACGCGTCGGCGCCGCGGGCGAACTGAAGGGCGTCGCCGTCTTTCTCGCCGCCGATGCGTCGAACTACATCACCGGCCAGGTCATCGTCGTCGATGGCGGCCGGACGATCGCGTGACGCGACACGCGAAGACTGCGATGACGCCGGGACGCAACGTCGCCGTACGCGGCGCGGCCGTGGCTCAACCACTACGACTACTGGGTTCGGCCCCACATGACCTACCCGGGGCGGCCGCTGTACGAGATCCTGGCGACGACCGCCGTGGAGATTCCTGACGGGCAGGCGACCGCGTTTCTCGGCGCCACCCTCACGTTCGGCGAGATCAAGCGGCGGGTCGATCGGCTTGCGCCAAGGCCTGGTGCGGCTCGGCGTGGTCAAGGGCGACCGCGTCGGCATCATGCTGCCGAACTGCCCGCAGTACATCATCGCGGCGTTCGCGACGCTGCGCCTCGGCGCGATCGTCGTCAACATCAACCCGATCTACACCGCGCGTGAAGTGCTGACGGTCGCCAACGATGCCGGCTTCAAGGTGATCCTGACGCTCGATACGGCTGGCGCCGCTGGCGCTCGACGCCCGCGCGCCACACCGCGATCGAGCACGGTCATCGTCACCTCGCTCGCCGAGTACTCCGCCGAGGCCGCGGCGCCGCCGCGCGTCGACGAGACGCTGGCGCTCGCCGATCTGATCGCGACGAAGACGGCCCGGCAGATCTGCCGCGCGTGACCATCGCGCCCGAGGATCTCGCCGTGCTGCAGTACACCGGCGGGACGACGGGCACGCCCGAAGGGCGCGATGCTCACGCACGGCAACATCTTCGCGAACGTCGTCCAGTCGGAGAACTGGCGGCACGGCGCATCCGCCGCGGGGCAGCGACCGCTACGTGCTCGTCATTCCCTACTTCCACATCTATGCGTTCACCGTCGGCATGATGGGCGGCATCTGGATCGGGGCGCTGCAGATGATCCTGCCGAAGTACGACGTCGAGATGGTGCTGGCCGCGCTCCGCGACTTCCGGCCGACGTTCTTTCCCGCGGTGCCGACGATCTTCGTGTCGCTGCTCGCCCATCCGAAGGTCAAGGAGTTCGATCTCGACCAGTGCCGCACGTTCAACAGCGGCGGCGCGCCGTGTCCGCTCGAGGTGATCGAAGAGTTCGAGCGCCGCATCGGCCGGACGCTCAACGAAGGCTACGGGCTGTCCGAGACGTCGCCGGTCACGCACTCGACGCCGCATCTCGCGCGCCGGAAGCCCGGCACGATCGGCCTCGCCGTATCCCGACACCGACATGAAGATCGTCGACATCGAGACCGGCACCCGCGAGATGCCGCTCGGCGAGGCCGGCGAGCTGTGCATCTGCGGGCCGCAGGTGATGAAGGGCTACTGGAACAAGCCCGACGGAGTCGGCGCAGCGTCCTGCGCCGCGACGACGACCGGCCGCATCTGGTTCTACACCGGCGACATCGCGACGATGGACGCGGACGGCTTCACGCGATCGTCCAGCGCAAGAAGGACATGATCATCGTGGACGGCTACAACGTGTATCCGTCGGAGGTCGAAGGCGTGCTCTACACGCACGAGGGCGTGCGCATGGCCGCGGTCATCGGCATCCCCGACGCGTACCACGGCGAGGTCGTCAAAGCCTGCGTCGTCCCGCGCAGCGCCGAGGTGACGATCGAGGACCTGCGCGCGCACTGCAAGGCGAACCTGGCGGCCTACAAGGTGCCGGTGGAGATCGAACTGCGCGAGAGCCTGCCGCAGAGCGCGGTGGGAAAGATCCTCTACCGCGTGCTGCGCGATGAATTGAAGGCAGAGGCCAAGCCGCTAGCGCTAGCGATGCGCCACGAACCGAGCGGCTGCGGTTCATTGACGTCACAGTCCGGTTCGTGACTCTTCTGGTCGACGCTTCGATCCTGGCTGGCAGCTTTTCTGCAGCTCGATCTTCGCAATCGCCTCCAGGTGGACTTCATCGGGACCGTCGGCGAGGCGGAGCGTGCGGCGCGTGGGCCCAGGCCTGCGGCGAGCGGGAAGTCGTCTGCACACGCCGGCGGCGCCGTGCGCCTGGATGGCGCGATCGAGCACGCGCAGCAGCATCCGCGGCGCGACCACTTTGATCTGCGCGATCTCGGATCGCGCGGCCTTGTTGCCCGACCGTGTCCATCAGGTACGCGGCGCGCAGCGTCAGCAGGCGCGCCTGATCGATCTCGAGGCGCGACTCGGCGATGTCGGCGCGGATCGTGCCCTGCTCGGCCAGCGTGCGGCCGAACGCGACGCGGCTCTTCACCCGCGCGCACATCGCTTCGAGCGCGCGCTCGGCGACGCCGATCGAGCGCATGCAGTGATGGATGCGGCCCGGACCGAGGCGGCCCTGCGCGATCTCGAAGCCGCGGCCTTCGCCGAGCAGCATGTTCTCGGCCGGCACGCGCACGTTCTCGAAGACGATCTCGGCGTGCCCGTGCGGCGCGTCGTCGAAGCCGAACACCGGCAGCATGCGCTTGATGCGGACGCCCGGCGTATCCATCGGCACCAGGATCATCGACTGCTGCTGATGCTTCGGCGCGTCGGGGTTGCTGCGGCCCATGAAGATGGCGATGCGGCAGCGCGGATCGCCGGCCCCCGAGATCCACCACTTGCGGCCGTTGATGACGTACTCGTCGCCGTCGCGGCGGATGCTGGAGCGGATGTTGGTGGCGTCGGACGAGGCGACGTCGGGCTCGGTCATCGCGAAGCACGAGCGGATCTTGCCGGCGAGCAGCGGCTCGAGCCACTGCCGCTTCTGGTCCGGCGTGCCGTAGCGCACCAGCACTTCCATGTTGCCGGTGTCGGGCGCCGAGCAGTTGAACACTTCCGGCGCGAAGCCCGGCGAGCGCCCCATGATCTCGCAGAGCGGCGCGTATTCGCGGTTGTTCAGGCCGGCGCCGTACTCGCTCTCCGGCAGGAACAGGTTCCACAGGCCGTCGGCGCGCGCCTGCTCCTTCAGCGTCTCGACGATCGTGGTCGGCTGCCAGCGATCGCCGTCGGCGATTTCCGCCTTGAAGCGCGCCTCGTTGGGATAGATGTGCGCGTCCATGAACTGCGCGCAAGCGCGCCTGCAATTGCTGCACCTTGGGAGGGAACTGGAAGTCCACGAGGCGCATGATACTGTACCTGCGGCTCACTGCAGGTGGGCATTGCATCAGTCGAACGCTGCTTGCGATCGTTTCCATAGGCTTTGTCCGCGTGCATCGCATGCCACGTGAATTGCGAGGTTAGCGGCCTATGTCCGAGCTGGTTCGCTATCACATCGTCGATCGCGTCGCCGTCGTCACCATTGATAACCCGCCCGTCAACGCGCTCGAGCCCCGGTGTTCCGGAAGGCATCAGCGGCGCCGTCGCGCGCGCCATCGGCGACCCCGGCGCCGACGCCATCGTCCTGATCGGCGCGGGCACCACCTTCATCGCCGGCGCCGACATCAACGTCTTCAAGCAGCTGCAAGACACGCGAGCAGTCGATCGAGCGGTCGGAAGCCGTGCACGCGCGCCTGATGGCGCTCGAGGATTCGCCCAAGCCGCTGGTCGCGGCCATTCACGGCCACGCGCTCGGCGGCGGTCTCGAGTTCGCGATGGCCTGCCACTACCGCGTCGCGGTGCCGAGCGCCAAGGTCGGCCAGCCGGAAGTGCTGCTCGGCATCATTCCCGGCGCCGGCGGCACGCAGCGGCTGCCGCGGCTGTGCGGCGCCGCGGCTCGCGCTCGAGATGTGCACCGACGGCAAGCCGCTCTCCGCGGCACGCGCGCTGGCCGAGGGGATCGTCGATCTCGTCGTCGACGGCGACCTGCTGCAAGGCGCGATCGCGTATCGCCGCGACGATCGCGCGCGTCGGGCGGCGCCCCGCGACGCGTGCGCGACCTGACAGACAAGATTGCCGACCGCGACGCCGGCGTCGCCGCCTGCCAGGCGACGCGCGCGGCGCTGGCCAAGACCGCACGCGGCGCACGGGCGCCGTTCGCCGCCGTCGACGCGCATCGAAGCGGCGATCACGCATGGACTTCGAGGCCGGATCGACAGCGCGAGCGCGAGCTCTTCGCCGACTGCGTGCTCTCCGACCGAATCGCGCGCGCTGCGGCATCTCTTCTTCGCCGAGCGCGAGGTCGCCAAGATTCCCGACGTCCCGAAGGACACGCCGGCCCGGGACATCACCCGCGCCGCGGTCATCGGCGCCGGCACCATGGGCGGCGGCATCGCGATGGCGTACGCCAACGCCGGCATTCCCGTCATCCTCAAGGACGTCGATCAGGCGGCCGTCGATCGCGGCATGGCCACGATCCGCAAGAACTACGAGTCCACGGTCTCGAAGGGCAAGATGACGCCGGAGGCGATGGCCAGAACGCTGAGCCTCATCACGCCGACGACGACCTACGACGGCTTCGACAAGGTCGACATCGTCGTCGAGGCGGTGTTCGAGAACATGGACCTGAAGAAGACGACGTTCGCCGAACTCGCGAGCGTCACGCGGCCCGACGCGGTGCTGGCGTCGAACACGTCGACGCTCGACATCGACGAGTTCGCGCAGTCGAGCGGCCGGCCGGCGCAGGTGATCGGGCACCACTTCTTCAGCCCCGCGAACGTCATGAAGCTGCTCGAGATCGTGCGCGGCCGCGAGACGAGCAAGGAAGTGATCGCGACCTCGCTGAAGCTCGGGCGCAAGCTCAACAAGGTCGGCGTCGTCGTCGGCAACTGCTTCGGGTTCGTCGGCAACCGCATGCTCGCCTACTACATGCGCGAGGCCTATCTGCTGCTCGAGGAAGGCGCCAGCGTGCCGCAGATCGACAAGGCGCTGACCGATTTCGGGTTGCCGGTCGGGCCGTTCGGCATGCAGGACATCGCCGGCATCGACGTCGGCGCGCGCATCCGGCAGTACCTGAAGTCGCAGGGCAAGACCCGCGCGGAAGGGCCGCAGTCCGAGGTGCCGGATCGGCTGTTCGAGATGGGCCGCTACGGCCAGAAGACGCAGGCCGGCTGGTACAAATACGAACCGGGCAGCCGCAACCGCATCCCCGATCCGATCGTCGAGGAGATCGCGGCCGAGGCGGCAGCGAAGCGCGGCATCACGCGGCGCGCGATCACCGACGAGGAGATCATCGCGCGCATCACGACGGCACTCGCCAACGAGGGCGCGCAGGTGCTCGACGAGAGGCTACGCGACCCGGGCCAGCGACATCGACGTTGTCTACTGCCACGGCTACGGCTTCCCGCGGCATCGCGGCGGACCGATGTTCTACGCCGACACCGTTGGCCTGCCGACGGTGCTCGCGCGGGTCAAGCAGTATCGCGAGCAGATGGGCGACTACTGGAAGCCGGCCCCGCTTCTCGAGCGCCTGGTGGCCGAAGGGCGCGGCTTCCACGACAGCGGCATGACCACGCATCGCGTTGTCGCGAGCTGGCCGACCACGCCGGCCAGGAGATCGGCAGCCAGCGACTGGCTGGTGGTGTCGCAGGAGCAGATCGACACGTTTGCCGACGCGACCGGCGACCACCAGTGGATTCACGTCGACGTCGCGCGCGCGACCGCCGAGACGCCGTTCAAGTCGACGATCGCCCACGGCTTCCTCACGCTGTCGCTGTTGAGCACGCTTGCTGCGCAGCACGGTCACCGTCGACGGACTGCGCATGGCGATCAACTACGGCCTCAACCGCGTGCGCTTCGTGTCGCCGGTGCCGGCCGGATCGCGCGGTCCGTGCCCGCGTCACGCTGGCCAACGTGATCGCCGTCGAGGGCGGCGTGCAGGCGACGTGGGCCATCACCGTCGAGCGCGAGCACGGCGACAAGCCGTGCCTCGTCGCCGAATGGCTGGTTCGGTACTACGCGTAAAGCTGTCAGTTGCCAGTTGCCAGCTGCAGTTCAAAGGGCATCGGCAGTCGAACTGCCGATGCCCTTTGAACTGGCACTGAAACTGAAACTGACGCTCAGATCACCATGTCGTCCGATACCCGCGCCGTTCGTGAGTCCGAGCAGCTCGACTGGCCGCGTATCGAGCAGTGGCTGCGCGAGCGGCTACCCGATGCCGACGTGCCCGGGCTCGACCTCGCCGAGCCATTTGCCGTCGAGCAGTTTCCCGGCGGCCACTCGAACCTGACCTATCTCGTGCGGTTCGGCGCGACCGAGATGGTGCTGCGGCGACCGCCGCTCGGTCCGGTGGCGCCGACCGCCCACGACATGGCGCGCGAGTTCCGGTGGCTGACCGCGGTCCACCCGGTGTATCCGCTCGCGCCGCGCGTCGTATGCCCTCTGCGACGACGCGTCGGTCGTCGGGTCGATCTTCTACGTGATGGAGCGGCGGCAGCGGAATCGTCGTGCGCCACGAAGAGCCGCCGCAGATCAAGGACCGGCCCGAGCGTGCGACACGCCGTCAGCGGCGTCGCTGGTCGATGCGCTCGCGGATCTGCACGCCATCGATCTCGAATCGGCGGGACTGCTGCACCTCGGCAAGCCGGCCGGCTTCGTCGAGCGTCAGGTGCGCGGCTGGACCGAGCGCTGGCAGCGTTCGAAGACGAGCGAGCTCGCCGAGATGGAGCGGCTCTCGCAGTGGCTGATCGCGCAGCTGCCGCCGAATCCCGCGCGGCCCGCCGTCGTCCACGGCGACTTCAAGCTCGACAACCTGATGCTCGACGCCGAACGGCCCGGCGCGACTGGTCGGCGTCTTCGACTGGGAGATGAGCGCGCTCGGCGATCCGCTCGTCGACCTGGGGATTCTGCTTGCCTACTGGGTCTCGATCGCGCCGGCTGGAGCCGACGCGCTGACGACGGTGACGAGCCAGCCTGGCTGGTTCACGCCGCGACGAAATCGATCGAGCGCTATCAGGCGCGGAGCGGACGCGACCTCTCGACGCTGCGGTACTTCGAAGTGTTCGCGCTCTTCAAGATCGCGGTCGTGATTCAGCAGATCTACTACCGTTTCGCCATCGGTCAGACCGACGATCCGCGCTTCGCACGTTCGGCGATCGGGTGCTGGCCCTCGCCCGGCAGGCCTGCAGCCGGCTGTAGCGCGGCAGTTTCCGATCGCCCGGCTGGCAGAATCTGCCACCGCGGTCCTGCAGGGTGGCAGAAATATGAAATCCGACCCGACCCCTTTTTTACCGCAGCGTCAGCGCGACGAGCTCTGGGATGTCGCGCGGGGTGGGGCCCTGCACGGTCAGCGCGATGAACTGCTGACCGCCGACAGCATACGTCATCGGCGTCCCGATCGCGGGCCCGGGAAGATCGACCGACGCCAGTTCCCTGCCCGACGCCTTGTCGTAGGCCACCAGCCGCGGACCATCGTTGGTCCCGCCGGCGGTGAGCGCGTAAATCAGCAGCGTCTTCGTCAGCAGCGGGCCGCTGAACGTGCTGTCGCCGCCGAGCGGCGGCAGGTTCAGAGTCCTTCAGCAGCGGATGGAGGCGAATCCGATCGCCGCGCCCGGCCGGCGTCATCCACACGTGCTCGCCGCGATTCATGTCGATGGCGGTGAGGCGCGAGTACGGCGGCTTGAGCAGCGGCAGTCCCTGCGGCATCTGCGGCGATCGCGCCGGCGCCTGCATGTAGAGCAGGTTGCTGTTCACGGCGGGTTCCGGACGCGCAAGACGCGAAACGCCAAAGCCGTTTCGTGACGGCACGTACATCAGCCCCGTCTCAGGGTCGACCGCGGCGCCGGACCAGTTGCCGCCGCCGACCGTCGAGGGACGAACGAGGGTGCCCTCGAGCGACGGCGGGGTGTACAACGGACCGAGCCGGAAGGGCTTGACCGCGGCAAGCGCCATCTCCTTGATCTCCGGCGTGAAGTCGGCGAGGTCGTCGACGGTCACACCCTGCTGCTCGAACGGCGGCGGCCGCGTTGGGATCGGCTGCGTCGGCGACGCCCGCTCGCCCGGGACATCCGATGCCGGCACCGGCCGTTCGACAATCGGCCAGATCGGGTGGCCGCTGGTACGGTCGAACGTGTAGACGAACCCCTGCTTGCTGATCTGCGCCACCGCCTTGATCTGGCGGCCGTCGATGGTGAGATCGATCAGGTTCGGCGCCGCCGGATTGTCGTAGTCCCACAGCCCGTGGTGCACGGTCTGGAAATGCCAGACCCGGCGCCCACTCGCGAGATCGACGGCAATCAGACTCTCGGCAAACAGGTTGTCGCCGGGACGATGACCGCCGTAGAAGTCGGGCGCGACGGTGTTGGTCGGCAGATACACGTGGCCGAGCGTCTCGTCGGCGCTCATCAACGTCCACACGGTCACCTTGCCGGCCTCTTCCGCCGATCCGTCCGTCCAGGTGTCGTAGCCAGGCTCGCCGCGCCGCGGGATGGTGTGGAACGTCCAGCGCACGCGCCCGGTCCGCGCGTCGAACGCGCGAATCCAACCCGGAATCTGTTCCTTGCGATTGACCAGCGACGAGATCGACGCCGGCGTGATGACCAGGTCGCCGACGACGATCGGCGGCGACTGCACCGAGTAGGTCAGCGCGTTGAGATAATCGCGTTCGCCGCGCCTGGCCCGCGGCAGTCCCTCCATCAGATCGACGCGGCCGTTGACGCCAAAGCGACGCGACCGGCCGGCCCGTCTTCGCATCGACGGCAATCAGATAGCCGTCGCCAGTGCCCCAGAAGATGCGCTCGTCGTTGCCGTCGGTCCAGTAGGCAACGCCGCGCTGATTCCACCGCAGCGACATCGCCGTGGTCCCGGCTTCATAGCTCTTCGGGATTGTAGATCCAGCGGACGGCGCCGGTCTTCGCGTCGAACGCGGCGCCCACCGACGCCGGTGAATTGAGATAGAGCACGCCGCCCACCATCAGCGGCGTGGCCTTGAAGTTGCCGACCGCCGGCGGTTGCTGATCGCGCCACCGCTGCGGGTCGTCGCGGTTGAGGGCGTCGAAGATCGACGCGCGAGTCGGCATACCACTCGCCACCGCCGGGCGTGGTCATGCTGAGAAACGCGTCGGGCGATTTCGCCCGCCACGCGACCGTCAGCCGCGCGAAGTTATCGCCATTGATCTGGTCGAGCGGCGAGTATTTCGTTCCGGCGAGATCGCCGCCGTAGGTGGGCCACTCGCCGCGCGCGGTGGACGGGCGCGGGCGCTCCTGCGCGCCGAGTGCGACGACGGCCACCGCACAGACACAGGCCACGAGCGCAGACCGCGCCGATGCTGGCGCTCGCCGCACGGTCAGCGATCGACTGGAATCCCTGTCGCACGCGCGCGATGGTATCCACAGATGACGCGGATTGCACCGAACTTTTGGTGCACTCGTCGGTAGACACCGCGGCGCAAGCCGGCGACCGTTCAGCGGCTGAAGATGATCTTCTCGCGCTGCAGCAGCAGCGTCGTCAGGTGCACCAGGGCGATCGGCGACGAGCACGGCGGCGCCGCCGGCGAGAGAAACGCCCAGAACGGCGTCGGCTTGCCGCCCAGCACGTCGGTGGCCAGCACGTGCTGACCGAGCAGCGGGATCGGATACATCCACGGCTGGCTGGTGATCGGATACACGGTCGTCAGCATGCCGGGGATCATCGGCAGCATGATCAGGATGCCCATGTAGCTCTGGGCTTCCTTGAAGGACCGCGCGAAGGTCGCGAGGTAGGTCTGCAGCCCGGTCGACATCAGGCACATCGGCAGAAGCGCCGCGAGCAGGCCGCCGATCTGGCAGCGGCCCGATCCGGAACCGGATGCCCAGCTCCTGCAGCGGGATCGTACCGCAGCATCAGCAGGACGAGCGCCGTCGTGATGCAGGACGCTGAGCATCGGCGGCGAAGCTCGCGGCCAGCCACTTCCCCACCGCAAACGACCGGCGCGGCGCCGGGTTCACGAGCAGCGGTTCGAGCGATCCGCGCTCGCGTTCGCCCGCCGTCGAATCGGTCGCGATCTGCATCCCGCCGGTGAAGGCGGCGATGACGATGAACAGCGGGATGAACGAGAGGATCGTGGCGGCGCGCTGCTGCGCGCTCGAGACCTCGACGTCTTCGAGCTGGATCGCCGACGCGATCGCCGGGCTGACGCCGCGGCCGACGAGCCGCATCATGCCGATCTCGGTGCTGTAGCGCTGCAACAACGAGCGAACCCGCTGCACCTTCGGGCGCGCCGCGTTCCGCGAGCCATCGGCGACGAGCTTGACCCGCGCCGGCGACGACGACCGGAATTTCTTGCCGAACTCGCTCGGTGACGACCACGACGACGTCCTCGTCGCGGTCGCGGACCGCGGCTTCCGGATCCGCCGGCCCGGCGACGATCTCGACGCCGGCCTGCTGGCGCAGCCAGTCCATGAGCGCCGGCGCGTGCTCCATGCCGACGACCGGGATGCGCACTTCTTCGACCTTCCGCTGCCGATCGGCGATGCTGTTCAGCATGAAGCCGGTGATCAGCGGACCGAAGATCGCGCCGGCCAGAATCGAGTAGAGCGACCGCCGATCGCGGAAGGCGTCCTTCACTTCCTTGCGGAACACGACCGCGATCTGCGCGAGCGGCGTCATTCCTCTTCTCCGTGCTCGAGGCCGGCCAGCGCGACGAACGCATCCTCGAGGCTCTTGTGTCCGGTCTGCTCCCGCAGTTCGTCCGGCGTAGCCCGAGGCGACGATGCGGCCGCGCGCGATCACGATGATCGCGTCGCACAGCGCCGACACTTCCTGCATCACGTGGCTCGAGAACACGACGCAGCGGCCATCGGCGCGGAGCCGGCGGATGATGTCGCGGACGGCGCGCGTGCTCATCACGTCGAGACCGTTGGTCGGCTCGTCGAGCAGCACATTGCGCGGGTCGTGGACCAGCGCCCGCGCCAGGGCCACCTTCGTCCGCTCGCCGTGCGAAAAGCCCTGCGTGCGGCGATCGGCAATCTTGTTCATGTCGAGCGTCTGGAACAGCTGCCGCGATGCGCTCGTTCAGCGCCTTGCCGGCGAGCCCCTGCAGCTGTCCGTAGTATTCGAGGTGCTCGCGCGGCGTCAGCCGCGGATACAGCCCGGAGACGTCGGGCAGGACGCCCAGCCGCGCTTGCGCCTCCTGCGGCGCCTTGCACCGCGTCGACGCCGTCGACGGAAATCGTGCCCGGCATCGGGCCGCATCAACGCATACAGCATGCGCAACGTCGTCGTCTTGCCGGCGCCGTTCGGACCGAGCAGCCCGGTCACCGCTCCGTCCGCGGCGGTGAAGCTCACGCCGTCGACGGCCACGACCGGGCCGAACTGCTTGCGGAGATTCTCGACGCGGATCATTGGCTGGGGCTCTTGGCGCCGCCAGGATCGGGTCCCGCCGGCGTGAGGAAGAACGGCGGCCGCTTGAGCGACGTCGACGCAGCTCGTGTCGAGCGCGTCGACGCCGCCCCTGCTCGATGAACTCGCGCGCGATCCGCATGCCGCAGCCGGTGGTAATCGTGCCGTGCCCGGTCCCCGGCACGACGACGTGCCGCGAGTTGGTCAGCGAGGCTTTGACCTGCTCGGCCCACGTCGGCGGCGTCACCGGATCGAGATCGCCGGACATCAGCAGCACCGGGCACCGCCGAGCGTCACCGGCTCGTAGTACGACGCCGGCACGGTCCCCTTCGGCCAGAACTCGCAGGCCTTCATCCGCGCGGACAGCAGGTGCGACGCGAACACGTGGCTCGCCGTTTCGCGCGCCATGTCCTCGGGCGTGATGCGCGGGATAGTCCTCGGCACACAGCACCGACAACTGCATCCCGACGCTCATGTTCTCGCCGGCGCCTTCGTTGACCATCGCCAGCGCCAGCAAGCCCTGGAAGTCGTTGGCCTCGGCGCGCTTGAGCAGCTCGGGCACGAGCGACGAGGTCATCGGCGAGTAGAGCGCGCCGAAGACGATATTGCTGACGAAGGCCGCGTTGACGCGTCACGTCGTCGGTCACGCCGGTGCGCGGGTGCGTCAGTCGCGTCGACACCGGCGCGCTCTCGAGCCGCTGCAGCAAGCGCGCGCGTCCGAGCGGCCAGGTCCGGATACTGCGCGTTGCAGTCGGCGTCGGCCGCGCAGTCGGCCAGGAGCTTGTCGAGCGCGCGCTGCGCGTCGCGCGCGAAGAAGAGCGGCAGTCGCATGTCGGTCGGCGCGACGCCGTCGAGAATGACCGCCCGGACGTGCGGCTCGTGCTGCCGTAGGTAGACGAGCGCCGCCCGGGTCCCGTACGATCCGCCGTAGAGATTGATCTTGTCGTAGCCGAGATGGGCCCGGACCTCGTCGAGATCGTCCATCGCGATCGGGGTCGTATAGAGGCGCAGGTCGGCGTCGTAGCCCGTTCAGGCACGACTCGCAGCCGCTCGAGCCCGCGCTCGTCGGACTCGTTGAACTCCCGGAGCGAATCGGTGTTCGACTTGCACTCGAGCGGATGCGACTTGCCGGTGCCGCGTTGGTCGACGAGGACGATGTCGCGGTTGGTCTGAACGCGGCCGAAGAGCTCGCGAATGCCGCGGGCCATCTGCGCCGCGCCCTGACCGGGTCCACCGGCGAGGAAGAACAGCGGATCGGGCTTGCGCGTCGTTGCCAAGCGCAGGCAGGACGACGATTCGGAGGTCGATCGTGCGGCCCTGACGGGTCTCGCGGTTCTCGAAGACCTTCAGCGTGCCGCAGTAGGCGTCGGTCGGGCCTTCATCGCCTTTGCAGGGATGGAGACGGTCGAGAGCGGAGGGTGCCTGGCGCGGCGCGCACCCGAGCGCGCACGCCACCAGGAACGAAACGACGAGCGGTTTCAAGCCCGGACATTATACATCCGGGCCCGGCAGCGTCGCTTCGGCGTCCGAGCCGCTCAGCGCCGCTCGGCGCGCACGAGTTCGGCCAGCACGCGGTTCTGGTCGTGCGACGACGAGATGCCCTCGGCGGCCTGGAGGAACAGCGGCCGCAGGGCCGGCGTCAGCGTCTGCGCTCTTCAGGATCTCGAGCAGAACGCCAGCGCGCTCGTAGCCGCTCGAAACCGATGACGCCGCCCGAACGAGGGCGGTCAGCACCGCGTCGGACAGACGCGGCTTCGCCGCAAGCGCGCGCAGCACGCGCGAGAGATCGTGCGACGACGATGATCGACGTGGCCGCGGCAAAGAACGCCGCCGCCGATCTCGTCGGTCACGCCGTTGGCCTCGATGACCTCCAGAAGGACCTGCGCCTTGTCGTGTGGCGAGCAGATCGTCGCCGCCGACGCCAGCGTCGCCGAGGCGACCTTCGGCGAGCTGTCCTTGCGCGCGAGATACGCCGACAGCACCTGCCGCTTGTCGTGCGCGCTGCTGATTGCCGCCGCCGCCTTCACGCCGTCGAGCGCGACCTGCTCGGGCAGCGCCGAGCTCTCCGCGAGGGCGGCGAGGACCCGACGCTGCTCGTAGGCCGACGACATCGAGCTCACCGCGGCCATGAACCGCGCGCTCGTCTGCGCGGTCACGCCGCCCTTGCGCGCGAGTTCGGTCAGGACGATTGAGCGATCGTACGACTGGCTGATCGACTCGGCGCCCTCGATCACGGCCGCGGCCACGGCTGGCGTCAACGGCGGAGCCGCCAGCAGCGCGGTCAGCACCCGGCGCTGGTCGTAGCCGCTGCTGATGCCCTTGGCGGCCCGCGCCACCAGGACGCGCTGGTCGTCGCTCAGCGGACCTTCCTGGAGGACCTGCGTGAGGAGGACCGACTTGTCGTAGTCGGACGTGACCGTCCTGGCGACCTGCTCGAGGACGCGCGCGAGCTGTGCGGGCGTCAGGTCCGCCTGTTTGAGCAGCGCGGAGTAGTAGACGCGCTTCAGATGGCTCGAATCCGACTGAAGGCGGTCGATCTCGGCGAGCACCGCGTCGGGACCGCCCTGTTTGAGGAACCGGGCGACGCGATCGCTCGCGAACATCCCGCTCCGAATCATTCGCGCGATCGCGTTGACCAGGAAGGGACGCCCTTCCTGCGTCGTAGTCCTTCCTGAAGCCGCTGCGATAGAAGTTGCGCTCGACCTGACCGCCGGCGAGCCCACGCAGCTCGATGCGATCGGTGAAGATCCAGCCGTCGCTGATCGTGACGCGCGCGCCCTCTTCCACCCACGCGATGTCGCGCTCGTCGTCTGACAACCGGAACGGCCCGGTCCACTTCACCGCAAGCCGTTCGCCGTTGTTGCTCCAGGAGAAATTGCCCTCGCCGCGGGTGGACGGTGCGGGCGGCGGTGCCGGCGGTGCAGGTGGAGCGGGCGGCGCCGGAGCGGCGCGGGAGGTGCCGGAGGGGTTGGTGGCGCGGGTGGCGCCTGCGGGACCCCGAGGACCGAAGGCGCAGGTGCGGACGGGTGGCGCGGGCGGCACCGGCGAAACCGGTGGCACGGGCGGCACCGGCGGCACCGGCGGCAGCGGCGGGGGCTCGAAGTCGAACGCTCCGGCGATGACGGGCTCGAACTGGGCGCGGGCACGATCGAGCTCTGCCGCGAGTCGCGTGATCTCCGCCCGCTGCACTTCACGCAAGTGCGCGCAGATCCTCGGTCTGCGACCGGCGGGCTTCGTCGAGTGCCCGTCGCTGCGCGTCGAGCGCGCGGACGCGCATCTCGAGCGCTCGAGCGCATCTCTTTCTCTCGCTCCGTCTCGGCCTGCGCGGTCCGCTGCGCCTCCGCTTGCATCGCCCGATTCACTTCAGCGATCGCCTGATCGATGGCGCGCTGCTCCGCCAGGTACTGAGCCATCGTCTCGGCCTGCACCTGCTCCACCGAAGGCGGCGGCAGCTCGGGTGGCGCGCCTGGCGCGGGAGCCGTGGTCGCCGCGGGCAACGGTGTCTGCGGCGTCCCTGCCGCGACCGTCCGCATCTCGTAGGTGCCGATGCCGCCGGCGAAGATCGCCGCGAGGACGAGCAGACTCCACGTCGGCGGCAGCTCCCGGCGCGTCGCCGTCGGGCGACCGAGAATACGGCGCACGCGAGTGAGCAGCGAGCCGTCGGTCGCCGCCAGCGCAAAGGCGCGGCGCTCGATCGACGTCAGCTCGGCAAGCGCCGAGACATACACGAGACGGTCGCCGCACACCGCGACCGCGAGATCGTCGCAGCAGTTCTCGCGCTCGGCGCGGACATCGGCCGACACCCACCAGACGGCAGGGTGATAGAACAGCAGCGTCTCAACCAGCGACTGCAGCAGGTTGACGAGATAGTCGTGGCGCCGCACGTGCGCGAGCTCGTGCGCGAGGATCGCGTGGAGCTGATCCGGCGTAAGGCCGGACAGCGCCGACGCCGGCAGCAGAACGACCGGACGGACCCAGCCGATCAGCGTCGGCACCGTCACCGCCGCCGATTCGAGAACCGCGACGCCGCGCGACAGCGCGAGCCGCTCGGCGATCTGTCCCGCGGCGGCCTCGATCGCCGGCGACACCGCGACCACGGCGCGCCGCGCCAACGACAAGGTCAACACCCATCCGCCGAGAAGGCGCAGCGAGAGCGCCAGCACGCCGAGCATCCAGCCAACGGTGACGACTGGCAGCCAGACCGGCGCAATCTCCGCGGCGTCGGCGCCGAGCGACCTGCCGCCGGCCGGCATCAACTGTCGCGCCGCGGCGGGGTTGCCCATCGACTCGGTGAAGATCGATCCGGTGACGAGTCCGGCCGATGCCATCCGACAGGCCAGCCACGGTGCCGCGGTTGAACGGTGAACCGGTGGGCGAATCCGCGCCGGAGAAGAAGGTGACGACCGGCGCCATCATCATGGCGACCAGCGTCGCGACCCCGATCAGGTAGCGGGTCGAGGCTTGCGCCGGGCGAATCACGCGAAGCAGGAAGAACGCCACGAGCCCGAGCACCGCGCCCTGCCAGACGAAGTGGACCAGCGTCCACCCGAGCGCGCTCGACAAGGGGTGGTCGAGAAGCCGAAGCGCGTCGCTCATCGCCGGTCCTCCTTCGCTTCGTCAATCAACTTGCGGATTTCCCGCAGCTCCTCGGCCGACGTCTTCCGATCGCTCAGCGCCCTGAGGACCAGTTCGGCGGCCGACCCGCCGAACGCGCGGTCGACAAGGTCGTTGACCAGTTGCCGCTGCGTCTGCTCCTGCGAGCCGCGGGCGACATAGACGTGCGTCCGCGCCGACTCGTCGCGCGAAACCAGCCCTTTGTCGGCCATGATCTGCATCAGCTTGAGGGTGGTGGTGTACCCGGTCTCGCGGGTGTCCGCGAGCGCCTCGTGTACCTGACGAACGGTCGCCGGACCACGTTCCCAAAGGACCCGCAGGATCGAGAGCTCGGCGTCGGTTGGCCGAGGAAGGTGCCGTGACATGCTCCCGATTATACGAAGCGATTCGTAATTGTCAACGAAGACCTTCGTCGATCGGCTCGGCAGGACTCTGGCGGCGTCGACTCATCGCCCGACGAACGTGCGTCGAGGGCGCGGTCGCGGATTGCGCGGGTGTTATCGAGCGCCGGGCTTGGTCGCTTCGAACTTGATGCCCTTGAGGGCGTCTGGCGTGCTGGCGAGCTCGGTCTTCCCCGACGGGAAGCCGCCGCTCTTCAGGATGAACGCGATGATCTCGGCCTTTTCCTTCGGGGTGACCGAGCTGGGATTGCTGGGAGGCATGGAGACGCGAATCCGTTCGAACAGGTCGCCAACGGTCAACGAGTTCCAGTTGTTCATGAACTCCGGCCCCTTGAGGGCGGGAGCGAACCCGTCACCGGCGAGATCTTCGAGGTGGCATTCGGAGCAGACCTTGGCGTAGACATCACCGCCCGCCTTGGCTTGCTCTTCGGTATAGACGCCGCTCCAGGTGGAACTGCCGGCGCCCTGTTCAGCACGAACGCTCTGAAGGACGCCGGCGGTCCAGACCGAAACGATAAGGGCTGCGACAATCTTGACGTTCATGGACCTCATGTTAGCAGGGTCGATGCCGCGTTGTCTCCTGACGTCACACCTCCTCCGCGCCGGCCGCGTCGGCCGCGCTGCGTCGACGCGGCTCGCCAGCACGACGCGCGTCGTCCGCGGGTCGCCGAGCAACTCGTAGCACTCGCACGACTGCTCGCGCAGTTTTTCCGGACTGCTGATGGTGATGAGGCCGCGCCGGTAGGCGATCGCGCCCGACTCGCGCAGTTCCGCCGCCGCTTCGGTGACCGCACTCCGCGGTCCGCCGACCATGTACGAGATGAACTCATGCGTCAGCGGCAGCTCGTTGGAGTCGGCCCGATCGGCCGTCATCAGCAGCCAACGGGCCAAGCCGCTGCTTGGCATTGTGAAAGCGGTTACACACCGCCGATTGCGCAACCTGGGCAATCATCTGGTGCGTGTAGGCCATCAGCCGGTGATGGAACTCGCCGCACTGGGTCATCAGTTCAGAGGCCACGTCGGTCGAAACGCGGATGGCGCGCCCGGGGACCTGCGTCACCACCCGGAACGGCAGCCGCTGCTCGCCCAGCACGGCCGAAATGCTCGCGACCCCTTCGGGCCCGACGACGGCGACTTCCACCGTCGAGCCACCGTTGGTCGCTCCGACCAGCGACAGCACACCCTCGGTAGGGAAATACACATACGGCGGCGTTTCGCCGGCTTCGGCAATCACACCGCCCCGCTCCAACGGCACTTCCTCGGAAGCGCTCAGCAGGATTGCGGATTCCGATGGATCGAGACCAGTGAGAATGGCATTCGCGGTTGTGGTTGCTACCATGTCGTCATTCGGCTCCCGCGCCGAATCCTCCTTCGGCCGGCTCAGCCATGGCCGGCATCCAACAGAGCGATAGCAATATCGTTGCCCTTCAATCGAGGGGCGATCGAAGCGGGCTCAGCCGGAGGCGTAAGGCTGAGATCGATCCGGAGCGGAAAGTGATCCGACGCGCCTGCGGCATCCACGACGCGTCATGACACCTCGCAGGCAGTCAGCGCCGCCGCGAGCGCCTTCGGCACGAACGCGTAATCGAGCCGCACGTGGGGGTCCCAGGTCGGAAACGTGAATCCCGGTTCCGTCGGCTGCAGGTGACGGAAGCCATCGACATAGCCGGCGCCGAGCATGATCGCGATGGTCTGCCAGCGAATGCGCCCGCCGCTCAGCCACACCAGCAGACGCAGACGTGCGCGGCAGCCGGCTGACGTCGAGCCGCTCATCAGGCGCGAGCGTGTTGAAGTCGCCGACCACGATGTGGCGCTCCGGCACATCGTCGCCGATCGCCGCGAGCAGCGGCGCGCAGTTCGCGAACCCGGCGCGCTTCGGTCCACGCCGCATGCACCGCGCTCAGGTGCACGCCGATGACGCGCAAATCGAGATCGGCCAGCGTCAACTCGAGGAACGCGTGCTGCGACCATCGCGGCCGCAGCCAGCGCGACGCTTTGCGAGCGGAACGCGGCTGAGAAACGCCAGCGACCGACCGCGATGCGCGCCGCTGTACGGCATGCCCGCCGCATCGCGCCAGCCGCGCGACGACCTCCGGCCGCGACGCCTCCTGCAGGACGACGATATCGCGGATGCTCGCGGCTGATGACCGCGGCGATCGCCTCCTCGCGGCCGACGCCGCCGCGCTCGATGTTGAAGGTCAGAAGGCGTAGCACCATGCGCGGCGTGCGGAGCGGCTACTGCTTCTCCGGTCGGGCGCGCGACAAGCGTGAGATACGGCTGCCCCAGAAGATCGCCGCGGAGGAACATGACGAGATCGCCGGTGGCCTGGATGTTCACAGGACGGCCGACCATGTTGATCAACTTCTGACGCAGCGAGACGAGGTCCGGCGCGATAGCCGGATCCTCGTCATCGCTCAGCGGCCGTGAGTGCAGGCCCGGGCACGAAGAACCCGTCCAGTCGAAACAGTGCGAGCGCGTCGCCGCCGACCAGCGTCAGATCAAGGTCGCTCGTGCCGGCGCCGTCGGCGTCGAACGCCACGCCGTCGCGCCACCGCACGCCGGTCACCGCGCTGCCCCGCAAGCACCGCGCCGACGCCGAGCGGAATCGCGTCGCGGATCACCTCGCAGAAGGTGCGAAAGCGATCCTCATCGCCTCCGAAGACGAGGTTGACGACGTTTTCGCCGCTTCTCCTGCTCGGAGAGCTCATGGCTCGCATTGGGACTTTCGGGCACCGGACTGGGCACGACGCTTCACCTGCCACCGGTCTGATTCATCAGCTGTGCCAATCGCGCGCGCTTGGTCGTCGAGCGTCGCATGGTTATGGATGAGCTTCAGTGATCAGGGTCACCATCCGACACGAAGGTGTGTTTATAGTGTCGGGCATGCGTACAGCTCTTCCAGTTGGGCTCGCCCTCGCTACTGCTCGCTACCTTGACCGTGGTGAGGGCAGATGGCCCAGGCGATAAGTTCTGGCCGCAGTGGCGCGGCCCGCAGGCCACCGGCGTCTCGCCGTCGGCGAATCCGCCAGTCGAGTGGAGCGAAACCAAGAACATCAGCTGGAAGGTCGAAGTTCCCGGCCGAGGTTCGGCGACGCCCGGTCGTGTGGGGCGATCGGATCTTTCTGCTGACCGCGGTGCCGAGCGGCGTGCCCGCCACCGACAGCGCACCAGCCGCGCGGCGGCATGACCCCGCGCATCGTGCACGCGTACAAGCTCCTCGCCATCAATCGCAAGGACGGCACGATCGCCTGGGAGCGGACGCCCAAGGAGGAAGTGCCGCACGAGGCGTCGCATCAGGACAACGGCACGTGGGCCTCGAGCTCCGCCGTCACCGACGGGCAGCACGTCATCGCCTCGTTCGAGTCGCGCGGCCTTTACTGCTACGACATGAACGGCACGCTGGTGTGGCAGAAGGATCTCGGCGACAAGAAGATGCGCAACGAGTTCGGCGAGGGCTCGACGCCGGCGCTCCACGGCAACACGCTGGTCGTCGTGTGGGATCACTACGTGCCGGGCGCGTCGTTCATCGTCGCGCTCGACAAGCGCACCGGCAACGAGCTGTGGCGGGTGTCGCGCGACGAGATCGACACCTGGGCGACACCGCTCATCGTCGAGCACGACGGCCGCGGCCCAGGTCATCGTTCCCGGCATGAACAAGCTGCGCAGCTACGACCTGAAGACCGGCGCGATCGTCTGGGAGACGGCCGGCCTCACGATGAACCCGATTCCGTCGCCGGTCGCCGGCGACGGCATGGTGTTCGCGACGAGCGGCTTCCGCGGCAACAGCCTCAAGGCGATTCGACTGGCGGGCGCGAAGGGCGACATCACGGGGACACCGGCAACGTCGTGTGGACGCTCGACCGCGATACGCCCTACGTGCCCTCGCCGCTGCTCTACGACGGCGTGCTCTACATCCTGAAGACGAACAACGGCCTGTTGTCCGCGTTCGAGCGCGAGCACGGGCAAGCCGCACTATCAGGTGCAGCGGCTGGCGAAGGCGCCGAACGTGTTTGCGTCGCCCACCGGCGCCGCAGGACGCGTCTATATTCCCGGGCCGCGACGGCACGACGGTCGTGCTGAAGAACGGGCCGACGTTCGAGGTGATCGCGGAGAACACGCTGGACGACGGCTTCGATGCGTCGCCGGCGATGGTCGATGGCGACCTCTATTTGCGCGGCTACAAGTACCTCTACGCGATCGCAGCGATAGTCAAGTCCGCGTCCGGCGAGGCCGGCGCGAGGTCGACGCACATGATGTCGCGAGCGACGACCAGCGCAGCCAGCACGCTTCGCGTGCTCTTCGTCGAGGACTCGGAAGACGACGTGTTGCTGATCGTGCGCCAGCTCGAGCGCTCGGGCTATCGGGTCGAATCGCATCAGGTGCAGGACCCGGCGTCGTTCGATACCGCGGTCGACAACGCCCAGTGGGACGTGGTGATCAGCGACCACTCGATGCCGCACTTCAGTTCGGCCGACGCGCTGGCAGGCGATCAAGACGCGCGGCATCGACTGCCCGTTCATCATCGTCTCGGGCACCATCGGCGAGGACGCCGCGGTCGAGGCGATGCGGGCGGGCGCGCACGACTACGTGCTCAAGAACAACCTGGTCGCGGCTGGCGCCGGCGATCGAACGCGAGCGAAACGACGCCGAGCTGCGTCGGCAGGCGCGCGAGGAGCGGGAAGCGCGCAGGGCGATCGAGCGGCAGCTGCAGGAAGCGCAGAAGATGGAGGCGGTCGGCCGCCTCGCCGGCGGGATCGCGCACGACTTCAACAATCTGCTCACGGCCATCCTCGGATTCAGCAGCCTCGCGCTCGATCGGCTGGCCGGGCGCCGACGGCCGCTTCGAGATCGAACAGGTGAAGCAGGCCGCCGAACGCGCCGCGCGCTTTACCCGCCAGCTGCTCGCCTTCAGCCGGCAGCAGGTGATGAGCCCGCGGCTGATCGATCCGGTCGACGCCATCAATCAGATGGTGCCGATGCTGCGGCAGCTCCTCGGGGAGGACGTGGAGCTGAACACGCCGGGCGTCTCGGCGCGAGCCGGGTCAAGGTCGATCCGGGCCAGTTCGAGCAGGTCATCATGAACCTCGCGGTCAACGCCCGCGACGCGATGCCGCATGGGCGGCACGATCCGCTGATCCGCGTGGACAGCATCGATCTGTCGAAGGTCGACGCCGCACGTCTGCAGCTGCCGCCCGGCTCGTATGTCATGGTCGAAGCCGTCGACACCGGGACGGGCATGGACGCCGCGACGCGGGCGCGCATCTTCGAGCCGTTCTTCACGACCAAGCCGCCGGGACAGGGCACCGGGCTCGGCCTCTCGACGGTCTACGGCATCCTGCAGCAGAGCGGCGGCGGGATCGACGTCGAGTCGGCGCGTTGACCAAGGCAGTACGTTCCGGGTGTATCTGCCGCTCGGCGCGGCGCCCGAGCCGCCGCGGACCAGCGCCGCGCCGGCGGCCCGAAAAGCCGCGCGAGCGCGAAGCGAGCGTGCTCGTCGCGGAAGACGAAGAGTCGGTGCGAGCGCTTGATTCGAGCGGTGCTGACCGACGCCGGCTTCCGGGTGTTCGAAGCGGCCTCAGGCACGTGAGGCGCGCGCGCTCGTGCAATCGCTCGAGCACCCGATCGACCTGCTGATCACCGACGTGGTGATGCCCGGGCTGGTCGGTCCGGACCTTGCGAAGATCGTGCTCGATCGCTTCCCGCAGACGCGAGTGCTCTACATCACCGGATACGCGAGCCACGCGTCGGTCCCCGCCGGCTTCTTCAACGAAGGCGACGTCCTGATGCTGAAGCCGTTCCTGCCGGAGCAACTGCTGGCCAAGGTCCACGAGCGCCTCGACGGAGTCGGTATGAGCAGACCGCGCCTCCTGACGCGCTGGTGGTTCAACCAGCCGCTCCGGAACAAGGGATTGCTCGTTCTGGCCCTGCCGATCGTCGCGCTCGTCCTCGCCATCGTGATTCGCCTGCCGTTCGCGCGGCAGCAGGACGCAGACGACGGCGCTTCTGACCCACGCGGCGCAGACCCGCGACGCGTCGCAACAGCTGCTCATCGACGTGCTCGAATCTCGAAGCCGGCGCTCCGCGGCTACGCGTTGACCCGCGATCGCGGCGTTCCTGGCGCCGTTCGAAACGTGCGCGGACGGCGATCCCCGAAGCACCTCAAGCGACTGGCCGGGCATGCTGACGACCGCCGAAGAGCAGCGGCTGCATGCGCACGCCGCCGCGCAAGTCACCGAGCATCTCCAGGGAGCGACCGCCGTCGTCGCGCTCATCGACGCGGCGCGCCGCGATCGACGATCCGGCGGTGCAACAGGCGCTCGCCACCAACCGCCGGACGATGAACGGCATCCGCGAGGCGCTCGGCCGCATCCGGACCGATCAGGACGCGCTCGTGCTCGGCGAGCCAGCAGACGCTGATGAGATGCAGCCGGCTGCTGCGGCCGTTGGTCGATTGCGACGCTCATCGGCGGTGTCGTCGGCGCGCTCGTCGCCGGCATGGCTGTTCGGCATCGGGGATCGCGAGCCGCATCTCGGCGCTCGAGCGCAATGCCGAGCGGCTCGCCCGCGGCGAGCGGCTGCGCCGCACAGCGTCGCCGCGGCGAGGACGAGATCGGCAGCCTCGACGCGGCGCTGCGCCGGGCCTCGCTGCTGCTGCGCACGCGCGAGCGCGAGCTGCGGGGCGTGAACGCTCGAGCTGCAGCGGACGGTGCACGAGCAGGCGCTGCTCAACCGCGAGCTCGAAGCGTTCAGCTATTCGGTCTCGCACGATCTGCGCGCGCCGCTGCGCAGCATCGACGGCTTCGCGCAGGCGCTCCGCGAGGACTGGGGCGAGCGGCTCGACGCAGCGGGCCAGGATAATCTGGCGCGCGTGCGCAACGCGGCGCAGCGGATGGGCCGGCTGATCGACGATCTGCTGAAGCTCTCGACGGTGACGCGGTCGCCGGTGCAGCGCAGCGACGTCGACATCTCGCAGCTCGCGCGCGAGGTGATCGGCGACCTGACGACCCGCAATCCGTCGCGCGCGGTCCAATGGGTGATCGCCGACGACATGCACGCGTGGTGCGATCCGTCGCTGGCCCGCATCGTGCTCGAGAATCTGCTCGGCAACGCCTTCAAGTTCACGTCGAAGACGCCGGACGCGCGGATCGAGTTCAGCGGCCGATACCACGTGCAGCACGCCGACCGTCTACATGATTCGCGACAACGGCGCCGGCTTCGACATGAAGTACGTGAAGAAGCTGTTCGCGCCGTTTCAGCGCCTGCACGGCGATCGCGAGTTCCCGGGCATCGGGCATCGGGCTTGGCGACGGTGCAGCGCATCGTCCACAAACATGGCGGCGAGGTCCGGACCGACGCCGAGGTCAATCAGGGCGCGACGTTCCGCTTCACGCTGCGAGCCGTCCAAGCCGGCCGCCGCCGCCTAAGGTTCGTGAGGTCGCATGATTCGTAAAGTCATTCTGCTGGTCGAAGACAACGCCGACGACGAAGCGTTGACGCTCCGCGCGTTGACGCGCAACAACATCGGCAACGAGGTCATCGTCGCGCGCGACGGCGAAGAGGCGCTCGACTGGCTGTTCTGCACCGGCCAGTACCAGTCGCGCGATCCGCGGCAGCAGCCGGCGCTCGTCCTGCTCGATTTGAAGCTGCCGAAGGTGGATGGCCTCGAGGTGCTGAAGCGGATTCGCGATCACGTCGGAGACCCGCGTCGTGCCGGTGGTGATCCTGACCTCGTCGCGCGAGGAGCAGGATCGGCTGCGCGGCTATCTCAACGGCGCGAACTCGTACATCCGCAAGCCCATCGATTTTGCCCATTTTGTGGAAGCCGTGCGTCAGCTCGGGCTGTATTGGCTCGTGCTCAACGAGCCGCCACCTGGTCCGTTGCCTTGAATTGCACAGTTCTGCAGCTGCCGGTCATTGGCAGCATCTCTGCATTGGCGACCGCATCGACGTTTTCCGACAGTCGTGTACGGCAGCTCGTGATCCATCAAGTATCGTCAGCCACCTCGGCTATTGAAGCCGAGTTTTCCCAAGCGAGAACAATGCTAAAGTTCTGGCCAGATTCGACCTGCGATGCCCCCCGAATCCTCTGATGCTCCCCTGATTCTGCTCGTGGACGACTACGAAGATGCCCGTGTCATGTATGGGCATTTTCTGCGGATGTCGGGCTACGAGCCCATCGAGGCGGCGACCGGCGAAGAAGCGCTCGAGCTCGCTTACGCCCGCCTGCCCGATCTCATTCTGCTGGATATGTCGCTCCCGGGCATCGACGGCTGGGAGGTCACCGCCGAGCTCAAACGCAACGAGAAGACGCGAGCATATTCCGATCGTCGCGCTGACCGCGCACGCGCTGCAGACCGAACGGCAGCGGACCGAGCGCGCCGGCTGCGACGGCTTTCTCGCCAAACCGTGCGCGCCGCCGGATCTCCTCGCCGAGATTTCGCGGCTGCTCGGGCCGCGGGCGCCGAGCTCGAACGGCGGTCGCCGCGCGCAACTCATGACCGCGTCCTCTTCGCGGCGAGCGGCGCGGCGGTCGCGCGTCATCGCCTCTCGTGGCCTATGTCGAATCAGATTGAATTCGGCCGGACGCGGTCGACCGGGCTGGTCGAAGTGCTCGATCGGATACTCGACAAAGGGCTGTTCATTGGCGGCGACATCAAGATCTCGCTGGCCGAAGTCGAGCTGCTGACCATTCGCATCCGCCTGATCGTGTGCTCGCTCGACAAGGCGCGCGAGATCGGCCTCGACTGGTGGATGTACGACCGTCATCTGTCGCCCGGCCGCGCCGGCGGCGCCGACGCGGCGCGCCTCGAACAGCGCATCGTCGAGCTCGAACGCCGGCTCGGCGCGGTCACGACGCCGAGTCGAGAATCGTCCCCCTGCGGCCCGCCCACCCACCCGCATCCCGCGAGCCGCCAAGGCTCGTCGCACCCGGTGAGGCCGACCCCAACGACTGACTGCGATGTGGAGTGAATGATGCCCGTTGAACGAGCTGCTGGCGGAACAAGTCTGGTTGACGTCCTCGACCGCGTCCTCGACAAAGGCATTGTCATCGACGCGTGGGTGCGCGTCTCTCTCGTCGGCATCGATTTGATCACGGTGGAAGCGCGCGTGGTGGTCGCCTCGATCGACACGTATCTCAAGTACGCGGAGGCGGTCGGCCAGGTGTCCACCCAGGCGCGGCCGCCCATCGAGGGCCCGGCCGAGGCGCTCGCCCTCGACACCGATCTGCTCGAGCGCGAGCGGAAGCCGCGCCGCGCGCGCCGCCCGCGCGCCGCGGCGTAAGCGCACGTCGAACGACATGATCAGCGCCGAGGTCAAGCTCGCACTGACCGAGCTTCTACTGGGCAGCATGGACGGGTCCGTGTGCGCGCAGAAGGGGCTCGAGTGGCTCGGTCGCCATGTGACCTCCGGACGAGCCCTGCTCGCCGCGGCGGCGACCGACCCGGGACGGTTGTGGGGCATCGCCGGCCTCGGCATCTCCACCGCGCGCACCGGCGAGTTCGTCCTCGACCTCGACGATCGCCGCGACCCGCTGGTCGGCGTCGCCTGGAGCGGCCGCTCCGCCCGTTTCGCGCAGCGGGCCGCGCCAGCCCGAAACCCCGCTCGAAGGGACGCCGTTCTACGCGGTGGCGCTGCGGCCCGATCGGCAGCAGCCGCCGGTGGGGCTGCTCCTCGTCGAAAGCGACGAGCCCGAGGTCGACGACGACATCCTGTGGTTTGCCGACGTCCTCGGCGAGAAGCTGCAGGCGTTGCGGATTCGCAACATCACCGCCGACCCGGGCGTCGATCGCGAACGCCACCTGCTCTACAGCATCATCAACTCCGTCACCGACCCCATCCTGCTCACCGACGAATCGGGCAAGTTGATCATCGGCAACCTGCGCGCCGAGCAATTGTTCGCGATGCGCGCCGAGGAAAGCGAAGGGCGGCGGCGCGCGGTCGAGATCAACAACCTGTTCTTCTCGTCGGCGCTGGCGAGCCGGCTCGTCGAAGAGGAACTCCCGGTCTCGCGCGAGGTGATCCTGGTCGATCCCGAGGACGGGTCCGACCTGATGTTCGAGCTGTTGACCTCGCGCATGTCGCTCGACCGCGATACGACCGCGGTGGTCTCGGTGCTCCGCAATGTCACCGACCTCGGGCGGGCGCGCCAGGAACTCGAAGCGAACTACCGGCGGATGATGGAGGCCGAGGCGCAGATGCGCACCGAGCGCAATCGCCTCGATCTGCTCGTCGACTCGGTCGGCGACCCGATCATCGTCACCGATCCGGCCGGCGACATTCTCATGACCAATGCGCCCGCCGAGCGGTTCTTCACCGCCCGCGACAGCATCGGCAAGGACTCGCAGCGCCGGGTCCAGTCGAACGTCGCCCAGTTCTCGTCGTTCATCTCGGGGCTGATGCTGCAGAGCGGCGCCAGCGGCGTGCAGCAGCGCTGGCGCGAGCGGGTCGTCGTGACCGATCCGGTGACCGGCCGCGCCGTCCCGATGGAAGCGGTCGCCGGCACCATGATGGCCGGCCAGAGCGAGCTGAGCGGCGTCGTGACCGTGCTGCACGATCAGACCGAAGCGATCGAACGCGAGCGCCTCTACGCGGAATTGCAGCAGGCGTCGGCGCAACTCGAGATGAAGGTCCGCGAGGCCACCGCCGAACTCGCGCACCAGAACGAGCTCCTGCGGCGGCAGGCGCTGGCGCTCGAACAGGCGTCGGCGGCCAAGTCGCAGTTTCTCGCCAACGTGTCGCACGAGTTCCGGACCCCGCTCAATGCCATCCTCGGCTATTCGCTGATGCTGATGGGCGGCTTCTACGGACAGCTGAGCGAAGAGCAGTCGCGCACGGTCCAGCGCATCGACGCCAACAGCAAGCACCTGGCGACCCTCATCAACGACGTCCTCGACATCGAACGCATCGAAGCCGGCCGCATGCCGCTGCAGATCTCGCAGTTCTCGATGGCGGACGTCGTGCGCGAGGTCATCGAGGAGCTGCAGGGCGTGGTGGCGCAGAGCTCGTCGGCGGTGCAAGTGGCGCTCGACCCGAAGCTGCCCCGCCTGAAGAGCGACCGGCAGAAGCTGAAACAGATTCTCGTGAATCTGTTGAGCAACGCCTTGAAGTACACCAAGGACGGCACCGTCGAGATTACCGCCGAGCCCGAGAGCCCCGGCGGGCGCATCACGCTCAGGGTTCGCGACACCGGCGTCGGCATCGCCCCCGAGGATCACACGCGCATCTTCGAGCCGTTTCAGCAGGCCAAGCGGGTCATCACCCGGCCGCAGGGCGGCACCGGGCTCGGTCTCGCGATCTCGCGGCGGCTGGCGCGGATGCTGGGCGGCGATATCGCGGTCCAGAGCCAGCTGGGCGCGGGGTCGACCTTTACCGTGGTCATCCCGGCGCGCGTGCGCGCCCGTTCTCCCCAATACCGGTCTGACGCTGATCGACGACAGTCGGCCTAGCCCAGTCGAGAGCTCCCATGAAGAAGTCCGCCACGTCGACGAAGAAGAAAGCCAGCCGCGCGGCCGGCGCCAGAAGGCCACGACCGCCCGACCGCGACGAGCCGCAGCCTGTCGCCGCACGGAACGAGCCGGCGAAGGCCCGGCCGGTCGTGACGCCTCGCGAAGAGCGCGGCCGGCCACCGGTCCGAACACGCCGATCGCCCCAGGCAAGGGCCGCTACGTCTATTGCATCGTGCGCGCCGACCAGGCGCTGGCCTTCGGCGCCATCGGCATCGGCGAGGAGCCGGCCCCCGTCTACTCCGTGCGCTGCGATGATCTCGCCGCCATCGTGTCCGACACGCCGCTTGGCGTGCTCGACCCGACCCGCGACAACGTGCTGGCCCACCAGCGCGTCAACGAGACCGTGATGCGCGAACACACGGTGCTCCCGATGTCGTTCGGGACGATGTTCAAGACCAGCGACGACGTGACCGCGTTTCTCCGGTCGGCGTACCGGGCGTTCTCCGACGTGCTCGACAAGATGGAGAACAAGCTCGAGTTCGGCCTCAAGGTGCTCTGGGATCGCGAGGCGGTGATCCGCGAGATCGAGGAGGAGGACGAAGACATCCGCCGCCTCAAGAACGAAATCGCCGCACAGAAAGGGTCGACCTACTTTGCCCGGATGCAGTACGGCCGCCTCATCGACGCCGGCCTGCAGGGCAAGTCGGAACGCTACGTCTCCGAGATCTTCCATCGCCTGCGCGACGTGTCCGTGGCCGCGCGCGCCAACAAGCCGATCGGCGACCGCATGATCCTGAACGCGGCCTTTCTGGTCTCCCGCGACGCCGAGGATCGGTTCGACGCCCGCGTGAAGGCCCTCGGTGCGCACCACGACAAGTTGACCTTCAAGTACACCGGGCCCTGGCCGCCGTATAATTTCGTCAATATCCGGCTGAAGCTCGAACGGGCCTGACATGTTCATCCTCGACTCGCTCCTCATCAACGGCATCACCTTCGCGCTCGACAAGGTGCGCGAAGTCGCCGAGCAGCAGCTCGACAACCCCGAGGTGCTGCAGCAGCAGCTGCTCGAGGCCCAGATGCAGCTCGAGGAAGGCACGATCGACGAGGCGACGTTCGCCGAGATCGAACGCGATCTCTTTGCCCGCATTCGCGAGATGAAGCCAGCGGAATCGGTCGGCGGCATTGCCGACGCGTCCAGCTTCGATGAGGTCGAGATCGAAATCGCCGATGACGAGCGCTCGTGAGCGAGTCCGGCTGACGCGGCCGCGACGCTCGGCCGCCACGCCCCGCCGCCACCTACGTCTACGTCTACGCCGCCGTCAGCGGCCAGCCGTCTGCGCGCGCTGCTGGCGCGCATCCCGCCCATCCCCGAGGGCCAGCCGCCACGGGCCGTCGCGTTGAGCAAATCGGTCGTCGCTCGTCGTGAGCGATGTTCCGGCGGACACCTACCGTCCCGAACGGCTCGAACCGCGGCTCGGCGACGGCGACTGGGTCGCGGCGAGCGGGGCGGCGCACCACACCGCCGCCGAGGTCCTGAGCCGCTCGCATGCCGTGCTGCCCTTCCGGATGTTCAGCATCTTCTCGAGCGACGCGCGGCTGATCGCGACCCTCGGACCCGCCAGGACGCGCATCGCGAAGGCGCTGGCCGCCGTCGACGGGCGCGACGAGTGGGTGTTGCGGATCGGCGCCCCCGACGCCGCGCGGATCAGCGGCGATGCCGCGGCGGCCGAACCGTCCGCGACGCAGAACGTCAGCGGCACCGGCTTCCTTCAGCAGAAGGCGGCCGCGAAGCGAGCCCGGCTCGAACGGGCGGCGCGCGTGAAAACCGACACGGCGGCGCTGTTCTCGTCGCTCGAGGCGCTTGCCGACCAGGCCGCGCAGCGACCCATTCCGGCGGGAACCAGCCTGCTGATCGACGCCGCGTTCCTCGTCGAGAAGCGAAAAGCGGCCGCCTTCAAGCGCGCCCTGAGCCGCGCCGCGCAGCCGCTGCTCGATGCCGGCTGCCCCGTCAGCCTGACCGGGCCGTGGCCGCCCTACAGTTTTGCGTCGATCGAGAAGGCCCGATGACGGCGCCGACCGCGCCCGATCGACAATCGCTGGCTCGCCTGCTCGAGTCGCCCGACCAGAGCCTGCTCGATCTCGTCGACAGCCTGCTCGACAAAGGCGTGGTGCTCGACGGCGAGCTCGTGCTCGGCCTCGCCGACGTGGATCTCGTCTACGTGCGGCTCGGCGTCTTGCTCGTGGCCGCCGATCGCGTGATGCCGCGCTAGCACGAGGTGCGACAGGTGCGCTCGGTGCGCCGAGCGCACCTGAATCGCCGACCGTGATCCTCTACCTCTACGCCCTCGCCGATCGATTGCCATCCGTTGAAAGCCTCGCCGGCGTGAGCGGCGAACCGCTCGTGATCGTCGAGGCGGCCAGCGCGCAACTGATCGCCGGATGGCTGACGGCCGCGCCGGCGGCCGAACGCGGCAGCCTCGAGGCACAGGACCGCGTGATTCGCGCGCTGCACGCACGCGTGGACGCGCTGCTCCCCATGCGGTTCGGCACCGCCGTCGCCGACGCGGCGCGAGCGGTCGAGGCCGTCGAGGTCATCGCCGCGGGGCTCGCCGATCGTTTTGCGCTGGTCAGAGGTCGGGAACAGATGACGCTTCGCGTGGTCCGGCGCGGCGCGGCGCACACGGGCGATCGACAACGGCCACCAACCGTGAGTCGCACCGGCACCGAGTACTTGCGTGCGCGTGCAGGGCAAGACGCGCCGGCAGAACTTGCGCCGCTCCTGGAAGCGACAACGCCGGTGCGGCGAGCGCTGCGGGTGGAGCGAGGACGCTTCGAGGAATCGCTGGCCACCGTCTACGAGCTGATCGATCGAGGCACAAGCGAGGATTACCGGCGGCGCGTCCGCGAGGCGGCCGGGCAGCTGCCGGACTTGACGGTCCACGTCGCCGGGCCAGCGCCGGCGTACGCATTCGCGCAGCCGTGATCGGCCCGCGCCGCGCGGCGATCCTAGCTACAGCTTCCCCAGCGGGCCGAGATCGAGATTCAGTTCGCTCGGATCCAGTCCCGCCTGCCTGGCGAGATCGTGCACCGTCTGTTCGAGCTGCATCAGCGCCACCCCAATCCGCTCGATCTCGTCGTCGGTCAGGGTGCCCTCCTCCATCCGCCGTACCGCCTGGCGCTCGAGAACCTGGCGGACGAAGTCGACGAGCGTCAGCACCAGTTGCATCACCGACTTGCCGGACGTCTTCGGGATCGGCGTTCCAGCGCGCCGGCGTCGCCCGCCGCTCGAGCTTCTCTTTCAGCTCGCGCGCCATCACTTCGAGCGCGCGAACCTCGTCTTCGCTGCTCATGGCGTCTCCACGATTCGTGCAGAGCGGCCGCATGACGACGAGTATGCAACGGTTTCCGGCGCGGCCCGGGCAGAGCACGCTGCGGAGGCGGCCCGGTCGGATTTCGTGGATAATCGGCGCGGCTGAACCTGCTCGGAGGCCGGTTCGTCGAATCTTTACTGAGGTGGTGACACTGTGGTGAGAACGTTGAAGGCCGTCAAGTTTCTGTTCATGGCCCCGTTCATCGTCGCGTTCCTGTTCGTCATCAACCTGATGACATGGAACGGCCAGTGGTGGGTGCAGTGGGCGGCGCTCGGCATTGGCATTGCCTGGGTGTCGAGCCTGATTCGGGTGATTCGCGCCGTCGTGCTTGCCGGCGGGCTGGCCGCGCTGAGCGCGGTCCTGCTCAACCGCAGCCGCCAGTAGGACTCACCTCGGTTCGTACTACAGATCCCGCCCCTGCTGGCAGGGGCCGTGGAGGGTCCGCCAGCCGTCAGACGCCGTGGCCGTACCCTTCCTCGCGCAGTTCGTCTGTCTCGGTCTGGGGCGACCGCACTGAAACCCGCACCGACACGTCACGCCGGACGGCGTGGGCGGCATAGGTCGCCGGCGCCCCTTTTTTGGGGCCTGGCTGGGGTCCGGACGGCGGATTCGGTCGTTGAGACTGCGTCTCCATGGCGCTTTCCTCTTGTATCGGTCGTTGCCCTGAAAAGCCGAAGGGCCATCACCCGGTTATGGATGATGGCCCTTGAAAACTCGAAGGTGGTTTTGAAAAACCGTCAGCGCAGCATCATCCGCTCTGAGACGTCGACCCAAGAAGGCCGACGCCGCTAATACCCAGAAGTCGAATGACCGCCAACCGCATGACTGTCTTCGAGCATAGCATGGCGGGGGCGAGGCCGGCGAGAGGCGGTTAGACTCTGAAGGTGCGCGTCGTGCCGGCTGTGGGCGTCCTGGTCACCGGAGCTGGCCCTTTACCTCTCTCGTGGCGTCCTCGATCAGGTGCCGGTTGCCGATGGCCTGACCCGGGTAGCCCTGCTGCCTCCCTGGTCGGCCCTGGCGGCGTTCGTTGCGCTGGCCGCGATCGGGCTGGTCTGGCTCGACCGTCGGGCGGCGCCGCGAGGAACGACCGTCGCCAACGCCGAGCCCGTGCTCGGCCCGCTCGTGCTTCCGGTCCTGGGTCTCGGCCTCCTCGCTGCTGCCGTACGTCCCTCTTCCTGCCCGACGCGCTGCCCGTGCTTCAGGTGTTTGCGGGACCGGCGCGGACGGTCATCTGGCTCGTCGTCCTCGTGCAGCTCGCATGGGTGTTGTGGCAATCGCGCGTGCTCAACGCCGATCGACTTCAGGCAATGACGCTGACCCGAGTCGCGCTCGTCGTCGGGCTCGCGACCGCGCTCGTTTCCGGCGCCGCCGCCTGGCGCCTGACGGGGACGGTGATCTATCCCAGCGGCGATGAGCCTCACTACCTGGTCATCGCCCAGAGCCTGTGGCGCGACGGCGATCTGAAGATCGAGAACAACCACACGCGACGCGACTACAAGGAGTACTTCGCGCCGGATCTCGATCCGCACTACCTCACCCGCGGCGCGGACAACGAGATCTACTCGATTCATCCCGTGGGCATGCCCGTGCTGATGGCGCCGGTTTACGCTGCCGGCGGCTACCCCGGCGTGGTCGTGGCGTTCGTCGTCATGGCCTCGGCCGGCGCGGCGTTGATGTGGATGGCGACGGCGCGCGTTTGCCGGCGGTCGCCGGCGCCGCGACGTTTGCCTGGGCGGCAATCGCATTGACGACGCCGTTCCTCTTCAATTCGTTTGCGATCTACCCGGAGATCCCGGCGGCGCTCGCCGTGGCGGTGGCGTTCACGCGCACGGTCGGTGCGGGCAGCGATCTGTCCTGGACGCGGTGGCTCGGCGTCGGGCTGGTGACATCGACGCTGCCGTGGCTGAGCACGAAGTACGCGCCGATCTCGGCCACCCTGATGGCGGTTGCGGCAGTGCGCATCGTCTGGCCGGCCTCAGCGGGCGGCCTGCGCGCGATGCGCTGGAGGCCGGAGCTCACACGGCCCGGCGTCTTCCTCGCGCTGGTTGCCGTGATCGCGCCGTATGCTGCTGTCGCTCGTCGGGTGGTTCTCGTTCTTCTATGCCATCTGGGGAACGCCGTGGCCGCAGGCGCCGTACGGGGCGCTCGTCCAGACGGAAGTGAAGAACCTGATCTTTGGCGCGCCGGGTCTGCTTGTCGATCAGGAGTACGGGCTGCTGCCGTACGCGCCGGTGTACGTGCTCGCGGTGACCGGACTCTGGCGCATGTGGCGCGACGGCGGCGAAGGCGCGCGGCGTGCGGTCGAAATCGTGCTGACCTTCGGCGCGCTTCTCGCGACGGTCGGCGCATTTCGGATCTGGTGGGGTGGCACCGCGTCGCCCGGACGGCCGGTGACGTCCGGCCTGCTTCTCCTCGCGCATGCCGATCGCGGTTGCGTTCCGGACGGCCCCAGCGGCCAGCGCCCGGCGCGCCGCCCACATGCTCCTGCTGTCGATCAGCATCGGCATCGCCGGCGTGCTGCTGCTGGCGCAGAACGGCATGCTGATCTCGAACCAGCGCGACGGGACGTCGGCGCTCCTGGAATATCTGTCACCCCGCTGGCCGGCCTGGAGCAGCGCGCCTTCATTCATCTACCACGAGCCACCGGCCGCGTATCTGGCAACGGCGATCTGGCTCGTGTTCGCGGCGCTCGCCGCGTTCGTGTTGACGCGGACTCGCTCGACACGCGCCGGCATCGCGTCGCTCGTCGCCATTGCCGTGGGCGTGATCGCGACGCTGAGCGCAGCGCTGGTCGTTGCGCGGGTGCCGGTGTCGCCGGCCTGGCCGGCGATCGATGTGCGGGCGCGGCCGCGCGCGGCGTTACTCGAGGAGTACGACAGCCGGGCCCGCCCGATTGGCCTCGAGTACGCGCCGCTGCGCATCGTCCCGGCGGCGTCGATTCCGCCGCACGTCACGCTCGAGGTCACGCCGGGCAGCCGCGCCGAGCCGCAGCCGCTTCGCGTGCTGCACAACGGCCGGGTGTCGCTGCCGGCCGGCCGGTATCGCCTGGAGATTCAGTGGAGCGGCGCCCGCAGCGGCGAGTCGGTCGGCCTGCAGATCGGCCGTCTCGGCGAGCCGTGGCGGACGTGGAGTGTCGAGCCGCGGCCCGGTGAGCGGTGGGCCGTGGACATCGACCTGCCGATCGATGCCGGCTTCGTCGGCCTGCGCGGCACGCCAGAGCTCGAACGCGTGATCGGCCGGATTGCCTTCGTGCCGATCGCCGTCGTCAACGAAACCCAACGGCCGCGTCTGCCGACGGTGATGGCGGCGACGTCGGTGGCCGGCGGCGACTACTTCTACGCCGACGAGAACGTCTTGCCCGAGAAACTCGGGTTCTGGGTCCGCGGCGGCCGGACGGCGACCGTCTCGATCCACCGCACCAACGCCAGCGGACCGATGACGCTGCGGCTGAACAGCGGCCTGATTCAGAATCGCCTGCGGCTGTCGACCGGAGGATGGTCGAAAACGGTCGTGCTCGAGCCGCGGCAACCCGCTGAAGTCGTCATTCCCGTCGAGAACCGGTCCCTCGTCACGCTCGAACTCGACGCGGAGTTCGAGTTCGTGCCGCGCGAGCTGGATCCGACGTCAAGCGATCCCCGCTCCCTGGGCGTATGGGTCGAACTGGTCACGCCATGAAGGATGTCCGCCGGGAATACGCGAGCCAGTCGCTCGACGAGCGCACGGCCGCTCGCAATCCGATCGATCAATTCCGCGCCTGGTTCGACGAGGTGCTCGCCGCCGATCTTCTCGATCCCACGGCGATGAGCCTGGCCACGGCCTCGCCCAGCGGCGAGCCGTCGGTGCGGACCGTGCTGCTCAAGGAGGTTGACGATCGCGGCTTCGTCTTCTTCACGCACTACGACAGCCGCAAGGGCCACGACCTCGCGCAGAATCCCCGCGCCAGCCTGTTGTTCTTCTGGCCGAGTTTCGAACGCCAGGTGCGCGTCACCGGAGCGGTCAGCGTCGTGAGCCGGGAGGAATCCGAGGCGTACTTCGCGTCACGGCCGATCGGTAGTCAGCTCGCGGCATGGGCCGCGACGCAGAGCAGCGTCCTGCCGGACCGCGCGACGCTCGATCGCCAGCACACTGAAGTGACCCGCCGCTTCGAAGGGCAGACCGTCGCATGCCCGCCGCGCTGGGGAGGATTTCGCGTCGAACCCGAGCAGATCGAATTCTGGCAGGGCCGGCCAAGCCGGTTGCACGATCGGCTGCTCTACACCCGCGAACCGGACGGCGGCTGGACGCGCGTGCGGCTCGCGCCCTGATTGGCGGACGCTCCGACCCTCGAGCCGTGATCCCCGACCGCCTTCTCGTGCCGTCGGATCCTGGTGCGGCTCGCCGTCCACACGGCGTTCGCGGCGCGTCGTGCGTCAACTGCCTAGCAGGCTGTTGCGCCGCACGCCGCAGCCGCGACGCGGCGACCAGCGTCACCAGGAACTCGCACGAGGAACGCGGTTCAAGGAACGTGGGACGGACAAGCGCTTCAAGCCCTGTACTCGCTAAAGCGACAGCTTTCCCTCTGCCACCAGCACGGCCTTCCCTCCCACCTGCACCCGCGTGATCGCGTCCCGCGGCGTCGCGCCCGATGGCAATGAAGATGCGGCTCGGTCGGCCCATCCGCACGCCCTGCCAGTTGACCATCTCGCGCAGTCCGTCGCCCTTCACCAGTCCGTGCGTCGCGAGGTAGCAGCCGAGCGGGCCGGCCGCGCTGCCCGTCGCGGGATCCTCGGGGACGCCCAGCCCGGGTCCGAACATGCGGCTGTAGGCGGTGATGCCCGGCTCGGTGGCTTCGGTCGTGAACACCAGGACGCCGATGTGCGGGTTGGCGAACGCGCTGCGCAGGCGATTGAGCGCGCCCATGTCCGGCACCGCGGCATCGACCGCCGCTCGGGTCTTCAGTGGCAGCATCATGAACGGCACCCCGCAGGAAATCTCTTCCGCCGGCAGGCCCGTCGTCGTAGTGTGCGGAGGCATCGACGCCGACCGCGCGAATGATGTCATCGGCCGACATCGCGGGCGTCCGGACTTCCGGCGGCCGTTGATCCATCCACGCGAACGACAGCCCCTCGTCATTCCAGCTCAACTCGACCGGCGTCGGTCCGACGCCGAGCTCGAAGACGAAGCGGTCGCTCCCCCGCGCGATCACGCCAAGATGGGCCAACGCGAAGGTGCTCCCGATGGTCGGATGCCCGGCCATCGGCAACTCGACTCCGGGCGTGAAGATGCGCATCCGGACGTCGGTGCCCTCGCGCTCCTTCGGTAGGATGAACGTCGTCTCCGAAAAATTCATCTCGCGGGCGATGGTCTGCATCATCGCCGGGTCGAGGCCGCGGCCATCGGGAAACACCGCAAGCTGATTGCCTTCGAAGCGCCGATCGGTGAACACGTCGTAGTGCAGATAGTCCAGGCGGGTCATGAGGCGATCGTAAGGGACGGGTGGCGGCCAACCTGTGAAATTTGCTCATCGGGATCTTGTAAACTTCGCGGGTCATGTTCACGTCCCGCCCGCTTCGCTCCCTGCTGACCGTCTCGCTCATCGTCGTCGGAACACTGGCGGTCGGCGCTCAGTCCATCACGAACAAGGACCTGCTGGACGGCCTGGCCAACCCGTCGCGGTGGCTGACCTATTCGGGCGACTATTCGGGCCGGCGCCACAGTCCACTGACGCAGATTACGAGCGCGAACGCCGGTCAGTTGATGGCGCAATGGACGTTTCAGACCGCGGTCGGCGGGAAGTTCGAGGCGACGCCGATCGTCGTGGACGGCGTGCTCTACGTGACCGGCCCGCAGAACTGGGCCTGGGCGATCGACGGCAAGACGGGCCGTGAGATCTGGCGCTATCAGCGGCCGGTGCCGCAGGACGTGAAGGCCTGCTGCGGCCTCGTCAACCGCGGCTTCGCGGTGCTCGGCGATCGACTGTTCATGGCCACGTTGGATGCCCACCTCGTCGCGCTCGACATGAAAACCGGCAAGGTCGTATGGGACGTCGAGATCGCCGATTACAAGCAGGGCTATGCGAGCACACCGGCGCCGCTGATCGTCAAGGACAAGGTCATCGTCGGCATCGCCGGCGGTGAGTTCGCGATTCGCGGGTTCCTCGACGCTTACGACGTCACGACCGGCAAGCGGGCGTGGCGCTTCTGGACCATTCCCGCACCCGGTGAGCCGGGCAGCGAGTCGTGGCCGGCCACGGCCTGGGAACGCGGCGGCGCGCCGACCTGGCTCTCCGGCAGCTACGATCCGGAGCTCAACACGCTGTATTGGGGAACCGGCAACCCCAACCCCGATTTCTACGGCGACAGCCGCCAGGGCGACAACCTGTACTCGGGATCGCTCATCGCGCTCGATGCGGACAGCGGCAAACTAAAGTGGCACTTCCAGTTCACGCCGCACGACACGCACGACTGGGACGCCAACCAGATTCCGGTACTGGCAGACCTGACGATTGGCGGCCAGCCACGAAAGGCCGTTCTGGTGGCCAATCGGCAACGGGTTCCTGTACGTGCTCGATCGCACGACTGGAAAGTTCATCAGCGCGAAGCCATTCGTGCACCAGACGTGGGCCAAGGAGATCGGCGCCGACGGGCGGCCGGTCGAGGTTCCCGACCAGCGGCCGAGTGCAAAGGGCACGTTGACCTGCCCCGATCTCTTCGGCGGCACCAACTTCATGTCGCCCGCGTTCGACCCGATCAACCGGCCTGATGTACGTGTCCGCGCGCGAGACCTGCCAGATCTTCATCTCGGAAGCGCCACCCGATGGCTATAAAGCCGGCGACCGCACGATGGGCGGCCGGTCGGGGCGAGCCCCGGACTTCACGCCGCACGGCGCGCTCCGCGCGATCGATCCGATTACCGGCGAACGGAAGTGGGAGCTCAAGCACCCGGCGCCGTCGTGGGCCGGCGTCCTCACAACCGCGGGCGGTGTGGTGTTCACCGGATCCCAGGAAGGGTTCGTCATCGCCGCGGATTCGAAGACGGGCAAGGAACTCTGGCGCTACCAGGCTGGCGCGCCCATCTACGCTCCGCCGACGACGTATCAGATCGACGGCCGTCAGTACGTCGTCATGCCTGCGGGCATGACGCTGACGGCTTTCGCATTGCCCGCTGCCGCGACGCGACGCGATAGCACTGATTGACTCCTGATTCCCCGATCCCTGTCGACGCGGGGTTAGACACATCGATAGTCGAGCACGCCGAGATCGAAGGTCACGCGCCCGACTTCTTTCTTGTCGACGCTGATGACGAACTCGTAGGTGCCGTCGCGCAGCACGGCGGCGTCGAAGACGCCTTCGACGACCGCGCCAAGCACTGCCAGCCGATCGCCAGGCTGAGGGTTGGGCAGCGCGAGGATCGGATCTTTCAGGACGCCGATTCGGGCCCGCCTCCCGCTGCGGCAGCGCGATGTCGACGTCCGGGACCATCACGTAGTTGTTCTGTGGATGGAAGCGAACACGCGCCACGATCGAGACGCGTGTCTTCCACGGTCCGAGCGCCTGCTGTGCCAGCGTCGTGCTGTAGGCGAACATCCGTTCACCCTTGCGAATCCGCTCTTCCGTCAGCAGAACGACGCGCCGGTACTCGCTCACGACCTCGACCGACTCGATGAACGGGCGTGTTGAGCTTCTTGATGTAAGTCGCGTGAAACTTCGCGCGCTCGCTGTCGGTGGAGCGGGCAATCGACAGCCCCCGATCGATGTCCTGGACCGTGACATCGAGATCGAGCGCCTGAACGGCCGCGCTGCCCGCGACCGCCAGCACCGCGACGAAGGAGAGCGCGCGTTTCATGTCCCGCCATCTTATCCAGCAACGAGCGATTCGCGATCAGGGATTGGCGTTGAGCGTCAGCCGGTAGACGCCCACGGGTGGCGGACCGTCCGCGTCAACCTTCTCGAAGACGATGCGATTGAAGCCGCGACGCCAGAGTCCGGCGCGGGCGGGCACGACGAACGACGACCGAGACGGGCTGGCGGCCTCCGGCGTGAATCGTCCAACCTCCTGGCCGTTGACCAGCAGCGCCAGCGTGACGGCGACCGGAGGATCCAGTAATCGCGTCCGCGCCAACACTTCGACGCGAGTGTCGCCCGGCGGAAGGTCGAGCGGTAGGACGAGCTCGGCCCGTTTCTGTTCGATCCATCGCAGCTCGCCCTGCGGATCGGCCGCTCGCGCCCCCCAGCCGTCGAGCAGAAACCGGTTCGGCGGCCGCATCGAACGGCAGTTCGAGCGTCTGTCGCAGGGCTTCAGGCGCCAGCAAGTCGTAGCGATCGATCGGCAGCCCGGTCTGCCACGCAAACCACGCATTGGCAGGGAACGCAAACGGATAGACGAACGGCGGGCGGGTGGCGAGCGCCGCCTGCTGGCGGACGATCTGCGCGAAGCTCACGGGCTGCCCCGAAGGCAGAAGGTTCTGGCGATACTGCGCGAGCAGCAGCTGATTCCAGCCGATCGCGACAACCGCGAGCGCGCTGATGCACGATCATCGGCCGCTGCAGCGCGCGGTCGATCAGGAACGCGAGGCCGGGTGCGAGCAGCACCAGGCAACTCGTGAATCGCCGGCCTCCAAACGACCACCCTGCGGCCCAATCAGCGGTCGAGCCGTTGACCCACGCCATCACGAAGACGATCGCCAGCGTCGGGAAGCGCCCAGCGCCACTGCCTCGTGGCGTAGGCTGCCGTCCCCACGACCGCGGCATACGCGACCGGCGTCCACGACAGGAAGCCGTGCCACGACGACCACAACGTGTCGGCCCATCGCGAATGGAGGAAGTCGAGATAGCCGTCGGCGCCGACCAGTGCAAAGCGTTCGCGGCTGAACAGAATGGCCGAGTGCGTCGCTTGCAGCGCCAGGAAGACCGCTGCGCCGGCCAACGCCCAAAGCGCCAGCCGCAAGGCCGCGCGGAGGCGCTCGGGGAGCGGCCGCGTCTGGCGGTCAGGAGAAGCGCCGCGGGAAACAGCGCGAACACCGCCTCTTGCGGACGCGTCACGAACGCGAGGCCGAGCAGCGCACCGAGCGCCGCCGACTCGCGCGGTCCCATCGCCGGCGACACCCAACGCATCGACGCCGCGACGAACAGCGCGACGAAGCCAAACGACGCCGCGTGGGTCATCGACGGCTCGTAAACCATGTACCACACGAGCGGCGTCGCCGCGAAGATCAGCACCGTCGCCGCAAACGCGACGCCCGGCCGAACTCGTCGCCGCAACTGCGCCTGCACGACCACCAGGCCGACCGCGCCGATCGCGAACGACGAGACGAGCGCGGCCCGGACGTACGGCGCGGTCAGCCCGACGCCTGCGGGATCCGCTGGTCCGCTCCAGGCGCCAATCGTCCGGCCGATCGCATCCACCGCCGCGACCGCGACATAGAGCGGCAGCCACACGAGCGTCGGACCAATCGGAACGACGTGATACGGGCGCGGCGGCTGGCCGAGGAACGCAAACTCCGAGGCGACGTTGAGATCGCGATCGAAGATCACGCTCCTCAACTGCGAAAAGTAAATGACGCCGTCCGTGGTGACGCCGTGCGCGTCTTCAAACTGCACGCCGAGCGCGAGCAGCATCACGACCGCCAGACCGTGCCAGTCGAGCGTGTCGCGCACGTAGTCGCGCCAGCGCCTGTTCGTTCCGCGATGAAGCGACCACGACGCGAAGCGTCAGGAGCGGAGCGCCGGTGAGAACGATCAGCCAGGTCGACGGTCGGGGCGGCAGCGTCAGCAGCCAGGCGAGCCAGACCAGAAACGCGGCGAGTGTCAGGCGAAGATTGAGAAGAACAGACGATGTAAGTTACAAGGACCACGTGGAAAGTGCAAAGCTGGCGGCGCACTGATCTGGCCTCGATTGCGCCAGGCCTCCGGCAGGATGCCGACGGCATCTGGCGAGCTCGAAAGTCCGCCGCCATCGACTATCCTGACGAAGCCAACGCGTTCTGCTTCGCCGTCGAGGATCGGTCCTTCTGGTTCGCACACCGTAACCGCATCATCGTCGAAGCGGTGAGGCGCTTCCCGCCGGCGGGCCCGATCGCCGACATCGGCGCCGGCAATGGGTTCGTGTCGCTGGCACTCACGCAAGCCGGCTTTCCGACGATGGTGATCGAACCCGGTCCGGCCGGGGCCCGCAACGCCCGGTCGCGCGGCCTCTCGCCGGTCGTGTGCGCGACGTTGGACGATGCCGCGCTCGAGCCCGCGTCCCTGAGCGCGGGCGGCCTGTTCGACGTCCTCGAGCACATCGATGACGAGCGCCGGTTTCTCGCCGAGCTGCGTCGTGTCCTCGCACCAGGCGCCAGGCTCTACCTCACCGTGCCGGCGTTCCGATGGCTGTGGTCGTCGGAGGACGACCTGGTTGGCCACCATCGGCGGTACTCGATCGCCGCTCTGAGACGTGCACTGGAGCAGTGCGGCTTCGAGGTGGATTACGCGACCTACTTCTTCGCGCCGCTGCCCGCGCCCCTGCTGCTCCTCCGCACGATCCCGTCGCTGCTGCGGCGTGCGAACGACGCTCGATCCCAAGCAGACCGCGGCCGAGCTCCAGCCGTCCGAGCAGCCGTCGCCGGCGTCGCGACCCGCCTGCTCAGCCCCGAGTTGCGCTTCGTGCGAAGCGGCCGGCGAATCCCGTTTGGAACGAGTGTCCTGGCCGTCGCCCGCGCGACGTCAACTCAAAAAGGAGTAACCTAGCCGCGGATTTGAGGCCATGAAGCAGCCAGCACGCCTCGTTTCTCCTCGTCTTGGCCGTGACGCTCGCCGCAGTTGCCCGGGCACAGACGCCTGCGACGCCGCCACGCCGACGACGCTCGACTTCGCCACCTTCCGCGACCGGGTGCAGCCGATCCTGCTGGACAAGCGCGCAGGGCTGGCCCGCTGCTACGTCTGCCATTCGCAAGGCACGCCGTTCCGGCTGGAGCGACTTGGCGAAGACCGGCGGACCTGGACCGAAGAGGAATCGCGCAAGAACTTCGAGGCGGTCCAGCGCCTGTCGTCCCGGGCAAACCCGAAGCAAGCCGGCTGCTGCTGATGCCGCTCGCGCACGAAGCGGGCGGCACGCCGTTTCATCCGGGCGGGAAACGATGGACCGCGAAGACCGATCCCGAATGGAAGGAGCTGTCGCAGTGGGTCACGGCTGCCATCACGCTGACGCGCGCTGCTCGTCCTGACCATCGCGCAGGCGCCTGGCGGCGCAGCCGGGCCGCGTCGTGATCGTGCAGACGAATGCGGCTGGCGACAACCTCCACCTGATCGATCCGGCGACCAACAAGGTCGTGGGCGAGATCGGCGGTATCGAGGTCAACCACGGCGTCGCCGCGGCGCCTGACGGCCGGTTCTTCTACGTGTCCAACGAGGCCGAGCACAGGCTCGATGTCGTAGACGGCCAGACGCTGAAGACAACGAAGCCACGTGATGCTGAGCGGACGACCGAACAACGTCGCCATCAGCAAGAACGGTCGATACGTTTACGTGGCCATCGTCGCGGCACCTGGCGCCGTGGACGTGATCGACACGAGCTCGCTGACGCTGACCAAGACCATTCCGACGAAGGGCGGCATCCACAACACCTTCGTCACCCCCGACGGCGCGTTTGCGGTCGCGGGCTCGATCGTCGGCCGGCTGCTGACGGTGATCGACGTTCAGACCAACGAGCCCGTGTGGTCGATGCCGTTCGACAACGGGGTGCGGCCGATCGGCTTCGAGACCAACGCCGACGGCTCGACCGCCGGATGTTCGTGCAGATCTCGAACTTCCACGGCTTCTACGTCGTGGACTTCGCGACGCGGCGCGAGGTGCAGCGGATCACGCTGCCGGAGCTGCCGAAGGAGAAGCAGAACTGGGACACGCTGCAGGGATCGCCGTCACACGGCATCGGCGTCGCCCCGGACGGGAGGACGCTGTGGGTCGCGAGCAAGGTGAACCACGCGGTCTACGCGTACGCCCTGCCCGACCTCACCCTGCTGGGCGGCGTCGACGTCGGACACCACCCGGACTGGTTGACGTTCACGCCCGACAGCCGCCGCCTCTATGTCGCGAACGCCGGCTCGAATTCGGTGTCGGTCGTGGATATCGCGACGCGGAAAGAAATCGCCCAGATCCCCGTCGGCCAGGTCCCGAAGCGAAATATTACGGCGCGGCTCCCGTAGGCATGGTTGGCTTGGGGGCGATGAACTTCGACGTGTCGACGCCCGCCGCGTTTCAGCAGGCTTCGAATCCGGTCTTGTCCACGCTCTTCGAATAGGCCTCGTCGGGCGCGACCTGTTTCTTCACCACGAGCTCGATCAGCGCGTCGTTGAGCGACACCATCCCGACGGCCTTGCCCACCTGCATCGTCGACGGGATCTGGAACGTCTTGCCCTCGCGAATCAGGTTGCTGACCGCGTGCGTGGCGATGAGCACTTCGAGCGCGGCGACGCGGCCGCCGCCGATCTTGCGGCACAGCGTCTGCGCGATCACGCCGCGCAGCGACTCCGACAGCATCACGCGGATCTGCGCCTGCCGATCGGCCGGGAACTGGTCGATGATGCGATCGACCGTCGACGCCGCGGTCGTCGTGTGCAGCGTGCCGAACACCAGGTGTCCGGTCTCCGCGGTCTCGATGGCGATCGCGACGGTCTCGAGATCGCGCAGCTCGCCGACCAGCACGATATCGGGGTCTTCGCGCAGCGCCGCGCGCAGCGCCCGCTTGAACGAGTCGGTGTGCGTCCGCACCTCGCGCTGGTTGATCAGGCACTGCTCGTTGTGATGCACGAACTCGATCGGATCCTCGATCGTGATGATGTGCTCGTGCCGATTGCGGTTGATGTAGTCGATCATCGCCGACAAGCGTCGTCGACTTGCCCGAGCCGGTCGGACCGGTGACGAGCACCAGCCCCTTGCTCAGGTTGCACAGCTTCAGGATCGCCTGCGACAGGCCGAGCTGCTCGGCGGTGAGCAGCTTGGTCGGGATCACGCGGAAGACCGCGCCGCGGCCGTTGCGGTCGGCGAACAGGTTGGCGCGGAAGCGTGCGAGCCCGGGGATCTCGTAGGCGAAGTCGGTGTCGTGCGATTCGGCGAATTCCTGGCGGTTCGCGGTTGGCGTGATCGGCTCGAGCAGCGACGCCAGCTCCGCGTCGGTGAGCGGCGCGGCCGCAGGGTCGAGCGGTTGAATGCGGCCGTCCTTGCGGATGAGCGGCGGCGACCCGACGCGAGAGATGCAGGTCCGAGGCGCCTGACTGCGTCATCCCGTGAAAGAGCGCATCGATCGCCGGAAACTGGCCGAGGGCCCCGTCACTCATTCTCGTTGCGCTCCAGAAGCTCGATGACGCGGCTCGCGTTCACGATCACCGTCGTTGGCGGTACGTCCAGGTACCAGAAGGCTTCACTCCACCGCGTGTGGTCGCTGAGGCGATCGCGCCCCCGCGGCCGGGAGACCGGCACGTAGCCGTCGAGGCGCGTGCCGTTGTCGAGAATCAGCCGGACCGGGCGGCGGATCGCGACGTCGGCGCCGGGCGCCTGCTTCAATTCGCTGTCGCTCGACAGCGTGACGAACAGGACGTGCTCGCGATTCAGGAGCCGGATGGTGGTGCCGGCCGGCTCGTTGACTTCCAGCGGAAAGAATCCCGGACCGTCGTTCATCAGGTCCTTGACGCTCTCGGGACCGGTGTGGGTGGCGTTGAACTCGCACACGAACACACAGCCCTGCATGATTCGGCCGTCCGACAGCGTGACGGTGGCCTCGACGCGGTGTTTCTCGATCCGAAGCTCTGATAAGGACACGGTGATGACGGGGGGCAACCCGAGGCGACCCTCAAACCGTTATCGGCTCGCTGGCGCCAGCCTCAGGAACCGCCGGACTCGGATGCGCGATCGGATCGCGTCAGACCGGCGTCAGCGGCCCATCGCCGCGACTCTGACCTGGTTCCGGCGGATGCAGTCGTCGTTGCCGGGCGTCCGCGGGGCCAGCTGCTGGATTTCCTGACAGAGCCGCAACGCCTCGCGATAGTCGGCCGGCTCCTGTTCGGCCATCGCCGCCAGCGCCTGCCGCGCCCGCACGTTGGGCGGGTCCAACGCCAGCGCCTCGAGAAAGAACCCGCGGGCTGGCCCAGGCGCGTTCGTCAGCAGGGCGATCGCGCCCAGTCCGTTCGGCGGGATCGGCGACTTTGGATCGAGGCGGCGAAGCCGTTCGAACGTCTCGCGCGCCTCGGCATAACGGCCCTGCTCCGCATAGCCCAACGCCAGCTTCTGATACGCCCCCGCCTCTTCGGGCCGCAGCTCGATCACCCGTGAATAGGCGCGAATCGCCTCGTCGCGGCGCCCCGCGTTGTGCAGCGCCTCGCCGAACAGCAACTGCGGGAACCAGTGATCCGGCGCGAGCTCGACGGCCTCGCCCCACAATCCGACTGGGCTCGCCCAGACGGCATTGCGAATGATCGTCCGCCCGGCGAATCCGGTGAGCACGACGATGAACGCGACGGTACCGAGCAGGCGGAGACGTGGCGCGGTCTCGACGAGGCGCGACGAGATGCCGCCCATCGCCGCGCCGACGCCGAGAAACAGCCCCATGCTCGCCACGTAGATCCGGTGCTCCGCCATCGGCTCGCCGCGGTCGAAGACGACGAGCGCCGCCGACGGCACCAGCAGCAGCAGAAACCAGAACAACCCAAAGCTCGCCGAGGCCGCGCGTTGGCGCATGCGAATCGCGAGTGCCACCAGACCAACCACCACAGCAACGGCGAGCCACGTCCGCGGGTTGTCGATGGTGGCGGCGCGGCACCGCGTGGAACACCGTCTGCCCTCGCGGCACGAGCAGCAGCGTGATGTAGCGAAGCACGACGTCGAACTGAAGGAGCACGTACTGCCAGCCGATGACGAGCCCGTCCGAGTACTCGACGAAGAGCAGGACCGCCACGCGGCCGACTGCCGCGACGACCGCCGTCAGCAGCAGCGGCACGTGCAGGCGCACGAACGCGCGGCGTGTGCCGGCGGCATCGAGATGGAGGATCAGGCGGTCGTAGAGCACGAGGACGAACGGAAACATCGCCGCGACTTCTTTGCTGGCGAGCGCCGCAATCCAGCAGATCACGGTGAGGATCCACCACGCCGCCCCGCCGCCGAGCATCCAGCGGCGGCCGCTGAGCAACGCGAGCAGGAAGAACGTGCCGCACAGCAACTCGGGCCGCCCGGCCACGTAGCCGACGGCCTGCGACATCATCGGGTGCGCGGCAAAGACCAGCGCCGCACCAAGGCCGACGACAACGGGCTCTTTCGCGATCTCGGTGAGCCCCGATCGCTGGCGATCCGCGACGATCCGGGTCGCCACCTGGAACAGCAGCATGACGTTGAGCACGTGCAGCAGCAGGTTCGTCAGGTGAAAGCCGAACGGGTTCAAGCCCCAGACGGCGTAGTCCACTGCGTACGAGAAGTTGATGAGCGGCCGCGTCGGTTCGAGCAGGACGATCGCACGGAGATCGGCGAGGTCCTGGATGCCGGTGTTCTCGACGACCATTCGATGGTCGTCATAAACAAACGGATTCGACAGCGCGTTGAGGTATAGGATGGCCGCGAGACATCCGGCGGCCGTGCACGCAACTGCATGCCGTCGCAGCGGCTGGCGCAGAGCAACGGGCATAATGCACTAGGCGCGCGTCGCGACGTGCATCGAGCGCATTCTATAGTATTTAATAGGCACAGAACGCTCCCCAACCTAATCCTCCGCATGCACGCGGCGTCTTCGCTTCGAATCCTTCACGTCACGCCCTACTCGGCCGACGCCTGGGCGTACGGCGGGATCGCGCGGCTCGCCGGCACGATGACCGCGGGCCTCGCAAGGCTCGGACATCAGGTGACGGTGTGCACGACCGACGTGTGCGACGGCCACACGCGACTGGGCACCGATGGCGAGCGCCCGCGGCGCCGCGCGTGGCCACCGCAGTCAACCGACTCCGGCGTCACGCTGCGCGTCTTCCCCAACCTGTCGAACCGTCTCGCCTATCACTACCAGGCCTTCGTGCCGATGGGATTCGCGCAGTACATGCGCGATCACGCCGGCGACTTCGATGTCGCGCACCTGCACGCGTGCCGGAACCTGCCGGGCGCGATCGCGGCGAGGTATCTCCGCGAACATATGGTCCCGTACGTGCTCGCCCCGAACGGCACCGCGCCTCGTATCGAGCGCCGGAAGCTGCTGAAACGAGGGTTCGACGCGCTGTACGGCCGGCAGATGGCGTCGGGCGCAGCCCGCGTGCTTGCGGTGTCGACGACCGAACGGCAGCAGCTCGAACGCCTCGGCTTCGATCCGGCGACGATTCGATTGATCCCCAACCCGCTCGATCTTGCCGAGTTCGACCAGCCGCTCGCGCATGGTCGATTCCGGCGCGAGCACGGGATCGATGGCCCGATCGTGCTGTTTCTCGGCAAGGTGACCCCGCGCAAACGCCTCGACGTCGTCGTTCGCGCATTCGCGCAGCTGGAAGGTCGCGGGCAAACGCTGGTCATCGCCGGCAACGACATGGGCGGGCTCGACGAGGCGACCGCGCTGGCCCGCGAGCTGAGCGTGGCCGATCGCGTGCGCGTCGTCGGTTTGCTCCGAGGCCGCGAGCGGCTCGAGGCCCTGGCCGATGCCGATGCCGTCGTCTATCCATCGGAGCACGAGATCTTCGGGCTCGTCCCGCTCGAAGCGCTACTCTGCGGCACGCCGGTCGTCGTCGGTGGCGATTCCGGCTGTGCGGAGGTGATCCGGTCGACGGGAGGCGGCGAGATTGTTGCCGTCGGCGACGCCCAGGCGCTGGCATCGGCGGTGCGTCGGATGTTGCGCGCCCGCGAATGGTGGCGCTACGTCGTCCCGCGTGCGGCCGCCGTCGTCCGAGCGCGCTACGGCGGAGCGACTATTTGCGCGGAGCTCGAGACGATGTACGGGGAGATGGTCGCGTGAGCCCGCGCACCGGTGGGATCAGCTTCGTCGTGCCGGTGCACAACGGCGCCGACACCATCCGCGAGACGCTCGCCGCGATCGGCGGGCAGCTGGCCGGCCGGCTTGCGGAGATCGTCGTGATCGACGACCGCAGCCTCGACGTTTCGCGGGCGATCGTGACCGAGATGGCGCAGTCGCTGCCGATCACGATCGTCGACGGACCGGGACGCGGCGCGGCCGCGGCGATCAATACCGGTCTTCTCGCTGCGCAGTATCCCGTCGTCTGCCAAATCGACCAGGACGTCGCGATTGCGCCTGGCTGGGTCGATCGCCTGCTCGACGATCTCGCGGCGCCGGACGTCGCCGCGGCGCAAGGCTACTACGTGACCGCGCCGACGGCGGGCGCGACGGTCCGAGCGATGGGGCTCGATCTCGACCAGCGCTACACGGATATCGCCGGCGCGTTCAGCGACCATGTCTGCACGGGCAACACGGCGTACAAGGCGGCAGCCCTCCATCAGGTTGGTCTCTTTGATGAGCGGCTCGGGTACGGGTACGACAACGACATGAGCTACCGGCTCCGCGCGGCTGGATACCGGCTCGTGATCAACCGTGAGGCGCACAGCGTGCACCATTGGCGCGACGGTCTCTTCGGCTACCTGCGCCAGCAGTACGGCTTCGGCTACGGACGCCTGGACGTCGTTGCCAAGCATCCGAGCCGACTCGGCGGTGACGCGGTGTCGGACTCGTGGATGATGGCGCATCCACTCGTGATGGCCGCGACGCTCGCCTGCGTCGCAGGCGCCGCGAGTCGCGCAATGGCTGGAGGCGTCGTCCGTGCCATTCCTGTGGACCGCCGCGGCGCTCGTCGCGTTCCTCGCTGGCGAACGGACGATGGCGAGCTGGCGCGCCTGGCAACGGTCCCACGACCGGGCTTCGCTGCTCTTCGTGCCGCTTCATCTCCTGCGCGATCTGGTCTGGGTCGCTGCCATCGCGATGTGGCTGGTCCGGCGGCTCGTTGGGGCGGCGCAACGGCCGGTGCACAGCATGTGGCCACGCGCGGCAGCCTTGCCCGAGCACGCTGCGCCCGGGGACCCCATCGCCGTCGAGTCGCTGGGCGTTCGCGCGCTGGGACTGATTCCGGCCTTCAACGAAGCCACGAATCTCGAAGCTGTCATCCACGAACTTCGCGCCCATCACCCTCACCTCGACCTGCTGGTGATCGACGATGGCTCGACGGATGGGACCGAGACGGTGCTCCGGGAGATTGGGGTTCGGTGGCTGCGGCTGCCGCAGCGGCTCGGCATCGGCAGTGCGATGCGCGCCGGCCTTCGTTACGCCGATCGCCTGGGATATGACGTCGCCATTCGCATCGACGGCGACGGCCAGCATCGTGCGGGTGACGTGGCACGGCTGCTCGCGCCGCTGGCCGCGGACCGCGTCGACGTCATCATCGGCTCGCGTTTCCGCTCGCAGGCGGCACCGCCTCGCCCGCTGCAGCGCGCGCTTGCGCTGACGCTGTCGTGGATGACCGTCGCGCCAGTGAGCGACCCGACGTCGGGGTTTTACGCGATCGGCCCGCGCGCCCTCCGGTTGCTGGCCGACCATCACCCCACCGGCTACCCCGAACCCGAGCTTCGTCTGTTTCTCACCCGAAACCAGCTGCGCGTCGCCGAAGTCGCGGTCGAGGCGCGCGCGCGGCTGGGCGGTAAGACCACGTTGACGACATCGCGGCTGCTGACTGCCGGCGCGCGCGTGCTGCTGGCCATGATCGTCGTTCCATTCCGTGGCCGGGTCGCGAGGCACAGCTGATGGAACGAGTCCAGATCGTCGCGCTGATCGTCAGCGTGCTGCTCCTCGCGGTCGTCCTCGAACTGGTACGGCGGCGGCGGCTGACCGAGGAATACTCGTTCCTCTGGATCCTGTGCTCGATTGCGCTGGTCGTGGTGTCGGCGCGGCGCGACGTGCTCGACGCGGCGGCGCGGTGGCTCGGCGTCTACTACCCGCCGATGGTGCTGCTCATGCTGCTCGTCGTGATGGTCTTCGTGGCGTCGCTCTGCTTCTCGGTGATCGTGTCGCGACAGCGCCAGCAGATCGAGCGGCTGATCGAAGAGACGGCGGTGCTGTCGGCGGAGCTCCGAGAAGAGCGGGCGGCGCGCGAGAAGGCCGCCGAGGAGGCCTGGAAACGTCCGCCGGCGGAGCGCCGCGGGGCGTAGCCTGTCGCCAGCATGGCCGTTGCCGCGGGCTCTGTGGAATCGCTGAAGCAGCCGCTCGGGCTGATCTGGACGCTCGCCCGTACGGATTTCAAGGCTCGTTACCAGCCGACCGTCGGCGGCTTCCTGTGGGCCCTGATGAAGCCGGTGGCGATGTTCCTGGTTCTGGTCGCCGTGTTTTCGTTCGTCTTCGGATCGGACCGGACCTACCGCGCCAACCTGATCATCGGACTGTTTCTCTGGGATTTCTTCGCCGAGGGAACGAAGACCGGGCTCCTGTCCCTGTACGTCAAGGGCTATCTGATCAACAAGATCCGGTTCCCGAGCTGGATCCTCGTCCTGACTTCGATCTCGAATGCCCTGATCACCCTGCTGGTGTTCAGCGTGGTGATCATCGTGTTCCTGGCGGCGACCGAACGGACGCCTTCAGTAATCGGTCTGACGCTGTTCGCGTGGTACCTGACCCAGTACGCGGGGATGATCGTCGGATTCTCGCTCGCCGCCAGCGTGCTCTTCCTCAAGTATCGGGATCTCAACCAGGTGTGGGACCTCCTCATCCAGGCTGGGTTCTTCCTGGCGCCGATCATCTATCCCCTTTCGATCGTGCCCGAGCGCTACCACGTGTATCTCTATGCGTGGCCGCCGACGCCGATCATCCAGTTCTCACGGGCCGTGCTGATCGAGGGCGTCGTGCCCAGCCTGCGCGCGCATCTGATTCTCGCGGTTGAAACCGCGGCGATCCTGGCTGTCGGTATTCTCGTCTTCCGGCGCTACGGCCGGCAGGCCGCGGAGTACGTGTAAGTGACCGTGCTCGCAGCCAGCGGTCTGCACAAGGCCTTCCGGATCCCGGACGTGGCCCGGCACACCGTGAAAGAGCACGCGCTGTCGCTCTTCCAGCGCCGGCGGTTCCACGAGTTGCACGTTCTGAGGGGCGTCTCCTTCGAGCTCCGCGCCGGCGAGACGCTCGGCCTGATGGGTCGGAACGGTTCCGGTAAATCGACGCTGCTGAAAATCCTGTGCGGGATCTACCAGGCCGATCGCGGCGTTGTGCACCGCCACGCACCAATTACGCCGATCCTCGAACTGGGCCTGGGGTGGAACGCCGAGCTCGACGCGATCGACAACGTCTATCTGATCGGCGCGGTCATGGGGTTGACGCTCGCAGAGATTCGACAGGCGATGGAGTCGATCCTCGCCTTCGCCGAGCTCGAGGCGTTTGCCAACCTCAAGCTGCAGCACTACTCGAGCGGCATGGCGCATCGCCTGGCCTATGCGATCGCGTTTCACGCCGTCCGCGACGTGCTGATCCTCGACGAGGTGTTTGCCGTCGGCGACGTGGCCTTCCAGCGGCGCTGCCAGGAGCGGTTTCGCGAGCTTCACCGCGCCGGGCATTCGATCATCCTGGTCAGCCACAATCCCCAGACGATTGCGGACTTTTGCGGCCGCGCGCTGCTGCTGGAACAGGGGATCCTTCGCCTCGACGACAGGGCCGACCGGGTATGCGAGGCCTACAACCGTCTCCTCGGCGGGGAGCCGCTGGATCAAGTCGTCGGCACTTGATGACCGTCGGGCAGCGCAAAGGCTGGTGCGCGCCCGCCTCGGTTGGCGCTATCGTAACGGCGCACCGATGCTCGTCACGGCAGCCCGCAAAGCCTGGATCGCCCTCCGCGAGGGACGGCTCTCCCCGTCGCCGCTCGAGTGGGTCCGCCACGTTCGTCAGCTCTCGAACGAGCTGTCAGCCGAACGAATCGTGGCCACGAGAAAGCGCGCGATCCCGCCGGCGCCGCCGCCGGGCGACCCGTCCGATGCGTCGACGATTCCTGCCGTCGAAGGCGAATCGTTGCGGCTCGCGCTCGCCGCCTTCCTGAACGGCACCCAGCGGCTCCAGTTCGGTTCGCCGCAGCCTCGCCTCGCGGTCGTCATCACCGTCCATAACCGCGCCGACCTGACGCTGCGCTGCCTGCGCGCGCTGGCCGCCTCGACGCTGCCGCTGCAGATCGTGATCGTCGACAACGGTTCGAACGACCAGACGCCCAGGCTGCTGGAGCGGCTGGATGGCGTCCGCGTCCTTCGCAACGAGACGAACATTGGTTTCCTGCGCGCGACCAACGAGGGCGCAAGGGAAGCGACCGCGGACCTGCTGCTGCTCCTCAACAGCGATACTGAAGTGGGTCCGACCAGCCTCGCGGCCGCCATCGAAACGCTCGAATCGTCGGCGTCGATTGGGGCCGTCGTCGCGCGCCTGGTCCACTTCGACGGCCGGTTGCAGGAGGCCGGCTCGATCATCTGGCGCGACGGAGCCTGCGAGGGCTACGGCCGCGGCGAGCATCCCCTCGCGCCGCCATTCATGTTCCGGCGCGACGTCGACTTCGGGTCGGCGGCGTTCCTCCTGACTCGGCGCCGCACCTTCAGCGAGCTTGGCGGCTTCGACGAGCGGTACGCGCCGGCGTATTACGAGGATGCCGACTACTGCGTCCGGCTGTGGCAGGCCGGATTGCGCGTGGTCTACGAGCCGCGAGCGGTGGTGCGCCATGCCGAGTTCGGCAGCGGGGCGCCGGCAAACGCCCTGTCGCTGCAGACGGAACGGCGGGCGATCTTTGCCAAGACGCACGGAGCCTGGCTCGAACGATCCACGTCACTCTCGAGGGGCGAGTCTCCTGAAGGCGCGGACGCGGCGGCGCGACGGCCAGCGCATCTTGTTCATCGAGGATCGCGTTCCGCACGAGCGTCTCGGTTCCGGCTACCCGCGCGCGTTGGCGATCACGAAGGCCCTGATCGGCCTCGGGCACCACGTCACCGTGTTTCCGCTGCTGGTGCCGCACGAGTCGTGGGACGAGGCCTATGCCGACGTGCCGCGTGAGGCGGAACTGTGGGTCGGCGGCGGCGCCGCCGGCCTCGCCAACCTGATGGACGCCCACGGCACCGACTACGACACCATCATCGTCAGTCGCCCACACAACATGCGCGTCGTGCGCCACGCGCTGCCGGCGCCGGACCATCGACCGACCGTGATTTACGATGCCGAAGCGATCTTCGCGCTGCGCGACATCGGCCGCCAGAAGGTGCGCGGCCGGCCGGTCAGCCTCGAGACCGGACGTCAGACGGTGGCCGACGAGATCGCGCTCGCCCGCAGCGCCGATCTCGTCCTCGCCGTCACGCCAACCGAGCAGCAGCACTTCGTCGATCAGGGCCTCAAGCGGGTGATGGTGCTGGGGCATTCGCTGCCACCACGACCAACGCCCGCGGCGTTCGCGGATCGCAACGCGCTGCTCTTCGTCGGCGCGTTCGTCGATCGCAACTCCTCGAACACGGATTCATTGCAGTGGTTCATCCATGAGGTGCTGCCGGCGCTGACGGCGCGACTCGAGCCCGGGGTCCGGCTGATCGTCGCCGGACGGGACGCCAACCGCACCCTCACCGAGCTGCACCCAGCCGTCGAACTGGTCGGCATGGTCGACGATCTCGAGCCGCTGTTCAACCGCGCCCGGCTGTTCATCGCGCCGACGCGATTCGCGGCCGGCCTTCCGGCCAAGGCGCACCAAGCCGCCGCCTTTGGCGTACCGATCGTCGCGACCTCTTTGATCGCCCATCAACTGGGCTGGCGTGACGGCCACGATCTGCTCGTCGCCGACGACCCCCAGCAGTTCGTCGAGCAGTGCGTCGCGCTCTACCAGGAATCCGCACTCTGGACGCGCATCCGCGAATCGGCGCTCGCGCGGGTGACTCAGGAATGTGCGCCCGACACGTTCCGGGCAACGGTGGCGCGCGCCCTCCTGACCGCTCAGCGGGCGCGGGTCGGCGACATCACGACGGGAGTCGGTCCGCAGAGCGATTCGGCATCGAAGTGAGGGCTGAGGAACGGATCGCGGTAGGCGCGATGCGCGCCCTGGAAGTAGGCGTTCTCGCGGTAGTCGAAGGCACGGCCGCGTGACGCGCTCTCGTCGTGGTACAGGACCGCCGCCGGCTCGTAGACGACGCGCAGCCCCCTGGCAATCAGTCGCAGGCAGTAGTCAACGTCGTTGAACTGGACGGCGAGGTGCTCGGCGTTGAAGCCGCCGCTCTCCAGGAACAAACGGCTGCTCGTCAGCAGACAGGCCCCGGTCACCGCCGACACGTTGCGGAGGCGGTGCGGCAGCCATTGATAGCCGGGATCGTTGACGTCGAGACGCCGGAAGTAATGATCGGGCGTGCCCTGCCACGGCGACACGAACACGCCGGCATGCTGGATGGATCGATCGCGATAAATCAGCTTGGCGCCGACGACGCCGACGCCGGGGCACGAGAACCAGCCCACCATCTGGTCGAGCCAACCCGGCGCGATCGCTTCGATGTCGTTGTTCAGATGAAGCATCAGCGGAGTCGAAACCGCCGCCGCCCCGGCATTCATCAGCCGCGCATAGTTGAAGCGGCTGCCGCCGTCTGACGCGCGCAGCACGCGACATCGAAGCGGTAACGTTCGCGGCAACTCCAACAGGTAGTCGCAGGTCTCTTCACGGCTCGAGCCGTCGTCGACGATGAGCAGCTCGGTTCGCGCCGCGGCGACGGTCCGCGTCAGGCTGCCGATGCAGGCCCGCAATAGTTCCACACGATCGCGCGTCGGAACCACAATCGTGACTTCCTGGTCTCTGGCGGACGCCGACCATTGCACGCGTGGGACGCGGCCCGGAGCAAGGGCCGCATCTTCGATCACGATCGAAACCGGCAGACTCGAGACGGCGCTTAGCCACGCAGCTGACGCGACCCGATGTGCCTCTGTCGGAATCAGCGGCACGCCTTCCAGGCGGTGACAGCAGACCGCGGCAACGTGATGGATCCGTGCCCCCCGCGACCACACGCGGTTGAGCAACTCGGCGATCTGCGCCTCCCCCGCGGACGCCTGCAGCCCGCCCGCGGCAGTGATCGCGGTGCGCCGGACCGCCGTCAAACGGGTGGCGTAGTCGTCGAAGAGCGCGGATTCAGGGCTGAACGCCCCCTTGAAATACGGATCGCACGATTCGGCTCCGGCCCCCAGCCGATCGTCGTCGCTGAAGACCCAAGCGGCGCCCGAATCCTCGAGCGCCGTCAGGACCCGATCGATCCCTCCCTCGGCCGGGATCGAACGGCCGTCGAGCAGCACAACGTACGGGGATCCGCCGGGTGGGAACCATCGGCCGGTCGCGTCGCAGAGTTCGCGACATGAGGCAGCGCCAATCTGTACGCGGTGGCGTGCTTCAAGTGCCGCGACCGCCTCTCCAGTGGGCGATTCTCCGGACGAGACGACCCAGAGTTCGTGTGCGGATGCCTGCGTGTTGGCCACGATCCGATCGAGATGCTCGAGGCTGCTCGGCTCCGCGATGAGAACGATCGTAGCCGGCGGTGTCGAGCGTGGCACCGCGCTCGTCACGCCCGCCGTTCCGTCACGATGAAATCGACGGTAAGACGTCTCGAAGCCCTTACGATCGAAGCACTGGGGCGTCGTATGACGAGGCGGCTGAAGGCTTGGAGATCCTCCCCAATGGCGACGAAGCGTCGCGAACCAGGTAGCTGGCGCAGGTGGGAGCCGGCGCTCACGAACGGCCGCACCGACCGCGGCCGTCAGCGTACTCGCGACCCGGCGCAGTCGAGCGATCTGTCCCGCTTCGTACAGCCGCACGCGGCGTTCGAGCCAGCGCACCCGACGGCCGTCCTCGAGCAGGACATGGAACTCGACGCGCACGGACGTGAGACCTTCCGGCAACGGAACCAGCGCCCCGAACCCGCACGACAAACTCCCTGCGGTCGAATAACGCCTTTCGACGTCGGCACGCACGACACCGTAGGCGAGGGTCACGGGCGCCACGCCGTCGACGGTCACCTCCACGCCGCGCACCGGCGTTCCACGACTGAAGACCCAGCCGCCGACGATCAATGCGCCGCTCGCCGGATGCCAGGCGCCCGGCGATTCGAGATATCCCTCGAGAGTCGGCCGCGTCGCTCTTCACGCCCGGTCTGTCCGGCGCTCGACGCGCGGTCGGATCACAATTACGCATGCGAGGCAGATTTTAGCGTCACGACAAAATTGTCGCCGCGGGCGACAGATTTTCATCGTGTCCATTGCCGCTCACTGGCCGAACGAACACGGACGGACATTGAGTTCCTCTGAGCAAACACCACCCGCGGCGACTCGAAAACAGCGCGGAAAAACACTCAACTTCTCCTTGCAATTTGCTGGCACTTCATTGAGGATGCTGCCACTTCAACTGATGATCCTCGCGAAAGGATGTTGATGGAACCGATTGCCGCGAAGTCCCCCCGGACCGGCAAGAAAGGTCCCTCCGGATTCTTCACGACGCGTTCTGGAGCCTTCCAAGCCCACGGGCGTGTTGCCCCGTCGCTGGCCGAAATGGAAGCCGAGCTCAAGGGCTTACAGCAACGCCTTCGCAACCCATGGTTCGGTCTGATCAACGTTGTCGGCGTCACGCTACAACGATTGCCGCAGATGATTCCGGCCGTGGCGCGCGCGTCGGCGGCCGTGCTGCGGCGCGACGCCACGCGCCATCAGCCGCCGATGCCCTGAGCCCGCAACGATCTCGGCGCGTCGCCAAAACGGCCGGCCAGGTAGTCGCGAGTGCCGGCCACGACCGCGCCGAGTCGCTCGGCCAGCGTCCCCCCATGGGCACGTGTCGCGTGCAGCGCGTTCAGAGTGACGATTGACGCAAAGCGGGTCGCGCCAAGCACACGACTATTCGTCGGCGCCATCCGCGCCCCAACCAGCAGGTGGTTCCGCGCCGCGAAGTACAGCCGCCGCGGCGACTGCGGACCGATCGTCAGGCTGCCCTCATGATCGGCGGAGGCGTCGGGGACGAGGGCGCTCGCAAAGCCTGCCCGCGCCGCCTTGAGGCAGAAGTCGAGATCCTCGAACGAGAAGAAGTAGTCCTCGTCGAACAGGCCGATGGCCTCGAAAACCTGGCGGCGCACGAGCATCACGCAGCCAGTCACAGCATCGACGCGTACGGTGGTCGCACGATTCGACTTCGCGTCCTTCACGACAGCCCGGTCGCGCATTCGGCCCGAGCGCGGCGAATACTGTAATCCCAACGACAGAATTGTCTTGGAGTCGGCGCGAGATCGAATCGCCGGACCGGCGATGCCAACGTCCGGTTCGTCCTCGAGAACGCGCTCGAGCCGGGCGATGCAATCGGGCGCCACTGCCGCGTCGCTGTTGACGAGCAGGACGAGATCTGCCCCACCGGCCAGGGCATGCCGAATCCCTACGTTGACGCCCCCCGAGAAGCCAAGGTTGCGCGGCGTGGGGAGATAGTCGGCACGGCCAGCGAGCCCCCGCTGCAGGTCGGGATCGGGCTTACCTTCGGCGTCGTTGTCCACGACGACGACGCCATCGGGCGGCCGCGTCGAGTCGAGGAGCGAGCGGACGGCCAGCGCGGTCGGTCCAGGCGTCTTGTAGTTGAGGACGATGGCGGCCAGCCGCGCGACAGATGGCGGCGACGTCGGTGAATGCGTCAGCCCGTGCCCGTCGGCCGGAACCATCGACGGGATCTTATCGAAACCACCCGGCCGGCGGGTCTGATTAGCGGTCTAGGCGGCAGCGGCGGCCGTCACCTGCCGCGCCCACGACAGCGCCTGGTGATAGGCCTCGGGCAGGGCGTCGGCGTCGAGGCCTACCTGGCAGAAGTAGTAGCCCTGAAACAGCAGGCAACCGGCCGCGCGGGCGACGTCGAACGCGTCGTGGGTTTCGACGTGCGCGGCGATCGGACGGATGCCGTGCGAGCGGACGTGCGCGATCGTGGCGGACAGGTCGCCCGGTTCCACAGCGGCCACGTCGATCTTGGCGAAGCCGGCAAACGGCTGGAGCGCAGCGCCGGGCCCGTCGACCCTGAATCCATCGAGCGCCAGGGTATAGCCGCGATCGTGCAGGGCATGACAGGCCGCGACGAGGTGCGGGTCGCCGCCAGATTCGGCCGGCAGTTCGATGACCAGGCCCTCGGGCGGCAACAGCGTCACGACGTCGCTCAGGAGCACGTCGCGGGAGATGCTCAGAAACGCCAGCTTGCCGCCGGTCAGGGTGTCGAGGCCGACCGACAGGACGGCCGCGTCGAGCGTGCGCGCGCTGGCGTCGACGCCGGTCGACACCGGCCCCGCGTCGCGGCACAACAGCTCGTAGGCAAAGACTTGATTTCGCTCGTCCAGGATGGGTTGACGGGTGACGAACGTTCGTTCGCCACCGGCTTCAGGCGTTGAGGTACCCACGTCAGGCACTGGATCGGCATTCTCCGGCAGATCTTGAATCCGTCGGGCGAGCGTCAGATCTGCCGGCCGGCCGTCCGGCTGAGCTATGCAGCTAGCGGGAAATTCGGCCGAAAGAGAGAGCTGCGTTACCCACCAAAAGCTGGCACGCGCCGTGCTACTAGTCATGGTGAGGAGAACGAGGGAGACCGACGATGCACGCACGAGACATGAGAATCGAGATGATGCGCATGCTGTCCGCGACCGCCGCTTTCGCGTCGGGAGTGAGCCTTGGAGTCGGCGCCATCATCGTGGGCGTTGTCGCCCTCCTGCAGTAGTCCCCGTTGCCCCACCGCGGCGCGCCTGCGCCGTCGGTTTATGATGCCGCCTGCGTTCCAACTCCAGGAGGCATCGCATGGCAAAGAAAGCGGCGACGAAGAAAGCCAAGTCCCTCAAGGCCAAGGTTTCAGATCTCCGGGCGCTCAAGAGTGGCGCGAAGGTTAAGGGCGGCCTCAAGGTCAACACCAAAATGTAATTCCCTCGCGTTCCTCCTCGACTCTCTTCAACACATCCGGCCCGGTCGGTCACGGCGCCCTCGCTTCCGGGCCGCCGTGATCGATCTGGTTCGGCGAACCCACCGAGCTCATCCATATTCTTCGTCAACGCGCTCGAGGTCTTGCTGAGTGCGATTCGGCGGCATCGTGCGAGGGAGAACGGTGTACAGTTTTGAGCTCTTTCCGAATTCGCCTACCGGACTTCGATGGGCTCGCCTCCCTCCTCTCCCGAGCGCCTGTGCGATGTGGCGCGCTTCGACGCTCCTGAGCGCCCGACACCGATCGATCATCTTTGCGCCCCGTCGCACGCGACGGAGCGGCTCGATCGCTCGGAAGCGGCTGCGACAATCTGCCCCTGGAGCAGGCCATCGAGCAGTTTCCATACGAGCAGACGATCACCATTGTCGCGACCACGCCCCTGGTGGCTGGTTCGGACGCCATCGATCTCAGTCATGCGCTCGACATGTTTCCAACTGAATACAACCTGTTGGTGAGCGTCCCGGCCGGCCAGCCGGTCGCGTATGACGCCCCTGGCCAGCACGGGATGCACCGTTCCGCGCGAGTCGGCTGGGTGCACGGGATGCGCGCCATCGTCATCGCGATTGCCGCGATGGCCGTACGAGTTCTCAGCTGGATGTTGTGGCCGATTCGCCTGGCGCGCCACCTGTTGGCCGCAGTTTGGCGCGGCGCGCTGAGACGTTCCTCGGACGGCTTCGGTCGGCAGCCGGGCGATTCGCGAACCAGGCGATTGGTGTCGTTCGATCGGCCGGGCGGATCGCGATCGAACCTGCCGGATACTGCAATCGCGCGCGGCGTCGTTGGTCGTCGGAGCCCGCCGAGCGGTCGGCATCAGAGTCGCGCGCGCCCTCGCGTTGCCTGCCAGACTCTCGATCGAACTCAGTCGCGCGCTCCGGTCCATGCGTGGATCGATCGGCATCCGCCTCGACATCGCACGCCGATCGGTACACGCCGCTGACACTTCGCAAGCCGACGGCCCGGATGACACAGGCATGGAAGGCTTCGGGCCATCGCTCGCTCGCACTGGGGCGAGTCGCTGTATCGACGGCCCAACGGTTCGCCGTGGCCGCTGTGCGTCATGTTTCTCGACCGGCCCTTCAAGACGTCTCGCCCGGCCGGAGCCGGGCCCCGACCGCGCGTGGTGTGCGCGGTTGGGTGGGGAGGCCGGGCAAAACCAACACAGTCCCTAGCGAGGCGGCCTTGCAACCTGCCAAGCTCGTGGGTCTCAGGCGAGCCTCGCTAGAGGTTCCTCGACGGCTTCGATCGGCAGCCGGGCGATTCGCGAACCAGGCGATTGGTGTCGTTCGATCGGCCGGGCGGATCGCGATCGCACCGTTGCCGGATGCTGCGATCGCGCGCAGCGTCGTTGGTCGTCGGAGCCCGTCAAGCGGTCGGCATCAGAGTCGCGCGCGCCCTCGCGATGCCTGCCAGACTCTCGATCGAACTCAGTCGCGCGCTCCGGTCCATGCGTGGATCGATCGGCATCCGCCTCGACATCGCACGCCGATCGGTACAGCCGCTGACGCTTCGCAAGCCGACGGCCCGGATGACACAGGCGTGGAAGGCTTCGGGCCATCGCTCGCTCGCACTGGGGCGAGTCGCTGTATCGACGGCCCAACGGTTCGCCGTGGCCGCTGTGCGTCATGTTTCTCGACCGGCTCTTCAAGACGTCTCGCCCGGCCGGAGCCGGGCCCCGACCGCGCGTGGTGTGCGCGGTTGGGTGGGGAGGCCGGACAAAACCAACACCGTCCCTAGCGAGGCGGCCTTGCAACCTGCCAGGCTCGTGGGTCTGAGGCGAGCCTCGCTAGAGGTTCCTGTACGGCTTCGATCGGCAGCCGGGCGATTCGCGAACCAGGCGATTGGTGTCGTTCGATCGGCCGGGCGGATCGCGATCGACCGTTGCCGGATGCTGCGATCGCGCGCGGCGTCGTTGGCCGTCGGAGCCCGCCGAGCGGTCGGCATCAGAGTCGCGCGCGCTCTCGCGTTGCCGGCCAGACTCTCGATCGACCTCCGTCGCGCGCTCCGGTCCATGCGTGAATCGATCGGCATCCGCCTCGACATCGCACGCCGATCGGTACAGCCGCTGACGCTTCGCAAGCCGACGGCCCGGATGACACAGGCATGGAAGGCTTCGGGCCATCGCTCGCTCGCACTGGGGCGAGTCGCTGTATCGACGGCCCAACGGTTCGCCGTGGCCGCTG
>CAWJEO010000030.1:0-295902 GCA_963841895.1 uncultured Acidobacteriota bacterium
GAGATGGAGCGCTCGCCGGCCGAACGGTGAGGTCGAGGCGGTCGCGCCCCACCTGGCCGGGGCGCCGTCCGTGACGAGCGAACAGCAGCCGTGCATGGCGGCCCAGCATCCACCGGCGTAGGATCGGGGGAAACCTACGCACGTCGTCAGCCGTCGCGAACAGGCAGCGATCTGAGCACTTGACGTGGGCCTGGCCGACAGGCTGCCGATCAGCATCGGGGATCCGATCGCCCAGCGAACGGCCCGCAGGATCAGCAACGCCTCGGGCCCTGGCCGCCAGGAGCACTTATGACACAGCAGATGCGCGGTTCGCTTCTCGCCGCAGTCATCGTTCTCGTGTTCGCCACGCCGGCCAACGCCGGCGAAGAATCGGACACCGACCCTCGGTCGGCGAGCGTCCGAACACATCCGAACGCAGGTGCCCAACGCCTGCGGACGCAGGTCCGGCGGCTACGACAGAACCTCCGAGTCGAACGGTCGCGAGTAGCTGCGCTTCAGCGGCAGAGGGCGTCTCTGGAGAACGGCTTGAGAGGACGAACCGATCATCTGGCTGAACGAACCGGTCAGCTGGCGGGACGAACCGCAGAGCGCGACACAGCCCGTGGTCGAGCGGCCGAGCTCAAGGCGACGCTCGACGCGATCCCGTCGCCCCTAACCGGGCTGTCAACAGGTTCGGCACGAGGTGGCCTACACCCAGCTGATCCTCAGCCGCGCAGGTGTCAGCTTTTCCCCGCGAGGCGCCTGATTGCCCACGCCGCGATGAGCTATGTGGTGGGTCACGTCAGCGCGCCCGCATACGGATACATGAACTGGATCCAGGGCATCAGGCCGGTCCCGACCCCCGACGGCGTGCTCCATGCGGGAGCAGGAATCTGTGGGCACGCCGCACTCACCTTCGCCGCGATCGTCAAGCGTTTCGGGCTTCCGGTGCGCAGCGTCCAGTTCTACTATGGCGCGGGCAACAATCACATAGCCGCCGAAGTCTTCTATGACGGCGCCTGGCACTACTACGACCCGACCTTCGGCGCCTACTACCGCGACGGCGACCGAGTGTTGTCGATCGGCGAGGCGCGAGCCCACCCCGAGCCGGAGTCCCTGTTGGATTTCAACAGGACGCTGTTGTGGTACACGGTCGCGTCCATGGCTGGGGCGACCAACCTCACCGATTTCAGCGTCGAGACCGATCCCGAGACGCGCGTCGAGGTCGACCAGCAGCCCTTCGTCGGCTAGACCCAGACCGCAGCGGAGGGGCGGCAGCCGCTGACTACACTCCCCGGCCGTAATGCTCGACGCGGGACAGAAGATTCTGGTCGTGGGCGGCGCCGGCTTCGTGGGATCGAACCTGGTGCGCGCCTGCTCGCCTCGTCGCCGCGGGAGATTCTCGTGGTGGACAACCTGCTCTCCGCGGAGCAGGAGAACCTGCCCGACGACCCGAGCGTGCGCTTCGTCGAGGCCTCGATCAACGACGACGAACTGCTCGCGTCATTGCCCGAGGACCTCGACTACGTCTTCCATCTCTCGACCTACCACGGCAACCAGAGCTCGATGGCCAACCCGCTCGCCGACCACGAGCACAACGCGCTGACGAGCCTGAAGCTGTTCGAGGCCCTCAAGGACCACAAGGGCCTGCAACGAGTGGTCTATGCATCCGCGGGATGCACGGTGGCGGAGAAGACCTTCGAAGGAGCCGAGGCCACGCAGGAGGACGCCCCGGTGTCCCTCCATCTCGACAGCCCCTACCAGATCTCGAAGATCATCGGCGAGTACTACGCCAACTACTACCACTCCCGTTTCGGCCTCCCCGTGATCAAGGCGCGCTTCCAGAACGTCTACGGCCCCGGCGAGGTGCTGGGGGCGGGCGAGTGGCGCGGCACGGTCAACACGGTCTGGCGCAACGTGACCCCCACCTTCATCTACAAGGCGCTCAAGCACGAGGCGCTGCCGGTGGAGAACGGCGGCATCGCGAGCCGCGACCTGATCTACGTGGAGGACATGGCGGAGGGGCTGATCGCCTGCGCCACGCGCGGCCAGGCGGGAGAGGTCTACAACCTGGCGAGCGGGGTGGAGACCACCATCCGCGAGCTCGCCGAGCTGATCAACGAGCTGGCCGGGAACCCGACACCGATCGCATTGACTCCGGCGCGCGACTGGGACCACTCCGGGCAGCGTTTCGGATCGGTCGAGAAGGCCCGTCGTGAGCTGGACTTCGAGGCGCACACCGGGCTCCGCGACGGGCTCGAGCGGACGATCGCTTGGACACGCGAGAACCTGGACTGGATCGAGCGCTGCATGGCCAGGCACGCCGAGCGAATGGGCAGTCCGATCTTCAGCTCGTGAGACAAGCTGCGGAGGACGCGAATGCTTGAATACTTCGAGCGCCCTGAGATCTGGGGCCCGACAGCGCCTACGGACACCCGGTCCAGCGGGAGCGCGCCGACACCATCCACTCGCACATGCCCGAGGAGGTGCAGACCATCCTGGACGTGGGGTGTGGCGACGGGACGGTGACCAACCGCCTCGCCGATTGGTATGCCGTCACCGGCGTCGACCTCTCACGATCGGCTCTTCAACACGTCACCGTGCCCACCCAGCGCGCTTCGGCTGACGCGCTTCCTTTTCCGGACCGCTCTTTCGATGCCCTGGTCTTGGCGGAGGTTCTCGAGCATCTCCCTGAGCCGGTGTACGACGGCGCACGTCAGGAGGCGGCTCGAGTGGCGGCCGACACCATCGTGATCACGGTTCCCAATCGTGAGATGCTCCGCGAATCGGCGGTCCGGTGCCCGAGATGCCGATCACTCTTCTCGCCCTGGTTTCACCAGCGCTCATTCCACCCACGGGATCTTGCGGACCTGTTCCCAGGGTTCGAGCTCGACCTCACTGCTGAGATCGGCCCGTCAAAGCCACGCCTGTCGATGCCAGAGGTCTGGATCCGATCCGTCTTCAGACGTCCCACGCCACTGGGGTCTTCCCTGACGTGCCCCCACTGCGGTCTGCATGGGGAGGGTCAGCCACCGCCGGCAAGCTCTCCGGCGCGCCGTGTCGGCGCGGTGAAGACCGTTGCCCGTGCCGCGCGGCACGCGCCCGAGCTGCGGGGCCTAACCCGCGCATACCCAGGCCGAGGGCGCGGCCGGTATGGCTGCTCGGGCGCTGAAGCGGTCCTAGCTCGGCCCGCGAGGGCCGGGAACGGACCAGCTCGATACGGGTCGGACGAAGCCTCGGACGTTCTTCCAGCGCCAGCGGGTCTTCCCATCGTGTGCGACGTTCAGCACCGCGAATCGGATGACGCGGTCAACGGAATCCAAGGTCCCGGAATGCGCATCGATCACGTGGACGTCCACCGCATACTCGCCAGGAAGCAGCGCGAGCTCGACGTCCGCGGCGATCTCGTGGGTGCCGAGCTGAAGTCCTACGGGCAGGTTTCCGGAGTCGGTGCTCTCGAGCGTCACGACCCGCTGACCTTCGACGGTCGAGATCCGGACTCAAAGACCGTCTCTGCGATCGGCTCTAGCGCTTCCAGACTGCGTGCAACTGGAAGGGCTGTCCGATGGAGATGCTCGAAACCTCCTCGCCCACGAGATTGGTCATCGTCACCGACCGCGCGCGCTCACGTCCGCTGCCCACCCTTTCGGCGTCTGAGGAGATGGATGCGCTGCCGCCGATCTGCTCCGGATCCACGCGATCCACGTACTCCCGACCACCTCCGGCGGAGAAGCGTCCATGACCACCCGCCCGTCATCGATCAAGAGGGCGCGATCGCACAGGTCCTGCATCGCGAGCAGGTATGACTCACGAAAATTATGGCGCGGCCTTCGCCGGCCGCATCGCGCATCTTGCCCAGGCATCGCTGCTGGAAGGCGCGATCGCCGACAGCCAGAACCTCATCAACGAAGAGGATCTCGGGCTCGAGAAGCGCGGCGACCGCAAAGGCGAGCCGGACGTACATCCCGCTCGAGTAGTGCTTGACCGGCGTGTCGATGAAGGGTGCCACGCCGGAGAAGTCGACGATCTCCGTCGAATTTCCGAGCTGATCTCACTCCGGCGCATTCCAAGGATTGCGCCATTAAGGAACACGTTCTCCCTGCCCGTGAGTTCGGGGTGAAAGCCGGTACCCACCTCCAGCAGCTCCCCGACGCGACCTCTCACCCGCACGCGTCCGTCGGTTGGCGGCGTAATTCGCGAGCATGACCTTCAGCAGAGTGCTCTTGCCTGCCCCGTTGCGACCCACCACGCCCAGAGCTTCGCCCTGCTTCACCTCGAACGACACATCTCGCAGAGCCCAAAACCCGCCGCAGCTTCGGCGCCGGCGCTTGCGTAGAACCCGACTGGGGAAGCGCGCCAGGCCGCACCTGGTCTCGAAGCGAATCTGGCGTTTCGCTCTTCCTCGAGCGAGTACCACGCTGGAGAGCTTCTCGACGCGAATCGCCGTGCTAGATGACATCGGCAAAGCTCCTCTCCGCCCGGGTGAAGAACAGGGCACCGGTGCACGACCAACACCACGCTGACCACGAGGGAGACGAGCATCAGAAGGCCCGGAGCCTCGGCATCGGTAAGCAGCGCCCAGCGAAAGCCCTCGAGGACTCCAACCATTGGATTGAGCGCATAGAAAGGTTGCGCCGACTCGGGGACCACCTCGAGCGGGTACACCACCGGTGTGGCGAATAGTCCCAACTGAACAATGAACGGGACGGCGATTTGGACATCCCGGTAGCGCACAGCGAGCGCGGATAGCCACAGTCCGGCGCCGAGCGCTGTGAACAGTCCCAGGAACACGACAACCGGCAGGGCGACTGAAGGCCACCCTGGAAGGATTCCCTGCGCCAGCAGGAAGATGATCAGGACGGTGAAGCTGGCGGCGAAGTCGAGCAATGGAGTCGATAGAGCCGCCAGTGGAATCAAGAGACGAGGGAACCACACCTTCGAGATCAGCTGGCTGCTCTGCAGCGTGCTCGCCGTGCTTCGGGTCAACGCCTCGGCAAAGAACAGCCACATGGTCAAGCCGCACAGGACGAACGTCGCTCGCGAGATCCGGCACTCGGCGCGGAAAAGACCAGACCGAGGAACGCGGTCAGAACAAGGGCGAACATGAGCGGCTGAAGAACCGCCCAAGCGATGCCCACCACCGTCTGCTTGTAACGCACAGCGATGTCGCGACGAGCCAGGAACAGCAGCACATCGCGATAAGCCCACATCTGACGAAAATCCGGGATCGGCTTGCCGGAGGGCGGAGAGATCACGTCATCGAATGACTCCGCGCCCTGCTGAGTCTCGTTCGGCCCGGCCTCGAGCGGGGTTGGCGGGGAGCTACTCACCACCTGGTCGATCTTCCATCGAGAGCGTCCTCGAGAATCCCTTCGAGTCGGCGCTCTCTGTTCTCCCAGGCCAGGCTCACCTTCGCGCTTCTCGAACCCTCGCCCAGCCTGGCGCCCGAGGTCATCGTCCTCGATCAGCCTCGAGATGGCGTCAACAATGGAGTCCGGCTCGCCCGGGTCGAGTGGTAAGCCGAGTCGATGCTCCTCGGCTATTGACCGGATCTCGACCAGCTGCCGTGGGTAGAGCACAGGCAACCCCGCGGCGATGGGAAGGAAGAGGCGATTAGGAAGCGCGTGGAGATAGTCCACGGTGTGGGGCAGGTACAACACGATGGCAGCATCTGCGCCGGCAATGAAGGAGACGACTTGGGTTGGCGGTAGGGGGCCGCAGAGGTGGACACGGCCGTCGAGCCCGTATTCGCTGATCGTGGTGGCGAAGACATCCCATCCGCGACCAACCAGTGCTAGATGCACCTGCGACGGCAGCTTCGTCATGGCCTGCAGAGCTTCCTTGGTCGCCGTACCCGGCTTCTCGTTACCGACCATCACGAGCAGGAACTCCTCGGCGTCCAGCCCCAGCACCTGACGGAGGCCTTCAGGAGCCGGCTCGTCGATACGAGAATCGTGGACGTTGGGTATGACCACCGGCTGCCTGTCGAAGAACGAGTTCATCAGGACGGCACAGCCGTCAGCCACGGTTATTACCTCTGCCGCCCTGCGCACAGCGCGTCGCTCGAGCCACAGAAGCACCCGAAACCAGAGGGCCTGTTCGGACAGCGCCGAGTCTTTGTAGCCCGCCGGATAGAAGTCGTGGGCGTCGTAGATGAAGGGCGTGCGCCCCAGCGACCGTAGCCAAACGGCCAGGTATTGGTGCGGAGCGTGTAGGTAGTAGATAGACGCAGGCGGCAACAGCGCGGCGGTCGCCGGTCCATACCGCCAGACGTTCTGTGAGGCAGCAAACAACGCCGGAGTCCGTCGACGGAAGCGCTCCCGCAGGGCGGTCCCGGCACGCTCCAGCCACGCCGGCCAGCTTGGCCCTTGGGTCTGGTGAGACGTGACAAGACGGAACGGCAGGCTCGTCCGGAGCCAAGCGACTCGGCGCGTCCTCAACCAGCACCGACTCGAACCCTAGACGTCCCACCGACGCCGCTTGCTTGAACGTGCGGGGCCGTCGCGTTCGACCGCAGTGGGCGTCAAGGACACGACCCGCACTTGGGCGCGGGCGGATCTGCGGGGCTCCGGCGGTCGGGACATCGCAGGAGCAAGCTACTGAACGGCACCCCCGAGAACGGGTCGCTGAAACGTGCGATGCCCGCGAGGCGGTCCCGCGATCCCGAATCGCGCACCCGCCGGGCCGTGCGCGGCCGCCGGGAAGAGCTGAGCACAGCCGCCATTGTCCGCCGGCCGCAGCAAGCGGGAGACTCCGGCCGGAGAGCGGTAGACCGACGCTAGGCTCCGCCCCCAACACCGCTGCGCCGGCCAGACCACCGGAGGCCGAGCGACTCGCCCCGCAGTGAGAGCACGCCACCCCTTGACTGACCACGCCGATCTCCACCTCACCCGCGAGCGGGGCTCGTCTCGTTGCGCTGGCCCGCCGCAGCAACGCCACCGTCGGTTGCGGATGCTCTCCGATCGCCGGACGTTTCCACCTCGAACGAGATGAGCGACCTGGCACACCGAAGCCGCGCTCAGGTCGCGGCGCTCGCGGGCACTCTCGGTCGAGCACTCCCCCGCCCGAAACGGCGGATCGGAATGGGCCCGTCGATCGAGGCCGCGGACGGTGATCACGCCACCGCGGTGGATTCCTACTGGGGCCTCCACACCGTGCGCGCTCCCGGCCTTTCTCAGCCGTAGAGGTATTGCGACGCAACCTCGAATGGCGCTTCCTCTGAGTATCCGCTGTTCCGCGAGCTCACCGGCCTCTGGGGCGAACACGACGGCCAAGTGGTGCTCGATTACGGCTGTGGACCCGGCAACGACCTCACGGGGCTGGCGATCAACACTGGCGCGAACAGCTCATCGGCGCTGACGTGTCGGAGAAGGCCCTGACCCTCGCGGGCCGGCGTCTGGCGCTTCACGGAGTGGATCCAGACCGAGTGCAACTCATTCACGTGGCCGACGAGACCCAGATCTACCCCTCGCCGATGCGTCGGTCGACTACGCCCAGAGTCTTGGGGTGATTCATCACACCAGCGATCCGGCCGCGGTGTTGAGAGAGATCCACCGCGTTCTGAACCGGCGGCGCAGGATGCGTGATGGTCTACAACCGTGACAGCGTCTGGCTGCACCTCTACACGGCCTACGAACGGATGGTCCGCGACGCTGCCTTCGAGGGACTAGACGTCGAGGAAGCCTTCGCCCGCAATACGGATGGGGCGGCGTGCCCAATCTCCCGCTGCTACCGCGCCGAGGACTTCGCCGCGGTGTGCCAGGGCGCGGGCTTCGAGCCGCTACGCGGGGGCTATCTTCCCGACGAGAGCTGCGATCGCTGGAAGAGAGCTGGGTGGCGGCGATCGCTGATGGACGCCTGGGCGGGGAGCACCGGGACTTCCTGCGCACGCTGACTTTCGACGCCTCCGGGCTGCCCATGCATCGGGGCTATCACGCAGGAATCGGCGGGATTTATCACTTGCGCAAGTAACGGCTACCGTCACCGCGCAGGACGGGCCATGAGCGAGACGGAACATCGACCACGCAGCCGCCGCGCTGAGCTCGCAAGGCGCGCTGGATGCCGAGAACGCGGACTTCTGGGACGAGCTGTGCGGCTCCTCGCTCGCCCGGCAGGTAGGCGTCACCGACGCTTCGGCTGAGAGCCTGCCCGCTTCGACGCCGCCTACCTCTTTCACTACCCTACCTGACCCGTATCTGCCGGGCGGCTGCTGCGCGGCGCCGAGGTACTCGAGATCGGCTTGGGATACGGCACCCTCAGCGGCCAGCTCCTGTCCAGGGGCGCCGACTCAAGGCGTAGACATCGCGCCGGGCCCGTGAACATGGTGCGCCACCGCATACAGCTCGCGGCACAGGACCGGCCGGCCGGGTCGTCCAGGGCTCCGCACTCGCTCTGCCCCACCCGAGCGACAGCTTCGACTTCGTCTACTCCATCGGCTGCCTCCACCACACCGGCGACCTTCCCCGAGCCGTGGCCGAGGTGCGCCGCGTCCTCAAGCCCGGGGGAACGGCGGTGGTGATGCTCTACAACCGCTATTCGGCGCGCAGGCTGAAGCGCGTCGTGATTCCGGCCCTGCTTCGCCGCGGGCGGTCGGCAGCGAGGTGCGCGGGCATGTACGACACCAACGCGGCGGGCGAGTCGGCGCCGCACACCGACTATGTGAGCCGGCGCGACGTGCGGCGGCTGTTCGCCGACTTCTCGCGGGTCTCGATCGACGCGCGCAACTTCGATCCTCTCCCCTACATCCCGCGCCTGCGTCTTCTCGGGAACGTGGATCGGCTGCTCGGGCTCGACCTCTACATCACAGCCCGCAAATAGCGCCGACTCGCTCCATGTCGCTCAGGATCGACGGGGTGCTTCTGGCCTTTCACCGTCCCGTCGCCGGCTGGTTCAGGGATGCGTCGACGGTCACCGAGCACCTGACCTCGTTCCGCCGTCACTCCCGTTTCCCCTTATGGGAGCTGAATACGGACACGGGGTTCCCGAGCGGGCTCGAGGAGCTCGAGTTCGCCGCCGTCGTCCTCCACTACTCGATTTTCGGGATGGGCCTCTACTGGCTCGACGAGCGCTGGCGAAGCTACTTGAAGAACACGAGCGCATACAAGGTCGCCTTCTTTCAGGACGAATGCACCCGATGCCATCGCCGGTTCGGGTTCCTCAACGATCATGCAATCGACTGCGTCTACACCTGCCTCGAGCCGTCCGAGTTCCCTAAGGTCTACGGCCGCTACACGAACGTGCCCCGGCTCGAGACCAACATCCCGGGCTACGTGAGCGAGGACCTCTCGACGCCGCGCGCCGCTTCGCGTTGCCCGACGGGGCGGACGGTGGACGTGGGCTACAGCGGGCGGCCGCTCCCGCCTATCTCGGGCATGGGGCGCTCGAGAAGCACGAGATCGGGGTGCGTTTCGCCGAGCTCGCGTCGAAGAGCGGGCTACGGCTGGACATCTTCGGTGCGGAGGGGGACCGGCTCTACGGGGATGACTGGTACCGCTTCCTCGCCAACTGCCGCTGCATGCTCGGGGTCGAGTCGGGCGTGTCGGCCTTCGACCTCGAGGACGAGGTCTGACCGAGTACACCGAAACTGGAGCGCCAACAAGGGCAGTGGCGATCGAGGATCTCACCTCGCTTCCCCGGTGGGAGGACAAGGTCTACTACCGGACGATCAGCCCCGTCACTTCGAGGCGGCGGCCTTCCGGATATGCCAGGTGCTCTTCGAGGGTCGTTACTCCGGCGTCCTGGAGCCGATGGTCCATTACATCCCGCTGAAGAAGGACTTCTCGAACATCGACGAGGTGATCCGGCACCTCGGGATCCCGGAGGTGCGGGGCGAGCTCACGGAGAACGCCTATCGCGACCTCATCGCATCAGGGGACTGGAGCTATCGCAGGTTTGTGCATGGCGTCGATACCTTGCTCGGCGAGGCGGGAGTCGCGGGCGAGGTCGACGTCCGAGGTGACCGAGGTCAGCCGGACCTGGCCGCGGGTCCCGCCTCCGGTACGCGCGACGGCTCGCCGAGTGGAGGGCAAGGCGAGTGCTCGGCAATCCCAGCCGCGCCGGTTCATCCTGTTCGTCCACCCCGTCACGTCGCGTGTCCGGCGCCTGCTGGGCATACCCGGCCCGGGTGAACACCGCTGAGACCCTCCGCCAACGTTCTCGTCGTCTACAGCGCCCTGGAGGACCGGCTCCGCGAGTCGGTTCGTGATCACCTCTACTCGCTGCAGCGGCACTCTGACCACCGCTGCTTCTACGTCAATCTCGCCGTTCGGCGCGTGCCGTTGTGGTTGACGCGCATTCCCTTCGACGTGGTCGTCTTCCACACGACCTTTCTCTCGAAGCGCGGAAATCCCGGTTACTTCGAACGACTGTGCGAGCGTGCCGCGCCGCTCAAGAGCATCGCGGCGCGCCGCATCGCGCTTCCGCAGGACGAATACCTTCCGCCTCGCTCGCTCTGCGATTTCATCTCGGAGTTCGGTGTGGACCATGTCTTCAGCGTCGCCCCGCCCTCCGAGTGGCCGGCGATCTACCCGGATGTCGACCGGGGCCGCGTCGGATTCTCCCGGGTGCTCACCGGCTACCTCGAGCCCGCGCGAATCGACGAGGCCGAGCCGAATCGCGACGGGCGCCCCATCGACATCGGCTACCGGGCAAAGGAGATCGCGCCCTGGCTGGGCCGGCAAGGGCAGCTGAAGGCCGAAATCGGCCGCGCGTTCGCGGCGGCGGCCCCCGGGTTGGGCCTGCGCTCTGACATCTCGATGCAGCAGGAGGACACCCTCCTCGGACCCAACTGGATGCGCTTCCTGGCCTCCTGCAAGTACACGCTCGGCGTCGAGGGCGGCGCCAGCCTTCTCGACCGCGATGGCAGCATCAGGGCCTGCACGGAGCGCTTCCTGGCCGAGCACCCCGTCTCGTCCTTCGAGGAGATCGAGGCCGCCTGCTTTCCCGGCGAAGATGGCAGCTTCGGGTTGGTGGCGCTCTCGCCTCGTCACCTCGAAGCCTGCGCAACGAGGACGTGCCAAATCCTGATCGAGGGGGAGTACAACGGCGTGCTCGAGGCGAACCGCCATTACCTGCCGTTGCGCGCGGACCTGTCCAATCTGGACGAAGTGCTCGAGACGGTGCAGCGGGACGATCGGCGCGATGCAATCGTTGAGGCCGCGTACGCCGACGTGGTGGCCTCCGGCGCCTACAGCTACCGGCGCTTCGTGGAGGAGCTCGACCGGGTGGCGCTGCCGGACAGCGTGTTGCATCGCCACGGCCTGCTCGCGCGCGCGGCCCATGCCGCAAACCGTGGTCTCGATTGGCTGTCGTGGCGCCTGGTCTCAGCCCGCGCCCGCGCCGCACGCGTGGCAGGACCGCTGCTTCTGCGGCTGCGAAGGCGCCGCCTCTAACTCAGCAGGCCGCCGACCAGGTCGAGCAGGCGCTGTTGAGTTCGTTCGGCGCAGAGCTCGTCGGCAGCTGCATGGGAGCGCTGCTTCATACGCGTGATCTTCGCCGCGTCGAGTGACCCGAGAGTCGCTGCAAGGGCGGCGGGCGTGAAGTCGTCGGCCACGACACCACAATCCCACTCGCGCACCACCGCCGCCATGTCCGGCGATGGTCCGATGGCGACCGCGAGCCGCGCCTGGATGAACTCGAACAACTTGTTGGGGAGTACGTGACGCTGGTTCGGAGTGCGGGGCTCGAGCAGGAACAGGCCGATGTCGTGGTCGTTGGCCACCCGCGGGATGTCGCGCATCGGCACCGGCGGAAGGAAGCGGATGCGGCTGTCCGCCCCGGCGGCTGCATGGAGCCTGGCGATGTCCCTGTTCGACCCCATCAGCATCAGGTGAAGGACAAAGCGGTCGTCCAGCAGCCTGACCGCCTCGACCATTCGCTCGAGACGACGGCGCCGGTCGGCGAGCCCATGGTGCAGGAGGCGCACCGGCCGCCCTGCCGGGCTGGGTTGGAGATCGGCGCGCGGTGGTGCATTGACGATCACCGTGGGCTCGACCCCCACGCGGCCGGCGTACAGCGCCGCCAGTCCCGGAGAGACCGTGGTGGTCGCGCCCGCCTGCGGCATGTAGGTGCGGCACAGATAGTCCAGGTAGGGAGCCATGACCAGTCGCCACCACCTCAGCTGGGCGAAGTGCTCGGGGTAGTACTCGTGTGCGTCGAACAGCACCGGCGCCCCGCGTGCGACCCACAGAGCGGCCGGCAGGGTCTGGATGTCGTTGGCCAGCACCAGATCGGGCTTCACGTCGTCCAGTCGCGCGAGCGTCGCTCGGACGAGACGGTTTCCCCAGTAGGCCTCCTCGAAGCGCCGCCTCGTGATGCGCTGCAGGCCGGCTGCCTGGTTCGCCCGAGCGGCCGGCGACGACGGAGCAATTCTCAGATCGATGAAGCGCTCGGTTTGGGCTGACCCGGCACCGAATCCCGCCGTCACCAGCTGGTGCTGTGCCGACAGCGCCCTGATCTGACGGTCCACCCGGGGGTCGCGCGAGTGATCGCTGAAGGAGATGACCAGGATGCGAGGCATCAATGCCGAGGCGGCGAGTCGACCTGCGCGCACGCCTTCTCGATGACTTGCTCGTAGCGCTCCGCCAAGTCCGGCCACGCATAGGTCCGGATAGCCTCGCGGCTCGGTACCGGCGGCGCGTCGAGCAGTCGCTCGAGCGCGTCGGCGACCGAACCCGGGTTGCGCTCGGACGCCGCGACCCCCACGCCGGCGCGGGCGACGATGCGCGCGGCTTCCGTGTGTTCGCCCAGCACCAGCACGGGGCGCTCGGCGGCGAGGTACTCGAACAGCTTGCCCGTGGCGACGCTCGTGGAGGGGCGCCCGGGCATGCCCGCGGCCATGACCACAAGCGCGTCGGCCGCCCGCTGGAGGGCGAGGGCTTCCGGCCGTTCGAGCACGCCCACCGGACGCGCCACACCGTCGTAGCGCGGGTCCGCGACCAGCCGGTCCTGCGCCTCGGAGGTGGCGCCGGCCAGTACGACCTCCAGCCGCCGCGCGCCCTCGGGCCGCCGGCGCTGCACCTCCAAAGCTCCCTCCAGCAGCGCCTACTGTGGCTGGGGGTCGCCTCGGGTCTCGATGCTGAGAATCCCGCGCCCGCAATCTCGATCCTGCTCGCTGGTGCCGCACTCTTCTCCGGTGTTGCGGCTGCACAGGGTGAACACCGGATCGTCCGAAGGATCTTCGCGGCGTCGCGACGCTGGCTTGCGGTCGTCGCGATCGTGGCGCTAGCAGCTTCGGCAAGCCTCGCCATGGAGATTCCGGATAAGCACCCGGTCGAGGTGTGGCGGGTCCTCGCGATCATCGGTACGTTCGCAGCGATACGGCTCGGGTGGTCAGCTATCCGCGCTCCCACCTAAACTCATGTACTCAAGGTTTCGGTCAGTCCGAACGACATAGACCGAAGGCAGAAAGCGGGCGGACAACAGTGAGCAAAAAGGGATCCGCCAAGATCGAACAGTCGGACAAGAACGGATCGGCCAAGATCCGGCACACCGGCGCTTACTTTGTTAAGGCTGCTGAGACCCGCTGGTCACGGGTCGAATCGAGGCCTGCCAGCGCTGCACACGCACCAAGCACGAACGACAAGAAGCTCGTGCACGCGTTGATCCGTAACAACAAGCGCGGCTAGCCCCGCTAGGCGTTCTCGGTCGGGAGGGGACTCCTCGGTCCGGGGTGCGACGCCGCGTGGGGGTCGGGGGCCGGTGTTCCGGTGCGTCTCCTAACACGGAGTAGCAGCGCCGTAGCTCCGTAGCTCCGGCGCGCGGGCCGTAAGGCTCGCCGCGCGCCCGGCCGGGCGGGTGGGTCATCCCAGTCCCGCATACCGAGACCAAGATGACCCACCCGGGTGGCGGCGGCCGTCCCGGCCCAGCCGCATGGCGGCCGGGCCGTCCGCCGGAAGGGCGTTCGCGTGAGCGGGCGTCCTGTTGGCCGGGCGGGCGGGGGCCTAGGCGGCCAGCACGTTCTCGATCGCGCGCAGCAGGCGCTTCGAGGCCTGCTCGTTGCGGATCGCTGCGCGGATGTGGTGGTTCTCGCCGAGCGGGCCTCCTGGGGCCACGATCACGCCCTGCTTTCGGAGGGCGTTCGCAAGCTCGTCGCCGCTCAGGTCGGGGACTCGGATCCAGAGGAAGTTCGCCTGGCTGTCGGTCACGTCAGCGCCGAGGGCGCGCAGCCCCTCCGTCAGGACGCTGCGCTCGCGCGCCACGCTGCGGCGCCGGCGTTCGACCTCCACGTCGCCGTGGCCCAGGGCGTACTCCACCGCGGCCTGCGTGAGCGCGTTCACGCCGAGCACGGGCGCCACCGCGGCCAGCAGGCGCGCGTCCGACCCCACAGCGTAGCCCGCTCGCAGGCCGGAGAGGCCGTAGACCTTCGAGAAGGTCCGCACCACCAGCAGCCGCGGGAACGCGTCGACCAGCCGCAGGCAGGCGTCGATCTCCTCGACGCCCTGGAAGTGGACGAGCGCCTCGTCGAGGAGCACGTGTACGCCCTCGGGGAGCGCGGAAAGCAGGGCACCAAGCTCCTCGGAGCTGGTGTAGACGCCCGTCGGGTCGTTCGGATTGCAGATGACCACGGCGCGCGTGCGCTCGCCGATCGCGTCGAGCACCGGCCCGTGCTCCACCGACACCGGCGTCGCGCCCGCATGCGCCGCCATCAACGGATACAGCGGATACGAGGGCCACGGCATGACGAGCTCGTCTCCCGGTGAGAGCAGCGCCAGCGCGGCCGCCTGGAGCAGCTCCGCCGCTCCGTTGCCGAGCGCGATCTGGTCCGGCGAGACCGCGTGGCGCTCCGCGAGCAGGCGCCGCACCGCGGCGGCGTGGCGGTCCGGATAGCCGTTCACGCGCCCGCGCGCCCGCGCGATGGCCGCGTTCACGATCTCCGAGTGGGGCAGGTCGGGCCACTCGGTGCCCGACAGGTCGATGTCCGGCACCCGCTCGAGCGCCTGCTGCTTCTCGCGGCGTCGGCGCTCGCGGCGCTCCAGGTTGAGTGCCGCCTCGTCGATGTCGTCGAATTGCTTGTAGTAGTCGCGAAAGCCCACCGCTAGCTGCTCGGTGCGAGACTCGGCCCCGGTCCCTGGATCACGAAGAACCAGACGGTGAACAGGATCAGCGCCACGCCAACGCTCCCGGCGAAGATGCGCTCGAGGGCGCCGCGCTCCTGCCGGTGTCCCGCCGCGCGGCGGACCAGCTTCCAGGCATGGTCCACCCGCTTACCCAGCGTCATCGTGAGCATCAGCGATGCCAGGCAGCCGAGCATGATCGTGGCGATGCCCGCGGTCACGTATCCGGTCTGGTACTGGACCTGCGATCCGACCCAGAACCAGCCGAGCGGCTGCGGCCCGAACAGGGACAGGCACAGGAGCAGCTCGACGGCGAGCAGGGCGTACGCGAGCACGCCGTCCGCCCGCCGCCGTCGCCGCGAAGCAGGTTCTACCGCTCGGTAGCGCACCGGCCCGGTGCCGGGGCGCCGGCCGATGAACAGTCCGCCGGTGTCAGTCGGGTCGTTGCTGGCCAACCTCGGGGAGGCTAGCTACACGCCCATCACTCCGACGGAGGTATGTAGTGGTTTCCGACGAACAGCTCGCCGCCGTCGTAGCGGGCCTTGACCCCGCGCAGACGCGCCCACGTCTCCGAATCGAAGAACGCGCTGGCGTCTGCCGGCTTCTCGACGAAGTTCGGGTAGTGGCCCACGCTGTGCGGTAGGAGCGCGTCCTCGACGTCGCTCGACCGCTGCGTGGACCTCGGCATACGCGGCCTCGTCGAGGACCACGCCGAGCGTGAACATGTTGACCTCGCCAGGCAGCGTCGCCCGGGCGCCCGCACCGGGAGCCTCTCGCGCGAGCGCGCCGCCCATGCTGGCGGAACTGGAGCATCGTCACCGTCGCGCCGCGGCCCGACTCGGGGCCCACGGCCGCGAGGACGGCGTCGATCGTGCTGGCGGGCAGCTCGCCGAGCAGCGCGGTGCCGCTGTGGATCGGCAGGGGATCGAGCGGGTCCATGGCGAGATCGCCGAGCACCACCGGCGGAACGGTGGCGAACGTGTCGCGCACCGGCCCGAGCTCGCGCAGCGGGCGCAGGAGCGCCTGCGCCCTCGGCCTCGTCGCCGAGGAACGCCGCCATCACGATCGCGAACGAGCGGCCACGCGCGAACGCGGGCACGTCGGGGATCGGCGGGAAGTGCAGCAGCGACGCCCACGACATGAGCTCGTCGGGGAGCGTCGGGCCGCAGGGCGTTCCACGCGTGCAGCACCTCTGACGCGCGCTCGAATGGGAAGAACAGCGCTCCGGCGTAGAGCTCGTCGACCGGGATGGACGGCGAACTCGATCGCGGTCACGACGCCGAAGTTGCCGCCGCCGCCGCGCAGCGCCCAGAACAGGTCGGGGTGGTGCTCGTGGTCGGCGCGCACGAGCGTCGCCCTCGGCGGTCACGAGCTCGAGCGCGGTGACGGCGTTGGCCTGCAGCCCGTACTTGCGGGCCAGCCAGCCCATGCCGCCGCCAAGCGAGTAGCCGGCGATCCCGACGTCCGGTGAGGAGCCGTGCAGGCCGGCGAGCCCGTGGGCTGACAGCCGCGGGGCGACGCGGTCCCACTTGACGCCCGCGCCGACACGGACCTGCTGCGCGCCCGGGTCCACGTGGACGTCCTGAAGCCGGCTGACGTTCAGCAGGAGCTTCCCCTCCATGTCGCCGAGCGCGCCCTGGTTGTGGCCGGTCGCCTGCGGGGCGACGCGCAGCCCGCGCGCCGCGCGTAGGTCACGGCCGCCGCCACGTCGTGGGCGTCGGGGGGGAACGCGACGGCCGCGGGATGCTGGTCGTCGAGCAGGTTGAAGCCGGAGCGGGCCTCGTCCCAGCTGGGTCGCCGGGGAGTACGACCCCGCCGCTGAGTGCTTCTGAGAGTTCGGTGTGGGGGGTGGAGGTGAGCATGCGCCGAGTGTGCGCTCCGGCGCCGGCGCGCGTCGATCCCCCGAATACGGGTGTTCTGCGCTCGCCCAAACCCCCTCGAATCGAGGGGTTCCCACAGCCGCCGAGCGCAGGTACGGTTGCTCCCATGGCCAGCGGCTCTCCGCGCAGCTGAGAGCACACTTGATGCGATCTCCGGCATCGCGGACGAAGATCTGTCCGCCCAGGAGCTCATCGAGCACTTCGCTGAGCGGATGGAGCGCGTCGTGCCGACCGACGGCTACTTCCTCACCGCCACCGATCCCGACACGACGCTCGAGCATCGGCATGGGCGTCGTCAGCGAGCTACCCGAGGACTGGTGCGCGCCGACCTGGGAGCACGAGTTCCTCGTGCCCGACTTCCTCAAGTACGCGGACATCGTGCGCAGCGGGCGCGCCGTGGCCGACATCCACGAGGCGACCGGCGGGCGCCCCGATCGCTCGCCCGGTTCCGCGAGTACAGCGCGAGCACCGGCTACAACGCCGAGGTGCGCCTGGCCTTCACGATCGGCGACGCCGCCTGGGGCATCGGCCAGCTGAACCGCGCCGGCCCCGGAGCTCGCTTCACCGATGAGGAGAAGGACTGGCTGGAGCGCGCGGCCCCGCTGATCGCGCGCGGCCTGCGCCGCGTCGCTGCTGTCGCCTCCCGAGGCGGTGCCAGCGGTCGCCGCGCGCCGGGATCGTGCTCCTCGACCGCGAGGGGCGCGTGGTGTCCGCCACGCGCGAGGCCGAGGAGTGGCTCGACGAGCTCGACCCGGTGCTGTTCGCGTACGGCGGCTCGAACCTGCGCGCTCCCGTTCCACGCCGTCGCGCTCGCCGCCCGAATGCGCGCGGCGCACGAGGAGGGCGAGCCGGCGCTGCCGCGCCCGGATGCGGACGCGCCGCGGCGTCTGGCTGCTGATGCACGGCGCGCTCCTTGAGGGGACCGATCAGCTGGCGCTCATCATCGAGCCGGCCAAGGCCGCCGACGTGGCGCCGCTGATCGTCGAGGCCTACGGGCTGACGCCGCGCGAGCTGGACGTGACGCGCGCGATCGCGCGCGGCCTGGGCACCGCCGAGATAGCGGCGTACCTGCATCTGTCCGCCCACACCGTTCGCGACCACATCAAGGTGGTCTTCGAGAAGGTCCGCGTGTCGAGCCGGGGCGAACTGGTCCACAAGGTCTTCGCCGAGCACTACGCGCCGCCCCCGCACGCACGCGGGACGGCCGACCCTGCTCAGCGCGGCGCCGCGTAGATCCCGTCCACCACGTCGGCGAACTTCTCATGCACGACGTTGCGCTTCACCTTCAGCGTCGGCGTCAGCTCGCCCGTCTCCTGCGAGAGGTCGTGGTCGAGGATCTCGAAGCGCTTGATCTGCTCGACGGGCCCCACGTGTGAGTTCACGTCGTCGACGGCCTTCTGGATCTCCGCGCGAACCTTCTCGTCCTGGGACAGTGCGGCCGGGTCGGCGTTCTCGATCCCGAGCTGCTCGGCCAGCGCCGGCGCCTCCTCGGGGTCGAGCGTCACGAGCGCGACCAGGTACGGGCGGCGGTCGCCGATCACCACAGCCTGTGAGATCCAGCGGTTCTGCTTGAGCCCGTTCTCGAGGTTGGCCGGCGTGATGTTCTTGCCGCCCGCGGTGATGATGATGTCCTTCTTGCGGCCGGTGATGTAGAGGAAGCCGTCCTCGTCGAGGCGGCCGAGGTCGCCGGTGTGGAGCCAGCCGTTCTCGAGCGTCTCCTTCGTGGCCTCGTCGTTCTTGTAGTAGCCCCGGAAGATGTTCGGGCCCTTGATGAGCACCTCGCCGTCGTCGGCGATCCGCACCTCCACGTCCTTCTGCGGCTTGCCGACCGAGCCGAAGCGGAAGTTGTTCCCCTCCGGCCGGTTCACCGTGGCGCTGGTGGAGGTCTCGGTCATGCCGTAGCCCTCCATCACCGGCACGCCGCAGGCGTAGAAGAACTCGAGGATCTCGCCCGCGATCGGGGCGGCGCCGGTAACGCACTCGCGCATGTTCGTGCCGAACAGGCCGCGCACGTTCTTGAACAGCTTCTCCTCGGCCTGGTCGAAGCCGGCCTGGAGCTCCGCCGGAACCTCCTGGCCGGCCTCGCGCATCATGCGCACCTTCACGCCCACCTGGACGGCCTGCCTGAGCTGCTCCTTGTCCTCGATGTTCGAGGTGGCGAGCGTGTAGATCTTCTCGAACATCCGCGGCACGGACGGGAAGAAGCTCGGGTTCACCTGCGTGATGTCGGCGATGATCATCTTCGGGTCACGCGACCAGTAGGCCAGCGCCGCGCCCAGCTCGAAGGTCGCGAACTGGATCAGGATCGCGAACGCGTGGGCGAGCGGTAGGAACAGGTATGAGGAGTCGCCGTCCTGCAGCGGGCTCTGGTCTACGACCGCGTCCGTGATCGCCCGGTAATTGGCGTGCGAGAGCAGGCAGCCCTTCGGCGGCCCGGTCGTGCCGGAGGTGTAGATGTAGAGGCAGATGTCTTCCGGGCTGACGGCCTGGTAGCGCGCCTCCCACTCGGACTCGTCACGGCCACGGCCGCGCTCGCGGAGTGCATCGAGCGTGAGGGCGTCGCGCAGCTCCACTCCCTCCGGGTCCATCACGATCACGTGCTCGAGGACGGGACAGCTGTCCTCGACCTCGCGCACCTTCGCGAGCTGCCCCGCGTCCTCCACGAAGATCGCGCGCGAGTCCGAGTGTTCGAGGACGTACTGGCACTCCTCCGGCGAGTTCGTCTGGTAGATCGTGACGAGCGTGCCGCCGGCGGTGAGGATCCCGAAGCAGGCGTGCGTCCACTCCGGGCGCGTGTGGGCGAGGATCGAGACCTTGTCGCCCGGCTGGATGCCCAGGTCCACGAGCCCGAGCGCGACCTCCTTGACCACCTGGCCGAGCTCGTTATACGACGCCTCTACCCACTCCTCGCCCGCCTTGTAGCGCTGAGCCGGCTTGTCGCCGTACTTCTTGACGGCGAGCGGCAGCAGGTCGGCGATCGTCTTCGAACCGGTGCCTTGAGCGCCGGTCGCGCCGGCCGTGACTGCTTCCATGCGCGGGAGTCTAAGGGTAGCTGCACGGCACGCCTGCGCTCACGGCCGATCGGGCTACGCCTTGGCGAGCTCCCGCTTCTGCTGAGCCGCCTTGAGGCTGGAGAGGAACAGCGTCTTGTCGATCCGGCCCTGGAAGATCGGTACGCCCATCTCCATACACCGCGAAATGACCTCCCTGCGGTGCATGCCAGCCTCGCGGCCAAGCTCGGTGGGCGTCAGGTGGATCGCCATGTACTTACAACCTCCTCGTCGCTTTGCACAGCGTGTACCTGAGGTTAACGATTGTGTCGGTCGGCGCAACCTGATTCGCCCAAATTGCGACTAGATCGGATTCGGCGCGGCGATGAACTGGTGCTCGACGCCGAACTCCTCGGCAACAAGCTCCCCGAGCCGGCGCACGCCGAACGTCTCGGTGGCGTAGTGGCCGGCCGCGATGAAGTGCGTGCCGCTCTCGACCGCGTCCGCCATCACGTGCTCGGCGGGCTCCCCCGTGAGGAAGGCGTCGAGGCCCAGGGCGATCGCCTCGCCGAAGCTCGAAGCCGCCGCGCCGGAGACGATGCCGACGCTGCGGACGACCTCCGGCCCGCTGTCCCAGCTGAACGGCTCCTGGCCGAAGGCCTCCACGCAGCGGCGCCTCAGCTCGTCGAACGGGATGCCCTCCGCCGAGCGGCCCACGAAGCCGACGCTGCGCCCGCGGTGCCGCCCGAACGGCTCCGCCCGCTCAAGCCCGAGCGCCGCGCAGATCAGGGCGTTGTTGCCCACCTCCGGTGGGCGTCGAGCGGGAGGTGGTAGCCCGCCAGCGCGATCTCGTTGTCGAAGAGCACGCGCAGCCGCTCCTTCATGGGCGGCGAGAGCGAGCGCGGGTGGAAGTCCCAGAACAGCCCGTGGTGGGCGATCACCAGCTGCGCCCCCGCCTCGGCCGCTCGTTCGAACAGCTCGCGGTGCGCGGAGACGCCCGTGGCGACCGTCGTCACCTCCTCCCGGCCGGGCACCTGGAGCCCGTTTGGGCCATAGTCCGGGAAGTCCGGGCCTCGAGCAGGTCGTCGAGATACGCGATGATGTCGCTCAACTGCGCCATTTGTGCCGGACGATATTTAGAATCGCCTTAACTGGGGTACATCTGCGGGACTCACGCATTTTCTCTGCAGGGATGCTTAATTGATCGCCACAGCTGGTTGCGAGGCCGCCGACGCAGAACTTGTCGCTGCGGTTCGGGCCGGTGATGACTCCGCCTTCGAGGAGCTCTACCGGCGCTACCAGCCGCGCATCGCGCGGTTCGTCTGCTCAATGCTGCACGACGCCGCCCGCTGCGAGGACGTGGCTCAGGAGGCGTTCCTGTCCGCCCTCCGCCGCATGCGCGAGACGGACGCCGAGATCAACTTCAAGCCGTGGATCTACCAGATCGCCCGCAACGCGGCGATCGACTCGTACCGGCACAACAGCCACGCGGTCGAGGTGTCCATGGACGCCGACGACGGGCTGCGGGCATCCGACCGCACCAGGCTGGTCGGGCTCGACGGCTCGCCCGACGCCGCGCTGATCACCAAGGAGCGCCTCGACCACCTCCAGGGCGCCTTCGACGAGCTGTCCGACGTCCACACGCGCGTGCTCGTGATGCGCGAGCTCGAGGGGATGTCGTACCGCGAGATCGGCGCAGAAGCTCGACCTCACGCGCCCGGCCGTCGAGAGCGCGCTCTTCCGCGCCCGCCGCCGGCTCGAGAGCGAGTACGCCGAGCTCTCGGAGGGCCGCCGCTGCGAAGCGATGGAGGGCACGATCGCGCGCATCGCCCAGGGCGTGCAGCGCGCCAGGAGGAGCACCGGCTCGCGCGCCACGCGCGCCGCTGCCGCAGCTGCCGCCGCCGCGCCCGCGAGCTTGGGATCGAGCCGCTGTCGGCGCTGGGCGCGCTCCGCAAGAAGGCCGCGGCGCTGCTGCCGATGCCGTGGCTGCTGCGCCGCTCGGGCGGAGATGGCGGTGGGATGACGGATTCTTCGGAGCGGCGCGAACGCAGCCCCGCTGGCGGAGCGCGCTGCGGCACTTGTGGCCGTGGCGGCGCTGGCCGGCGCGGGGGGCGCGGCGCTTGGTACCGGAGCGCTTCCGGGGGACCGCGATGCGCCGGGAACGGCAGCGTCGCGGCAGAGCGCTCCGCGCAGGACACAGGGGAACTGCAGCGCGGCGCCGCCGGAGCTGCTGTCACGGACGGAGAGCGTGGGGGATACGCCGGGCGTCCGGGCAGCGAGATTCCGGTCAGGCGGGGGGCCGCGCCGGCGGTTCGACCGGCACCGAGGGTGCTCCCACAGGCTCACAGCACGGCACGACCACGGAGGGATCTGCAGGCTCGGGGACGGGCGACTCGGCTCCGAGCCTCGGCGGGTCCGCTCCCGATCTGCCCTCGGTTCCCACGACCGACGGCGGATCGCAGCCGAACGCAGTGCCGCTTGACCTCTCGGCCCCCGAACTCCCCCAGGTAGAGCGGGCAGGAGCCGACCAGCTCGCTGCCCGAGGTCGAGCCGCCCCCCTCCGCCGCCTCTCCCGACCGTCGACGACGTGACGGACGCGCTGCCACCGCTGCCCTGAGCGGCTCCGCCCGTGCTCGCACGCGCGGGTAACCTGCCCGCCGTGGTCCCGAAGCGCACGCAGGCAACGGCCGGGGACGATCCGTTCCTCGAGTCGCTGATGGACACGAGCCTCTACTCGATGGGGGCCTACTTCTGCGACCAGCATCCGGACCTCGTCGACGAGGTGATCGGCCAGTCCGAGGCGATCGAGGCGGCCGGCCTGCGCTCCTACGCCGACGAGCACGACATGACCCTCGAGGCCTACTTCGAGACGCTGCTCACGGGACTCGCCGTGCGTTATTACAACGCAGTCGCCGCCTGACCGACAGATTTCTCCCAGAGGCTACCTTTTCGGGCACCCGGGTACCGAGAATCTGTGGGGGGCGCCGTGACCACACCTGGCACTTTTCATCACGAGGCTGTGTTCTACGCAGGCGATGACGAGTTCGTCGAGCGCTCGCGTGCCTTCGTCGAGGACGGCTTGGAGAGCGGCGAGCCGGTGCTGGTGATGGTGGGGAGCCGAAGATTGAGCTCCTGCGCGAGGCACTCGGCGCGCGCGCCGACCGGGTGACTTCGCCGACATGGAGGTCATGGCCGCAACCGGCCCGGATGTCCACTGACGCTCGGAAAGACTGACCTCGAGAACAGACCCTACGGAGCCGGCCGGTCCCCGGGGATCGGCGGCTCTTCTGCTCCTCGCAGGCTTCCGGCGCACGCGGGTTAGGCTTCGCGGCATCGACTGGGATTCTCTCGAAGCTCGATCCCGCCGCGGTCGAATCCATGCTTGGCGAGATGGGCGAGATCAACATCGACATCACCGGCAGCGGTGAACAGATCCGCATTACTGCCGAATGAGGCCGACAGGCGCCATGAGAACCGTGCTCGTCACCAAATCGGCGACCGGAGACAGGTTGATCGGCGCGTCCGCTCGTCGAAATCAGGGTAACGCTGACGTGGCCGTCACCAAATCGATGGCGCGGCAGGCGAAACTCAACACCCGCGAGTCATCCTGGCCGTAGTCGGCCGGCCGGAAGTTGCCTGCGCCCAGCGTCAGGGTCACGTCCGTGACGCCTTTCGTCCAGAACGATCGGCACGCGAACCGCTTCGCCGGGTTTCACCGCGACCGAGATCGGCTCGCCGCCGGTCGTCACAATCAGGACACCTTCCTGTCCGAGTCCAACCGGTGTCTCGAGGCCATGCACGAGGACCATCTCGATCACGAGCTCGGCGTTCATTCGCTGCGCGGACGTGATTCGAAGTCCAGCCGGCGACTGAGCCCAACGCCACGTCGCTTCGACCGGGTACCAGCCGCTGGTGAGCTCGACAACGGGTGTCGAAGGCAGGGCGGCGTCGGGTGCCGGGATGCGCCACGCCTTGATGGTGTCGTCGCTGACGTCGGCCGACCGCCCGGCGAACGCGGCGCCGACAAATGCCGCGGCATCACGCTCGGCAAACAATCCCGGACTGTTGTCACGGGTCTGGTCCCATGGCAGATGCCAGACGAGCATAGCGATAGCCATGGACGCGAGCTGATGGATCGCGGCGGGCTCGCAGCGTGACGGCGCGCCGTTGACCCTCACGTCACCGGCGCGCGATCGTCTGCGAAGACGCACGGTGAGATCGGATGGCGCGTCGTAGATCCGCGAGATGTATCCGCCGGCGATGCCCTTGCCATGCGTCATTTGCAGCGCCTGGTAGCGCGCCGAGTAGTCACTGGCGAGAGATCCGGCAGCGGACGAATCGGCAGATCGAGCACGCCGTAGTGCTCGCCGTCGTGCGCGAGCGCTGCGTAGAAGGCCGGCACGCGCGGCAGCGTCTGCGTCGGCCAGGCGACTGGCCACACTTCGACGAGCAGCGCAGCCGCGACGATCGCGGCGGCGATCGCTGCGCTCCGGCCGGGACGCGCGATCGCGGCATCCCAGCGCGGCGGCCGCGGCGAGACCGACAAAGCCACCTGCATGAAGCGGGCGGGCGTGCGCAGGAAGTCGAGGCCCGGCAGCGCGGAGATCCACCCGTACGGCATCGGGAGCCCGGTGTCGGCCACGCCGCCGAACACCGCAGCGTGGGGCCGAGCGAGAGCACGACGGCGAGGCCGGCAATCGCGATCCAGACCGCCGGCGTGACGCGGTGTCCTGACGAGCGCGATGATGCAGAGCAGCGATGACGGCGATGGGTACGGCCACTTCGGTCTCAATCTCCGGCGTGATGCCGTAGCTGGCGAGCGTCGCCGTGCTCCGCCGCCGAAGAGCGCGCTGAATGTCGGCGGCAGCACGAACTGGAGGGCATCGGGCTGGTGGCACGATCGACTCGGCGCTGCGATCGATCGCCATCGCCGGATCGCTCGCGGCGCTGGCGATCGCCGTGAGCAGTGGTCCCGCGACGATCGCGGCCGCGAGCGCGGCACCAGCCGGCGCGAGCACAACACTGGCCGGCGATCGCTCGCGCTCGGCCAGCGCCGCGATCATGAAGAGCGGCGCGCGTCAGCGCGACCTGAATGAATTGAAACGGGCTGTGCAGCGAGGAGCAGCAGCGACGCCAGGCAAAGGCGGCGCACCAGCCAAGCGATCGCGCCGGATCGTGCGCGCGGCGAAGCACGAGAAACGCGAGCGGGATCAGACCGAGGAACACCTTCGCGAGGTGCCCGCGCAGGCCGACGAGGTGAATCGGCGCGGTCAGCAGGACGACGCCCGCGAAGAGCGACGCGGCGCGCGAGCACCCGAGGTCGCGCGCGAACCAGATACATCGCGTAGCCGGTCAGCGTGAGGCCGACGAGCAGGCCGCCGTTGTAGCCGGCGACCGGACCCAGCGGCCAGAACGGAAACGCCAGCAGGCCGGGGATCGGCCCGGCGGAGTGCAGCAGGAGCGAGATGCCCGACGGGTAGTAACAGGAGCGTAGGTGCTGAGAGCACGGCTCGCGGCCGAGCAGCGCCTGCGCGGCGTGCCAGACGCCCCAGAGATGGCTCATCGCGTCGAGCCCGACGCCGGTCGAGGACGGTCGTGAAGTCGCGTGCGAGCGGCCACGAGATCGCGACGGCGAGCACCGCGTAGAAAACCAGCGATCGATGAGGCTGCTCGCGGAGCGAGGCCGCCGCGCCTGTTTCGGACAATCTGAAGATTCAAGGCAGTCGTGTCCAACAGGTCGGCCGACGGTCGATTGCGGCCGGCGCAAGCCCGCGTCCGCCGTCGTGCCTCAATCGGGCTCAGACCACGGCGCGATCGGTCTCGGTCAGCCCGCGATCGATGATCGCGAACGCCTCGCGCAGCTCGGCTTCGGTGATGCACAGCGGCGGGTTCGTGAAGAACGTGTTCCAGCGCACGAACGTGTAGAGCCCTTCGTTGCCGGAAATGCTTGCCGAGCGCCTGCATCTCCGGCGACGTGCCGTTGAACGGCGCCATCGGCTCCAGCGTCGTCGCGATTGCGCACGAGCTCGACGATGCCGAAGAGGCCGATCGAGCGCACCGCGCCGACCGAGGGATGCCGCGCTCGCGAGGTCGGCGAGCAGCTCCTTCATCAGCGTCGCCGCGCTCGCGCCGCGCGATCGATCAGGTCGTCTTCTTCGTAGACCGCAATCGTCGCGAGCGCGCCGCGCAGGCGAGCGGATGGCTGTTGTAGGTCAGGCCGCCGTAGAAGACGTTGTCGCGGAAGTGATCGGCGATATTCCGGCGCATCCCGACCGCGCCGAGCTGCACATACGCGCTCGTCAGTCCCTTCGCCATCGTGATCATGTCGGGCACGACGTTCCAGTGATCGACCGAGAACCATTTGCCGGTGCGGCCGAAGCCGGCCATCACTTCATCGGCAATCATCAGGATGCCGTACTTGTCGCAGAGCGCGCGCATGCCCTGCATGTAGCCGTCGGGCGGAACGAGGATGCCGTTGGTGCCGACGACCGGCTCGAGGATGAAGCCGGCGATCGTGTTCGGCCCTTCGAGCTGGATCGTCTCTTCGAGGTACGGCGAGCGCATCGTCGGCGCTGTCCCAGCCGCGCTGAATGCCGTGATACGGATTCAGCACGTGCACGACGCCGGGAATGCCAGGCTCGGCCGCCCAGCGGCGCGGATCGCCGGTCAGCGTGATCGCGCCGGCGGTGCCGCCGTGATACGAGCGATAGAAGCGCCAGGATCTTGTGGCGTCCGGTGATACCAGCGCGCGATCTTGATCGCGTTCTCGTTGGCTTCGGCGCCGCCGTTGGTGAAGAAGAACGCGTCGATGTCGCCGGGCGTGATCTCCGCGAGCTTGGCGCCCAGCCGCGCGCGCGGCTCGGTGGCCATGAACGGATTGGCATAGGCGAGCATCGCCGCCTGCTCCTGGATCGCGCGGATGACGCGCTCGTCGCCGTGGCCGATGTTGACGCACATCAACTGGCTGTTGAAGTCGATGAAGCGCTTGCCTTCCGGCGTCCAGAAGTAGATGCCCTTGGCGCGCGCGACCGGAATCGGATCGACCTTCGACTGCGCCGACCACTCGAAGATGCGTGTGCTTGCGCGACAGCGCGACGATCTCTTCGCCGGTCATCGTGCGCTCTGCGATCTCATGTGGGTGCCATGCATGCTCCAGCTGGCGACCGGCGAGCGGCGCCACATCGATCAGGGAGGCCCGTTTCACGCGTTCGCTGAGACGTCGAGTTCACGTCGTCGCTCCGTTTCAGGAACGTCCCGCGCCCGCGCGGCCGACGAACTTGCCGTTCTCGACGATGACCTTGCCGCGCGAGATCACCGTCTCGCTGACGCCCTGCACCGTCGCGGCCCTCGTACGGGTTGTAGTCCACCTTCATGTGCAGCGTCTTCACCGAGAGCGTCGTCGTCTTGTCCGGGTTGAAGATGACGATGTCGGCATCGGAGCCCGGCGCGATCGTGCCCTTGCGCGGGAACAGGCCGAAGATCTTCGCCGGCGACGTCGACGTGAGCTCGACCCAGCGATTCAGCGAGATGCGTCCCTGGCGCACGCCGCCGTCGAAGACCAGGCTCATGCGCGTCTCGATCCCCGGCGCGCCGTTCGGGATCTTCGAGAAGTCGTCGTGGCCGAGCTCCTTCTGCTCCTTCATGCAGAACGGGCAGTGGTCGGTCGAGATCGCCTGCAGATCGTTGAAGGCGAGGCCGCGCCACAGCCTGTCCTGCGTCTCGCGCGGGCGCAGCGGCGGGCTCATCACGTACTTCGCGCCCTCGAAGCCCGGCTCCTCGTAGTTGTCGTACGACAGGAACAGATACTGCGGGCACGTTTCCGCATAGGCGGGCAGACCGCGATCGCGCGCTTCGGTCACCATCTCGAGCGCTTCGGCGGCCGAGAGATGGACGATGTAGACGGGCACGTCGGCCATCTCCGCGAGGGCGATCGCGCGATGCGTCGCTTCGCCTTCGGCGCGCGCCGGCCGCGTCAGCGCGTGATACTTCGGCGCCGTCTTGCCCTCGGCGAGCGCCTTCTTGACCAGCACGTCGATCACGCCGCCGTTCTCGGCGTGCATGCAGATCGTGCCGCCGTTCTTGCCGGTCCGCAGCATCGCGCGGAAGATCGACGCGTCGTCCAGCATGAACACGCCGGGGTAGGCCATGAACAGCTTGAACGACGTCACGCCCTGCTCGACCAGCGCGTCCATCTCGTCTTCGACCTGTCGGTCAGCTCGGTGATGATCATGTGGAAGCCGTAGTCGATGGCGGCCTTGCCCTCGGCCTTCTTCATCCACGTGTCCAGCGCGTGATGCAGCGTCTGGCCGCGGTACTGGATGGCGAAGTCGACGATCGACGTCGTCCCGCCGAACGCCGCGGCAATCGTGCCCGGACTCGAAGTCGTCGGCCGACGTCGTGCCGCCGAACGGCATGTCGAGATGCGTGTGGCAGTCGATGCCGCCGGGGATGACATAGCGTCCGGTCGCGTCGATCGTCCGGTCGGCGGGCATCGACAGGTTGGTGCCGATCGTCGTGACGACGTCCTTCTCGACGAAGACGTCGCCGCGATAGATGTCGCTGGCGTTGACGATGGTGCCGTTCTTGATCAGTAGGCTCACGCGGCCACTATAAGGCAGGTGGGGCTGGTCGGGCAGGTAGGGCAGAGGCAGTGGGGCGGGGCCAGCCCCGGCGTGGCGGCGACCGGCCGGCGCGCCGCGGGCCTGCGGTAAGATCGGAAGGCCCTTCTGGAATGAGCGTTCCCGCCGGCACCCGCTTCGGCCCCTACGAAATCGACGCAACTGATCGGCGAAGGCGGCATGGGCCGGGTCTATCGCGCCCGCGACACGCGGCTCGATCGGACGGTCGCCATCAAGCAGCTGACGGCGGCGCACGGCGATCGGTTTCAGACGGAAGCGCGCGCGGTCGCCGCCCTCAACCACCCGCACATCTGTCAGGTCTACGACATCGGCCCGGACTATCTGGTGCTCGAGTACGTCGAAGGCACGCATCCCAGTGGGCCGATGGCGCCGGAGTCGGCGCGCGAACTCGCGGTGCAGCTGGCGGATGCGCTCGAGGCGGCGCACGCGCGCGGCATCCTGCATCGCGATCTGAAGCCGAGCAACATCATCGTGACCGCGACCGGCGCGGCCAAGCTGCTCGACTTCGGCGTCGCCAAGCGATTGAGCCAGGAGCCTGATGTGACGATGACCGGCGCGGGTCTGATCGTCGGGACCGTGGCGTACATGTCTCCCGAACAGGCGCTGGGCAAAACCGTCGATCGGCGCTCGGATATCTTCAGCTTCGGCGCCGTGCTCTACGAGCTCGTGGCCGGCCGGCGGCCGTTCGAAGGCGAAACGAGCACGCAGGTGTTGAGTGCGCTCCTCAACGAGACCCCGGCGCCGCTCGATGGACCGTCATCCCTGGTGCGGCTGGTGATGCGCTGCCTGGAAAAATCTCCGGCGGATCGCTTTCAGTCGTTCGGCGACGTGCGGCGCGCGCTCGACAGCACCGATCGCATCGTCGCCGTGCCCGCGGTGAAGCCGTCGGTCGCTGTGCTGCCGTTCGCCGATCTCAGCGGCAACAAGGACAACGAGTATTTCGGCGACGGCCTCGCCGAAGAGATCATCAACCTGCTCGCGCAGGTGCCGGATCTCAAGGTGATCGCGCGGACCTCTGCGTTTGCGTTCAAGGGCCGGCACGAAGATGTCCGGAAGATCGCGCAGGCGCTCGGCGTCACGCACGTCCTCGAAGGCGGTGTGCGGCGCGCCGGCGATCGGATCCGCGTGACAGCGCAGCTGATTACCGCTGCCGATGGCAGCCCGCTGTGGTCGGATCGCTTCGATCGATCGATGGTCGACGTGTTCGCGGTGCAGGACGAGATTGCCGGCGCGATGACGGTCGCGCTGAAGGGGCGCTTGACGGCCGCGGCGGCGGCGCGTGCGCAGACACCCGCACTGCCAGCCTACGAGGCACTCCTGAAAGGGCGGCACTTCCTCTTCAAGTTCACGCCGGACTCCTGGCGGCGGGCGCGCGCCCACTTCGAAGAAGCGATCGCGCTCGATCCTCTCTATGCCGATCCCCACGCGGATCTCGGCCTCGGCTACTTGATCAGCGGCATGCACGGCCTGCAATCGATGCTCGAGATTGCCCCGGCGGCCCGCCAGGAGGCGGAGCGTGCGCTGGAGCTGAATCCGGCAAACCCGCAGCCGCGCGTGCTCCTCGGCGCGATCGCGCTCGCACACGACTACGATTGGGCCACGGCCACCGCGCATTTCGACGCCTCGATGCAGGCGGCCAACGTGACCGCGGACGCGCACTGGCTGTACGCCAGCCTTTACCTCGCCGCGCTCGGCCGCTTCGACGAGTCGATCGTGGAAATGGGGCGCGCGGTCGAACAGGATCCGCTCAATGCCACCTGGCGGGGCGTGTGGGCTGCGCATCTCATCAGCGGCCGTCGCCTCGATCGCGCCATCGACGAGGCACGGAAGGCGGTCGCGCTCGAGGAGCACTACTTCGTGCCGCGCTTCATCCTCGGCGAGGCCTACCTGACTGCCGGCCGCAACGACGAGGCGCTCGAGACGCTCACCGAGGCGTATCGGCTCGCGCCATGGAACGCGATGATCGCCGGTCTGCTGGCAGTCGCGTTCGTGCGCGCGGCGACACGGCGCGCGCCGACGCGCTCGTCGCGCAATTGGGCGAGCGTCCACAGCCGGCGTGGGGCCGCGTCTGGTATCACTTGTTCACGCGCGATCTCGACGCCGCCGCGCACTGGTTCGACCGCATGATCGACGATCGCGACCCCTTCGCGCTGGTCTACGCCCGCGCGCCCGTGACCGAGCCGCTCCACGCCCACCCACGATGGCCGGCGCTCGCACAGCGCATGCGTCTGCCAGGGCAACAAAGAACAAAAGAACAAAGAACAGAAGAACGAAGAACGAAGAACGAAGAACGAAGAACGCGGGACCGCACACAGCACGAGCACGCTGCACGAGGCACCGGACCAGGAACCACGAACGAGGAACACAGGACGGGAAACATGTGCCGCAACATCAAGACGCTCGCGAACTTTGAACCACCGGCAAGTGACGACGAGATCCGCGCTTCTGCGCTGCAGTTCGTCCGGAAGCTGAGCGGAACGAACAAGCCGTCGAAAGCCAACGAAGAGGCATTCAACCAGCGCGCTCGAGGACGTCACCGCGGCGGCGACCGAGCTGATACGGTCGCTCAAGACAACGCCCCGCCGCGCAATCGCGAGGAAGAGCGGCAGAAGGCGAAAGAGCGGTCGATACGTCGCTTTGCGTGATCGCCGCCCGACGTAGCCGTCGGCGGGCTCGCACGCCTGATCCCAGAAGGGATCAGGGATCGGGGGTCGGGGTCGGGGGCACTGGGCAGGGGATCAGGGGACAGGGGCAAGGGCTGCGCCAGTCAGGGCAAAGGGCAAGGGCAGCGCAGGCAGGGCGAGGCAGGGCGAAGGGCGGAGGCGGGGCAAAGGGCGGGGCGAAGCGCAGGTAAGGGCAAAGGGCGACCCCTGACGATCCTCGGCGGGCGCGCACGAGCGGCACTAAGCACCGGTCACTACGCACAGCACCCGCACGCCGCACGCCGCACGTAGCACGTGGCACCGCGCGACGCCTAGCACGCCGCACGCCGACGCCGTAGCACCGCCGCACGAGCACGCGGAACCGCACTCGGGACCAGGCACCAAGGACGCACGAGGAACGGGCAGAGGAACGAGGGACGTGGAGGTTATCCTTTACTGCCCGTGTGATGGTTCCGCCGTCGAGACCCCACGTCTGATACTCCGCCTTCCGGAAATGCAGGATGCGGGGCCGATGCTCGAGATCCATCAGGATCCCGCGGTCGTAAGTACGTCCTGCTCGGCAACGCGCAAGGCGGGCTGACGGCGGCGTGGCGAAGCGTCGCAATGATGGTCGGCCACTGGCACCTGCGCGGCTACGGCCAGTGGACGGTGGTCGAGCGCGCGAGCGGTAGGGTCGTCGGACGCGTCGGGCTCTGGTACCGGAGGGCTGGCCGGGCGTCGAACTCGGCTGGATCATCCGGCGCGAGCGATGGGGCCAGGGGCTGGCGACCGAGGCGGCGCGGGCCGCGCTCAAGTGGGCTGGACCACGTCGACACCGACCACATCATCAGCATCATTCAGCCCGACAACCTTCGCTCGATCCGAGTCGCCGAAAAAATCGGCGAGTCGTTCGAGCGATCCGACCTCGTCAACGGCGTCCAGTCCAGCGTCTACGGGATCACGGCCGCCGTCCGCGGCGGGCCGCTGTTCGCGGCTGACGGCGCTGACATGGCCGACAAGACCTTCAAGCGGGAGCGCAATCGCCCGGCCAGAGCGCGGGAGTGCACGAGCCGACGACGACGCGGCGCGCCGGCGGGCCCTCCTCGTCGTGTTTGCCGGCCTGGTGCTCGGCGCCACAATAATCGCGCTGACCGACAGTTATCGCCGCGAGCTCACGGGCTGGGCGCAGGACGACCCGCTGCGCGCACTGAATCTGATCCTGCCGGTGATTGCCGTCACCGTCGTCGTGCCGTGGTCCTGGCCGCCTGGTATTTCTGGCGGCTCGGCGCCCGCACCGTCCGCCAGCAGCGATTTCCGCCTTCTGACGTGACATGGGCGGGGGCGGCGCAATCGATTTACGGCGCCGCGGCACGCCGCCGCGGCCGGCTCCTGCAGGGTGTGCGGCCGCCCTCGTCGTCATCGTTGTGGTGTTCTCGGCGATCCTGACCAGGCTGGTGCTGAACCTGAAGAGTGCGCTCGACGGCCGCGGTCCGTTCTGACCACGGCGGTGTTATTTTTGGACATGCCCGAGATCTACGCGTTCAAGAAGGGCCCGACGCCGACTTTCATCCCGCACACCACGTCGAGCGTCGACGACGAGGAGCGCTTCGACCGGATCCGCTGCCCGCTGTGCGAATGGCAGCCGACGGCCCTGAGCGTGTGGGCCTGCTACAGCGAGGGCACGCCCGAGCCGTTCTTCGGCGGCTGCGGCACGATGTGGAACACCTTCGAGACCCGCGGCAAGTGCCCCGGGTGCTCGCACCAGTGGCACTGGACGTCGTGCCTCCGCTGCCACGGCTGGTCGCGCCACGACGACTGGTACGCGCGGAGTAGCGCCGACGGCCGAGAGCTAAAAGCCGAGAGCCGATCGGCGGCGCAGCCGCGCGCCGTTTTGGCTATAGTTGCGCCAGGAGCCGCTATGGCTGACAGACTCGAAGTGCATTTCACCGGGCTGCGTTTCCCGAACCCGTTTCTGCTCTCGTCGGCGCCGCCGACCGAATCCGACGCCAACATCATGCGGGCGTTCGATGCCGGCTGGGGCGGCGTCGTGACCAAGACCATCGGCCTGCATCCGGTCGTCAACGTCGACGGGCCGAAGACCAAGTTCCTGCGCGCGTCACACCGACGGCCAGCTGTCGATGCAGAAGCGGCCCGGCACCGCGCTGCACTCGTCGTGGAACTGGGAGCTGATCTCCGACAAGCCGCTCGACTGGTGGATCCCGCGCATCTCGCGAGATCAAGAAGGCGTATCCCGATCGCATCCTCGTCGCGTCGATCATGGCCGGCTCGGGCAGCGACCGCGAGCTCGCGCACTGGCAGGACGCTCGCCAACGCGTGTCAGGACGAAGGCGCCGACGCCTTCGAGCTGAACCTGTCGTGCCCGCACATGGACCGCCAGGACATGGGCTCGAACATCGGCAAGGATCACGAGCAGATCTCGATCGTCACGCAGGTCGTCAAGGAAGTCGCGAAGGTGCCGGTGTGGGCCAAGCTCACGCCCTCGACGACCGACATCGTCGTCGAGGCGCGCGGCGCGTTTCTCGGCGGCGCCGACGCGATCGTGTCGTCGAACACGTTCCCGTCGATCCCGCTGATCGATCCCGAGTCGCTCGAGTTCGAGATGAACGTCGACGGCTTCGTGTCGAGCGGCGGCCTCGGCGGCCCGGCGATTCTGCCGCAGTCGCTGGCGAAGATGGCGCAGATGACGCAGGCGTTTCCCGACGGCGCGTTCTCGGGCATCGGCGGCATCACGACTTTCGCCCATGCGCTCAACTACTTTCTGCTCGGCTGCGGCACGGTGCAGGTCTGCACTGCCGCGATGCTCGATCACGCGATCGGGCCGAACATCATCAAGTCGCTGATCAGCGGCATGGAAGAGTTCCTCGATCGCCACGCCGACAAGGGCTGGACGACGCTCGACGACTTCCGCGGCCTGCGTCGCGACCGCGTCGTCACGCACTCGCAGATCAGGCGGCCGGTGACCAAGGAGTACCACGGCGGTCACGACGCCGAAGGCTACGCGGTTGAGGGCCGATAAGGAACCAGTGGCAGGTGGCGCAGGTCAGGCAGGTGACCTGCAGCACAGTCCGCTCTGGAATCCGGATCTCGCGCCGACCACGCTGCAGGCGCGGACCTGGTCGACCTACAACATCGCCGCGCTCTGGATCGGCATGAGCGTGGTCATCACCACCTACACGCTCGCGTCCGGCATCATGCAGCAGGGCATGACGTGGTGGCAGGCGATGATCACCATCCTGCTCGGCAACGTCGATCGTCCTCGTCCCGATGGTGCTCAACGCGCACGCGGGAACGAAGTACGGCGTGTCGTTTCCGGTCCTGTGCCGCGCCGCGTTCGGCGTCACGCGGCGCGAACGTCCCGGCGATCCTTCGCGCGATCGTCGCGTGCGGCTGGTTCGGCATCCAGACGTGGATCGGCGGGCTGGCGCTGCATGAGCTGCATGGCCGCGGCGTGGCCGGGCTGGACGAGCGTGCCGGCGGCGTTGTGGATCGCGTTCCTCGCCTTCTGGCTCGTGCAGGTGGCGATCATCCTCCGCGGCCTCGAAGGCATCAGGATGCTCGAGAGCTGGTCGGCGCCGCTGCTCCTCGGCGGCGGGGCCGCGCTGCTCTGGTGGGCGATCGACGCCGGCGGCGGGCTGGGCCGCATCCTCGTCGAGTCGCAGAAGCTGCAGCAGTCGCAGACGCCGTTCTGGACGCTGTTTCCCGCCGCGCTCACCGCCAACGTCGGCTACTGGGCGACGCTCAGCCTCAACATTCCCGACTTCACCCGCTACGCGAAGAACCAGCGCTCGCAGATGCTCGGCCAGGCGCTCGGCCTGCCGACGACGATGACGGCGTTCGCGTTTATCGGGGTCGCCGTGACCAGCGCGACGATCGTGATCTTCGGCGAGGCGATCTGGGATCCGATCGCGCTGATCGCGCGGATCGGATCGCCGGCCGTCATCATCATCAGCGCGCTCATCGTGCTCGCCGCGCAGCTCACGACCAACATGGCGGCCAACGTGGTGTCGCCGGCCAACGATTTTTCGAGTCTCGCGCCGCGCCGCATCAGTTACGTCACCGGCGGCCTGATCACCGCCGTCATCGGCATCGTGATGATGCCGTGGAAGCTCTATGCCGACGCCGCCGCCTACATCTTCACCTGGCTGATCGGCTACTCGAGCCTGATGGGCGCGATCGGCGGCGTGCTGATTGCCGACTACTGGATCATCCGCAAATGCACGCTGTCGGTGCCCGACCTGTTTGCGCTCGACGGCCGCTACAGCTACCGCAACGGCGTCAACGGCCGCGCGATGGTGGCGCTCGTCCTCGCGATCCTGCCAGTGCTGCCCGGGTTCATTCGCGCCGCGGCGACGCCCGGCGGACAAGTCGCCAATCCGACCGTGTTCGATACGCTTTACACTTACGCGTGGTTCGTGACTTTCGCGCTGAGCGTCGTCATCTACCTGCTGCTGATGCGATCGCGCACCGACGGGCCCGCTGATTGACCATGACCGCACGCCTTCGCGCGACGGCGCTGGCTGCCGTCGTGATTGCCGCGGCCTTCGACTCCGCCTCCGCCTCCGCCGATCAAGCTGGCCGGCCGCGCTGCCTGATGCAGGCGCCGCCCGCCGTGTACGCCCTGCCGCCAACTGGCTTCATCGACGCCGATGAGCCGGACAAGTAGCGCGCGTGCGAGGCCGTTTCGGGCGATTGGCTGCGCGGGCCGTTGACTGCGGGCGAACTGACGGTGAATCCGGCCGGTCCGGAAGGCAGCGGCCGCTACTGGACGATCACGGTCGGTCTCTCGGCGACTCGCGGCGCGGCGCCCACGCGCGGCGTCTGCCTCTTGACGAGCACCGCTGGTTGGCGGAGCCTTCGATCGTTTGGGCCGCAAGGCTTGCCCTGGGTCGCCGATCGCGATGGGGACAAGCAGGCCGAGTTCGTGCTCTGGACCAGCTTTTTCCTGACGCCACGCCAGGTGCAATACGAGACCGGGCTGGTCGCCTGGGTCTATCGTGTCGATCTGAAGACCGGCAGGCTCGTGCTCGACCTGCCGCTCAGCCGCCGCATGGCCGAGGAGATTGCGACGGCATACAAGATTCCGCTGAACGCGAAGGAGCTCGCGTCGGCGCCGACGCTGGCAGAAGATCGACGTGTGGCCGCCGCCGCGCTCGACGCGATGGCGGCCGATCGCTGCAGCCTCCCGCAGGAGAACCGTCGCTGAACATGTCTGCGCCCGCGCTTTCGTTCGTCATCCCGATGTACAACAGCGCCGACACCATCACGGCGCTGGTCCGGGACATCGAGGCGCTCTCCGTCGACGGCGGTCACGAAGTCGTGCTCGTCAACGACGGCAGCGCCGACCGGACGCTCCACGTCTGCCGCGAGCTCGTGCGCACCGTTCGCATCCCGATCATCGTCGTCGAACACGCGCGCAACTTCGGCGAGCACAACGCCGTCCTCACCGGCTGGCGCCACGCGCGCGGCCGTCACATCGTCAATCTCGACGACGATGGCCAGAATCCGCCGGATGAAGCGGTGCGGTTGTGGGAGCACGCGAAAGCGAGCGGGCTCGACGTGGTGTACGGCCACTATGCGGTCAAGCAGCACTCGGCGTTCAGGAACGCCGGAAGCTGGATCACCAACCGCATGACCGACGCAGCGCTCGACAAGCCGGCGGGGTTCTACCTGTCCAGCTTTCGCTGCGTGAGCGCCTACATCGCCGGTCAGGTCGTCGGGTATCAGGGCCGTATCCGTACATCGACGGGCTGCTGCTGCAGGTCACGCAGCGGATCGGATCGCTCACGGTGCGCCACGAGCAGCGGCGCGCCGGCCAGAGCGGCTACACCCTGTCGCGTCTCGTGCGGCTGTGGTTGAGCGCCTGGTTGAATTTCTCGTTGCTCCCGTTGCGGGTCGCGACCTTTCTCGGCTTTGCCACCGCCATCGCCGGCCTTGCCGCCTTCGCGGTCGTCGTGGCGTTGTATCTCGCCAATCGCGGCCCGGCCTACGGCTGGGGCTGGGTGATGGCGTCGCTGCTCGTGTTTTCGGGGACGCAGCTGGTGATGCTCGGACTCATCGGAGAGTATCTCGGGCGCACGTTTCTGACCGTCAATCAGCGGCCGCAGTCGGCGGTGCGCGAGGTGGTGACTAACGTGGAGGGATCAGGGATCGGGGGTCAGGGGTCGGGGCTGTAGGGCATAGGGGTCAGGGAAGAGGGGGTTGGGGCTGCAGGGAGAATCCAATGTTTAGAGCCAACGCCGGCACGTTCGTGTTAGCGACAGCTCTCGCAGCGGCAAATGCTGAGGCCGGTCAAGTCGATCTGATCCTCGTGGGGGCAAAAGTCCTGACATCGGATTCGACACGGCCAACTGCTGAAGCCGTCGCTCTCGAAGGCGAGCGCATCCGCGCCGTCGGCAGCAACGAGGACATACGGCGGCTTGGCGGACCGAAGACGCGCGTCGTCGATCTTCGCGGACGGACCGTGATCCCGGGACTCATCGACGCGCACGTGCACCTGCTCATCGCCGGCGACATTGTCGATGAGCCCTCGCTGAGAAACTACGAGCGGACAGCTCTGCCAAAGGTGCTGTCCGGCTTCATCAGCCATGGCATCACCACCGTCCGATCGACGGGCGATCCGCTGCCATACATCGCCGAGCTTCGCAGTCGCATGGAGTCGGCCGTGACCGGCCCACGTGTCGTGATCACCGGCCCGATCCCTTCTTCGCCGGGCGGTCACCCTGCGACCACGGTCTGCCGGAATAATCCGTTCTGTCGCCAGGGAGTCGCGCGCGAAGTCGAGAATCCCGAGCAGGCCAGAGCGGCGGTGCGCGACATTGCGCGAGCGAAGGTGAATGCGGTCAAAATCGTCGTGGACGATCTGATTGCCGCCAAGGTCCCGCCGCTCTCCGACCCCATCATAGGAGCGTTGATCGACGAGACTCACCGTCTTGGGCTCCGGATCGTCGCGCATGTGTCGGTGGCGGACGAGGTCGCGTTCACCAAACGGCTGATCGAGCTCGGTCTCGACGAATTCGTTCACCCGCCAATCGGCGTCCCCAACCCTGCAACAACCGAGATCTCACAAGTCGTCGCCATGCTGGCTGACCGCAGAATCGCGGTGACGACCACTATGTCCGGTGTTGATGGCTACAAAGATGCGAAGGGTGTCGAGCGAGAGCTTGATTGGCGGTTCTCCCTATGGCCCGCGGATGCGCGAGTGGTTCGAAGCACTGCTCGGCGGCGTCGGCAGTTACGCGAAGGCCGGGGTGAAGCTTGTCGTTGGGACCGATTGGTTCAACGGACCCACCAAGCTGGACGACCCGCGGATCCTTCCAGGCGCCTTTACGATTCACGAAATGAACCTGCTGCGCCGCGCCGGGCTGTCCACGACGGCGGTGTTGACGGCGGCAACACGAAACGCGGCGGAAGCCCTGGGTGTGATCGACACGCTGGGGACGATCACCGAGGGCAAGCTGGCAGACCTGGTGGTGCTGGACGGCGATCTCGAGCAGGACTTTTCAGCGCTGTCCCGAACGGTCGTCGTGTTCAAAGGCGGACGAATCGCTCACGGATCGCTGCCCTGAACGCAATCTAGCGTTTCGCGAGCTCGGCGATGCGCGGCCGATAGCGATCGACGAGGCAGCTGTAGCGGCGGTCGGCGTCGCACGTCTCACGCTCATCGAGCCACGTCCGCTGTCTGGCGAGTAGGGCCGCCGCATCGGCTGGCGGCGTGCGCATCCGCGCGGCCGCGTACGCCGCGGCGAGATCGCGGTCGAGTGCGGCCAGCGCTGCATCGCTGCAGATGTTCTGCTCGATCCAGCCGAGCGCGGCGCGGTCGCCGCACGTGAAACTCGGCGTGCCTGCTGGACGATAGAGCCCACTCAGGGCCAGGTGCTCTGCTTCACGACAGGCCAGGCGGCATCCCGTTCCACGCAGCGCCACCTCGACGCCGTCGCCCTGGCGGCGCAGATCCACGCGACAGAAGTTGGCGAACTCGCCGGCGCCGGCCTCGTTACGGTCGCTGTCGTCGATGTCGACGTACCCGAATGCGTCGACGGCGCTGACGAACGAGATCTCGGCATCGAGCAAGCAGAACCCACGGCGGCTGCTGGCGCCAAACTCGTAGTTCGTCTCGCCTTCGATCGTCAGCGTGCACGCCGTTCCCGCGCAGTCGTCGATCGTCAGCATTGTCAGCAGCTGGTCGGTCACGTGATGTCGCGCTCCGCTCCACCCGTCAGGCGGAGTGGACGCGGCAAGTGGGATCGCCCTGGCCCGCGACGCCAGCCGCTCCTTCGCCAGTGCGTCCTGCCTGGTCGTGATCCGCTGCCGGAGCGCGGCATTGCGCGCTGCCAGGCGATCGTCGAGGCACTGCCGTGTGCCGGCCGGCCGGCACGTCGTCAGCAAATCGAGCAGGACGCGTTCGGTGTCGGGTTCGAGCGTCTTCGCGTCCAGTCCGTCGTCGAGCACGCGGATCTGATCGGCGAGTCGATCGGTGTCGTTGATGCGATCCTGCAACGGCCCGGGCGTGCACAGCGCCTGGCGCAGCGGGTCCTGACTGCTGCAGAACGTGCTGACGACGCCGGTTGGTGGTGTGAGGGGAGCATCAGCAAGACGCGCGAGCGTGATGAGGTTGGGCTCCGGCCGCGTGCAGGTATACGGACAGGACATGCGGACGTCGAGCGACGCCTCGTGCCGCGTTGCGGCGAGCCAGCACGGGCCGGTTCCTGGCTGTGGTGACGGGCTCGGCCACTCGAGGCGCGACGCGCCCTCGTTCCAGGTCGCGATGCGGTCGTCGGCCCTGCAACTCCACCCGGCCGGGGCGAACGTGGCATTGACGCGAAGCTGCCCGCTGTCGTCCCGGTGAATGGTGAGGATGCTGCCGGTCAGGCCGGGCTTGCCGTCGACTGGCGGCTGACCCCAACTGCCCGCGATGCTCGCGACCGCGTCGGCCGGTTGGTCGGCCGCTGCTCGCCAGCGTTCGCCCGCGACGGCTACGCCGACGATCACGGCTGCGGCAAAACGGACGACAATATGCGTCGCGTTCACGGGACGCATCTTAGCTGAAGCGATTGGCCGACTCGCTCAGGACCCGATCCGGTTGCGACAGGAGACTCAGAATGTCACTCCGAAGTTCGCTCATCCTCGTCGTCGCCATCGTCGTCGGCAACGTTGTCGGTCGAGGCGCAGGGCGCGCGTCTGACCGCGGCCCGTCTCAAGGCGTTGAAGGCGTCGAGCAACGATCCGGCGGGCGATGCGTTCGTCGGCAGCCGCGAGTCGCTGATGCCGCTCATCGACGACTTCGTCGCCGACAGCTCGATGGCGAGCCCGATGTTTCTCTACTTACGCGGCCAACACCGCGTTCCGGCTCGGACGGATCGAGGACGCGGCCTTTCTCTTCTACGCCGCGCAGCTGCGGCGCGCCGTCGACTTCCAGCGCTACAACATCTCCCCCGAGCCTGACGGCAACAACGCCGTCACCTACCTGATGTTTCTCAACGAAACCACCGGGATGTCGATCAATCCCGCGATCATGCGACAGCCGGCACAGTTCTCGTCGGTGATCGCACGGCTCGAGAAATGGGAGATCGTGCCGGCGGCGCAGGCCCACTACCCCGAATTTGCCGAAGCGAAAGGCTTCAAGCTTCCTGCGGCGCAGTGGCCCGAGCTGGCACGCAAGACGAAACAGGGCTTCATGGAGGCCTTTGGCAAGCGGATGGTCGACGCTTCTGAGCGACAAGGAATACTTCGAGGCGTTCGTCTTCGTACAGAAGGTCAATCTCGGCGAGATCAAGGAAAGCAAGGAGACGCTGGAGCGCTACAACAAGATGGAAGATCTGATGGAGGCGATCGAGGGCCGTCTGCTCGGCGGTCCGAAGCGCGAGCCGCCGCCGGCAGGCCTCCAGCGGGCGTCGGCACACTGCCCGTTCGGGTCGGCGGCGAGATTCGGGAGCCGAAGCTCATCACGCGGGTCGAGCCGACGTATCCGCAGGGCGTCAGCGGTGGCGTCATCCTCGAAGTGACGATTGGGCCGACCGGATCGGTGACGGACGTGCGGGTTTTGCGGGGAGAGTCGCCGCTCGTGGAGGCAGCGGAGGCGGCCGTTCGGCAGTGGGTGTATGAGCCGACGATTCTCGAGGGGAAAGCCGTTTCTGTGCTGCTGACGGTGGCGTTGCAGAGACGCCCCTGATCCCTGATCCCTGACCCCTGATCCCTTCAAGCTCCGAAAGCTGCGACAACCGGATCGCCGTGATCTTCGCCTGCTCGCCTGCGGCGATGCGGATCTCTTCCTCCGGGCTGTTGGTCAGGCGGGCCTCGAGCAGCGCCAGCATCTCGCGTGGCCGCACTTGCCGGTCGCGCAGACGATGAAGATGTAGCCGAAGCGTTCGTAGTAGGCGCGGTTGCCCTGCGGCCAGCGCGTCGATCACTTCTTCCGACGCGCTGGCGACCGCCGCCTGCTCCTGCTGCGAAAGATCACGGGTGCCTGCGAACCGCGCCTCGATCGCGGCGCGATCGCCAATCTGCGGATGATGCGAGAACGCCTCCAGCCAATCGTCGCTGCCGAGGCCGAACCAGACCTCCCAGGCGATGGCCTGAAGGCGGTGGTCGGTCAGGAACGGCCGCTGCGCCAGCATCTCCGTCACCCAGCGTTCAGCGCCGCAGCACCGCGTCAGCAGCGCGCGCGCTTCTTCCACCGTTGCGCGATCAAGCCGGCTCGACGCGTCCATGGACTCGGAGCCGGCTGATGCCGCCGTCGGGAAAGATGTTCAGGCGGACGTGCGAGAGCGGTCCAGTCGCCGCGAGCGGTGCGGTCAGGACGTGCCGATGATGAGGCTTGAGCTTGGTTTCGGGCAGCAGCGTTTGCCAGGCCGCTTCGTTCAGCGCGCTCAGCGACGCGGTCGGCGCCAGCGTCCCCTCGATCGACGCGCGGTCCGGGTAGTTGCCTTTGAAGTGATTCGTGTCGATCTCGACCCGCGCGATTCGTCCCGGCGCGCCCAGCCGGACGATCGCCCAGTCGTGTCCGGGCCCGCGGCGTCGCCGCGTCTCCCAGCCGTCGCCCATGTTCTTGGCGCGGCCGCGGCATGATCATGTTGTCGCGCGCACCGAAGTGCATGTCGCTCGCCCCGATCACGAGGCCGCCATTGAGGATCGACGCGAGGTCGATCAGCTGTCCGCGCCGCCGCGACCGCGGTCCAGTCGATCGCCGCTTCGCCGTAAACACGCGCAGCCGGGCAACCCCGCCGTCGGGAAAGATGTTGAGCCGCAGGTGCGTCCACGGCCGCCGATCGTCGATCGCAAGATAGTTGTCGCCGTCCCCGCGCAACGCGCTCTTCGGCGAGGATTTCCACAAAGGGGTCGGGTCTGTTTAGCGTTTCTGCGTACCGTCTTTGGCGTGACTGCCCTGGCGCCCTTCGGAAATCGAGCCGCCTCGATCGAGCAATGTGACGGGAAGTTGCCGGTGAAGAATCGCGTATCGACGTTGACGCCATGGACGACGCCGCGCAGGCCGAGCGGCGACGATGCACCAGTCGTGGCCGGGCGTCCGGCGGCGCCGCGATTCCCACCCGTCCATCCATTTGCCGCGCGAGGTGAACTTGCCGGGGATGAAGATCGGCGGCTCGGCCTTGACCAGATTGGCCTTCGACGCGAAGAAGTCGTCGTTGGTGGCGACGGCGCGGCCGCCGACTCGAGCCGAGGCGAGGTCGGCCAGGGCGTGAAAGACGCGGTGCTATGATCGGCGCCCACTCGTTCGCTTGTCCTTTCTCCGGAGCCCGCGATGCTCGTTGAGTCGGCCTACGGCAAGTCCCGAATCAGGTTGGTTCAGGTGCGGCGCCGCGGCACTCGCCACACGCTAACCGATCTCACCGTGGCGATTCGCTTCGAAGGCGACTACGGCTCATCCTACAGCGACGGCGACAACACCGACGTGCTGCCGACCGACACGATGAAGAATACCGTCTACGCGATGGCGGCGCGCGAGCCGATCGCCGAGCCCGAGCAGTTCGGGCTGCTGCTCGGCCGCCACTTTCTCGACCGCAATCCGAAGCTCACGAGCGTCCGCGTCGATCTGACCGATCACGCGTGGCGCCCGATCACCGTCGGCGGCCGCGATCACGGTCACGCCTTCATGCGCCGCGGCCCGGACGCGCCGGACCGCGACGGTGCAATGCTCGCGGGAGAGGGCCATGGTGGGGGCGGGCGTGAGCGATCTCGTCGATCCTCAAGTCGTCGGGCTCGGCGTTTACCGGGTACCCGCGCGACGAGTTCACGACGCTGCGCGAGACCACGGATCGCCTCCTCGCGACGGCGCTGACCGCGAGCTGGCACTACGCCGGAGCCGACCTGCCGTTCGGGACGGTCTACGAATCCGTTCGCCAGACCCTGCTCGAGATCTTTGCCGAACACGACAGCCAGTCGGTGCAGCACACGCTCTACGCGATGGGCCAGGCCGTGCTCGACACCAACGACGAGGTCAGCGCGATTCGCCTGGTGATGCCGAATCGGCATCATCTGCCCGTGGATCTCGCCGCCATTCGGCCTCGAGAACCGCAACGAAGTGTTCGTCGCCACCGAAGAACCGTACGGCCTGATCGAGGCGACGCTGGCTCGCTGAGATTCCGCTAGAGCTCGAATCATCCCGCCATCGATGATCAGCTCGGAGCCGACGATGAACCCCGAGTCCGGCTGAGCTGAGATAGAGGACGGCAGCTGGCGACTTCGTCCGGCGTGCCGAAGCGCTTCAGCGGGATCTGCGCCTGAATGCCCGGCGCGACGCCGGCTTCCTGGTCGACCGGGATGCCCAGCCGCTCGTGGAGCGGCGTCTTGGTCGGCCCTGGGCTGATGACGTTGACGCGGACGCTTTGTCGGCAGCATTTCGGCCGACAACGTGCGCGCGAGCGAGACGAGCGCGGCCTTGCTGGCGGCGTAGGCCGCGGTGTTCGGCATGCCGATATGGGCGTTGATCGACCCGTTGAGGACGATCGCGGCGCCAGGATTGAGGAGCGGCAGACAGCGCCTTGAATGAGGAAGAACGGTCCCTTGACGTTCACGTTGAAGGTGAAGTCCCACGACGCCTCGTCAACGGCTGCGAGCGGCTCGAGGCGGACTGACCCCGGCGTTGACGAAGACGGCGTCGAGTCGTGATGCCCTCCCCGTTCAACCGGTCGGCCAGCGCGTTGACATCGGCGACGCGGCCGGCGTCCTGGCGAAAGGCGAGTGCGGTTTCGCCCAGTTCGGCGCGCGCCTTGTCGAGCGTGGCCTGATCGCGCCCGGTGATCACGACCCGAGCGCCCTCGCGCGCGAAGCCCAGCGCGGCCGCGAGCCCGATGCCGCTGTTGCCGCCTGTGATCAGCGCCGTCTTTCCCTCGAATCGATTCATGTAAGTCCTCTTGATCTCCCGTGGCGTGACCCGCCCAATCGGGGGAGACGGCCACCGATCGACTTCCCATCCCATCACGATTGCCGAGCGGCCGGATCAGCCATTTGGGCGATGGCCCGAGCTATCAGCTCATCCACTCGCCACTTGTGCCGCCCGTCGACGCGCGGCTATCTCAGCCACACGACGCGAAGTCGTGCGATACTGCCTGAACTCAGCTCGACCCTCCCTTCGTCATCCACTGCTCAGATGCTCTTCCTTCGCAGCGCGCGGGTAGCGTTCCCTGACGGATTGCGTCCCGGCACGCTGGTCATCCACGGCGGACGGATTGTGGCGATCGACTCGCAGGTCGAACCGCCGGACGAGATGCACACGCTCGACGTGGGCACGCATGTCGTCATGCCAGGTCTCGTCGATACCCACGTTCACGTCAACGAGCCCGGCCGCACCGAATGGGAGGGCTTCGCGACCGCGACCCGCGCCGCCGCGGCGGGAGGCGTCACGACCATCGTCGACATGCCGCTCAACAGCATTCCGGCGACGACGACCGTGGCCGGCCTCGACGCGAAACGCAAGGCGGCGGAAGGCCACTCGTTCGTTGACGTCGGCTTCTGGGGAGGCGTCGTCCCTGGCAACGTCGACGAGCTCGAGCCGCTGGCGCGGGCTGGCGTCCGCGGGTTCAAGTGCTTCATGAGCCCGTCGGGCGTCGACGAGTTCCCGGCGTGTCGCGGAGAGCGACTTGCGACTGGCGATGCCGGTGCTGGCGCGACTGGGACTCCCGCTGCTGGTTCATGCCGAGGATCCGGCGCTGTTGTGCGATCCGCTCGCTGCCGGCGAGGAGGGGCCACCCGATCCTCGCCGCTACACGCACCTGGCTGCGCAGCCGGCCGGCGGCGAGCGAGCGGGCCGCGATTGCTCTGCTGATCGGCCTCGCGCGCGAGTACGGCGCGCGGATCCACATCGTCCACGTCGCTGCGTCAGAGGTCCTGGCCGATCTCGAGCGCGCCCGCGCCGAGGGCCTCGCGGTGACGGCCGAGACCTGCCCGCATTACCTGACGTTTGCCGCGGAAGACATCGCGGACGGCGCGACCGCGTTCAAGTGCGCGCCGCCGATCAGAGAGCGGCCGCGAGCGCGATGGGCTGTGGCAGGGCCTCGCCGCCGGTCAGCTCGACTTCATTGCCAGCGACCATTCGCCGGCGCCGCCGGAGATGAAGCACCTCGCCGACGGCGATTTCACGCAGGCGTGGGGCGGCATTGCGTCGCTGCAGCTCGGCCTGCACATTGTCTGGACCGGCATGGTGCAGCGAACATCTGCCGATTGAACGGCTTGTCGAGTGGTTGTCCACGCGGCCTGCGGCGCTCGCAGGGCTCGAGAAGACGAAGGGTCGAATCGCGGTGGGCGCCGACGCTGACCTCGTCATCTGGGATCCCGACGCGACGATCAGCGTCGACGCGCGAGCGCTGTTTCACCGGCATCCGGTGACGCCGTACGATGGCGCGCAGCTGCGCGGGCGCATCCTGATGACGCTCGGGCGCGGCGAGATCGTCTACGAGCCGGGACGACGACGCGGAGTGCCGAGTGGAAAGCTTTTGTAGCTTCGCCAACAAGTGCACCTGGCGCACTGAGTGCACCCGACGCACCTGTCCTGTCACCGCCCCTGATCAGCCTCAGCGTCACGACAAAGTCGCCGCGATTGTCGCTCACTTCGTCGTCGTTGATCCCCAGCCAGAGCGGACCTTCGCCGGGCATGGGGAGCGCATCGGTCTGATTGCCGATCGCGAACGGCGCGCCGTTGCCGACGCGGCCGATCAGCGCGCCCGCCAGCAGACCCGGCGCCGGCGAATTCGGTGCCTTGCGGCCGCGAAGCGAACCGGCCACGGTCGCCCGATCGCCGGCGTCGTCTGACAACTGGATCTCGCCCTGCGAAGAGAACTGGACGCGGTCGCCGCGGCGGATGGTGAGGTTGGTGGCGGTCCACTGCTGGTTGGCCGGGAGGCGAATCGCGCCCGCCGGTGCAGGTGTCGCCGTCGTGGCGGGCGGCGTTGACGTCGTCTGTTGCGGGTAGTTGCCGAGATAGAGGCGCGCGGCCTGGCTCATCGGGACGCGGCGCTCGCCACCCGACTGAAACACGATCGTGCGCGGCACGCTTTCATTTTCCGAGCCCTGACCGCCATCGATGCTGATGAGTCGTCCGCGCAAGATCTCGCCGCTGCGGGTCACCAGCACATGGTCGGCGCCGGCCGCGGCCTGGGTTTCATTGGCGGGCAAATTGTTGGCGCCGCCGCCGACGTCGATCACGAGCACGTCGCGCATCGGGAACTGGCGTTGATCGACCTGCGAGGCGCGGACGTAGACGGTGTCGGTCTGGCGGTTCCAGGCTTCGAAGCGGCCGGAGATGCGTTCGCCGTTGCGGCGAACGACCGTGACTTGTTCCTGCGCCAGCACCGGGACGGTGATCAACACCGCAGCCAGCGCAACGAGCATCCGACGGGCTCTGAAAATCATGATGAGAGAGTGTAAGCGAACCGTTCGATTTCGACCGCCCACGACCGGCGGCATGGTATTGATGAGGTTCTGCGCTCGGCCGTGTGGTGCGGTACGTTTCCCCGCTCGATTCAGTTGAGCGCCCATCCGCGACGATGAGTGCCATCACCACCCACGTTCTCGATACGAGCCGGGGCCGCCCCGCGGCGAATGTTGACGTCGTACTCGAAACTCGCGCCGGCGACGGCTGGACGGTTGTGGGATCGGGGAGCACCGATGCCGACGGCCGACTCCGCACGCTCCTCCCTCCCGACGTGCGCGCTGGCGCCGGGCGAATATCGACTGACGTTCGACACCGGCCGCTACTTCGCGTTCGACGATCGGCCAACGCTGTACCCGTCGATCGCGATCGTCTTCGAAACCGAACCCGGCGAGACGCATTACCACGTGCCGCTTCTCGTCGCTCCTTTGGATACTCGACCTACCGTGGCTCGTAGTCTTCGTCCTGCGTTGAACCGGCGCGATCTCGCGCCGACCGTCGCCCGACTCAGGCGGGCCAACCGGACGTTTCTCGCGTCGTATCCGGGCGAGTCGGTTCATCCGCAGCCCGTACACACCTTTTACGGCGGCGCCCACCTGTTCCGCGCTGACACTGCGACGCGCCTTGGGTGCGCTGGCGCTCGCGGCGCTGGACGAGTTCGCGCCCGATGCGGCGACCTTCGCGAGCGCGCTCGGTCTTGGCGACATCGCCGCCACCGTTCGCGAACGCGTCGTCGCGCGCTTGCGCAGCCAGCCGGTCGAGGACTATCGCATCGACTTCGAGGATGGCTACGGCTACCGGCCCGACGCCGAAGAGGACGGTCACGCTGAATCGGCGGCCCTCGAGGTCGCACGCGGAATCGAAGGCAGGCATGCTGCCATCGGGGATCGGCCTGCGGATCAAGCCGATGTCGAACGAAGCGCACGCTCGCAGCCTGAGGACGCTCGACCTGTTCGTGACCACGCTTGCGCGCCGGACGCGGTCGCGGCTGCCCGAGCGCTTTTTCGTGACCATTCCCAAGGTGACGATGCCCGAGCATGTGAGCGCGGTGGCCCCGTCTGCGCGCGCTCGAGCGGAAGCTGCGGCTGCGCGCGGGGGCGCTCCGCCTCGAAATCATGGTCGAGACGCCGCAGTCGGTGATTGCTGCGGACGGCTCGATCGCACTGCGCCGGCTTGTCGCAGCCGGCGGTGGCCGGGTCACGAGCGCGCATTTCGGGACTTACGACTACACCGCGCTGAGCGGCATCACCGCCGCGTGGCAGCACATGAGACATCCGGTGTGCGACACCGCTCGTCATCTGATGCAGGCGGCGCTGGCGCAGACAGGCGTGCAGATTTCGGACGGCGGGACCAACATCATGCCGGTGCCGATCCATCGCGTCGAGGGGCAGCCGCTCACCGCGCGGCAGCAGCAGGAGAACCGCGACGCGGTGCACCGCGCGTGGAAGGTGCACTTCGACGACATCACGCACTCGCTGATAAGCGGCTTCTATCAAGGCTGGGACCTGCATCCGGCGCAGCTGCCGAGCCGCTACGCGGCGGTCTACGCGTTCTATCTGTCGGCGCTCGACGCCGCGACCCGGCGGCTGCGCGCGTTCGTCGACAAGGCCGCGCAGGCCACGCTCGTCGGCGACGTCTTCGACGACGCGGCGACCGGGCAGGGACTGCTGAACTTCTTCGTGCGAGGGATCGATGCCGGCGCGCTCACGATAGACGAAGCCGCGCAGAGACGGGGTTGACGCACGACGAACTGACCGGCCGATCGTTCGTGGCGATCGTGGACGCCGCGCGCGAGAGCCGAACGGCGCGGCTGATCGGAGACGATCACCGTGACCGCGCTGACCGCTTCCTTCACGACGGCGCGGCTTCGCGCCGAGCCGCTCCACGGCTGGCGACTTTGCCGAGCTCCGGCGGATGCACACCGATGCGGTCGTCATGCACGCACCTCGGCGGCGTGCGCAGCGATCAGCAGACGCGCGAGTACCACGATATCAACCTGCAGCACTGGATCACGCACGGCTTCGGCCTCTGGATCATCTACGAGCGCGACGGCGACGAACCGATCGGCCGAGGACTGCTGCGCTACCTCCGCGTGGACGGGGTGGACGAGCTCGAGATTGGGTACGCGCTCTACGAGCCTTTCTGGGGACGCGGGCTGGCCACCGAAATTGCCGCGGCGTGCATGGACTACGGTCGCACAGCATCTGCAGGGCACGCGCTTCTTCGCGCTCGTCAGTCCCGGCAACCTCGGGTCGCGCCGCGTCCTCGAGAAGGCCGGGCTCTGCTACGACCGGGATTTCCTGCTCGACGAAACGACGCACGCGTTGTTCCGGACGATCGACGAGCGGAAGGGGCGCGAGTGATGAACGGGTCCGCGCAGTCGCGGCAAGACGCCTTCGCGAGCCTGGCAGCGTTGCTCTCCAGCGGCGACCTGGCCGTTCGCGAGGCGGTCGTCCAGGCCGCGGCCGATCCGGACGCGTATCTCGAGACGTTCGAAGAAACCAGCGAACGCTTGTGGGACGTCGACGACCCGGCGCGCGATCCTCGGCTGCCCTGGCTTGCCCTTGTCGATCGCCTGCTCGCCGCGCTTCGAGCCGTCGAGATCGACTGGGACTCGGCCAAGGCGGACATCGACTGGAGCCTGGAGCAACTGATCGCCTGGCCGCGGCTCCCCGACGTGACGCGCCGCGCCATTGCCGCGCTCACGGCCAGTGCCTCGGCGATCGACACGCTCCAGGAGATCGCGCGCCTCGTCGCCGCCGACGGCCTGCGCCTCGCCGCGATGGACATCGACTCCGATTCGTACGTGCTGCTCCTGCTCGCGGCGGCCGACTACGAGCAGGCGACGGCGATCGCGGACACGCTGGGATTCGTGCTGCGTGATGTCCGCGAGCACGATCCCAACATGAGCGCGTAAACGCGGCTATTCGCCGCCGTCACACGGGTCGCCGGTGCGACGGAGTCCGCCTTTGACCTTGTTCGCTTCGTCGGGTCGAATGTCGAGGTCCTTCTTGGCGTTCTTGTCGGCCTCGGGTTTTGCCGGGGCAGCGGCTGGCGTGTTTCGAATTGGCTCTGGCATAGTGAACTCCTTCACGTCCTGAATTTGGGTCCGCTCTGCGCGGGCCCTACTTAGTGTGACGAACACATGCAGAACGTTTCGCCGCGACCGCCGTCGATTACCAGCTCGACCATTGGGCGCATCCTCTCGTCGACGCTCGCCCGCGACCGGTCCGGCGGCGGCGGCCCGATTCGCCGGTGTCTCTGCCCTGAGTGACGAGCTTCGGGCCACGGCCGTCTCGATCGCGAGTTGGGTGGAACACGTCGCGGCAGAGCCAGAACGGGTGATCGCACTGACGGATGCGCTGGGCAGGGCCGGGCGGCTTCTGGCGCCGACGGGTCTTCCGCCCGCCGACGAGAGCGAGCGCGATGCGCTGGGTGCAATTGTGTGGAGTCTCGATCGCCTGCACGGCCACGGTGTGCACGCGCTGGGCCGGCTGTCGTTCATCGACGAGGATCTGCTGGCGGCGCTCCTCGAAGAAGCGCGTCGCGCCCAGCCACCGGAAGACGGCGATCGTCGGCGGGTCACAGGTCCGGCAGGAGACGTCCTGGCCGCCCTTGCCGTCGAGCCGCGAACTGCGCGCAACGGTGTCAACGGTACCTGGGCGCGAGTGCCCAGCCGACGTACGACGCGCTCTACGAATTCGACCGCGCCCGGGTCGTTCGTCGGGCCTCACGTCGACGCGCGCGAATACCCCTTCGTTTTCCATCTGCTGCTCGACCACTGGCGCGGTGGTGCGCCGGCATCATCGACGCTCACGAGTTTTCTGCCGGATCGTCACGAACCCGCGCAGACCGCACTGAAAGCGGGCGAGGGCCTGCTGCTGAACGGCCGTGGCACGCTCCACTGCTGGGCGCCGCTCGGTGACAACGAGCGGCGGACCCTGGTTGCGATTGGTTATGAAGCTGGAGCGACGGAAGTCGGCGGACGGTGTCTAAGGATTAGGAGAAACTCCCATGCGCATCAACGGCTGGCAACGGCTTTGGATACGAGCTTCGATTCTTTGGGCGGTTGTAATCCTGGCACTTGCAGGGATGCTTCAGTTCGACGGCGATCGGACCGTCCCGAGCGCCACATGAGGCCCTGTTCGTGGTGCGGCTGTGGATCGTGCCAGTCGCGGCGGTTTATGGGTTCGGCCTCGGCCTCGCGTGGGTCAGCCGCGGATTTCAAGCCGAGAAGTCAAGAGATCAAGTCGGCGGCTTCGAGCGCAGGTCTCATTGCTCTCCGGGGCGCAGCCAGCGAGTCACCGCCGGGGCTTGCCACGCCAGAAGACGCTCGAGCAACGAGGTGGGATCGGTGTCGGCGACGACGATCTCGCCGTGGGTGGGGCGGAGAAACTCTTCAGCCCGCGCGTGGGTCAGAAACGCGAGCAGGCCGTCGTAGAAGCCGGCCACGTTGAGGAGGCCGCACGGTTTTGCCTGCAGCCCGAGCTGCGTCCACGTCACCGCTTCGGCGAACTCCTCGAGCGTCCCGAATCCGCCGGGCAGGGCGATGAACCCGTCGGCCAGGCTGGCCATCAGCGCCTTGCGTTCGTGCATCGAGTGGACGACGTGCGATTCGGTGAGCCGCTGGTGCGCCAGCTCGCGGGCCACGAGCGCATGAGGGATGACACCGGTGATTCGCCCGCCGGCGTCGAGCACGGCATCCGCCAGCACGCCCATCAGCCCGACATTGCCGCCGCCGTAGACGACGTCGATCCGCCGACTCGCGAGGAGTTGTCCCAGTTCGCGCGTCGCCGTCGCAAATGCTGGATTGAGCCCGTGGGTTGAACCGCAGAAGACGCAGAGACTCCGCACCATTACAGATTACACAGGACACTGGGTTCCTCGTTCCTGGTTCCCCGTTCCTCGTTCCTTCCTGGTCCTTGCTTTGCTGCGTCCCTGTGCCGTTCCTGATCCAGTAGACCGTAGACTCTGGACCGTCGACCGTCGACCGTCGCTGTGGCGACCGGCTACCCGACGAACTTGTACCCCAGCCCATGGACCGTGAGGATGTACTGCGGCATGCGTGGATTCGGTTCGAGCTTCTGGCGCAGCCACGCGACGTGCACGTCGACCGTCCGCGTGGACGGCGTTGCGTGGTAGTCCCACACCTCGGTGAGGAGTTCCTCGCGAGAGACCGTGGCGCCGCGGTGCTCGATGAAGTAGCGGAGGAGATGAAACTCCTTGGCCGAAAGGTCGATGGCGGCGCCGCCGCGAGTGACTTCGGCCTTGCGAGCGTCGACCAGGACGTCGCCGAACTGGTAGCGCTCGAGCGAGACGCCGGTGGCCAGGGGCGCGCGCCGGAGCAGCGCCTCGAGGCGGGCGAGCAGCTCGATCGTCTCGAACGGCTTCGTGAGGTAGTCGTCGGCGCCGAGCTTGAGGCCGACCACGCGATCGACGACCTGGCCGCGGGCGGTGAGCATGAGAATCGGCGTCTGCACGCCCTGCTGCCGCACGGCGCGCGCGACATCGAAGCCGTCGCGACCCGGCAGCATCACGTCGAGGATGATCAGGTCGAAGGGCTCGCCGGTGGCGCGCCGGAGGGCGGTGTTGCCGTCGCCGGCGGTCTCGACCCGATAGCCTTCGGCGACGAGCCGATCGCTCAGCGCCAGTTGCAGGCCCGGTTCGTCTTCGACGAGGAGAACGCGTCCTGACGGCACTAGACGGCGTCCGCGCGGCCGAGGCATCGAGCGGCAAGCGGCAAGCCCTCGGCCGCTGCCGAATCCGCGGCGATGGGCAGCTCGATCGTGAACGTGCTGCCGCGTCCGGGTTCGCTCTGCACGAGCACCCGTGCCGCCGTGCGCCTCGACGATCCGCTGCACGAGGTGAAGGCCGAGTCCGCTGCCCTGGATTTGTCGCGACACCGCCTCGCGGCCGCGATAGAACGGCTCGAAAATGTGCTTGCGATCCTCGGCGCTGATCCCGAGACCGCGATCGGTCACCGCAACCCGCAGCATCGACCCGGCGACGCGGGCATCGATCCCGACCCATCGCGCATCGCCCGCGTACTTGACCGCGTTGCCGATGAGATTCTGCAGCGCCGAGCCGAGCGCCGCCGCGTCGCCTTGCACCGAGGGGAGCGCGTCGGGAATGTGGCGTTCGACGGTGACGCCCGCCGCATCGGCCGCATGACCAACCGCGGCGATCGCGTCGGTCACCAGCACGTGGCCGGGGATGAGCGCGAGTGACGCCGGACCGCGCCCGTCGGCGAGACCGGCCAGCTGCAGGACGCGCTCGACGGTTTCGGCGAGCCGTCGCGCCTCGCCCTGAATGGTGGCGCCGTACTTCTTGACGCGGGCGGGCTCGTCAACGACGCCGTCAGCGAGGTTGCCGGCAGCGGCGCCAATCACCGACACCGGCGTGCGCAGCTCGTGCGAGACGGCGGCGACGAACTCGAGCTGCTGGCGGGCCAGGCGATCCGCGCGCCGCGCCGAAACCACAATCAGCCCGATCGCCGCGCCAAGCAGCGCGAGAATCCCCGAGCTCAGCGCGAAGTTGCGCGTGCGCGCGGCCGCGACCGCGGCCTCGAGCGATCCCGCGCGGTGCTTCGCTACCAGCCGCCAATGTCCTTCGCCATTCGGAAACCCGCGCCCCTGCATCGTCACGCCACGATCGTCCTTGCGCGCTTCGATCACGTTGACGACGACCTTCTCGGATACCGACGGATCGGGCGTTGGTGCTGGGTGCCGGGGGCGGCGGCGGTGGTGGCGGCAGCCGTCGCTCCTCGCGATTCATGTCGAGCCGCACCCCGCCGCGGCGTCCATCGCGCGACATGAAGAGGAACGGGCCCGGCCGCGACCCGAAGATCGAGACCGTCGTGTCGGGATTGGCCTGCGCAATGACGGCGGCACCCGGATCCGACTCGAACAACACGCGCGACGGTTCTTCGCGCGCGACCACGGCGACGTGGAAGTCGGAGTGGCCGCGATCGTCGGCCATGTGGCGGCGGACGAGCGGCGGCAGCACCTCGCGCGCCAGCGCATTGGTGTCGAAGCGGATGATCGTGAATCCCAGCAGCTTGACGTCGGGCGGTCCGGCCGGCACGGCGCCCGGCACTTCGTTCATGGTCACGCGCATGATCGGCACGATCACGGTCTGCTCGTCGCCCATCGGCGTGGCCGGCAGCGCCATCCGCTGCCTCAGGCGATCGCGCTCGGGTGACGGTGTCCGCGCGGGTTCGCGCGGACCGGGCGGCGTGAACTGAAACTGCATGACGCCGCGACCGTCGTGCAGGAAGCGCGTCCTGATGGTCGAGAGATCGGCCGGCCACTCGCTCTGGTCGAAGGTGTGCGTCTGCGCGTTCCACACCTGCAGCGCCGGCGTGTCGTTCCCGGCTGGCGCATCTGACGGGGCGTCCACGAGATACACGGCCTTGACGATGTCCGGCGTGATGGCGCTGTCGGCCCACAGCTGATACTTCTCGGCGAAGCGCGACCAGGCGCGTTCTTCGACAACGGTGGGCTCGAGCTGCAGCCCGACCATGGCCTTGCCGATCTCGCCGTCGAAGTCCTGCGCGAGCTGCGACGCCGCGGTCTGCAGCGTGCGGGCGCGGCGCTCGCGATCGGCGTCGGCGATCTGATCCAGCCACGAGTACTGGAGCCAGGCGAGCGCCGGCAGCAGGACCACCACAGCCGCGGCCAGCAGCGTCACACCCGACACGCGCGCCCGTGATCTCGTCACTGGAGCCGAGTCTAGCATGCGAAAAATGGCCGGAAATGGGCCAGAAACCGCTTTTTACATCCTTTACAACCTCTTTGCCGACGCTTAACGTCCAAAGTCCGCTGGCGGCTCGTATTCTTAGGTGCTCGATAGCCGATAGCCGAAAGCTCATTAGGAGAGATCAATGAAACGTTTGATGTGCATTGCGGCCGTGGCCGCGCTCGGCCTGCCGGTGGCGGCACAGGACAAAGCTGCCGACGTCATGAAGCAGGCGCGCGAAGCGCTGGGCGGCAACAAGCTCGCTCAAGTCAAAGCGCTCAGCCTCGAAGGACCATTCGCGCGCGAGATGGGCAATCGGCAGGTGCAGGGCACGCTCGCGTTGACGCTGCAGCTGCCCGATCGCATGCACCGCACCGAAGACACCGAGATGATGGGCGGCATGTCCATCGAGCGAACCTCGGTGCTGGCCGGGACCACCTCGTGGGAAGACATGCAGAACCGCGGCGGCATGGGCCGGCGGGATGCAGATCGTGATGCGCCAGGGCCCGCCGGGACAGGAGCTCAACCCGCAGCAGGTCGAGGAAGCGCGCCTGCGGCGCATGCGCACCGAGTTCAACCGCTACCTGCTGGCGTTTCTCGGCGGCGGCGCGCTCGCACCCACCTACGTTGCGGTCGCTGAAGCGCCGGAAGGCAAGGCCGACGTCCTCGAGGTGAAGAACGAAGCCGGGCAGGCAGTGCGGATCTTCATCGATCAGCAGACCCACATGCCGCTGATGCTGCAGTACCAGGAAGTCCGGCCGCGCATCAACATGATGGGTGGCCCCGGTGGCGGCCCCGGCCGTGGAGCCTGGCGGCGCTGGTGGTCCGGGCATGCGTCGCGACGGCCCCGGTGGCCCGCCTCCGGCAGATGGCGCGCCGCCGGCACCGCCTCCCGCGGGCGCCGACGGTCAGGCGCGGCCGCAAGGCGAGCGTCCGAATCCCGAAGAGATGCGCCGCCGCATGGAGGCGATGCCGCCGCCGGCGCCGAGCAACGTGTCGCTCTATCTCGCCGACTACAAGCGGGTCGACGGCGTCATGGTGCCGCACCGGCTGACGCAGGCGATCGACGGCAAGACGGTCGAGGAATGGACCATCGAGAAGATCAAGGTCAATCCGTCGATCAAGGCCGATCTGTTCGACAAGAAGTAGCTCGGTTCAGGTTCTCACATCATGACTGCGACTTCGCGTTCGTTCCGTGTCGTTCTCGCGGGGATGGGCTTCGTCCTGCTCCTCCCCCTCGTCGCCGCGGCGCAGGGCTCGTCGAACCTGCGCGTCACCGTGCGCGACGAAACCCAGTCCGCGCTCATCACCGCGGTCGTCGCCCTGATCGATCAGGCCGGCCTCGAGCGACAGGTGCTGGTGGACGAAAGCGGGGTCGCAGCCTTCGGCAACCTGATGCCCGGCAACTACCAGGTGCGCGTCGAGGCGGACGGTTTCCAGGGCGTGACCGTGCCGTTCACCATCAAGCGCGGCAACAACACGGCAATCGCGACGCTCACCGTCGCGATTCGCGAAGAGGTGTTCGTCAAGGAAGAGAGCGCCGCATCGCGCCGCGACAACGGCTTCACGACGACGCTGACGGCCGACGACATTGCCGGCCTCTCGGACGATCCCGACGAGATGGCCGAGCAGCTGATGCAGATGGCCGGGCCGGGCGCGCAGCTCTTCATCGACGGCTTCCGCGGCGGCCGGCTGCCGCCGAAGGATCAGATTCAGCAGATCCGCTTCCAGACCAACTCCTACGCCGCCGAGTACCACGAAGCCGGCATGGTCCGCGTCGAGGTGATCACGCGACCCGGGATGGGCGGCTGGCGCGGCAACTTCAACATGGGCTTCCGCGACGAGTCGCTCAACGCCCGCAATGCGTTCGCGACCGAGAAGGGGCCGGAACAGCAGAAGCGGTTCATGTTCGGCTTCCAGGGGCCGATCGCGAAAGGCAAGACCAGCCTCTCGGTGAACGCCGACGGCAACATGGCCTACGACGCGCAGACCATCGTGGCGCGGACGCCGACCGGCGAGATCAACGATCAGGTGCGGCGTCCGACCGACGGCGTCAACACCAGCGTCCGCATCGAGCAGGCGCTCGGGCCGACCAACAGCCTTCGCGGCCGAGTACGCGCGCCGCAACAACGTTCGGAGCAATCTCGGCGTCGGCGATTTCGACCTCACCGATCGCGCCTACGAGACCGAGCAGGTCAACGACACGCTGCGCGTGCGCAACACCCGCACGATCGGCAAGAAGCTCTTCAGCGAGCTCCGCGTCGAGTTCGCGCCGCTCGGAGACGACGACGACCGCGGCGTCCGCGACACCGACGATCCGCGTGCTCGATTCGTTCACGTCGGGCGGCGCCGGCCAGGGCGGCGTGCGCGTGGGCCGGCAGTTCACCGCCGCGCAGAACTTCGACTTCACCATCAAGAAGCATGCGTTCCGCGCCGGCGTGCAGTTCGACGGCGGCTGGTGGGACAGCAATACCCAGTCGAACGCCAACGGCACGTTCACGTTCTCGAACCTCGACGACTACACGCTCGGGCGGCCGCGCACGTTCAGCCGCCGGGTCGGCGACCCCAACGTGGACTACTCACAGTACGAGGCCGGCTGGTACATCCAGGACGACTTCCGGTTGAGCAAGACGCTCAACGTCAGCCTCGGCGCGCGGCAGGAGATGCAGACGCACGTCGACGACAAGTGGAACATCGGTCCGCGTGCGGCATTCAGCTGGTCGCTCCGCAAGGGCACGGTGCGCGGCGGCTACGGGATGTTCTTCGACTGGATGGACTCGAACATCTACGAGCAGACGGTCCGCGTCGATGGCACGCATCAGATCGACGAGGTCATCATCAACCCGTCGTATCCCGACTTCACCGCGAGCGCCGGCAATCGCCTCCCCGCCAGCCGCATCGTCCTGGCGCCGAATCTGACGCAGCCGACGATTCATCAGGCGTCGATCGGCTACGACCGGCCATTCGGGGAGTGGGGCAACTTCCGGACCGACTACATGATGACGCGCGGCACCGACACGCTGCGGTCGTTCAACGCCAACGCGCCGATCAACGGCGTCCGTCCGGACCCGACCGCGGGCAACATCACCGAAGTCGGTTCGACCGGCAAGCGGTCGTCGGATCGCATTACCGTCGGGACGCTGCTGCGGGTGCCCAATCGCCGGATCATGGGCAACGTGATGTACCAGTACACCAACTCACGCAACTTCGCCGACTCGGCGTTGAGCCTGCCGTCGAACAGCAACTTCCCCGATCTCGACTGGGGGCCGTCGGCGCAGGACATCCGTCATCGGTTGTTCCTGATGGCGAACACGCCGCTGCCGATGGGCGTGCGGGCGAGCATGCAGGCGCAGTATTCGTCGGCGCCGCCGTACACCATCACGACCGGCGACGACGACAACGGCGACACGACGTTCAACGATCGCCCGCTCGGCGTCGGCCGCAACTCGGCGCGCGGCGCGTCGCAGTGGAACGTCAACTTCCGCGTCAACCGCTCGTTCAACCTCGGCGGCATCCTCGGCGACGGCCCGGTGATGATCGGCGCGCCGCCGCCACCGCCGCCACCCGCGGCGAGCATGCAGCGCGGCCCCACCGGCGGCGCCGGCGACGGCGGCGGCGCGCAGGTCCAGATGGTGACGATGGACGGCGGCGCGTCCCGCTACCGGCTGGATCTCTACGTCCAGGTGTTCAACCTGTTCAACACGGACGAACTTCAACTCGTTCGTCGGCAACGCGCAGTCGTTCTACTTCGGCACGGCGACGTCAGCCGCGCCGGCCCGACGGATCGAAGTCGGGGCTTCGGTGAGCTTCTGACGTGCGAGTTGTGACGAACGAAGAACTAAGAACGAAGAACTAAGAATGGAACGACGGAACGCAGAACGGTCAACGTTGAATGGAACGTTGAACCTCGAACGGTGAACCGAGAACGGAACGAACCGAGAACGGAACGAACCGAGAACGGGTCGAGAACACGTAGACGGTCGACCGTCGACCGAAGCCGACGACCGTGGACTGAAGACCGCTAGACCGAAGACCCGAATCGAACTGGCGAAACAGACGCGCGGCCAGCGAACAGCCACCGAGAAGTCGTCCAGAACGCAAACGCTCAGTCGCCCGGAACGCGGTATCTTAATGCTGCGTCCCGGGCTTTTTTCATGACCGCGTTCCTCGTTCCCCGTTCCTTGTTCCTGGTGAGTTCTTCGTTCGTCGTTCTTTCGTTCGTTCCGTTCTCGGTTCACCGTTCATGGTTCCGTCGTTCCATTCTCCGTTCTCCGTTCTATGTTCTGCGTTCCGTTCTTAGTTCTTCGTTCTTCGTTCTTCGTTCCCCTGCGTCGCCGCCAATGACTGTCGAAGTCATCATCGTCGGCGCCGGCGTCATCGGGTGTGCCTGTGCGCACGAGCTGGCGGCTGCCGGGGCGCGCGTCAGCGTGTTCGATGTCCGCCGCACCGGGCAGGGCGCATCGCAGGCGTCGGCCGGAGTGCTCGCGCCGTTCATCGAGGGGCACGAGCCCGGACCGCTGCGCGAGCTGGGCGCCCGCAGCCTCGGGATGTACGACGATTTCGTGCAGCAGGCGATGGCGGTGAGCGGGCTGACCGTGCAGTACACGCGCAACGGCACGCTCGAGGTGGCGTTCGAGCACGACGCGGCCGAGCGGCTGCGCCAGACGGTCCAGACACTGCTGGCCGAAAACGTCCGCGCCGAATGGCTCGACGGTCCGACCCTGCGCGCGGCCGAGCCGCTCGTCACCGGCGCCGCTCGCGGCGGGGTGATGATCGCGGATCACGGCTTCGTCGGCGTTCCCGACTTGATCGACGCGCTGGCCGCGTCCGCGATGAAGAACGGCGCGACCTTCGCGGTCGAGACGCAAGTCATCGCCATCGAGCACGGCCCCGGCGGACGCCTTGCCGTGGCCACCGAAAACGGCGTCTCCTTTGCCGACGCGGTCGTCATCGCGACCGGCAGCTGGACCAGCGAGCTCACGCTCGTTGATTCGGAGAACGCGCACATCAAGCCGGTGCGCGGTCAGCTGCTCCACCTGTCGTGGGCGACGTCACAGCCGCTCCGCCACGTCCTCTGGGGACCGGACTGTTACGTCGTGCCGTGGCTCAACGGCCGCGTGCTCGTCGGCGCGACGGTCGAGGATGTGGGGTTTGACGAGCGCGCGACCGCATCGGCGGTGCGCGATCTCCTGCAGGCGGGCTGCACGCTGGTCCCCGAGCTCGGCAACGCGACGTTCGCCGAAGTCCGCGTCGGCTTGCGACCCGCGGCACCCGACAACCTGCCCATCGTCGGCCCGTCGCGATCCTTGCCCGGCGTGATCTTTGCGACCGGCCACTACCGGAACGGCGTGTTGCTGGCGCCGCTGACCGCCATGCTGGTGAAAGACCTCGTGTTTGGCAAGACGACCGACCCGGCGCTCGCGGCGATGTCGCCCTCGCGCTTCGGCAACTTGTAGGCAGCCGCTCGGACAGGCGAACCTAGCGCTACATCGAGTGTTGCATGGGACCGGAGGAGCTCCCCACATGAACCAGCGTTTCGAGTCGCTTGGGTTTCGCGTGCAGCTCACCGAGGACGAAGGCGTCTGGGTCGCGACGGCGCGGCGTCTCGACACCGGTGACATGTTCGGGCCGCCGGTGCCGGCCGATGGCGCCGACGAAGCCGCCGAACTGCTGGTGCGCTGGCTCGAATGGCAGCAGGCCCACACCACGGCGCTCCACGCTCTGCAGAGCGCCGAGACCATCTACAACCGCCTGGCCGCCGATCAGTTTTCGACCCCAGGCGAAACTGCCCGCGCGGCGCTGCGCGCCGCGCTCGCCGACATCGACGATCGGCGGCGCCGGCTGGACGAAGTTCGAGGACAACGGCCATGGCCACACTGAGTCAGCCCGAGGCCGAGGCCCGCCTGCGCGACCTCTCTGGCTGGGCGCTCGACGGCAGCGCGATTCGCAAACAGTTCGTGTTCGGGGATTTTCCCGAGGCCGTGCGTTTCGTGCAGCGTCTCGTGCCCGGCGCCGAGGCTGCCGATCATCACCCCGACGTGCTCATCAACTACAAGCGGGTGACGCTGACCTACTCGACGCATTCGGAGGGCGGGCTGACCGAGAAGGACTTCGCCGGGGCGAAGATGGCCGAGTCGGTCGCGACAGGCTGAGCGCGCCGATCGACGGAACCGGAAACTCGTGGGGGCCGATGATGGCTGAGACCCGAGGGCTGGCGGCGGAGCGCACGTGAAGCTGAAGAAGCTGTACAGCGCGCGCGAAGTCGCCGCGCTGACGGGGCTCACCGCCCGCCAGCTGCAGTGGTGGCACGCCCGCCGGCTGTTCGTTCCCTCCGTCGCGCCGCAGCGCACCGATGCCGGCGGGTTCACCGAGCGGCGCTACACGCCGGTGGAACTGCTCGAGCTGATGGTGCTCGCCGATCTCCGCCGCAGGAAGTTCTCCCTCGCCAGCATCCGCCGCCTGCTCGACGTGCTGAAATCGCGCTTCAAGGTCAGGCTGTTCGAAGCCATCGAGGGCGGCGGTCCGATCACGCTCTTCATCGACGGCGCCCAGATCTTCGCCCGTACCGAGAGCGGCGACATCTATAACGTGCTCGAGAATCCGCGACAGCCGCTGCTGATGGTGGGCCAGGAGCTGAAGCTCAGACAGCTCGTCGCGCGCGAACAGAGGAAAGGAACGAAGGGGAGGCCGCGAAAACCGAAGGCGAGCGCGGACGCGGCGACGCGAGGATAACGCGGTGTCCTCCGCGTAATCCAGCAACCTCCGCGTCATTACTTCTTCGGTCGCAGCGGGAAGACCTTGTCCAGATCGTCCACTGGCCGCGGGATGACGTGGACGCCGACCAGCTCGCCGACCCGGCGCGCCGCCGCGGCGCCGGCATCCGTTGCCGCCTTCACCGACCCGACGTCGCCGCGCACAATGGCGGTGACCAGTCCGGCGTCGACCTTCTGCCAGCCAACGAACACGACGTTGGCGGTCTTGACCATCGCGTCGGCCGCCTCGATCATCCCGACGAGTCCGCGCGTCTCGACCATGCCGACGGCGTCGCCGATATCAGGTGTGGGCGTGGTTTCCGCCACTTCGCCAGGCTGAACTTTTGCCATCTGATCCCTTCTAATCCCTGACAAGCCTCGAAACCGAACTCTGAGCTCTCTCTACGCGATGCGCCCGCGCGCGGCGATCGGCAGCGGCTCGAGCACCCGTTCTCCGTCCACGAGCCACGCCCGATCGACCAGGTTCGAAACCACGCACGAGTGGTTGGGGACGATCCGCACCCGGTCGCCGGGCTCGAGCGCGGTGCGACCGCTCGCCACCCGGACCGTGGCATGTTCCTCCGAGAGCCGCTCGACAATCAAGTCATCGTCTGGCGTGGCCCCCGGGGCGAGCGAAACGCCGCGAAACACCGCGCCGTGTCCGGGCATCGGCGAGAAGCCTCGCGCCCCGTCGGCGGTCAGCGTCTTGCTGCCCGAATCGAGGATGACGCGGTCGGCCGCGGGCTTGGACACCACCGTCGCCACCACCGTCAGCGCGCAGTCATCGAAGCGTCGCCGCGCCGAGGCCCACCTGCGTCCGATCGAAATAGACGTAGTTGCCGGCGCGGTACTCGGTCAGGCCGTCCTGCTCGAGCGAGTAGCGGGCGCTCGGCGTCGCTCCGGCGCTCAGTTCGTCGATCTCGACGCCGGCGCTGCGCGCGGCATCGGCCAGCGTCATCAGGGTTCGCGCTTCGTCCTCGGCGATGCGCGCGGAGCGCGTCGGCCGACGAGGCGTGATAGGCATGGCCGGCGTGCGCCAGCAGCCCGCGCAGCGACAGCCCCGGCAGCTTCGCGACCTCGGTGATGAACGGCACGCGCCGTCGCGACATCCGGAGCGATGCCGCAGCGGTGAAAGCCGACGTCAACCTTGACCAGCACGTCGACGCTGCGCCCGGCGCGGCGTCATCGCCTCCGACCACGCCCGCGCGACCGCCGGGTGATCGACGATGAACGACAGCGCGGTCTTCTCGAGCAGGGCGACGACGCGATCGGCGTTGACGGGGTTGATCGGGTAGGGCAGCCGGATGTCGGTGAAGCCGGCGTCGGCGAACACTTCGGCTTCGCCCAGCTTGGCGCAGCAGATGCCGATGGCGCCGCGATCGATCTGCCACCGCGCGACGACCGGGCTCTTGTGGGTCTTGGCGTGCGGCCGCATGCGGATGCCGCGCTTGTTGGCGGCGTCCTGCATGCGGTCGATGTTGGCGAGCGCCCGCCCGCGATCGATGACCACCGCCGGCGTGGCGAGATCGTTCAGGGTCACCCGCTCATGATGTCACACGGCAAATGTGGCTGCTAAGTAACTCTAAGAGCTAGCCACGAAGACACGAAGGGCACGAAGAGATCACATGATCTGGCGATCCGTGATCTGATGATCTGATGACTGATGCTCATCGGATCGCCAGAACTCTTCGTGGTCTTCGTGCCTTCGTGGCGAGGTCTTCGTAGCGACTTCAAGTCACGCAGCACGCCTCGGAAGGCCGAAGGCTTGACGCCGTAGCCGGGGAAGACGCGCGCGGCGGTCTTTTCGTCGGCGCCGAGGTGGCGCATCACGACCTCGCCGAAGACGTCGCGGAAGTCGGTCGTCACCTTCAGGTCGCGGCCCTCGTGGCGCTGCGTCCTCTTTCAGCCCCGGCCAGTCGCCGTAGATCTCGCCGCCCTTGACGCCGCCGCCGATCAGCATCATCGCGTTGCCGTGGCCGTGATCGGTGCCGCGGTTGCCGTTCTCCACGACCGCGCGACCGAACTCGGACATCGTCAGGATGATCGTGTCGGCCATGCGATCGCCGAGGTCGAGCGTCAGCGCGGCGATGCCGCGCGCGAAGTCGTCGAGACGGTTCGCGATCTGGCCGGTGGCCCCGCCTTCGTTGACGTGATGATCCCACTGGCCGCTCTCGGCGAAGGCGATCTCGAGGCCGACATCGGCCTTGGCCAGCCGCGCGATCTCCTGCAGCGATTGTCCGAACGGCGTGCGCGGATACGACGACGCCATTCGGCCGGCCGATACGGCCGCTGGCCACCGGCTGACGACAACGTCCGCATCGCCTTGAACGCATCGTCCGCCGTGCCCTTGAGCACCTGATCCGCGGCGGCGGCGTAGGCCGTTTCGAACGAGTCGCGTGCGTCCATGCCGCCGCGCACGCCGAACTCGCCGACGCTGCCCATCGCCAGCGCCGGCGCCGTGCCCTGCAGCGACCGCGGCATCTGCCGCGTCATCGCGACCGCGCGTCAGCGGCGTCTCGCCTTCGTGCGCGACCTGCAGATAGCGATTGAGCCAGCCGTCCTTCGTGCTCTTGACGCCGGGCGTCGCCGACTCCATGTAGTCCTGCGCGTCGAAGTGCGACCGCGTGCTGTCCGGCGATCCGCAGGCGTGGACGATCGCCAGGCTGCGGTTGTCCCAGAACGGCTTGAGCGCGGCCATCCGCGGATGCAGGCCGAAGAAGCCATTGAGATCGACGGCGCCGATCTCGCCACGGCCAGGCGCGCGGGATCGCGATCGACGGCCGGACGCGGTAGTACTCGGACTCGCCGAACGGCACGATCATGTTGAGTCCGTCGACCGCGCCGCGCTGGAAGATCGCGATCAGCAGCTTGCGCCGCGTGCCGGCGGCTTCGGCCGTGCGGGCCAGGAACGACGGCGGCGCAAAGCCCAGCGTCACCATCGCCATGCCGCGTCGATTTGATGAAGGTTCGTCTGGTCATGAGGCTCAACTGCATTGGCCGGCCTGACCGGCCTAAGCGTCACTGACGTTGAAATTCGGGCGATCCGATCGCGAGCGCGACGGTTTGGGCGCTCGACGTGCGCTTTCGCGATCGTCGTCGAGCGTGGCCGCCGAGACGTCGCCGCCGAGGGCGTCACGAACGATCCGATCGCGCGCATCGGCAGGCGCGCCGAGCGGCCGCGAGGCGCACACCGCGCAGCTCGCCGCCCGCCATCGCGACGGCGAAGTTCAGGCGGTTGACGAGCGCGCCGGACGAGACCCACGTGGCGGCGGTCTCGTCGTAGCCGGTTGGCGGCTGGCACAGATAGAGCGGCATGCCCAGGCCTGCGAGCGCGCGCACGACCGCGTGGCGACCTGAAGATCCGCGCCGGTCGCGCGGAGCGCGCTGACGACGAACTCGAACGGCGTCTTCACCTTCGCGCGATAACTCTCGGGCGCGAAGAACTCCGGCGACGTCACGATGGCGCGCACCACCGCGCGCAGGTCGCCGTCGGTCTTCGTGAACGTCGCGGCAGCGCGATCGACCAGCGCCTGCGGCGGCGTCGTCGCTGACGAAGCGCTGCGCCAGCTTCCAGCGCGATGTGCTGCGCCGTCGCCGGATGCCGCGCGACGATGTCGAGGACGCGCTCGCCGTCCTCGATGCCGCCGCCGGCTGGAATCGTCTGGCCGAGCACCTTCTTGGCGCCGCGATCGTGCATGGCCGGCGCGAAGCGGAAGCCCTGCTTCGCCCGGGCCGTCCGATCGTCCAGCCGGTGAACGCGCGCGCGACTTCGACGACGTCCTGCTGCGTGTAGCCGCCGTCGACGCCGAGCGTGTGCAGCTCGAGCAGCTCGCGCGCGTAGTTCTCGTTGAGGCCGCGCATCGGCCGGTTCTGCGGCGCGCTGCGGCGTCCGGTCGATCGCCGGCGCGCTCCCGGACGAGGCCGCGACGTCCCGGTCGCGCGGCACCGCTGGCTCGCATTCGGATCCGCGCTCAGCCAGTTGTCGAGATAGAAGAGCATCGCCGGGCTCTTCGCGGTCGCCTCGAGCAGGTCGCGAAAGCGTCCGAGCACGTGCGGCCGAATCGCGTCGCGCTCGTACTCGCCGATGTAGATCTCGGTGCGGCCCTTGCGCGCGAAGACGTTGAAGTGGTTGAACCAGAAATCGACGAGCACTTCCTCGAGCTGCCGCTCGCCGTAGACGGCGCGAAGCAGCTTGGCTTCGGCCAGCTCGGCGAAGATCTGCCGCTCGCGGCGGATGACGTCGCTCATCGCGCCCGGCCGCTGCGCTCGGCGCGGGCGTCGGTCGGTCGCCAGGCTCGGGTGGCCCCTGGCGGCGCGCGGCTGCGCCTGCTGCCGCCGGCGTCGTCCTGCCGCGCGGGCTGCGAAGTATTCGGTCGCGATCGTCCCGGAGTCGAGCGACAGCGTCGTCCAGCCGCGCGAGACGAGCCGTCGAGCCGGGCGTCGGCGCTCCGCGCCGGCTGCAGCTGCGCGTCGATCCACGCCGCCAGGCCCGACTTGGCGAGACGCGGTCGACGTCGCCCGGGCGGGCGCCGAAGGCGAGGCGGTTCAACGCATGCGCGATGGCCCGATCGGTCGGACGGGACGGTCCCGCCGAACGCGCTGCCGCGCGGCTGCCAGGCCCATGCAGGCCGACAGAACGCCAGCGCGCCGAGAAAGCGAGCAGTTGCCGCACGTGAACCTCATGCGAATCGACGTCTCATGCGGTGAACCTCTACTGGCTTTGCCTACTTCGTTGGACCATCGACGCTGTTTCAGACAGGGTTTAGTCCGATGTGACCGTACTTGACCGCGGCCGCCGGACCCGCACCTCGAACAGATCCTCCGGGAATCACACCCGCTCTGGGGCGACGGTCTCGGCCTCGAGCAGTACGTCCGCTACTGGGACGCGCAGCTGCGGACGCCCTGGGGCGCGACCCATCTCGACCGCGTCGCGCTGGTCGAGCACGGCTTCGTGACGTCGAGCGCGAAGCGCTACGACCTGAGCGCGCGCATCGACGGCCGCATCCGCCGCATCCTCGGCATCGGCGCGGTGTTCACCTCGCCGGTCGCGCCGCGGCCACGGCGGCGCCCGGCGCCTGCTCGAGCTGATGCTCGAAGCCGCCGAAGCCGAAGGCTTCGAGTTCGCGATGCTCTTCTCCGAGATCGATCCGACGTTCTACGAGCATCTCGATTTCGTTCCGGTGCCGCTGCTCGAAACGCGCACTCGAGGTCGACGCGGCGCGGCGGCGCGCCGGCCGATGCTGGTCCGCGCCGGCGACGATCGCGACATTCCGTCGATCGCCGAGATGAGCGCCACGCGATCGCAGCGCGCGCGCTTCTCGCTCGATCGCAGCGAAGACTGGATCAGGTTCGGGCTGGCGAAGCGGCGGCTGCTGTCCGGGCTCGGGCCGGCCGGCCTGCGCGAGGTCGAGTTCCTCGTCGCCGAAGAAGGACATCAGGCCGTGGCGTACGTGATCTCCACGATCGCACGAGCGGCCGCTGGTTCATCGAGGATGCCGGCGATCGCGATCCGTCCGGCGCACGCCTCGGCGCGATGCTGCAGGTGATGCTGGCGCGCACGCCGCATCTCGCCGCGCCGGAGATCCGCGCCTGGCTGCCCACGCGCTTGCGCCCGCCGCAGGTGTCGTCGATCGACGACGATGCCGACGGCCGAAGTGATGATGATGCGGCCGCTGCAAGGATCGGACGCTGCCGCTGCCGCCGCTCGACGCGCGCCGACATGGCGTACTGGCGGCTGGACTACTTCTGAGCGCGATGCGCAGCTATCAGGCTATCGGCTCTCAGCTGTCGGCGGTCGGCAGTTGGACGGCTCGAGCGTATTGCCGAACCAGCCGAGAGCTGACAGCCGATAGCTGACAGCGCGTGGCTACTTGAACCGCAGATCAAGCGCCTTCGTCTCGCCGTCGTTGAGCGAGAAGCTGACGCCCTGCGCGCGGATCCGTGACAGATATTCCGGGTCGCCGGCCTGACCGTCCTCGAGCGCCTGCACCGGCACCGCGAGGTACCGCTCGTACGGCGGCAGGCCCTGGATCTGAAAGCGTCCGTCCTGATCGGGCCGCGCGGTGCGGACGAAGCGCGACTGGTAGGTCCACAGCGTCTCGTCCGCGGGCAGGACGACGACGGTGACGTCGGTCACCGCGGCGCCGCGGTGTCGGTGACGCTGCCCGAAAGGCTCGGTCGACTTTTCGGTGATCACGATCTGCAGGCCTGCTGAGCGTCTGACCCGGCGGCAGATCGAGCGGCGTGTCGGTGATGTCCTGGCCGTTGAGCAGCACGCTCTTCAGCGACCAGCCTTGCGGGAGCCCGACCGCGAATCAGTCGCGGGTCGAACAGCCCGCTAGCTCGAAGGTCCAGTCGTCGTTCAGTCTCGCCGTGACCGCGCCCGCCGGGCATGCCCTGCTCGGGCGACGCCGGTCGCGCCGCCAGCTGCACCTGCTGCGGGCGAATCGTCGCCGCCGCGCCGGTGTCGGTGACGACCTGTCCGGTCGCGCGAGCCCCGGGGCCGGTGATGATGACGACGCCGTCGAGGTCGTCGCCGCCGACCGTGACGTCGAGACGACCGAACTCGCCGTCGGCGGTCCGGCCCCAGCGCGTCCACCGCCGCCGCGATTGGTGCGGACCTGCGCGACGTAGCGGCCGGGAGCGACGTTGGTGAGGCGGAACTGACCGGCCCCGTCGATCCGTGCCGTGGACATCTGCGCCATCGGCACCGCCGGTCAGGCGCGAGTTGCTCGGCGCGAGCATCACCATGCCGTTGGTGACCGACTGGCCCCGCGAGTTGATGACCGCGCCGGTGACCCGCACGAGCCGCGTCGCGGTCAACGCGAACGCCACGTTGCTCGCTTCCTGTCCGAGCGTGACGTTGACGCGCTGCGCTTCGGCGACGTTCGGCGTGCCCGGATAGTAGGTGGCGGCGTAGCCGGTCGGCTCGCCCGCGGGGTCGGTGACCTCGCCGCCGGCGCGCAGCGCGGCGCTGACGACGTACTCGCCGGGCGAGAGGCCGAACAGGCGGAAGTGACCCTGATCGTCGGTCGTGTCGCGCGAGTTCTGCCCGGATCCCGGCAAGGAGCCGACGCGCGCCGGCCTGATAGCCGTAGCGCATCGCCGAGACCACGGCGTTGGCCACCGGCTCGCCGAATTCGTCGGTGATGCGTCCGGTGATCACGCTGCCACGCGGCAGCCCGATGACGACCTTGTCGAGGATCTGGCCATCGCCAAGATCGAGCGGCGTCCCGGATTCCGAGGGCCGCCGCTGCCCGTACTGCAGCGACACGAATCCGCCCTTCGAGGCGGTGACGACTGTAGCGTCCCGCCGGCAGTTCCTTGATCTCGAAGCGGCCGCGCTCGTCGGTCGTGGCAACGCGGCCGGGCACGCCTTGCCCGGACAGCCGAACCTGCGCGCGCCGGATGGGGCTCGCCGTTGTCGGCGGCGACGATGGTGCCGCGGACGACGGCGGTGCCGCGCGCGGCCTCGACCTGCCGTGGGTCGCGCGGCGGCAGCTGCCGATCGCCGAACCGGCCGCCAGCGCCACCCGGGGGCGGGCCCGGCGGCTGTGCGCCAATGCGGCCGCGGGCAGCGCCAGCCAGACGAGCACGGCGAACGACGACGCAGGAGCATACGCGACGACGCCATACTTCGAGAACTACGTCCGACCGCCTGGCACGTCGCTCGCTTACCGGGCGTCTGCGATTACCCGTCACTGCGGGGCGGGGCCTTGACAGATCCTGCGTCTTCGTTTCGCAGCTCGCCGAGCGGGTGATCCGGACCGCCTGATCGCGACAGCGTGTCGAGGATATCTCGGGGTCGGCCATCCGCCCCGGCTCGATCTCCTTCACCACTGCGACAAAGTAGTCCTCGGGCGGCAGCCCGCGAAGCGTGTAGCGGCCGTCCTGGTTCGGCCGCGCGCTCCGCGTGAAGCGGGTCACCGGCGTCCATCGCCGCGAGTCCTGCGCGAACGCGACGACCGTGGCATCGAGATCGGGTTTGCCGCGGGCGTCCGTGATCGTCCCCGAAACAACCGTGACCTTCCGCGTGAAGACGATCTCGAACGCCCTCGACCGTCTGGCCGGGCACGAAGTCGGTCGGCGTGTCGGTGATGTCGAGGCCGTTGTGAAAGACGCCCTTGACCGTCCAACCGCCCGGGTCTGCGCCGATCCGCCGCGCTGATGAGGCTGCGATCGATCGAGATTCGAGACTTCAAAGGTCCAGTCGTCGTTCACCTTCGCGGGCCCGGTCGGCATCATGAGCTCGGGCTCCGCCGGACGGACGAAGACGTTGACCTGCTGCGGCGTGACCGGCAGCGGCGTCCCTTCGTCGGTGGTGATCGTCCCGTGCAGGACGGCGCCGCGCGACATGACGACCACGACGTTCTCCAGGTTGCCGTCGCCGACGGTCACGCGCTGCCGGCCGAACTCGGACACGCGCCCGTCGAAGCTTCGCGGGAACACCTGGACGATGTAGTTGCCCGGCGTCATGCCGCTCACCTCGAAGGCGCCGTCGGCGGCGGTCATGGCGTTGTTGGACATCATCATCGCCATCGCGTCGTTGCGATCGGCCGGCGTCACGCGGACATTCGCCTGGACCACGGGCTCGTTGTTCGACGAAATCGACGCGTCCGCTGATCGTCGTCAGCATCGTCGCCGAAAGCGCGAAGCTGACGTTGGTGCGTTTCCTGACTCGCGCGGACCACCAGGCGTTGACTCTGACCGGCGTTCGTCGTGCCCGGATAGTACGTGGGCGCGTAGCCTTCGACGTCGGTGGTTCGGCTCCCCGGCATGTTCATCATCATCGAGCGCACCGTGCTCATGACGTGATACTCGCCCGGGACGAGGCCGTAAAGGCGAAAGGCGCCGAGGTCATCGGTCTGTCGCATTGCCCGCCGGCGTGAGAGCGCCGGCTGCCGCCGACGAAGCGATAGCGCATGGCGCTCACCTGTGCCCCGGCGACCGGCTCGCCGAACTCGTCGGTGATGCGCCCGGTGATCACGCCGCCGCGGATCAGCGAGAAGCCAATCTTCTCGACGAGTTGACCATCGAGCACTTCGAGCGGCCGTCCCATCTGCTCGGGCGAGCGCTGTCCGTAGCTGGCCGAGGCGAATCCCGCCTTGCTCACCGAGATGGTGTAGGAGCCGGCCGGGAGATTCTTGAGCTCCCAGCGTCCCTCGCCATCAGTGGATGTCGTCGCGTTGCCGCCGCCGGTTGCCGCGAACACGCGGACCATCGCGCGGCGGACCGGGTTGCCGGTGTCGGCGGCAACCACATAGCCGCGAAGGATGGCCGTGCCTTTCGCCGCACCGTCGTCGGGCGGCCGGCGCGCGGCGGCAGCGGCGACGGCGCGCCGGGCATTGGGGCCTGCGACGGGCTCGTCGGCTGCGGTGGTCCCGCGGGCTGCTGCGCGGCCAGCGCGCCGGCCAGACCGAGAGCGATGAGGATGACGCGCGCGAACATCAGACGTCGCATGGAGAACTCCGCGTCCCGGGGTAGGGAGATTTTAGACCAAGCGTTCCGGCGGGATTGCGGGGAAGCGTCAAGGTTCCGCGTTCCGAGGTTCGCAGGGTTCCGCGTTCGCTCCCAGTTCGAACCTGGAACGTCGTCACCTCGGAACTGCCGGAACCTCAGTCAGCGACGCAGGATCTTCGCGCGCCGCGTTGGCACCCGATCCCGCGGTCAGGCCGGTGCCGGGATGCGTACCCGGAACCGCAGAGATGCAGTCCCTGGATCGGCGTGTCGTAGCCGGCCCACCCGAGGAGCGGCCGCATCGACAGCAGCTGGTCGAGCGCGAGCTCGCCGTGGAAGATGTGGCCGCCGGTCAATCCGTAGGTGCGCTCGAGATCGAGCGGCGTGATCAGCTGTTGGCCGACGATCAGCCCGCGCAGGCCGGGCGCGTGGCGTTCGATGGTGGCCACCGCCGTCGCCGCGAATGCGTCGCGCGCCTGATCCCAGTCGGTGTCCGCGCAGCGTGAACGGCGCATATTGCACGTAGGCCGAGAGGACGTGCGCGCCCGATGGCGCGAGGCCCTGGTCGAGCACGGTCGGGAATCGTCAGCTCGATGTACGGATCGGTGGAATACCGTCCGTACTTGGCGTGATCGAACGCATGCTCGAGATAATCGAGCTCGGGCGCGATGCGAATGCGCGCGCCCATCGCGTCGCGGTCGAGGCCGGCGGAACGCCGGCAGCGCGGACAACGCGAGGTTGAGCTTCGCGACCGTCCCCTGCGATCGATAGCGCCGCATCCGCCACAGGAACTCCGGCGCGAGATCGATCGGATCGCAGAGGCCGAGCAGCGTGTGGCGCGGGTCGGCGGCCGACACGACGTTGCGCGCGCTGATCTCGGTGCCGTCGGCGAGCACGACGCCGCGGGCGCGGCCATCGTGCACGAGAATCCGGGTGACGGCCGCATTGGTCCGGACTTCGCCGCCGGCTGTTCGCAACGCGCGTTCGAGCGCGGCCGCGATCGCGCCTGGTCCGCCGCGCGCGATCCAGGTCCGCGGCGGCGCCACCGCCTCGTTGGCGGCGCGCAGCATCAGCAGCAGCCCGCTGCCTGCCGACCACGGTCCGAGGTGGGCGCCGAAAATGCCGTCGGCTGCGACGGCCGCGCGCAGTCGCTCGGTCTCGAACGATTCGGCGACGAGATCGGCGACCGCCATCGGGCCCCAGCGCAGCAGCCGGTAGGCGTCCGGCTTCTTCAGCGATCGAAACGCGCGCAGCGTTCGAAGGAGCGACCACAGATCGCGGCCGCCCGGATCGTCGATCGGCGGCGGCGACGAGGTGAAGAGCGTGCCGATCACCCGCCCGATCGCGGCGAGCGACGAGACGAATCCCGGCCAGGCCTCCGCGTCGCGCGCCGACCACGCCTGCAGCCCCTTCGCCGTTCGCCCCGCGTCGTCGTAGACGACCAGCGCCCGATCGTCGTGGCCGATGGCGGCCACCGTCGCGTCGCTCGCGACGAACTCGAGGCCGTGCGTCGCGAGCCGCAGATCGTCGATGACATCGCGGCGCAGCGGTCCCGCGGTGTGCGCGAGGAGTGGGGCGTGGAACCCAGGCGCGATCTCCGCGGTCTGGGCGCAGCCGCCGATCGTCGACTGCCGTTCGAGGACGAGCGTCTTCAGTCCAGCCCTGGCCAGATAGGCCGCGCAGGTGAGTCCGTTGACTCCCGCGCCAATCACGATCGCGTCGTACGGCTTATTCGCCATCAAGCGTTTGCCAACGCCATCCGCCTCCGCTCGCTCCGCACACCCGCGAGCCCTGCGCGACCGCCCATAGCGGCCCTTGCCGCGACCGACCTGCCCTACCCGGCCTTCAAGATTCGCATCGCCGCGTTGCGCCCCGGCGCGCCCATGATCCCGCCGCCCGGATGCGTTGCCGATCCGCACATGTACAGGCGATCGATGGGCGTCGCGTACTGCGCCCAGCCAGGCACGGGCCGGAGGAAGAACAGCTGTTCCAGCGTGAGCTCGCCCTGGAAGATGTTGCCTTCGGTGAGCCCGAACTCGCGCTCGATGTCGAGCGGCGTCAACACCTGCCGGTGCCGGATGATGCTCTTGATGTTCGGGGCGTACTCCGCGATGGTGTCGATGACGGTGTCGCCGAACGCTTCACGCTGCTCGTCCCACGTGCCTTCGCGGAGGTGATACGGCGCGTATTGAACGAAGCACGACATCACGTGCTTTCCCGGCGGCGCGAGGCTCGCGATCGGTGAGCGACGGAATCACGATGTCCATGTACGGCCGGCGTCGAAAACTGTCCGTACTTCGCGTCGTCGTAGGCCTGCTCCATGTAGTCGAGCGACGGCGAAATCGAAACCGCGCCGCGCAGGTGCGGGCCCGGGCCCGGCAGGCTCGTGAAGTCGGGCAGCGCGTCGAGCGCCAGGTTGACCTTGCCGGACGAGCCGCGAAACTTGTAGCGGCGAACGCCTTCGACGAAGTCGTCGGGCAGGTTCCGCGGGTCGAGCATCTGCAGGAACGTCAGGTGCGGATCGACGCTCGACACCACCGTGCTCGGCGCGCAGTTCGTCGCCATTGCTCAAGCGCGACGCCGGTCGCGCGCCCGTTGCTGGTGAGGATCTTCGCGACCGCGGCCTCGGTGCGGATCTCGACGCCATGCTCGCGGGCGGCGGCGGCGATCGCATCCGACACCGCGCCGGTGCCGCCGCGCGAGAGCCCCCACGACCGGAACGCGCCGTCGATCTCGCCCATGTAGTGGTGCAGCAGCACGTAGGCGGTGCCCGGCGAGCGGACGCCGAGGAACGTCCCGATGATGCCCGACGCGGCCATCGTCGCCTTCAGCGCGATCGGTCTCGAACCACTGATCGAGGAAGTCGGCGGCGCTCATCGTCAGGAGCTGGATCTGGTTGACGCGATCGTGGTTGCGCATGCCGCGGAAGCGGCGGCCGATCGCCGAGCAGCTCGAGCAGCCCGCGCGGATCGAGCGATGTCGGATCGGGCGGCAGTCATCGAGAGGATCGGCTTGGCGAAGCGGCCCATCTCGATCATCGCCTTGCCGTATTCGTCGTAGGCCTCGGCGTCGAGCCGCGAGTGGCGGGCGATCTCGCGTCGGGTCTTGTAGTGATCGTTGACGCGCCAGAGGTAGTCGCCGTTCGGGAGCGGGGTGAACGTGCCGTCGAGCGGCAGGAGCTCCATGCCGTGGCGCGGCAAGATCGAGCTCGCGGATGATCTCCGGGCGCAGCAGCGAGACGACGTAGGAGCAGACCGAGAACTTGTAGCCCGGGAACACCTCTTCGGTGACCGCCGCGCCGCCGAGCGAGGTGCCGCCGCTCGAGCACCACCACCTTGCGCCCCGCGCGCGCGAGGTACGCGGCGCACGTCAGGCCGTTGTGCCCGCCCCCGATGACGATGGCGTCGTATTTCACGCAATGGATGATTCTAGTCCGCGTCCTGCGTTCCTCGTTCCTCGTTCCTCGTCCGGTGCCTCGTGCCTGCGGTTCCGGTCGTGCCTCGTGCGGTGCGTCGTGCGTCGTGCCGTCGTGCGCCGTTCGTTCCGTTCGTGCGTTCGCCGTTCTAGTTCTCCGTTCCGTTCCTCGTTCCTGCTTCAACGTTCCACGTTCCGTTCTAGTTCTTAGTTCTTTGCTTCGTTCGACAGGTCTCTATAATCACCCCGTGCCTATCGGGTCGGCGTTTCACGAGCGGACGCATCGCGCTGTGCGAGAGTCTGAACTATCGCGACTGGTCGGGCTACTACGCGGTGAGCGCGTACGAGACGCATCACGAGCACGAATACAACGCGATTCGTAACGCGTGCGCGATCATCGATATCTCGCCGCTCTACAAGTACCGGGTCTCCGGACGCGACGCGACGCGGCTCATCAATCGCATCATCACGCGCGACGCGAACAAGCTGAGCGTCGGCCAGGTCTACTACACGCCATGGTGCGATGAAGAAGGCAAGGTCATCGACGACGGGACGGTGACGCGCGTGGCGGAGCAGGCCTATCGCTGGACCGCCGCCGATCCGAGCCTGCGCTGGATCACCGAGAACGCCGCCGGCCTCGACGTCGCGATCGAGGACATCACCGAACAGGTGGCGGCGCTGGCGCTGCAAGGGCCCGACGTCGGCGCGGCTGCTGCGCAGCGTGGCGATGCGCCGATCGACAGCCTGAAGTACTTCCGCGCGACGAGCGGAACGATCGGCCGGCGTGCCGGTTGACATCTCAGCCGCACCGGCTATACCGGCGATCTCGGCTACGAGATCTGGATGCCGTGGGAAGCCGCGCTCACCGTCTGGGACGCGATCGCCGACGGCTGGCGACGCGTTCGATCTGCATCCGACCGGGATGCTGGCGCTCGACGTCGCGCGCGTCGAGGCGGGGCTGCTCCTCATCGACGTCGATTTCCACAGCAGCCGCAAGGCGATGATCGAGGCGCAGAAATATTCGCCGTACGAGCTCGGCATGGCGCGGCTCGTCGATCTCGAGCAAGGGCCCGTTCGTCGGCCGCCACGCGCTCGCCGCCGAGCATCGCCGCGGCCATCGCCGGCAGATCGTCGGGCTCGAGGTCGACTGGACGGCGGTGGAAGCGCTCTACGAAGCCGTCGGCTTGCCGCCGACCGCCCCGCCGCGGCGTCGCGCGTCTCCGTGCCGGTCTACAAGGACGGCCGCCAGGTCGGCCGCGCGACGACGACCGCGTGGTCGACGATGCTGAAGAAGTTGATCGCGCTGGCCACGATCGATCGCCCGCACTACGCGATCTGGCAACGAACGTCGATCTCGAGGTCACCGTCGAAGCCGTTCGCCACACGGCGACGGCGACGGTCGTGAAGACGCCGTTCTTCAATCCGCCGCGGAAGACGGCGACACCGCCGCTGTAGGGAGTTGGGGATTAGGGATTGGGGATCTAGGGATTCGGGATCAGGGATCAGGGATCACGGCACGGATCCGCGATCTCAGATCTCCAGATCATCAGATCACCACATCACCGGACATTCTCTGTGACCTCGTGTCTGGCTTCACTTGCGGGCGCGGCGTGCTTCGATGAACGACCGCACGCCGAGCGCGACGTAGACGAGCAGCATCACGGTCATGGCGATCTGGGCGAGCACGGCGGGCCGCGTCGTGTTGCCGGCGCTGACCGCCGGAATGATGCGTCCAAGCGTGCCGAGCGCGCCGAGGAGCGCCAGCGCGACCGCGGCGTGCATCACGTGCTTGCGCGCCGCAGGATTGCGCGCGACGCGATCGCCAGGATGACGAATACGGCGCCGACAAACGCCGGGATCAGGGCGGTGACGCTGGTGCGTCCCGTCGTGACGTAGCTGGCGAGGCCGAGGACGATCAGCAGAAGGCCGAACAGGCGCGTACGTGGCAGGCATGGTGATTGACCGTCATAATACCTGCCAGCGCCCATGGCCCGCATCCTGCCGATTCTCCTGACCGCCGCGCTGGCCGTGGGCCTCGAGGCGCAGCCGACGTTCCGATCGGCCGTCGACCTCGTGACCGTGCCGGTCACCCTTACCGGCCACGACAGCGTGCGCCCGGCTGGCGAGCTCAGCGCCGCCGACTTTCGCATCTACGAAGACGGCGTGCTCCAGGAGCTCGCGCTGGTCAGCCACGAGCCGCGGCCGATCAGCCTGTGCATCCTGCTCGATTCGAGCCCGAGCATGGCGTCGGGCCGGCAGGCGCTGGCGTCGCGCACGATTGACGCGCTGCTCGCGGGACTGAACGGCGATGACGAGGCGGCGCTGCTGTTCTTCGCCTCGAAAGTGCGGACGGCGTTCCCGTGGACGCGCGGCCGCGACATCAAGCCGGTGTCGTGGATCGAGTGGCGCGTCTCGCTCGGCACGGCGCTGCGTCGATGCGCTCCGCGAGGGGCTGACGCTGATGGAGCGGGCGTCGAATCCGCTGCCGGTGATTCTGGTCGTGTCCGATGGCGGCGAGAACGCCAGCCGCACGCCGCTCGCGAAGCTGGTCGCGTCGCGCCGGCAGAGCGAAACGCTGGTCTACGGCATCGATACCGAGCTGCAGCCGTCGCGTTTCGCGCCGCCAGTCAATCGCGCGTTCTCGAACTTCCTTCCCGACATCGTCGGCGATTCAGGCGGCACGGTGTACGAGGTGAAGAGCCCGGAGGCGGGCGAAACCGCGGCGCGCGCCCTGCTCGAAGAACTGCGCTCGCAGTACACCCTCGGCTACGTCCCGAAGCGCGCGCCCGACGGCACGTTTCGGCAGTTGAAGGTCGAAACCACCGCGCGCGGCTATACCGTCCGCCATCGTGCAGGGTATCTGGCGGAGAAGAGATAGGCGCCACGGCCGGGCCCGTATCACCAAGGGACACTAAGTCACGAGAAGACGAAGGCTCACGAAGGTGATCGCGACGAACGGGCCACGCAGGCATCTTGGCACATCGGCGCCCGGACTGCACCTGGACTCTGCCTGCACGACTTGCTTCCTTCGTGTTCTTCGTTTCTTCGTATCTTCGTGTTCCCGGTGGTGATACAAGCACTCCATGCGGATCGCACTGATTCAGCAGCACGCCACGAAAGACAAAGCCGCCAACCTGGCGCGCGGCCTGGCGGCGCTCGAGAGGCGGCGCAGCCGCGGCGCGGCGGTGGCGGGCTTCGCGGAGCTGGCGTTCGAGTGGTTCTATCCGCAGCATCCCGCGACGCGGCGACGTCCGCGAGCTCGCCGAGCCGATCGACGGCCCGCTCGTGACCGCCGTGCGCGACAAGGCGCGCGCGCTCGGCCTGGTGGTCGTGATGAACTTCTTCGAGCGCGACGGCGATCGCACCTACGACTCGTCGCCGGTGATCGATGCCGACGGATCGCTCCTCGGCGTCACGCGGATGGTTCACATCACCGAGTACCCGTGCTTCCACGAACAGGGCTACTACACGCCGGGCGACACCGGCGCGCCGGTCTATCGCACGCGCGCCGGCACGATCGGCGTCGCCATCTGCTACGACCGCCACTATCCGGAGTACATGCGCGCGCTGGCGATTGGCGGCGCCGACCTCGTGATCGTGCCGCAGGCTGGCACGGCCGGCGAGTGGCCCGAGGGGCTCTACGAAGGCGAGCTGCGCGTCGCCGCGCTGCAGAACGGCTATCACGTCGCGCTCTGCAACCGCGTCGGCCGCGAAGATCGGCTGGAGTTCTCGGGCGAGTCGTTCGTCTGCGATCCCGGTGGGCACGTCATCGCGCGCGCCGGGCTGGGCAGGGACGAGATTCTGATCGCCGAGATCGATCCGGCGGCGGCCGGGACAATCTCACGCGCGGCAGTTGTTCCTGAAGCATCGCCGGCCAGAGCTGTATGCCGGGTGGCTGGCGCGGTGATCGCTGAAGCAATCAGGAATCAGGAACCTGGGATCAGGGATCTGGGATCAGGGATCAGGGATCAGGGATCAGGGATCAGGGATCAGAGCACCCAATCGACAGTCACGAGATCACGCAGATCACCAGCATCACCAGCATCACCACATCACCAGATCTCAACATTCTGGCTGTGGCCGTCTTCGTTCCACCGCACGCGCGACAGGATGAAGCGATCGAACTCCCACAACTGGGTTTCGCGGTTCGAGTACGGGCCTGGCGTGTAGCCGCGTGACGCGATGCCGCGATGCGATCGCTCGGAGATCGCCCAGTCCTCGCGGTTGGTGACGTCCCAGAACTCGACCGCGTCCTCCCACACGAAGCCGGGCCGCGCGATCTCGTCGGGATGGAAGTGCCAGTCGCTGACCAGATGCGTGCGATCCGGCGTCTCGGGCCAGATGGTGACCGTGACCATGTAGTCCGGATGCAGCGTGAGCAGCAGGTTCGGATAGATCGCGAAGTAGTTGACCAGCTGCCGCTCGGCCTCGCCGAGACCCGGGCAGCGTGCGCGCGCCGGCGGCGGCCATCGACGCTCAGCGTCTCGACGCCGTCCTTGAATCCCATCGCGCCGCCGCAATAGCGTGCCGGTCGAGGGCACGTTCGCCGCACCAAGGTAGTGGTGCATGCGATTGAGCAGCGGATGGATGATCGGGCAGTGCAGGCACTCGTTGTAGTTCTGGACGATCAGCTTCCAGTTGGCCTGCACGGTGTAATCGAGCCGGTGCACGCGGCGCAGCTCGCTCATGCGCCACGGCCGGAAGGCGTCCGGCAGCTCGCCGAGCTGTGTCCGAGCGGCGGCGGATGGTCGTCGAGGTTGATGAAGACGTGGCCATCCCACACCGCGCTCTGCACACCGCGGAGCGGGTAGTCGTCCTTGCGCGAATCCCTCGACCTCGTCCATCTGCGGCGCGCCGATCAGCCGGCCGTCGAGGCCATAGGTCCAGCCGTGATACGGACACTGGATGCTGCCGGCTGAGCGATGCCGGTCCGCGCATCGCAGAGCCGCGTGCCGCGATGACGGCAGACGTTGTGGAACGCGCGGACGCGCGTCGCCGTCGCCGACGAGCGAGGACGCTGGCGTTGCCGACGTCGCGGCGCACGAAGCGCCGCGCGCGGCGATGTCGTCGACGCGCCCGCGCCGCAATCCACATCGCGCGAAGATCTGCTCCATCTCCGCCGCAAACCACGCCGGGTCGGTGTAGCAGGCCGCCGGCAGCGTCTTCCGCTCGATGGTGCTCACTGAGGTTTCATGATACAAGCCACCGCACCCGAGCCTTCGTGAGCCGCCCCACCCTCTGCCTCACCCGCCCCACCTGCTCGCACCCGCCCTCCGGCGCGAGCTGGGCCGCTGGGATCTCACGGCCATCGGCGTCAACCAGGTGATTGGCAGCGCGATCTTCCTGCTGCCGTCCGACGTCGCGCGCCAGGTCGGCGCCTGGGGGCCGATCGCGTTCGTCGCGCATCGGGCTGTGCGTCGCTGCTGATCGCGCTCTGCTTTGCCGAAGTCGGCAGCCGGTTCGATCGCACCGGCGGCCCCTATCTCCCGGCCCGCGTCGCCTTCGGCCGCTTCATCGGCTTCGAGGTCGGCTGGATGCTGTGGTTCACGCGCGTCGCGAGTCAGGCCTCCGTCAGCAACGGCCTGGCGCTCGCGCTCGCGTTCTACTGGCCGTCGTTCGCGACAGGCCTGCCGCGCGCGCTGCTGCATCATCGGCGTCACGCTCGCCCTGACCGTCATCAACATTCAGGGCATCAGGCAGTCGAAGTGGGTGGTCAACGGCCTGACGATCGGCAAGCTGACGCCGCTGCTGCTGTTCATCGCGTTCGGCATCTGGTACATCGAGCCGGCGCGTCTGACGACGCTGCCCGACGTGACGATCGGGCAGGCGGGTACCGCGGCGCTGCTCCTGATCTTCGCGTATGGCGGGTACGAGGTGACCGGCGTGCCGGCCGGCGAAGCATCGAATCCGAGGCGCGACGTGCCGTTCGCGTTCGTCATGACGATCCTCACCGTCGCCGCGGTCATGTCGCTGACGTCGGTCGTGGCGACCGGCCTGCTGCCCGACCTCGCCGCCACGCGGACGCCGCTCGCCGACGGCGCCACCGTGTTCATGGGTGCGCTGGGCGCCCTCGTCGTCAGCGTCGGCGCCGTGCTGTCGATGACCGGCAACAACATGGGTCAGGTGCTGAGCGGCTCGCGCACGATTTTCGCGCTGGCCGAGAACCACGATCTGCCGCGCTGGTTTGCGCACGTGCACCCGGCCGAGCAGACACCGTCGAACGCGATTCTGTTCACGTCGGCGGTTGCGCTGACGCTCGCGCTGACCGGCTCGTTCGTGCAGTTGGCGGCGGTGAGCGCGGTCGCGCGGCTGGTGATGTATCTGGCGGTCTGCACGGCGACGCTCGTCCTGCGCCGCCGCGCGCCGGACGGCACGATGGGTCCCGGCGCAGTTCACGGCGCCGCTCGGTCCGGTGGTGCCGGTCCTCGCGTCGCTGATCGCGCTCGGCATTCTCGCCGGCGCGACGTCGCAGCAACTGCTGGCGGGGGCGGCGGCGCTGGCCGGCGGAGCCGTGCTGTACATGATCGCGCGGCGCGGCGCGCTAACCGATGAGACGGCGATCTCGTGATCTGCGATGGGCGATCGGCATCTGGTGATCTCGTCAGCGCGCGATTCTACAAAGAGCGACGGATCGCGCTTGGCGCCGCGCGACCAGCGGTTCGTTCAGGAACCGGCACAGCGGCACGAGCGCGGCAAACGTCGCCAGCAGCTCCTTGTAAAACGTCGGCGAGCGTCGCAAACTCCGCCGCTTCTTCGCGCGCGCCGAGGAACTGCTTCTGCTGGAGCAGATCGGCCGCCGGATGATCCTTGTCGAACCCGCGCGGCACGCGGCTGAGACGCTCGCCTTTGAGGCCGCCAAGCTTCTTGAACGGCGCCGCGCGCACGATGGCGCTGGAACTCCGCGTGCCGATCGCACAGATGGTGCCGGATGGCGTGCAGCTGCTGGGCGTCCGGTGCGTAGATGCCGCCGCCGATCCAGACCCACGTCGGCGCGACCTCGAAGTAGAGGCCGGCGCCGTTCATCCGGCCGAGCGTGCGGTTGGGGAACGTCGCGGCGACGTTGCGTCTTCAGCGGCGTCTTGTTCTCGCTGAATCGCGTGTCGCGCCATTGCCGGAAGATCGACGTCTTCGGATCGGCCGAGAACTCCGGCGCGACCGTCCTGAAATCCTCGGCGAGCCGTTCGACGATGGCCACCATCGGCCCGCGCACGTGCGCCTCGTAGTCGTCGCGGCGGGCATGAAACCATTCGCGCGAGTTGTTGCGCTTGAGCGCGCGAAGAAATGAAAGCGTCTTGGACGTGAAAGCCGGAGCAGCCATGGATGGGCCATCCATGTTACCGCCCCGGCGAGCTGGAGATCGGCGATCGGTGATCGTGATCAGCGATCGAGATCGCCACATCTGCCAGATTCTGCTGTGATCTCTGTGGTCGTTGCGGCGCGTTGGACGCGATCAATACTGAGGCGTGCCTGTCGTGTCGGATGACCTGCTCCAGGAGCTTCGCGCCAGCGTCGGCGATCGCGTCTCGACGATCGGACTCGGTCCGCGAGCACCACAGCCACGGCGAGTCGTGGCACGACCCGTCGCCGCCGGATGCGGTCGCGTTTCCGGAAACGACCGCCGAAGTCGCGGCGATCGTCGCCGCCTGCGCGCGGGCGGCGCGTGCCGGTCGTGCCGTTCGGCATGGGCAGTTCGCTCGAAGGGCACGTCAACGCGGTGCGCGGCGGCGTCACGCATCGATCTGACGCGCATGACCCGCGTCGATCGCAGTCTCGACCGACGACCTGGACGTGCACCGTCGAGGCCGGACTCACGCATCGCAAGCTGAACGATCACCTCAAGAACACCGGCCTGATGTTCCCGGTCGATCCCGGCGCCGACGCCACGATCGGCGGCATGGCGGCGACGCGCGCCTCGGGCACGACCGCGGTGCGCTACGGGACCATGCGCGAGAACGTGCTCGGCCTGACGGTCGTCCTCGCCGACGGCCGCGTCATTCACACCGGCGGCCGCGCGCGCAAATCATCGTCCGGCTACGACCTCACGCGGCTGTTCGTCGGTTCGGAAGGCACGCTCGGCGTGATCACCGAGATCACGCTGCGCCTGTTCGGCCGGCCCGAGGCGGTGACGTCGGCGGTGTGTCCGTTCGCGAGCATGGCGGGCGCCGCGGCGACGGTGATTACGACGATTCAGCTCGGTATCCCCGTGGCGCGGATCGAGATCATCGACGAGCAGCAGCTGACGCTGGTCAATCGCTACTCGAAGACGTCGTTTCCGATCGCGCCGACGCTGTTCTTCGAGTTCCACGGCGCCAGCGAGGCGTCGGTGGACGAGCAGGCGCGCAGCGTCGAGGAGATCGCGCGCGAGAACGGCGCGCTCGGGTTTCAGTGGGCGTCGACGCCGGAGGAGCGTGCCACGCTGTGGCAGGCGCGCCACAACGCCCTCTACGCGGCGATGGCGGCGCGGCCCGGGCGCGCGGCCATGGACCTCGGATGTGTGCGTGCCGATCTCGCGCCTCTCGGAATGCATCGTCGAGACGCAGGAGGATCTGCGCGCGCGAGCAGATCGTCGCGCCGCTGGTCGGTCATGCGGGCGACGGCAACTTCCATCTGATCTTCATGGTCGATACCGGCGACGCCGCGGAAATGGCGCGCGTGAAGGCGGCCAACGCCCGGCTGGTCGAGCGCGCGCTGCGCCTCGGCGGCACGTGCAGCGGCGAGCACGGCATCGGCTTCGGCAAGCTGCAGTATCTGGCGCGGGAGCACGGCGCGTCGCTCGACACGATGCGCGCGATCAAGCGCGCGCTCGATCCGCACGACCTCATGAATCCCGGGAAGCTGATTCCGGACTAAGAATTCGGATGACGGAACCGCGAACCGCGAACCTCGAACCGCGAACCTCGAAACTCAGGAACCTCGATCGTGGCCAAGCGTAAGCAGGAACCTTCACTGCTCGATCTCGCGGAGAGCGCCGAGCAGGCGGCGGCCCGACGCGCCGCCGGCAGGCGGCCGCCGCCAGGGCCGCCGTCCGGCGGCGATTCCAGCGACGGCTCCGGACACGGTGCCGCTGCACGAGGCCGCGCAGGCGCGATACCTGAACTACGCGCTGTCGGTCATCACCTCGCGCGCGCTGCCCGACGTGCGCGACGGGCTGAAGCCGGTGCAGCGCCGCATCCTCTACACGATGTGGCAGCAGAACCTCACCGCCGACGCCAAGCACCGCAAGTGCGCCAAGGTCGTCGGCGACGTGATGGGCAACTACCACCCGCACGGCGACACCGCGATCTACGACACGCTGGTGCGGCATGGCGCAGTCGTTCTCGCTGCGCGTGCCGCTCATCGACGGCTCGGGCAACTTCGGCTCGCTCGACGGCGACGCCGCGGCGGCCATGCGCTACACCGAGTGCCGCCTGGCGCGCGTCTCCGACGAGATCCTGCAGGAGATCGAGCAGGAGACGGTCCCGTTCCGCCCCAACTACGACGGCACCCGCCAGGAACCCGTCGTGCTGCCGTCGCGCCTGCCGAACCTGCTCGTCAACGGCGCGACCGGCATCGCCGTCGGGATGGCGACCAACATCCCGCCGCACAATCTCAGCGAAGTGTGCACCGCGCTCATCAAGCTGCTCGACAACCAGGAGCTGTCGAGCGCGCAGCTGTGTCGCTACATCAAGGGCCCGGACTTCCCGACCGGCGGCCACATCCTGAACTCGCCGGCCGAGCTGCAAGGACATCTACAAGAGCGGGCCAGGGCACGCATCCGCATGCGCGCGACGTGGGAGCTCGGCCCCTCGTCGCGCAGCAGCAAGATCGTCTACGTCACGAGCATTCCCTACGCCGTCAACAAGTCGCAGCTCGTCGAGCGCATCGGCGACGTCGTCCTCAGCCGCAAGATGCCGCACCTCGTCGACGTCAAGGATCTGTCGACCGACGACGTGCGGATCGAGCTGGAGCTGAAGCCGGGCGCGGACGAGAACCTGGTGATGGCGTATCTGTTCAAGAACACGCCGCTCCAGACCACGTTCGCGGTCAACATGACGTGCCTGGTGCCGACCGAGAACGAACAGGTCGGCCGGCCCGAGCGGCTCGAGCTGCACCAGATGCTCTGGTGGTTCCTCAAGTTCCGCCTCGATGTCGTCACCAGCCGGCTCGAACACGAGCTCGAGCAGCTCAAGCGGCGCATCCACATCCTCGAGGGCTTCGAGAAGGTCTTCGACGCGCTCGACGAGATCATCCGCATCATCCGCAAGTCGGACGGCAAGGCCGACGCCGGCGACGAAGATCATCGCGCGCTTCGAGCTCGACGCCGATCAGGCCGACGCGATCCTCGAGCTGAAGCTGTATCGGCTGGCCCGGCTCGAAATCCTCGTCATCCAGAACGAGCTGGCCGACAAGCGCAAGCGAGCGCGACAGATCACGTCGCTGCTGAAGGACGAGGCGGGCGCGCTGGACGCTCGTGCGCGAGGAGCTCGAGGAGATTCAGAAGAAGTACGGCGAGCCGCGGCGCACGCGCATCGAGGAGACCGAGGAAGTCGAATACACCGCCGACGCCTTCATCGTCGAGGAAGACAACGTCGTGATCGTGTCGCGCGACGGCTGGGTGAAGCGGCAGAAGGAAGTGAAGGACCTGACGACGACCCGGCTGCGTGAAGGGCGACAGCGTGCTGGCGGCGGTCGGCCGGGAGCACGCGCGCGACGGTCGTCGTTCTTCTCGAACTTCGGCGCCGCCTACACGGCGCGCTTCGTCGACATTCCCGCGTCAACCGGCTACGGCGAGCCGATTCAGAAGCTGTTCAAGCTGAAGGACGGCGAGCGGGTCATCGGCGCGCTGAGCCTCGACCCGCGGGTGAGCGGCGAGATCGCGGCGCGCCGGGAAGGCGCGGAGCCGCCGGTCCACGCCGTGGCGATGACCAGCGACGGCTACGCGATGCGCTTCTCGCTCGAGCCGTTCATCGAGCCGAGCACGCGTGCCGGCCGGCGCTACGCGCGCACGGCGGAGGGCGCCGAGGTCGTGACGGTGGACGCGCACCGACGGCGACGAAGTCGTCATCGTCGCCACCGCCGACGCGCGCGCGCTGATCTGCAAGGTCGACGAGGTCAACTTCCTGTCGGGACCTGGACGCGGCGTGATCCTGATCAAGGTCAGCTTCCCCGACGACAAGGTGATCGGCGCGCAGCTCTCGGTCGGCGATCGCGATCTGATGACGGTGGAGACGAGCCGCGGCGCCGAGCAGACGATCAGCACGGCGAAGTACGAGGTGACTGGTCGCGGCGGCAAGGGCCGCGAGCTGCTGCAGCGCGGTCAGTTCGTGCGGGTGATTCCGGGCGACGTGGTGATTCAGGCGCTGCCGGAAGCGTAGAGACGGAAAGGCCCGGCTAAAGCCGGGCCCCACGACAGTCAATCCATTGCTGGTAGTGGCGCCAGGCTTCAGCCTGGCCATCCGACTGCTTACTTCTTCGCCACACCGAGCTCCGCCAATTTCGCCGCGACGTCTGCGCCCGCGCTCGACGTCTTCACGGCTTTGTCGATGTAGAGGATCTTGCCGTCCGGGCCGATGTAGAACGTCCATCGGTTCGCGAATCCCATGCGACCCATCACGCCGTAGGCGTTGGCGACGCTCTTCGAGGGATCGGCGAGGATCGGATAGTCCGCTTCGACGTGCTCGGCGAACTTCTTGTTGGTCTCCGCGTCGTCGACGCTGATCGCGTAGTAGGCGACGTTGAACTGTCGAATGGCGTCGCCGCTCTCACGGAGCGACTTGCATTCGGCCGTTCACCCGCCGGTGAAGGCTTTCGGGAACCAGGCGAGCACGACGGCGCGCTTGCCCTTGTGATCGGCGAGCTGGTGGGTGCGGCCGTCGGAGCCCGGCAGGTTGAACGCCGGGGCTTCGTCGCCCACTTTCAGCTCAGGTCCGGCCTGTTGCCCAAAGCCGGTAACACCCGCCACAACCGCAAGAACGACGCCTGCCGCAGCAGCTAAGGCTGAGCGCAGTTTCATGCCGCGATAGTAACAGAGTCAGGGCGGTGTGACAGTCGAGGTGGCCGGCTCTGGCAGGCCGCTTGCTCAAAGTCGACTTGTGAACGGTCGTCATCCTTGTCGCCCTGAGCGGCGACATCTTCATCCCGGAGGCAATCATGCGTAAGGCGCTGTGTCTGGCGCTTACTCATTGTGGCCGCGTCGTTCTCGGGCGGCTGTTACGTTACTCAGGACTCGAACGGCCAGTGGTGGGCCTGCGAGGATTATCAGGCGCAGAACGGCGTCGCCAGCGCCTGCACGCCGATTCAGGCACCGTTCTAAGCGGAGCCATCTCGGCCAGCGGGTGCGGTCGGGCAGTGGACGGCGACGATGCAAGCACGTGTCGCGCTCTCGTACCTGACTTGCGCCTGACTATGCACCGCACCGACTCGCATCTGTACCGCTGCCTGCGCCACCCGCCCGGCCCGCCGCACCTGCCCGATCCGCCCACTGAGTAAGATCATCCGTGCGTCGTCTGAAGCGCCTGCTGGTCATCTCGGCCATGGCCGTCCTGGCCGTGGCTGCGATCGCGCTTCTCGCTGTCTGCACACGCCGACCTGTACAAACGCGCATCCTGCAGTGGTCGATCGGCGAGCTCGAACGCCGCTTCGATCTCGATCTCACCGCCGACAGCCTCTCGTTCAACCTGGTCACGCTCCGCGTCGTCATGACCAACGTGCGGCTGGCGGCGGTTGGTCATCACGACGACCCGTTCTTCACCGCCGAGAGCGTCGAAGTCCGGCTGCCGTGGGCCGTCTACCGCGGGCGAGCTGAGCTACGACGAGGTGGTCGTCGACGGCGGACACGTCACGATCACGCGCGACCTGTCGGGCGTCTCGAACCTGCCGCCGGGCCGCGGCCGCCGCGATCCGAACGCGCCGCCGCGGCGCGTCGACGTCCGCGCCGTGCTGCGTCCGGCAGCTCGACTTCATCTATCGCGATCTGCAGCGCGACATCGAGATCACGACGCCGCGCATCCGCACCGATCTGTCCTACGTTGCCGGCAACGGGCGCGACCGGCCCGCTGGCGATCGACGGGACCATCGCCGTGCGCGTGAAGCAGCGGCGCGTCGACGTCAAGCCGGTCAGCGGCACGATGGTCTTCGACGGATCGAACGTCGAGCTCGAGGGCATCACGCTGGACACGACCGACGGCGTCTTCGCCATGTCGGGCCGGATCACGCGCGCGCTCGATCACGCCGACGCTCGATCTGCACGTTCAACGGGCACGACCGAGATCGCGCACGTCGTCGCGCTGGGCGCCGCCGCCGATTCACGTCGCCGGTCCGGCGGCGATCGACGCGACGATGAAGGGCGCGCCGACGCAGTTCGTGCTCGACGCGCACGTCACCTCGCCGGGGATCGAGGTCGGGACCGAACGCGGCGTGGCGATCGACGCGGATCGCCCGGCTGACGCCGTCGGCGATCACCGTGTCGCGATCGACGATCACACCGGCGACTGGCGGCGAGATTCACGCCACCGTCGACGTGCCGTTTGGGGCGCAGGCGCCGTGGTGGATTCAGAGCGACTGGCAGGGGCTCGACGCGGCGTCGGCGTTCCGGCTCGCCGAGGTGCGCGTGCTGCCGTTCGGCGCCGCGCTCACGGGCACCGCACGATTCGATCGCGCGCCGGGCGAGCCCTTCCGGCTCGAAGCGCACAACCGTCCGCGCCGCGGCTCGCGCCCGGCACGGCGCCGCTCGATGGCGAGGTCGAGTTCTTCATCGACGGCACGCGATGGCGCGCGAACCAGCGTCACCGGCTCGGCGCCGCGCGCGTCGACGGCCGCATCGGCGGCGTCTGGAATCGCGAGGCGGCGAGCCGGTCGACGTTCGAAGGCGACCTCACGCTGGCCACGACCGACATCGGCGAGACCGCGCGGTACGCGGCGCTCTTTGGACTGAAGGCCCCGGCGATCGTCGACAACACGACCGGCCCGCTCGATGCGACCGCGACGATGGGCGGCATCTTCACGTCGCCGCGATTCGTCGGCAGCGCGCGGACGGCCGCCGCCACGTGCCGTCGATCGGCACGACCGGCCTCACCGCCGACTTCGACGTCTCGCCGCGACCTCGTCACCGTCACCAACATCGCGGCGGCGATCACGCCGATCGCGGCGGCGACACCGGCGCCGCGAGGCGCCGGCGCAGCGTGCGCGGCGAGCGTGACCGCGGACCTCGTCTCCCGCGCGCTACCGCGGCTCGCTCGTGCTCGACGCGGCGTCCGCGGCGGATCTGTTGCCGGCGGTGCCGCGCGCCTTGCAGCTCGAGGGCCCGCTGGCCGCGACCGCCACGCTCGGCGGCACCGTCGACCGTCCGCGACATCAGCGCCGAGCTGACGAGCGGTGAGTCTGAAGCGTGGCGGGCCAGCCGGTCGATTCGACTGACCGTCAAGAGCGCACGTCATCGACAGCGGCGATCGTCGATGGATTCGCTGGTGCTGCGGCAGGGAACCGGCGAGCTGCGCGGCACCGGCCGCTACGACTGGAACGCGCGAACCTACACCGTCGACATCGACGGACAGCGGCTCACGTGGCGCGGCACGCTGCCGCGTCGCAGTTTCGGCGCGGAAGAATTGCCGCCGACGGAAGTCACCGCGGCGATCGCGCTGAAGTTCGCCGGCAGCGGTTCGATCGACGCGCCCGCCGGCGAAGGCGTGATCGATTTCGACGTCTCGGGCGGGCCGGCAGGCGACCTGGTCGATCGCGGCATCATCAACGTCCGCCTCAACGGCGACGACGCGCTCGTGACCGGACGGATTCCGTCGCTGGGCGCGTTCATCACCGCGCAGCGTGCAGCCGCGTCGCCGTTCGGCTACGAAGCGGTGATCGTGATGAACCGCATCGATCTCGATCCGGTCATCGCGATCGCCGGGCTGCAGTCGGGGTTCGTCACCGGCACGGCCAGCCTCAGCGCGCTGGCGCGCGGCACGCTGTCGACGCCGGCGACTCGACCGTCTTCATCAACCTGCAGGACATCAAGGCCGACGTCTCGAGCGTGCCGTTCCGGCTGGCGTACGCCGTCGCGCCTGTCGTGGGACGCACGGCCTCACCGTCGACACGCTCGACCTGGCGGTCGGCAAGGGCCGGCTGCTGGCCTCGGGGCGGCTCGCGGAAGGCGGCATCGAGAACGCGCGCTGGCAGGCACTTTCAAGGGCGAGCTCGGCGAACTGCTGACGATCGGCCGGCCCGTTCGGCGTGCCGGAGCAGCTCGACGGCGCACGGTCCGGTCGATCTCGAACTGGCAATCGACCGGCGGGATCGATCAATCGACGGCGACGCTGCATCTCGCCGACGGCTCGGTCGCGTGGGGCAACCTGCCGGCGCTGGGCGGCCTGGTCGATGGACGCGACGTTCGACGGCGTCGACGCTCGACGTGACCAGGCTGACCGGCACAGTGGCAGGAGGGCAGCATCGAGGGGACGCGCGTCGATCCCGCGTGAGCTGCTGATGGCAGCGCGAGCGCGGCGCGCCACGCCTGCGGCGATTCAGACCGGCTTTGCGCAAGCTGCGCGTCGTCGGCCTGACCGAGAACGCGCTCGCGCCGTGGCTGAGCCCGGCGACGCTGACGAGCATCGACGGTCGTGCCGTCTGCGTCGCTCGACGTGCGCATCACCGCGCGCCTCGCTCGAGGGTCTGACCGGGTCGCTCGTCGCTCGACGAGGCCGACTTCACGATCGCCGGCGTGCGGGTGGCCCAACTAGCGGCCTTCCGTGCTCGAGATCGCGAACGGTCTCGTGACCGTGCGCGACGTCGACCTTCGAGGCCGGCGGCAGCCCGCTGACGCTCACTGGCACCGCTCGCATCGCGCCGCGCGACAAGCAGGCGCTCGAATTCGACGCTGCGCGGTACGGCCGACCTGCGGCTGATCGCGGCGTTCGCGCCAACGCTCGCGACCGACGGCGAGGCGCGCATCAACATGGGCATCGGCGGCGCCGCTCGACGCGCCGGTCTTCAACGGCCGCATCGACATCGTCGACGCCGAGCTCGCGATTCGCGAGCCGCGCATTGCTCATGTCCGAGTCTGAACGGCACGATCGCGCTCGACGGCCGGCGGGTGGTGTTCGACAGCCTGACCGGCGCGCTGAACGGCGGCGCGCTCACGCTGGACGGCGGCTTCCTGCTCGAAGGGTTTCGCCGCGACGGCCGGCGGCCTGACGGCGCAGATCCAGCGCGCCGCGCTCGAGTATCCCGCCGGGCTGCAGAGCGAGGCGGACGCGCTGGTCACGCTGCGGCCCGGACCGCCGGGATGGAGTCTGTCCGGCGACATCCGCGTCGAGCGCAGCGTCTACAACGAGACGATCAGCCTGCCGGCGCTGCTCGCCGCGCGCCGCTCGCGGCCGCCCGCCGTCGGCCCGCGAGCGCGAGCTGGGTCGAGCAGCTCCGCCTCAATCTGTTCCGTGTTCACGCAGCAGGATCTGCGTCTCGACAACAACTACGGCCGCTTCGAGGCCGGCGCGGCCCTGCGCGTGATCGGCACCGTCGTCGAGCCCGTCGCTGTCGGGGCGCGTGACGCTGCGCGAGGGCGGCGAGGTCTACCTCGCCGGCAACGCGTTCTACGTCTCGCGCGGCAGCATCTCGTTCACCAATCCGAACCGGATTCTCCCCGAGTTCGACATCGAGCTCCGGACCGTCGTGTCGGGCACGGGATCTCACGCTCACGCTCGACGGGCCGCTCGATCGGCTCGAGACCGAGGTGCGGTCGAGCGATCCGACGGTCGATTCGCGCGAGGCGATGAGCATGATCTTCGGCGAGCTCCAGGGCGAAGATGCGGTGGCGTTGCTCTCGGCGGAGCTGCTCGGCGCCACCGGCCGGGCGATCGGTCTCGACACGCTGCGCGTCGAACGCGGCTTCGATACCGACGAGTTCCGCGCCGACCCCGGCCTCGTCGCAACGGACGTCGATCCGTCCACGCGCCTGACGCTGTCGAAGCGCCTGCGCCCGGACGTCGAGCTGATCCTGTCGCAGAGCCTGCACGAGAGCGGCGGGCTGTCCGCCGATCATCAGCTACAAGCCGCGCCGCAACATCGAGCTGCGCGCGGTGTCGCGCGACAACGTCGATCGCTCGGTTGCGCTGCGGCACGAGATCACGTTCGGCGGATCGGCATCAGCGCCGCTGCCGCGGCGCCGCCGCCGCCTGAGGTGTCGGCCGTGACCATCTCGGGCGAGCCGCGGCCGGCCGCGCCGACGAGTTGATGGCGCTGCTGCGAGCTCGAAGCCGGCGAGCCGCTTCGACTTTCAACGACTGGCAGAACGACATCGACGCCTTGCGCGCCGAGTACCACGACGCCGATTACTACGAAGTCCGCGTCCGCGGGACGCGCCAGCCGAGCGCGGACGACACAGACGGTCGCGCTCGATTATCGCATCGAGCCCGGTCCAGTCGCCGAGCTGTGCTCGAAGGGCATCCGCTCGAGCCCGAGCTCGAGCGACGACATCCGCGAGGCGTGGATGCGGACGATCTTCGATCGCTTCCTCCTCGAGGACATCCGGACGCGCATCACCCGTCACCTGCTCGAAGAGGAGTCATCGGCAGCACGGTCGAGGCGGTCGTCGCGGCCTCGACGCCCGAGCGCAAGCAGATTCGCGTCGACGGTCACGGCCGGGACGCCGGTCTCGCGGCGCATCGTGCGCTACATCGGCGCGCGCGCGTTCGACGCCGATCGCCTCGACGAGGTCATCCAGACCGCCGGCACTCGACATCGACGGGTGGCTGAACCCCGAACGGCTCGCCGAGGCGATTCAGGCGTTCTATCGCGGCGAGGGCTATCTCGCAGCGCGACCGTCACGGCCGATCGAGCCGCGCGTCGCAGGCGGACGCAGGCGTGCTCGACCGTGACCATCATCGAAGGCCCGCGCTTCCGCGTGGCGAGCCTCACGCTGCCGGGCGTGAGCCCTCGCGACCAGCCGGCGGTGGCCGCCGCGGTGCGGCTCGACTCGGGCGTGCCGTTCGTCACCGCCGAGCTCGACGCGGCCGCGGAGCGCGTCGAGCAGGTACTACGCCGCGCAGGGCTTCAACGCGCGTCCAGCTCGAGATCACGCACCACGCCGCACGACGACGACCGAGACGGTCGACATCACGTTCGCGGTGCTCGAAGGGCTGCAGCAGATCCTGCGCGCGGTGTCGACCGAAGGCGCCGACGCGGACCAGCGAAGGCGTGATCCTCCGCGCCCTGCGGCTGCGCATCGGGGAGCCCGTCAACCTCGGCGACTGGTCGCAGGCGCGCAAGCGGATGTACGACACCAACGTGTTCCGCCAGGTCGACATCGAGCCGGTGCCGATGGAGCCGACGACCGAAGATTCGGCCGCCGGCATCCAGCCGGTTCGCGCCGTGGTGCGTGTCGTCGAGTACCCGGTCTGGCGGCTTCGCTACGGCCTGCAGTTCAACGACGAGCGCGACGACTTCGCCGATCCGATCGACGGCACGGCCGGCCGGACGCAGAGCATCGGCATCCTGACCGATCTGCAGAACCAGAACCTGTTCGGCCGCGCCATCACCGCCGGGCATCGCCGGCCGCTACGAGCGCAACCGGCAGGCCGGCAGCTTGTTCACGTCGAACAGCTCGTTCTTCGGCCTGCCGATCCGATCGAGCGGCTTCATCTTCGCGTCGCGCGCAGCGGTTCACTGACGAAGATGCCGTAACGATCGAGGAGCGGGTCGGGCTCACCGGCGAGCAGCGGTGGCGGCCGTTCCGGACGCTCGGAAGTGATCTGGAGCTTCCGGGCTGAGCGGTTCCGCGTGTTCGATCCGAATCTGCCGCCCGGCGAGATCGAGTTCCTGCCGTTCAACGTGTCGCGGGTCAACGCCGCGATGCTGCTCGATCGGCGCGACGATCCGTCCGATCCGACGGGAGGCTGGTTCGCGGCCGCCAACTGGGAGCAGGCCGTCGAGGCGCTGGGATCCGACTACGGCAACGCCAAGCTGCTCGCGCAGCAGTCGCTGTATCGCAAGGTCGGCGGCATCGTCGCTCGCCGGCCGCGCGCAGGTGGGCAGCGCCTTCGGCGACCAGGAGCTGCTCGTCTCCGAACGCTTCCAGCTCGGCGGCGCGACGACCGTGCGCGGCTACGGGGAGAATGCGATCGGGCCGCGCGACGTCGTTCGGGCAGCCGGCCGGCGGCGACGCACTGCTCGCGCTCAATGCCGAGATGCGGTTCCCGGTGCGCGGCTGGGTCCAGGGCGTCGGCGTTCGTCGACGGCGGCAACGTCTTCCGGACGCGCGACGAATTCTCGTTCCGCGACATCGCGGTCGGCTACGGCTCGGGCTGCGACTGGCGTCGCCGTTCGCGATGTTCCGCGTCGACTTCGGCATCCCGGCCAGGACGCTCACGCCCGACCGCCCCGCCAATCAGTTCAAGAGCGGTCGCGTGGTACTTCGGCATCGGGCACATCTTCTAGAGCGACTCGAGCGGGCTCGTTCAGCAACGAAGGACACGAAGAACACGAACGGAATCGACGTTGACAACAGAAGCTCAGCAATGTCCGAACGCAGAACGAGCAGCCGTCAGTCGAGGCGCACAACGTCGCAAGCCGATGCGCGACTCCTCGTCGACACTCGGTCGATCCGACGACTTCGAGTCACGTACGTTCTCGTTCAGTCTCGTCGTCGTTCGTTCGGTTCTCCGTTCCGTTCCGTTCTTAGTTCTTGTTCTTTGTTCTTGTTCGTCAGCAGTCAGGACGGAGCGTGCGCAGGACGCGGTCGACGGTCCGCGCGTTCCGGGCGCCTTCGGGCGCGAGCGGAGGAACGCTCGAGGTGCTCGCACATCTGTCGCCATCTGCTTGATGCGCTGGCTACGCGATCCCGGCGTAGTAGTGCGCGTAGGCGAGGTCGGGCTTGAGCTCGGTGGCGCGGCCAGAACGACGCGGCGGCGTCCTGAAATCGGCTCTGGCGGTTGGCGACGAGCCGGCCTGATAGTGCGCGTACGGATTGTCGCCGTTGGCCTGCACCGCGCGGGTGGCGGCGGCGCGGGCGCCGTCGAGGTCGCCGCCGACCAGCGCGTCGCCCGATTCGCCGATCGCCTTCCAGTCGGCCGCGTCGCCTTCGCGGAGGCCGCGCGTACTTGCCGCGCGCGCCGTCGTTGTTGTCCATCTTCGCGAGGCCTGCGCCGCGAGATACGTCGACTCGGGATTGCGCGCTCGCTGTCGGCGCGCTGCACCGCCTCGTCGAGCGCGCCGCGCTCGAGCAGCGCTTGGACCGAGGCTTGCTGCGCTACGGTCGTGACCGCGACGCGAGCGTGGCGGCGACGATGGCCGTGGCGAGCGATCCGGGACAGGACGGATGGCATGGCAACGCCTGAACCTCCTGGATCCACCATACGCTGGCTAGCGGCCATCAAGCACCGACTCCTTGGCTCCTCGACAGTCTGTCCATTCGTGAGCATCGGTTCCTCCGTCGCTTCGTGTGCCGCGATGGTCGGATGATGAGGGCGGATCCGGTTTACCATCGACGTTCAGCTGCTGCATGACGCCTTCCGCCGCCGCAACGCCGTCGGTCCGCCTCGGCGCAGTCCGCAGTTCGCCCCTCTCGTCGCCATCGTCCTGGCGCTCGTCGTCGCGCCGCTGTCGCTGCGCGCGGTCAACAGCGCGCTCCAGATGCGCGGCCAGAATCGCAGCTACCTGCCGTCGCTCGAGAACCGCGCGACGCGCAAGGGCTTTCGCACTGCTGCCGATCGAGCGGCTGCGCTACGGCAATCCCGAGTGGGTGTTCATCGGCGACTCGATGCTCGGCACGCGGATCGATCCGCAGCTGCTCGGCGAGCTCTCCGGCACCGGCGACCGCAACGTCGCAGTTCCTGTTCCAGGCCGCGAGCGGTCCGGCCTGGTGGTATCTCGTCGTTCAAGAACCACCTCATCCCGAGCGGCGTGCAAGCCGCGCGTCACGTTCTTCTTCTTCCGCGACACCAACATGACGGACACGATGTTCCGTCTGCAGAACCACCTCGGCGAAGCGCTCGACGAAGTGGCGCGCCGAACGCGAGCCGGCGCTCGACGCCATCGTCGCGGCGCGCCAACGCGGCGCGTGGTCGGCGCGTCGATCGCGCGCTCAACCGCGCCTACGAGGTCGACACCACCTACGCGTGGCTGCACCCGACGATCCGGCGGTGGTACGCCTTCTGGAAGTATCCGGACCCGAGCGCCCGGCTGCACTTCGAGAACGTCGATCGAGGAGGACTTCAACCAGAACTTCCGGCGCGATCTCGCCGCCGACATCGGCGACGTCGAGGACGACGCCGACTTCGGGCGCGATCTGCCGTCGTCCGTGCTGCCGCTCATCATGGAGCTGGCGCAGCGCGCACCAGTTGCCGGTCTGCTTCGTGCGCGTGCAGCGGCGCCCGGTCGGCAATCAGCCGCCGCCGCAATCGCCGGCGCTGCAGAGATACGTCGCCGACTTCCGCGCCTGGGCCGAATCGCGCAGGGCGCGTACTTCCACGACGACACCGGCGATCCCGAGATGACGCTCGATCTCTACGAGGACGGCGATCACGTCCTCGACCGGCGTCCGCTACACGCGGATCTTCCGGCGCCGGCTGGATCCGCTCTTCCGATGACGTTTCACAGCCTGCCGTTCGTCATCTTCTTCCCGGTCGTCCTGGCGGTGTACTGGCTGTCTGCCGCACCGCGGCCAGAACCTGCTGCTGCTGGCCGCCAGCTACCTGTTCTACGGCTGGATCCATCCGTGGTTCGTCGCGATCATGCTGGTCTCGACGACCGTCGACTACTGGGCCGGCCAGCGGATGGAGGACGATCCGGCGCACAAGCGGCGCTATCTCGCCGCGAGCCTCGGCGTGAACCTGGGGATGCTCGGGTTCTTCAAGTACTTCAACTTCTTCATCGAGAACGTGCGCGCGGTGCTCGCGTCGCTCGGCATCGAGCGCGGCGCCGCCGACGCTCGAGATCCTGCTGCCGGCCGGCATCTCGTTCTACACGTTCCAGGCGCTCAGCTACACGCATCGACATCTACCGCGGCGAGATGCGCGCGCGGCGCAACCCGATCGACTTCGCGCTGTTCGTCGCGTTCTTTCCGCACCTGGTGGCCGGGCCGATCATGCGCGCGCAGAACCTGCTCAAGCAGGTCGAGCAGCCGCGCACGTTTTCGGTCGACGCCGCGCGACGCGGCGCCATGCTCATCGCCTGGGGCTTCTTCAAGAAGCTGGTCGTCGCCGACAACGTCGCGCCGATCGCCGGCCGGATCTTCGGCCACCAGGATCCGTCGTTCGAGCTGATCTGGGTGGGCGTCTTCGCGTTCGGCGTGCAGATCTACGCCGACTTCTCCGCCTACTCGGACATCGCGCGCGGCGTCGCGCGCTGGTTCGGCTTCGAGCTGATCGTCAACTTCAACCATCCCTACATCGCGCACAGCCCCACCGACTTCTGGCGGCGCTGGCACATCTCGCTCTCGACCTGGTTCCGCGACTACGTCTACATTCCGCTCGGCGGCGGCCGCGTGCCGTCGCCGTCAGCGCGAGACCAACGTCCTGGCGACGTTCCTGCTCTCGGGCCTGTGGCACGGCGCGAGCTGGAACTTCGTGCTGTGGGGCCTGTACCACGGGCTGCTGCTCGTGCGTGACCCGCGACGCTGGGCGACGCTGCTGCGGCTGCCCGAGAACGGTGGCCCGGCCCGCTGGCGCTCGTGCAGATCGCGCTGACGTTCGTCCTGATGATGGGCGGCTGGCTGTTCTTCCGCGAGACCAACCCCGCCTACCTGTTCCGGTTCCTGCGCCTGTCGCCGTTCGAAGCACCGCCCAGGAACGCGAGATCGCCCTCTACCTGTTCGATGAGCGTCGCTCGCCTGGCCGCTCCCGCTGATCCTCGACGACCTGGCGGCGCTTGTGGCGCGAGCGCCGCCCGTACTGGCGGCCGGCGGCGATCGTGGCCCGCCCGGTACCCGCGCCTGGCGGCGGAGATGGTGGCCGTCGGCGGCCTGTTTACGCTGATTCTGGTGCTCCGCAGCCGGATCTCGTTCGACTTCATCTACTTCCAGTTCTGAGCAGGATCGGCGGATCAGGGATCGGCGGGTCGTTCGCCGGAACGCCGACCGCCATGCGAATTTCAGGCGCCGAACTCCGACTATAATGACTGCCGTTCGGGCGGTCTCGCGACCCCCCGTGATGCGGCATGCGCCGTAGCAGCAGCCTGATGCAGGGTTGCTGCGTCAGCCAGGCACAACCAAGCAGATTCTGTTTCAGGAATCAGCGTTTTCAGCAGGTCGAACGACCCGACCCACCGTGCGCACCGGATCCGGCCCGCACCTCCATCTATGTCCGATCAACGATTGAAAATTGCCGTATTCATCGATTTCGACAACGTCGAAATCGGTGTCAAGACCACCCTTGGCCTGCAGTTCGATGTCGGCGCCGTCCTCGAAGCCATCAAGGAGCGCGGCGAGATCATCACCAAGGTCGCCTACGGCGACTGGAAGCGCGCCGGCGATCACGGCCGCGCGATGGCGCAGCACGCCGTTCGCCTCGTGCAGCGCGTCATGACGCCCGGCGGCGACAAGAACGGCGCCGACATCAACCTCGCCCTCGACGCCCTCGAGATGGCGTTCACCCACGACCACATCAACGCCTTCGTCATCGTCGGCGGCGACAGCGACTTCATCACGCTCGTCGAGAAGCTGAAGCAGTACGACAAGAAGGTGTTCGTCGTCGGCGGCCGCGCGTTCACCAGCCAGGTGATGCAGAAGAACTGCACCGAGTTCATCGCCTACGAGAACGTCGCCGGTGACGGCAGCAGCTCCGCACGCGCGTCGAGCGGCGGCGTTCCGTCCGGAGCGTGGCCGCGGCGGCGCCGCGTCGCTCGATCAGGCGCTGCCGCTCGTCAAGCGCGCGCTCAAGGTGCTGGTCGATCGCGAAGTCTCGCCGCAGCTCGGCCTGCTCAAGAGCACGCTGCTGCAGCTCGACTCGTCGTTCTCCGAGCGCGACTACGGCGCCAGCACGTTCCGCGATTTCGCCGAGAAGCTCGAACAGCGCGGCCTCGTCACGCTGAAGCATTCGGGCCGCACGACGCTGGTCGAGCTGTCCGAGTCGCGGCGCGTCGGAAGCAGCCGCCGCGCCGCGCCGGTCGCGCGCCGGACGCAACGGCCACGGCGCCCGGTCAGAGCATGCCGCCGAGCCGTCGTCGACGGAAGCGCTGCCGGTGCCGCGCGCGGTGCCGAGCCGCTGCCGGAACTGTCGCTCGCCGACGGCGTCGCGCTGGTGCGCGAGGTGCTCGCCGAAGCGACGACGCCGCCGCGGTGGCCGATGTATCTGCGTCAGATGAAGCAGTTCATTCGCACCGCGCGGCCCGACTTCGACGAGCGGCGCTACGGATCGCTGCCGGATCTGCTGCGGGCCTGCCAGAAGGACGGACTGCTGCGCCTCGAGCGCGATCGACAGGGCGGCCTGCGCGCGTTTGCCGGTTCGTATCGCGCCTCGTCGGTGCCGCACGGCTGGGGCACGCTGGCGCCGCCGCCCAGGCCGACGTCGAGTTCGACGAGACAGCAGCCGATGACTTTGGCGCGGGCAGCCGCTCGCGGCACGAGCCCGAACCGGCGCCAACGCCTGAGCTCGAGGCGTCGAGCGCGCCGCCAGTGGCGGCGGCGCCCGAGCCGACCGCGACGCGCGGCGAGCCCCAGGACGATCAACTGGCGATGTTTGGCGTCGTGGCTCCTGGCGATCCGGAGCCGGTCGGCCGTGCGCGGCGCGCGCAAGCCGCGCAAGCTCGCAGGCGGCCAGGACGCGGTGCGGCCGAGCAAGGCGAAAGCCGGCCCGCGCCGCGGAACGCGCCGCGCCTACTCGTACACGGTCTCGACGTAACCCGTCCTGAGCACTCCACTGGACCCGGCGCGGCGGCGAGCACATGTCGGGCCGTCCCGGGTCGATGAAAGTAGATCAGGACTTCGGCGTAGTCGCCCTTGATCGGGTCGATGATCTGCTGCGCGATCGCGACGCTTCGGTGAGGTATTCGGTTTCGACGTGCACGATCATCACGTGATGCGCGGAGAACTGCTGCGTCACCGTCCACCGCGCCCACGGATTGTGTCTCTGCCGAGCCGGCAAGCCGGCCGATCGACGGCTGCCTTCGGCACGACCGGCCCGCTCCTGGCCATGTCGTAGCCGATGACGCCAAGCGCGCCCACCGAGCCGATGGCGGCAATCCAGATGATAATCAGCGCGACCCGAGCCACACTCGGAACAGTAGCGCTGATCTCCTGATCGCCTTCAGAGTCGCCTGCTGACGGTACTTCACCTTCACCTACTGCACCTGACCAACGGCACCGTCGATCATCCCGGCAATGCGCGACGCCGGCATCACCGGCACGATCGTGCCCTGGGACGACGTGCTGCACGAGGGTCCGGTGCCGGAAGGCCTCGGCCCCGCGGCGCTTCAGGGAGCGGCGCGCGGAGTTCCTCGCCGGGTGCGGCTGGGGTCCGCTCGAATCGATCCGGCGCAGCCTGACCGAACGCGACTCCATCCTCGAACACGCGGTTCGGGGCGCGAGCGCTGTCGCCGTCGGGACGGCCAGGTCGACGAGATCGTGCTGTGGCTCGAGCACGATTTGTACGACCAGCTCCAGCGGCTGCAGATTCTCGATCGCGTGCCGCTCGACGGCACGCCGCGCATCACCGCGGTCAGGGACGACGAGTACCTGGGCACGCTGCCGGCGGAACGCTTCCGCGAGTCCTGTTCGAGAGCCGCGCCGCGAAGTGACGTCCGCCGAGCGGATCGCGGCGCGTGACGGCTGGACGGCGTTTCGCGTCGACCGATCCGTCGCGTGTGCTCGAGGTGCTGCCGCGCGTGACCGTGCTCTCGCACCTCGAAGCGGCGTTCCGGCGTCATCTCGAGCAGTTCCCGTCGATGGATAACGGCCTGTCGCGCACCGAGCAGCAGGCGCTCGAGGTCATTGCGGCCGGCGTCGACGCGGGTCAGCGACGTTACGTCGCAGTCGCACCATCAAGCGCGAACCGGCGATTTTCATGGGCGACGCGGCGTTCCTCGTCCATGTCGGCGCGCTGTTGCGTTCGCCGCATGCCGCTCCTCGCGACCGAGCGCGGCGATCGCGCGACTTCGCACTCGACGATCGCGTCGCCTTACCGACGCCGGCCGTCAGGTGCTCGAGCGGCGAGCTCGATCGCGTGCGCGTGTCAGGCATCGATCGCTGGCTTGGCGGCGTGCAGCTCGCCGGCACCGGGCCGGTGTGGCGCTGGGACGCCGGACGCCAAGCCCTGCGGCTCCAGTAGGCCGCCGCCCTTCGACCAGCTCAGGAATGCGGCCTCCCCTTGCTTACCGAGAGGAGTTGCGCTACTCTCCACTCGGTAAGCGAGTGAAATGACATGCGATTCGATCGCTGGCGCTACATCCTGCCGCTCCGCCTCCGCTCGATTGTGTCCGGCGCCGATGCGGATCGAGAGCTCGATGACGAGCTCGCGTTTCACCTCGAGCGGCAGATCGAGGCCAATCTTGCCAGCGGGATGGCGCCCGCCGAGGCGCGGGCGGCGGCGATTCGCGCCTTGGGCGGCATTGAACAGCGCAAGGAGGAATGCCGCGACGCGCGCGGCGTCTCCACGATAGAGAACGTGTCGCGCGACGTGCGCATCGCCGTGCGTCAACTGGCGCGGCAGCCGGCGTTCACGGCGGCTGCGGTCCTGTCGCTGGGGCTTGGCATCGGCGCCAACAGCGCCATCTTTCAGCTCCTCAACGCCCTGACGTTTCGCCCGCTGCCGGTCGAGACGCCGCACGAGCTCGTTGAGGTGCGCCTGACCGGCGATGGCCGCGACGGCCGGCACACCGGCCGCAACCGGCAGGTCTCGTTGCCGCAATACGAAGCGATCGCACGGCGTCAGGAGGCGTTCTCGTCGATGCTCGCGTTTGGCGACACGCGATTCAATCTGTCGCCGCAGGGCGAGGTCCGCTACGTCGACGGCTTATGGGTCTCCGGTTCCTTCTTTGACACGCTCGGCGTCAAGCCCATCCTCGGGCGCCTGATCGGGCCAGACGACGATCGGCCGGGCTGCGGGGCTCCGGTCGCCGTCATCAGCTACCCGCTCTGGCAGCGCGAATATGGCGGCCGGCCCGATGTCATCGGCCAGATCGATCGCCAATGGTCTGACCCGCATGCCGATCATCGGCGTCACGCCGCCAGGATTCTTCGGCGTCGAGGTGGGCCGCCAGTTCGGCATGGCGGTCCCCATCTGCTGGTCGCGCCAGACGCGGCGCGACCACTGGTGGCTCGCCGCGATCGGGCGATTGAAGCCGGGCTGGACACGTGCGCAGGCGGAGTCGCATCTTCGCGGGCTCCTGCCCGACATCCAGCGCGACACGCTGCCCAACTACCGTGAGAGTCTGGCGGCTGCGTATCTCGGGATGGGGGCCGAGGTGGCCGATGCCTCGGCCGGGCTGTCGCCCCTTCGGCGCTCGTACGAACAGCCGCTGTGGATTCTCATGGCGATCGCCGCGCTCGTGCTGCTGATCGCCGCGGTGAACCTGGCGAATCTCCTGCTCGCGCGCGCGACCGCTCGCAGCCAGGAGTTCTCGGTCCGGCTCGCGCTTGGCGGCGCCCGCGGGCCGCGTCTTCCAGCAAGTCTTCACCGAGAGTGCGCTCATCGCTCTCGCCGGAGCGCTCGCCGCGGTTGCCGTGGCACTCCTGGTGAGCCGCTCCATTCCACCGCTGATCAGCACTGTCGTCGATCGCATTCATCTGGACCTGGCGATCGACTGGCGGGTCCTCGGTTTTACGGCGCTGGCCGCGGCCGCAACCGCGCTCATCATCGGCGTCGGCCCCGCGATCAGAGCCTCGCGTTCGTCACCGTTGCAGACATCATCCCGCGGCGCGGCGGGCAACGTCGGGCTCACGCTGCGCCGGAGCTCTGGTCGCCGTGCAGATTGCCGTGACCCTCGTGCTGCTCTTCGGCGGCCTGCTGTTTCTGCGCAGCTTCAACAACCTGGCCGCGCAGCCGACAGGCGTCAACGAACGCGGCATCGTCGTCGCGACGATGTTCTTCAGTGAGAGCGCTTATCCTGCGGAGAAACGACCAGCGGCGTATCGCTTGATGGATGAGCGGCTGCGCGCACTGCCCGGCCTTGTGAGCCTCGCAGAGGCCTACACGACACCTTTCGGCGGACAGATCTGGGACACGGACGTGGAGATCGACGGTCAGGTCAAGGGCGAGTCGAACGCCAACCAGGTCAGCCCCGGATATTTCGCGACGCTTGGGACGCCGATTCTCGCCGGTCGCGATTTTGACGATCGCGATCGGCCCGGTTCTCCGGAGGTGGCGATCGTCACCGAGTCGTTCGCGACGGCGTACTTCGACGGCCAGGCGATCGGCAAACGATTTCTGCGACCGAGCGATACCGGTCCCGGCGGGACCGAGTACGAGGTCGTCGGCATCGTGGCGGACCAGAAGTACAACAACATCCGCTCTGCCGGCACACGCATCTTTTTCCTCGCCTCGTCACAGAACACCGCGCCGCCACTCATTCGGCGATACGTCATTCGATCGACACAGGCCCCTCGCAGACCATCGCGGCCGTCGGCGCGGCGGCGGCGGCGATCGATCCGACGATCAGCATTCGCTACGCGCTGCTCGACACCCAGGTCGAAGAGGCGATGCTGCAGGACCGGTTGATGGCACGGCTCTCGGCGATCTTCGGTGCGGTCGCACTGCTGCTGGCTGTCGTGGGGCTCTACGGAGTCGTGTCCTACACCGTGGCGACACGCCGCTCGGAGATCGGCGTGCGCGTTGCGCTTGGCGCCAGCCGGTCACGCGTGCTCACGATGATCCTTGGCGACGTCGGCCGCATGCTCGTCATCGGCGTGGTGGCGGGCACGATCGTCGCGCTCGCGGCCGCACGGGCGATCGCCTCACTTCTCTTCCGACTTGCGCCGGACGATCTCACAACGCTCGGCCTGGCCATCGTCGTGCTCATCGCCGCCGGCCTGACGGCCGCCGTATGGCCGGCCCGTCGCGCCGCCGGAATCGATCCCGTCAGCGCGCTTCGCGAGGGGTGACGCAGATCTTCGAATCCGACAGTCGACGGTTTCGACGGTCGTCCGACGGAAGTGTCGTGGGCGACTTCCGGCAATCGGTACTCGCCGATCGGTGTACCGTGGACCGTGGGCTGTCGACTGCGGACCGCAGGACCGTTGGAACTTTGGGTAACTGCCGGAAGTTAATGCGTGCTGCCGATTCCAGGCGCGGCGGTAGAGGGTCAGGATGAGGATCAGCGTCAGCACGTCGGCGACGGCGACGGCGTAGAAGCCCGCCGCAAATCCGCCGGTCATGTCGCGCAGCGCGCCCAGCGTCTGCGGACCGAAATAGCCGAAGACGCCGGCCCCAGGCTGACCACGCCCATCACCGGACCGGTCTCGCGTCCGCGAATGATGTCGCCGGCAATGCCGTAGAGCTGATTGGCGGCGGTGAATCCGCCGGCGAGGACGATCGCGGTCGCGATCCTGAAGATCACCAGGTTCGGAATCGTGAGCGCCGCTGACGCAAGGGCCAGAACGACGAAGAGGCCGGCGAGGATCTTCCACTTGGCGTAGCGGTCCATGAGCGCGCCGACGCCGAGGTTGACGACGATCGCGCAGAGATAGCCGGTGCTGATGATCAGCCCTGCGCCGACGGCGTCGAGCCCGAAGACATCGCGGGCGACGGATGGAACGAAGAACGTCACGCTGAACTGACCGACGCCGCCGAGGCCGAGCATCAGCGCGAGCACCCAGACGATCGGCGTCCGAAAGGCGCTCCTGCCAGAGGCGGAGGGGCCGGCGTCGATCGCGTGCGGCCCCTGCGGCACGTGATCGATCGGCGCGCGGGCGCGATAGAACGCGGCGATGAGCGCAGCGCCGATGAGTGCGGCGGCCGCATAGCCGAGCACCCCCAGACGCCATCCGAACTCGCGCTCGAGGGTGCCGCCAAACGGCGCGCCGATCACCGAGGCGAGCGACGCGGTCGCGCCGACGACGCCCATCGTCCGTCCTTTGAGCGTGGCGGACAGGTCAGCGACACCGCGACGAACACGCAGACGAACGCGAAGCGATATCCCGTGATCCAGAGGCCGCGCCACACCAGCGCCTCCTGGAACGTGGCCGCGCGGCTGAGCAGCACGAGACCGACGGCGACGACCACCAGGCCACCCGCGAGCGCGCGCTTCTCGCCGAAACGCTTGGCTGTCAGGCCTGCAGGGACGCTGAGCACCATCGCCAGCAGCCCGTACATCCCGGCGAACAACCCAAGCTGGCTGAAGCTCATGTTCAGGTCGCGCTGAAGCGACGGCAGCAACGGCGAGAACCCGAGGTTCGACATCTGCAGCGCCAGCATTGCCGCGAGCGTCGCCAGAAACGGTGCGAGCCATCCGCGCGGCCGCGCGGACGAAACGTGTCGATGGTCGTCACGAGGCTCCTTTGCCATCACGCGCGATTCGATGAACCGGCCGACGACGTCGCGCATCCGGCCGCCGTCCCAGCGGCGCGCGTCTACGACGTCGGTATCGACGACGAGAACCGGGATGCCGGCACGTTCGAGCGCGCGTTCGACGAAGCGCTTCCCGGTCGCGGCCGGCCGCATGCCACCTGGCGTGAGCACCGAGCCGCGTCGATGCGGTGCCGCCGCGCCTGATCGACGATCCACTCGTTGGCCCACGGCGGATTGTGCAGTTGCTCGTTGAGGCTGACGACGCGGCTGGCCAGCGCGGCGAGCGGATCGTCGAGCCCGTAACGGATGTAGCCGTCGGGTCCGAACCCGAGATACATCGACCAGACGAAGACGGCCCCATGCGATTCCTCGAAGGCGGTGTAGAAATCCGGTGTCGTGCCACAACCCGGCGCCGACCCACATCAGGCGGACGCGTTCGTCGGGACAGGCGGCGATGCCGCTATCGACGCGAGCCTTGACCTCGTCGCGGAACGCGCGCGCGTGCGCAATCGCCCAGTCGCTGCCGCGCACCCACTGCGTCGCCATGACGTTGGTGATCTGCTCGGTCATGCGAACGGGCGTCTTCGGCGCCGCGCAGATGAGCGTGCGGACCTCGTCGAAGATCTCCTCCTGCGTGTTCACCGCGTGCATCAGCGCGCGCAAGGCGTCGACATCGAAGGTCCGGCCGCTGATCCGTTCGAGCACCGCGATGAGCGCTTTCAGATCCGCGACCGCAAAGGCGAGCCGGTGCGGCTCGAAGAGCTCGCGCCACCGCGATCGACTGAGCTCCCACCACCGTGGTGGCAGGAGCGTCGCGCCCGGATTGTCGAGCGCGACGAACTCGGTGCCGAACGCTTCGGCCCAGGTCGCGAACACGCGCTGAACGCAGTCGCACGTGAGCCGGGCGCAGACGAGCGCCGGCCGCGGAAGTCCGCCCCACGGTCCGGGCAGCCGATCGCTGTTGAGCGTCGCGGCGAGGCCGAGGCTGCAGTAGCGGCACAACCCGTCGTGATAGCCGCGCTCCTCCATCGCGTCGAGATACGCCGGCGCCATCTGCTTGGCCGCAATGAGCGCCGCCCACCACTGATTGCTCACCGCGGGAACGTCGAGCAGCTGAAACAGCTCGAAGGGCACGTCGGCCTGCGCGACCGCGTACGGCTGCCGCTCGTCGAAGACGGCGCGGCGCAGCTCCGCGAACCAGGATCTTCTGGAATGCCGCGGCCCGGCGGTGCACTGCAGTTCTTCACCGCCATTCACGACCTCGCGCGGCCATCTGCACGAACGCCGCGATGCGTTCGTGCCACCGATCCCGCATCTGCGGATCGTTGAGGTCGTCTCGGATGACCAGACTCGGTATGCCCAGACGGTCGAGCCGCTGGCGCTCGGCGGGGACGTCCCATCCCGCAACGCTATCGTCCGGTGGCAGATAGAAGACGACGCCGTCAATATCGGCGCGGGTCGGTCGCGCTCGAGCCAGCGCGATCGGCCGGTCCGGAAACTGTCGAACGCTCGGGCCGTCTCGGTAGTACTTCTCGAAGATCGCGGTCACCGGATCCCCGTCGGGCACGATGTCATGCCCGGCCCCGCGTGTGCCCCAGCCGCCTTCTTCGGCCACGACCACGGCTCCATGCGACTCGAGCAACGCATGAAGCTCGCTGTCATCCAACCAGGCGCCGGCGAGCACCAGCCGTGGGCCAGGGAACGGTGCACGTTGCTCGATGTCATCGGCCGCGCGCGCGGCGAGCGCCGCGTAGGTCGGACGGTCCATCAGAAAGAAGGCGCCGACGAGCGGCAAGGCTTCGGTGCCCGTGACCCGCGGCGTATTCTGCCGGAGCGACGGCAGCCGGCGCACGGCCGCTCGTGCCGCGTTCGATTCTGCAACCGCGGCCTCGCAGATCGTCCTGGTGGATCGCGTGTCCCGGTGACTGACTCGAGTTGTGCGATCAGCGCGTGCGTCCGGGCCAGTCCGTATTCGAACACGTGCGCCGACGGCGAATGGAGCAGGTCGTAGAACCACAGCGGGGGAAAGCTGGCGTCATGTGCCCCTCACGCGCGACCTCGCGCAGGTAGAGGTAGGCCTTGTAGTCCTGCTCCGACGTGCGCGCGAAAACGAGCGCGGAGAGGAACGCGAGATCGCCGGCCAGGACCGATTCGAACAGTCGCGCGGATGCGTGGGCTGAATATGCCGGGCTCGAGGATACTCGTCACAGAAGCGTCCGCCGCCCCGCGTCGGGCGCAGCACGACCGGCGCGAACCCGCCGGCGCGCAGCAGTTCCCAAGGCGTCGCGTGGGCCGCGGCGCCAATCACCCGCGCGCCGGCGGCATGCTGAGCACGAGCGTGCTCGAGCGGCTGGGCGAAACAGCGGTCGAGCGTGGCAATCGCGGACCCTGGCGACGCGACCTCACCGCGGGCGCCGCATCAGATCACGTCGTCGGCGCGGAGCGACGCGATCGCGTCCGCGCGGGTAGCCGAGCAGATCCCTGTAGACGAGGTCGTTGTGCTCGCCGATGGCGGGCGCCGGCCGATCCAGGCCCGTGGCGCCGTCAGAGAAAACGATCGGCACGCCCATGCCGATCATGTCCGGCGACGTGACCGCGGGTCGGATGTTCGATGGGAACGGTCTCGCCGCGCTGCAGGACGCGGGCGTCGCGCACCGCGTCGCCCGGCGATCGCACTTCGGCGGCCGGCACACCGTGCGTGTCGAACAGATCGATGAGTTCCGCGGACCGCCGAGAGGCGGTGAAGGCGTCGATGAGGCCGTTCACCGCATCGACGTTGGCCACGCGGGCGTCGCGCGTCGTGAAGCGCGGATCGGCGGCGAGCTCGGGCTGGCCCATCGCCGCAAACAGGCCGCGGGCGAACGGTTCGGTCGGCGCGCAGATGGCGATCCAGCCGTCGAGCGTTCGATACACGCCGAACGGCGCCAGCCGCGGGACCATCCGCCCCGTCCGCTGCGGGATACCGCATTGCTCGAGCAGATCGAACGGTTCGCCAGCCACCAGTCGAGGTCAGCGCGCCGAGCATCGACACGTCAACGTGCTGTCCGGCGCCGGTTCTCTCGCGCTGCTGGAGAGCGGCGAGGATTCCGATCACCCCGAACAGCGGCGCGATCATGTCGGCCATCGGCACGCCGACGCGGATCGGACCGTCGCCGGGTTCGCCCGAAGTCATCATCAGGCCGCTGAGCGCCTGGATGATCGTGTCCATGGCCTTGCCGCCCGCCGCCGCTTTCTCGGCGCCGAAGCCGGACAGCGAACAGAACACGATGCGCGGGTTGACCTCGCGCGCGTACGCGTAACCCACTCCCAGACGATCCATGGTTCCCGTGCTGAAGTTCTCGACCACGATGTCAGCCTGGCGGAGGAGGTCGGCGAAGATCTCTTTCGCGCGCGGGTGTTTCAGATTGAGCGTCGTTCCCAGCTTGCCGCGCAGCCGGTTCAGCGCCGACGCCGATACGTCGTCGTCATGCGTCCGCGCGAGCGTCACCCCGTTACGGCCCACGTACGGAGCGTTGCTGCGGCACGGATCGCCGTGCCCCGGATTCTCGATCTTGATCACGCGGGCGCCGAGGCCGGCGAGCAGGAACGTGGCGTAGGGACCGGCCAGGGCGATCGTCAGGTCGAGGACGGTCAAGCCGGCGAGCGGCTTCGGTCGGCTGGCGGGTGCGGGAGCGTTCATGCCGGAATGCGCTGAGCGAGCGCCCCGATTATCGACAGACGCGAATGAAGGAGCTAAGACTTTCTGGCTCGGACGGTCAGATGTGGGATGTCTCGCGGCACGCCGAATTCGTCGCCGACGAGCGTGAGAAAGGTTTGCAGGGCGGACGCCGGCGTCTCGCGGCGGCGCGCCATCACGATGCTGACCGCGGGCACGGGATCCCAGTCGAGCGGCTTCATCACGACGCCGGCCGGGAGCAGCGTGCCGACATAGTCGGGCAGCAGTGCGAACCCAAGACCGGCGGCGACCATGTGGAGGTGGCTGACGACGTTGTCGGCGCCGTGGACGAGGTGGATTGGCACGTTGGCCTGCTGACAGAAAGTCGCGACCGCATCGTGCAGGCCAGGGGCGACGAGCCGCGAGGTTGGAATGCACCGCAGCGTCTCGATCTTGTCGATGCGGATGCGCTTCTTGCCGGCCAGCGGGTGACTGGCGGGAAGCAGCACCATGATCGGCTCGCGCGCGATCTCGGTCACGATCAGCTCGGGTTCAACGAGCGGCCCGCGCAGGAACGCGAGTCCAGCCGGCCTTGCCGCAGGCCCGAAATCGGATCGACGGCGTACTTGCTGTGCAGCAGCAGGTGCAGATGCGGCAGACGGGCGGCGATGAGCGGACGGAGTCGCGGCAGAACTTTCACGTCGGCGGCGGGGAACGTGCCGACCGAGAGCTCGACCTCGTCGGCGGCCGCGCGCGCGGCGCGCCGCACGGCGCGCTCCACGCGTCCCAGGATCTCCTGCGCCTCCGACAGGAACAGCCGCCCCGCGGGCGTCAGCCGGACGTGATGCCGCGTGCGTTCGAAGAGCGGCACGCCGACTTCGTGTTCGAGCTGGCGAATCTGCTGGCTGAGCGACGGCTGCGCGGTGTGCAGGCGGCTCGCCGCCCGCGTGAAGCTCAGTTCTTCGGCGACGGCGACGAAGTACCGAAGATGCCGGAGTTCCATGTGGCATCAGGCTAGCTCGAATTGCCCACGAACGGGGCGTGTTGACGGCGGCCCTTTCGAGGCTCGAAGAGGGCATAGAATGAGCCCCGTTCACGCCCGGTCTCGTTCACCGACGGTCGCCAAGGTGATGAATCCGCCAGAAACAGACGAACCGCGAATCGTGAATTGAGATGCCTTTGACACCGGGCATGCGCCTTGGCTCATACGAGATCGTCTCGCTCCTCGGCCGCGGTGGGATGGGGGAGGTGTATCGCGCACGTGACACACGTCTCGATCGGGACGTCGCCATCAAGGTCCTGCCAGAGAACGTGGGCATGGATCCTGACCGCGTCCGTCGCTTCCAGCAGGAAGCGCGCGCCATTGGCGCGCTGAACCATCCGCACATCTGTCAGATTTACGATCTCGGTCCCGGCTATCTGGTGTTGGAATACATCGACGGCGCGCCGCTCGGCGGGCCGCTCGCCGCCCCAGAGGCCGTGCGGCTGATCCAGCAAGTGGCCGACGCGCTCGACGCCGCACATCAAAAGGGCATTCTCCATCGCGATCTCAAGCCGGCAAACATTCTGGTGACGACCGATGGCCGCGTGAAAGTGCTCGACTTCGGCCTCGCGAAGGTCATGACACCGGAGCACGACGCGACGCACACGATTGAGGGCGTCGTGGCGGGTACGGCGGCGTCCATGTCGCCAGAACAAGCCGAGGGCAGACCGCTTGACGCGCGCTCCGACGTTTTCAGCCTTGGCAGCGTCCTCTACGAGCTTCTCTCCGGCACGCGCGCTTTTGCCGGGGAGACCGCCGCGCAAGTCGTGACCGCGGTCCTGCGTGACGACCCGCCGCCACTGACGGCGCATCCCGAGCTCGAGCGGATCGTGCGGCGATGCCTCGCCAAGCACGTCAACGGGCGATTCCCGACGATGCACGACGTGAAGGTCGCGCTCGAAGGCCTGTCCGGAGCATCTGTCGAGGCGAAGCCGTCGATCGCGGTCCTCCCATTCGCCAACATGAGCGGCGACAAAGAGAACGAGTACTTCAGCGACGGCCTCGCCGAGGAAATCATCAACCTCCTGGCGCAGGCTCCCCGGCTTGCGGGTGATTGCGCGCACCTCGGCGTTCGCGTTCAAGGGCAAGCACGAGGACGTCCGCAGGATCGCTCACGCTCTCGGGGTGACGAACGTTCTCGAGGGGAGCGTGCGAAAGTCCAGTAATCGCATTCGCGTCACGGCGCAGCTCATCAACGCCGCCGATGGGAGCCAGGTGTGGTCGGAGCGGTACGACCGCGAACTGGCGGACGTGTTCGCCGTTCAGGACGAGATCGCCGCGGCGATTACCGCCGCGTTTCAAGTCACGCTCTCTTCGTCGACAACCCCGGTGCGACACCACACGCCGAACTATCCTGCCTACGAGAACTACTTGCGGGCCCGGCATGAATCTCAACGATGGACGCCTGAGTCGCTCGGGCGGGCGCAAACGTGTCTCGCGCGTGCGATCGCACTCGATCCAGAGTTCGCACTCGCCCACGCGGAGCTTGGACACGTCTTCCATCGACTGGCGATCTACGGGCTCATGCCGCCGCGCGAAGCGCTGCCCCTCATGCGGCAAGAGGTACGGAAGGCCCTGGCGATCGACCCATCGCTGCCTGAAGGACAGGCGATGCTCGGCACCGTGGCGGCGATGTTCGACTACGACTGGCCGGAAGCCGAACGGCGCTTCCAGCTCGCCCTGGCACACGACGCCGCTCCGTCTCATGTCCACCGCTACTATGCGCATTACTGCCTGCTGCCTCTCGGGCGGGCTCGGGAAGGGGTCGCACACCATGACCTCGCGCTCGCAGAAGACCCCTTGAACCTGGTGGCCCGGTCCGAACGGGCCCTCTGCCTGTTCATGGCTGACAGACCGGCTGATTACGAGAGTGAGCTGCGCCAAATCCTGGAGCTCGACGAGACGTTCTGGTTCCCTTACTTCTCGCTCAGTCAATTTCATGCGGTGCATGGGCGGTTCGAGGAGGGGCTGCGCTGGGCCGAGCGCGCCTACCACGTGGCGCCATGGTTCCTGCCTGTCGTTGGCGTGCTGGCGGCGCTCCTCGAGCGGCTGGGCCAAACCGACCGTGCCGAAGCCCTCGCGCGGCAGCTTCGACCCGACAGCGGCTACATTGACCCGATCGGGCCGGCCATCTACTTCCTCCTGCGCGACGACCTCGAAGCCACGGCAGACTGGACGGAAAAGGCTATCGATCAACGTCACCCCGCCGTGTTCTTCTTTCTGCACGTCACAGCGCCCGCATTGCGATCAAGCCCTCGCTGGCCTGCGTTGGCGAGAATGCTCAACCTGCCTGCATCCGCGAGTTGAAGACGCCCTTGAGCCGGCATCTGAAGAAACGTTGACGTTCCATCGCCACCATCAATCCAGTCGAGGCGTCCATACAAATATGCCATAATCGTATGGCATGAAGAAGACGCTGCACATCGACGAGACGCTGCTCCGCGACGCCCGATCGGCGATCGGCGCGAAGAGCGACACCGAGACGGTGCGGCGCGGGCTCGAGGCACTGGTCCGCGACGCGGCCTATCAGCGCCTGCGCGCCCTGCGCGGCAAGGAGCCGCGCGCGGCCGACGTCAAGCGCCGCCGCGAGGATCGCGTCTCCGCGAAGCACTCGGCCGCCTGATGGTGCTCGCCGACACCTCGGTCTGGATTCGCTTCCTCGCTGACAAGGCGCCGTACGCCGACGGGCTGGACGACCTGCTCGATCGAGGCGAAATCAGCGGCCACGATCTCGTCTACGGCGAGTTGCTGATCGGCGACAAGGGTGGGCGCGCGAAGCTGCTGGCCGCCTACAGCCTGATGCACCAGGTCGCCGTGGTGCCGCACCGCGAGGTCGTGACGTTCGTGAACGCGCGGCGGTTGCACGGCCGTGGGATCGGGTGGATCGATGTCCACCTCCTCGCGTCTGCGCTGGTCGCCGATGTCAGATTGTGGACGGCCGATCCACGCCTTGCGGCCGTTGCGCGCGAGCTGGGCGTCAACTTCGAGTAAGACGCCGGTTCCTCGAACCAGACGGCGCGTGCCATCCCAGCGCGTTCTCTCTGACCCTGTGCCGCGATCCTGTTGATGACCCGAAATGTGGTCACACTAGCGTATTATTGTAGTCACGCCGCCAAGAGTCGAGGATGGGGAGCATGGACACGATTGGTATCCGCGAGTTAAAGGCGCACTTGAGCCGGCATCTGAAACGCGTGCGCGCCGGCGCCAGGCTCACGGTAACCGAACGGGGGCGAGCAATTGCCGCGATCACTCCAGTCGAGCCATCGCCTGACGTCGAGTGGGCCCACAGGATGATTGCCGAGGGCCGAGCTCGCTGGAGTGGGGGCAAGCCTGTTGGCAGTCCCCGACCAACGCGGGTGACCGGGTCGCGTACTGTTTCGGATGCTGTCATCGAGGATCGCGGGTGACGGTCTATCTAGACACAAGCAGCTTGGTGAAGCTTTATGTGTCGGAACCCGGCAGCGACGACGTGCGTTTGCTCGTCGAACGCGCGTCGGTCGTCGCCACTGCGTCAATTGCCTATACGGAAGCTCGCGCGGCCCTCGCCAGGCGGCGGCGCGAGCGCGTGCTAAGCGTCAGCGCTGCTGTTTCAGCCAAGAAGGCGTTTGAGGCCGACTGGCCGGGTACTTCACCGTTGAAGTCACGTCGGCTCTGTGTCGCCAGGCCGCGGAATTGGCGGAGCGCTACGCTCTGCGCGCCTATGACAGCGTGCACCTTGCGGCATTCGCTGACGTTGCGCGCGAAACCGGTGTGAGCGACACTCGGTTCTCGACTTTCGACGATAGGCTCAATCGGGCTGCGCGGGCCCTTGGCCGAGCGTTGACGCGCACGCGTTGAAGAGGCCCGATCCTCGGAGTACTACGCGAACCACACGATGCCGTCTTCCCATCGGAACGTCGCGCGCAGGCCCGCTCGTGACGTGATGTCCTCGACATAGCGCGCCACGTCCACGCCCCGCGCGTCATCGCCGAGCGGCTCTGGCGCGCCGGTCGGGGCGATCCAGCATGGGATGAACCCCGCTCGCACGACGCCGGTCGCGTCGACGTCGCAGACCGCGATCATCGTGTTCTTCGCTTCGGGATGGAACGGATAGGTCGGGTAGCCGGGATCGGGCTCGAAGCCAAACAGCTCCTTGCGGCGCCTGGCCCACGCCAGTCGTTGAGGGCTGGCATTGGCTTCGACGTTGAGCGCGCGCGTCACCGTCACGAAGTTGCCGAGGCCATGGAAGACCGGACGGTCGCGGTAGGTCTCGACCCCCCTCGTGATGTGCGCATGGTGGCCGACGACGATGTCGGCGCCGGCGTCGATGGCGGCCTTGGCGACCTGGCGCTCGTACATCGCCACGAGCGCCGGCGTATGACCGACGCCCTTGTGCAGCGCGACGATGGTGACATCGACCAGCGCGTCGAGGGCCTCGATATCTGCTTGCATTGCCTCCAGCGTCTCTGGCTCTGCGAATGTATAGATGCGCGGCGGCCCGCCGGGTGACGCGTGGTCGAGCTCGTAGTGCGTGATGACGTGCACGTAGGCGCATCCCGCCTTGTCTGCAGCGGCCCACGAATCTCTGGGGCCGACGCAGTTGTAGCTGAGCACGCCGACGAGCAGGCCGTTGCGATCGACAATCGCCGGCTGTCGCGCCGCCGCAATCGTGCCGCCAGCTCCCGTCGTCTGGATGCCCTGCGCGCGCAGGGTGGCGACGGTGTCTTCGATGCCGTAAGGTCCCGCATCGAAGATGTGATTGCCGGCAAGCGTCGCGACGTGGAACCCGGCGCGCCCGAGCGCGAGGAGATGTTCAGGATCGCTCGGCGGCGCCGGCACGTCCGAGGAGGCTTCGACGCCGCGCGTCGTGTGCGGCACCTCGACGTGACCGATGACGACGTCTGCGGCCTGCAGCACGGGCCGTACGCGATCGAAGAAGTAGTCAGGTTGTGGCTCGTCGAGGATCAGGTCGCCGACAAGAAGAATGCGAAGACACCTGAACTACCCTACCAGCCCCACCCGCCCGCCCTGCCCAACCTGCCGTCAAAACCGGAAGTGCACGCCAACCACCCACTGCCGCGGCGGCTTGTAGGTGACGATCTGGCTGCCGTTCGGTCCCGAGGTGACGCCGTTGGCGACGATCGCCTCATCGGTCAGGTTCGTGCCCTGCACGAAGATCTCCGTGCGTCCCGCGCGCGGCGTGAACGACACCCGTGCGTCGAACAGGCTGTAGGACGGCTGCGACGTGGCGAAACTGTTGTCGGGATCGATGAAGTACTCGTCGCTGTAACGGTAGTCGGCCCTGACTGAGAAATAGCCGATGTCGCTCACCGGCCGCGCATACGTGGCGCTGCCGTTGAACGTGAACGTCGGCGAGAACGGCAGCTCGGCGTCAAGACTGATACTGCCCGTCGCCGCCGGCACGGCGGGCACAACCCCGGGCAGCAGCGAGGTGTACTTGAAGTCGAGATAGCCCACGCCGGCGGAGAGCGTCAGCCCGGGCACCGGCGCGGCCGTCGACTTCGAGCTCCAGTCCGTTGGTCCGGCCGTCGCCGGCGTTCTCTTCAACCCGCACGCCCGCCACCAGCTGCGACAACCGCGAGATCTGGATGTCCTCGTATTGGCTGAAGAACACCGCGGCATTGGCGCGCAGGCGATGCGCGAACCAATCGCTCTTGATCCCCGCTTCGATGGTGCGGAGCCGCTCCGGCTCGAAGGGCGCCAGACCGGTCAGCGGGCTGGGCCTGCCGTTGAAGCCGCCGGCCTTGAAGCCGGTGGAGCCCTGGACGTAGAGCAGCACGTCGGGCGACGGCTTGAACTCGACGCCAACCTTCGGCGTAAACGTGTTCCAGCCGTCGGTCAACGTCGTCGCCGGAAAACTCGGGTTGTCGTTGGCGATGCTCGGGCTCGGATCGTCGTAGGGAACCGGCAGCAGCGGATAGATTTCGGAGTAGGTGAATGCCTTTTCTTCGTGGCTCTGGCGACCGCCGAGCGTCACGCTCCACTTCGGCGTCAGCGCGTAGGTGCCGTGCACGAACACGGCGTAGCTGTCGTTTTCCATCCGACGCTGGCCGGTGCGCGACAGTCGCGCGATCGCACGGTCGTTGGCGTTGGTGATGCCGCCGCCAAGACAGTTGGCCGCCGGACAGACGGCGTTGGGATTGCCGCCAGGTGCGATCGACTGCAGCGGTGCCGCCGCGAGCACGTCGTACAGTCCCGCCAGCATCCGCGAGCGCTGGATGTCGCGCGCGGTTTCGTCGAAGTACCAGAAGCCACCGACCCACGAGAAGCGATCGTTGAAGCCCGTGCCCGACAGCTGGACTTCCTGGCTGATCTGGTGCTGCCAGATATCGACGCCGCCGGGCGCGACGATGTCGAGCGGCGTGGCGTCGGCGTCGCCCTTGGTCTGCACATACAGATCGCGGTACGCGGTGATCGATTTGACGGCGACCGGGCGGCCCTCCCAGGTCAACGTCATCGACGTGCCCCAGATGTCCGAGTTGTTGTAGCCCGGCCACGTCCCGAACGTCGTCCACGGATCGCGCGGCACGTAGCTGGCGTACGGCCGGAGCCCGCGCGGGGTGCCGACGAGCCGCTGAAAGAGCTCGATGTTGGCGGGGGTGGTGAGCGCGACGGCCTGGTATTCGGTCGGCTCCTGCCGCTCGTTCACCATGTCGGCGGAGAACAGCACGTTCACGGTCTTCGACGGCGTCCAGAGCAGCGCGACGCGTCCCGCTTCGCGACCCGTGTCGTTGCCGTTCTCGCGGCTGACGTCAGCGCCGAATTCGCTGGCGTTGCCTTCGGAGGTACGCCAGCCGGCGGTAGTAGCCGTCCTGGGTCCGCGCCAGTCCGGCGATGCGTCCCGCGAGCTTACCCTCGACAATCGGGAAGTCGAGCGAGGCGCTGCCGTCAATCCGTCCGAAACGGCCAAGGCCAAGCTGCGCCTCGCCCCCGAATTGGCCGGAGGGCCGCTTGGTCACAACCTGCACCGCGCCGCCGATCGTGTTCTTGCCGAAGAGCGTACCCTGTGGTCCGCGCAACACCTCGACGCGCTCGACGTCGAGCAGTTCGAGCACCGAGCCCGGCGCGCGGGCGAAGTAGACGTTGTCGACGTAGACGCCGACGCCCGGATCCTTGGTGATGATGAAGTCGGGCTGCCCGACGCCGCGGAGGAAGATCTGCGCGAAGTTGCCGCCGCCGCTGCCGTTGCCCGCGTACGAGAACTCCATGTTCGGCGTCGCGTAGGCGATGCCGCGAAGGTCGCGCACGCCCAACTCGCGGAGCGTTTCGCCGCTGAACGCCGAAACCGAGATCGGCACGTCCTGCAGGTTCTCTTCGCGCCGCCGCGCCGTGACGACGACCGACTCCTCGATGCCTTCGAGGCCGAGCACCACATCGTCGAGCGCGCGATCCTCGCCGGCGCGAATCTCGATGCCGGCGGATTCGGCGCGTCTCAGTCCGGGAAACGTGATGGTGAGGGTGTAGGTGCCGGCGGCCACGCCGGTGAAGGCGAATCGCCCGTCGGTATCGGTCACCGCCCGCCGCGTATCGCGCGACGCATCGTTGATGAGCGACACGTCCGCTCCGGGCATCACGAGGCCCGATTGATCAACGGCGCGGCCTCGCAACTGGCCGCCGGACGGCGTTTGCGCCGACGCGGACCCGATTGCGATCGCACATAGTGCCAGCAGCAGTCCACACAGACGCATGATCGCCACTCCTGTTGACCGGATGTTCGATGGATGGGTGGCGAGTGTAAGTAGATCGCTGCAGCGGTTCTAAGACTTTGATGCGCTCTCTTTGAGATCCAACGCGTCTAACGGGGCGACCACCGGCTGCATTCGGGCGTAGAATCCGCCGCATGAGCCTCACGATGTCCGTTCGGATCCGGGTCCCAGCGGTCTGCGTGATGCTGACCGCCGCCAGCCTCTCTACCTCCAGTCGGGCACAAACGCCTTCGAACGACTGGCCGATGCACGGCCGTACCGAAGGGGAGGCGCGCTTCAGCCCGTTGTCGCGCATCAACGCCGACACGGCGGCAACCCTCGGGCTCGCCTGGTCGTTCGACACCGACACCACACGAGGCCTGGAAGCGACGCCGATCGTCACCAACGGCGTGCTCTACACGAGCGGCAGTTGGAGCGTCGTCTTTGCGATCGACGCCCGCACCGGTAAGCAATTATGGAAGTGGGATCCCGAGGTCCCGCGCGCTGCCGGGGCGAAGGCCTGCTGCGATGTCGTCAATCGCGGTGTCGCCGTGCATCGCGGCCGCGTCTACGTCGGCACGCTCGACGGGCGGCTCGCGTCGCTCGATGCCGAGAGCGGCAAGGTGCTCTGGCAGGCCGTGACCGTCGACCAGACGCAGAACTACACCATCACCGGCGCCCCGCGCGTCGTCAAGAACAAGGTGATTGTCGGAAACGGCGGCGGCGAATACGGCGTGCGCGGCTACGTGTCGGCCTACGACGCGGACACCGGCAAGCTGGCGTGGCGATTCCACACCGTCCCTGGAGAGCCCGCTCGGGGCTTCGAGTCTCCGGCGATGGAGCGCGCCGCAAAGACGTGGAGCGGCGAATGGTGGAAGCTTGGCGGCGGCGGCACGGTCTGGGACTCGCTGACCTACGACTCCGAGCTCGACCTGCTGTACGTCGGAACCGGCAACGGATCGCCGTGGAGCCAGCGGCTGCGGAGCCCCGGCGGCGGCGACAACCTGTACTCTGTCGTCGATCCTCGCGCTGCGGCCCGACACCGGCGAGCTGGTGTGGCACTACCAGACGACGCCGGGCGAAACGCTGGGACTTCACCGCGACGCAGCACATGATCCTGGCCGATCTCACGATTGCGGGCCGGGCGCGGAAGGTGCTGATGCAGGCACCGAAGAACGGCTTCTTCTATGTGCTCGATCGGGCGACCGGCGAGTTGATTTCTGCGGCGCCCTACACCGAGGTCACCTGGGCCAAAGGGATCGACATGAAGACGGGACGGCCGATCGAGACGCCCGAGGCGCGATACGCGAAAGTCGAGATGATCAAGCCCGGGCCATTCGGCGGACACAACTGGCAGCCGATGTCGTTCAATCCCGGGACCGGCCTCGTCTACATTCCGGCGCTGGATGCGTCATTTGGCTACGCCGACGATCCGACGTTCAAGCCGTTAGCCGGGCGGATGGAATCTCGGTGTCGATCTCGCGATGGCCGCCGGCGCGCCAGGCACGGTCGCGAAGCCTCCCGTCGGATTCCTTCTCGCCTGGGATCCGGTGGCGCAGAAGGAGCGGTGGCGTGTGCCGCACGTCAACATGTGGAACGGCGGCACGCTGACGACGGCCGGCAATCTCGTGTTCCAGGGCAACGGCGACGGCCGCTTTGCCGCCTATCGCGCTGATACCGGCGCCAGAGTCTGGGACATGCCGGTTGGCAGTCCGATCATCGCGGCGCCGATCACCTACGAGATCGACAACACGCAGTACGTCGCGGTGATGGCCGGATACGGAGGCGCGATGCGAGTCCTCGCGCCCGCGCCGCCGCCAGTGCCAGGCCGGCTCCTCGTGTTCGCCCTTGGCGGCAAGGCCAAGCTCCCGCCTGTGACCACGACCACGATGGCGGTGCCCGCGAAGATCGCCGTGCCCGCGGCGTCTTCAGACACGCTGATGCTCGGGGCGCTCACCTACACGCGCCGCTGTTCGATGTGCCACGGCTTCGAGGTGGCCAGCGGTGGCCTGGCGCCGGACCTGCGGCACTCGCAGCCCGCGGTGTTCGATCGCTTCGATCAGATCGTCCTCGGCGGCACGCAGTCGAACCGCGGCATGCCGTCGTTCAAAGGGGTGGTCAACGACGCGGAGCTGGCCGCGATCAAGACGTACGTCCTGACCCAGCGAGCGATGCTGACAAAGTAAAAGCGATCCTAGTCGTCGTTTGCCCATCGCCATTGGCGACAGTGTCAGTACCTGGGATCGATCGTGTCGTTCCCTAATCAGAGTTAGCCGCGACAGACGCCCTTGACGACGTCGCAGTCGGCTTGGCGAATGAGAAGGTAATTGGCTATGAACCCGTGGGTCGCGAAGGCCGTCGTAGTCGTAGCCACAGTCGTGATGATGGCTATTCGCGCGTCGCATGGCCACCGAAGTCGAACGTGTCAAGGTCGCCAAGAGCTATAAGACCCCGCGAGAGACCGGCCTCTTGGTTCTCGCGTGGGTGGGATTCTTCGTCCCTTTGATCTGGGTCGCGTCACCGGCGTTCTGGTTCGCTGAGTACCAGCTGCGCGCCAGCCCGCTGGTTGCTGGCGTGATGTGCCTCGTGATCAGCCTTTGGCTTTTCTATCGGTCGCACGCTGATCTCGGTACGAATTGGTCGATCACTCTGGAGGTACGCGAGGGGCATCGACTGATCACGCAAGGCGTTTATCGCGGGGTCCGCCACCCGATGGTACTCGGCGTTGCTCCTCTATTCCCTCGGCCAGGCCCTCGTTATCCCGAACTGGGTGGCGGGTCTTCGAAGCTTGGTCGCGTTCGCGGTCGTCTTTGCGCTTCGTATCGGCGCGGAAGAGAGAATGATGTCCCAGCAATTTGGGAGCGAATACGCCGCGTACACGGCAATGACGAAGCGTCTTATTCCGCGCGTCTGGTGAGACGATGTTGGGCCGGCAAGTCGTTTCATCACGGGCTGCTCGGCGGGCTATGTCAGTTTTCGCAGGGTAAATACGGACCCAGGCGAGTTCCGGGTTGGAGGGCCCTCTCGGCTCTACAGCCGAGCTAAGGATAATCGATCACGCCCCCGTCACCGAGTGTCGTTCTTGAACAACGTCAGATCGATGGCCATCGCCATGGCTTCATACCCCGCGTCGTTTGGATGCAGATGATCGCCACTGTCATAGTCACGCTCTTTGTCAGATCGCAGGCGCGTGGGATCGTTCGGGTCGCGCAGGACGGCATCGAAATCGATGACCGCGTCGTACTCGCCACTTGTGCGAATCCAATGGTTGATCGCCTGGCGCTTGCTTTCCTTCTCAGCTGAATAAAGCCCGATTCCTCCAAACGGAGTGAGGGTGGCGCCGTAGATCTTCACGCCGCGTGCGTGCGCACGTCGTATCAGCTGTCTGTGACCCGCGACGAGTTGATCGACACTGACCGCGTCGGCGGGATTAAACACGAAGAGGATGTCGTTGTTTCCCAGGAACGCAATGACGTGCGTCAGTCCGGTTTGCGACAGCACGTCTCGATCGTAGCGAGCCAGGCCGTTGGATCCGACAACATCGTTCAGCAGCTTGTTGCCGGTGACGCCCTGGTTCAGCACACCGATCTGGTGATTTCCATCGATTGCCGCCAGGCGCCGGGCCAGGTAATCCGGCCATCGGTTGTTGCCGTCAGGTGTCGACTGCACGCCGTCGGTGATCGAGTCTCCGAGAATTGCAACCGCTCCGGTTTGTTCCGAGGCCGTGACCTCCACGCCTGCCAACCAGAACCACGCGAAATGTCGGCGATCCATTGGGCGCCAGATACTCCGTCGTCGAGGCAATGGGCATGTCGATGCTTCCTGTGAAGTCGCCTGCCGGCGATACATACGACGTCTGCAGCGCCTCGAAATGCCACGTCGCTGGGCCGGTGCTCCCTGGGACAAAGAGGCTGACTGCCAGATCCGCGAGCGCCGGCACATCGAGCTCTACCGGGTCACTCACCACGATCGCGCCAGGCGGAATCACGACGGACGGCAGGCCGCCAAACGTCAAGCGTCCGATCGGTGTCAGGCACAATCGACGCGTCTGTCGCCCGACCGGCAATATGCGCAGCGCCAACATGCAGGGCGGTGGCACCAAACGTGGACAGCCGCACGCGCACACGATCGCCGCCGATACTCGTCTGCACGATCTGGCGGAGCGTCTGGTTGGTGAAGCCAGCATTGGTTCCGAACACAATCGTGTTCGGCGCCAGCAGTGCCGTGCTCCAGGTGGTCACCCAGTGTTGGTCGTCGTGTCGCCGCCAACGGCTGACGGTGTCCTCTCGAATCCCACCAGCGTCGCGAGCAGCAGTTGCGATGAAACCTACGGTCAGCCTTCGTGACATTCGAGCCTCCAGTGATGGGCACAGTTCCTCATCCCCAAAGCGCGATCTGGCCGCGAAACTCCGCATGTCGGTAGAATGGCCCCGTTGAGAGAGCCATGAGCGGCGCGTCCCAGCAGGGAGTGACGGCGTTATTGCAGGCATGGCGGACCGGTGACGATGAGGCCCTGGCGCAGCTGACCCCGATCGTCTACGACGAGCTCCATCGTCTGGCGCATCGCTACATGCGTGGCGAGCAAGCCGGTCACACTCTGCAGACGACGGCGCTCGTCAACGAGGCGTACATCAGGCTCGTCGACTCACGCCGCGTCGGGTGGCAGAGCCGCGCCCATTTCTTCGCGATTGCCGCGCAGCTCATGCGACGGATCCTCGTCGACATCGCCCGCCGCCAGCGATTTCAGAAGCGCGGCGGCGGCCGGCAGACCGTCAGCCTCGCAGACGGGTTTGAGCTCGCCACCTCAGTCAGGCCCGATGTCGTCGCAGTGGATGAGGCGCTGCAGGAGCTGGCAAGGCTCGATCCCCGGAAAGCCCAGGTCGTGGAGCTGCGGTTCTTCGGCGGGCTGAGTCTGGAAGAGACGGCGGAAGCCCTGAAGGTCTCGACCGACACGATTGGGCGTGACTGGAGAGCCGCCAAGGCCTGGCTGACTCGCGAGTTGAAGCGATGACGCCCGAGCGCTGGCGCCAAATCGAGCGGATTTATCAGGATGCCCTGGATTGCGATCCGCCATCCCGGCCCGCGTTCATCGATCACGCCTGCGCGGGCGATGCCGAATTGCGTCAAGAGGTGATGTCGCTCCTGCAGGCACACCAGACCGACGGTCGCTTCCTCGAGTCGAATGCGCTGGAAGTGACGGCACGCAGCCTCGCCAACGACATGCCGGCACTCGCGTCAGGGCGACGCCTCGGCGGGTACGAGCTGGTGAGTCTGCTCGGGGCGGGCGGCATGGGCGAGGTCTGGAAAGCGAAAGACGCGGCGCTGCAGCGTGAGGTCGCCGTCAAGGTCCTCTCCGCGGCGTTCGCACGCGATCCCGACAGGTTGCGGCGATTCGAGCAGGAGGCGCGCGCCGCGGCGATGCTTGCGCATCCGAATATCCTGGCGGTGTACGCCACCGGCACCGAACAGGGCGCTCCGTATCTCGTCACCGAGCTGCTCGAAGGATCGACCCTGCGCGAACGGCTGCGGGATGGCGGCATCCCTGAAGGAAAGGCGATCGAGTACGCGATCGAAATCGCACAAGGTCTCGCGGCGGCCCACGACAAAGGCCTCGTTCATCGCGATCTGAAACCGGAGAACGTGTTTGTCACCAGGGACGGGCGGGTGAAGATCCTCGATTTCGGACTCGCCAAGCTGGTGTCAGATTCCGCGGGTCACGATCAGACCCGGACCGCGACCGGGGTCGCGCTCGGGACGCCGGCCTATATGTCGCCGGAACAGGTCCGCGGACAACCGACCGATCATCGGTGCGACATCTTTGCCTTCGGCGCCGTGCTCTACGAGATGCTCGAAGGTCGCCGGCCGTTCGCTGGGGACTCGAGCGTCGAGACGATGAACGCGATCCTCTCGCAGGCACCGCCGCCGCTCACCCGGGCGTCGCCGCTGGTCGACGAGATCGTGCGGCACTGTCTGGAGAAAGAGCCTGGGGAACGCTATCAGTCCGCGCGGGACCTTGGCTTTCAGCTGCGCATTGCTCGGCACCCGTCAGCTCAGGCGGCTGTGTCAACGCCCGTCGCCACCCCGCGACGACGATATGCCGCGGGCGCTGCCCTAGTGGTCCTCATGGCTCTTGTCGCGGCTGGCCATCTTGTGGCGGCAGCGACAAGAGGTCTCGACCTCCGAGTCCGACTCCCACCCTCACGCGGGAGACGTCGTACTCGGGGCTGACGACCGATGCCGCACTGTCTCCTAATGGCACGCTGCTGGCCTATGCATCGGACCGAAGCGGCGAGGGCAATCTGGATATCTGGCTTCAGCAGATTGGCCAAGCCGAGGCTCGCCGTCTGACGACGGATGCGGCCGATGATCGCGAGCCTTCCTTCTCTCCTGACGGAACCCGGATCGCATTTCGGTCGGACCGCGACGGCGGCGGCATCTACGTTGTTTCGACGCTCGGCGGTGCGGCCACGCGGATCGTTGTCCGGAGGGTGGCGGCCCCGCTTCTCGCCCGATGGGAAGTGGATTGCTTACTGGGCGGGCTCAATCGGCAGAGAGATGTTGGCCGATGGCGGCAGCCGCACCTACGTCGTGGGCGCCAGCGGCGGCACACCGGCCCGCGTCGCTGCCGAATTGGCCGTCGCACGGCATCCGCTGTGGGCGCCGGACGGCACGGCATCTGTTGTTTTTCGGCAGGCAGGAGCCACCCGACTCCTTTGCCGCTTCCGAATCCGATTGGGACTGGTGGGTTGCACCGGTCGAAGGCGGACCAGCGCGCCGGACCGGCGCCGTGGAAGTACTTCGAGCCCAGGGTCTCGGCTCGCCAGTTCCAGCCACGTGGGATCGCGATCGGGGCGTCGTGTTTGCCGCGACCTTGGGCGATGCGCGCAACATCTGGCAGCTGCATCTCTCGCTCGACGATTTGAAGGTGACTGAAGGGCCGCGTCGGCTCACGTTCGGAGCAGGGATCGAGGACCTGCCCGCGGCCGCGGCCGGTCGAGTTGTCTTCTCCAGCTTCATCGAAAACGTTGACGTCTGGAGCCTCCCTGTGGACGCCATTCGCGGCACGGTGACAGGTACCCTGGAGCGACTCACCGACAACGCGGGCATCGACGTCCAGCCCGCCATTTCCCGCGACGGACGACGCGTCGCATTTACCACGAACCGCACCGGCAACTTCGACGTGTACGTCAAGGATCTCGGAACCGGCGACGAGACCGCAGTGACGATTTCGCCGACGTTCGAGAGTCGGCCCGCGATTTCAGCGGACGGATCGCTGGTCGCCTATAACGAAGGGCCGGCACAGAAGCGACGGATCCACGTGTCGTCGATCGGCGATCCGTCAGGCCCGGTGGCCGAGAACGTCTGCGAGGACTGCTTCGTGCCGTGGGACTGGTCGCCGGACAACAGACACCTGCTGTACTGGCTGCAGAACCTTCGGCACATCGGGGTGCTGGAAATCCAGTCGCGGCAGACGGCGACGATCCTCGCGCATGATAAGTCCTCGCTTCTCCGTGCGAGTTTCTCTCCGGACGGCCGCTGGATCGTGTTCATGGCCGACCTCGCGTTCGGTCGCTCGCAGATGTTCATTGCTCCGTTTCGCGGCATGTCGCCAATCGACCGCGCGTCGTGGATCGAGGTCACGAAACCTGAAGACCGCGGCTACATTCCGCGCTGGTCGCCCGACGGCAACGCCCTTTACTTCCTGTCGAACCTGGACGGGTACGAGTGCCTATGGCGACAGGCACTTGACCCGGCGACGAAGCGACCGATCGGCAATGTGACGGCGGTTCATCATCTGCACGGCGCACGACGGTCTGTCGCGTACCTTCCGCCTGGCTTCATCGAGATTTCGGTGGCGCCCACTCGCATCGTCTTCGGATTGACCGAGCGCACCGGGAACGTGTGGATGGCCGAGTGGAAATGAGGTAGCGGACGGGTTCGAGACGACCCTTCGAGAGCCGCCGAAGCGGTGGGATTCTGCCAAGGGCACGCGCTGGTTTTGAGATGTGGCGCGTCTCACGACGCGACGTCGCGCCAATGCCTTGCGCCCTCTCCATCTGTCCGGGAATACTTCGCCCGTTCGCGGCGGCCGCGAGACAGCACATGCATCCGATCACCCGAACGGTCGCGCGGGTCGTCCTGGCGTTGGTCGTGGTGCATGCCGCTCGTCCCGAGTCAGGCCCAGCAGCCGAAGTACGACGGCCATCAGCGGACGTCGTTCTACGTCGCCGTTCGCGACGGCACGAGGCTCGCCGTCGATCTGTTCCAGCCGACCAGCAAAGGCGTGGTCTCCACCGAGAAGCTGCCGGTCGTGTGGATGCACACGCCCGTACAACCGCCGGACCTATCGCGGCGGCGCAGGCGGCGGAGACCTATCCCGGCTTCGCGCTTCGGCTCGTCGAGCACGGGTATCACGTTGCGGTCGTCGATTTCCGCGGCGTCTACGCGTCGTTCGGGCAGAACCGCGCCTACAACCGCGGCGAGTGGCTCGACGCCGCGCGCTTCGACGCCTACGACGTGACCGAGTGGTTCGCGAAGCAGCCGTGGAGCAACGGCCGCATCGGCATGTGGGGCTGCTCGGCGACAGGCGGCAGCCAGATGCAGGCGGCCACGACCGCGCCGCCGTCGCTCAAGGCGATCGTCCCGATGAGCGCCGAGTTCGACGCCTACAGCTTCCAGGTGAACGGCGGCGTCGCGCCGCCTCCCGGTGCGCCGCTGCGCGCGCTGCCGGGTCCTGCGGTCCGCGACAAAGGCGCCGTCGCGGTTGACGGTCCTGAAGGCGCTGCGCTGCTCGCCGCGGCCATGGCCGGCCATGTTCCCGACGGCGATGCGATCGGCGACGTGCCGTTCCGCGACAGCGTGTCAGCGCCGCTCGGCCTGAAGTGGTGGCAGCAAGTCGAGTCCGCACACGTATCTCGACGCGATCAAGAAGTCGGGCATGGGCGTCTACGCCGTCGCGAACTGGGACGAAGCGGGCACCAAGCACGGCGCGTTCTTCACCTTCGCGCATCTGCGCGGGCAATCCAGGTTGCTCGTCGGCCCGGGCACGCATTGCGGATGGACGCAGGTCAAGACCGACACCGGCTTCGACATCGTGGCGGAAGAGCTCCGCTTCTTCGACTACTGGCTGAAGGGCGTGCGCAACGACGTGATGGAGGAGCCGGCCGTCACCTACTTCACCTACAACGCGCCACCCGAGTCTGCCTGGCGCCGCGCGGCGAGCTGGCCTCTCCCGAATGAACAGCGGACGACGTTCTATCTCGGTGACAAAACGTTGACACGCGACAAACCCACGGGCGCGTCACGAGATGGCGTCAGTTTCAATCGGCTCGCCGAGACTGCAACGTCCACGACCGGACCACGGGAGACCGCGAGCGAGAACGTCATCTCGTACGAGACGCCGGTCCTGACTGCCGACATGGAGGTCACCGGACATCCGGCGATGCATCTCTGGATCGCTGCCGATGCACCTGACGCGGACATCGTCGCGCGGCTGGAGGATGTCGCGCCCGATGCCAGCGTGCGGTCGTACAACATGCACGGCCAGTTCCGCGCCTCGCATCGCGCGCGCGCCAAGGCGCCCTACGACACCTTCGGGTTGCCGTGGCACAGCCACGCTGCCGCGGACGCAAAGCCGCTCGCGCCCGGTGATTCCTGCGGAGATCGAATTCGAGATGCTGCCGATGTCCTACATCTTCAAAGCGGGTCATCGTCTGCGACTGACGCTGTTCTTCGCGGATCCGGCGGCGCCGACCGCGCCCGGCAAGGCCGCGATCACCGTCCTTCGCTCGCCGACAACGCCATCGTCGCTGACGGTGCCGATCGTGGCAGGCCGCTCGCGGCCGAAGGCCGCTCGGGCGGCGCCATAGCTCGCGAGCGGCGAGCGAGATGGCTCGGGCTACTATGGCGGTGGCCATAGGGGCGACACGGAGAATCAGATGCATTCAGCTGCGATCGTGACGTTGTCGATGGCGCATCTCGATCGTGACCGTGACAGGCGCGACCGCACAAACACCGAGCGCGCCGTCTGCCGTGCGGCCGTCCGCGACATCCCGCGCCGTCGAGCCTCCGGGTCCACCCATTCCGCTCGGACCGTACGCCGAGGTGACGATCGACGCCGCCGAAGGGCTGCCGACGCACACGGTGTATCGCCCGACGGATCTTGCCGCCTTCCCGGCCAAAGACAAGTTGCCCATCGTCGTCTGGGGCAACGGCGCCTGCCGCATGGACGGGCTGATGTTCCAGCGCTTCCTCACCAAGATCGCTTCACATGGGTTTCTCGTCGTTGCCGTCGGGCGCGAAGGATTTTCGTGAGCAGCAGGCGAAGGCCGCCGCGGCGGCGCCTCCGCCGCCGACGAATGCTCCACGCAGGCCAGCGCCGCGGCGCCTCCGCGTCCGGTCGGAGGCGGCGGGACGGGTAAGCATCTGATCGAGGCGATCGACTGGGGCATCAAGGAGAACAGGCGCGCGGGCAGCCCGCTCGCCGGCAAGATCGACACCGAAACGGTGGCCATGATGGGGCAGTCGTGCGGCGGGCTCATGGCGATCGAAGCGGCGCACGATCCGCGCGTCGACACGCTGGTGATCTGGAACAGCGGCGTCTTCAACACCGGCATGGCCAGCTTGACGACGGCGACGAAGGCGACGCTGGCGACGATTCATTCGAACACCGCCTACTTCAACGGCGGCGTCAGCGACATCGCGTTCGAGAACTCCAATGACGATGTGTCGCGGATCGAGAAAGTGCCGGTGTTCTACGGCGTGATGAAGGAGGCGGGACACGCCGCGACCTACGCGCACGTCAACGGCGGCAAGTTCGGGGAGGTTGGCGCCAGCTGGCTGCTGTGGCGGCTCAAGGGCGACAGGACCGCCGGCGCGATGTTCGAGGGGACCGATTGCGGGCTGTGCAAGGACCCGGCGTGGACGGTGCAGAAGAAGGGCCTTCGGTAGGGCGGGTAGGGCCGGTAGGGCAGGTGGGGCTACATGACGATCCTGTCGCTGCCTGTCGAATCCTGAAAGCCGCGACCATCGTCTGCAACCGATGGGGCGCCATGCCGCAGCCCTGCGACGTGAGAGCCGAGGCACGATTATTGAGGCGCCGTAGCCGCCATGTTCTTTTTTGTGCTCATCGTGGCGGTCGTTGCCTACATGGTGCATCGGGGCACCAGTCCCGCCGACCGGCAGCGGTTTGTCGACGAGGTCATTCACCCGGCGGCCGTTCAGCTCGACGCCCTTCTCGAGACGACCTGGCCGTTCCGCGAGGCGCTTCACGCGCGCACGCCGCGGCTGATTGCCACCCCGGTGCTCGCCGGCCTGAACGCCCTGATGTTTCTTGCGATGCTGGTCGGCGACGGATTGTTCGACAGCTACGCCACGCTCGTCGACTGGGGCGCCAATCACGGACCGCGCACGACCAACGGCGAATGGTGGCGGCTCCTGACGGCGATCTTCATCCCTGGCGGGCCGTTTCATTTCCTCTTCGCCCTGATTGGTCTGGTCCAGGTGGCCGAGTTGCTCGAGCGTCTGCTCGGCGGTCCTGTGGTGGCGGGGGTGTATTTGATTGCGGGAGTCTTCGGCGGCCTGGTCAGCCTGCTCGATCATCCGCTGGCCATCCACGCTGGGCCGTCGGCCTCGATCTACGGACTCTTCGGGCTTCTGTTCGCGCTGACCCTCTGGTCGGCCTTCCGGCCGACCTCTCTGGCGATACCGCTCCCGATCTACAAGACGCTGGTTCCGGCCGCGGCCGTGTTCTTCGTCTACACGTTGGCCACCGACGGCCTGGCCAACCGGCCGAACCTGACCGGTCTGGTGGTTGGCGGGACGGCCGGCCTCGCCGTCATGCTGCTCGCCGGCGAGCGCAGGCTCGCGCCCCGGCCGTACGCGATCGGGATAGCCGTCAGCACCGCCATCGGGCTGGCCATCGCCATGCCTCTTCGCGGGATCGTCGATGTCCGCTCGGACCTGGTCGAGCTGGTGGCGAACGACGATCGCGAGACAACGGTGTTTCGCCTCAGGCTGGACGAGTTCTCGAAACGGCGGGTGCCGATCGATCGGCGCCTGCTGGCGACGCTGATTGAACGGACGTTCGTGCCGCACCTCGCCGACGCCCGCGTCCACATCGACGGGCTCCACGCCACGCTGACCGACCAGCAGCGGCTCATGGCCGCGGCGGCGGAGTACATCCGACTGCGCGAGGAGAGCTGGCGGCTGCGCGTCGAAGGACTGCGCGGCGGCAAGATGGAGGTTCTGCGCGAAGCGGACCGGGTCGAGCAGGCCTCGCTCGAGATGTTGAAGAAGCTGCGGACCGTTCAGCAGACGTTCGCGATCCACCTCTGAGATCCTCCGCGTCTCACCGCACACTCGTGCCAATTGTGTTGCACCGGACGCTCTCGTCCGGGAATACTTCGCCCGTTTGCGTCGTCGGTGGCGCATCTACGAGCAGCTGTTGTCGAGTGTGTCTGTGAAGAGCCGTCCTGCCAACCGTCGACTCATGGGCGGTCTCGCGATTGCCGCGCTCTCGCTGGCGTCGGGCTTCCTCTGGCTGGTGACGCTGCGAGCGCAACCGGCGCTCGGCGAGGGAGCGACTGGCTCGAACCCGGCAAGGGCGGGCGTCTTGCCGCCGAGATGACGTTTGCCAATCCCGAAGGCCGGCTCGGCGTGCTGTTGTCGAGTGGCGCGATCGACACGCAAGGGCATCCGTTCTTCACGGCGCTCGGTTCCAACGGACGTGCGTGCGTCACCTGTCATCAGCCCGCGAATGCGATGAGCCTCTCGGTCGCGGCACTGCGCGAGCGGTGGCGCCTGACCGGCGGACACGATCCCGTGTTCTCCGCCATCGACGGCTCGAACAATCCGACACTGCCGCCAGACGAGGAGCGCTCGCATTCTTTGCTCCTCAATCGCGGTCTGATCCGCGTGGGCCTGCCGTGGCCGCCGCGACCGATTGCCGGGCGCGCGGTGACGCCCGAGTTCACCATCGAAGTCGTCAGCGATCCGACCGGCGTCAATCTCGATCCCATCTATGGGCTCAAGAGTCCCAAGCCCACGATCTCGGTCTTCCGCCGGCCGCGGCCGGTCGCCAACCTGAAGTACGTGATGACGCCCGATGCGATCTTCAACATCAAGACGGGCGAACTGACCGCGCGCGATCCCGACACCGGTGAACCGGTCGGCATGAACCTGATGGCCGACTCGCGCCATCTCACGCTGAAGCAGCAGGCGATCGGCGCCTATACCGATCATCTGGAGGGCCAGAAGCTGCTCACGCCCGCCCAACTGCAGGCGATCGTCGACTTCGAGTCCCAGGTTTACGTCGCGCAGACGACGAATCGCTTCGGTCGCGGCCTCGTCGAGGCGAACGGTCCGCCGGGCCTCGGGCCGCGCGCGATGGCCGACGGCAAGGTTCACGTGCTGGCCAACAACCCGCGCGACCCGGTCTTCCGGACGTTCGAACCCTGGATGAAGCCCGAACGATTGCCGGCCGACCTGCCGGCTGCCGAGCGCGAGCTGCGCGCGTCGATCGCTCGCGGCGCCGACATCTTCCTGCTGCGGCCGTTCTGGCTGCGCGATGTCGCGCACATCAACTCGATCGGCCTCGGCAATCCGATCAAGCGCACGTGCACGACCTGCCACAACGCGCAGATGACCGGGATGGATCTCGCGCCCGGCTGGGTTGACGTCGGGACGGCGAACTACCCGACGTGGACCGAGCCGCCGGTGTTCAGCGAGAAGGCGGAGCTGCCGGTGTTCAAGATCACCTGCGACCGCACGCGCGCCGCCGCACCCGTATCTCGGCCGCACGATCTATACGACCGATCCGGGCCGCGCGCTCATCACCGGTCGCTGCAACGACGTCGGGTCGATCGTGATGGGCCAGTTCCGCGGTCTGGCTGCGCGGGCGCCGTACTTCTCGAACGGCTCCGCAGCGACCCTGCGCGAGCTGGTGGACTTCTACGATCGCCGCTTCGACATGAAGCTCTCCGAGACCGAGAAGCAGGATCTCGTGAACTTCTTGAGCGTCCTATGAGCCGCGTGCCGCGCGTCTGGCAGGTGCTCTCATCGTCGGCCCCATTCTCGCCGCCGCGATCCACGCCGAACAGACGGCGCCGCGGCCGCCCGACAACCGCCGCAACTTCGTCGCGTGTCCGATCGTCCGCGACACCAGCACCATGCCGTGCTGGCTGGCCGAGCACGAGGGCGAGCTGTACTACCTGGGCGCGCAGGGCAGCAGCGCGTCGGCGTTCTACCCGCCGCAACTTGGCCACGAAGCGCTGATCGAAGGCACGGTCGTGGAGGGCCCGCGCGTCTGCGGCGGCCGCCCGCTGGCGCCGGTCCGCGTCTCGGTGATGCCCGAGCTGACGCCGGCCTGTAACACCATCCTTCCGGCCGAGCCAGGGTTCACGCCGGGGCCGTCGCCGATCGCGCCGGCGCCGAAGTTCGCGGACAGCACCCGCGAGTTCGTCATCCCTTACGACTTCGACAGCGACTACCTCACCCTGCACACGACCCGCATCGTTCTCGAAGCGGTGCGAGTGGCAAAGGCGGCCGGTGCGACGCGCATCGACGTGCGCGGGCAACGAGGAGCCACGCTCCTCTCGAACGGGAAGATCCTGACCGAAGCGCGGACACATCGGAGAGATCCGCGCGACGAAGATGACGGAGAACCTTGTCGGCCTGGGCCTGCCCGCGGATCGCGTTCACACGACGTGGCAGTCCGGGCCTGACGCGCCCGACGGCGTCAACGATCCGGGGCGCCGGCGCGTGACCATCACGTTGAGCACGACGACGCCCGAGCGCCGGCCCCCGGGGCTGGCGCCGACATGCGACCGCGCATGCCTCGTCGGCGTCGCCGAGCAGTATCTGAAATCGCTTGGTTCCCGCGATCCATCGACGCTGCCGCTGGCCCCGAACGTGACGTTCACCGAGAACGGCACTCGCTTGCCAATCGGTGATGGGCTCTGGAAGCTCCCGACGAAGTCTCGTGACCCGCCGCGATGTGTTCGCCGATCCCGCGAACGGGCAGGTCGCGCTGTGGAGCGTTCTCAACGACGGCGGCGCACCGATGCTGTTGTCGGCGCGGCTGAAGGTTCAGGAGCGGCGTATTCACGAGATCGAAACGGTGGTCGCGAGAAAGGGCAGCCACGCCTTGTTCTCGCCGGACGCGTTCGCGGCCCTGCCGTCGGTCTATCAGCAGTCGCTTGACCCCGGTCAACGAACCCCGGGCGATCGCATGGTCGCGATTGCCGACGGTTACTTCGAAGGCATCGCGAAACACGATAGCCGACTCGTGTCCTCGGCCGTCGACTGCAACCGCTTCGAGAACGGCGTGCGCATGACCAACCGGCCCGGCGCCGAGCCGACGCCTCGCGCCTGCGCGACCGCCGTCGATCGGCTCACGCACATCAAGGCCGTGCCCGAGCGTCGATATCCGGTCGTCGACGAAGAACGCGGCGTGGTGTTGAGCATGGTCGTGTTCGACATTCCCGCCGATGCCGCGGCCACGCCGCCGCGCGAGGGCCGCATGCTGCTCCTCGCCGAGCTGTTCAAGATCGCCAGCGGCGAGATTCAGCGGATCGAAACCGTCATGCACAACCTGCCCTACGGCTCGGGATCGGGCTGGGCGGCGAAGTGAGCTTCCTGGCACGGCGCCGCAGGCAGGTCGCCGGTTACATCGCAGGTTGACACGCGAGCGCCGAGCCATACCAGGTGAACGTGGCCTTCCCCTGGTGCTCCGAGAAGTCGACGTTGGCCCCCGTGTAACGCGCCCCGCTCGCCGAGCGGGCGATGAAGGCGATGATCCGATCGCCGCCGTACTGGATGAGGGCGCTGCGCGGTTCGGTCTCGAAGTAGGTGAGCGTCAGCGGCCGATCCTCGCCGCCGACGCAGACGAAATCGACGGGCTTCGCCGCCCCTTCACCTGGCTCGACACGATCTGCAGCTCGACGATCCGCATCTGATAGGTCCGCTCAGGTACAGGCGCGAAGGTCATCGGCATCGACACACTCGTTGCGATTGGTGATCCAGCCGCGCTGGAGCGTGCGCTGTTCGGCGGCGACGCGAGGAGGCAGCTTCTTGACGGCCGCGCCGAAGACGTCGGCGAGCTTTCGATCGAGGGCAATGAGCGCCGGGTCCTTGCAGATGAGCGTCTCGATTTCGCCGGTCGCCTTCGCGCAGTCGAACGTCGGACGCGGCCGCCGGCTGCGCGCCGGTCCTGGTCGCCGCGATCACGATCAACGTCAAGGTCAGCAGCCGCGTCATGACTCCTCCGACTGGATCATCGCACCGCAATCATGCTGAGCCTACCGCATGAGTGGCTGCGGGCGGAGTTTGTCGAGCACAGCGCGGACGTAGGCGCGCGTCTCGGCGGCCGAACGTCCTGAGCAGGCTCGCGGCGGCCGCCGGGTTTTCTTGAGTTGGGTTAAAGTCCTCCACCTCGTCTCGAGCTCAGGAGCACACAATGGCTAAACGATTCGGTCGGCGTCAATTCGTCCACTCGGTGGGTGCCGCCAGCATGCTTGGCGCGCTGGGCGTTCCCACGATGTCGACGGCGGCTACTCAGGCAGGCGGCGCCGCCCAAGCCCCGCCGAGCCCACCCGAGTTCGCGGTCCCGGCAACGCTACGCAAGGGCGCGCAGCTCGATTCGCGGTTTCCGGTCAGCTTTGCCGCGCCGGTCTCGCAAGGGTTCCGGCTGATCACCGCGTACTTCACCGCGCTCAGCCAGCGCGACCTGAACGGCATCAGCCGCACGCTGCACTTTCCGTTCGCGATCTACGAAGACATCGAGCCGATCGTCGTCTCCACCGCCGGCGATTTCCTGTCGAATCCACCGCCGATCGCTGAACGCGCAGCGGAAAAGGCAAGACGAAGATCAAGACCGGTTCGTACGATCTGCTCGAGAGCATGAACGTCCACCTGTATTGCCCGGTCGGCGCGGCGTTCTCGCTGTCGTTCACGCGCTACACGCCGGAGGGCTACAAGCTGCTCGCCTGCGACGGCATGTATTCGGTCACGAACAACGACGGCCGCTGGGGAATTCAGCTGGCATCGACGATCGTGCACGAAGTGGATTTTCTCGGCGTGACCTATCCTGACGCCGAAGCCGCCGACATCCGCGGCAACCAGAACTATCTCGCGGCGTTCGGCTATCGCAACGAAACCGGCGCTGAACGATCCGGCGACGAGCCGCGGATCGTACGAGCGGCCGCTGCCGGTCGGCACGCGCGTGGCCAGCGTCAACTTCGGCTACGGTCCGCGCGAACGGTCGCGCGACGCCCGCGAAGGCCGCCCCACCGACGGCTGGCGCACCAAGGGCGTGAAGAGCCGGCTGAGCGTCTCGACCGTGACCGAAGCGAGCCGCAGTCGCGTCATCACGACCAACCTCGCGGAGTTCATCGAGCTGGCCGGCGGTGCGGTCGGCGACTACGACTACACCCGCGATCGTCCGACCCGGCCGGTGACGATTCACGCCACGCACGACAAGGCGCACACGCTCGGCGGCTACCTGCGCTACACGGCCGACGGCTCGCTCATCTCCGAGACGCGCAGCGTCGGCATCCGGATCTACAAGAACGGCGAGTGGGGCAGCGCCGGCGGGCTCGGCCAGGTCACGCATCACGATCGGTCGAATTCGCGGGTGTGACCGAGTTGGCCTCCCAGACGCGCAGGCCCGCGCGACTGATTTCGATCGGGATGATCTGCAGCGCCGGGCTCTCGCCAGCGATCGCGTGAAGCATCGCGTCCCGCGTGTCCTTGTTGCTGGCCCCGAGCAGCGTGATCGAATCCGCCTTCGCCGCCAGCGCCGTTGACCTTCCAGCCGGCCGCGGCATGCGCCCGGGCGATGTCGATGATTCGCCGGGCCTCGCAGCGACACCAGGCCAGGATGCAGATCGGCCTGGGCCGCGGTGTTGTCGCGCATCGCCTTGCCGAGGCCGTCGAGATCGCCCGCCAGCACGGCGTCGCGCGCCTGCTCGGCCGCGAGCCGGAGCGCCGCGAGCGGCGCGCAATCCGGGCCACGGCGCTCGAGGTCGAAGACGACAGCTTCGTGGACGGCGGAGGAACTGTGTGGCCGGCCAAGGAAGATGAGCGACAGTCGTCGCTGCAGCTCGCCGATGACCCGGTCGGCAACGGCGATCGGCGTCACCACGGCGTGCGGGTAGTCGACGATCTCGATGAAATTGATGCCGCCCATCACCGAGGCAATCTGATCCTGCGACGCCGCTTTGCTGGCCGAGATCCTCGGTCTCGACGGCGTGCGCGTGCCTGGCGATCTCGGCGACCGAACGGGAGCCGTCGCTCAACCGGTCCAGCGCGCCGAGCATGGCCACGACGACGGCCGCCGACGTCCCGGTTGATGCTCCGGCCGGCGCATCCGAGTGGAGGGTAATCTCAACGTCCACCGCCGTTGGCGGACGGTATCGCCGTACCGCGGCCTCGAGGAGAGGATGCGGACCCCAACCGTCCGCGTCCAGGCTCGAGCGCATAGCGGCTCTTGAAGTCGCGCGCGTCGATGACGACGCGCGCCTCGCGCGTGGCGGACGCGAAGACGTCGATGCGAACGTGAACGAGCGGACGGACCGCGATGTTGAAGACCTTCCCGCGCCGCGCGACCCACGTGTCGGTCCAGCCGCCGTTATCGCAGATCCGAATCGGCGCCGAGGCGTGGATGCTGCGGATGGGCGTCACGCCCGCCGATCATAGGCGGTCTCGTCCTTCTCGACGACACGTCGCCGATCGCGGTGACGGTGATCAGGTTGGCTTCTTGCTCGGCGGCCGATGCACGTACGGATCCCGTTGGAGCAGGCGCCAATCCGCCCGTCGGTCGGCAGCGCCTTCGCGTACACGGTGGTCGTGCCTTGTTCTTGACGGTGATGGCAATCGCAAACGCACCAGAGGCGTCGGCGGTGCCCAGTTTCACAGCGTTACCGGTACAACCCGCCGTCGTGAAGAGCCCAACGGCGACGTTCGGTGCAGTTGCCCCTCGAACGTCGGCTTGGTGCTGCTGGCCGGGCTCAGCGGCGTCACCTACGCTTATGAGGTCGTCGGCCACGTCGCCGCAGTCCGGCGGTCGCGGCAGTGTCCGGCTGTCGGCGGCCTGCTCGAGTGCCCGTTGATTCGGCGAGCACGTCCGAGCGTCCCAGTCGTCATCATCGACACGAAGCTCAGGTGAACGGCATCGGCGATGTCGTTCGGCGCCGCTGCGGCCGCGCCAAGGATCAACGAAGCGGCGGTGTCGATGCCGAGGTCGAGGCCGAGTGCCCACGCAAATTGGGCATAGGGCTCACCCTGGGCGCGTGAGCGTCCGGAACGGAGGATGGAAAGAGAGTCACGGCGGTCGCGTCACGAAAGCAGAAGCCGCTGCCGAAGGCATCACGGCCTATGCACGTGTCGCCAGTGACAAAGGCCGATACGGCGTCGCCGAAGCCTTCGAGAGAAAGCGGCGTCGAAGACGTCCTGCGCGAATGCGAAGTGGAGGACGTGGCCGAATTCGTGGACGACGATCGTCGGTGTCGCCGTGTTGGCGCAGGGACCGCCGGCGCGACCGGTTGTGATCGACCTGCCATCCGAGAACGCATTGCAGTCGAGTCCCGCCGCGTTCACGAACACCTGCATGCCATCGAGGGCCGTGGCCGCGCCATTCAGTGACGGCACGAGTCCCTTGCCCAGCTGTTGGCTCGCGTCGCCCAGTAGAACGCAGTGGTCTGCGCCACCTCGAACTCGGCGGTGACACCGTAATCGAGGACGTCGGCTCCGCCTGTGGTCTCGATGGACGTTGTCAGCGGCGACCCCGCCAGGTTGGAGACGACCGCGAGCGGGCCGCGCAGCCGGCCGCCGACGGTCAGTCCGGTCTCAACCGTCGCGTCGCCGTTGCTGTCGGTGACGATGTCGCCGATCAAGCCGAGATGCGGAAGCGCGACGGAAACCGGCGCCAGCAGCGGCGACGTCTGCCAGACGTTGGCTTGGGCGTGCACGATGCCCTCGTATCGGCGCTCGCGAGCGGCGAGCACGTCGGGGCTGCCCTCGGCTGCGACGCGATAGGCAATCGATCTTGGCACTGGGGTGCCGCGTCGCGAACGACGAGCGCTCCAGTTCAGGCGGCCCAATGCCCTGCGAGTCGACCCAGATCTCGAGCCGCGGACTGGCAACGGTCAGCGTCCCCGCGAGGCCGAACGTCTGTCGGGCATCGGCGGCTGCGATTGACGAAGCGGTCGCCGCATCGGTGGTCGGTTGCGTACCGTCAACGGTTTCGGGCAGGTTGCGCGCGCGGCTTGCCAGCACACGACCTGTGGAGTGCAGCACGGCGACGTAGTCGGTCCCGCCGCGAGCGGCACGCCCTCGTATTCGAGCGCAAATCGATAGAGCTGATTGGCGCCGACCACGCTCACCACAGGTCGCGCGCCCGGCTGCACTCGGACGCCAGGCGGGAGCTCGCGATTGGCCTCGGCTGCCAGCGGTCCGGCCACCGATCGGGTGCGGACGTCGAGCCCGGGCACGGACTTCCCGCCGGGGAAATGTCGGAAGTCAGCGCCAGGCGCCCCGCTGCGGTCGCGCGGGCGCGTTGCCCGGAAAGGGACAGGCTGGCCAGGCTGGCCAGGATCACCGCCGCCAATGCCAACCGAAGGAGGGCGGAGTTTGTCGCTCGCTTCGGTCGAATGACGGGTCGCCATGATGCGGTCTCGTCCGAGCAGAGACACCTATAGATCACATGGCGTCATCGACGAACGAAACGGCTCACCCCCTCCCGGAGCGACGTAGCGCTTCGTCACGCCGTAGCCTGGGCGAAGGGCGGAAGCCTAGCGGCCTTCTATAATCACCACCAGTGTCCTCATACACCGCAAAAGACATCACCGTCCTCGAAGGACTCGAGCCGGTACGCAAGCGCCCGGGCATGTACATCGGCGGCGTCGGCTCGCCGGGGCTGCATCATCTGGTCTGGGAAGTGCTCGACAACGCCATCGACGAGGCGATGAACGGGCATGCCTCGAACATCCGCGTCACGCTGCACAAGGACGGCTCGTCGGTGACCTGTCGAAGACGACGGCCGGGGCATCCCGGTGGATGTGCATCCGAAGACGAAGAAGACCGCGCTCGAGGTGATCTTCACCGTCCTCCATGCCGGCGGCAAGTTCGAAGCCGGCAACTACAAGACAGCGGGCGGACTCCACGGCGTCGGCGCGAGCGTCGTCAATGCGCTGTCACGCGAGCTGGTGGCGACCGTCAAGCGCGACGGCCAGCAGTTCGAGATGCAGTTCAAGCAGGGCAAGCCGGTCACCGGCTTGAAGAAGCTCGGCGCGGCGCGCGGCACCGGGACGACCGTCTACTTCCATCCCGACCCGACGATCTTTCCGAAGATCGAGTTCGACGCCGCGATCATCCGCGAGCGGCTCGAGATTGCGAGCTACCTCCATCGCGGCGTGAAGGTGCTGTTCGACGACGAGACTTCGGGACGAAGGTCGTGTTCCAGCACGACGAAGGCATCGTCGCTTACCTGAAGAAGATCGTCACCGATCGCGGCAGCAAGCCGATGCACGAGGCGCCGTTCATGCTGCTCAAGGAGAACGGGCTGCGCGCCGGATCTCGTGCTGCAGTGGACCGAAGCGACCGACGAGCACGTCCGCAGCTACGTCAACGGCATTCCGACCGGCTCGGGCGGCACGCACGAGAACGGCCTGCGCGCCGGTCTGGGCAAGGCGGTGCGCAACTACATCGAGACGCACAACCTGTCGCCGAAGGGCGTGACGCTGACGGCCGAGGACATTCGCGAGGGCATGACCGGCGTGCTGTCGGTGTTCATCCAGGAGCCGCAGTTCCAGGGCCAGACCAAGGATCGCCTGAACAATCCTGAGCTGCTGTCGGCGGTCGACGGCATGGTGCGGCCGGCGCTCGAGCACTGGCTGAATCACAACCAGACGATCGCCGAAGCGATCGTCGCGCGGATCATCCTGGCCGCGCGCGCGCGCGAAGCGAGCCGCGCGGCGCAGCAGGAGGTCATCCGCAAGGGGCCGACATCGGGCCGCGTCACGCTGCCGGGCAAGCTCTCCGACTGCACCCATCCCGGCTCGATCACGAGCGAGCTGTTCATCGTCGAGGGCGACTCGGCCGGCGGCTCGGCGAAGCAGGGACGCGATCGCGCGCGCCAGGCGATCCTGCCGCTCCGCGGCAAGGTGCATGAACACCGAGGGCATGGCGACCGGGAAGGTGCTCGAGAACAAGGAGCTCTCCGATCTCGTGACCGCGCTCGGCTGCGGCGTCGGCAAGAACTTCGATCAGTCGAGGCTGCGCTACGGCAAGGTGATCCTGCTGGCCGACGCCGACTCCGACGGCCATCACATCGCGACGCTGCTCCTGACGTTCATCTTCCGGCACATGCCGCAGCTGATCGCGGCGGGCAAGGTGTACCTGGCGCAGCCGCCGCTCTACCGGATCGACATCGGCAAGGAGACCTTCTGGGCGCTGGACGAAGCGCAGAAGGAGCAGATCCTGAAGAACAAGGCCGGCCGGGCGACGCCGGAGATCACGCGGTTCAAGGGCCTCGGCGAGATGATGCCGAAGGTGCTGTGGGAGACGACGCTGAACCCGCGGACGCGGCGACTGCTGCGGGTCGAGGTGTCGGACCAGCTCCTGACCGATCGGGTCATCAACGAGCTGATGGGGAAGGACGCGTCGGCGCGGTTCCGCTTCATCATGGACCGCGCGGAGGATGCCGTGGAGTTGGACGTTTAGGTGCCGTTTCTGCTCGTCTACCTTGCTGGTGTTGCGGTTGGCCTCGCGGTCATGCGCGATCCGCTGCCGGCGCGATTGCTGACCGCGCTGGTGTGGCCGCTGGGACCAATCGCGTTCGTCCTCGTGGTCGCCCTGCTGCTCGTCGTCGCGACCATCCTCTGGCCGGTGATCATGCTCGGCCTCATGGCGATCGCTGCATTCGGCATCTGGCTCTTCTAGGAACAGGAGACCAGCGGGGCGGAGTACAATCCATCCTTTCGTCCAGATGTCAGAGCCGGCGCCCCTGAAGAAGTCCCCAGGTTTCGATCGCTCCCTCGTCGAAGGCCCCATCAGCCCCGCGGTTTGGAAGCTCGCGTGGCCGACGATGGTGCAGAACTTCGTCGCCGGGATGCAGGGTGTGATCGATCACATTCTGGTCGGCCAGCTGCTCGGCTATACCGCCAACGCCGCCATCGGCATCAGCTGGCAGATCTTCCTCGTCGTCATCGTCTTCATGGCCTCGCTGTTTACAGGCCAGGCGATTCTCGTGTCGCGGTTTGCCGGCGCGGGCGATTCGGACCGCGTCAACAAGATCGTGCAGCAGGCGTTTCTGACGGCGATCGGGATGTTCGTCGTGATGGGGAGCATCGGCTACTTCGCGTCGCCGCGGTTGCTCGATCTCGTCAATGCCGCGCCCGACGTGAAAGCGCAGGCGCTGCCGTTCCTGCGAATCAACTTCACCTTCAGCATCGGGATGCTGCTCTTCTTCATGCTGTCGGCGGCGCTCAGCGCGGCCGGCGATGCGCGGACGCCGCTCCGGCTCGGTCTGACGATGACCGTGCTGAACGTGATTCTCAACGTCCTCCTGATTCGCGGCTTCGGGCCGATTCCGTCGTTCGGCACAGCGGGCTCGGCGATGGGCACGGCGATCGCGTCCGGCGCGGTTAGCGTTTACGCGCTCTATCACCTCTTCCGCGGCGACTGCGTCGATCCAGTTCTCGCGATCGATGGACTGGCGGCCCGACTGGGCGATCATCCGCTCGCTGTTCCGCTTCGGGCTGCCAACCGGCGTCCAGGGCATCGCGATGAACGTCGCTGGCGTCCTCCTGCTGCGGTTCATCGGCTCGCTCGAGCACAGCGCCGCGGCACAGGCCGCGTATGCGATTGGCTACACCGAGCTGTTCTCGATGATCACGTGGACGTCGGTCGGGCTGATGGGCGCGGCGGCGACGATTGCCGGGCAGAATCTCGGCGCCGGCCATCCCGAGCGCGCGATCCAGGGCGTCCACGCCGCCTCGCGCATCGGCCTGAGCGTCGCGTTCGCGGTCGGCCTCGCGTTCGTCATCCTGCCGCACCAGCTCCTCGGCCTGTTCGGCGCGACCGAGGCAAACGTCGCCACGATCGGCGAGCAGCTGCTCCAGTACCTGGCCATCTCTGGCTGCTTCATCACGATGGCGCTGGTCTACACCGGCGGCCTGCAGGGCACCGGCGACACCCGCAGCCCGCTCTTCATCACCCTGGCCTCGCAGATCGCCGTGCCGATCGGCATGTGCCTGTTCATCCAGACCACCCGCCGCCTGGAACCCGCGCGACATCTGGCTCGCGATCGTCCTCGGCCACTTCACGCGCTGCGTGTTGAGCGTCCTGCGCTTCCGTCAGGGCAAGTGGCGGCATATCAAAGTCGAGATCGAGGGGGCTCGGGCCTAGCGGCCCTCGCCCCCTCACGTTGAACAAAGAACAAAGAACAAAGAACAAAGAACGGAACAGCGGAACGACAGAACCAGGAACGACGGAACGGAACAAAGAACCGAGAACGGGGAACGTGGGAACCGAACGAACGCGCGTCGGGCGCTCAGACGAACGAACGCAGACGAACGCGGACGAACTCAGGCGAACGCGGACGAATGAACCCTCAGGAACGAACGCTCAGGAACGAACAGCGAAGAGATCAGTCGTTCGAGCGGCGCCGGGTCGTCTTCAAGCTGGCTACCAGAACCGCAATGATCTCGTCGCATTGCCGTAGCAGGGCCGCAAGTTGCATTCGCCGCTCAGGACAGATGCGACCCAGCAACCGCAACAACTGAAAGCACTCGCGCGCTTCCTTGAGGCCGATCTGGAACTTCAACGCGAAGTCCTTCCGGCTCTGTGCACCGTCGGACTCGGCGGTGTTGGTGGCGAGCGATTTCTGAGTCTTCAGCAGCTCAGACCAGAGAATCTGCTCCGCCTCGTCTGCTGGTCGCGTCCGCCGGAACTCGGCAATGACCGCAGAACCGAACTCAAATGTCCTGATCGCGCATCGGTTTGAGCTCTCGCATGCCGCGCTGAACTCCAAACGCCGTGCCGTGTCGAAACTGCTCTACTTTCCGCGCTTTCTGGCTGGCGCCGTCACGCGATCACGTCGCAACTTCTGCACGTCGCTGCGCGGTCCTAGAATGCGGATTCTGCCAACGCTGACGGTGCAGATCAGATTTCGCCGCCTGACACGATCCCTGAAAAAATCGTTCTGAAGTTGACGACGTTCCGTCGTTCGGTTCCTTGTTCAGCGTTCTGCGTTCACCGTTCCGTTCCGTCGTTCCGTCGTTCTCCGTTCCGTCGTACCGTTCTTTGTTCTTTGTTCTTCGTTCTTAGTTCTACAATGAACACCATGTCTTTTGACGGTGTCCGCCGTGTTCCTGCCCCGACCAACGATCCCAATTTCACCTATGCACCCGGAACACCCGAGCGCGCGGCCATCAAGGCGCGGCTGGCGGCGATGGCCGGCGAGCGCATCGATATTCCGCTGGTGATCGGCGGACAGGAAGTGCGGACCGGCAAGACCGGGCAGGCGGTGATGCCGCACAAGCATGCGCATGTGCTGGCCGACTACCACAAGGCTGGCGCCAAGGAAGTGCGGCTGGCGATCCGTGCGGCTGCCGCGGCCCGACGCGACTGGGCGAACTGGCGCTGGGAGGATCGCGCGGCGGTGTTCCTTCGTGCCGCCGAGCTGCTCACCACGACCTGGCGCATGACGCTCAATGCCGCGACGATGCTCGGCCAGTCGAAGACGGTGTACCAGGCGGAGATCGATGCGGCCAGCGAGCTGATCGACTTCTGGCGCTTCAACGTCGGCTTCGCGCAGGAGCTCTACCACGAGCAGCCGGCGAGCAACCACGCGATCTGGAATCAGTCCGACTACCGCGGCCTCGAAGGCTTCGTCTACGCCGTCACGCCGTTCAACTTCACCGCCATCGGCGGCAACCTGCCGAGCGCGCCCGCGCTCATGGGCTGCACCGTCGTGTGGAAGCCGGCCTCGAGCGCGATGTTGAGCGCGCACTACATCATGAAGATGTTCGAGGCGGCCGGGCTCCCGCCGGGCGTCATCAACTTCGTGCCCGGCGACGCCGCCGAGGTGTCGAACCTCCTGCTCGATCATCCCGATTTCGCCGGCGTGCACTTCACCGGATCGACCAGCGTCTTCAACAGCATCTGGAGCAAGGTCGGGCAGAACCTCGGCAAGTACCGCTCCTATCCGCGTCTCGTCGGCGAGACCGGCGGCAAGGACTTCGTGATGGTCCATCCGTCGGCCGATCCGCAGGCCGTCGCCGTCGCCCTCGTGCGCGGTGCGTTCGAATACCAGGGACAGAAGTGCTCGGCGGCGAGCCGCGCCTATCTCCCGAAGTCGCTCTGGCCCACCGTCAAGGAGCGCATGCTCGGCATGATCGCCGAGATCAAGATGGGCGATGTGCGCGACTTCCGAAACTTCATGGGCGCGGTCATCGACGAAAAGGCGTTCGACAAGATCGCCGGCTATGTCGACGATGCGAAGAAGAAGGCGACGATCGTGGCCGGCGGCGGCTACGACAAGAAGAAGGGCTACTTCATCGAACCGACGATCGTGCAGGCGCGGCGCCCCGACTACCGGCTGATGTGCGAAGAGATCTTCGGGCCGGTGCTGAGCACCTACGTCTACAACGACGCGGACTGGGCGCGCACCCTGAAGATCGTGGACGAAACCTCCCCGTACGCACTCACCGGCTCGATCTTCGCCAACGATCGCCGCGCCGTCGTCGAAGCGTCGAAGGCGCTCCGCCATGCCGCGGGCAATTTCTACATCAACGACAAGCCGACGGGTGCGGTCGTGGGTCAGCAGCCGTTCGGCGGCGGCCGCGCGTCGGGCACGAACGACAAGGCCGGTTCGAAGATGAACCTGCTGCGCTGGGTGTCGACGCGCAGCATCAAGGAAACGTTCTCGCCGCCCCTCGACTTCACGTATCCGTTCATGGCGGCGGAGTAGCGTGCCCAGGAACGGCTGGACGAAACTATGATGGCAGAAATGACTGGCGAAGCAGCGCGCGAGGCCTTGAGGCGCGAGCACGGCGTGCGCCTGGTCGAGTCGAGCGAAGAAGGAACGGCGGCACAGGCGCTGCCGCGCGGCGTGTATGGCTTCACCGGCTCGCCGGCGCTGGCCTCGCCGCTCTTTTCGGCCCGGCGCGCGCGCAACTTCGAGGTTCACCACCTCGCGAGCGGTGCGGTGGCGCTCGTGGGCTTCGTCACCGCCGCCGAGGCCGCGCAATTGATGCGCGGCGCCACGGACACGCCCGTCGCCCTCACCGTGCATCCCGACGCGACGGGCGAGGCAACGAGCATCGTGTCGCTGCCGTACGACCGGATCTTCCACCACCGGCAGTACCTGGTGCGCACGACGGCTGCCATCTCCATTCAGGTGCTGCCGACCGGCCAGCCCGCGTCGGTCTGAGGCCGCGGTCGCTGACGCCCTGATTCGCGGCATAATGCGCCCGTGCGCACCGCTACCCGGACCGTTGCCCTCGTCGGCGTTCTCGTTCTCGCCCCGGCGGTTGCCGCGTTTGCTCAGTCGAGCGCCCCGGCGCTCACCGCCGAGCAACAGCGCGAGTTCCTGGCCAATGCCCGCATCACCGGCTCGCGGCCAATCGGGAAGGGCGTGACCGGATCGCTGCGGCTCACGCTCACCGACGGCACGCTGACCCACGACGCCGGGTTTCCAGACGATCGAAATGCGGGCCACGCGCCGAGGACATCCGGCAGGGCCGTAAGCGGGCCGGCGAAGTCCATTTCGCCGACTCGTACATGTACAACATCGCCGCCTACGAGATCGCGCGGCTCCTCAATCTCGATCACATGATGCCGGCGACCGTCGAGCGCCGCTACCGCGGCCAGGTCGGGTCGCTCACCTGGTGGGTCGACGACGTGCTGATGGACGAGGCGCAGCGCGAAACCTCGAACGCGCAGCCGACCAACGCGATGGCGTTCGTCCAGCGAGCGCCAGAACATGTTTGTCTTCGCCGAGCTCGTCCGCGACGTCGATCGCAACAAGGGGAACGTCGTCTACACGAAGGACTGGCGGGTGATCATGCTCGACTTCACCCGAGCGTTCCGGATTCAGCCAGAGCTGCGCGATCCCTCGCTTTCTCCAGCGGTGCGACCGGAAACTCTACGAACGCCTGCAGACGTTGACGCCAGACGAAGTCCGCGCCGCGGTGAAGAACTATCTGACCGGCCCCGAGACTCAAGGCCCTGCTCGCTCGCCGCCAGCTCATCGTCGACCACTTCGCTCAGCTCATCAAACAGAAGGGGGAAACCGCGGTCCTCTACTGACGGCCGCCGATTTCCCGGCAGAGCGCGCTGCCACCAGGAATAGCGCTTGCAACCTTCGCGGGCATGGCCAAGACCAGCCCATCCCTTGACGCACGTGTAGGTAATCATCTGGAAAAGCTGGCCGCTTACGAACCACAAGAGGTTCCGGTGGTCAGTCTCTACTTGAACCTGGCGGCCGACCAGCACGGCCGTGACAACTACGACGCCTTTCTACGCAAGGCATTCGCCGAGCATCTCGAGGCGTTCGATCCGTCGTCCGCGGAACGCGCCAGTCTCGAGCGCGACGTCGAACGCATCACCGCAGTACCTGGCCGACGACCTCCATCGCGCGGCGAACGGGCTGGCGATCTTTTCGGCGTCGGGCGCCGGTGAGTTCTTCGAGGCGATCCAGCTCGACGTGCCGTTCGACGATCACTGGTTCTTCATCGGCGCGGTGCCGCACATCTATCCGCTGGTCCGCCTGGTCGATCAATACCCGCGCTACGCCTCGGTGCTGGTCGACACCAACAGTGCCCGGATTCTCGTGTTTGGCCTCGGTGCCGCTCGAGCTGCAGACCGAGGTGACCGGCACCAAGACCCGCCGCAGCTCGATGGGCGGCTGGTCGCAGGCCCGCTATCAGCGGCGCGCCGAGAACCTTCATCAACAGCACATCAAGGAAGTCGTCGAGACGCTCGACGGCATCGTGCGCCGCGACAACATCCAGCACATCATCGTCGCCGGCGACGACGTCGTCGTCTCGCTGCTGAGGGACGCGATGCCCAAGCATCTCGTCGAGCGGCTGGTCGACGTCCTGAAGCTCGATCGACACGCCGGCGAGGACGCCATCGTCGAGGCCACGCTCGAAGCGCTTCGGCAGAAGGATGCCGCGACCGATGCCGAGCGCGTCCGCGAGGTCGTCGATGCGTGGCACAGCGGCGGCCTGGGTGTCGCCGGGTCCGGAAGCGACGCTGCGGGCGCTCGAGCTCGGACAGGTGGACGAGCTCCTCATCACGGCGTCGCCCCAGGAGCTGAAATCGGTCCAGACGCTGCCAGACGATGCGGCGCCTGCGCCAGTCGTCGTCGAGACGACGGCCACCGTCGATTCGGCGACCGACGCAGATTCATCTGTCCGACGAGCTGGTGACGAGGGCGCAACAGACGGCCGCGAGCGTGCGGATGATTGAGGACCCCGAACTGCTGAAGCCGCTCGGCGGGGTTGCCGCGCGACTCCGTTTCCGCGTTTGAACCGCGTCCGCGAGGTGACTCATGAGCCGACAGAACAAGGTCAACCCGGACCACTACACAACGGCCGGCCGTCTTTCTCCCGACGATTTGGCGCGGGAGCGCACCAAGCAACGCAGCAGCGGCATGGGCCGCTCCGGCAAGATGAAGCCGATGCCGCCATGGATGCTTCACCCGGAGACCGCGAATCCCGCGGCCGCGCGCTGCGAGCGAGCCAGTCGGAGGCGCCGGGCGCAGCGGATGATGCGGCGGCGGAGGCGACTCCAGAACCGCGCGGTGACGCGGCTCGAGCCGCGTGAGGCGACGCCCCGCGGCGCCAGCCAAGCGCGCGCGTGCCGGTCGAAAGCGCGCGGCTGCTGCCAAGACCACCGCCAAGCGCGCCGCAAGACCGCAGCCCGCGCGTCCGCGAAATCGACGGCGCGGGCCACCGACGCCGCGAAGAACTGCGGCCGCGAAGACGCGCGGCGCGAAACGCAGCGTCAGCGCACGCTCGAGGGCGGCAAAGTCGACGTCGAAGGCGCGTGCCGCCAAGAGTCCGCGCGGCGCGTCGCGCAAGACCGGCCGCAGGCGGTAGCACCACGGCCGCGGCGCCGTGTTAAGGTCGGCCCATGGCAGAGACCGTCGGGTTCATCGGACTCGGCGTCATGGGCCGGCCCATGGCGCGCAATCTTCTCAAGAAGCAGATCCCTCTCGTCGTATTCAGCCGGAGTCAGGGGCCGGTGGACGAGATCGTCGGCGCCGGCGCGACGAGGGCGTCATCGCCCGCCGACGTCGCCCGCCAGGCGCGGACCATCATCACGATGCTGCCGGACGGACCCGACGTCGCGCAGGTCCTCGAAGGAGAGTCCGGCGTCTTCAGCGCGCTCCAGCCGGACAGCGTCATCATCGACATGAGCACGATCGCACCGGGCACGGCGCGGCGTCTTGCCGGGCAACGGCCCGCGAGCGGGGCGCGGCGATGCTCGACGCGCCGGTGAGTGGCGGCGAGATCGGCGCCATCGACGGCACGCTCTCGATCATGGTCGGCGGCGATCGCGGCGGCGCTTGCGCGTGTCCGTCCCGTTCTCGAGGCGATGGGCAATCCCGAGCGGATCATTCACATCGGCGACTCCGGCGCCGGCCAGATCTGCAAGGCCTGCAATCAACTCGTGATTGGCGGGACGCTCGCCGCGGTTGGCGAGGCCTTTGCGCTCGCCTACAAGACCGGCGTGGACCCGTCGAAAGTGCGGACGGCCCTCCTCGGCGGGTTTGCGGCGAGCCGGGTGTTGGAGGTGCACGGCGAGCGGCTGCTGAAAGACAACTTCAAGCCGGGGTTTCCCGCGCGACTCTATCGCAAGGATCTCGGGATCGTGCTCGACGCGCTCAGCGAGGCGCGCACACCGGCGCCGGTGACCGCCGTGGTGCAGCAGCTGCTGTCGGCACTGCTCGCGCAGCAGAAGGATCATCTCGACTACTCGGCGCTCGCAACCGTCCTGTTCGATCTGGCGCGCGTCGAGAAGCCTGCAGGCTAGCCTGCCGTCGCCGCGACGGTCAGGAGCTTCTGCATGTCGGGCGGCGCGTCGGCGGTCACGTCCACTTGCGACCCGTCGACCGGGTGAGGAAACGCCAACCGCCACGCGTGTAGCGCCGGGCGATCGATCGCCATCGCCGCGGGCAGCGCAAGCGCGAGCGATCCGCGCCGTGCCGTGCCATAGACAGGGTCGCCGATGATGGGCCAGCCTTTGGCCGCCAGATGCACGCGAATCTGGTGGGTACGTCCGGTAATGAGCCGGCATCGCACGAGCGAGATCTGCCGTTCCGGTCCGACGACGGTCGTCCGCAGCCGCTCGAATCGGGTCACGCTCGGCATGCCGCCGCGATCGCGCACCGTCACGCGCCGCGCGTCCCACGGGTCGCGATCGAGCGCGAGATCGATCGTGCCGCGCGCCGGCGGCTTCCCGAGCACGATCGCGAGATAGTCCTTGTCGATTCGGTTCTGATCGCCGAGCCGCTGCAGCGCGGTGTGGATGTCGCGTGACTTGGCGACGAGCACCAGCCCCGACGTGCCTTTGTCGAGACGGCTGACGAGCGACGGTGTCCACGCCCATCGGCGTAGCCGAGCAGCGCGTTCAGCAACGTCCCCGACGAGTTGCGAAACGCCGGATGCGACACCTGACCGGCGGGTTTGCTGACAATCGCCAGCGAGTCGTCCTCGTACCGGATGTCCAGGGGCAGCGCCTGCGCGGCCGGAGCGTGCCGCGGCCGTCGATCCGGTAGTGCGACGGTGACGCGGGCGCCCGCGCCGAGTCGGGCCGCCGCGCGCGTGACGGGTCGGCCGTCCACGAGCACCGCGCCGCTGTCGATGAGGCGCTGAATCCGGTTCCGCGTGACGCCGGGGATGTGATTCAGGTGGCGGAGCAGTACGCGATCGATGCGCACGCCGACGTCGCCCCGATCGATCGCCACTTGTGCGAGCTGCGGCCATCGCCGTCGGCTACCGGGCGGCGTAGTTGTTGGCGAACTCGGCTTCGAGATTCTTGCGCCTTGCAGCTGGCCTGCGAGTGATCGGAGAAGAAGAAGGTCGTGACGCGATCGGCCTCGCCGTACTTCTCCAGGAAGCGCTGCCAGACGCGGGGGGCGCCGGAGACATCGAAGCCGCCCTCGTGGGCGTAGCGCAGGCCGACGCGATCGGCCTGATCCTCGAGGTCGCGGCCGTAGCCGTTGATGTACGCGGTGAAGCCCAGCGATGCGCCGAGTTGCGTGGCCAACCTGATCGCATTGCTGTCGATCGCCGAGGCGGCGAGGATCGCGGCGAGGCTCGCGATCTGCGACCCGAGACCGCGCGCGCATCTGCCGCCGCGAATGCTCGTGCGTGTAGTGCGCCAACTCGTGGCCGATGACGATGGCGAGCTCGTTGTCGCTCATCTCGTCCATGATGCCGCGGAAGATCCAGATGGCGCCGTTGCCCATCGCCAGCGCATTCCACTCCTTGTTGTCGATCACGTAGACGCGCAACTTCGATTGATCGAGGTAGGGTGGCGCGAGACGGCGGACGATGCTTCGGACGCGATCGACCTCGTGCCCCTGCCTCCGGACCTCGCCGAGCACGACTTTCCGGCCGCGGCTGTCGCCCTCGAACGCCAGGCCATTGCGAACCCAGAGGCCTTCGAGCTCGGTCGTGCCCTTCTGAACGTCGCGTCTCGAACAGTGCCGTGCCGTTTTCGCGGACGTCGATTTCGCTGGCGAGGATCGCGCCATCGGGCTGGCGCAGGCCGGTGACGCGGACTTCGTGCCCGAGCGGGATCGACTCGAGCGACTTGTAAGACCCGCTCCACTTCGTGCGCGAGCCGGCGCGCACCCGCTGTCCGTCGACGATCAGCTCTCCGGCGCGCCGCCACTCGGCATAGCTGCTGCCGAGCGTGATCGTGCCCTCGGCTTCCACCGCGGGAAAGCCAGCGAGCGAGCCCGACGGCGAGGGCCAGTGCGAGCAGCGAGGACGAGGCCACGTGTCACCCGCCGACCGTGTAGCGAAGCTGCGCATGGCCGTTCCCTCTCTCTGTCAGACGCGTTGGTGGGCGCGGGACCGCGTCAGTCCCTGATCGCGAGCAACTCGATGTCGAAGACGAGCATGCCGCTCGGCGCACCGGATTTGCCTTCGTAGGCGAGCCGCTGCGGAATCCAGAAGCGCGCCCGTTCTCCGACCACCATCAGCTGCACGCCTTCGGTCCACCCGGCAATGACTTCGTCGAGACCGAACGTGGCCGGTGTCCCGCGCGCGACCGAGCTGTCGAACATCTTGCCGTCCGTGGTCCACCCTGTGTAGTGGACGGTCACCCGGCTGGTCTTGGTCGGGTGCTCCTTCCCGGTGCCCGGCTTCAGGACCTTGTAGGCCAGCCCGGACGGCGATTTTCGCGCGTCCGCCGGCGGCCCGGCGACGTCGGCCGGGGCGACCGTCGGATTCGGCGGCAATCTCGATCAAGCTCGATGTCGAAGACGAGCATGCCGGCCGGTCGTCCCGGCTGGCCGCGATAGGCGAGTTCCTGCGGGATCCAGAGCCGCCGCTTCTCGCCGACGACCATCAACTGCACGCCTTCGCTCCAGCCCTTGATGACCTGGTCGACGCCAAACGTGCTCGGCTTGCCGCGCGAATACGAGCTGTCGAACATCTTTCCGTCGGTCGTCCAGCCCGTGTAGTGCACGGTCACCATGTCCTGGCTCCCGGGCTTCTTGTCGCCTTTGCCGTTCTCGAGGACCTTCGACGCCAGACCCGAGGCGGTTTTCGCGGCATCCGCGGGCGGTGCGGCGACATCGGGCGGTGCCGGGCGCGCTGCCGCCGCAGGCGGCTGCTGGGCGCCGACGGCCGCCGCGGCCAAGAATCAGACCGGTGAGGACAACGGCGAGACCAATCGGGAGCGAACGTGCCTGAAGCATCTGGGTATGGTGGCCCGGACCCCGGTCGCGGCGCAAGCAGCCGTCCGCCGGGAGATTCAGGTCAGCCGGCGCAGGGCGCGCGCGTTTGCTATCATCCCTGCGACGGATGGCAAATTTGTTTCAGCAACGCGCCGAAGCCAGGGAGCTGGTGCTCTCCCCTCAGGAGCGCCTGGTCGCGGGCGGCCCCGCCGAACAGCTCGAAAAGGAAATCCAGACCAGCCTGAAGCTGGGCGTGCAGCGCGTGGTCGTCGACATGCGCAAAGTGCCCGCGATCGACAGCGCCGGGGTTCGCGCCCTCGTCCGCGGGCACACCTCGTCCGAACGGCTGTCGCGGCAGTTCATTCTCGTCAGCCCGAACGAGAAGGTCCGCGAGGTCCTGCGGCTCTCGCTGCTCGAACAGGTCTTCACCATCAACGACTCGATCAGGGTCGCCCGCGCCACGCCGTTCCCCTGGCTGGGCGTGCTCACCGCGGTCGCGGTTGTCGTGGTCGGCGTGCTGCTCGTGCATGTCGGAGCGCTGGTTCCCGTTGTCGGGGCTCACCGAGGCCGCGCCGGGCCAGACGCCGTTTCCGCCAGGCGCGGCGCGCGCAGCGCCAGCGCCGGTCAGGCAACCGTCGCCGTTCTTCGAGCTGGCCAAGCTGGTGGTCGCCGCGATCATCGGCCTGATCGTGACGGCCGTGCAGCGCTACTACAAGTCGGATCGCACGGCCAATCCGACGCTCGAGCAGGCGCAGGTGCTGCTGTGCGTCGCCGGGGCGTTGATGATGTTCATCATCGGCAGCTCGATCGCCCGGGCCTTCGGCATCGCCGGCGCGGCAAGCATCATCCGCTTCCGCACGCCGGTCGAGGACGCGCGCGACATCACCGTGCTCTTCATCCTGATGGGGCTCGGGATGGCCGCCGGGCTGGGCGGGTTCGCCGTGGCGGGCCTCGGCACCGTCTTCCTGTGCGGGATGTTCCCGCTCCTCAACGCGTTCTCGTCGGCGCGGCCGCGGCAGATGATCGTCGACATCGAGGCCAAGGGCCGCGAGATCCCGGTCGACCACATTCAGAAGGTCTTTGCCGTCAACCACGTGGGGTTCGAGCCGCGTGAAGTGTCGCAGGGCGACGATGCGACCGCCCGCTACCTGACGACGCTGGCCCCGACCGATTCGCTGGAGGAATTGAGCAACCAGTTGATCGATGGTGGAAAAGCCGGAATCAAGAATGTCTCCTGGTCGCCGCCCAAACGCAGCTGACGGGGCCGGTGGCGACCGCGTCTTCATCGAGCCCGCCGCACGGCGGCAGGCGATGCTGGAGATGATCGGCGGCGCCCGCGAACGTCTCGTCCTCTCGCTTTTCCGCTGCAACGATTTCACGGTGCTCGACGCGCTGGCCGCGGCGCTCGAACGCGGCGTGAAGGTCGAAGCCATCCTCACCGCGCGCGCCAAGGGCGGCAAGAAGCGCCTGCGCAAGCTGTGGGAGGCGCTCGAGGCGATGGGGGCGGTGGTGCATCGCTACGGCGATCCCGGTGGTCAAGTACCACGCGAAGTACCTCGTCGCCGACGGCAAGACCGCGCTCGTCGCCACGCTCAACCCGACCAAGAAATGCTTCACCCGGACGCTCGACGTCGTGCTCACGACGCAAGAGCGCGCCGTGGTGCGGTCGCTGCTGACGCTCTTCGCGCTGGATGCGGCCGGTGAGCGGGTGCTGCCGCGGCATCGCATCAGCTCGCGGCTGATCGTCGGCCCCGAAGGCGCCCGGGCGCGGATGCGCGCGCTCTTCACCGGCGCGCGCCACAGCATCCGCATCCTCGATCACAAACTGTCGGATCCCGATCTCGTCGCGCAGCTGCGCGAACGCCGGGACAAGGGCATCATCGTGTCGGTGGTGGGCCGTCAGCCGACCGGGCCGCTCGTGCCGCACGGCAAGCTGATCATCATCGACGAATCGCAGGCGGTCCTGGGCAGCATGGCGATGTCGGCGCTCAGCCTGGATTTTCGCCGCGAGGTCTCGATCCTGACGGCGGATCCGGAAGCCCTGAAAGCGCTCAACCTGTTCTATCAGGAGCTCAGCGCGCGGGCGGGGCAGTCAATTTCGCTACTGCCCGGCGATCGCGCGGCATAGCGGCGCGCTCGCCGCGCCGCTGTCAGCTTCAGTTCAGTTGACAGTTCAAGGGCTCAGCTCGCTTCAGCGATCATCCGAACTGTAACTGAACTCACGTTACTTCTTCTTTGCTATCTCGCCGGCGATGCGACGGAGATCGCGGGTGCGCGTCAGCCCGCCGTCTTTCTCTGCAGCGGTCGCCAGGGCTTCGACCATCGATGCGCGCGCCTTGCGCCGCGCGAACCGCTCCGGCGTTTCTTCGAGGAGCGCCGTGCAGCTTTCGGCAAAGCCGCGATCGGGCTTCCGCTTCCAGGCGCGCTGCGGTTTGCGATCGCGCAGGATCAGGATGCGCGCCGGATGCGGCGCGAAGCGGAACAACGTCTTCAACCAATCCGACGACAAGCCGGTGGCGCGACCGAAGGTGACGGCCGTCGTCACGTAGGGCGCGGCGACGATGACGAGACCCTGCTCGAGCGCCGGCACGATCTCCCAGCGAAGGCGAAAGGCGAGATCCGCGGCGTAGAGCAGCAGCAGCGTGCGCGGCGAGAGGTCGCGCTGGGCGACCGGCGCGGAGGCGACATCGGTGAAGAGCCCCGACGCATCCCAGCGGCTGACGCCGGAGCTGACCCGCCGTTCGGTGAGGAAGTCGTACAGCGTCGGTCGCCGCTTCCGAGACGTCGCGGCCGACCGCGCCTTCGACGGCGATCAGCCGTCCCGCGCGCGCCTCAGCCACGCTTGCCCTCCAGGAAGGCGCGTGGGATCGTGGCGCAGCCATTCGGTGATGGCTTCGCCGCTGAATTCCATCCACGGCCGCCGTTTGGCGCCCTCGACCATCTTCCGCACGTGCTGGTGCTGGCGGTACACCGCCTCTTCGGCGTTGACGGTGACGAACTTGAAGATGGTCGAGAGGTTGTCGTACTCGCTGAATCACGCGGTCGACGAAACGGCGATAGCTCGTGAGCGGATCGTCGATGCCGGTGACGTCCTGCCCCGACTCGTAGAAGCGCACCTTGCGGGTGGCCGCGACCCGGCGACTCGAGACCTGCGCCGGCATCGAGAAGTAGAGGACGAGATCCGGCCACAGCAGCGGCGCGTAGCTCTCGAGGAGCCAATCGAGCTCGAGGCCGCGCGCGGCGTCGCTCGCGAGCGCGGCGAACAGGTAGCGATCGGCGAGCACCGTCTTGCCAGCCCAGAGCGCCGGCAGGATCTCGGTCTCGACGCGGTGGCGGAAATCGATCGCGTGGAGCAGCGAGTATTCGAGCGGCGACAGCGCGCGGATCTTCTTGCGGACGCGGATGAGCGGCTTGACCAGCGGCGACGACGCCCACCGCGTCGAGACGACGGTCTGGCCGCGGCTCTGCAGCCAGGTGCGCAGCAGCTTGCGCTGCGTCGTCTTGCCCGAGCCGTCGGGGCCTTCAAAGGCGATGAGCAAGCCGCGCGTGCGATCGCGCCGCTCGATCATCTGCTGGATGGTGGAGCGTTTGGCTTTCAATGGCAGCTGTCGGAGCCCGAGTCGGCAGTCGCGCCGGTGGCATCGACAAACGCCCACTGGTAGCCGGTCGGGGCGAGGGTCAGGCGCAGCACGCCGTGCGCCTTGACGCGAGCCTGCGAGTTGGCACTGACACGGTGGAAGTCGTAGAGCCGCGCGCCGCCCGTGCCGGCGATGAACTGTCGCAGCCCGCGCGCATCGGAACGTCCGTCGACGTCCTGCTTGCCGAAGCGTTCGTAGAGATGATCGTGGCCGGCCACGACGACGTCGGCGTCGTTGTCGTACATCAGGCCCCAGATGTCGCGCATGAAGATGTTGGGGCCGTTGGGGCCGGAGGTGAAGAGCGGGTGATGCAACACCGCCATCGTGCACGGCAGACGCGTCGTCGTGCAGCTCGCTGCGGACGAACTCGTACTGCGGTGAGCCGCGCGTGGCGGCGACGTTCGAGTCGAGCATCAGCACCAGCCAGTCGCCGGTGCGGAACGAATAGAAGCTGCGGCCGCTGCCGCCGGCGGCTTCACCGAAATACTGGAAATAGCCGGCGGCGCCGGGCGTCTCGTACTCGTGGTTGCCCGGGGACGGCCGCCAGCGCCGGCGGAAGTTGCCCCACCACGGGTCGAAGCACTTCAGATAGTCCTGCATCGAGCCGTGCATGTAGGCGAGATCGCCGGCGAGGACCAGCTGTCCGTCGATGCCATCGGCGATGCGCGCGGCGTGTTGAACCCCCATCGACCCGCACTCCCCGATATCCCCGACCGCGACGACGACCGCGGTTTGCCCGGTCAGCGGGTTGACCGGCGGCGCCGGAGTCGTCGGCGGGGGCTACGTTGGGCGGCGGCGGGTTGGCCGACCCTCCCGTGGGCGGCGACGGTGCCGTCGGGGTCGATGGTGAGCCTCCGCAGGCCACGGCCGTCGCCAGCACAGCGCAGACCACTAGCGTCCGAGGGATGGTAGGCGCACGGAGAGAAACTCAAGCTAATCGTAGCGCCGAACGGCGCTGTCGAGCTCGACAAAAAGTTTACACGGCCGTCACGGCTACAATATGGCCCCATGCGCACCCGCGTGAGGTTCGCCATTTTTGCACTTTTGGCCGTCATCGCCGCCCCGACTTTCGCGGCAGGTCAGGCCGACCAGCCAGCCGCCGCCGAACAGGATGACCCGGAACGCAATGGGCTTCGATGGCGCAACCGGCCGTCGTTCCAGTTCGGCGACTCCGGCTGGACATCCGGTTCAAGACGCAACTCGACTGGCGGACCTTCGATCCCGAGATTGGCGAAGACCACCTTCGAACGCCAGCAGGTCCGCGGCGGCATCAACGCCGAGAACGGCAACCACTTCGAGTTTCAGATCGAGCACGACCTGTACGGCAGTGGGACCCACTGCGAAGTCGAACTGGACGACCTCGAGGATGACGAATGTCTGTTTGGCGGCCGCTGGCGCGACGTGTTCGTCAGGTGGCGCACCTTCCGTCAGGCCGAAGTCACCGCCGGGCCGCTTCAAGGTGCCGTTCGGGCGCGAGGAGCTGATTAGTTTCAGCGACATCGACTTCGCCTACCGCGCCCTGGTCTCGACCACCATCCCGCCCGCCCGCGACAAGGGCGTGATGGTCAACGGGCGGTTCCTGCGCCGCGGAGTGACCTATGAAGTCGGCGTTTTCGACGATGACGGCGACAACGGCCGGCTGACGGAGCCGCAGTTTGCGGTGGGCGGCGACCCCGAGGACATCGGCCCGTCCTTTGCTGGCACGAGTCACCGGTACGCCGCTGCGTCCGCTGAGCGAAGAGTCTCGAGACGTTCGTCTGGGCTTCGCCTACGGTCTGGCCGATGTGCCGGAGGGGCTCAATAGCTTGCGCGGACAGACCGTCTATGGAACCGACGACTTCTTCGAGCCCGTCTATGTGAAGGGAAGGCGGCAGCGCATGGGCGTCGAGGTGAGCTTACACGCCCGGTCCCGTCGGCTTCGCCGCCGAATGGATGCAGGCGCGTGAAGAGCGGAAGGACCAGGGCCTCGGCGACGTCGACTTGTCCGACTTCATCACCACCGGGTGGTATGCGAACGCCACCTGGCTCGTCACCGGCGAGGACAAAGAGGACTTCAACAATCCGCGCAATCCGCTGTTCGACGGCGGCATCGGCGCCGTCGAGATTGGCCGCGCGCTACGAGAAGCTCCAGTTCGAAAGCGAAGACAAGACCGGACCGGCGTTCCGCAATCCGCGCGCGGAGCACATCCTGCCGAACAGCGACCGCGTCTGGACGTTCGGCGTGAACTGGTTTCCGAACCGTTGGGTTCGCGTCACCGTCAACGCGCATTCGCGAAGAGTTCGAAGACGCGCGGCGCACGCCCGTTGCCGGGACCACCGAGTTCTGGTCGGGCCTCGGGCGGCTGCAGCTCGTTTTCTGAGAGGTATGGACATGCAGGTCTCGATCCGCTCGTCGCGTCGCGCTCGCGCTGGCCGTCGGCCGTCATCGGCCTTGGCTCGCTGACCGTCGCCCAGGTGCAGTTTCCGACGTCGCTTCCGTCGGACGCGCTGTTCAACTCCAACGTCGTGCAGCGCATCGACATCCGGATCAACTCGACCGACTGGGAAAAGCTGAAGCAGGACTTCCAGTCCAACGAGTACTACCCGGCCGACATCGTCTTCAACGGCGAGACGGTGCGGAACGTCGGCATCCGATCGCGCGGCCTGGGATCGCGCAGCGGCACCAAGCCCGGATTGCGCGTCGACATGAACCGCTACACCGACGATCAGACGTTCCTCGGGCTGAGCGCGTTCATCCTCGACAACCTGACCCAGGACCCGTCGACGGTGCACGAGACCGTGGCGATGAAGCTGTTCGCGAAGCTCGGGATCCCGGCGCCGCGCGAGGCGCACGTGCGGCTCTACGTGCAACGACCAGTACGCCGGCCTGTATGCCGCCATCGAGGAGATCAACAAGCAGTTCCTCGCGCGCGTCTACGGATCGATCGGCGAGGACGTGCAGAACGACGGCTGTCTGTTCGAGTACGACTACACCGACATCTGGCAGTTCAACTATCTCGGGTCGGATCTCGAACCGTACAAGACGCGCTTCAGCCGAAGACCGAAGAGAACAAGCGCGATCAGGACAGCTACGGTCCGATCGAGACGATCGTCCGGCTCGCCAACGAGCTGCCGTCGATCAGTATCTGTCGGTGCTCGGCGAGCGGCTCGACCTGCCGCAGTTCATGCGGTACGTCGCGGCGCAGAACTTCGTCGCGCAGAACGACGGATTCCTCGGCTACGCCGGGATGAACAACTTCTACTTCTACCGCCTCGAGAACACGCTCAGGCACCAGTTCATCGCCTGGGACGAGGACAACGCGTTCGCGTTCCCGGATTTCTCGCTCACCGAGCGCCACAACGACAACGTGCTCATGCGCAAGGCGATGGAGGTGCCGGAGCTGCGCGAGCGAGTACTACAACGGGCTGCGGGCGGCGATGAACGCGGCCGACGAGCCGACCGGCGCGGATGGCCTGGGCTGGCTCGAAGCAGAGATCCGTCGTCAGCTCGATCTCATCTCGAGCGCGATTCAGGAAGATCCGGTCAAGCCCTACACGTTCGACGAGTTCCAGAACGCGCGGGTCGCGATGATCCTGTTCGCGCAGGGCCGCTCGCGATTCGTGAACGAAGGGCTCAGCTCGGCAGGGCTTCCGCACCCGCTAACCGATCAGCATCCAGGCCGGGTCTTCGATGTAGTCCTTGATCTTCACGAGGAACTGCACCGCTTCCCGGCCATCGACGATGCGGTGGTCGTAGCTGAGGGCGAGATACATCATCGGCCTGATCACGACCTGGCCGTTCACCGCGATCGGCCGGTCGGCGATCTTGTGCAGGCCCGAGGATGCCGACCTGCGGCGGGTTCAGGATCGGCGTGCTCATCAGCGATCCGAACACGCCGCCGTTGGTGATCGTGAACGTCCCGCCCTTCAGATCCTCCAGCGTCAGCGTCCCGTCCTGCGCGCGCTTGGCGAAGTCGCGAATCGCCAGCTCGATCTCGGCAAAGCTCCTGCGCGTCGGCGTCGCGGATGACCGGGACGACCAGGCCGCCTTCGGCGCCGACCGCCATGCCGATGTCGTAGTAGTGCTTGAAGACGATCTCGTCGCCCTGGATCTCGGCGTTGATCTGCGGGAACGCCTTGAGCGCGCCGATCGCCGCCTTGACGAAGAACGAGGCGATGCCGAGGCCGACGCCGGTCTGCTTCTGGAACGCTTCCTTGCGCCGCTCGCGCAGGCCCATGACGGCGGTCATGTCCACCTCGTTGAAGGTGGTGAGCATGGCGGCGTTGTGCTGCGCCTCGACGAGGCGGCGCGCGATGGTGGCGCGGCGCTTCGACATGCGCTCGCGGCGTTCGCTGCGCGACGCGCCGCTCGCGCCAGGTGCGACAGGTGCCTGGGTGCGCGGGGTGCGGCTGGTGCGTTGGGTGCCTGGGTGCGGCAGGTGCTTGCGGGTGCACGGTGCGTGCCTGGGTGCGGCGGCGCGCAGGACGTCGTCCTTCATCACGCGCGCGACCGCTGGCCGGCGACTGATTCGAGCTTCACGCCTGTTCGCGCGCGACGTTGCGCGCGGTGGGGGTGGCGCGCACGTCCGCGGTGCGACAGGTGCGGCAGGTGCGCTGGGTGCGGGTGCGGCTGACGGTGCCGGTGCGCCAGGTGCGGCCGGTGCCGGCACGGTGCGCGCGTCGGCCGGCACTGGCGTCCAGCACGGCGAGCACTTCGCCGACCTTCACGTCTGCGCCTTCCTGATGCTTGATCGACGTCAGCACGCCCGGCCGGTCGGCGCTGACTTCGAGATCGATCTTCTCGGTCTCGAGCTCGACGAGCGGCTCGCCGATGGCCACGCGGTCGCCCTCCTTCTTCAGCCACTTCGCGACGCGCGCCTCGACGACCGATTCGCCGAGCTCAGGGACAGTGATGTTGGTCATAGGTGCCTCGAGCCGCGTTCCAGTTCCTCGTGCGGTGCTGTGTGCGGCGTGCTCGTGCGGTCCGTCGTTCGCGTACGTTCGCGAACGCCTTCGTCGTGAACGTTTACGACTGTCTAACTTGTAACTTAGTCCGTCCGAACCCTACACTTGCTTCGACAGCACCCGGTCCGCCTCCCGGGCGCCGGCTTCTCCTCGAACGCCTGTTCGACGATGGCGCGCTGGTTGATGGCGTGCCAGGCGGCGGAGCCTTCCGAGGGCTCGAGTTGCGGACGCGGCCGATGTAGCGGAGCGGCCAGCGGCCGTCGATCAACTGCTCGAGCAGCGGGCGCGCGAACTCCCACGCGCCCATGTTCTCCGGCTCCTCCTGCACCCAGCAGACTTCGCGCAGCTTCGGATAGCCGTCGAGCAGCTCGCGCAGCTCGTCGACCGGGAACGGATAGACCTGCTCGACCCGGACGAGGGCCACGCTGGGGTTGGCCTTGCGCAGCCTCGCTCGAGACGAGATCGACGTAGACCTTGCCGCTGCACAGCACCAGCCGCCGGACGCGGCTGGTCTGCCGCCGCGCCTCCTCGTCGTCGATCACCAGCTGGAACCGTCCTTCGGCGAGCTCGCGCGGCGCCGACGCGGTGAGCGCGTGCCGCAGCAGGCTTTTCGGCGTCAGCAGGACGAGCGGCAGCGGATCGCGTCTCGAGCAGCAGCGCCTGGCGCCGGAGCACGTGGAAGTACTGCGCCGCCGTCGTGCAGTTGGCGATGCGCATGTTGGTGTCGGCCGCCGACTGGAGGAAGCGCTCGAGGCGGGCGCTCGAATGGTCCGGGCCCTGCCCTTCGTAGCCGTGCGGCAGCAGCAGAACCAGCGACGGCGTCAGTCCCCACTTGGCGCGGCCCGAGGTGAGGAACTCGTCGAGCACCACCTGCGCGCCGTTGATGAAGTCGCCGTACTGGCCTTCCCACACGACGAGGCGGCTCGGCTCCTGGATGTTGTAGCCGAATTCGAAGCCGACGGTCGCGTTCTCGGAGAGCGGGCTGTTGTGAATCTCGAACGACGGCCCGCGCGGCGGGCAGCGCGGCCGAGCGGGGTGTGCTCTGCGCCGGTCACGGCATCGTGCAGCACGGCGTGGCGCTGGCTGAACGTGCCGCGCTCGACGTCCTCGCCGGTCAGGCGAATCGGCAGGCCGTCCTCGAGAATCGACGCGAACGCGAGCTCCTCGGCCGTGGCCCAGTCGACCGTCCGTTCGTCCGGCGTTCTCGAGCATCGACAGCCGCCGCTCGCGCGCGCGTTCGAGCTTGCGGTGCACCGTGAAGCCGTCGGGTACGCGCATCAGATCGCGATTGAGCGCGCGCAGCCGATCGATCGCCACCGCGGTCTGCGCCCGCCGCGCGGCGCCGCTCGGCGGAACCTCGGGCAGTGGCGGCACGTAGTCCTGCTCCGGCTTGAGCGCCGCGTAGGCCTGCTCGAGGCGCGTCATGTGCCGCTTGACCATCGCGTCCGCCGCCTCGGCATCGACCGCGCCGTCCGCGGCCAGCTGCGGCGCATAGATCTCGCGCACCGTCGGATGGCTGCCGACGACCTTGTAGATCTCCGGCTGCGTGAACGCCGGCTCGTCGCCTTCGTTGTGGCCGTAGCGGCGATAGCCGACGAGATCGATCAGGAAGTCGAGCTGGAACCGCTGCCGATAGGCCCAGGCCAGCCGGGCCGCTTCGATGCAGGCCACCGGATCGTCGGCGTTGACGTGGATGATGGGAATCTTGAAGCCGCGGGCGAGGCCGCTCGCGTAGCTGGTGCTGTACGACTTCCTTCGGCTCCGCGGTGAACCCGAGCTGGTTGTTGGCGATGATGTGGATCATGCCGCCGACCGTCGTAGCCGTCGAGTCGCGACAGGTTGAGCGTCTCGGCCACGACGCCCTGTCCGGGAAACGCCGCGTCGCCGTGGATCAGGATGGCGAGCACCTTCTCGCGGCTGCAGCGCCGGGCGGGCCGGGGGCGTCCGTGGTCGTCGCGGCCGCGCGCGCCATGCCGACGAGCACGGGATCCACCGCTTCGAGGTGGCTCGGGTTCGGCGGCATGCTGATGGTGAGCGACTGCGGCCGGCCGTCGTCCGCGACCACGTAGCGGGCGCCGGCGTGGTACTTCACGTCGCCCATCCAGCCGAGATCGATGCGGCCCGACCGGGCGAAGAGCGGATCCTTGAACTCGGCCAGCACCTGCGCGTACGGCTTCTGCAGCACGTGCGCCAGCACGTTGAGGCGGCCGCGATGGGCCATCGCGATCATCACGTGCTGAACGCCGTTGCTCGCCGCGTCGCTGATGATCTCGTCGAGGATCGGGATCATCAGGTCGAGACCCTCGATCGAGAACCGCGTCTTGCCGGGGAACGTGCGATGCAGGAAGCGCTCGAAGGTTTCGACTTCGCGTGACCCGGTCGAGCAGCTCGCGCGCCGTTGATGGGATCCAGCGGCGGCCGGAACTGGCGCGTCTCGACGGCCTGGCGCAGCCAGACGCGCTCGTCGGGCACGAAGACGTGGTTGTAGTCGTGGCCGGTCGTGGCGCAGTAGATCGCGCGCAGCCGCTCGATCGCTTCGAGCGCATTGGCCGCGCCTTCGGCGGCGCGGCCGGAGACGACCGACGCCGGCAGGCGCGTCAGGGTGTCGGTGGTCAGCCCGTGCGATCGGGGATCGAGCGACGGGTCGCCAATGGGCTCGGTGACGCCGAGCGGATCGAGCCGCGCGGCCAGATGCCCGAACCGTCGAATCGATTCCGCCAGGTTGAACGCCGCAATCGCCGCGGTCAGGTCGGCGGGCCGAACATCACCTTCTGTCGCGCTGCGGCGCGCTTTCGATCTCGGGCGACCACTCGGCAAACATCGCGCGCGTCGCCTCGTCCACCGAGCCCGGGTCGCGCTGATAGCGCTCGTAGAGCTCGTGGACGTAGCCGGCATTCACACCGGTAAACTGGTCCCACGGGTTCATAAACTTCTAGTATAGGGTGCCTAGGGTGACTGAGGTGCCGCGTGCACCTGAAGGTGCTGCGTGACGTAGGCGCCTGGCACCTTAGGCACCCTGGCACCGAGGCACCCTACGCTATGACCTCCCACCCGACATACGACGACGCGAATCTGATCCTGCGACTGTACGAAATGCGCCGCGAAGAGCGGATGCGCCGCGCGCGCGCGTGGTTCACCGCGCAGTTCAAGGTCAAGACCTGGGAAGAGCTGCAGAAGCTGGCGCCCGGCGGTTCCGACGAGAATGCCTCGTACCGGATGGTCGTGACCTACTGGGACATGGTCGGCTCGTTCATGACGAGCGGCGTGCTGAACGGGAACTGTTCTTCCAGAGCGGTCGCGAGCTGCTGCTCGTCTGGGAGCGGATGCGCGACGTCCTGCCGGAGATCCGACAGCAGTACAAGGATCCGCAGTTCTGGCCGCATCTCGAAACCGTCGGCAACGAGTTCGCCGAGCAGTTCAGGAAGCGGAGTCCCGACGGATACGCGGCGTTTCTGAAGCGGGTCAAAAGGCTAAGAGGGTGCCTGACGGTGCCAGGGTGCCAAGGTGCCAAGGTGCCCGGGTGCCAGCGTGCTCAGGCTGCCAAGCGTGCCCTAGTTCAGTCTGACCGATTACCCTTTGAGACGCGGCACCCTAGTAGCACCCTGGCACCAAGCACCCTGGCACGGAAGCACCGTGGCACCGAAGCACCTCTAGGCACTCCTGGCACCCTGGCACCGCACCTGGCACCTCACACAGTGATCAAGCTCTTAGCCATCGACGTCGACGGCACGCTTCTCGACAGCCGCGGCAAGATTCCGCAGGACAACCTCGAGGCGCTGACCGCTGCCGTCGGACGCGGGACACAGATCGTGATCGTCACCGGGCGGAGTTATTCGTTTGCGCTGCCGGCAGTGGTGCCGCTGCCCGACCCGCTGCTGATGGTCGTCCACAACGGCGCGATCGCGCGGGTGCGCAGTGGCGAGACGGTGCTGCGCCGGCTGCTGCCGCGCGATAGCGCGCGGGCGGTGCTCGCGGCGACGCTCGATTGGCGAAGCTCGGCGCTGCTCTACTTCGACCGCGCCGAGAGCCGTCAGATCCTCACCGATCGACTCGACTGGACGCATCCCAATCGCGCCCGTTTCCGCGATCGCAATCGCGACATCATCGAGGAGGTCGCCGCGCTCGAGGGCGCGCTCGACGAGGATCCGATTCAGCTGGCGTTCAACGGCGAGCTGCTGCCGATGCGTGACGTCGTCACCACGCTGACCCGGCATCCGCTCGCGGCCGACCTCTCGGTCTCAGTAACCGAATACCCGCATCGCAACTTCTCGCTCATCGACGTGTGCGGCCCCGGCACGACGAAAGGTCAGACGCTCGCGCGCGTCGCCGCGACGCTCGGCATTGCTCGGGACGAAGTCATGGCGGTCGGCGACAACCACAACGATCGAGACATGCTCGAGTGGGCCGGTGTCGGCGTCGTGATGGGGAACGCGGCCGAAGAGCTGCCGTGCGCCGGCCTCGAGATGACCGGAACCAACGACGAATGCGGGTTGGCCACGGCAGTTCGCAAACATCTGCACCTGTAGCGCCGCGTCTGTCAGGACGCCCATCGCACCTGATCGAACCTATCGCACTCGTACCCAGTGCAACCGTCGCACCTGGCGCACCTGGCGCACCTGTTAAAACGTGACGCCGAGTCCGAAATGAGCGCGCGGCGTGCGCGGGGTGTTGGCCGCGCCGCGCGGCCAGGCGACGTCGAGGCTGAGGCGAACCGCGGGTGCCGTGAAGAACACGCCGGCGCCGATGCCTCGATCGAAGCGCTGATCCGACAGCTTGACGCCATCTGCGGCCACCGAGGCGGCGTCGATGAAAGCGGTGACGCCGAGCCGCCCGACGTTGAGCGGCGAGGTCAGCGGGACGCGGAGCTCGGCCGAAACCGCGGTGAGGTTGTCGCCGCTGCGGTACCCGAGGTCGTAGCCGCGCAGCACCGACGTGCCGCCCAGCAGCACCTGCTCGTAGATCGGCAAGGCGGTGTTCACTCGTGACAGCGTGGCCCGCACGCGCAACGACGCTCGAACCGAACAGCCCGACGTAGCCGCGGAAGTCGCCGTGCCACCGGGTCACGTCGGCCTGCTCCTGGAAGAGCAGGCGCTCGACGCCGCTCACGAGGTGAACCGCGTTCCGCGGAAACGTCGGATCGGTGCGCGTATCGACGATGAGGTCGGCGCCGGGCGCGACGAAGCGCTCGTCGAACTGGCCAAAGCGGACATTGGTGACGCGCGCGCCGCCGCCGGCGCGCAGCCACGGCGTGAACGCACGTTCGACGCGGCCGCGCCCTTCGTGCCGCGTGTCGCCAAGTTCGTAGCGCGGATTCTCGCGCCGAGTGACGGCAAACGCGCCCTCGACGCGCGTGAACGGCCCGGTCGCGAACGTCCGATCGACCGTGACGCCGATGCGCCGCTCGCCGCCCCACGTCGCGGGCACGGAGATCCGGCTGCCTTTGCCCAGCGCATCGACGAAGCTCATGCGGGCGCCATAGGTGAAGCCGTAGCCGTCGGCGAAGTCGACGATCGGCAGCCACATCCCGAGGCCGCGAAAGCGCTTCAGCGGCCCGGGCATCAGGTTGTCGTCCGAGATGCCGGGATGCTCGTCCACCAGCAGGATGACGAGAATGTCCGACGGGTCGTCGATCGATCGAAAGCGCTTGCGGACTTCGACATCGGCAAAGCGGCCACTGCTTGCCGCAGCTTGTCTTCGGCCACCTTCAGCTCGGCGTCGGTCACGGTGCTGCCGACAGTGAGGCCGGCCAGTGCGAGCACGTCGGCGTCAGGCGTCGTGTGATTGCCGTGCACGCGCACTTCGCCAAGCCGCTCGGTCCCCTGCGCAAGGACGCGACCCGCGCCAGGATGATGGCAACCGCGACGCCGATTACCGCACCCGTGCACCGCACCGCACCGAGTGCACCGGTCGCACCGAGCGCACCTGCGCACCTGTTTTCAAGGCTTGATCCTCGTCGTCACCTCCGCCAGCCGGTAGTCGAGATACTGCACGTCGTAGCGGGCGGCGACGCGACCGAGCGCGAGGGTGAACCCGAAGTCCATGTCGATCGACTGGGGCAGCCACACGTCGGGAAACGGCTGCGCCATCTTCATCGAGGCGCGGAGATCGTCGACGCGCACGAGCGAGCGGCCGGGCAGGAATTCGAGGTCGACGTTGTCGAAGGTGTACTGCAGGATCTGATGCTCCTTCGGATCGATCCAGAGCGTGACGAGCGACACCTTGTTCATCTTCTCGTCGATCTCGTCGTCTCGTTCACGCACCTTGCGGTTTGGCCGCGTGCGGCCCTCGGTGAACAGCTTCGACGGGTAGTACTCGATCTTCAACACGTCGCGATCGTTCAGACGTTCGCGTCCGGCGAGCGCGTAGTGGCCGGGATCGAACTTGAAGCGCAGGAAGTACGCCGCCGATACGAAGCGCGGCTCGAGCGTGCCCTGCATGACCTCCTCGACCGCCGGTCGGCGGCGCCGCGACCGGTTCGGCTGGTGGTGTGGCCGCCGCGTCCGCCGACTCCGCGGCGCGCTCCTTGGCCCGCTCCTTCTCGCGGGCGTCCCGGCGCCGCTCGCGCGAGATCCAGTCGGTTTCGGCGGTCGCCCGCTCCTTCTCGCCGATCGTGACGCCGTCGAACTCGAGCGGGCTGCGGATGAAGATGCCGTCACGGATGAACCAGGTGTACTCGCGATCGAACCCGTAAATGCGGGCGCCGTCGGGCCCGCTCAGGCGGAACCGCTCCTGCTCCTCGAGGATGTACTGCTGGAGCTTCTTCCAGTTCTCGTCGCGCCGGGCGAGCACTCGGCCCATGAAGGCGTCGAGGTCCGACTGTTCGGTGCGGGCGCTCGGGATCGCCGGCGCAGCGGCGGCAATCAGCGCCAGGACGGCAACGGCAAGCCGGCGACGGGTCATGGGTCGGATCCTTCCAGTAGCGGCCGCTCAGCCGTACCAAGCGGGCTGAGTCGGATTCGGCGGGCGCCAGCCAATCAGACGAAAGAAGCGCCGTGCTGGTTCGGCGGCCAGACCGGGCCGCCGGGTTTGTCAGTTGTCGGTCGACGTGCTGCGGCGATACACGACGCGTGCCGTCGAAAATCGTGACCGCGACTTCGGTCTCGGCGAGCCGGGCCGGCGGGAGCGAAAAGATGTCCTGCGACAGGACCACGATGTCGGCGAGCATGTCGCGCTCGAGCGAGCCCTTCCGGTGCTCGTCGAACGACGCCCAGGCGGCGTCGCGAGTGTAGGCGTCGATCGCCTGTCTGCAGCGACAGACGCTCACTCGGAATCCAGCCGCCATCAGGCTCGCCGTCCAGCGTCGTCCGATTGACCGCGACGAACAGACCCAGCAGCGGGTCCATCGAGACGACCGGCCAATCGCTGCCGAACGCGAGGCGGCCCTGCGCTTTGGCGATGCTGCCGTAGAGCCAGGCGCGCCCGACACGCTCGGGCCCGATGTTCTGGCTCCACACGCCGCCCAGGTCGGGCAGGCTGTGGTACGGCTGCATCGAGGCGATCACGCCGAGCGGGCCGAAGCGCGGAATGTCGGCCGGGTCGATGGTTTCGATGTGCTCGATCCGGTGGCGGCGTCCACGCGGCGGCCGGTGGATTGTCGGCCGCCGCGATTTCGAAGGCGTCAGCGCCATCCGGATCGCCCGATCGCCGATCGCGTGGATCATCACCTGCCAGCCACGGCGATCGAGGTCCTTCACGAGCCGATCCAGTGACGGCTGATCGAAGCGCGGCTCGCCGCTCGTCGCGGGCCGGTTGGTGTACGGCTGCAGCATCGCCGCGGTGTTCGACTCGATGACGCCGTCGGCGATCAGCTTGATCGCGCCGGCCTTGAAGACCGGATCGTCGCTGTACTTCGTTTTCAGCTCGTCGAAGGCGTCCAGCTCGCTCGGCGGTCGTCGCCGGATTCGCCGACAGGCGCCGCATAGACGCGGAGATCGAGTTCCTGTGGCGCGGCGCAGCTCGTCGTAGATGCCCAGCTCGTCAGCGGTGCCGCTGGCGTTCTGCACGCTCGTCACCCCGCGCCGATGGGCCTCGGTAATGGCCGCGCGAAGAGCCGCGATCTGTTCGTCGCGCGTCGGCTTCGGCACGAGCGACGACACCAGCGCCATCGCCGCTTCCTTCAGCACACCAGTCGGCTCGCCCGTGCGCGGATCCTTGACGATGATGCCGTTGGCGGGGTTCGGCGTGCGCCGGGTGATCCCGGCCAGCTTCAGGGCGCGCGAGTTCGCCCACCCGGTGTGGCCGTCGTACGACGTCAGGAACGCGGGACGATCGGCCACCAGCGCGATCGAGCATCTGCCGCGACGGCATGCCGCCGGGGAATGGCGCGTAGTACCATCCGCGGCCGGTGACCCACTCGCGTTCGGGATTCGCCGCGGCCCAGATCCGGATCGGTCTCTTCGATGTCGAGCAGCGTCTTCGCTTCGCTCAAATTGATCTGACCGAGCGACAGGCCGCCGGTCAGCAGGTGCGCGTGCGCGTCATTGAACCCGGGCAGCACGGCGCCGCCTTGCGCGTCGACGACCACGGTCTGCGGCCGCCGCAACCGCTGCACTTCGCGAGTCGTGCCGACGTGCAGAATCTTGTTGCCCTGCACCGCCACGGCTTCGGCCATCGTCCCGTTGCCATCGGCGGTGTAGACCCGGCCGTTGAGCACGATCAGATCGACCGGACCGTCCTCGCGCTGGGCCCCGACGATGAGCCCGGCGATGACGGTCGTGCCGACGATGAAGGCGACGAGGTATGCCGTGATGCGAGCCGCCATGGCGTAATTTTATCCCGAGCGCCTGTGTGGCGACGGGCGGTTTCCATGCAACTGCGAACCGCCAAATCTCGATCAGGAGACGTCCGCGTGCGAGTGGCGATTGTCGGATCGGGTGCGGTCGGGGGGTATTTCGGTGCGAAGCTGGCACGAAGCGGGCACGAGGTGTCCTTCATGGCGCGTGGCGCCCACCTGGCGGCCATTCGGGCCCAGGGTTTACAGATTCGCAGCCCGAAGCTCGGCGACTTCGTCGTCCATGCGCCGGCCCACGACGATCCGGCGCAGATCGGCCAGGTCGATGTCGTCCTGTTTACGGTCAAGGCCTACGACAACGACTCGGCGCTGGCGCTGCTGCCGCCGCTTGTCGGGGAACAGACGGCGGTCCTGACGCTGCAGAACGGCGTCGACAGCGTGGACGAAGTGGCGGCGAAGGTCGGCGAGTCCCGGGTTCTCGGCGGAACGACCTACGTCGCCACCGCACTCGAGACGCCCGGGTGTCATCGTCCAGACCGGCGTGCACCGGTCGATCATCTTCGGCGAAGTCTTCGGTAGCCGCGGTCAGATCACGCCGCGCGTCCAGGCCATCGCCGACGTCATGGCGCCGGCCGACATTCAGGTCACCGCGGTTCGCCGACGGCCGCGTGCCGATCTGGGACAAGTTCGTCTACCTCGCGCCGTTCTCGGGCTTCACCGGCGCGGCGCGCCTGCCGATTGGCCGCTCTGGCAGGATCCGCAGCTCCGCGACATGTTCTACGCCGCCGCCCGCGAGGTCGCGGCGCTCGCCGCCGCCGAAGGGCGTCACGATCTCGGCCGATCGCTTCGCCAAGCTGACCGAGTACATGGACAACATCCCGCCGACGACGCGCTCGTCGCTGCTCATCGATCTGGAGATGGGCAAGCGGATTGAGGTCGAGGCGCTGCAAGGCGCGGCCCTTCGCCGCGCCGCGAGGCACGGCGTCCCCATGCCGATCATCTCGACGCTCTACAGCGTCCTGCACGCGGGAGGCCACGAGGCACGAGACGCAGAGTGCGAGAGACTGCAGGCCGACATCGCTTGACGCCATCGAGACGCGGCGTTGATTGAGGATCAAGCCTATCGCAGGCTGTCACCCGCAGTAGGTCAGCATCTGCGCCGAAGACGGGTCGACGCTCGACGCTCTTGATCTCACGACACGCAGCTCACGATGAAGTCGGCCGTAGTCGCCGATCGATGACCGCGGAAGAGTCGGAACGTTCTCCTCTCGACGCATCGCCCTCATGCGATGCAGGCGTCATGAGTGCTCCAGCAGTCCTGGCCCGAGTCAGTGTGAACTCGATCGCAGCTTGAGAATCGCCGCGTAACGGATCGTCTTCCTTCTGTACTTCTCATCTTACCTCTGTGTCTCTGCGTCTCTGTGGCTGCCTTCGAAACTACGAAGACACCCTTCACGCAACGTTGCCGGCAGGAGCGGAAACGTCTGGACGACGTGTGCGTATTGCGTCGCGGAGTCAGGCCGTACAGGCGCGCGGCGATGGCGTTGAGGCGAGCGAAGCGCGGCGATGTCGCCGTCGACGCCGGTCTTCTCGAGCGAGCGGGCGAGTGCGGCGAGCTCGCGATGGCTCGCGGGAGTCGCGCATCGGGCCGCGGCACGCGGGAGCCGGGACATCAGCGCCGTCGTGACATGGGTCGTGACCTGCAGACGGACCAGGTAGTTCGCGACCAGGCTGTTGAGCAGGGCGAGCAGGCAGTACTGCGCGGTCGTGCCGAGCGGCGTCTTCAGGCAGAACACCGTGTGAGTCGAGACCGTGCCGGCCGGCAGCACCGCGGCGATCAGGGTGACGCGGTTCGTCGCGCTCGCGACGTCGCGATAGGCGAGCCGGCCGCGGCCGAACGTCGCGCTCGGCGTCGAGCAGTGTCGCGGCCGCGCCGCGCGAGACGACGGCGTCGCTCCGCGTCCCGCACGATCCTGAAACGGGGCGAGATGCTTGCCCTCGACGACCGGCAGGTACGCGGCCTCGGCTGCGCGCGCTGGCGATTGACCCGGTCGACGCTCGACGAAGTGCGCGCGATCTTCGGTGGCGTTCAGCTCCCGTCCGAATCGACGCCGCCCACGCGTTCGCGTCGCCCAGGGGCGGCGTCGACGCCACCACTGCGCGACGATCTGCAGATCGATGGCCGAGCTCAGGAGCGGAATCGACAGATGCTCCGGATCGCTCGCTTCGAGCAGCGATCGTGCGATCGCGATCGGCCGCGCCGCTGGCGGATCGTCGGCCGCCGCATCCGGCAGCGAGTCGAGCCAGGCCGCGTCGGAGATGGCCGAACGCGCAGGTCAGCCGCTCGGTTCGTTCCGACTCGGGTTCCCGTCAGCAGCAGGAACTTGGTGTCGCGATGAATCGGGAAGATGCCGGTTGCGATTGTCGAAGCCGTGCAGTCGCTCGATCGTGCATCTCGTCGAGCAGCGCCCGGCGCAGCGAGGCGCTGCCGTGATCGGTGGCGAGGCCCGACGGCAGAATGAGCCCGACACGGCCGCCGGGCCGCGCGAGCTGCAGCGCGCGCTCGACGAAACAGCTGATAGCGATTGACGTGACCGTCGCCCTGCAGGCGATAGATGCCCGGCGTCGCGGAAGAAGCGCAGGCGGGCTTCGCGCTCCTCGCGCGATCGCGCTCGCGCCGCGCGGTCGCCGGTGTCGGCGCGCAGCGCGTCCCACGGCGGGTTGCCGATCACCGCATCGAAGCCCGCCGCAGGTCGCGATCGGCCGTCCGCATCGAAAAAGACTTCGGGGAACTCGAGCTCCCAGTGGAAGAACCGCTGCACCGCTGCGATGGCCGTCGCTGTCGTCGACGATGGCGCGGCGATCGCGGTCGCGGCAAGCGCACTCCGCGCCGTTCGAGGATCGACGTCGAGCACGTCCTCGTAGACGCCGGGCGACAGGCGTCGGCCCGCAGAACCAGGCGGCGCACCAGAAGTCAGCCGCGGCTTTCCACCGCGCCAGCGGCGCGCCCGGCGCGGTCGAGCGCGGCGAGCGTCCGCTCCTTGTCGCGCACGGCGGCCGGCAGTCGTCGACGGCTCGAGCGCCAGACGAAATCGATCGGGCAGGACGTGGCGTCGCCATCTCGACCCCGACCATGCCGTCGTCGAAGAGCGGCAGAGCGCGTGTCGCGGTCATCGCGCCGACGCCTCCGCGGGCCGGGCCGCTGCCGCGCGAGATCGCCAAGGCCGGCGCCAACAAGACTGTCGCCGACGGCCAGGTGATGATCGAGAAACGTCAGCGGCCGATCGGCGGCGAGCGTCGTCAGCCACAGCGACAGCCGCGCGAGCTGCACCGCCATCGGATTGAGATCGACGCCGTAGAGACAGCGCTCGGCGACGGCCCGCCGCAGATGGATCCGCTGCGCGCGCCGCTCCGGCGTCGCGTCAGATCGCCGCAACTCGCGCTCGACGCGCGGCCGCCGCGGCATCGGCGAGGTAGCGGCAGGCGGCGACGAGAAACGCGCCGCTGCCCATCGCCGGATCGAGCGACGCGCAGCTCGCAGGATCTCGTCCGCGGACCGCCCGGCGACGAGCGGATGCGAGCGTGCGCCGCACCAGGAACTCGGTCATCGCGCGCGGCGTGTAGAAGCTGCCCGTCGCTTTTCCGCTCGGTCGAGGTGCGCGTCAGCACGACCGCGGCCGCGTCCGCGCTGACGGTTCGTAGTCCAGTACCCGTTCGTAGACTGCGCCAAGCTGCTCGACGCCGAGATCGCGCGTACGAAACGCGCTCGCGGCCGCGTGGCCGATGGCCGCGTCGCCAGCGACACGATGGCGTGGCCGACGACACGATCGGCGACGCGCGCGCGATTCAGCCGAGCGGCGTGTGGCGCGGCGAGAACAGCCGGCCGTTGAAGGCGTGACGACGAGGTCGCCGGCGCGGCAGCCCGCATGCGCGAGTCGTGAGATCGCCTGCAGCGCGGCCCACAGGCCGGTCGGCGTCGGCGCGCGCGTGCGCTGCGACGGCAGCAGCGCGTCGATGCTGTACGCATCGCGATAAACCTGGTGCCACGTCGGCACCAGCGCGCGCGCTTCGGCAAACAGGAGAAAGAGCAGGCGATACACGATGGTCAGCGCCTGTTCGAAGCTTGCCGGCGGTCGCGTCTGGCGAGCGGCCGCGACGCGCCGTGCCGATCGTCCAGGGCGTTGACAAGCGCCGTCAGTGCTTCGAGCACGCCGTCGCCCAGCGACGCGCACACCGCGAGCCCGTGCGCGTCCGATCGGTTCGACCAATCGCGTGAGGCTCGTCTCGGGTCGAGCAGCGGCCGCCAGTGTGTCGGCGCGACAGAGAACGGCAAGCAGCGTCGCCGACCGCTCGTCGGCCAGTGCCTCCGCGAAAGTAAACTCGAACGCCCGTCGCGCCCATGTCCGCGAGGCATCAACGAGCCGGAGCGCGCGGCCGGTACAGATCAGGCCCCACGCCACATCGGCCGCGCGGCCGGCGCGGACGACATCGCGCCACGCGGCGTCGGCATCGGCGCCCCACGGCGTGATTTGATAGCGCCGCGACCGGCACGCCGCTGCGGCCGAGCAGGCCCGCGAAGCCGGAACCGTGGCGCTCCAGGTGGAGCACTTCGTAGCCAAGCAGATCGACGAGCGGGAGCGCCGCGACGTCGAGCACCGCGCGACTCGCGACCGCGGGCCCCAACGTGCCGGCGACCCGCCGCCACCAGCGTTGCAGCCGTGCGTGATCGACTCGCGTCGGCGCGAGCGGTCCAGTGTCGATTTCCGGCAGGACCGTGCCGGGCAGAAACGCGCCCGCAATGAGCGAACCCGTCGTGCCGGGAACTCATCGACCGCTCAGGCCTCGAGCCAGGCAGCGACGAGTCGTGGTTCGGGCGACCGTCAGCGATCGCAGCGCACGGATGCGATCCGCGTGGCGCGCGGAGATGTTCCTGCCAGAGCGCCGCGACTTCGCGGCTTCGGCGTGCGCTGCCTGCGCTTCGCGCGTCATCGAACAGCGAGACCTGGACCCAGCTCGTGCCGATGGCGCGACTCGATCCCCGTCGATGAGCGCCTTCGATGCGGGCACGCGAGTCGAGTCGCGACCGGTGACAGCTCGTCGATCATCACGGTGACACGCGCGCCCACGACCTCTCGAACTCGGGCATGGATCTCCTGTCGCCGGGACAGGGCCCGCACCATGGCGTGCGTCAATCGGCGTGGGTGGTCGCCTGGGACCGCGCTCCTGACGGCGACGACCGTCGACTGCAATCGGCCGCCCGCGCGCATCGACGATGCCGGTCGCAAACGCCAGCGTCACGTACCTGGCCGCCGATCTCGCCGGCGGCCGCGACGCATACACCGGCGTCCGGAGTGGCCGCGCTGGTCCGCCGTCTGGCGCCGTGAGTGACGCGTGCCTCCCGGCGTCTGGTGCCGGCGCGCGTCCACTGCCCACGAACGTCCGTCGCGACGCCCTCTGGTCACAGAGAGATCGGCGCCGCGTCGCCGAGCACCATAGCCGCGACGTCACGCTCGGTGACGCCGCTGGTCTCATCAAGTGCGGTCGCCGCCGACAACCGCCGCTGCTCGAGGCGCGCGAGGACGACGTCCTCGAACGACCCGCGATGCAGCAGATGGCGGACGTGGACCCGCCGGTGCTGGCCGAGACGATCGACGCGACCGATGCGCTGCTCGAGTCGCAGCGGGTTCCACGGCAGTTCCAGCGTGACGACGAGGCGGCAGCGCTGCTGCAGGTTGAGCCCCTCGCCTGCCGCGTCGGTTGAGACGAGCGTGCGGATCTGGCCTCGATTGAAGAGCGCGACGAGCTCGCGCCGGCGTGCGGGTGATTGTCCGCCGTGCAGGACCGCGACGCTGGTCACCGCCGCCACCGATTCGGCGACCAGGAGCGCGACGTCGCGGTACTCGCTGAAGATCGAGCAGGCTCTCGCTCGAGCGCCGCAGCAGGCGCGTGATGTTGGCCAGCTTCGACGAATGTCCCGAGGCGTCGCTCGCCGCGGCGACGAGGCGCTGGAGCCAGGCAATCTCCGCAGCCGCGGTCGCACAGGCCCGGTGCCGCGATCACCGCCTCCGGCACATCGTCGTCTTCAACGGCCTCGTCCCATGGGAGTCGCGGCTGGTCGTCTGCCTCGGGCGTGCCGGCGAGCGTGGCGAGGCGACGCTCGAGCGTGCGGAGCGCCGCGCGGGGCGACGAGCAGGCCCGCCGCGCGATGACGGTGGCGACGAGCGCTGCGGCCGGTCCGCCGGGTGCCTGCCACGTCGCACGTGCGTAGGCGAGGGTCGTCTCGAGGAACTGCCGTTCGAGTGCGGTTGGCGTCACGGCGACGAGACGGGTCCGACGCGATCGCTCGGGGTGAACGTCGCAGCGCGCGGCGTCGGAAGACGGTCATCCCGGCGTCGCCGGTCTCTCCGATGGCGAGTAGCGTCCGGTAGGCGTCGTTGTCGCCCGAGTGAGGCGTCGCGGTTACGAGAACGCACGAACGGTGTGCGGAGCGCGAGGTCCTCGACCAGGTGTGCCCGCGCGCTCCCAGGGGTGAGGTGGTGCGCTTCGTCAACGATCAGGAGGTCGAATGCCGCGCGGTCGATCGACTGCCGCACTTCGGGCCGCTTGACGAGATCGATCGACGAGACGATGCACGGCGCGGTGTTCCACGGGTTCACTCCAACCGGCAGCCGCTGCAGCATGGCCGCGAGCGACACGTGGTCGAACACCTCGGCGGCCAGGCCGAAGCGGTCGCGCATCTCTTCGGCCCACTGCTCGCGCAGCGCGGCAGGCGTGAGCACGAGCACGCGACGGGCGAGCCCGCGCACACCCAGCTCGGTCGCGACGAGGAGCGCCTGAATCGTCTTGCCCAGGCCCACTTCGTCCGCGAGGAGGAGGCGAGTCGCGCCGGCGAGGACGGCTCGCGCCGGTTCGAGCTGCCAGGCGCGATAGTCGATTCGTGCCGCGGCGACCGTACGGCAGTCGAGCCATGGCGTCGCTTGCGCCGCCGACGCGGCGACCGCACCGAGCGCATGCCGCCGGACAACGTGTCGCAGCCGGCGCCGGCGATGAATTGGCGTCGCGCGATCAAATGGGATCAGGACGCGCGTGGTGTCGCCGTGATTGCCCTGGCCGAGGCCGCGAAGGGTGACGACACTGGCGTCGGCATATTCGTCGACATCAGCCACCATCCACGGTTCGCCGCGGACGTTGACCGACAGCCCTGATCGAATCGCGTCTGGCAATAGCTGCATGGTGTGCCCCTCGGGGACACCGCAGGAACTGCGACTTCCAGCGCGCGAACGGGCCCCGAGGGCAGTCGAAGGCAAGCGGCGTACCGGACGCCGCGGCGACGTCAATCCTTGAGGGCGTCGACCGGATTGATCCGCATCGCTCGACCGGCCGGCAGCAGACACGCGCCAAGCGCCGCGAGGATCAGCGCGACTGCGGCGCCACTGAGTGCGGCCGCGTTCGTCGTCATCCCGGTCAGTTGGGCGTCGATCACCGGCCGCAGCAGCAGCGCCCCGGCCGCGCCGAGGCCGATACCTGCTGCGACCATGCCCAGGCCGCGAGCGAGAACCGCGCCACGGATCGATCGCGCCGGCGCTCCGAGCGCGAGGCGCACGCCGATTTCGCGCGTGCGGAGCGCAACCATGTAGGACACGGTGCCGTACAGACCGAGAAGCGCGACCGTGAGACCGGCGATCGCGAAGACCGTCACGAGACCCAGCAACAGCCGGCGTGTCGAGACGGCCTGCCGGCGACGAGGTCGGCGGCAGTCCGAACCTGAAACACCGCGAGGCGCGGATCGCGGGACGCCAGGAATCTGCCGGACGAGCGTGGCCACCTGCATCGGCTCGGCGCTCGTGCGAACGGCCAGCGAGATCGTCCGCGGCCCCAATGTTGGCCAAACAGGTCGTAGGCCCGCGCGATCCGGCGCGCTCTCGATCTGCCGATGGCGGACGTCGCCGACGACGCCGATGACCTCGTGCCATTCGGGCGGGCCGCCGGGACCGAAGCCGCCGAAGTAGACCCGCTTGCCGATCGGGTCTCTCGCCGTTGAAGTGCAGCCGCGCGAGCGTTTCGTTGATCACCGTGACGTGAGGCGAGCCGGCCGACGTCGGCCGCTTCGAAATCGCGCCCCTGCAGAATCGGCATGCCCATCGCGGCGAAATAGCCCGGGCTCGACCAGTTCCAGCCGACCGTCGGCCGCAGCGCAAGCGGCACGTCGTCGCGGCCCTGCACCGAGAGCGTGCTCCCCGTGCTCCCGGCCAGCGGCAGATTCGACGTGATGCCGGCGGCGAGGATTGACGGTTGCGCCCGCAGTGCGTCGGCGAGCTCGGTGGAGAAGCGGGTCGTGTCCTCGCGCGTGGGGTAGCGCGACTCGGGCACCGGATCCGAAGGGTCACGATCTGGCGGGTCTCGAATCCGAGCGGCTGCGACAGGACGCGCGCAGGTTCGTCGCGAGCAGGGCCGCGGTTGACAGCAGGAGGAAGGCGAACGATGTCTGACCGACGACGAGCAGGGACGCAGACGGAGCGCCGGCCGGCTCGGCGGTCTCGTGGCCGGTTCTGAGCGACGCGGTCGATCCGATCTGTCGCAGGACGACGAGCGGGATCACGCCGGCGGCGGCGGCGATCGCCAGCGGCGACGATGCCAAGCGCGACGAACGTCCGCTGATCGACCGCCACGTGCGACAGCCGCGGCAGCATCAATCCCGGCGCCGCCTTGAGGACGTCGAGCGCCGCCGCGCCAAGGATCAGGCCGAGCGCCGCCCGGCGCCGGCAATCATCAGGCCTTCGGCCATCGACTCGCGCGCCATGCGCCAGCGGCTCGCGCCGAGCGCGACCCGGACGGCGACGTCGCGCAGGCGCCCGACCGTGCGCGTCAGGAGCAGGCCGGCGAAGTTGACGGCGGCGACGAGCAGCACGAGCGCGACGAGGCTCGCGACCAGCCACAGCTGCGCGGCGGACGCTGCCGACGACCTCGTCGTGCAGCGGCCGCACGACGAACGAGCGGCCGCGATTGGTATCGGGATGCGCCTGCGCCAGCTGCGCGCCCAGCGTCGCCGCGATCGCCGTCGCCTGTTCAACTGAGACGCCGTCGGCGAGGCGGGCGATGCCGCGAAACGTTCGCAGTCCACGATGGGCGGCGAGCGGATGTGCCCGCGTGATGCGGCAGGAAGACGTCGGCCGGGTGCGGCAGCACGTCGATCTGGAATCCTGCCGGCGCGACGCCGACAATCGTCCGCGCTACCTCGTTGATGGCGATCGTGCGCCCGACGATGTCGCCGGGCGCGCCGAGCCGCTGCCAGAAGCCGTGGCTGACGATCGCGACCGGCGGATTCGACGGGTCGCTGTCCGCGGCAGTGAAGACACGCCCGGTGACGGGCTCGATGCCCAGCGTCGCGAAGAGAGCTGGCGTCACCTCGAATCCCTCCAGCCGCGACGGCGGGTCGGTGAGCGTGGTCGTGCCCGCGTACGGAACCACGGCCGCCAGTCCGGCGAACGCGTCGGTCGCCGCGAGGTCGGTGATGTCCGGTAGCGTGAGCTCGACGGTCTCGCGTCCTTCCGGCGGGACGGTGGCCCTGACCAGCACGAGCCGATCGGCGCCTGGGTACGGCAGCGGCGCGAGCAGGATGCCGTCGATCAAGGCGAACGCCGCAGCGCCGAGACCGAGCGCGATCGCGAGCGTGGCGACGGCCGTGAACGCGAACCCGGGCGCACGGACCAGACCGCGCCACGCGAGTCGCAGATCCTGGGAAACGCCGCGCACTGCGCCTCCCCGTGGCGGTGGCAATGGACGATCGAGCCACTGCGAGCGTTGGCGGCTTCGATCGTGGTGAGCGTTCGCGCGAGCGAGTGCCAATCGGGCACTTCGGCTCTCGCTTCGATGACCGCGGCCTCGTGCGTTGCGCCGTTCCGTCGCGCCGCCTCGTAGGCGGCCTCGAGCTGCAGCGCCAGCTCGTCCACGATCTCGATTTCGCGCTCGGGCCTGATCGGGAGCGCCGGCAAGTGCGTCGCGGACGTAGCGGCGGAAGTCCGGTGTTGTCACACGTCACCTCGGGAGGGACGCACACGCGCGACCGCGTCGAGTGCGTCGAAGAACTCGCGCCAGACCTTGCGCCGTTCGCCGAGCGCGGCGCGGCCGGCCGCAGTGAGGCGGTAGAAGCGACGGCGGCGCTGGCCGGCCTTCTCGACCCAACGGCCTTCGACCAGACCGCGCTTCTCGAGCTTGTAGAGCAGCGGATACAACGTTGCCGCTTGAAACTTCAGGCGACCGTCTGAACGCGTCGCGATGAGCTGGGCGATCTCGTAGCCGTGTCGCTGCGGGCCGTCGAGCACGGCGAGGACGAGGAATTCGGCACTGCCTTTCTGCAGCGACCGGGTCTTGGTATCGGTGTCTTCCATATAGGTGGGTAATATACCTATGAGATGGAGGCGGACCAGAAAGGTTGTCGGGCTTACAGATATGGCGCCGCGTCGCGAAGGCCGATTCGCGAGTTTTCTCAGGAATTCGGCGGGCGGCGCGCCATTGCCAGCAGTGGCACACGTGTTGCGACTCGGCCGGGACGCAATGATGATCACTTTTCTGGGCACCAAGGGCGGAACCGGCACGACGACCATGGCGGTCAACTGCGCGGCCGAGATGCGGCGAATCTCCGGGCGCTCGACGCTGGTCGTCGACGCCAAGCCCGGACCCGGCGACGTCGCGGTGTTCCTCGGCCTGCGTCCGCGGCTACAGCCTGATCGACTTCATCGATCAGGTGGCCTGGAACGACCGGCGCAGGCGCGGCGCTATCGTCGCCGAACACACCTGCGGCGTGCACGTCCTCGGCGCCGCCGAAGGCTTCGGCCGGCCCGGCGTGCGCGACGCCGAAGGCGTCGAACAGGTCCTGCGCTGCTTCGCGTTTCTCTACGACCACGTGGTGATCGACGCGGGCACCACGCTGACCGCCGGCGCCGTGTCGGCGCTGACGATGTCCGACCTCGTGATGCTCGTGGCCAATCCGGACGTGCCCGTGCCTGCGCAACCTGCAGCGCCTGTCGCGATGCGCTGAAGCTGGCCGGGGTCGCGCCCGAGCGCGTCCAGATCGTCCTCAACCGCACTTCGGAGAACGGCCTGCTGCTGCTGCCGCAGATCGAGCAGGTGCTCGGCCGCGCGATCGAGTTCCAGGTGACGAGCGACTATCGAACGGTCGCGGCGTCGATCAACACTGGCGTGCCGGTCAACTGCCTGAAGACGACCGAGCTGCAGCTGCAGGTCGAGGCCATCGCCCGATCGCTGGTGGGCACGAAGGCCGTCGCAGCGGCGTCCTGATCGGTCGCCGCGTTACTTCTTGAGCTTGACGAGAGTCGCGCCGAGGTGCGACTCCGCCGCATCCCAGAACGACTCGACGAGCGCGTGCGTCGCGCAGGTGGCGATGGATCGCCGCGCGCTGCACGCCCTTCCCGCGCCCGTGGATCAGGCGGACGACCTCGAAGCCTGCCTCGCGCGCGGCCTCGAGGTAGTCGTCGACGACAGCGATGACGTCGCGCGGCGCGAAGGGCGTGCAGATCGATCGCTTCTTCGATCGGCACGTGAACGATCGCTCGTCTTCTTCCATCCCGACAGACCCCTTGCGCGCGGCTGCTGGCGGCGATCAGGGCTTCGTGTACTCGGCGGTCACCTTGGTCGTGATGCCGCCGCGCGCGCGTGAAGTCGCCGATGACGGTCATCCGCCGCGGCTGGCAGGCGGCGACCAGGTCGTCGAGGATGCGGTTGGTGACCGCTTCGTAGAAGATGCCCTGGTTGCGGATACTCCAGCAGGTAATACTTCAGCGCCTTCAGTTCGATGCAGCGCGGTCGGGCACGTAGCGGATGCGAATCGTCCCGAAATCGGGCAAGCCCGTCTTCGGACACATCGACGTGAACTCGGGGCAGTCGATCGCGATCTCGAACTCGCGCTCGGGGCGCGGATTGGGGAACGTCTCGAGCGTCGCGGGCGTGGACATCAAAAAATCTTATCAGGCCGATCGTGCCGGTCACTGCGCGAAACGTGTTTTTCGCCGTACGCTTGATTGACAGTCCCGCAGGCGCGCGTTAACATTCCGGGCGTTTTTTCGCCATTTTCCGCGAGTCGCCGCCCGCGCGCGGCTGGGCTCGCGGCGAGACCCAATCACTCACGCGCGGCACTACTGAGGGGGACCACGATGGCTGAAGCCCGGAGGATGGGCAAGTCGGAATTGTTTTCACACTTCGCCGAACGGTTCGAAGTGAAGCGCACGCAGTCGCGCGAGTTCTTCGACGAGCTGGCGGCACTGTGCGAGAAGGAACTGAAGCGTTCGGGCGAATTCGTGCTGCCCGGCATGGTCAAGCTCGTCGTGCAGAAGCGCAAGGCGCGCATGGGCCGCAATCCCGGCCACCGGTGAGCCGATCAAGATTCCCGCCAAGACCGTCGTCAAGGCGCGAATCGTCAAGCAGCTCAAGGACGCAGTGCTGCCCCGCAAGTAACCGCGTTCTGCGACCCCCCTGGTCGGAACGAGAAGAAGGGGCGTCGCCCCTTTTTCTCGTCGCCGAATCAGCTGCCTTTCAGCCTTCTGCGCCAGCTCGCGGATCTCCAGCCGATCGATCTTGAACTTCAGCGTCGACAGCGGCACGCCGAGATAGCGCGCGGTCTGCGTGACGTTCCAGCGCGCTGCGCTCGAGCGCGCGGATGATGAAGTTGCGCTCGAAGGTGGCCAGCGCGCGATCGAGCAGGCTGCCGTCCGCCTCCTGGTGATCCAGCTCGGCGACGTGGAAATCGAGCGGCAGGTCGTCGTCGGTGATCCACTCGCCTTCGCACGTCGCCACGACCCGCTCGATCAGGTTCTCGAGCTCGCGGACGTTGCCGGGCCACCAGTAGTGGCCGAGCATCCGCAGCGTCGACTCGGCGATGCCCTCGATGTCCTTGTGGAACCGCTGGTTGTAGCGCTGGAGGAAGAACTCGGCGAGCTGCGGCAGATCCTCGAGCCGGTCGCGCAGCGGCGGCAGCTTGAGCGGGATGACGTTGAGGCGATAGAACAGGTCGCCGCGGAACGAGCCTTCCTTGACCGCCTTCTCGAGGTCGACGTTGGTCGCCGCGATCAGGCGGAACGTCGTCTTGATCGGCTTGGCGCCGCCGACGCGCTCGATCTCGCCCTCCTGGATGGCGCGCAGCAGCTTGGCCTGCAGATCGAGCTTGAGATCGCCGATCTCGTCGAGGAACAGCGTGCCGCCGCTGGCCAGCTCGAACTTGCCGATGCGCTGCTGCAGCGCGCCGGTGAACGAGCCGCGCTCGTGGCCGAAGAGCGTGCTCTCGACGAGCTCGCGCGGGATGGCGGCGAGGTTGACCGCGATGAACGGCCGTTCGGCCTGGCCGGCCGGGTTCGCCGAACGCCTCGCGGTGAATCATGCGCGCCAGCAGCTCCTTGCCGGTGCCGCTCTCGCCGAGGATCAGGACGGTCGCTGACAGCTTGCCGACCTTGCGCACGACGTCGAGCAGGTCGCGCATCGTCTGGCTGGCGCCGGCGACGAACTCGCGGTCGCCGAGGTCCTGCACTTCCTCGCGGAGCGTGAGCACGCGGCGATTGAGATCCTGCCGCTCGAGCGCGTGCGCGACCGTCGTGCGCAGATCGTCGGGGTCGGCGTCCTTGCTGAGGAAGTGATACGCGCCGAGCTTGATCGCCTGCACCGCGCCGTCGAGATCGGACGTCGACGTGACGAGGATGCTTTCGGTGAGCGGGTAGTTGGCGCGGAGGATCTGCAGCAGCTCGAAGCCGGTGACGCCAGGCAGGCCGCACGTCGGCGATGCACGAGATCGACTTCGTCGCGCTCCATCGCGCCAGCGCCGCTTCGCCGGATGCCGCGCGCAGCACGCGGTACTCGCGTTTGAGCGGCGTGGCGAGCCGTTCGCGCGTGTCCTCGCCGGCATCGACGACCAGGACTGTCTTCCTGCCGGACGCTCATTCGAGGGGAGTATAGTCGGTGAGATATGGAATGGCTGTGGCTCGTCGCCGGCACGGGCTGGCTCCTCGCGCTTGCCGCGCTCGCGACCGCCCGCCGGGTGTCGCGCCGCCTGGCGCAATTGTCCGAGCAGGTACCTGGGAACTGAAGTACGAGCACGGCGAGCTGAAGACGCGCGTCCGTGCGCTCGCGCCCACGCCTGAGGAACGTGGCCGCTGCCGCGCCGCCCGTGCAGCAGACGTTCGTGCCGCTGACGTCGCTCAAGCGGCTCTTGACGCGGTCGCGTCTTCCAAGCGACAGTGAGGGGTTGGCCGCATCCATTGACGCTGCATAGGAGCGATGTTGGCGAACGAGTATGACGTCGTCGTCATCGGGGCCGGCACCGGCGGGTATGTCGCGGCGATTCGCGCGGCGCAGCTGGGTTTGAAGGTGGCGGTCGTCGAGAAGCAGAAGGCGCTCGGCGGCACCTGTCTCATCTGGGGATGCATTCCCACCAAGGCGCTGCTCGAGCACGCGCACGCGCTCAAGGTGGCGCAGGCCGGCAAGGAATGGGGACTCGCCGGCTTCGACCCGGCGGCCGTCCGCGTCGACATGACCGCGGTCCAGGCGCGCAAGGACAAGATCGTCTCGGGCCTGACCGGCGGCATCGAGATGCTGTTCAAGAAGAACAAGATCGACTGGATCAAGGGCACGGCGCGGCTGACCGGCGGCAAGAGCGTCGAGGTGACGCTGCACGACGGCACCAAGCAGACGCTGACGGCGACCCGCGAGCTCGTCATCGCCACCGGATCGTCGCCGCGCAGCGTGCCGGGGATCGCGCCCGACGGCAAGCAGATCATCTTCAGCGACGAAGCGATCCACCTGACCGAGCTGCCGAAGTCGATCGCGATCATGGGCAGCGGCGCGGTCGGCGTCGAGTTCGCGTCGATCTTCAAGAGCTTCGGCAGCGAAGTGACGGTCATCGAGCTGCTGCCGCGGCTCGTCCCCGGCGAGGACCAGGCGGTGTCGGCCGAGCTCGAGAAGAACTTCAAGCGCCGCGGCATCAAGGTCCACACCGGCACGAAGGTGACCTCGGCGAAGGCCGGCGCCAAGGGCGTCGAGATCGAGATGACGGCGGCGAAGGCGCCGCGGCAAAACGCAGAAGCTCACCGTGGACGTGCTGCTCGTCGCGACGGGACGCGGTCCGGTCACCGAGGGTCTCGACGCCGAGAAGCTCGGCATCAAGATGGATCGCGGCTACGTCGTCGTCGATCCAGCTGTTCAAGACCAGCGTGCGCCGGCATCTCGGCCATTGGCGACGTCATCACCATGGGCGGCCCGCACTACCAGCTCGCGCACGTGTCGTCGATGGAAGGCGTGCTGCTCGCCGAGCGCATCGCCGGCCACACGGTGCAGCCGATCAACTACGACCACGTGCCGCGCTGCACCTACTGCGAACCCGAGATCGGCAGCGTCGGGCTGACCGAAGCGCAGGCCAAGGAGAAGGGCTACGACGTGCGCATCGGCTCGTTCCCTTTCAAGGCACTCGGCCGGGCGCGGATGGCGGGCGAAACCGACGGCTTCGTGAAGATCGTGGCCGACAAGAAATACGACGAAGTGCTCGGCGTGCACATCATCGGACCGCGCGCGACCGAGCTGGTCGCCGAGGCGGTGCTGGCGCTGCGGCTCGAATGCACGGTCGAAGAGCTGGTCAAGACGATTCACGCCCATCCGACGATGTCGGAGGCGGTTGGCGAGGCGGCGCATGCCGCGCACGGCGCCGCGATTCACATTTGACCGGTGCTGAGAGCCGAAGCCGAGCGCTGAAAGCTGAATTCGAGCTGCGACGCACCCGAGGAAGTGCATATGGCGACACCTGTAGTGATGCCCCAGATGGGCGAATCGATTGCCGAGGGCACGATCGTCCGCTGGATCAAGAAGGTCGGCGACACCGTCGATCGCGACGAGCCGCTGTTCGAGATCTCGACCGACAAGGTCGACGCCGAGATCCCGTCGCCGGCCGCCGGCACGCTGCTCGAGATCTCGGTGAAGGAAGGCGAGACCGTTGCCGTCAACAGCGTCGTCGCGACGATCGGCGCCGCCGGCGAAAGCGTGGCCGCCGCCGCAGCGGCTGCGCGCGGCTGCCGCCGGCTCCGGCAGCGACCAGCCGCACCGCCGTCAGCGGCAAGACGCCAGCCGCACTCGGCGCAGGCCGACGGCACGCCCGCGGCGTCCAGCGCATCCGAGCCCCGCACCTGTCGCACCGCCGCACCCGCGCCTGAGCGCATCCGTGGCGCACCCGTCGCACCTGGTTCCGACGATCGGCCGCGACGCTCCTCGCCGCTCGTCCGCCGCATCGCCAAGGAGCACAACGTCGACATCGAAGCGATCAACGGCTCGGGCATCGGCGGCCGCGTCACCAAGCAGGACATCCTCGGCTACCTCGAATCGCCCGGCGCCGCACCCGCGCACCCGCACCGCACCGGTCGCACCTGGCGCACCCGGCGCACCTGTGCACCGCGCACCCGTCGCACCCGGCGCACCTGGCGCACCTGTCGCACCTGAAGTCGTGCCGATGTCGGTGATGCGCAAGAAGATCGCCGAGCACATGGTGCTGAGCAAGCGCACCTCGGCGCATGTGTATTCGGTCTTCGAGGTCAACTACAGCAAGGTCGACGAGATCCGCAAGGCGCGCCGCGCCGACTACGAGCAGCGCGGCGTCAAGCTGACGTTCACGTCGTTCATCGCCAAGGTGGCGATCGATGCGCTGCGCCGCCACAAGGTCATCAACGCCTCGATCGACGGCGACAACGTCGTCTACAAGCGCGAGATCAACCTCGGCATCGCCGTGGCGCTCGAGAACGGGCTTGATCGTGCCGGTGGTGAAGCACGCCGACGAGCTCAACATCCTCGGGCTTTCGCGCGTCGATCGCGGACGTCGCCGATCGCGCGCGCGCCAAGAAGCTGAACCCTGACGAAGTTCACGGCGGCACGTTCACCATCACCAACCCGGGCAACTTCGGCGCCCAGTTCGGGCTGCCGATCATCAATCAGCCGCAGGTCGCGATCCTCGGCGTCGGCACGATCGAGAAGCGTCCGGTCGTCATCGACGACATGATCGGCATTCGGCTGATGGGCTATCTGACGCTCGGCTACGACCACCGGCTGGTCGACGGCGCGGTCGCCGATCAGTTCATGGCCGACGTGAAGAAGGGCATCGAGACGTTCGACGCCAGTCAGTTGTAACAGGCCGGACGGTGCAGGCTGACGCCGCGGCAGCGGGGCAGGAACGATGAAGCGTGTGCTCGAAGTGCGGCGGCTCGGCCGCGTCGGCTACGACGACGCGCTGGAGTTGCAGCGTACGCTCGTCGAGGAGCGTCGAGCCGATCGCATTCCCGACACGCTGCTGCTGCTCGAGCATCCGCACGTCCTGACGCTCGGCGTGAAGCGCGGCGGCGGCCGCGACCACATCATCGCCAGCCCCGAACGGCTCGCCGCGCTCGGCGTGACCGTGTTACGAGGCCGGACGCGGCGGCGACGTGACATATCACGGGCCCGGGCAGATCGTCGGCTATCCCATCGTCAACCTCAAGCCCGACCGCCAGGACGTGCATCGCTACGTGCGCGACCTCGAAGAGGTGCTGATCCGCACCTGCGCTGACTTCGGTGTCGCGCGCAGCGCGTGGACGGGCTGACCGGGGCGTGGGTCAATCGACCCGGTACGCGGGCTCGAGAAGATTGCCGCGATCGGCGTCCGCATCGCCCGCTGGGTGACCAGCCACGGCTTCGCCCTCAACGTGAACTCCGACCTCGAGTTACTTCCAGCTGATCGTGCCGTGCGGGATTCGCGACCACGGAGTGACGTCGCTGCAGGCCCAGCTTGGCCGCGCGGCTTCGCTGCCGGACGTCGAAGACCGGCTGGTCGAGCAATTCGCGGCCGTCTTCGGGCGACAGGTCGGCCCGACCACCCGTCCCCGCTCACGACGTGACGCGGGCCAGCACTTCCGGCAGCACACCGCCGGCCGACCGGCCAGGAATCGGGCCGGAATAAGTCCGGCGACCCGGTGTTCCTGTGATCACCGTGGCACACACTTCTCCTTCATCCGACATCGAGCTCATCCGGAGGCTTCGCGCCGGCGACGATTCGGCACCCGCCGACCTCGTGACCGCGTACGGCGTCGCGCATCATGCAACTGGCGCTGCGTTATGTCAAGACGCGGGAAGACGCCGAAGAAGTGACCCAGGATGTGCTGTTCAAGGCGGTCGAGAAGATCGGCGATTTTCGCGGCGACGCGGCGCTGTCGTCGTGGCTCTATCGCATCACTTTCAATACCGCGATGTCGCGGCTCCGGCAGTTGCGCTCATCCCGCGTGCCCGTGATCGCCGACGCCGACAGCGAGCTCGACGACCGTGCGCCGGCCGAAGACATCGCCGATTGGTCCGCGATGGCCGACGAGGTCGTGCTGCGCCGTCAGATGCAGCACCGGCTGCGCCGCGCGCTCGAGCGGCTGCCCGCGATTTACCGGGCGCCGGTGATTCTTCGAGATGTGAACGGCCTGACCACCGAAGAGGCGAGCAGCCGTGCTTCGCCTGAACGGGCAGACGTTGAAATCGCGTCTGCATCGCGGCCGGCTGCTGCTCCGCCGCGAACTCTCGGACTTTTCCAGCGGCCTGGCCATTCATCGCGGCGAGTCGTTCGCCGGCGCGTAGCGAGTCGTGGCGCCGATGTGCCTACACGCCGTCGAAGAAGTCGACGACGCCGGTGGTGAGGCAGTATTCGGCGCCGACGACAACGAGGCCGTCGGTCTGGATCAACTGCTCGAGCACTTCCGATCCGTGGCGCAGATGGTCGACCGACGCGCGCACGTTGGCCCTCACCGCATGCCTGCACCAGCGCTTCGTGGTCGTCTCGCAGGTCGGTGTCGAGCAGCCCCGCCACCGACGGCCGGACGCGGTTCACGATCGTGCGGATGTTGCGCGACTGCTTTTCGGTGGGGCGCTGCAGCTCTTCGAGCGTCGCGAGGATCACCCCGCACTGCGAGTGGCCGAGCACGACGACGAGTCGGGTCCCAAAACGCGCCGCGGCAAACTCGACGCTCCCGACCTGTGACGGCGCCACGACGTTGCCGGCGACGCGAATGACGAAAAGGTCGCCGAGGCCCTGATCGAAGACGATTTCAGCCGGAACGCGCGAGTCCGAACAGCCGAGGATGATCGCGAACGGTTCCTGCCGCTCGATCAGTTCGGCGCGGCGCAAGCCGGTCGCGAACCGATCGGTGCCGCCGACGTTGGCTGACGAACCGGGCGTTTCCTTCCCGCAGCCGCGCCAGTGCGTCGGCGGCGGACAGCATCGAATCCGGTCGTGTCATGCGTGAATCTGCTCTGAACGATGGCCGGTGACTGCCGCCGATCGCACTGACCGAAACGGTCGGGCTCGCAACCCGCGTGATCGCAGCTTCTTCGTCCGATGTCGCAGTTTCTGTCAGGCGTCCCAGGTTCGGTCGCGGTGCGCGGAAGACGGTTCGCGGACTGGGGACAGTCCCCGTTCCCGTGACAATTCATGACAGGGACTGTCCCCATAGCCGGACTGTCCTCACAGGTCAGCGGGCGGCGACACGTGCGGCAATCGCCAGCGCGAATTGCGCGATCTGCGCCGCGCCTCGGGCATCGATCCGCTCCCAGTCGTCGCCCGGCCGATGGTAGTCGTCATGAAAGCCCGTGAAGAACGCCAGCGTGGGCACACGCTCGCGCGCGAACGAGGCGTCATCCGACGCCGTCGGCCGCGTAGCCGTCGCGAAAGTCGGTGAGTTCAAGGCGACGAGCGGCCTGAGCGCCCGGACGGCGTCCGGAACGGCGCCCGGTCGGCGCCGCGGACCATGACCCGCCCGCGCGCCCGGCCGATCATGTCGAGGTTGATCATCGCGGTGACTCGCCGCACGCCGATCGGCAGCCGCCCGACGAAATGGCGCGAGCCCAGGAGCCCAAGCTCCTCTCCGGCGAATGCCGCGAAGACGACCGTTCGCTGGAACCGCGTGCGTGTCTGCGCCAGCGTATGCAGCGATTTCGATCAGCAGCGGCGGTGCCCGACGCGTTGTCATCGGCGCCGTTGTGGATCTGACCGATGCTTGGCGGCGTCTTCCGAGTGGCGCCCTCCGGCGCCGAGATGGTCGTAGTGCGCGCCGATGACGACCGCCTCGCGCGCCAACGCCGGGTCGGTACCGGCGAGCACGCCGACCACGTTGTTGACCGCCGATTGCGGCGTGGTCAGCGGATCGACGAGGCGTGATCGTCGCTGTCGCGAGCTCGCGCGACGCCGGGCGGAGCGTGCCGGTCGATCTCGCGCGACGGTTTCGAGATCGAGCGCGTCGAGCACGCGATCGAGCCGCGCTCGCTCCATTCGCACGACCGGAAGGTCGTAGCGATCGATCTGCGGATCTCGCGTCCATTCGCGGGTCAGCGCGCGATCGGTGACGTGATGCGGATCCTCGACGACGATGAGCAGGCGGGCGCCGCGGCTCGCCGCGTGCGCCGCTTTCTGGCGGAGATCGCTGTGCGGCGTCAGCGCCCGGCCCTCGAAGACGCTGTCGGCGTCGAGTTCCTGCGGCTCGTGAGTGAGCACGATCACCGCCTTGCCGCTCACGTCGAGGCCGGCGTAATCGTCGTAGCCGAAGGCCGGGCGCGACGATGCCGTATCCCGCAAACACGAGACCCGCGCACCGGCGCGCCCGTCGCGGCAGGCGCGGCGATCGACAGCGGGTAGTAGTGCATGCCCGATCCGGAACGGCGACTTGATCGGTGGCGGTCCGGACAATGAGAACGCCGGCGCCGTCCTCGAGCCGGCCGTCGAGGTTGAAGCGCTGCAGGTAACTCGTGCTGATCGCCGCCGCCGGCGAGCCGCGCCTTCTTGAACTCCGCGGCGATGTACTCGCGCAGCCTGACGAGCCCGGGGGTGCCGTTGGCGCGGCCGCTCGAACTCATCCGACGCGAGTTGCTTGACGTGCGCGAGGTAGCGGGCGGCGTCGACCCGATAGCGGCTCAGCGACGATTGTCCGGCCAGCGAGACGCCGGCCAGCGACCAGGATCAGCGCGAGTGGCGCATCGTCGTTCGCGCGCCCATGACGGTCGGGTTCGCGTTGACCTCACCGCTGGAGCGCGGTATCGAGCCGTACCCGATCGCGCGTCGACAGGGTCGGCGCCAGGACCGAGACGATGCGCGTCGACGCGCGACGAGTGCCGGCAGCATGCCGACGTGGCCGCGGCCGCCTTCTTCGCGCGGCACCGAGACGAACAGGCTGAGCGCACGCCGGCCACGAGTGGCGATGGTCGCGACGACGCGGGTCGCGGCGGCGGCCAGCGTGAGCGGCCCGGGCGGCCAGAGCCGGGCGAGACGGCCGTCCAGCCGTGTGAGTGCGGGAGGGCTCAAGACTTCAGTGGCCCGGCGTCCGGCGATGGACGCGTCGTCCCACGGCACGATGATCTGTCCCGGGGGCCGGCCGACGACGGTGAGCGAGACGTCTTGGGGTCGGCGTTGGCTTCGAGGGCGGCGAACGAGACCACAGCGGAGCGCAGCGCCTCCGGCGCGGAGCCAAACAGGCGCTGGCGGCTGAGGCCAACCTCGCGCACGCCGCGATCGACGAGGTCGAGCTGTCGCGACCCCGCGAAGAGCACCGTGGTGCCGTTGAGATACACGGCGCGGCGCAGCAATCCCACGCCGGCGTCGTCCTGCCACTCAGCGGCGGCGGGAGGCCGGCAACGCCGGCGCGATCGGCGATGACGATCAGCTCGGCGCCGACGACCGCCGCTTCGTCAGTCGTGCCTTGGACGAGGGTCGAGTAGCCATCGACCGGTGCGGCCTGCAGGATGTCGAGCGCCTTGCCGGCCGCGACCGAACCGGCGCTGTCGACGAGGATGATCTGCGCCGCGACGTCGGCGGCAGCGAGCTGGCGCGCCAGCGCGCCGCCGAGCTCTCCCGCGCCGAGGATGACGATCGATCGCACGGCGCTATTGTATAAGCTGGGATCGAGACGCTCGATCATGGCGCGCGTTTCACTCGTGACCGGCGGAACAAGAGGCATCGGGTTCGCGTTGCCGCGGCGCTGCATCGATGCCGGCGATACCGTGGCCATGACCGGCAGCCGCGACGAAACGGTCCGTCAGGCGCTTGACGCGCTGAGCGCAAAGGCCGCCGATCCTACTCGCGTGATGGGCAGCGCGTGTGACGTGCGCGAGCCGGCCGCGGTCGAGGCCGCGGTGAGAGGTGTCGTGACGACGCGCTGGCGGGCTGGACGTGCTCGTCAACAGCGCCGGCGTTGGCATCGGTGCCCCGGTGGCCGAGCTGTCGCTCGACGAGTGGCAGCGGATCGTCGGCACGAACCTGAGCGGCGTCTTTCACTGCATGCAAGGCCGCGATCCCGCATCTTCGCCAGCGCGGCGGCGGCTGGATCCTCAACATCAGCAGCCTGTCGAGCACGGCGCCGTTCGCCGGCGGCGCCGCATACTGTGCCTCGAAGGCGGGGCTCAATGCGTTCTCCGAGTCGTTGATGCAGGAGCTTCGCCACGACAACATTCGCGTGACCGTGATTCTGCCCGGCTCGGTCGCGACCGGGTTCTCGGGGCGGGCGGCCACGGCGGGCTCCGACTGGAAGCTGCAGCCGGACGACATCGCGCAAGTCGTGGTCGATCTGCTGCGCCATCACCCACGCAGCCTGCCGAGCCGCGTGGAAGTGCGACCATCGCGGCCGCAGAAGTGACGACGCCGATCGCGGCGCGCTACCAGCCGCTCGAGGCGGCCCGCCCGGCGTCGCCGCTCCGCGTGCGCGATCTGCAGACCGCGCAGACGCTGCTGTTGCGCGAAGTCGAGCTCCAGCCGAACCACGATTCGCTGGCCGTCGAACGCGCACAGGCGAGCAAGGGCATATTCCATCCTTCGCTGGTGACGCTCTTCGACGTGATTGGCCCGATCGATGGCCGGCTGCAGCTGGCCTACGAGTTCGTGCCGGCGCAGCCAGCGGCGATCGTCACCGGCGGGACGCCGCTCAACATGCGGCGCGCCGCCGAAGTGGTGGCCGAGGTCGCGGATGCGGCGGCCGAGCTGCACGCACACGGGATCGCGCACGGCGGTATCTCGCTCGCCACGGTGCTGCTCACGCTGAAGGGGAAGGCAAAGCTGGATCGCGTCGGCGATCCGTCAGTCGTGGCTGCCACCGGGAGCCGCGGCGGCCCGCGCAGGACCTCGTCGCGCTCGGCGAACTGCTGCGCGCGCTGGTCGGACCGCCCGCGTCACGCGGCGCGGTCGGCGTCGCAGGCGTGACGACGCTGATCGAGCGCGCACGGACCGGTCGCTTCGAATCGGCGGCGACCTTCGCGGCGTTGCTGCGCCGCTTGTAAAAAAGGGGTCGGGTCTATTTCACGTTACTGCGTACCAAAACGGCAAACTGCTGGCAGTTCCTGCTCACCGCTGACCAGATCGCGCGAATTTCGCCAGATCGATATTCCCTCCAGTCAAGAGGACCGCTGCCCGCCGCCGGCCCCAACAACGGCCCGTGCCAGCACGGCTGCTGTCGCGGCCGCGCCCGCTCCCTCCGCCATCAAATGCTCTTCCCGCGCCAGGCCCACGAACCGCCTCCGCGAGCTGCAGTCTCAGTGACGCTGACAACCGTATCGACGTGCTGCCGGACCAGATCGAACGTGATGGACCCCGGCTCGAGATTGCCGGTCAGCCCGTCGGCCAGCGAAGGCCGCGGACTGATCGCCGTGATCTCTCCGCGGGCGAGGCTCGCGGCAAACGGCATCGACGCTTCCGCCTCGACACCGATCACTTCGACGCGCGGGGACGCGGCCTTGATGGCGATGCCGACATCCCGCTTGCCAGCCCGCCGCCGCCCAACGGGATGACGATGACGTCGAGATCCGGCAAGGCTTCGAGAACCTCGATGCGCAATCGTCCCGGCGCCGGCGATGACGTCGGGATGGTTGTAGGGCGAGATGTAGATGGCGTCGTGGCGCGCCGCGTGCTCACGCGCGGCGCGCTCGGCGGCGTCGTAATCCGGAGCGGCGTGTCGTCGAGGACCGCGCCGTGCGCGCGAATCGCCGCCTTCTTGACGTCGGGCGCGGTGGCGGGCGTGAAGACGACGACGTGGAGCCCCAGCCGCTCTGCGGCAATCGCCATGGCACGACCATGGTTGCCGGCGGACGCGGTGACCAGCGTCGTTGTCGTCCCGTGGCGTTCCTTCAGGTTCAGCGCAGCGTTGAAGGCGCCGCGAATCTTGAACGCATGAGACGGCAGGACCGACTCGATCTTCAGGTAGACCGCTGCGCCCGACAGGCGTCGACAACCACGGCGACTGACGAAGCGGCGACGGCGGAAGGATCGCCGCGAGCCGTCGCCTGGCGGCATAGATGTCGGCGGCGGTTGGCCGGCTGCCGATCACGGCGCAGGCTCGGCAGACCCGTGCGGTGCCAGAAGATCGGGCAGTCCGGCCACAAACGCACTCCGCGCGAAGACCTGGCCGATGCCGAGCGCCCGCGCCTGCCGCACGAGGTCGGCGTGCACATGCGAGACGAAGCCCACCGTGTTCAGCCTCTTCAGTTCCGGATCGTCGGCGAAGCGGCGCAACACTTCAAATGGCTGCGGACGATTCGCCGTCGAGATCGATCAGCACGAGGGTCGGACGATCTTCGCGCGCGCGCTCGATCGCCGCATCCGGTGTCGTCGCGGCGCGGACGACCACCCCGGCCGCCTTCGCGACCGTCGAGATCTTCGAGCGAAACAGCAGGTCGTCAGCGACGACGAGAATCATGGCGGCCTGCGCTCAGCGCTTCTCCCACTCGAGCAGAAACGGGTTGGTGCGGCGCTCGTCGCCGATGGTCGTGTCCGGTCCGTGTCCGGAATAGACGCGCGCCTCGTCGCCGAAGCTGAAGAGCACGGTCGTGATCGACGTCAGGAGCGTCTCGTAGTCGCCGCCGGGCAAATCGGTGCGCCCGATCGATCCGGCGAAGAGCGTGTCGCCGACGAAGAGGTCGAGTCCGGGTTCACCGCGCTTGCCCACCTGGAGGCACACGCCGCCGGGGCAGTGGCCGGGCGTGTGGTGCACGAAGATGTCGTAGTCGCCGAATCGCAGCGGCCCGGGACCGTCGTAGAAGACGTCCACGGGCGGCGGCGACTCGACCCGCAGCCCGTACTTCAGCCCGATGCTGGTGGCCTGGTCGTAGAGGAACAGGTCGTCGCGATGCAGGTAGATCGGTGCGCCCGGCAGGGCCCGCTTGGCCGGCGCAACGCCGCTTACGTGATCGACGTGCGCGTGGGTCAGCGGGATGGCAACGATCGCGAGATTCTGTGCCTGCGCCCGCGCGAGAAGCTCGTCGACTTCGTCGCCGGGATCGATCAGCACGGCTTCGCGCGTCCGCTCGCAGCCGACGAGGAAGCCGTTCTTGAAGAATGGCCCGACCGCCGCCGAGTCTCCAGGATCATGCGCTACTCGGAGTCGCGAACGTCGAAAACGACGCGGCCGACTTTGAGCTTGTCGCCGGCGATCAACGGCGCGCGCTGCACTCTTGTGCCCGTTCACCCAGGTGCCGTTCGTGCTGCCCAGGTCCTCGACCGCCAGCCGGGCTTTTTCATCGAGGTTGAGACGGCAATGCAGTCGTCGAGACGAGCGGCGCATCGACGATGAAGTCGGCTCGCGGGGCGCGGCCCATGGTCTTCGGCTCGCGCTCGCCAGGGAGCATCCGGAACAGCAGCTCGAATTGAGGGTCTGTCGATTCGAGAATCCACATGGACGCAAGTAGTGTAGCCGAGCGGTGGGGAGAGGCGTGTAACCGCCGGTGTGTTATGCACAGCGATTAGTATGAGCGACGTGACCGGTCGTATATTAAACGCAGAATTTAATATAATGGACCATTCTTACTGTATTAAACGCAGCCAAACACATGGACACCCACGAGGCTCGGTCGGGCCGGTACTCTGCCTCACCCATCCGGCTATCGCGACTTTCTTCCCTCGCCGCTGCCACCGGAGCCCGCGGTTCGCGTAGCGGCGAGCTTCAACGTCTGCTTTCCGAAGCTGACCGAGGCCCTCGGCCGCCTGGACGGTTCAGTCACGACCCTCCCGAACCCGGACCTGTTCGTCTATCTGTACGTTCGGAAGGAGGCCGTCCTGTCGAGTCAGATCGAGGGCACCCAGAGTTCGCTTCAGGATCTTCTGGCAGCGGAGGCCGAGGTCCGGGGGGCCGGGGTCCCGCGCGGACGTCGATGAAGTCGTGAATTACGTCCGAGCGATGAATCGTGGTCTCGGTCGACTTGAACAGCTGCCGGTATCGGTGCGGCTGATTCGCGAAATACACGCCGAGTTACTGCAGGGCGTTCGTGGCTCCCAGTTGACGCCGGGGGAGTTGCGGCGGAGCCAGAACTGGATCGGTCCCGACGGCTCGTCGCTCGCACGCGCGACGTTCGTGCCGCCTCCACCCGAGGAGGTGCCCAGGCTCTCGGTGATCTCGAGACCTTCATCCACGGCCACGATGACCTGCCGTTGCTCATCAAGATTGGGCTCGCGCACGCTCAATTCGAAACCATACATCCCTTCCTCGACGGAAACGGCCGGGTGGGACGACTGCTGATTACCTTCCTTCTGTGCGAGCGCGGCGTCCTGCACAAGCCGGTGCTCTACCTTTCGCATTACTTCAAGGCGCACCGTCAGCAGTACTACGATCGCTTACAGGCGGTGAGAGATGCCGGCGACTGGGAGGGGTGGCTGGAGTTTTTTTTCCGCGGCGTCGCCGAGGTCAGCCTGCAGGCTGTCCGACACCGCGCGGCAGATACTGCTTCTCCGCGAACAGCATCGTTCCCTCATTGCCGAACGGCTCGGTCGTGCGGCGGGAAACGGGCACCGGATCCTGCAGTATCTGTATGAGCATCCGATTGTCAGCGCGAACGAGGTGCAGGGCGTGATCGGCACCACCTTCGCGGCCGCGAACCAGATCGTCCACCGCCTGGTGGACATCGGTATTCTGAGTGAGATCACCGGCCAGGCCCGCCATCGTCGTTTCCGGTACGACCCGTACGTGCGGCTGTTCAGCGAGACGTCTGAAGGTTAGACTCCTGAGTCGTGACGTTCTGGCAGGCGTTCGAGGCGTCGGCGACAAAGTTCGCGGCCCGCACCGCGGTGGAGATTCAGCGGGCGGATCGGCTCGACCGCTGGACCTACGCCGATCTGTCGCGCGCCGCAGCTCGCGTCGCGCGGTACCTGGCGAGCCAGGGCGTCCAGGCCGGCGACCGCTGCGCGATCCTTTCGGACAACGACGCCGACTGGTGTGCGGCGTACCTCGGCATCCTGCGCATCGGCGCCGTTGCCGTGCCGCTCGATACCAACTATTCCTCGAAACAAGTCGCGACCATCGTCGGCGACGCGACGCCGCGGCTGCTGTTCGTGAACGCGCGACTGGATGCGACCGCGCGCGAGGCGTTGGCGACGCAGCCTGACGTTGGTCTGGTCGATATCCATCACGTCCCCGATGTGACCGGGCGCGATCTGCCGGCGGCGAGCGATCGTGCCTCGGACACGGCCGTCATTCTCTACACCTCGGGCACGACATCGGATCCCAAAGGCGTCGTCCTCAGCCACGGCAACCTCATCGCCGAGCGTGATGCGGCCTTCGAGATCGTTTCGGTCACCGAGTCGGACAGCGTGCTCGGGGTGCTGCCGCTCTTCCACGCGCTCGCGCAGCTGGCGAACCTGCTGCTGCCGTTCGCGGTGGGCGCGCGGGTGGTCTTTCTCGAGACGGTCAACTCGACCGAGCTGGTGAGGGCGCTCGCCGAACAGCGGATCACGATCTTCGCGTGCGTCCCGCAGTTCTTCTATCTGATCCATCAGCGCGTCATGCAGGAAGTGGCGCGCGGCGGAGCCTCTGAAGCGCGCCGTTTTCCGGACGCTGCTCGACGATCAGCTTTGCGCTGCGCCGCGCCGGCTCAACATCGGTCCACGGGTCTTCGGCCGCGTCCACGCTGTCATGGGCAAGCAGATGCGGCTCTTCGTCACCGGCGGATCGAAGTTCGATCCGGCCGTCGGCCGCGATCTGTACGCGCTCGGATTCACGATCCTCCAGGCCTACGGCCTGACCGAAACGACCGGCGCCGCGACCATCAACAGCCCTGACGAGGCCTACATCGATACGGTCGGGCGCGTCCTGCCCGGTCACGAACTGAAGACGTTGCCACCGGAAGACGACGGCCTCGACGGCGAGATCGCGATCAAAGGGCCCGATCGTGATGCAGGGCTACTTCAATCGCCCCGAGGCGACCGCCGCGGTGATGCGCGACGGCTGGTTCCTCACCGGCGACCTCGGGCGGGTCGACGCCAGCGGCCGCGTCACCATCACCGGCCGCAAGAAGGAGGTGATCGTCCTCGCCTCCGGCAAGAACATCTATCCGGAGGAGATCGAGGGCTACTACCGCCAATCGGCGTTCGTGAAAGAGATCTGCGTGCTCGGGCTGACGTCGGAGGACGACCCGACGATCGGAACGGCTGTTCGCCGTGGTCGTGCCCGACATGGATCTCATTCGCGAGCGGAAGGTCGTCAACACCGGCGATCTGTTGCGCTTCGAGCTCGAAGGCCAGGCCGTTCATCTGCCGGCGCACAAACGCGTGCTGGGCTACGACATCTGGTTCGAGCCGCTGCCGCGAACGACGACGGGGAAGTTGAAGCGACACGAGATCGAGCGGCGGCTGCGCATGAAGCAGCGGGATCGGGAGACGAGCCTGGCCGAGATCCGCGGTGCCGGAGACGACCCGTGGGCCGACGATCCGCATGCCATCGCGGCGGCCGCCATCATCCGACAGCGAAGCAAGGGCGGGGCGATTCGCCCTGACTCGAACCTCGAGCTCGATCTCGGACTCGATTCGATGGAGCGGGTGGAGCTCATTACCGAGCTCGAGCAGCGCTTTGGTGTCCAACTGAGCGACGAGCGCGCGCACCAGGTGCTGACCGTCGCTCATCTGATCGACGCGGTTCGGCCCGGCGCCGACAACGTCGCGACCGGCGACGCCGAAGATTCGTGGGCCGTCATGCTGCGCGATCTGCCGCCGGCGGACGATCCGGTGCTCGGAAGCCTGCTCCAGCCGCGGCCGGTTGCCTCGCCGTCGTTCTATCTGCTTCTTTCGCGCGTTGCGCCTCGTCGTTCCAAAGCTCACGGTCAGCGGCGCCGACCACCTGCCGGCGCGCGGCCCGTACATCATCTGCCCGAACCACCAGAGCTACATCGACCCGTTCATCATCAACGGCGTTCTTCCCTACGGCATCCTCAAGCAGCTGTTCTTCGTCGGCGCCGCCGAGTATTTCGAAACCTCGGTGACCAGCTGGCTCGCGAAGCAGGCCAACCTGGTGCCGGTCGATCCCGACGCCAATCTCGTCCCGGCGATGAAAGCGGGCGCGTTCGGCCTCGCGCACGGAAAGATCCTCATGCTGTTCCCCGAGGGCGAGCGCTCGATCGACGGCACGGTCAAGCGCTTCAAGAAAGGCGGGCCGATTCTGGCGCGCCATCAGCGGGTGCCGATCGTGCCGGTCGCGATTCGTGGCGCCTTCGAGATCTGGCCGCGCAATCGCTCGTTCAACTGGCGCGCGCTTCTGCCGTTCAGCGGCGCACCGCGTTCGGCATCGCGATCGGTCCACCGCTGACGATTCGGGGAGACCGAATCGCATACCGACGCCGCGAACCGGCTCCGCGACATCGTGGAGCAGCTGTGGCTGGGGTTGTCAGAAGATCAGCGGCCCGATCAGCAACGCGCTGAGAACGCCTCCTCCAAGCAGAATGCCTAGCGCCACTGGTTGCCGCACGAAGACGAAGCCCAGCGAGCGCCACGGCCGCGGCGGCGCAGAGCAGCCACCAGTACAGTTCGTCGGCACGCTCTTCGACGCCAAGAGCAGGCGCAAGCCGGCGTCCCGACGCGACAATCGAGTTGGCGATGTAGCGATCGCCGTCGCGATCGAGCTCGAAGTAGCCCCCGCCGCCGGCCGCGGCGATGCGCTGCAGCGCGGCGCGTTCGAGCCTCGACACGCCCGGCGAGGGCTCGAGGCCTTGCGCCGTCCGCACCGCCGGCAGCGGCGCCCCCGCGGAGGCTGCCGACACCGACGACGTGAATCGGGATCCCGCGGGCGGTGACTTGCGCTACGGCGCGGGCGACTTCGCCACTCCACGATTCACCGTCGGAGATCACGACAAACAGCGTCGCGTTCGGCGATCGGCCGTGAATCTCTTCGTCCTTCTCGACGATGCGAAGGCCCCAGGCGACGGCGCGCTCGAGATTGGTGTCCCACGTCGTCTCGTCCTCGAGGCGAAACGGCGGCCGCTGATGCAGGTGATCGAGGAAGAAGAACAGCGTGTTGGGATCGCGAGTCAGGCGGATCTGCGGCGTCGCGATGTGCGCGAAGACGGTCAGCGCCATCCGATCCTGCTGCCAGCTCAGCGCGTCGCCGACCTCGCGGAGGAACTGCGTGGCGCGCTGCCAGCGATCGCGCGCGGTCTCGACGCCGGTGCTGGTCGAAGCCGGAACGGGGCTCGTGACGACGTCACTGACGCGCATCGACGCCGACGCGTCCAGCAGGACCACGAGATCGAGCCCGGCGCGGCGCGGGATGGACGAGGGTGCCTGTGGCCGGGCGACCGCCGCGATGAGGAGCGCGGCCGCGACGAGTTGCGCGGCCCAGAAGAGCAGTTCCCCTGACACGCCAAACCGCTCGCGGACGGGAACAGTGCGGCGCTGACGCAAACGGCGAAGGTCGCGGCGCCGCGCAGCGAGCCGCCAGAGCCACACCGACCAGCAGCGCCGCCGGGACAATCAGCAGCGGCAGGTAGCGCGGCGCGCCGAAGGTCAGCGACGTCATCCCTTCTTCGGCAGCTTGACGCCTGGCGTCGGCTCGGGCTGCGTCTTCCGGTCGCCGTAGTCCATCGGCGTCAGCACTTCGAACTCTTCGCCGCGCGTCGCGGGTGGATGCGTGCCGGGACGGCCGTGAATCGTCGGCCCAGCGGGCAGATCGCCCGGCCGGGCCGGACGCGCGGAGCCAGCTTGACGCGCGCGGTCGCCGCTCGGCGGCTTCGTCGTTCCCGGCTTTGCGCGCGCGGCCGGCGTCGCGCAGGCGCGCCAGGTACTCGTAGTTGTAGGCCGCCTCGCGATCGAAGCCGCTGTTCTTCAGCACGCCGGCATAGGCTTGCAGGATCTGATCGAGCCGCTCGGGCGAGAGCGGCCGGCCGCCGGCTTCCGCTTGCGCCCGCCGGAACGCCGCATTCGCGCTGGTCAGCATCGTATCGGCTGCCGTGGACTCCGTCGGCGAGGCGTCGGTGAGCGATCGATAGTCGCGCGCCCAGTACTCGTCCGACCATCACGTGCCGGTCGACGTCCGGATCGATCAGCGATACCACCGGCGCCAGCCATCGCCGAGACCTCACTGCTCAGCCGTCGCCGGCTGCAGCGTCGCGGTCCGCTCGTGGATGCGGCGCAAGGTCTCGGCCGCCGTTCCACCGCCTCGCCAGACGAGCACAGCCAGCAGGATCAGCAGCGATCCAATGACGATCCGGGTCACGGCTGCGACCCGGCCCGAGGCGGTCAGTTCAGCGCTGGTCATGGCAATTGCTGGAACGATGGAACGAAGAGTTTGAACGCCGCCGCGACCAGCCAGAGCGTCGCCGCGGCCATGGCGAACGGCGCGTACTCGGGCTCCTGACTCGAGTAGTGCGTGACCTGGATCGCGCCCGAGGCCGACTTGTCGATGTCGGCCACCGCGCGGAGCAGGCTCGCTTCGTCGCTCACCGCGTAGAACCGGCCGCCGGTCTGTTCGACCGCCGACTTCCACGCCTGATCGGGGATCAGCTCGCCCATGTCCTTCTCGTAGTTGGTGCGGACGAAGTAGAGCGGCACCCGATGGGTGACGGCCGCTTCGAGAATCTCGTCGAGCTTGCGGCCTTCGACCAGCGCGGTCGTGTCCTCACCATCGGTGAAGATGACCATGAGGTTGCCTGACGGCCTCGAGGAACTCGAATGCCTTGAACAACTCGAGACTCTGTTCGAGCGCGCGCGAGATGACCGTTCCCCGATTCGGGAACAGCGAGAACTCGACCGGGTCCTTGATGAGCGCGATGCTCAGGAGGATGTTGTCGTAGTCGCTCGTGAACGGCGTGATGACGTACGCCTGATCGCCGAACTCGACGAGCGCCAGCAGATCGCGATAGCGCCCTGCCTGCCGAAGCTGGACGAAGCGTTCGGCGGCCGCCACCGTCGTGAAGAACGCCGGCCCGCTCTTCGAGACCGTGTTCAACGTCTCGGTCTTGAAGGTCGTCGTCATGCTCGTCGACGCGTCGATCATCAGGCTGATGCGGCGGCCGGGAAACGACGTCTGCTGGCTCACGAGCGCCGTGTACGGATCGGCGAGCGCGATCACCAGGAACGGCATGCCGGCGGCCACGAGCACCAGTGGCGCAAACGACAGCGCCCGCAGAACCCAGAAACCCAGGAACCTCGGAACCTTGGAACCGTGCGACGAGGGAGGGGAGCACGATCCCGTCGCGAGCCGGCCGCGGCCGCCGCAGCAGACGCACCGCCAGCAGCACGAGCGCGAGTGCCACGATCGCCATGAGGACCAGCGCCGCGGTGTCGCGGTGCCAGAACTGGAGTCGCGCGAGGCTGAGCGACTGCCATCTGGAGGGCCACTCGCGTGCCGCGTCGAGAAGGGTTGTCATCCGCGCGCCTCGGTAGGTGCCGGTTGGCGAGCCGACGACCACAGCGATCGAGGCCAGGCGTAGGTGCGGCGCAACGCGTTCGTGGCCCGCATCGCGGCTGCCAGCGCCTCGTCGAGGATGGCGCCATCGATCTCGGCCCGCCCGTACAACGCCGACGTGAACGCCGCGACGGCCTGCCGCAGATCCTCGAACGGTTGACGTTCCGCCACAGTTGCCGTCAACGGCAGGGCCGCGTAGCGCGGCCTCGAGATCGATCGCGCTGACCGCGCTCGACGCGGTCACGGCCGAGCGGCGCAGCCACCCGCGGCGAACCGTCAGCCGCTCGTTCGCCTCGGCCTCGCCAGGCCGCAAGGCGCGCTGCGAAATCGGGCGATCGAGCGCGCCAGCCGCGGCCAGACGGGTCGCGCACAGCGCCTGCGACACGAGCTCCGGCGTCCAGCTCATTCGTCCTTGCGGATTCGACGCGGCCGAGCGCCGCTGCGACGTCAGGAAGAAGCTGACGCGCGTCGAGCCGACCGCGGCCGGCCTCGCGGCGCTCTCGTCCGCGCGCCAGTCTGAACGATGGCCGGCACCAGAACGACCAGGCCGAGAGCGCCAAGCGTCAGGGCGACGATGCGCAGCGCCCGGCCTCTGAAGCGGAGCGCTTCGACCGCGGCGAAGTCTTCGCCAGCGCTGTCACGGATGTCGTCAGCTTCGACGGGGACGAGCGACAGGACGCGGACCGGTTGCCCGGGCAGCGATGTACACGCGGTCGCGGCCTTCGACCGACTCGGCCCCCACGGTCGATCTGGACTTTGTACGGCAGCTGCAGGTCGGGGAACTTTGCGTCGTGGCCGATGACGTCGCGGTCGATGATCCGCAGCGAGTAGTGGTACTGCACGAACCGATGCGTCGGCGTGAGCAGGTCGCCGGGATGCGTGCCGCCGAGGACCTCGAAGGGAGACAGCTGCACGACAGCCGCGGCGAGCCTCGACTCGTCAAGCGCGACGCGGGTCGCATCATCGTTGCGGACCGCGCACGTCAACGATGCCGCGAACGCTTCGCCGACCGCCACCGCGCCAACGCTGGTGCGCCACCAGCAGCGAATCGGGTCGATCGCCGTCCGCTGCTGGCGCTGACTGTGCGGCGCAGCCGCGGCCGTGAACACGATCAGCGAGGCCAATCGCGCCGCACCAGGTTCCGAGCGATGGCGTCATGGGATCGCCACCTCCTCGATGACGTCGCGAATCACGGCGTCGGTGGTCAGCCCATGGCTCGCGGCATGCGGCCCGAGCCAGATGCGATGGCTGAGGACGAACGGAGCGAGCTCCTGCACGTCTTCGGGGTAGACCTCGTCGCGATGGTGTTGCAGGAGCGCCCAGGTCTGCGCCAGCCGGCTCCAGCAGATGATCGCGCGCGGCGACGCGCCCGAGATCGACGCCGCGCTCGACGAGCTCGGACGGCGATCGCTGATGCCACTCGGTGTCGGGGTTGTAGGGACGCGTGGCCGCGACCAGCCGCTGGATGTACTTCCCGATTCGCTCGTGGAGAAACACCGACTCGCTGATCCGCGCGCGGAGTTCGATGATTCGCTGCTTCGACATCAACGGCAAGAGCCGCACCCGCTTGAAATCGAATGCGACCAGACGCTCTTCTTCTTCTGCCGGCAGATACCCGATGTTGATCATCGCGGCAAAACGATCGGTGGCCGCCTCGGACAATGGAAACGTGCCTTGCCCAAGCTCCACCGGGTTCATCGTCGCGATCGCGAAGCTGAAGGCGGGCAGCTGGTAGGTCGTCTTGCCGATGGTGATCGTGCGGTCCTGCAGGCTTTCGAGAAACGCGCTCTGCGATTTGAGCGGAATGCGATTGATCTCGTCGAGCAGGACGACTTCCGCCGACGCGAGCGGACCGAACTCGGTCTCGAGCGCGCCGGTCGCCGGGTTGATCATCTGGAAGCCGACGACTTCGGTGGGCTGCAGATCGGCCCGGCCCTGAAGCCGGACGAACTTGGCGTCGCTGATGGCCGCGAGGATGACGCCGAAGAACGTCTTGCCGACGCCCGGCACGCCCCGCAGCAACAGGTTGCCGGCGTTGACCTGCCGCGACTCGGCCTTGTCGTAGGTCGTGGGGATTTCGGAGAGCAGGACGACGTTGGCGAGCGCCTTCGCGGTGTCGTAGCCGACGAGGGCCTTGCTGGCCTCGGCAAGGATCGCGGTATGAAAGTCGATGGCTTCCTGAAGCTCCGCCTGCATCGCGCCCGGCGTCACTATACCGCGCGCTCGCGCGCCGTCCGGGCTCGTAGCGAGGCGGCTGCGAGCGACTACTTCGCGCGTCTCGGCCCAGCGACCTTGGTGATCCAGGCCGCTGATGGCGGCCGTCGCTGCCGGCGACACCCGCTTGTCGGGGAGGACGGCGTACTCGTCGACCGTCGCCGGTCTGCGCCGGCACGAGCAGGTGATTGAGCGACGGCAGCGCGGCGACCTCGGTCGCGACCTTGCGCTTGCGGGCACGCGCCAGCTCGGCGAGCTTCTCGCCGTGATGCGGCGGCACCTCGCTGTCGAGGGCGCCCTGGACGATCAGGACCGGCTGCCGCACGTCGCGCATGACGCGGGCCGGATCGAAGGCCAGATAACTCTGGAACCACGGCGTCTCTGCGGCGCGACGCATCTCGACCGGAATGCCGTCCCACCCCGCGCCCGTCGTCGCCGCGGCATTGATCTTCCGCTGCAGCTCGATCTTCGCCTGCTTGTCGGCCTCGGCGGTCTTGAGCTGATCGAGCACGCGGCGCTGCCGCTCGAGAACGAGCTCGCTGCCGACCGTTGACGCCGCCGACGCGAGCACCAACGCGCCGAGGCGGCCGTCGCGCGCGGCCGCGGTCATCGCAATCCAGGCGCCGTCGCCGTGCCCGACGATGCGCGATCGCCGCTTGTCGACGTCCTTCGCTGCTTCTCGAGCCACGTGACGATCGCGCGCACGTCCTCCGCGTAGTCGTTGATCGTCGTCGTTTCGCTGCGGCCGCCGCTTTGTCCGGTGCCGCGCCGGTCGTAGCGGACGACGGCGATGCCCGCACCGACGAGATCGGCAGCGATTTGCCCGAGCACCGGAATGCCGGCGACGATGCCGTCGCGATCGCCGACTCGATCGAACCGCTGATCAGGATCACCGCGGGAAGAGGACCGGTGGCGTTTGCCGGCTTCGCGACGCTGGCGGCCATGCCGAAGCCGCTGGCCGGTATCCGCACGCTCTCCTCGCCGGGGATCGAGAACGCCGTTGTCCGCGTCGCGGCAGACGCGATGTCTTCGCGCGCAATCTCGAGCGCCTGCGCCGGCACGCTCAGCCGCAGCAGCGCGCCGGCGGCGTCGATCCAGACGTTCAGCTGGATGTCGGAGCCACGCTTGAGGGTTCGAGACCATCACGGAGTAACGCGTGGTCAGCAGAACCTGCTTCGGCGTTTCGATGCGCTCTGCTGACAGGCATCGAGCCGCATGCCGACCTCGCCCTGCGGCGCGATGTAGGCGGTGAACTGAGTCCCGGGTTTCTGGCCGACGAGCCGTCGCGCGAGGACGAGGTATGAAGTCAGGAAACGTGTTCGGCAGGACGATCGTGTCGGCCGCGACCTTGTCGGTCTTCGTCGACGGCGTGGCCGATCCCGCCTGCAGGATCTCGTTCGCCGCTTCGCCGTTTGCGAAGGCGGTCTTCACCGTCACCTCCTGGCCGCGCACGATCGTGTCGAGCGTCATGCGAGTCGGCTGCCACGCGGACGTCGTAGTGAATCTCGGCGCTGCGGGTGACGACATCGAGCGGCGGCCCGAGCCGATTGGTGCCCTTCAGCAGCCAGCCGTCAGGTTGCTGTCACCAGCGTGGCCGTCTCCTGACCGATCGGCCGCGACTGCAGGAACACCGTATAGGTGTGCGCCGCGTCGGACGCGGCCGTCGGCGATTGCGCCAGCGGCGCCGATGGTCCATACCGCCAGCAGTCCGACGCCGAGCAGGAGCCGCGTACAATGAGTAGAAGTCATCGGCAATCTTCCAGCTTATCCATGTTTTCTTACGAGGGCTACCAGGCCCTTCGCCACGGCGCCGGCCTGGTCCGGCGCGGCGATCGTGCGCTCCTCGCGGTCACCGGACCCGATCGCCTGAGCTGGCTGCAGGGTCTCCTAACCAATGACGTCGCCGCGCTGCCGGTTGGCGGGGTGTGCGACGCCGCCTATCTGACCCCGCAGGGACGGCTGATTACCGACCTGCGCGTGCTGCACCTTGACGACCGGACGTTGCTCGACGTGCCGGCAAGTCTCGCCGCCGGTCTGGCCGCCAAGCTCGACGGCCTGCTCTTCTCCGAAGACGCGCAGATCGCCGATCTGTCGGCGCAGCTGACCGAGATCGATCTCCATGGTCCGCACGTCGCTCGCGGTCAGGGACGCGCAGTCGGCGCTTCTTGGCGAGCATGCGACCGCTGTCTTCGCTGACGCGCCGTTCGGCGTCCCTGGGTTCACCATCATCGCCGTGCGCGATCGAGCCGATGCCATCGTCCACGGCGCTCACTGCCGCACGGTGCGGTCGAAGCGACCCTCGCGACGCTCGACGTGGTTCGCGTGGAAGCGGGCCGGCCGGCGTTTCTGGTCGACATGGACGAGCACACGCTGCCGCTCGAAGCGAATCTCGAGGACCGCGCGATCTCCTTCACCAAGGGCTGCTACGTCGGCCAGGAAGTGATCATCCGCGTCATGCACCGCGGGCAGGGGCGTGTCGCGAAACGGCTGGTCGGGTTGCGTTTCGCGAAGGGCGAGCTGCCGAAGCCCGGGGACATTGCGCTGGCCGGCGAACGCGAGATCGGCCGGCTGACCAGCGTCGTCTGGTCGCCGGCACTCGAGGCCGGCATCGGGCTCGGCGTACGTGCACCGTGACTTTCTCGAACCGGGAACGGACGTGACCGTCCGGACTGCCGCGGCGCCCGTTGCGGCGACCGTCTCGCCGCTGCCCTTCGTCGCCGTGATCGCCATCAGATTGCGCGTTGCTGATGCCGCGTGTACCTCGCCGCGCGTTGGCTGTCGGCTTTACACGGTTGTCGTCATGCATCGCGGTGTTCGCTTCAAAAGCCGGCGGAGTAAGCTCGCCGCATGAAGATCGCCAGATCGCGGATGGTGCTGGCGTGACGCTGCTGGCCGTCGCAGGTGCGGCCAGCACGCTGCGCCTGATCGGCGCCAGCGAAGCGGCGGCCGCTCAAGAGGCCCGAGAGCTTCACTGGTACAAGGGCAACACGCACACCCACACGATCAACAGCGACGGCGACAGCACGCCGGACGAGGTTGTCAGCGTGGTACCGAGAGCACGGCTACCAGTTCCTCGTGCTGACCGATCACAACTACCTGACCAGCGTCGAGGGACTCAACGCCGTGCACGGCGCGCTCGACAAGTTCATCGTCATCCCCGGTGAGGAAGTGACGAGCCGTTCGGCCGGGAAGCCGGTGCATGTCAACGGCCTCGCGGTGCGCGAGCAGGTCGCGCCGCCGGCGCCAGGCACCGTGCTCGAGATGCTCCAGCGAAGTGTGGATGGCATCCGCGCCGCGTCACGGCGTTCCGCACGTCAATCACCCCAACTTCGGCTGGGCGATCACCCCGGACGACCTCAAGCAACTCGAGCGCACGCGGCTCTTCGAGATCTTCAACGGCCATCCCCGGGTCAACGGGCTTGGCGGCGGCGGCGTGCCCGGCCTCGAGGAAATGTGGGATCGCGTCCTCTCGAGTGGGCGGCTGATGTACGGACTTGCGGTCGACGACGCGCACTATTTCAAGCAGCCGGGCAACGACGACGTGCCCGGCCCCGGGCGCGGCTGGGTGTACGTTCGCGCGCCGCGGCTGACGTCGGCCGCGATCATGGAAGCGCTCGAACGCGGCGAGTTCTACTCGTCAACCGGCGTGGAACTGTCCGAGTATCAAGCGAGCGATCGCGAGATCGTCGTCGGCGTCAAGGCCACGACGTGGAGCAAGTACCGTGTCCAGTTCATTGGACGCGACGGCCGCGTCCTCGATGAACGGACGAGTTTGCCCGCGCGCGTATGTCGATCCGCGGCGACGAAGGGTACGTCCGTGCGAAGGTCATAGAGTCCAACGGACGTCTCGCGTGGACACAGCCGCGTGCCGTCGGCGGATTCGTGATGCGGTAATCGTGGAAGTCGAGCCTGGCGCTGCCTTTGCACTGACTCGAGGCATGGCTATTCGAAAGCTCATCCTTACTGTCGCGCTGGCAGCGATCGTGCTGCCCAGCTGGACTCTTGCCAGCAATGAGCACCGCGCAACCGTGCTCATGCGAAACGGCGAACGGGTCGCCGGTCTCCTGGAAGACGTCGAAGGCGGCGTCGTGTTCGTGCGCGTCAGTCTGCACGACCAGCGCAAGCTGGGCCTCGGCGATGTCGCGTTAATCGACTTCGTCGGCGGCGCCTCGGGCCTGCCCGAAACCGAACTCTCGGCGGCACGCGGCCCGAATCATCTCGCGCTCCTCCGCGACGGCTCGAGCCTCCGCGGACAATTCGTGGACGTTCGCGGCGGCGAATCGACCGCGGCCGCTGGCGAAACGCACATGCTGATCTTCCGCGCCGGCAACGGCGAGGAACGCCGCATTCCGCTCGACGGCGTGTCGCGCATCTACCTGGGCAACTTCCCTGGCTCCACGTCGGCGGCGTCGTCGGCCGCGCCGACGTTTACGCAGGGCGACAACGTGCCTGGGGCCGTGCGTGTGCCGGCCAACCAGGCATGGGTGGCGACGCCGCTCAGCGTGCGCCGGGGCGATCAGGTGAGTTTCAACACCACGGGCCGCATCCAGCTGTCCGACGACACGGAAGACGTAGCGCAGGCCGCGGGGTCGCTGCGTCAGCGCCGCGCCGCGGGGTCACCGCTGCCTGGGAACTTCGCAGGTGCATTGATTGCGCGCGTCGGCAACTCGGCGCCGTTCCCGATTGGCGATAACAGCGCGCCGATGACGATGCCGGCGGACGGTCAGCTGTTCCTCGGCATCAACGACGACGAGGTCAGCGACAATCGCGGCGAGTTCCAGGTCACGCTGAGGAACAGCACCCGGCGGCGCTAACCGACAAGCGTCGGAACCGCGAACGGAACTCGCAACATTGCCGGGATCTGGCGGGGACGGGAGGCGCGCTCCCGTTCCCGCTACACTCTGCCGGTGCCGGCCATCGTCGTTGTCGCCGCGGTCATCGAGCGGGACGATCGCTTCCTTCTGACCCTCCGCACGCCTGGGACCCACCTCGAGGGCCACTGGGAGTTTCCCGGCGGCAAGTGCCATCCAACCGAAACCCACGCCGAAGCCCTGCGACGCGAGCTGTTCGAAGAACTGGACATCGTCGCCAGCGTCGGTGACCGAGTGTTCAGCGGTGACGCACGCCTACGAGGATCGCAGCGTCGAACTGCACTTCTACCACTGCGGCTACGACGGCGAGCCAAGCCGATGCTCGGGCAGCAGATGGCGTGGGTGGCGAGGAGCCGAGCTGCCGACGCTGCCCTTCCCGGAGGCCGACCGGGAGCTCATTGCGCCTGCTGTCTCGCGGCGGACATTTCATAGCGGCCTCATAACGAGGCGCGTCAGTCGGCCTCGTTAAAAGGCCGCTTGCGGCCTCGCCTCCGACCCATGCCGGCTGAGCATCGATCGGGGGCCTCAAGCTCGACTATTGAATTTTGCTCGACTAACAGCGAGAATCCGCCTGATACGCGCGTGCGCCGGCAACGGCGTCATGCGTGGCACGCCGCCTGCACCGGGCCGGCGCCAGAACAAGGTCCTCACGGACCGCTAGACCAGGAGCGAACCGATGGCTGAAGCGAAGAAGCCCACCCTGAAAACCAAGGACTTGGCGCCGAAGAAGACCGAATCGGTCAAGGGTGGTCGACGCATCGAGTAAGCCGGTTTCGGGGAAGTCGGCCAAGAGGACGGTGGGATCACGTCAGGGAGAACAAATGGCTACCAAAAAGCCCGCGAAGATCGTTGTCAAGAAGACCAAGGACCTCGCCCCGAAGAAGACCGGTTCGGTCAAGGGCGGCTACAGCAAACTGTACAGTTAGAGCGGGTTCAGAGGTCGACGGCCTCGGCGCCGCCAAACAGTACAACCAGGTTTCGGTCCGACGCGATACCCCGATCGCGTCGGCAGATCGTCTGCTGGGGTGTTCGTGACTTGAAGAGGAGACGACGTGATGGCTGAGAAGAAAGAGACGAAGACGCCGCCGACAGCACCGAAGCCCCAGATCAAGGATCTGCCCGCGAAGAACACCAACGTCGTCAAGGGCGGCAGATACATCGAGATCTAGCCTGGCTCGAGCGCCCGGCACGGCTGGCTCATCGCCGCGCCGGGCGTCAACGACCATCACGGAACCGTTCCGCGCGACTCAGCCCCGACGGGGCGCCGACGACAGCTCCAACCCGCCAAGCATCGCGTCCAGGGTCCGGTGGATTTCACGCTCCCCGAACACCCGGCCGCCACGCGACCGCACCACAAGCCTCTCCCGCAGCATCGATTCCGCCGCTCCGAGAACGGCCGCCGTCACCGCCGCTGCGTCCAGACTCGGATTGAGCTCTCTTGTCGCCATGCCCCGGCGCACGATCGATTTCAATCGAGTCGCTGAACGCCGTGAAGCCCGACGACGGACGAACGCGCCGTGATCCGCCGCGAATGCGTCGCGCCTCGAACAGGAACAGCATGGCCTGCTCGGCATCGCGCGCCAACGCCGAGACGACGGTGCTCGACGATGCCGAGGATGCGCCGGCGCGCGCTGACTCGTGCTTGGCGGCGACGCGCTCGACGCGACGGTTGAGGTCTTCCCACGCGTCCTCGAAGAGCGCTTCGAGCAGGCCGACTCTTGCCGCCGAAGTAGCGCATCAACTGCGATTCGGAGGTGCCCGCGGCGCGCGCTATGGCAGAGGTGGCCGTCTGCTCGTATCCCTGCGCGGCGAACAGACGTTTCGCGGCGATTTCAGAAGCCGGTCACGCGAGGACGGTCGCGTGTGTCGATGGACGAGATGGCATCGGAGCGCCGCCAGTCCGCCGATAGTAGTGATACTACCATTGGCTCGGCGCGGATCCGGCTCGACCGTGCCGCGGCTGGCCTTACTCAGCTGGTGCGGGTGCGCGGCTGAGCCCGCCGGCGCGGCTCCCGTCTCGGGATTCCACGGATAGGCGCGGCAGAACGTCCGCATCGGACAGACCAGGCAGAGCGGCTTCCGCGCGACGCACACGGTGGCTCCGAAGTCCATCAGCGCCTGATTGAAGTCGAAGACGTGGCGCCGCGGCACCAGCGTTTCCGACAGCTCCCAGAGCCGCCGTCGCATGGCGTGGGCCTTGACGTCCCCTTCGCCGATGAAGACCCGGAGCATGCACGCGCGCGACGTTGGTGTCGAGAATCGCGGCGCGTTCGCGAAACGCAAAGCTGCGAATCGCTCCCGCCGTGTAATCGCCGATGCCCTTGAACGACAGCAGCGTCTCCTCGTCCGATGGCAGCGCGCCGCCGTACTTGTCGACCGCTTCGCGGGCGATCGACTGCAGACGGGTCGGCCGGATGTTGTAGCCGAGCGGATACCAGGTGCGCGTCACTTCGGCGGGCGGCGCCGCGGCCAGCGCCTCGAGCGACGGGTACTTTGCCAGCCACTCGTGATACTTGGGCAGCACGCGATCGACCTGCGTCTGCTGCAGCATGATCTCCGAGACCAGGATGTGGTACGGGTCGTCGGTCTTGCGCCACGGCAGGTCGCGCCCGTGCTTGCGATACCACGCCAGCAGCTGGCGCCGGAACCGCTGCCGCAGTCTCGGGGGGGGAAGCGGCGGCACCTATAATCGTCCCACGATCGGGCGGAGCGCGGGGCGCGGTCGAGTGTCGCCGGCGGTGCCGGGTGAGGTGCGGGGCATCAGTGAAAATCTACACAAAAACCGGCGACGCCGGCGAAACCAGCCTCTTCGATGGTACGCGCGTCGCGAAAACCGACCCTCGCGTCGTCGCGTACGGCGAGGTCGACGAACTGCAGGCGGTGCTCGGCGTCGCCGCAGGCGGGCGGCGTGGACGCCGAACTGCGAGCAGATGATCGTCACCCTGCAGCGCGATCTGTTCGCGCTCGGCGCGCGGCTCGCCGATCCGTCGCACAAGATCGCGCCGCGCGTGACCAAGATCGTCATCAACGATGAGAGCGTCGCGAGGCTCGAGGGCTGGATCGATTCGCTCGAAACCGGCTTGCCGCCGCTGCGTCACTTCATCCTGTCCGGCGGCGGACCGGGTGGGGCGGCGCTGCACCTCGCGCGGACGGTCTGCCGGCGCGCGGAGCGGGCGACGCTCGCCCTCGGCGCCGATGCCGTGGAGCCGGTCGTCCGCGTCTACCTGAATCGCGTGTCGGACCTGCTGTTCGTGATGGCGCGCGCCGCCAATCACCGCGCCGGCATCGCCGAGACCGAGTGGTGAAGCGCCACTACGCGACCTGCCTCCGCATCGCCCGCGAGCACTACGAGAACTTTCCGGTCGCGTCGCGCCTCGTCCCCGCCGACCTGCGGCCGCACATTGCCGCCATCTATGCCTTCGCGCGCGGCGCCGACGACATCGCCGACGAGCCGGGCCGCACGCCGGACGAGCGCCTCGCGCTGCTCGACGAGTGGTCGCGCGCACCTGCGGCAGCCGCCGCGCGACGATGTCTTCGCGGCGCTGGCGGAGACGCGCGCGCAGTTCGATCTGCCGCTGGCGCTGTTCGACGATCTGCTGAGCGCGTTCCGGCAGGATGTGGTCACGACCCGCTACGAGCGCTGGGACGACGTGCTCGACTACTGCCGCCGCTCGGCCAACCCATCGGGCGGCTCGTGCTGCGGCTGGCCAGGCGCGCCGACGCTGAGGCCGATCGCCAGTCCGATGCGGTTTGCACCGCACTGCAGCTGACCAACTTCTGGCAGGACCTGGCCGTCGACTGGGCGCCGCGGCCGACTTGTACGTGCCGCGCGCGAGATCTGGGAGCCGCTCCGCGCCGACCCCGCCGATCTCGATCGGCGGATCATGTCGCCGGCGTGGCGGCATGCGCTCGCGTCGGTGCTCGTTCGTGACCCGCGCCCTGTTCGACGATGGCCGCGCCGTCTGCGACGTGCTCACCGGCCGGCTGCGCTACGAGCTTCGCGCGACATGGCTCGGCGGCGTCCGCATCCTGGACCGCCTCGACCGCCTCGGGCTTCGACGTCTTCAGCATCGTCCGACGCTCGGCGCCGGTGACGCATTAGTGATAGGGTGGAGGGCCTTGACCTGGAAGGTCCGGAACCTCGCTGACCCTGCTGCATGGCCCGCGACACGTCGTTCTACTACGCGTTCCTGATGCTCCCGCCGGCGAAGCGGAATGCCATCGTGGCGGTGTGGGACTTCTGCCGCGCGGTCGACGACGCGGTTGACGAAGCGGTGCCGACGTGGGACGGAGCGTTGCCCGCAGAGGCGCGCGCGAAGGCCGAGGCCGAGCTGAACTGGTCTGGCGCGAGGAAGTGCGGTGCTGCTTCGAGACCGGGCCCGACGTCCCGGCGCCGCGCACGCGCCAGGGACGCGCGCTGCGCCCGCTCGTCGCGGCGTTCGGGCTGACGCGCCAGCCGTTCGACGATCTGATCGACGGCGTCGCGATGGACCTCGAGCGCCGGCAGTACGAAACGATCGGCGACCTGCTCGAGTACTGCCGCCGGGTCGCGTCGGCGGTCGGCCTGATCTGCATCGAGATCTTCGGCTGCAGGCGATGCGGCCGCGCGCGACTATGCCGATCAATCTCGGGATCGCGCTGCAGTTGACCAACATCGTTCGCGACGTCGGCGTCGATCTTCAGCGCGGCCGCGTCTACCTGCCGCAGGAGGATCTGCGGCGCTTCGGCGTGCACCGAAGAGGATCTCCGGCGCGGCGTCGTCACCGAGCCGCGTGACGCGCGCTGCTGGCGTTCGAGATCGCCCGGGCGCGGGAGTACTTCCAGCGCGCGGCGCGGGCGCTGCCGCGTGCCGATGCCCGCCGGCTCGTCGCTGCCGAGATCATGGGCGCGATCTACCAGGAGATCCTGCGCCGCATCGAACGGCGCGGCTACGACGTCTTCTCGCAGGTGATTCGCGTCCCGCGCCCGGCCCGGCTGCTCGTCGCGATCACGACCTGGGTCCGCACGCTCGCCGGTCTCCGGCTGCCGCTCTCGCAGATGGATTCGAATCTGTCCTGATCGCACGTGCGGTGGGCACAGCGACAGCCGTGACGACGGTCGTGATCGGCGCCGGCTTTGCCGGTCTGGCCGCCGCCACCGCCCTTGCCGAAGCGGGCGCGACCGTCTCGGTCTTCGAGGCGCGGCCCGGCCTGGGTGGGCGGGCGACGGCGTTTCGCGATCCCGCCACCGGCGAGCGCATCGACAACGGCCAGCACGTCCTCGCCGGGCTGTTACTCCGAGACGCTTCGGTTTCTCCGCCGCATCGGCACTCAGAATCGGCTGCATCGGCCGGCGTCGCTGCGGGTTCCGATGATCGATGAGCGCGGCTACGCGAGCGTGCTGGCGCTGCCGCCGCTGCCATCGCCGCTGCACCTCCTCGCCGGCGTCCTCGCGTGGCAAGGCTTGCCGCTTGCCGAGCGCCTCTCCGTCCTGCGCGTCGCGGGTGCGCTGCGGCGCGGACCCGCAGCCGGACGCCCCGCCGCAGACAGTTCGCCAGTGGCTGAACGCGCACCGCCAGTCCGCGCGTCTCTGCACAGATGTTCTGGGAGCCGCTCGCGCTTGCCGCCTTGAATCAGACCGTCGAGGTCGCCGACGTCGCGACGTTTCTTGCCGTGCTGCAGCGGATGTTCGGTCCCGACCCGGAAGCGGCCAGCCTGCTGCTCCCCGCGGTGCCGCTCGACGATCTCTATGCTCGTCCCGGCGGCCGATTACCTGCGGCAGGCCGGCTCGCGAGGTCGCGACCAACGCGTTCTGTCACGTGCACTCACGACGGCGGCCGGGTGACCGGCGTGCAGGTTCGCGACCGTCACGTGCCGGCGGACACGGTCATCGCGGCGGTGCCGTGGTTTGCGTTTGCCGGACCTCTTCGTGTCGCCGCCGCCGGCGCTGCGATGTCGCTGATCGCGAACGCCGCCGCGCTTGGCCAGCTCGCCGATCGTCACCGTCAACCTGTGGTTCGGCAGGGCGCGCTGCCCGAGACGCTGTCGTCGGCTTGCCGGGGCGGCACGTTCCAGTGGGCGTTCGACCGCCGGTGCGATTGCCGGTCCGACGCAGTCGTCGATCTCGCTCGTGTCGAGCGGCGCCGAGGCGATTTGCGCGCTGCCGAACCAGGCGCTGATCGAGCGCGGCGCGCGGCGAGCTCGCCGGCGCGCTGCCCGAGTTCGGCACGACGCCGCTGCGGCACGCCTCGGTCGTCCGCGAGCGGCGCGCCACGTTCTCGCTGGCGCCCGGTGGACCGCCGCGGCCCGCGACCGCGAACCCCGGTCGACCGGGTTGGTGCTCGCCGGCGACTGGATCGCGACCGGACTCCCCGCTACGATTGAAAGCGCCGTCGCCTCGGGCCACGCGGCGGCCCGAGCCGTGCTCGGCACGCGTAGGCACGCCGCTTCCGCTGTTCATCGACATCAGATGATCTTCGGTCATCGCGCACTATCAGGAGATTGCGCTCAAGGGAAAGAACCGCCCGTGGTTTCTCCACCGGCTGCTGCGCAACCTTCGGACGCTGCTCGGAGATCTGGACATGCAGGAAGATCCGGACGCCGATGGGCCGCGTCGAGATCGTGCTGCGCGACGACCGCGACTGGCCGGAGGTGCGCGACGCGGCTCAAGCGCACGTTCGGGCTGGCCAACTTCGCGCTGGCGCACGCGGGCCCCGCTCGATCGTCGATGCGACTGATCGATGCGGTGATCGAGCATCTGCCGACCGATCCCGTGCCGTCGTTCCGCGTGGCGGTGCGTCGCGCCGACAAGCAGTTCGCGATGCCGTCGCCGGAGCTCGAGCGCCTGATCGGCCGCCGCGTCCAGGACGCGCGCGGCTGGCCGGTCGAATCTCTCGAATCCGGCATTTGTGGTCGGCGTCGAGATCGTGCCGGGCAGCGCCTTCTACTACTACGGGCGAGAGCGCGGACCGGGCGGACTGCCGGTGGGCACGTCGGGCCGCGTCGCCGTGCTGCTCTCGGGCGGCATCGACTCGCCGGTTGCGGCGTGGCGGATGATGAAGCGCGGCTGCCAGGCGACGCTCGTCCACTTTCACAGCTACCCGTTTCTGTCGCGCACCTCGCAGGACAAGGCGCGCGAGCTGGCGACGCTGCTGACGCGGCATCAGCTGCGATCGCGGCTCTACCTGGTGCCGTTCGGCGAGCTTGCAGCGCGAGATTACCTTGACGCGTTCCCGGCCCGCTTGCGCGTGGTCGTCTATCGGCGGATGATGCTGCGGATCGCCGAGCGGCTGGCCCGCGCGTCGAAGGCGCTGGCCCTGGTCACCGGCGAGGTCGTCGGGCAAGTCGCTTCCCAGACCCTCGAGAACATGTCGGTGATCTCGGCGGCGGCGACGCTTCCCGTGCTGCGGCCGCTGATCGGCATGGACAAGGAAGAGATCACCGCCGAGGCCGAGCGCCTGCGGTCGTATCCGATCTCGATCGTGCCGGACGAGGACTGCTGCACGCTGTTCACGCCGCGTCACCCGGCGACGAAAGCGCGGCCGGCCGAAGTCGAGTCCGCCGAACGGTCGCTCTCGATCGAGACGATGGTCGAGACGGCCATTGCCGGCGCGGCGTCGAGCAGTTTCGTTATCCCGTGGCGGCCGCGCGTCGAGCGCTGCGGCAGTCGTTCACATAGCCGAACGGCGGTCGCCGGGTGACGGCGGCGGTCTGCGATAATCTGACGTAAATCTGCGTAACCTAACGCCGTGAGAGGTGACACGTGGCTCCAGTCAGTGGAACGGCGGCAGCCGGGGCAGGCAAGATTGAGGAGATTCTGGGCGCTGACGCCGCGCTCCTGCAGCACCAGTGCAAGACCATCCCGCGCGACAGCCTGCATCTCCCAGGGCCTGATCTCGTCGATCGCCTGTACGCACCGACCGACCGCAATCCGCGCGTTCTCGGCGCGCTGCAGCAGATGCTCAACACCGGTCGCCTGGCCGGCACCGGCTTCGTCTCGATCCTGCCGGTCGATCAGGGCATCGAGCACTCGGCGGGCGCGTCGTTCGCGCCGAACCCGGCCTACTTCGATCCCGAGAACATCGTGAAGCTCGCGATCGAGGGCGGCTGCAACGCCGTGGCCTCGACGCTGGGCGTGCTCGGATCGTGCGCGCGGAAGTACGCGCACAAGATTCCGTTCATGCTGAAGCTCAATCACAACGAGTTTCTGTCGTATCCGAACACCTACGACCAGATCCGCTTTGCCAGCGTGAAGCAGGCGTTCGACATGGGCGCGCAGTCGGTCGGCGCGACGGTGTACTTCGGGTCGGAGGAATCGAAGCGGCAGCTCGTCGGAAGTCTCGGAGGCGTTCCAGCAGGCGCACGAGCTGGGCATGTTCACGGTGCTGTGGTGCTACACGCGCAATCCCGCGTTCAAGACCAAGGACGTCGACTACCACCTGTCCGCCGACCTCACCGGCCAGGCGAACCATCTCGGCGTGACGATCCAGGCCGACATCATCAAGCAGAAGCTGCCCGAGAACAACGGCGGCTACAACGCGGTGAACTTCGGCAAGACGCACAAGGCGGTCTATTCGCAGCTCACCTCGGACAACCCGATCGATCTGACGCGCTACCAGGTGGCCAACTGCTACATGGGCCGGATCCCGCTCGATCAACTCCGGCGGCGCCTCGGCCGGCGAGAGCGATCTGAAGGAAGCGGTCCGAACCGCGGTCATCAACAAACGCGCCGGCGGGATGGGACTGATCTCGGGCCGCAAGGCGTTCCAGCGCCCGGTCGGCGAAGGCGTCGCGCTGCTCAACGCGATTCAGGACGTGTATCTGTCGAAGGACGTGACGGTCGCCTGATCGACGGCGATCAGTCATCTGACGCGCCGAAGTACTCCCTGAGCGCGTCGCGCGTGCTCCGAAAGGCCAGCTCGTCCCACGGGATGGCGCTGGCCTCGAACGTGCCCGCCTCGAGCCCTTCGTCATCGACCACAAGCTCGCCGGCCAGCCAGGTGGCCGCGTAGACGACGATGATCGGGGCGCGGCCCGCGTACGAGTAGACGTTGATCAGCCGATCGATGCGAACGTCGAGGCCGGATTCCTCGCGCGCCTCGCGGATCGCGGCCAGCGTGATCTCTTCGCCGCGATCGACATAGCCGCCCGGAAACACCCACTTGCCGTAGCCGGGCTCGATCGCGCGCCGGACGAGGACGATCCGATCGTCCGGCATGCGAATGACCGTGCCGACAGCGACCTTCGGATCGAGATAGAACACGAAACCGCAGGTCGCGCGCGTGCAGACCAGCCGCGTCGGCTCGGTCGCCTTGAGCACACGCGGTTCGAGCGCGCCGCCGCACACCGGGCAGAATCGGAACGGCGGCTCGAGATCGTGCGTGTGCGTCACCCACCATTGATTCGACTCGGTCGTCTCCGGCGCCGGCACGTCCGGATGGCGATCGGACATCAAAGTGAACGAGGGGTATAGATATCTGCAGTCATGTCGATTCTGAAGGTCGCACGGATGGGACATCCCGTCCTGCGGCAGAAAGCGCGGGCGATCGAGAAGCACGAACTGAAGAGCCCCGCGCTGCAGCAGTTCATCGACGACATGATCGAGACGATGAAGCGAGTATTCGGGCGTCGGCCTGGCGGCGCCGCAGGTGCACGAAAGCGTGCGCATCTTCGTCGCCCATCTCGATCCCGAGGGCCGCGGCGAAGGCGCCCCGATGGCCCTCGTCAATCCGGAGATCGAGGTCGTCGGCGATCAAGTGGTCGAGGGCTGGGAAGGCTGCCTCAGCATTCCGGATATCCGCGGCAAAGTGCCGCGCGCGCTCGAGATCAAGGTCCGCGCCTTCGACCGTCACGGCAAGCGCATCGAGATCGCCGCACGCGAGTTCCCCGCCCGCGTCATCCAGCACGAAACCGATCACCTCGACGGCGTCCTGTTCTTCGACCGCATGCGATCGTTCGAGACGCTCAGCTATCTCGACGAGTTCTCGCGCTACCACGCCCGCCGCGACGACGACGACGAAGACGCCGAGAAAGACGAAGACGAAGAGGACTGATCGGCATCCTCAGCGTTCGTCCGGCAGCAGTCCCAGCGGCCTGTGGTGCGGCCGGATCGACGTCCTCGAACTCCAGCGGCTGCACGCCCCACGTCCGCATGCGGGCGCGGCGCAGCGCGGCGAACGTCGCAAGAAGCAGCCCGCCCACGACGAGCGTTCGAGACGGATGGAGCGCACCCCACCGAATGCTCTGCGCGCCGAGGTAGACGAAGACGGCATACGCTGCGAACAACACGCCGAGGGTGTAAGCCATCACCCGCTTGCCGGGCAGGTAGCTGCAGGTGTAGGGAACGCGCGCCCAGTCGAGCAGCACTACCTCGACGAGGACCAGAACGGCGAGCAGCGTCAGGGCGGCGGCCGGCACCGCTCGGGCGCCGAGTGCCCACGGCTGCAGGGCGATGGCCGTCAGCGATCGCCGGCACGACGGCGGCGCAGCGCAACACATGCGCCACGCCGTCGAGCGCGGCGGCGCGCTCTGGCTGGAACCTCTGTCAATCGAACCATCCACGACGCGTCTCGGTCGAGCGGCAGGAGGAACACCGTGCGCAGCGCGATGGTGACGCTCAGCCCGACGAGAAGCGGCGCTGCCAGCGCTGCGTGGACAACGGTGGGCGGCCTGCTGGTCGCGAAGGTGAGACCGTCAGAAACGGTCATGAGCTGTGCGATCAATAGCGGCAAGACCAACGCCGGCGATCAGCAGCAGCACGATCTGATGGAGCCGGCTGCGCAGCACGCCGAGGATCGAGAAGACGAGCACCGCGGATGTCTCGGGTGCGACGAGCTGACGCCGTTGAGCCCAGGCGAGCACATCGAATCCGCGTGAGCCGCCGCTCCGCGCCGCTCCGGAGAACCCGGCGAGCCGCTCGGCCGAGCGGTACAGCCAGCCACATGAGATCGACGACCAGCGTGGCCGCGGCGGCAAGCGCGACGACGGCAATGCGGGCACGCGCGCCTTCGCTCACCGATCCCGTCAAAAGCCAGCGCTCGAGGTTGTAGAACCAGACCGGCGGCAGCCAGCCAAGCGCCGTCGTCTCGATCGCTCGCGGCGTGATCTCGACCAGCGGCAACCGAAAGACGAACGGGAGAGCGAGAAGGAGCCCAAGAAATACCAGACCTTGAATCGTCAAACTGACAACCCGGCGCCACCTCGCTGGCGCGAGCAGCAGACACCAGCCCTGGAGGGCCATGACGGCCGAGACCACCCACACGCTGCCGGCGGTGGCCGCCAGGCCGTGCGCGACGACCCGGACAAACAGCGGATAGTGGGCGCGCCGCCCACCCGAGACAAACGGAAACCACACGCTGGTGATCGCGTTGATGGCCAGGATGCCGACCACGACCACCACGGCGAGGGCGCAGAGCCTCGCCCCGAAGATCTGCAGCCGCGTGACCGGAAGCGGTGTCAGCACCTGGTAATCGGTCTCGTCGAGAAACAGCATCGGCGACATCACGACGGCGATGAGGCCGACGATGAGCATCGGGATCGGCGATCATCAGCACGGTGTCGGACTGCAGCGCGCGCTCGAAGTTGTCGGGCCGGATCTCTGCGGTGAGATCGACGTACTTCTTGAAGAATGCGGACGGCAGAAAGACCCCGGCGAGGAGCAGCATCCCGACAAGGCTGGCCAGGGTGCGCCGAAGGTAGTCCGCTGCCGAGCTCGGTGAGAAGCGGCGGCGCCAGGATCACGCCGACGAAATGCCGCGTCAGCGTGGCGAACGGCGTCGCGTTCATCGGCGTTCCGCCACGTCGATGATCTCCGCGGCGCGGGCCGAATAATCCTCCTGCTCGGTGACCATCGCGAACACGTCTTCGAGCGATTCCGTCAGTGCCGCGACGCGCGCAGAGCGGCAGGCGATCCTTCAGCGACGATGCGGCCGCGATGGAGGATCAGGACGCGGGCACACAGCGTTTCGACGAGATCCATGCGGTGCGAGCTGAGGAGGATCATCTTGCCGCGCGCGGCCAGCGCCTGCGAGCAGGGTGCGCAGCAGGACGCTCGCGTTGACGTCGAGACCCGGAAAACGGCTCGTCGAGGACGAGGAGCTCGGGATCGTGGAGCAGCGCCGCGGCGACCAGCACGCGCTGCCGCATGCCCTTCGAGAACACCGACATGAGCGCGCCGCCGCGGCATGAGCAGATCGAGCAGGCGCAGCAGCGCCGCGATCTTGTCCTCGAGCACGGCATGCGGCAGCCCGCGGAGACGGCCGACAAGGCGGAGGTATTCTGGCGCGGTGAGGTGGGTATAAAGATGCGGCTCGTCCGGCACGTAGCCGAGCCGCGCCGAAACGCCGTCGGGTCGTCCCCGACGTCCATCCCGTTCAGCCTCAGGCGGCCGGCCGTCGGTTCGAGCAGACCGCCGATGATCTTGAACGTCGTGCTCTTGCCGGAGCCGTTCGGCCCGAGATACCCGAGCATCTCGCCAGGCTGGACCGCGAACGACACTCCGTGCAGCACTTCGATGCCGGCGAATCGCTTGACCAGGCCATCGACCTCGAACATGGCTCGCTCAGTATCCTGCAGATTGGATTGGATGGCAGCCGCTGAGGTCGCGCGGCTGGCAAGGGTAGGATCACCGCGTGGTGACGGCATGACCTTGCGTGGATCGCGCACCTCTACACCGCGCTTGGCGTCGTCTGCGCGCTGGCGGCGACGCTGGCCGTGATCCAGTCGCGACTACCGCGCCGCCTTCCTGTGGCTCGGCCTGCAGATCTTCATCGATGCGACCGACGGCGTGCTCGCCCGCGCCCTGAAGGTCAAGGAGCGCCTGCCGCAGTTCGACGGCGCGCGCCTCGACGACATCATCGATTACCTGACCTACGTGTTCGTCCCGGTGCTGCTGACTGCTGCACGCCGGGCTGCTCCCGGCAGGGTCGGGGCGTCGCGGTTGCGCGTCGGTGCTGCTGTCGAGCGCCTACGGATTCAGTCAGACGGCCGCCAAGGTCAAGGCCACGGACTATTTCTTCACCGGGCTTCCCGTCCTACTGGAACCTGCGTCGATTCTGTATCTCCACCTGCTCGACTTCTCGCAATCAGCGAACATGTTCGTGCTGCTGGTATTCGCCGTCCTCGTCTTCGTGCCGCTGCGCTACGTCTACCCGTCGCGAACCGAAACGCTGCGCGGCCTGACCACCATCCTCGCCTCCGCCTGGTCGTCGCTGCTCCTCTGGCTCGCCGTGGCGACTGCCAGACAAGCCGACTACATGGATAATGGTGTCGTTGATGTTTCCGGTGTACTACCTGGCGTCTGTCCCTGTGGCTCGACCAGCGCTCGCGGCGCATGAACGCCTGACAGGCGAAGCGCTCCGCTCAAGGTCGACTGTCACGGCCCACGAGCACACGGACACGGCTCGAGGAACCAGGAACCGCTCACACTTGTCGCCGCTCGTCATCATCTTCCTGACCGTCTTCATCGATCTGCTCGGCTTCGGGATCATCATTCCGCTGCTGCCGTTCTACGCGCAGTCCTTCGGTGCCAGCGCCTTCACCATCGGGCTTCTGAGCACGGTGTTCTCGCTGATGCAGTTCCTCGTCGCTCCGCTCTGCGGGCGGTGGTCGGACCGCATCGGCCGGCGGCCGGTGATCCTCTACGGTCTGCTGGCGTCGTGCGTCGCCTACGTCGCGCTGGCGCTGGCCGATTCGCTGGCGCTGATTTTCGCGGCGCGCATCGTCGGCGGCATCGCCGGCGGCAACATCCCGACCGCACAGGCCTATATCGCCGACGTGACGACGCCTGAGAATCGCGCAAAGGGCATGGGCCTGGTCGGCGCGGCCTTCGGGCTCGGCTTCGTCTTCGGGCCCGCCATCGGCGGCGTCCTGACGCGGTTCGGCCATGCGGCGCCGATGTGGTGTGCCGCCGTGCTGTGCTTCCTCAACTTCGTCGCGGCGCTCTTCCTGCTGCCGGAGTCGCGGCACGGCACGCCGCGACAAGCGTGCGCATCGGCCGCTTCGATCTCCTCAAGCGCGCGCGCCGGCATCCAGGACTGCTGCCGCTGCTTGCTCGTGTTCTTCCTGGTTTCGACCGCGTTTTCGGGATTCGAAGCGACGTTCGCGCTGTTCACCGAGCGCCGGTTTGGCTTCACCGCCGAGACGATCGGCTACGTCTTCGCGTTCATCGGCGTCGTCCTCGCGACGATCAACGGCGTCTTCGTCGGTCGCGTCGTGCCGCTGGTTCGGCGAGCGCCGCGTCGTTCCCGCGGCGCTCTTTACGATCGCGCTCGGCTTGTTGCTGGTGCCGGCGGCGCACAGCGTGCCGGTGCTGTTCGTGGTGTGCGGCACGATTGCGCTGGGCATGGGCTTCAACAATCCCGCGCTGACCTCGGCCGTCTCGCGGCTGTCCGATCCGGGCGAACAGGGCGGCATGCTCGGTCTGGCGCAGTCGCTTGCCGCGCTCGGCCGCATCGCCGGCCCGGCCTGGGGCGGGTTCCTCTTCGACCGGACTGGGAACGACAATGCCGTACGTCAGCGCGGCGTCGATCATGACGCTGGCGCTCGTGCTCGCGGTGGCGGGCGTGCGACGCGCCGCCGCGCTGTCGACACTAGGGACACAGCTGCGGGCGCAGTACAGTAGGAACATGGCGGACGAAGTCATCATCTACGGCAAGGACAGCTGCCCATACACGCTCGCGGCGCGGGACGATTACCGCGACCGTGGCGTGCCGTTCCGCTACGTCAACGTGAAGAAGGACCGGCGGGCCTGGAGGCGATGCTGAGGCTGACCAACGGCCGGCGGCAAGTGCCGGTGATGGTCGAAGCCGGCAGGGTCACGATCGGGTTCGGCGGCACTTGAAGCGTGTAGCCGCCGTGCCCGGTCGGCGACGTGTTCGTCGGGCCAGAGCCGGGAGACGAATCGGCACCGCCGAAGCGGCCGACTTGCGGTCTTGTGAAACATTTCACATAATCGTGTGAAAGATTTCACAAAATCGAGACGACCACGATGCGCACTGCACTCCTCGCTCGCCTGCGCCCTCGCGCTTACCACCGACTCCTCGGTACAGGCGCCGCCGCCCGGCACCGAAACCGCTGACTGGGTCAGCCGCCAGGTCGATGCCCGCGACACCGGCCGCGATGGCCGCCTCGACATGGCCATGCGTCTCTTCGACCGTCAGGGCCGCGCCCGCGAACGTGCCCTGACCGTCACCACCCTGCGCGGCCGCGGCGACGCCGGCGACAAGCGTGCTGCGTCCGCTTCACCGCTCCCAACGACATCAAGGGCACCGGCTTCCTTGTCTGGGAGCACGACGCCGTCGACGACGAACGCTTCCTGTTGCTGCCGGCGCTCGGCCGCGTGCGCCGCATCGCCGGCTCCGAGAAACAGGAGAGCTTTGTCGGCAGCGATCTGTCCTACGAAGACATCGGCGGCCGCGAGCTCGCTGACTACACCTACGCTTTGCCAGCCGCGACGCCGCCTGGACCGCGCCGGACGGCAGCACGTCACCCCGCCTGGCAGCTCGAGTCGCGGGCGACGGCCAAGGACGCGACCGTATCCGCGAACCCTCTCGCTCGTCCGCAAGGACAACTTCGTCGTCGATGTCGGTCGAGGTCTTCAATCGCCGCGACGAGCGCGAGAAGCGCTATGACGTCCGCCGTCTCGAGCGAGTCAGACGGCATCTGGACGGCCATGGATGCGGTGATGGTGAACGAGCTCCAGAAGCACGCGCACGGAGCTGACGATCACTCGCGCCGAATACAACGTCGGGTCTGACGGAGGTGGAGTTCAGCCGCCGCGCGCTCGAACAGGGCGCAAAGTGACGCCGCCTGCCGCCGGCCTCGTCGCCAGGCTGGCCGACGTGCTGTACCGATTCCGGTTTCCGCTCTCCGCGGCTGGTGATGGTCGGCGCGCTCTGGTTCGCGCCCGTCCGCCAACATCACCAACATCGACAACGACCTCAGCGCCTGGATCTCGAAAGACGATCCCGCTTACCTGGACTACGAACGCTTCCGCGAACGAGTTCGGCGGCACGCGCAATCTGATCGTCGCGCTCGAAAGCGATCGGCTCTTCACGCCCGAAGGCCTCCGCTACATCGAGCGGATCACCAGCGAGCTCGAGAAGGTCGATCGGGTCGAGCGCGTGCAAAGCCTGGCGACGGCCAACGTCGTCCGCCCGCTTCCCGCCACGGCCGATGACGACGGCGGCATCGAGGTCGCGCCGATTGATCGAGGACCGGCGCCGATTCTATCGACGGCGCCGCCGCCGTCAAGCGCGAAGCGCTGGACGACCCGCTGATGCGCGGCGATCTCGTCTCCGAGAACGGCCGCGTCACCGCCGTTGTCGTGACCTTCGACGAGGATCGGATCGACGAAGTGCGCGGCAAGGTCCTCGACGACATCCGCAGCGTCGTCGAGCGCGACAAGCCGGCAGGGGCTCGAGACGTATTACAACGGCAGCCTCGAGATCAGCGAGACCTACAACCGCGTGACGCTCAGCAACACCCAGGACCTCACGCCGCCGATCCTGATCATCACGATCCTCGCGTTGTACGCGCTGTTCCGGTCGGTCCGCAAGACCGGCGTGATCCTGATTGCCATCGCGCGTCAGCGTGATCTGGACCCTCGGCCTTTACGCCGCCGCCGGGTTTACGTTCAACGTCCTGACCAGCATGCTGGCGCCGCTCGTCATCGTGCTGGCGATTGCCGACGACGTCCACATCGTTCAGCACTTCGATCACGAACTCCGCGTCAGCGGCAACAAGGCGATCGCCTTCAAGTCGGCGGTCACCCATCTGTTCACTCCGCTGCTCGGCGCGAGCGGGACGACCGCTCTCGGCATGCTGTCGCTGGCGACCAGCGACGTCGTCGCGGTGCGGGCGTTCGGGATCGGCGCCGCCATCGGCATCATGGTGGACTTCGCGATCTCGCTGGTCTTCGTGCCGACGCTGCTGACGATGGTCCGGCCGGACCCCGATGCGCCGCCGCAGGAACGCTGGCTGTTGGTTCCACTGCAGCGGGTTGGCCGATTTGCCTTCACCCATCCGCGATGGGTCGTTTCGGTCGTCCTTGGCATCACCGTCGCTGCCGGCGCTCGGGGTCGCGCCGACTGCGCGTCGACACCAACCACATCAACTTCTTTCCGGTCGCCCATCCGCTGTCGCGATCGGCTGCGGTCGTCGATCGCCAGCTCTCCGGCATCTACAGCTTCAACATCCTGATCGAAGGGCCGCCGGACTCGATCTCGACGCCTGAAACGCTCGCCCGCATGGAGCGGCTGTCGAACGATCTGAGCCGCCTGCCCTATGTCAGGAAGGTGACCTCGGTCGCCGACTACGTGAAGCGCGTCAACCAGCAACTGGCGGACGGGTCGAAGGATGCGTACCGGTTGCCCACGTCGAGGGAAGCGGTTGCGCAGGAGCTGTTCGTATTCGGCCTCTCCGACGAAGGCCGGGCGGAGCTGTCGCGCGTGGTGGCCAGCGACTTCTCGCGCGCCCAGATCTCGATCAAGCTGGCGTCGATGAGCAGCGACCTGGTCTTCGATCAGATTCGCATCGCCGAGGAGCTCGCCAACGCTGCCTTCGCGGGCAGCAGCCTGAAGCTGACCGTCACGGGCTCTGGCCGCCTGTTCGCGACGCTCGATCACTACCTGGTCGTGTCGCAACTGAGCAGCTTCGCGACCGCATTCCTGACCGTGTTCGCGGTGATTTTCGTGGTGTTCCGATCCGCGTCGTTCGGGCTGCTCGGCATCATCGCCAACGCGTTCCCGGTGATTGTCGTGATGGGCTTGATGGGGTGGCTCGACATCTCGTTGAACATCGCGACGGTCATGGTGGCGAGCATCGCGCTCGGGATCGTGGACGACGACACGATTCATTTCATCGGCCGGTATCGCCGCGAGACCGCCAATGGGCTCGGGACGCTCGACGCCATCGAAATGGCCTCGATGCACGAAGGCCGCGCTGCGTTGACCACGACGATCATCAACACGTTGAGCTATTCGGTGCTGATGGTGTCCGAGTACCGACCGTCAGCGTGGTTCGGATCGCTCCTGGCGACCACCATGGTCCTCGCGTTCATCACCGAGATGTTTCTGGTTCCCGCGACGATTGCCCTCCTGCCGAAGCTGTTCGGCGCGCCGGCGGTGGCTCGACGTCTGGGGACGGCTGCGTGATGCGCGGAAAGAGTGATTCGACTGGCCACAATCGTGGCCGGCGTGCTCGTTGCGGCCGCGCCGCACGCCGCGGCGCAGGGCCTCGACGGTTACATCTCGCTGACCGGCGACGCGTTCCCGGCCGTCCGCCAGGAGTCGGGCACCGCGCAGCGCCTTTTCCGAGCTGCGGGCGAGGCTCTTTGCCGAACGCGCGCTCGATCTCGGCGAGCATTGGCGAGTCACACTGCCGGCTTCGCTGAAGGCCTCGTGGCCGACCGTGGCCGTCCCGACACGATCACGGACCTCGCGATCGACGCGCAGGAAGCGCATCTCGAAGGCCGGTGGCCGCACGCGGACCTGCGGGTTGGCTTGAGCCGAGTCGTCTGGGGCCGCCTCGACGAGGTACAACCGACCGATGTCATCAACCCGTTGGACCTCACCCGGTTCTTCTTCGAGGGCCGATCTGAGGCACGACGGGCCGTCGCCGATCGTTCGCGCGCGGTGGCTGCCGACCGATCGGCTGGCCATCGAGGGCGTCTACGTGCCATGGTTCCGGCGCGGCCGATTCGACGAGCTGGACGACGAGTCGTCGCGCGTTCAATCTGACCCCCTCGACGACCTGTGCTGCCGGGTCGCCGCCTCCATGCGTGGCGTTGCCACGGGTCTCGAACGAACCGTCCCGACGCGATTGAGAACGCGCAAGGCGGTCTTCGCCTCAACGTCACCAGTGGCCAGGTGGACTGGGCGCTCAGCGCCTACCGAGGCTTCGAGCCGTTGCCGCTCTTCGAGATTGCCGGCCCGCCGCTTCCGGACACGCTGCCGACGGTCATCGAGCGGTTTCCACGGTTCACGATGATGGGCGGCGACTTCGAGACGGTACGCGGCGAATGGGGTGTCCGCGGCGAGATCGCGGCCTACGTCGAGCGGAGCCTGCAGGCGATCGACCAGCCGCAAGTCGTCGACGGCCGTTCGGTCGAAGGCGGCGTCGGCATCGACCGGTCGGCCGGACCGTATCGAATCAGCGGCAACGTCATCGTCGGCAGACGCTGGCAGACGGCGGCGTCGATGTCGTCGACCGCCGCGCCGGTCATCGATGAGTCCGACGTGAACCTGGTTGCATCGATTGACCGCACGTTTGCGCGCGAGACGCGACGGCTCCGTGCCTTTGGCGTCTACAATCCCGGCGAGGACAGCGCTTTCGCCAGGCTGATTGCGACCGTCAGCCTTCGCGACAACGTCTCGCTCGAAGCCTCAGGAGGGCTTTTCGTGGGTGACGGCGACGACGTCCTCAGCAGGTTTGCGTCCAGCGACTTCGTCTACGTCCGCTTGAAGGTGTTCTATTGATCACGTTGCACGCGGCGAATCCCAGTCCGATGACCGGCTCCGGCAATTGGACCTATTTCCTGCCGGGCCGAAGCCCTGTCCTGATCGACGCGGGGACCGGCCTGCCGGCACATCTCGAGGCAGTCGCTGCGGCAGCGCCGGACGGTCCGGGTCATGTGGTGGTGACACACGCGCACGGCGACCACGCGTCGGGCGTGCCGGCGATTCGCTCGCGTTGGCCGGCCACGACGTTCTCGAAGTTGCCCTGGCCTGGCCGTGACGATCGATACCCTGCCGACTGGCAGGCGCTTCGCGACGGCGACGTCATTCCTGCGGGCGACTGCCGACCTGACGGTCGTGCATACGCCGGGGCACGCGCCGGATCACATGGCGCTCTGGGATCCGCGAGACCGAGTGCTGTTCTCCGGCGACCTGATCACGCTTGGAACAACGGTGGTCATTCTCGCGAGCCATGGCGGGAGCCTCGCCGAGTACCTGGCGTCGCTGCGGCGGGTGCAGGCCCTCGCGCCGGCGCGGCTGCTTCCCGCCCACGGTGCCGTCATCGACGATCCCGCCGCGGTCATCCAGCGGTATCTCGAACATCGCGCGGAACGCGAAGCGCAGGTTGTCGCCGGCCTTCGCGCCGGTCATCGGAGCATCGATGCGCTCGTCGCCGGCATCTACCGCGGTCTTCAGCCGGCGCTCGTCCCGATGGCGCGGGAGAGCGTCCTGGCGCATCTGATCAAGCTCGAGCACGAGGGCCGGGCGCGGCGTGAAGGCGAAGAGTGGATGGAGTAGAGTGCCAAGGGCCGACCCGAATGCCGGGTCACCAGCCGAGAGCCGAGACCGACATGGACAAGATTGTCGACCACATCAACGTCAACCGCGATCGTTACGTTGACGAACTCACGCAGTACCTGGCCATCCCCAGCATCAGCGCCCTGCCGCAGCACAAGGAAGACGTCCGCCGCTGCGCGGAGTGGACCCGCGCCGAGATGGAGAGGATTGGCCTGAACAACGTCCGTCTCGAAGAAACGCCAGGCCACCCGATTGTCTACGGCGAATGGCTCGGCGCCGAAGGCGCGCCGACGATTCTCTTCTACGGCCACTACGACGTGCAGCCAGTCGATCCGCGTCAACCTGTGGACGTCGCCGCCGTTCGAGGCGACCGTGCGCGACGGCGAGATCTACGCCCGCGGCTCGGCCGACGACAAGGGCCAGGTCTTCATGCACTTCAAGGCGATCGAAGCGCATCTCAAGCAGCAGGGACGCCTGCCGGTCAACATGAAGATCCTGCTCGAGGGCGAAGAGGAAGTCGGCAGCGCCAACCTCGACAACTTCATCAACTCCCACAAGGACCTGCTCAAGGCCGACGTCGTCGTCATCAGCGACTCGCCGATGTTCGATCGCGGCATTCCGTCGATCTGCTACGGCCTGCGCGGCTTCGCCTACTACCAGATCGATCTCCGCGGGACCAAGTCCGACCTGCACTCAGGATCGTTTGGCGGCGCGGTCGCGAATCCGGCGATGCAGCTGGCGCGCTCCTGCTCACGCAGATGAAGGACAAGAGCGGGCGCATCAAGATTCCCGGGTTCTACGACGATGTCGTCGAGCTGAAGCCGGAGGAGCGCGCGGAGTTCGGCAAGCTGCCGTTCAACGAACGCAAGTATCGACAGGATCTCGGGGCACCGAAGCTGTTCGGCGAGACGGGCTATACGACGCTCGAGCGAATCTGGGGGCGTCCGACGTTCGAGGTGAACGGCCTGCTCTCAGGCTTTACCGGCGAAGGCGCCAAGACGGTGATTCCGGCCGTGGCCATGGCCAAGGTCAGCATGCGCCTCGTGCCCAACCAGGATCCAAAGAAGATTGGCGACCTGTTCGAGGCCTACATCAAGAAGGTCGCGCCCAAGACCGTCGAGCTTGTCGCTGACGCGGATGCACGGCGGCAAGCCGTGGATGACGGCCTTCGACAATCCGTTCGTGCAGGCGGCCGGCCGGGCAATCGAGAAGGGCTTCGGCCAGACGCCCGGTATTCAACCGCGAAGGCGGCTCGATCCCGGTCGTCGCGACATTTCAGGAAGAGCTCGGACTGCCGTGCGTGCTGTTCGGCGTCGGGCTGCCCGACGAGAACGCGCACGCGCCGGACGAGAAGCTCGATCTCGGCAACTTCCACAACGGCATCATCGCGTCAGCGTTCCTCTACGACGAGATCGGGCGGCTGCCGCGCGCTGACGGACCGTGTGAGCGACGTCGCATCGGTCATCGTTCCCGCCCTTCACGAGTTCTACGGGGCCGTTCATCGGCCCCCGCCGGACCTCTTTCCATTCATCGTCTGGGAAGTGCTGTCGGATCACACGGCGCCCGGCCGCCGCGATCTGGCGTGGACTGCGCTCAGGAAGATTCCGGCGTTGACGCCCGATGCGATGTTCCGGGCTCCAGCCAAGGAGCTTGGCGACGCGGTCGGGCTGACCGGCGTGTCGCGCGAAGACACACTGACGCGATTGCGCGCGATTGTCGACACGTTCAAGCGTCGGCGGGACGCGCTGGACGATGCGAGGGTGCGGCACACGAGCGTGCTGCAGGCCGCGCGCGCGCTCCGCGCGATCACCCAGGTCGACGCCAACGTCCAGCGGCGGGCGCTGTTGTACGTCACCGATCTGGATGTGCTGCCGGTGGACGACGACGTCGCGCGCCTCATTCAGCGGCTGACGAACGCCGTCGATCTGACGACGCCTGTAACGGGAGTCCCGAGTCACACCCGGGCGCGGCTCCGACGCCAGGCGCGGCGTTGGCTCACGGAACAGCTTCCGTCGGGCCACGAGGCGCGTCGCGACGCTGTCACCTACTTCCGGCATCACGCCCGGCAGACCTGCGTTGCCGTTGGACCGCACTGCGCGATCTGCCCGCTCGCACGATCCTGTGCGACTGGCGTCGTCGCGCGCTCCTGATCGGTCAGTTGAGCCCGGCCACACGTCGGCGGAGCGCCTTGACGTGCTCCCAGACCTTCTCGTCTTCCTCGCGCTGATCGTCGTCGACGTCGCCGTGCGTGTCTTCGAGCGCTGCAGATACTCCTCGAGATCGCGCAGCGCCGCCGGGAAATCGTTCATGTGGTAGGCGAGCAGACCGCGATCGCGCAGCTCGGTGATCGGGGTTCGGCGTCAGCGTCAGCAGCAGGTCGGTGACCATCCGCGCCTGCGGGAACGATCGCCACTTCACGTAGAGCCGCTTGAGATTGAGCAGCATGCGAACGAGAATCTGCCGCCGTGTCGCGCGTGCGAGCAGCTCGGGCTCCCACGCCGCGTCGTTGCCCATTTGATGGCGCAGCAGCTTGCGGCAATCCTGCTCGTTGAGGATGGCGCCGTCGTGGAAACGGATCGACGATGAGGCCGTCGTCGGGATCGTCGGTGTGGAGATCCTGAAGCGCGCGAACCAGGAAGTGCCCGGGGAAGTTGACGCCTTCGGCGCGGATGCCGGCCCGTCGCGCGACCTCGATGTAGACGAGGCAGAGCGAGATCGGGATGCCCGTGCGGCGATCGAGTGACGTCGTTGAGACAGCTGTTCCGCGGATCCTCGTATTGCTCGCGATTGCCTTTGAAGGCGAGCTCGCGAAACAGGTAGCGGTTGAGGCCATCGATGCGCGCTTCGAGCGGCGCGTCGTGGCCCGGGATCCTGCGGCGATGCGCAGCGACGCCTCGATCGCCCATCGCGTCGAGGCGATCGAGATAGGGACCGGCGTCGAGGCGCGGGTACTCGACGCGGGCGATCAGGAACGCGGGCGCCGCAAGGTCCGGCCCCGGCCGATCGGCGGCATCGAGCAGCTACTCGGCAAGCGTCCGCGCTGGTCATAGCGGCTCGACCCGTCGCGCCGGCGGCTCGGGCGCGGCGCCGACCGGCACGAGCGCATCCAGGTCGGTCCAGCGTCAGCGCATGCAGGCCCGAGACGACGAGCTCGGCAAACGGCGCGAGCTCGCTCGGCAGGATACGTGTTGGTCGACGGCGACGAGGCGGAGCCTGGCCGTGTCCGCCGACACCAGTCCCCATCGCGAGTCTTCGATGGCGACGGTTCGCGACGCCTCCACCGCGTGGCCGGCCGAGACGAGGCGATGAAACGCTTCGAGATAGGGATCTGGCGACGGCTTGGATCGCTGCGTCTGATCGGCGCCGACAATGGCGGTGAAGCAGGCGCGCAGCGCGGCCTGGTCGAGGATCTCTTCGATCTCGTGCGTCATCGCGCCTGACGCGATGGCAATCGGCACGCGCGCCGCGGCGTGCGCGGATGAAGTCGGCGGCGCCTGGATAGAGCATCTCGCCGCCGGTCGCGAGCGACTTCGTAGCGCTCGCCCTTGGTCGCGCACCAGCCGGGCAATCGTCTCCTCGTCCCAGCCGACGTCGTTGGCCCTGGCGTAGGCCCGCAGCAGTCCACGGTCGTCGTAGCCGAGATACGTCGAGAAGTAGGTTTCGTCGGGCAGCGTCGGGCCGAACGGTGCGAGCACGTCCTGGTAGCGCGCGCAGGTGCAGCCGTTCGCTGTCGGCGATCACGCCGTCGAAGTCGAAGATGATCGCGTCGAGTCGCTACCGTCATCGCGGGACTGTCGTGTCGGCCTTGCGCAGTCGTTCGCCGGCACGAATCGGCAACCTCCAGACGATTCTCGCGCGGAGGAAGAGGGCACTCGTACTCAGCGTTGTAGTAGCAGTAAGGCTGATAGGCGATGTTGAAGTCGACGATGTAGATGCCGGTCGGCGAGGGATCGAGCTCCATGTAGCGGCCGGCCTGATACGTTTCGGTCCCGCTCGTCAGATCTGAAAACGGCACGAACAGCCGCGGCGTGTTGCCTTCAGAGAACGCGGCGAGCTTGAGCGGCTGGCCCTTGAAGGTGAAGACCAGCGTTCCCAGGCGCGTCATCTCGCGGAGCGTGCCCGTCGAGGTCGGCATCTGCGCGCTCACGCGCTCGGTGGCCGGCTGCAGCTGGGCCGGGACAGCGTAGGCTTCGTCGATCGGAAAGTAGGCGAGCGGCACGAACTGGTCGAGCTCGCCCGGCTTGATGGGCGATGCCGGACCGCTCCGGAACATCTCATCCTTGCTCTGACGCTCGGCCGCAATCTTGTCGGGATAGCTGGCGCTGGCGGGAACCGAGGGCGAGCAGGCGGACAGTGCGAACAGGGCCAGGAAGAGCAGCACACGCATGCGGAGATGACTCAAGAATCTCACAAACGGGCGTCTGAGGCGGGGACGAGACTGTCAGTTCCTGTTGCCAGTCCAGCCAAAGGCCTCGATGAGACTGAGGGGCCCTTTGAACTGGCAACTGGCAACTGGACACTGACCCGTTTCTAGTAGAACAAATACGCGCCTTTCTCGACCGACGCCTCGGCCAGCCGGCGCCGCATCGCGACGGTGTTGGCCGGCGTGACCTTCAGCAGGCGGCGCAGGGCCGCGAGCTGCGTCCGCAGCACATCGCCCTCGGCCATTGCGGCCAGGCATGCCCGCGCCGCGAGTTCGATCCGGCCTGCGGCTTCGTGCACGTAGACCGTCGCGGCGTCGCCTTGCAGCGCCGCGTTCTTGCCGCCGTCCTGCGGCCGCCGTGCGGCGCGCCCTGAGGAGCGCGCTCTCGGCGGCGTAGGTGTCGATCAGCATGTCGGCCAGGTAGGTCAGCACCTCCTGCTCGTCCTGCAGCTTCTCGCCGAAGCGCTGCATCGCGGTGCCCGCCACCATCAGGATCACCTTCTTGAACGCCACCACCGCGCGCGTTTCTTCGGCGAGCGGCGTGCCCTGATCGTCGGGCATGGCGAGCGACGGGCTCATGATCTCGTCCTGCAGCCGCTTGGCGGCGGCGATGAGCGGCAGGTCGCCTTTCAGCGCCTTCTTGATCATCATCCCTGGAATGAGCAGCCGGTTGATCTCGTTGGTGCCCTCGAAGATGCGATTGACGCGGGCGTCGCGGTAATGGCCTTCGGCCGGGTAGTCGCGGACGAACCCGTTGCCGCCGTGGATCTGGACGTTCTCGTCGATGATGTAGTCGATCACTTCGCTGCCGAGCACCTTGGCGATCGACGCCTCGATCGAGAACTCCTCGAGCGCCTGCAGCATCGGCTTGCCGTCGGAGTGCTCGCCGCTCGCCTTGACGCGGGCGTCGATCAGGCCGGCGGTGCGATAGAGCATGCTCTCGAGCGCGAACTGCCGGGCGGTCATCTCGGCGAGCTTGTGCTTGATCGCGCCGAAGCTCGCGATCGGCGTGTCGAACTGCTTGCGGGTCGAGGCGTACTTGATGGCTTCGGCAATGACCGCGCGCGCCCCGCCCGAGCACATCGCCCCGAGCTTGAAGCGGCCGAAGTTGAGCACGTTGAAGGCGACCTTGTGGCCCTTGCCGACCTCGCCCAGCACGGCGTCGGCGGGCACCTTCACATCCTGCAGGATGACCGGCGTCGTCGAGGAGCCATGGAGCCCGAGCTTGTGCTCTTCCTTGCCGCTCGACACGCCCGGCCAGGCCCGTTCCACGATGAAGGCCGTGAACTGCTCGCCGTCCACTTTCGCGAAGACCACGTAGATGTCGGCAAAGCCGCCGTTGGTGATCCACATCTTCTCGCCCGAGAGGACGAAGCTGCCATCCGCCTGCCGCATCGCCTTCGTCTTGGCGCCGAGCGAATCGGATCCCGATCCCGATTCGCTGAGGCAGTAGGCGCCGACCATTTCGCCGGTCACCAGCTTCGGCAGGTACTTCTGCTTCTGTGCCTCGGTTCCGAACATGAAGATCGGCAGCAGCGCGAGATTGGCGTGGGCGCCGAAGGTCGTGCCGAACGACGCGTAGCGTGAGATCTGTTCCGAGACGACCAGCGTCGCGATCTTGTCGAGATCGACGCCGCCGTACGCTTCGGGCAGGTTGGTCCCGAACAGGCCCAGCGCGCCGCACTTGGCGACCAGCTCGCGGTTGAGCGCCCAGTCCTTCTGTTCGAGCCGGTCGGCGACCGGCAGGACGTCGTGCTGCACGAACTCGGCGGCGGTCTGCCCGATCAGCCGGTGCTCCTCGCTCATCTGATCCGGCGTCATGACGGTGGCCGGATCGCTCTCCTCAATCAGCCACGCTCCGCCCTTGGTCACTTGTTCGACTGCAGTCGACATGGTCATGTCCTCGTTCCTCGTTCCTTGTTCCTGGTTCCGTGTGCGGTCCGTCGTGCGTCGTTCTTCGTGCTGTGCTGTGTGCTCGTGCCACGTGCGTCGTGCTCCGTGCGTCGTGCCCCGTGCCTCGTCCGCGTGCTTCGTGCTTCGTGCGTCGTGCGTCGTGCGAAGTGCCCGTGCGTCGTGCTTCGTGTTCGCGCTCGTGCTTCGTCGTTCCGTTCTGCGTTCAACGTTGACGGTTAAACGTTCCATTCTGCGTTGGCCGTTCGACGTTCAACGTTCCGTTCTTTGTTCTTCGTTCTTTGTTCTTCGTTCGTCAGAGTCCGTCTCGAACACTCCTGCGGCGCCCATGCCGCCGCCGACGCACATCGTGACGATTCCGTACTTGCTGTTGCGCCGCTGCATCTCGTGCACGAGCGTGGCGGTGAGCTTCGCGCCGGTGCATCCCAGCGGATGGCCGAGGGCGATCGCGCCGCCGTTGACGTTCAGCCGGTCGATGTCGATCGGCAGTTCCTTGAGGCAGGCCAGGACCTGCGCGGCGAAGGCTTCGTTGAGCTCGATGAGGTCGATCTGATCGAGCGTCAGGCCGGCGATCTTCAGGACTTTGCGAATCGCCGGCACCGGACCAATGCCGAACAGCTCCGGCGCCACGCCTGCCGTCGCATACGCGACGAAGCGGGCCAGCGGCTTCAGGCCGTGCGCCTTCGCGTAGTCCGCCGACGTGATCAGCACCGCCGCCGCGCCGTCGCTCGTCTGCGACGAGTTCCCGGCGGTCACCGTGCCGGACGCGTGGAACGCCGGCCTGAGCTTGGCGAGCGCTTCCGGCGAGGTGTCACGGCGCGGGCCCTCGTCGACGTCGAAGACCGTCTCACGCGTCGTGAGCCTGCGCCTGTCGCGACTGGCCATCGCTGCCATCGACTCGGGTCACCGTCAGCGGCACGATTTCGTCCTTGAAGCGGCCTGCCTCGATGGCCGCAACCGCGCGCTGGTGGCTGCGAAGCGCGAAGGCGTCCTGTTCGTCGCGCGAGATGCTCGACAGCCGCGCGTGGTTCTCGGCGACCAGGCCGGTGCTCGAGATACACGTCAGGGTAGGTCTCGACGAGGCCCGGATTCGGCGACAGCTTGTTGCCGGTCATCGGCACCATGCTCATCGACTCGGTGCCTCCGGCCACGGCGACCTGCGAATGACCGAGCATGATGCGCTCGGCGCCATAGGCGATCGCCTGCAGACCCGACGAGCAGAAGCGATTGACGGTCACCGCCGATGCGGTGATCGGGACGCCGGCCCGCAGGCTGGCGATACGTGCAACGTTCAGACCCTGCTCGCCTTCCGGCATCGCGCAGCCGAGAATCACGTCCTCGACGTCGTCCGCGCGAGGCGCCGTTGGCGCGTGCGAGACGCCTCGCGAATGACGACCGAGGCCATGTCGTCGGGTCGCATGACGCTCAGGGTGCCCTTGGGCGCTTTGCCGACTGCGGTTCTGTACCGCCGAAACGATGACTGCGTCCTGCATGACTATCCTTCCCAGTCGGCGAGCAGTCCTTCGACCGCTTCGCCGACTTCCGAGGTCCGCCCATCGAACAAGTGATCGGCGTCCTCGATCACCACCAGCTCTTTCGGTTCGTGCAGCTCGGCGTAGAACTTCCGGATCTCGCGGAGCGGAATGACATCGTCGCGATCGCCGTGGATCAGGAACTTGGCCCTGCTGCTGGCCTTCACCGGCGTGAAATCGAACAGGTTCACCGGCAAGCCGAGCCCGAGCATCAACCCGATGCGGTCGTCGTCCAGCGCGACGTTCCAGGCGACCCAGCTGCCGAACGAGAACCCGGCCGCCCAGAGCGGCAGCCCGGGATACTTCGCGGCGACGAAGTCGAGCGCGGCGCGATAGTCGTCCATCTCGCCGGGACCGCCATCGTGGGCGCCGTCGCTGGCGCCGACGCCGCGAAAGTTGAAGCGCAAGACCACCGCGCCGACCCGCGCCAGCGCCTTCGTCGCGTGGTACACCGCGCGCGTGTGCATCGTCCCGCCGTACAGCGGGTGAGGATGCGCGAACACCGCAGCCGCGCGCGGTGTCGGTCGCCGGCACTTCGAGCAGCGCCTCGAGCGACCCCGACGGGCCCGGGATGTCACGCAGAAGCACGTCGGGCATCGTTCGAAACCTCGTCGGCGAATCGCCGCACCGCATCGGCAAACTCGATTGGGCCTCGTCAGCAGTCCGATGTGGCCGGTCCGCGGCCAGGATCATGTGCTCGGCCGTCGGCATCGCCGCCAGATACCGGCGCGTCAGCTCGGGCGCGACAACGCGATCGAGCTGCTCCTCGCCAGTGATCACCAGCACCCGCTGGCGGATGCGATCCGGGCTGGCGTAGTGAAACGCTTCCGTCCAGCGCAGGCGCGCTGCCATGCGCGAGGGCGACAGAAACGCTTTCAGCGTTCGCTGCAGCTGGCCGACCGTGAAGCTCACGCGCTCGCCGAACCTGTGGCAGCGCCGAGTAGATCTCGGGCAGCACGCGTGCCGGCGAATCGAGCAGGAACAGGGGGCTGAGCAGGCGCGGCGCGCGCAGGTAGAAGCGAGCCCGCCGATTCGGCGTCCAGTCGGGCGGGAGCGCCGACGACCAGCACCAGGCCCCGCACGCGCTTCGGGATGTCGGGCCGCGAACTCAGCGGCGATCGGGCCGCTGTAGGACACGCCGACGAGGATGGCGTCGCTGAGGCCGGCGCGGTCGAACGCCTCGTCGAGCTGCGACGAGATAGTTGTCGATGCCGCGCGATGGGTCGAAGCGGAACCCGCTCGTCGGCTCGTCGCACAACGAGAACGTGATCACACGGCAGCGCTCCGCCAGCGCGTCGACGGCTGGCGCGAGCCACTCCCATCGACCCTGAATCCCCGGCATGATCACGACCGGCGTCCCAGTGCCTCGATCGATCACGTCGTCACCCTTCGTTTACGGTCCACGTCCACGGTCTACGGTCCACGTCACCGTTGACTGTCACCGGACTGTCGACCGTCTAATTCCTGCAGCGGCTTCCCCGTCTTCAACGTGTGCTGAATCCGCTCGAGCGTCTTGCGCTCGCCGAGAAGGCTCAGGAATGCCTCGCGTTCGAGATCCAGCAGGTACTGCTCAGACACCGTCGTCGCATGCGGCGCGTCGCCGCCGGCGAAGATGTGCGCCAGTTTGCGGCCGACCAGCGCGTCGTGATCCGACGCGCGCCCGGCCCGCCACGCGAGATGCACGCCGAGCTTGAGTGCCGCGCCGATCGACGCGCCCGGCACCGGAATCGCCGTACGCGCCGCGGGCCTGACGTAGCCGTCGCGCACGCGCTCGAGCGCGGTCGCTTTGGCGTCGGCCATCAGCCGCTCCCGATTCATCGTGATGCCATCAGTCGGCGCGAGGTAGCCGAGCCGCCGCGCCTCGGCCGCGCTCGTCGAAACCTTGGCCAGCGCCACAGCCTCAAAAGCCTTCTGCACGAACGGCAACGGATCGCTCTGCGGCATGGGCAGCTGCGCTCATCGCCCGCACGAGCATTTCCTTGGTCCCGCCGCCCGCGGGAATCAGCCCGACGCCAACCTCGACGAGGCCCATGTAGGTCTCGGCGGCGGCCTGAACGCGATCCGCGTGCAGCGCGATCTCGGTGCCGCCGGCCAGCGTCAGTCCGGCGCCGGCGACGACGACGGGCACGTCGCTGTAGCGAAGCGCCATCGTCGCCTGCTGAAAGGCGCGGATCATCAGGTCGAGCTCGTCGAAGTTGCCTTCCTGAGCCTCGAGCAGGACCAGCATCAGGTTCGCGCCAGCCGAGAAATTCGGCGCGTCGTTGCCGACGACGAGCGCCTGGCCGTTCTTTGCCGGCTTCCTTGACGCCGGCATGCAGCATCTGGACGGTGTCGCCGCCGATGGTGTTCATCTTCGAGTGGAACTCGACCGCGAACACGCCATCACCGAGATCGACGAGGCTGGCGCCGGCGTTCTTCCGCACGATCTCGATTCGCGTCGCGAGCGCCGCGCAGGATCCAGAGATCCGGTGCCGCCGCCGGCACCGGCTTGCCGCGCCGGAACGAATTGCCTGCCGGCGTCGATCGCTTCCTGCATCAGCGGCGGAACGCCGCCCTCGACGGCGTGACCGCCAGTGGCCTGCGCCGCTTCCCAGACTTCGCGGACGCCGATCGCGTCCATCAGCTCGAATGGTCCGAGCTCCCAGGCGAAGCCCCACTGCATGACCCGATCGACGTCGTCGATCGAATGGGCGATCGTCGGCGTGACGCGAGCCGTGTAGACGAGCGTTGGCGCGAGCGTCTCGCGGAGGAACTGACCGGCCTTGTCCTTCGCATTGAAGAGCGCCTTGACGCGCTCACGCACGTCGTCGATCGACCGCGCGGTCTCGATCGAGGGGACGCGCGCCGACTGTCGCGGCGCGGTACTCGAGCGTGTTCAGGTCGAGCGTCCAGATCTCGCTGTCGCCTTTGGCGCTCTTGCGCCGCTCGTAGAAGCCATGGCCGGCCTTCTCGCCGATGAGCCCGCGATCGAGCATCTGCTCGCACGACCGGCGGAATGTGGAACGCCGCCCGATCGCGCGGGTCGTCGAGCCGCTCTTGTAGATTGCGGATGACGTGCGCCAGGATGTCGAGCCCGGCGATGTCTACCGTTCGAAACGTGGCGCTGCCCGGGCCGGCCCATCACCGGACCGGTGATGGCGTCGACCTCTTCGATGCTGTAGCGGCCGCTCGCGACGGCTTCGAGCGTGCGCACGACGCCGTACAGCGCGATGTGGTTGCCGATGAAGTTCGGCGTGTCCTTGGCGACGACGACGCCCTTGCCAAGATGATGGTCGGCGAACTCGCGGATGGCGTCCACGACCGCCGGATCTGTTTCAGGCAGTCGGGATGATCTCGAGCAGGCGCAGGTAGCGCGGCGGGTTGAAGAAGTGCGTCCCAAGCCAATGACGGCGGAACGATTCGCTCCGGCCCTCGGCAAGGACGCCAATCGGAATGCCCGACGTGTTGGAGCTGACGATCGCGGTCGGCTTGCGTACGGCCTCGATCCGCGCCAGCAGGTCCTTCTTGATGTCGAGCCGTTCAACGATGGCCTCGATGATCCAGTCGCTGTCCTTGAGCGCCGGCATGCCGGCATCGAAGCCGCCCGTCGTGACCAGGCGAGCGGAGTCCGGCGTGAACTGCGGGTCGGGCTTGAGCTTGATGGCCTTCTCGAGGCCCTGACGCGCGAGCTCCGGCGTCAGATCGAGCAGCAGGACAGGGAGCCCGGCGTTCGCGCAGTGCAGGGCGATCTGCGCGCCCATCGTGCCGGCGCCGAGAACCGCAACGGACGTGATCGTCATGGAAGTATCGAGCTCAGGCTTTCGTTCTGGACGCGGCGGCCGGCATGCCGACGCCGCCGACGAAGAGGTCCACGACCGCATCCACTTCGGACACGAGCGAATAGCGACGCTTGCTCAGGATCCAGTTGGTGGCCATTTCGTCGAGCGCGCCGAAGAACACCTTGGCGGCGATGGTCGGGTTGATGTTGCTGCGGAAGACGCGCGAGCGCTGGCCTTCGGCGATCGTCTCGCGGATCAGCCCGAGGTAGTCGCGGAGGTAGGTGGAGGAGAACTGCTCCATGAACTTCGTCGACTGACGCAGTTCGACCTGGAAGACGACCGCGAGATCGCGATCGCGGCCGAGCCGTTCGAGGTGCAGCCGCGCAATCCGGGTCAGCCGTTCGCGCGGATCGTCAATGCCCTCGAGCGCGGCGCGGCCGGCGCTGATCGCCTCGCGCATCGTGCGCTCGAAGAGCGAGACGAGCAGGTCGTCCTTGCTGCGGAAATAGAGGTAGACCGTCCCGCCGCGACGCCGGCGGCGCGGGCGACGTCGGCCACCTGTGACTGGAAAAAGCCGCGAGCGGCAAAGACCTGCGTGGCGGCGCGCAGGATGGCCTCGCGCTTGTCGGCGACGGCGCTGAGGGCGGGCGGGGGCGAGACGACGGACGGAGGCAGCGGCCGGCATATCAATGAATGAACGTTCATTCATTCTGGTGCACGGCTGCGCGGCTGTCAATCCGGCGCCCTATTTCCACCTCATCAGGATGCGCTCCCGGGCGAAGACCCGGACCCCGACCCACAGCAGCACGGCGGAAAGGATCGCAGGAGCGAGAAGGCGGTGATGACCAGCGCCGCGGCCCAGCACGTACTGGCCGACGAGCTGCGCGATGAACGACCGCGGTGACCGGCATCACGACCAGCGCGCCGAGCTGCTGCGCCGATCGCGGGTCGTTGACCCGCGACGACACGATCACTGCCAGGAGCAGCGCCACCAGCGTCATCAACGGTCCGATGACGATGAACAACAGCGCCGATGCGCGCGCCCAGAAACGTCTGCCAGACGCCGGGCTGCCCGATCGCCGCGATTCCCGCCAGGTAGAGCACGAGCGTGACCCACATGACGGCGAGCGCGAACGCCAGCGGCGTGATCGTCTTTGCCGCGAGCAGCTCGCTCGTCGAGATCGGCGTCGCGAGCAGCGGCTCGAGCGTTCGCGACGTCTTCTCGCCGATCACCGCGTGTGCCGCCAGCGCCATCGACCCGACGATCGGAACGAGCAGAAGGAGGAGGCCGAACTGGTGGAAGAGATAGGCCTGAACGAGCGGCGCTTCGGCGAGGTGGGCCAGCTCGGGGATCGTCCCATCGCCTGCATGCGCGGCGTCGAGGAATTCGCCCGAGTCGCCGAGGATCTTCGCCCGATACGAGCGGCGCGACCACCGCGACGAGAAATGCCGGGACGAGCGCGGCCAGGGCCATCGAGAGCGCCGGTACGATGGCTCCCGGATTTCGCCACAGCTCGGCGACATCCTTGAGAACCAGGCCGCGAATCCGTCCCACCGCGCCGACCCTCACGGCTCGCCTCCGGACTCGCCGACCAGTGCCAGGTACACCTCTTCGAGCGTGCGCGACTGTCGGGTTCACCCGCTTGATCCGCGCGCCGCTGCCGACGAGCACGGCCACGAGATCCGGAACCTGCGATTCGTCCGGCACGGTCAGCGACAGCGTCGATCCCGCGGCCGCGCGACCGGTCCGTGGGCGGCGAGCGCCGTGACCCATCGATCGGCGGGACCATCCACCTCGATCTCGACCCGGCCGCCGTGAATCGCCTGTCGCAATGCGGCGGGCGTGTCGAGCGCCAGGAGCGACGGTGTTGAGGACGGCGATCCGATCGGCGAGCTGCTCGGCCTCGCTCAAGTTGTGGGTCGAGACGAGCAGCGTTCGGCCCTGTCGGCGCAGATCCGAGAATGAGATCGCGAACCTGCCTGGCACTCGCCGGATCGAGGCCGGCGGTCGGTTCGTCGAGCAGGACGATCGGCGGGTCGTGCAGCAGCGCCCGCGCGAGTGCCACGCGCTGCCGCAGTCCCTTCGACAGCGTGCCGGCGGCGTCACGCGTGCGATCGCCGAGCCCCACGAGCGCCAGAGCGCGCTGCACCGCATCGTGCGGGTTGGGCAGACCGTACAGCCGCGCGTAGGTGAGCAGGTTCAGCCGAACCGTCAGCCGATCCCAGAGGCCTGGCGCTTCGGTCAGCAGGCCGATATGTTGGCGAAGCGAGTCGGCGGACGCGGCAGTGAGCGGACGTCCCTGCAGGACGACCTCGCCGTGCGACGGCTCGATCAGCCCCGCCAGCATCCGCAGCGTCGTCGTCTTGCCGGCGCCATTGGGACCGAGCAGCGCAACGAGCTCGCCGGCGGCGAGCGTGAGCGAGAGTTGGCTGACCGCGACGCGAGCGCCGAAAGTCCGCGTCAACTGGGTGGCTCGGACCACGGCGCCCGACATGCCCCCGAGCCTAGCGCACTTCGAGATCGGTGCGAATTGCGTTGAAGAACAGCTCAGCCAGCCTCTGGTAGCCGGCTTCCGTGAGGTGCAATCCGTCGACGCCGACGTAGCGCGGGATGTCGACGGACGAGTGCGGCGTAGGCATCGACCAGCACCGCGCCTTCACCAGCCGCCGTCTGACGGATGCGATCGTTCAGCGCGAGGACCTGGCTCGCGGGAATGCTCCTCACGCCGTTCGGACGCGGCGGCGGCAGCGTCGACAGAAATACCCGCGCGCCGCGGTTGCGGATCTCCTTGGCCATGCGATCGATCGCGTTCCAGGCGGAGTTGATGCCGGTCGTCCCTGATCGCGCCGAGATCGTTGGAGCCCTCGAGCAGCAGGACCGCCTCGGGCCGCTGGGCGATGAGAATCACCCCCGGCAGCCGCTGCGCCCCGTCCTGCGCCCACTCGCCCGGCGCGCCCGAGTTGACCATCGAGAGCGCCGAGTCTGATCGGTATAGCGGGCCCGCAGCATCGAGAGGAGCTGCGAGGGATAGGACGCGGTCGGGACGATGATCAGCGTGTAGTTTGGCGCACCCGACGCCGTGACGCCGGACGGGGACGTAATCTCGCCGGCGGTGACGCTGTCACCGAACGCGAGGAATCGCGTCCGCGAGAGGCGCGGCGCGGTGACGTTGACGGTGACGGAGAACTGACACGACACCGAGGTCGAGGCAGCATCGATCGCCGTGCAGAGCACCTCGAGGCGCCGGCCGTGAAGGGCGATCCGGACTGCCCGGGTGCAGGTCACCTGCGCCGGCGGGACGCCCCCGGTGGTTGTTGGCGCGGCAAACGTCACGTTGGCCGGGCTCGTCGCAGCCGTGAGCGTGACATTGGCTGGGCACGAAATCGTCAACGGCGCGACGCGTCGCCGGCGGCGGCGTGGGCGGAGTCGGCGCCGCCACGGGCGGCGGCGTCGAAGGCCCGGTCGGTGACGAGCAGGACGAAACGAGCGCCATCGCGAGCGCGCCAAGAATCGCCAGCAGACCGGTCGAGCGGCGCACGCGCGGGTTAGGGAGCCTCACCGGCATCAGGTCGAACCGTCAATATTACTACAGAATGACCCATGACAAAATCGACGGCCCCGCGGCAGTTACTTCCTGGAAAAACCGCTCGAGGTGGCGTCAGCGCGTCGGGAACTCGTAGCAGCCGGGGTCACGAGGATGCGGTTGCGGTCGGCGAAGAAGAGGCTGGTGGGCTGAATGATGCCGGCGGCCCGGAACTGCACGGTGCGGACCTTCTCGCCGTCGCCGTCGAACACATAGGTGATTGGGGTCACGAACGCCACCCACAGGTTTCCGGCCAGGTCGATAGCCGCGGTTCGCACCGTCGGCAGGACGAGCGGGAACTCCTTGCCGTCAACGGTGCGTCGGGGCCAGCGCTTCGGCGTCTGGCTGCACGACCGGGTCGAGCTCGCGGCCCTGCATGACGCGCTCGAACAGCAGTGTCGCCAGTTGCGTCGTAGCGGCGAAATATCGGCGCGCCGGCATAGAACACGAAGAAGTAGCCGCCGGCCGGATGCGGCAGCGGAATGCCGGCGTTCATCGCGAGGTGCAGCTCGCGATCGTCCTCGTGACCGGTCGGGCGGAGCGCGCCGATGCTGCGGACCGGCGTCCCGGCCAGCCCGTATTCCGTGATCAGCGAACCGGTCTCCGGCTGGTTGAGGGCGATGCCGTTGCCGAGAAACGCCAGCGAGCTGACCCCGCCGAGCGCGAGCCCGTTGATGCTCACGCGCGCGGTCGCGCGTCCCGGCAACGTAAAGCCGGTCGAGCCACGTGCCCGCGAAATCGAAGACCTGCAGCCGCTCGCGTCCATTCGGCGCATCGGCGACGACGAATCGCGCCGTCGGGTGCGAGATCGAACGCCGACGGCTCGATGACCCGGCCGCCCTCGCCGCCGATCTCGACCACCTTGCGGCTCGCCTTGGCTTCGGGATCGACACTGTAGACCGCATGGCCGCGGCGGTCGAAGACGTAATAGACGCCGCTCTTCGCCTGCTGAAATCCGATCGGCTCGCGGAACGTGTTGCAGATTTCGGGCGGCAAACCGCCGGTCGAGCGCAGGGTTTCGACGCTTCCGGGCGGTTGTGCCTCCAGACGAACAAAGAACAAAGAACTAAGAACTAAGAACGGAACCAGGAACGCCGAACCGCGAACGTGGAACGGAACCGAGAACGCAGAACGGCGAACAAAGAACCGAACGACGAACCGGGAACGACGGAACTTCATGTAGGGAACGGCGAACGACCGGGTAGAGGGCGAACGGGGCAAAAGGGAATCGTGCGCACGGGGAGCACAGCCCGGGGGAGCGTGGAGACGCGTACGGAAGAGTGGCCGCGGCGCTCCGGCAGGAAGTGCGGCTCATTGCGGATTCGGGTCGGTCGGCCTTGATCAGTTCCAAGCGTTCGTTCGGTTCGACGTTCTGCGTCGACCGTTGGATGTTCCGTTCCGTCGTTCGGTGTTCCTAGTTCTGACGTTCCGTTCTTTGTTCTTTGTTCACTTTGCTCTTTGTTCGACAGAAGCCAGAACTCAGTATTTCGCAAGGTCCCGCACCGCCTGCAGGACGTCGCCGACTGCGGCAGGATGACCTCTTCGAGGTCGGGGCTGTAGGCGACCGGGCAGTCCATCGCGGCGATGCGCTTGACCGGCGCGTCGAGGTGCTCGAAGAGCTCGTCGCCGATGCGCGCCGCGATCTCCGCGCCGAAGCCGCAGGTCAGCTGATCTTCGTGGACGATGATGACCCGATTCGTCTTCTTGACGAGCTCGGCGATCCCGGCCCAGTCGTAGGGGATGATCGTGCGGAGGTCGAACACCGCCGCGCTGATGCCGTCCTTCTCGGCCTGCTGCGCCGCGAGCAGCGATCGCTGCACCAGCGCGCCCCAGGTCAGGATGACGATGTCCGTGCCGTCACGGCGCAGCGATCCCTTGCCGAACGGAATCATGTACTCGGCGCCGGGATACACGCCCTTGTTGTAGGTCTGGCGATACAGGTGCTTGTGCTCGAGGAAGAGCACCGGGTCGTCGCAGCGAATCGACGTCCGCAGCAGGCCCGCCGCGTCGACCGCGTTCGACGGGAAGACCAGGCGAATGCCGGGGCAGTGCGCGAAGATGCTGACCCCCGACTGGCTGTGATACGGCGCGCCGCCGCGCAGGTAGCCGCCAATCGGCACGCGCACGACCATCGGGCACGACCAGTTGTTGGACGAGCGATACCGCAGCATCGACATCTCGTCCTTGAACTGCATCATCGCCGGCCAGATGTAGTCGAAGAACTGGATCTCGACGACCGGCTTGAGTCCGCGCGTCGCCATGCCGACGGCGCGGCCGATGATGTTGGCTTCGGCGAGCGGCGAGTTGAACACGCGATCCGATCCGAACTGCCGCTGCAGGCCGTGCGTCACCTTGAAGACGCCGCCCTTGCCCGGGCACGTGCGGCAGCGACGCGGCCTTCGTGGCATCCGCCACGTCCTCGCCGAAGATCACGATGCGCGGGTTTCGCGCCATCTCGTCTTTCAGCGTCCGGTTGATGGCGGCGACCATCGTGTCGGGCTTGCCCGCGGTCTCGGCCGGCGTGTCGAACGCCGACGAGGTCGGATCGACGTCGGGCGAGAAGACGTACCAGTCAGCGGTTTCTGTCGACGGCTTCGGCGCGGCTAGGGCGGTGGTCGGTCGCCTCGGCAATCTCGCGATCGACGTCGGCGGCAATCGCGTCGATGTCGGCCTGCGTGGCGAGTCCCTCGTCGATCAGGAACGTCCGCATCCGCGTGATCGGGTCGCGCCGTGACTCGGCTTCGCGTTCCTCCGGCGTCTTATACAGCCGCTCGTCGTCGGAGAGCGAGTGCGAGTAGGGCCGGATGACCTTGGCGTGCACCAGCGCGGGCTTGCGTTCCGTCGGACCCACGCGACCGCTTCGCCCATCGTCTTGTGGCTGGCGAGGAAGTCGGTGCCGTCGCAGCGGAGCACCTTCAGGTGCGGGAACGACTCGACGAGCTTCGACAGATCGCCGCCGGCGGTCTGCGCTTCGACCGGAACCGAGATCGCGTAGCCGTTGTCTTCGACGAGATAGAGCGCCGGCGCCTGATGCGCGTGCAGGCGGTGTTCAGCGATTCCCAGAATTCGCCTTCGCTCGTGGCCCCTTCGCCGATCGAGACGTAGGTGATTTCGTCGTTCTTGAAGCCTCGGCCCGATCGGGGATGTCCTTCATGCGGTCGTAGATCAGCGCCGCTTCGGCGCAGCCAATGGCGTGCAGGCACTGCGTGCCGGTCGGGCTGCCCTGCGAGGGGATGTTGAGTTTGCTTGTGGCCCCAGTGCGACGGCATCTGCCGTCCGCCCGACATCGGATCGTCCTGTGCGCCAACCGCCGCGAGCAGCATTTCGAGCGGGGTCATGCCGAGCGTCAGGCACAGCGCCCGGTCGCGATAGTACGGATAGAACCAGTCGTAGCCGGCACGCAGGTGGAGGCCCGCGGCGGTCAGGATGGCTCTCGTGGCCGGCGCCGCTGATCTGGAAGAAGATCAGGCTCTGGTTCTTGAGCTGGATCTCCTTGTCATCGAGGCGCCGCGACATCAGCATCGTGCGATACGCGCCGACGAGATCGTCGCGCGTCAGCCCTTCCCAGGTCTGTTCACGTGACGAAACCGCCTTCTTGGACGGGTGGGCGGTATCCGGTCCGGTGACCAGCGTCGATCCCTTCATGGTGGCGCGAATTATACCATCCGGCCGGGTGCTATAATCCGCGCCAACTTACGGCGGGACGGGCACTTACGTCACTTCTTGCCCGCCGTTGTCTCCAGTTGCACCTGAGGCCGGCGACGCGCGCGGACGACGACTCGCGCCGCTCTTCACCGAGAGAATCGACTGATGGATACACCGACTGTTCGCCTGCATCGCTGGGACGAGATTGCGCTCGATAAGGTCACTGAAATGATCTCGCGGAAGATCGTCACCGGTGCGCGCGAGATGGTGGCGCAGATCTATCTCAAGCGCGGCGCCATCGTCCCGATGCACTCGCACGAGAGTGAGCAGATGACCTACATCCTCCAGGGCGCCCTCAAGTTCCTGATCAACGGCGAGGAGATCACGGTCCGCGAAGGCGAGGTCCTGCACATTCCGTCGTGGGTGCCGCATCAGGCCGAAGCGCTCGAGGACACGTTCGAGCTGGACATGTTCAGCCCGATTCGGCACGACTGGCTCGACGGCACCGACAACTATTTCCACGACAAGCCGGTCACCAAGTAGCGCCTGCGGATGTCGGTCGCCGCGACGATCGTCGGTCGTGCTCGTGCTCGGCCTGTGGGGGCTGGCAATCTACAGGCGCCTCGTGCGGCTCTAGAACCGCGGTTCGCCAGGACTGGGGGCAGCTGAGAGCGGCAGCGCAACCGGCGGCACGAGTTGATCACGCTGGTCCGAGCGCCGTGACGGCCGCGGGACGGTGGACCGCCAGGGCGGTCGACGCGGTGGCGTCGGCGCGCGCAGCAGGCCGCCGCGTCGCGCGGCCCATGCCGATGCGGCTGCTCGCTGAGGAGGCGCTGACCGACGCGATGACCGGGCTGCTGTAGCCGGCTGCGATCGACGAGCCGGCCGAATCCACGGATTCACGATCTCCGTCGGGCGCTCGCGGCCGTCGATACCGCGATGGCCGAGCGCAGCGGACGTCGTACAACGACGACGGCCGCGGTCGTACAACCGGCCATCGCAGGCGGCGCCCGACAATCTGGTTGCCGGTCTCGCGAGGCTTCCCGAAGGCGGAGCGATTCGAGACGCGCCGAGCCTGAGCGACCTTCAGCGGTGACGGCGTCGCGGCGCCGCTGCAAGCGTCACGAACCGGTGAGGATGGACGTTCTTCTCGTCTACGACGCCCTCGAGGCGTTCGATCTCCATCCCACTCGCGCAGATCGAACTCCGGGAAGTAGACATCGCCTTCCGGCGAGAGATCGAGATACGTGAGATAGAGGCGGTCTGCAATCGGCAGGCTGCCGCTGGTACAGCTCGTGGCCGCCGATCACGAAGACTTCGCCATCGCCGGCGCGCGCGAGCGCTGCCTCGAGCGAGCCGACGACCTCGCAGCCCGGCGCGTCGTAATCGGCCTGTCGTGTCACGACGATGTTCAAGCGGCCTGGCAACGGCGCGCCCGATCGACGCGTGCGTCTTCCGGCCCATGATGATCGGACGGCCCATCGTGATCGCGCTTGAAGCGCTGCTGATCGGCGGGCAACCGCCACGGGATCTCCGCGCCGCGGCCGATGACGCGGTTCTGTCCCATCGCCACGATGAGCGAGATGGTCTGCACCGCGCCGCTCAAACCGCGATCGGCGCTTTGATGGCCGGGTGCGGATCGTAGCCGACGAGCTCGAAGTCTTCGAACGTGAAGTCGAAGATCGATCGCGACGGCCGGATTGAGCGTCATCCGTCGGCAGCGCCCGCGGCGTCCGCGACAGCTGCTCGTCCACCTGATCGAGATGGTTCAGGTAGATGTGGGCGCTGCCGAACGTGTGCACGAAATCGCCCGGCTCGAGCCCGGTCACCTGCGCCAGCATCATCGTCAACAGCGCGTACGAGGCGATGTTGAACGGCACGCCGAGGAACATGTCGGCGCTGCGCTGATAGAGCTGGCACGACAGCCGACCGTCGGTCACGTCGAACTGGAACAGGCAGTGGCACGGCGGCAGCCCGGCCCTGGCCATCGCTTCGAGGTCCGCGACGTTCCACGCCGAGACGATGATGCGGCGCGAGTCGGGCGTCCGCGTGATCTGATCGACGACGGTGCGAATCTGATCGATGTGCCGGCCATCGGGCGCCGGCCACGATCGCCACTGATAGCCGTACACCGGGCCGAGCTCGCCGTAGCGCGCCGCGAAGTCCGGCTCGGTGCGAATGCGATCGACGAACCGCCGCATCCCCGCGTGCCACTCCGGGCTGTTCACTTCAGGAACGGGCTGCTCGGTCGCTTGGAGGTAGGCGCGGAACGGCCACTCGTTCCAGATCATGATCCCGTGCTGCACGAGATCGTCGACGTTGGTGCTGCCACGGAGAAACCACAGCAGCTCGTGAATGACGCCCTTCAGGAACAGCTTCTTGGTGGTGACCGCCGGAAACCCCTCACGCAGATCGAACCGAAGCTGCGCCCCAAATCGGTTCAGCGTCCCGGTCCCGGTTCGGTCGGTCTTGGTCTGGCCGTTGTCGCGGATGTCGCGCAGAAGCTCGAGATACGGCTGCACTGATCCCCTGCTAGTGAATGTGCTTTTTCCAGTCGCTCTTCCAGTCGTCGTCGCGACCGCCGGAATAGACGTTGAACTTGCCGCGGGCGCGGTTCATCCTCCAGCGCAGCCAGCGGTAGCGAAGCTCGTCGAGCGGCCGCCAGCGCAGGCCTTTCAGGTAGACGTAGCCGACGAGCAGCCCGCCCAGGTGCGCGCTGTGCGCGACACCCGAACCGCCCGCGCCCATCGACGACAGGAAGGCAATGGCCCCGACGATCATGACGAAATACTTCGCCTGAATCGGGAAGAGCATCATGTAGTAAATCGAGCGGTGCGGGAACGTCAGGCCGTAGGCAAGAAGAACGCCGTAGACCGCGCCGGACGCCCCAATCATCACGCTGTAATACAGCTGCTCGGCGAACGGCAGCGGGCTGATCGACCACAGCACGGTGATCACGGCGGCGCCGACGCCGGTGACGAAGTAGTACTTGGTGAAGAACCGCGTGCCCCACTGCTGTTCGAGCTCGGTGCCGAACATCCACAGCGACAGCATGTTGATCAGCAGATGGCCGATCCCGCCGTGGAGGAACATGTAGGAGACGAGCTGCCAGATCGCGCCCTGCTCGACCACGGTCTGCGGGACGACGCCGAGCTGGATGATCATCGCCGGCACCGCCAGCGACGCCAGGAAGGCGACGACGTTGACGATGATCAGGATCTTGATCGCCGGCGTCAGCCGTCCCGGCCCGAAGCTGAACGAGGCGTTGCCGTAGTTCGGATACCGGGCCACGATCAAAGGGTACGTACAACCACCGAAGGGCTCACGCCGTCGATGCTCCGAGGAGCCCGATGGCTGTCCAGAACTTTCGTCAGGCGAACTTCCGGCGTCAGCGGCGCTGGCTCGACTTGCGTGGCCGCGGGCGCCCGGTTGGGCAAAGGCAAGGCAAACGCGCCGCGAGAACCGGGACGACCGCCGTGATCGACAGCGCGACATTCAGTCCCCAGGCATCGCCGACGACCCCGACAACCGGCGCGAGCAGCGACCCGACACCCCACGCGAAGCCCATCATCAGCGACGACACCGTCGCGGCGCTGACCGGCGCGAGTTGTTGCCCGAACGTCACGTTGATCGGCAGGGTCGACTGCAGGAGGAATCCGCCGACGGAGATCAGCAGCGTCAGCGTCCAGCCGGACGCCAGCTGGCCGAGCGAGCAGGAAGGGTACCGACGCGAGCAGGGTCCAGATGATGACGCGGCGCGGGCCGTAGGCATCGGCCAGCGGGCCACCGAGGAATCCACCCACCGTGCTCAGGAAGAGATAGAACGACACCGCGGCGCTGGCCTCTCCGACGCCCATGCCCTGCTGCGTCAACAACACCGGCAGGAAGACCGACAGGCTGTTGGCGGTGAGCGTCCGCAGGACGACGATGAAGTAGAGGAGCGCGAGCGGCTTGGCGTACGGGCGGAGATAGCGCCAGCCCTGTTGCTCCTGTTTCCGCGGGATCGGGACCTTGCGGATCAACCGCAGCGTGTAGGTCAGCGCGATCAAGCCGGGGATCGCGACAAACCACGCCATCGAGCGGCCCATCCACACGATCGCGGGCGCAAAGACGAGCGGCGCGAGCGCGAAGCCCAGCGAGCCGCCTGAAATGTGCGTCGACATCGCCGAGGCCCTTGCGATCGCCAGACACCGAGTGCACCAGCGCCGCGGCGGGCGGATGAAACGCGGCGCCGCCGAGGCCGCCGATCAGCAGAATCGCCGCCAGCATTGCCGTCGACGTCGATGAGCCGATCAGGCTCAAGACCACGACCGACACGATCGGGCCGCCGATCAAGAGCACGCGCGGCCGCCAGCGATCGGCGAGCGTGCCGAAGCCGAGCTGCGACACCGAGCGTGGCCAGCTGGAAGCACATCGCCAGCACGCCAACCGTCTTCAGCGACATGCCCGAGCTGCGGGATCAGCATCGGCAGCAGCGGCGCGAACATGTTGCCGTAGCAATCGGTGACGAAGTGCGTCGAGGCCGTTGCCCAGATCGTCGAATTCAATCCGAACCGTTTCATCGTCCGAGCTGCCCCAGCCTTCCGCATGATCATCGCGCGCGATTCCTCGAACTCGCGCAGGCGCAGGATGGACGCCGACAGCGCCAGGACGCCCAGCGCGACCCCGATGGCGACGCCGACGCGGACGATCTGGATCCACGTCGCCGACCCAGGCATCAGCGTGTGCAGCCACAGCTCCACGTACCAGGCGGCCGCGGCCATCGCCGCGGAGGCGATCAGTCGCCTTGAAGAACGTGACCAGGATGCGGCGTCCTTCGAGGCCGCCGAGGGCATGGCGCAGGAACAGGAACTGGATGCCGGCGTTGACAATCGCGGCGAGCGACGTGCCGAGCGCCAGGCCGGCATAGCCCATCACCTCGATGAGCATGACGTTCAGCAGTATGTTCGCAACGACGGACGTGATGCTGGCGATGACCGGGATGCGGCTGCGGTGCAGCGCATAGAAGGCCGGCGAGATGATCCGGACGATCGAATAGCCGACGAGGCCGAGCGCGTAGTAGCGGAGCGCGAGCGCGGTCGCCGCCGTATCGGCCGCGGTGAACTTGCCGTGCTCGAAGATGAGCGCGATGATCGGCGTCGCGAGCGCGATCAGACCGATCGTCGCCGGCACGTTCAGCGCCAGCATCAAGCCGATCGCCGAGCCGACCGTCGTGCGCATGCGCGGCGTGATCGTTGGTGGCGGCGAGCCTCGAGAGCGCCGGCGTCGACGCCGCGGCGATCGACACGCCGAACAGGCCAATCGGCAGGTACATGACCCGAAACGCGTAGTCGAGCCACGAGACCGCACCCGTGCCCTGGCTCGTGGCGAACTGCGTGTTGACGAGGACGTTGATCTGCGTCGCCGCCATGCCGACCGTTCCCGGTCCCATCAGCAGGAGCACCCGGCCGAGCGCGGGATCCCGCAGATTGAGCATGGGCCGATAGCGATACCCCTCCGCCCGCAGCGGCTGCCACTGGATGGCGAGCTGACCGACCCCGCCGACGAGCGTCGCGATCGCCATCAGCACGATCGGCGGAAACCCGACTTGCGTGCGCAATCGGCACGCCGATGATGGCGATGACGATCGCCGCGACGTTGAACATCGCCGGCGAGAGCGCGGGCACGAAAAAGTGCCCGAGCGAGTTCAGCATGCCCATGAACACCGCCGCGAGCGCCACGAGCGTGAGGAACGGGACCATGATCCGCGCCATCAGCACCGTGAGCTCGATCTTGCCCGGCACCTCGCTGAATTGCGGGGCGTAGAAGCGGACGAGCGGCTCGGCGACGGCGATGCCGACGACCGCGAGGACGACGGTGAGGATCACGAGCGCCGTGATCACCGAGTTGGCGAGCTGCCACGCCCGTGGCTTGCCCTCCGTCGTGAGCTCGCGCGTGAACGTCGGCACGAACGCCGCGCTCATCGCGCCTTCGGCAAACAGGTCGCGGACCAGGTTGGGGACGCGAAAGGCGACGCGGAACGCGTCCATCGCGTCGCCGGCGCCGAAGTAATAGGCATGAACGGTGTCGCGGACGAGGCCGAGGATCCGGCTGGCCATGGTGGCCAGGCCGAAGAGGCCGGCCGATCGGGCCAGTCGCGGGGCAGCCTCGGACATCACCTGTGCGGGGCCCGTGCGCCGGCCGTCTCGACCGGTGTCGGCGCAGGGTGCTTCAGCGTAACACGTGGCGCGTCGGTGGTCCGGACCGAGCGAGCAGTGAACGGATCCGGGACGCTGTCCCGACTGCGGACAGTCGATCTGTTCGCTGGCGAAAAAACAAAGGGCCCCGGCGGTGAGCTGGAGCCCTAAAGGAGGATGGTGAGAGGCTGACTAGGCCTTTCAAAAGGTATAGACGGTCAGACCCCCCCAAATGTTTGACCCCGTTTCGACAAAAAAATGAGTGGCGGTGACCGGCGCGGTGATGGACCGAGCCGGCTCTATGGATTGAGGCGGGCCCGTACGAGTTCGTTCACCGCTTTTCCGTCGACCGTCTTGCCGGCGAACTGCGCCATGACCGCTTTCATCACCTTGCCCATATCTTTGGGTCCCGTGGCTCCGGTCTCGCTGACCGCCTGCGCCACCGCTTGAGCCAGCTCCTCCGGACTGACCGAGGGCGGCAGATAGGCTTCGAGAACCCCGATTTCGGTGCGCTCCTTGTCCGCAAGATCGGCGCGGCCACCCTTCGTGAACTGCTCGATCGAATCGCGCCGCTGCTTCACCAGCATCGACACGACCTGGACCTCTTCGCTGGCCTCGAGGGCGCGGTTCTTTTCGACGCCCTTGTTCATCAGCGCGGCCTTCAACATCCGCAGCGCACTCAGTCGCGGCGCATCCTTCGCCTTCATGGCGACGGCGATATCGGTGGACAAGCTGTTGTTCGAGAGTCATAGTTGTTACTTGGTAAAACTGTCAGTTTTCAGTTGCCAGTTACCAGTTCAAAGGGCCCTCAGCTTCGCAATTCCAGCGAGGCGCCCTTTGAACTGGAAACTGACAACTGGAAACTGACAGTTCGTAGTTCTCAGTGGTCGAGGTCCCCGTCGCCCCAGCGTGAAGTGCCAGCCGTCGGGGTCGTCGTAAAAACCCGGTGGCACTTGCACGGCGTTGACCTTCGCGTTCAACACGACGTTCGATTTGACGACGAAGTAACCGGACCGCCGGAGCACGCGACGAAATCGCGCGTGTTGGACGTAACAGCGGATCTTGTCCGAGTCTTCCGCGCGCGCTTCGCGGTCGATCCAGTGGAGGAGCGTCGTCAGGCCGCGCTCGTCGGCCGGATCGACGAGGAAGTCGACGATCTGCGTGACCCGCCCCTGCGGTTCGCGCAGATGGCGGTACACCGCGTATCCGTGTGGCTCCTCGTCGCGCTTGAGCACCGCCACCGAGTAACGGACGTGCGGCGGCTCGATGAACTTCCAGTTGAGGTAGGCCGAATCACGGCGCACCGCCAGATCGAGACGCGGCGCCACCCGCTCCCACAACCGATCGATGCCGCGATCGAAACGGCGGACGATCTCGACTTCCTCGCGAAGCGGTCGCGCTCGCGCGACGACCTTCACGACCGGCACCGCGACGGCCGACACCAGCCGGTTGATCGCGACCGGCCAGCTCGGCTGACGGAACGCGCGCCGGCTCAGCGGCTTGACCAGGCACGGGAGCGTCACCGCCTTCGGCCAGCGGATCTTTTCGAGCAGGAACCGAGTCCCGTCGGACAGGCTCGCGCCGAGCGCGACCCCTGACTCGCGATCCCACGCGCGCAGCAGCGATTCGCCGAGCCCCTGCCGCTGACGCTCGGCGACGACCAGCGGATCGCCCGACCAGACGCCTTCGGAATCGAGTCCGCGCAGGCTCACGGCGACTGGCGTCAACGGACAAACCGCGACGACGGTCGGACCTTCGCGGACGACGGGGAGCGGCGGCTCGCCGCCCTTGAGCGCGGGATTGCGCTTCGCCCAATCCCAGCGAAGCCGAAATGCATCGGCCGCGTGGATTCCGAAGGTTCGACGGTAGAGCTGCTCGACGCCTCGTCGGTCTTCCGGGCGGTACCGATCGATGTCTGCCATGGGCGGGGACGTGCGCTCGCGACCTGAAACGGAGCGCCGGGCGTCACGGGAGTGACGCCGGGGTGTCGTCACTCTTTCGGTGGTCGCTGCGGCTGTCCGGGTTGGGGCGGCGGCTGCTGAATCATGCCCGGCGTGGGTGCGCCCACCGCCCCAAATGGCGTGGTCGGACCGGCCGGAGCCGCTTGAACGGGTTGCCCATCGCCATTCGGCACGAACGTGTAGACCGTGGGCTGGCCGTTGGCGTTCGGCTGAAGCGTGATCACCGGCGCGGATCCGGCCCGCCCGTTCTGACCAGCCGGAACGAACATCTGGTTGGGCGCGCCCTGCTGCTGCTGCGGCTGCGGGAACGTGAAGACCGGCGCCTGCACTCCCGTGTCGGCCTGATCCTCGACCGCTGCTCGGCCTGCTCGGCGACGTCGTTGTCGGCTCGGCGACGGCGGGAGGTTTGGCGGTCGTGGCGGAACGCGCCGGTTCGCCGGGCCCATGCCCGGTTGCGTATTGGCGTGGTTCCGGGATTGCCGCGGCCCGCGGTTGCGGCCGCGTTCGCCGGTGGCGTGCTGGTCGCCAGAATCAGAATGCGGTCGTAGGTCGACGCGCCCGGCCACGGCCGAAGCCTGTCGCGGTGCCGCCATGTATCCGGCAACGTTTCGCAGAATGATGTCGAGCGCCTGCCGCTCCGGCAAGTCGGCAAACTTCAGCGTGAGCGGCGCGCCCGTCACCTTGTCGCCGCCGACAATCCGGGTGCCTCCGATCTTGCCCACTCCGCAAGGATCTGCCGAGCCGGGACGCCCTTGGCGTCGAGCGACACGCGTCCGTCCTTGATCTCGAGTTTCAGTTGCGCAAAGGCAGACGTTGCCGAGGCGAGGACGATAAGCGACGCAAGGCACAAGGACTTCATGGCCAGATGCTCAGGAGGTTGCGCCCATTATATCGGCTCGGAGCGGGCCGTTCCAGCATACGCTCGGCCTTTTCTGAAGCTCAGGTGGCGCTTGCCGCCGCACGGATGACCTCGGCGACGGCGGTGTCTGCCAGCCCCGGGTAGAGCGGGAGCGACAGGACCTGCTGGCACACGCGGTTGGCGACCGGACAGTCGGCCGGCATCGGTCGGCGCGAGCGCGGGCTGCTGCGGGATCGGGACCGGGTAATGGATCAGCGTCTCAATCCCTGCGGTTCGCAGCTGCGCCTGCAGCGCGTCACGCGCCGCGGCGAGCACCGGAAACAGGTGGTAGACGTGGCCAGCGTCGTGTTCGCGCGGGATGGCGAACGCCGGGCCTGCGCCAGGCCTTGGCGATAGCGCCCGGCAATCGCGCGGCGCCGTTCGGTCCAGCCGCTGAGGAACGGCAATCGCGCGCGCAGAATCGCCGCCTGCAGCTCGTCGAGCCGGCTGTTGACGCCAAACTCTCGTGGCGATACCGCGTGCTCTGGCCACCATTCCGCAGCCGCTTGATCCGCGCCGCGAGGGCAGCGTCGCCGGTGACGATCGCGCCGCCGTCCCCGAGAGCGCCAAGGTTCTTCGTCGGATAGAAGCTGAACGCACCGGCGGCGCCGATCGTTCCGATCGGCCGGTTATCCGAAGTCGCCAGGTGGGCCTGACAGGCGTCTTCGACGAGCGCCAGCCGATGTCGCGCGGCGACGCGTTCGAGCGCGCGCATGTCGGCGGCTTGACCGTACAGGTGCACCGGCAGAATCGCCCGCGTCCGCGGCGTCACCGCGGCCAGCGACCGCGGCGGGATCGAGCGTCAGTCGGTCCGGATCGATGTCGGCGAACACCGGGCGCGCGCCGGCCATCATGATCGCGAGCGCCGAATAGGCGGCCGACAGCGGCGACGTAATGACTTCGTCGCCGGGACCGACGTCGAGGGCGCGCAGGATCAGCGTGATCGCGTCGGTGCCGGTTCCGACGCCAACGGCGTGCGCACTTCGGCACGCCGCCGCGAACTCGGCTTCAAACCCCTCGACCTCGGGCCCGAGCACGAACCAGCCGCTGCTGACGACGCGGGCCATTGCGGCGGTGACGGCGGCGTGATCGTCGCCGGGGACGAGCGCGTTGAAGCGAATGGTCACGATCCCGCTTCCGGGCTCACATAGTGCGCCATGTGCTCGCGGTAGAACGCCAGCGTGCGCGCCAGCCCTTCGCGCAGCGAAATCGCCGGTCGTCCACCCGCACGCCGCGGCAAAGCGGGACGAGTCGGCGTAGAAGCTGCCGATGTCGATCGCTTTCTTTTCCGGCGGCCACTCCACGAATCGGTAGCGCCCGGTTCCGGCGATCTCGATCAGCATTCGGACGAGGTCGCGATGCGCGATAGGTTCGCTGCCGCCGACGTTGAACGCGCCGCCGTTGCAGGCATCGCTCTGTCCCGCCAGCAGAAACGCCTCGACCGCATCGTCCACGTAGACGAAATCGCGGATCTGCGAGCCGTCGCCGAAGACCTGGATCTCCTTGTCTTCGAGGGTGAGGCGGATGAACCAGGCGATGAATCCCTGGCGGTTGTGTTTCAGCAGCTGGCGCGGCCCGTAGACGTTGGTCAGCCGCAGCCCTGCCGCCCGGACGCCGAAGACGTTGTTGTAGACGAGATGGTAGTACTCGCCGGCCGCCTTGTTGATGCCGTTGACGTCGGTCGGGCGCACCAGATGCTGCTCGGTGACCGGCAGGAAGTCGGGCTTGCCGTAGATCTGCCGCGTGCTGGCGTAGATCACCTTGGCGCGCGGATTGTGATGCCGGCAGGCTTCGAGCAGCGTCAACTGACTGGTGCAGTTGATCTCGAGATCGGTGTGCGGGTCGCGGATGCTGTCGATGTGGCTGACCTGCCCGGCGAGGTTGAAGATGATCTCGCGGTCCTGCACGAGATAGTTCATCGTGCTCGCCTGACGGACGTCGGCGACGTTGACGCGGACGCGATCCTCGATGCCGGCGATGTTGAAGAGATTGCCGCCGTAATCGGGAATGAGCGAGTCGACGAGCAGGACATCGGCGCCGAGATCGACGAGGCGGCGGGCGAGGTTGCTGCCGATGAACCCGAGGCCGCCGGTGATCATCACGGGCCGGCCGCGATAGAAATCGGCGACGCTGGCGTCCATTCGATCTGCGCGGATTGTACTCACGCGCACCCGTCCGTGCCGCAGGGCCAGGCGCCACGGGGTTTTGAGCGATTCGATCAGCACGCCGCTCGACAGCTTCGACGCGCCCAGCCGGCGTTCGACGAACACGATCGGCTGTTCGGTGATGCGCAAGCCGGCCGCGGCCGCGTGAAACGCGACTTCGACGAGAAACGAATAGCCGTCGGAGGTGATACGGTCGAGCGGGATCCGCGCCAGCGCTTCGCGTCGCCAGCACCGAAAGCCGCCCGTGCAGTCGCGGATCCGCAAGCCGGTGACGGTGCGGATGTAGCGTGTTGGCGAAACCGCTCAACATCACGCGGCGGAGTGGCCAGTTCTCGACCCCGCCGCCGGGGATGTAGCGCGAGCCGATGACGAGATCCGCCGTCCGCCGTGCCCGCGATCAGCGACGGCAGGAACTTCGGATCGTGTGACAGGTCGGCGTCCATCTGGCACACGACGTCGGCGTCGCTCGCGATCGCCGTGCGAAACCCGTCGCGATAGGACCGTCCCAGGCCGCGTTGACCGGTACGATGCATGACGTCGAGGCGCCCCGGATACTGTCGCGCGAGCTCGTCGGCGATCTGGCCGGTGCCATCTGGTGAGCCGTCGTCCAGCACGAGGATGCGCGTGCCGGCGTGGGCGAGGACCCGCTCTACGAGGATCGGCAGGTTCTCGCGCTCGTTGTAGGTCGGAACCAGGATCAGCGCATTCATGAGCGGTCCCGCCGCGGCGCGCGAAGTGCAGCGTGGAGATCTGCTCGGAGACCAGGCCGACCAGGAATACGATGACCGCAAACATGAGCAGCAGGACGGCGCCGTTGGGAATGCGCGACTGCTGGACGGCCGTCCACGCGCCGTAGACGACGCCGAGCGTGAAAGCGGCGAGACTGAGCGGCACGAAGATCCTGCAGCGGACTGTAGATCGTGATGACCTTCAGCAGGATCAGAAAGAACTTCGCGCCGTCCCGCGCCAGCTTGATCTTCGACTGGCCGTTGCGCTGACGGGCGTCGATCGGCTCGAAGCGCACGTTGTAGCCGGCGCGGAGAAACGCGAGCGTGGTCGTCGTCGGCGACGAGAATCCGTTCGGCAGCAGGTGGAGGAACTCGAGCAGATGCTCGCGCCGCGCGGCGCGGAAGCCGGAGGTCAGATCGGGCACCGAGCGCTGCGCGAGGTAGCCGGCCAGGCGGTTGAGCAGATCGTTGCCCCACCGCCGAGTGGCGGTCGCCTGCGTCTGCCGCGGATCGGGCGCCAATCACGAGGTCGTAATTCGCCAAGAAGACTGACGAGGCGGACGGCGTCGCCGGGTGATGCTGACCGTCGCCGTCCATCACCAGAATCCATTCGCCGGCGGCGTTGCGGATGCCGGTCTTGAGCGACGGCGCCGTTGCCCTTGTTGTACGGATGACGGATGACGACCGCGCCCGCCTCGTCGCGCCTGCGCGCTCGTATCGTCCGCCGAGCCGTCGTCGATGACCAGGATTTCCTTCCACGGCGCCGCGCCGACGGAGCGCCATGACGACATCGGCAACCGCCGGTCCCTCGCCGAACGCCGGGATGACCACGGTCGTCGTGTTCGGCTCAGCCATGGCTGAGCAGCCGATCGATCACGGCGTCCCATGAAATCGGCGACGGCGAGATCGCGTCCGGCCTCGCCGAGCGACGCCGTCCGTGCGCGATCGGCGTCGAGGGCAACGATCGCCGCCGCCACCGCTTCGGGTTCCGGATCGACGACGAAGCCGTTGACGCCGTCGATGACGAACTCGAGGGTGCCGCCGGAATCGCGAGCCGTGATGACCGGCTTGCGCGCCAGGAACGCTTCGAGCGTGGCCAGCCCGTAATCCTCGTCGAACGGCGCATAGACGAGGCAGAGCGCGTCGTGATAGAGCGCGACGAGTTCAGCGTCGCTGACCGCGCCGGCAAAGGTAATCCGATCGGCGGCGCCCGTCTCTTCGGCGGCCTGCTCGATGGCGCGGCGATCGCTGCCTTCGCCGACGACCACGAGCCGCAGATGCGACGGCAGGTGCGGCACGGCACGGACGGCAAGGTCGACGCGCTTGTTCTTCTCGAGCCGCGCGACCGACAGCACGTACTGCCCGTACTCGCCGTGCGACAAGGTCGCGGCGCCATGAGCGGCGGGTGGTAGAGCGGCGTCGAAGCAAGGCCGTTGTACTTCTCGAGGCGCGACGACACCGTCCGCGAGATCGTGTAGAGCCCGCGGCACTCGCCGAGCATCTCTTCGTCGAGCGCCATCAGCCGATCGCGCAGTCCGACGTCGATTTCTTCGTCGCCGAAGTCGCTGTATCAGGTGCCGCACAGCTCGTAGGCGGCGCGATGCTGGTGCACGAGCCAGCAGACCTTGCGCGGGTGCCGCGCGAAATAGGTCGGGAACTTGGTCGCGATGATCAGATCGATCGGGCGGCCGTTGCTCTCGCTGAGATCGAGCAGCCGCCATGCCGCCGCATGCGGCAGGATCTCGTCCTTCGGATACCACTTGAACGGCAGCGACACGCGATCGGTGGCGACGCCGCGGCGCCGCAGCTCGGTCACCAGCTGCTGCACCAGCAACTCGGCTCCGCCGCGCACCAGCGGCACCTGCGTCTCGCAGACGAGGACGGTGCTGACCGGCACTAGGCCGGGTCTTCTGTTCGGCTCGCGGCAGGCGAACTACGTCGCATGTCGGAAGTTGATGATGTCGCCGTCCTTGACGATGTATTCCTTGCCCTCGAGGCGCACTTCGCCGTGCTCCTTGCACGCGTCCATGATGCCGCGCGCGACGAGCGCATCGTACGGCGACCACCTCGGCGCGGATGAAGCCGCGGGCGATGTCGCTGTGGATCTCGCCGGCCGCTTCCTGCGCCATCGTGCCGCGCGGAATCGACCAGGCGCGGCATTCGTCCTCGCCCACCGTGAAGAACGACATGTAGCCGAGCAGGTCGTAGCTGGCGCGGATCACGCGGTCGAGCCCGGATTCTTTCAGTCCGAGATCGGCGAGGAACGCGGTCGCGTCCGCCGCCTCGAGCGCCGCAATCTCGAGCTCGATCTTCGCGCAGACCGGCACCGCGGCCGTCGCCGCGCGTGACAGAAACGCGGTGAGGCCGCTCCTGGCGGCCGCCTGCTCGACGCTGGCCGCGTCAGCGACGTCGGCCTCGTCGAGGTTGATGACCAGCAGCAGCGGCTTCGCCGAGAGCAGCTGAAAGCCGCGCAGACGCCGCAGATCGTCGCCGGTGAGGCCGAGCGCGCGCAGCGGTTGTCCGTTCTCGAGCGCGTCCTTGCAGCGCACGATCAGATCGCGCTCCTTCTCGAGCTCCGCCGACTTGTTCTTCTTCAGATCCTTCTCGAGCCGCTCGAGGCGCCGCTCGACGACGCCGAGGTCGGCGAGGATCAGCTCGTCTTCCATCGCCTGCGCGTCACGCGCCGGATCGATGCAGCCGGCCGGATGCGGCGACCGCTTCATCGCGAAACGCCCGGACGACGTGCACCAGAGCGTCGGCGGTCTTGTAGCCGGCGACGTCCACGAGCGCTGCGGCGCCGGTGCGGCCCGGCGCGACGATGTCGGTGAATTCGATCGTCGCCGGCACCCGCTTGCGCGGGTTGTACATCGCGGTCAGCGACGTCGAGACGGGCGTCGGGCACCTTGGAAATGCCGACCACGGTCTCGGTCTTCCCGTGTCCGCGCGGGGTGTCCTTGGCGCTCGTCATCAGCTGGAACAGCGTGGACTTGCCGGTCGAGGGCAGGCCTATGAGGGCAGCGTGCAGCACAAACGCACGATCCTAGCACGCCCGATTTCTGCAGATTTTCCGTCTCCGGTTGAGCTAAATGCTCGTCAAAACGTTGACAGTTTCGTCTTGACAGCGAAACAAAGGCGTAACTTACAGATCTAGAAGGAGTTGTGCGCCGCTTTCAGTTGACAAGGTTCGCCTCGTCTTCTACTATCCCGGTGGACTTTTGTGGACTGAAGTGGAGTAGCAAGGGTGCTGCGGGGCAACGCGCCGGCCAAAATCGACGATCGGGGCCGGCTCAAGATGCCGGCCGGCTTTCGGTCCGTGATCCAGCAGGACCACGGCCGCGAGCTCTTCGTCACCAGCCTGACCGGCGACTCGGTACGGATCTATCCGATGCCGGTCTGGCTCGACGTCGAAAACCGACTCGCCAAGATGCCCTCGACGCACCCCGCGCGGATGAAATTTCTCGATCGCGTGAACTTCTACGGCCAGCTGGCCGAGCTCGACCCGCAAGGCCGCGTGCTGATTCAGCCGCGGTTGCGCGAGAGCGCACAGATGACCGGCGAAGTGGACGTGCTCGGGATTCACAACTTCGTCGAGGTCTGGAATCACGAACGGTTCCTGGCTCGACTGAAGGGCGAGCCCTTTACGGATGCCGACGCACGCGCGTTGGCGGACTTCGGGATCTGAGCGACCCCATCTCACGTCCCGGTCATGGTGGATGAGGTGCTGCAGGCGCTCCAGCCGGAGCGCGGCGGCACCTTCGTCGACTGCACGGTTGGCCTCGGCGGCCATGCGCGCGCGCTGCTCGCGGGCGGCGCGACCAGGCTCATCGGCCTCGATCGCGACCCGGCGGCACTTGCGGCTGCGCACGACGCCCTGCGTCGAATGGCGCGAGCAAGTCGAGCTCGTGCACGCGGATTATCGCGAGGTCGACGCAGCGTGCTCGAGGCGCGCGGGCTCGTCAGCGTTGACGGCGTGCTCGCCGATCTCGGGGTGTCGTCGATGCAGCTCGATGCGGAAGGCCGCGGCTTCAGCTTTCGCCGCGACGAGCCGCTCGACATGCGGATGGACACGACGCGCGGCGAGACGGCGGCGGATGTGCTGGCCAGCATCGACGAAGCGTCGTTCGCCGACGTGCTGTTCCAGTTTGGTGAAGAGCGGAAATCGCGGCGCATCGCGCGCGCCATCGTGTGGGCGCGCGAGCGGCAGCCGATCGACGACGACCGGGCAGCTTGCGGACGATCGTGCGACGGGCGATGCCGCGGAAGGGATGGCAGCGGATCGATCCGGCAACGCGGACGTTTCAGGCGTTGCGCATCCGGGTCAACCGCGAGCTCGAAGGGCTCGACGTGTTTCTGGCCGCGGCCGCCGGGCGGCTCGCCGCCGGCCGGCGGTTCGTGGTGGTGACGTTTCATTCGCTCGAGGACCGGATCGTGAAGCACACGTTCCGGGCGCTCGGGCGGGGCGGCGACAAAGAGCCGCTGGTGCGGGTGCTGACCAAGCACCCGCTGACGCCGTCTGACGACGAGGTGACGGGGAATCCCCGGGCACGGAGCGCGAAGTTGCGCGCGGTGGAGCGGATTTAACCCCCAGCTGACGTGAGTGGACATGCCATCTGCTCGGTGTGCTGCTGGAATCGGGGCGTAAACGGACGGGAGTCCGAGCGGATGGATCCTCGATAGAAGTGGATTGAGGGGTTAAATGGAGAAAACACGAAGCGTTCGAATACGCGATCCGCAAGGACATCCGCAACAACCCGATCGTCCGCGAGGTCGACGAGCGCCGGCAGCGCGAGCTCTGGCAGTCGATCGCCATCGGCGGCACGCTGGTCCTCGTCCTCCTGTTTTCGGCCTGGCAGCACTTCGAGTTGCTGCGCCACGGCTACCGCCTCGAGGAAATGCAGCGCGACCGTGCGACCGAAGCCGAGATCAACCGGCACCTCCTGCTCGAAATCGAGACGCTGCGAGCGCCGCAGCGGATCGAGAAGCTCGCGACCCAGCGGATGGGCATGGTCGCCCCGTCAGCGACCGACGCGGTGGTGATCGAGCGCGTGACGCCGTCCAAGCCGGCGGCCACCTCGCTCGTGGCGACGCGGTAGGTTCGGAACGGGGAATCGGCGTGGCTGAACAGCCCTTCAACTGGCGACCCACCATCGCGAAGCGCGTCGCGGTCGCCGCGGCCGTCTTCGCGGTGTGGACGCTCGGCATCGAGATCCGGCTGATCTACCTCCAGGTCGTCAGTCATGCCGACCTCGTGGCTCGCGCCGAGCGCCAGCAGATGCGCACCGTGCCGTCGCCCGCCAAGCGCGGCGAGATCTCCGATCGCCACGGCCGCGTGCTCGCCTACAGCGTCGACGCCGACACGATCTATGCCGTCCCGCACGAGATCGAGAGACAAGGCCAGGACCGCGACCGCGTTGTGCGGCGCGCTCGCCGACTGTCACGCCAAGGATCGCGCCGCGCTTCTCGAGCGGCTGAGCGGCGATCGCGCCTTCACCTACGTCAAGCGGCGCGTCACCCCGCTCGAAGCCAGGCACGTCGCCGCCCTCAATCTCGAGGGCGTCGGCTTCATGAAGGAGAACCGCCGCTTCTATCCGAACCGGGAGCTGGCCGCGCACGTGCTGGGTTACGTCGGCACCGACAACGTCGGCCTCGGCGGTCTCGAAGCGGCGTATGACAAGGTCGTCCGCGGCCGCGAGGGCACGCTCATCGTCCAGAACGATGCCCGCCGCCGCGTCTTCGGCCGCCTCGAGCGCACGCCGACGACCGGCGGCTCGCTCGAGCTGACCATCGACGAGCAGCTGCAGTACATCGTCGAAGAGCGAGCTCGCGGCCGGCGTCGAGGAGAAGCGCGCGGATGGCGGCGCGGCGGTGGTCATGGACCCGCAGACCGGCGAAGTGCTGGCGATGGCCAGCTATCCGACGTTCAACCCCAACGAGTTCAACGAGGCCAACGACAGCGAGCGGCGCAACCGCGCCGTGCAGGACATCTACGAGCCGGGCTCGACGTTCAAGGTCGTCACCGTCGCGGCGGCCCTCGAAGAGAAGCTGATGCCGCCCGACGCGCTCATCGACACCAGCCCAGGCATCATCCGGCTGCCCGGCAATCGCATCGTCGACGAGTTCGAAGGCCACAACTACGGCGTGCTCTCCCTGACCCAGGTGATCGTCAAGTCGAGCAACGTCGGCGCGATCAAGATCGGGCTGCGGCTCGGGCCGGAGCGCCTGGGGATGTACGTCAACCGCTTCGGGTTCGGCCGGCCGACGTCGCCCGACTTTCCCGGCGAGAGCCCGGGCATCGTCTGGAATCCTGCCAAGCTGAACGACGGCGCGGTCGCCTCGATCTCGATGGGGTATCAGGTCGGCGTCACGCCGCTCCAGATGACGGCGGCGATGAACACCGTGGCCAACGGTGGCAACTGGATCGAGCCGCGGATCGTGCGCGCCGCCATCCGCGACGGCGTACGCACGCCGATCACGCCGAAGGTGACGCGGCGCGCGATCAGTCGCCGAGACGGTGGCGCAGCTCATCCCGATTCTCGAATCCGTGGTCGTCGATGGCACCGGCAAGAAGGCGCAAGTGCGCGGGTTATACCGTCGCCGGCAAGACCGGAACGGCGGACAAGATCGTCAACGGCCGGTACAGCGGCTCGCAGCAGAACGTCTCGTTCCTCGGCTTCGTGCCGTCGCGCAATCCGGCGATTACGGTCATCGTGATGGTCGATACGCCGCGCGTTGGCTCCGATACCGGCGGCTTCGTCGCCGCGCCGATCTTCCAGCGCATTGCCGAAGCGTCGCTGCGTTATCTCGGCGTGCCACAGAACGTCGACGCCCCGCCGCCGATCGTCGTCGCCCAGCGCGACGAGAGTCCGGTGACGCCGACCCAGACGAGCCATGACAACCCGACGGCGCCGTCGATCATCCAGTTGGCCGGCGCCGGCGAGGCGCCGGTGTTGCCCGACCTGACCGGCCAGAGCGCGCGCGATGCGCTGCGAACGCTGGCCAAGCTCGGGATGACGGCGCGGCTGAAAGGGCGCGGCGTAGTCGTCCGCGCAGAGCCCGGCGCCAGGCACTCCGGTCGAACGCGGCGCCACGTGCACGCTCGTGCTCGATCGCGATCCGTCTCCGACAGGTTCAGACGGCTGGAGCCATTCCAGTGACCGTCGGCGACGTCCTCGACACGCTCGCGAGCGATCACGACGGACGTGTCGTCGCTCGCCGCGCTTCCACCGGCCACGCCGGTGACGGCCGTGGCCTACGACTCGCGCCGCGTCGTCGCCGGCGCGGTGTTCGTCGCGCTGCGCGGCTTGAAAGCTGACGGCGCGGGCTTCGTGCCGCAGGCGCGGGCGCGAGGGGCCAGCCTGATCGTCGGCGAGATACCGCTCGGCCGGAGAACGAGCAGGCGCCGTGGCTCGTCGTCAGCGACGCCCGCCTCGCGCTGGCACTGCTGGCCGATGCGTTCTATGCGCACCCAGCCGGCGCATGCGGTCGTCGGCGTCACCGGCACCAACGGCAAGACGACGACGGCGTATCTGCTGGCCGCGATGCTCGACGCCGCGGATCTCAAGGCCGGACTTCTCGGGACCGTGACCTACCGCCTCGGCGGCGAGGAGCGGGAGGCCTCGCGCACCACGCCTGAAGCGCCCGACGTGCAGCAGTTGCTCGACGAGATGATTCGCCAGGGTTGCGCGCCGCGGTGATGGAGGTGTCGTCACACGCCCTGGCGCTCAAACGCGTCGACGGCATGCGGTTCGCGGCCGGGATCTTCACGAACCTCACGCGCGACCATCTCGACTTTCACGAGGACATGGAGAACTACTTCCTCGCGAAGCGCCGACTCTTCGAGATGCTGCCCGCCGACGCACCCGGCGCGATCAACCTCGACGATCCCCGCGGCTCGTCGCTGGTCGACGTTTGCCGCAAACCGATCACATTCGCGATCGCCCGCGACGCCGACGTCACGCCCGGGCCGCTCGAGTTCACGTTGTCCGGTCTCTCGTTCGAGATCCGCACGCCCCGAGGCGCGATCGCGGTCGAATCGCGGCTGGTCGGGCGTCCGAACGTCTACAACATCCTGGCGGCGGCGGCGACCGCGGTGGCGATGGACCTGCCACTCGAGGCGATTGCCGCAGGCGTGCGCGACCTTGCCCGGTGTGCCCGGCCGCTTCGAAGTGGTCTCGGCGCCCGGCGACGAGGTCACGGTCGTCGTCGACTACGCGCATACCGACGATGCGCTTCGCAATCTGCTCGAGACCGCCCGGCCGCTGGCACCGCGAGGCTTGATCACGGTCTTCGGCTGCGGCGGCGATCGCGATCGGACCAAGCGCCCGCTGATGGGCGTCGTCGCGGCACGGCTCAGCGATGTCGTGCTGATCACGTCGGACAACCCGCGCAGCGAGGATCCGCAGCGAATCATCGACGAGATCAAGCGCGGCGTTCCGGCCGCCGGCCAGTCGAGCGGCCGCCAGGCCGAGATCAAGCACGGTGGTCGATCGCCGCGAGGCGATCGAGCGCGCGGTCGACCTGGCCAGGCCGGGCGATGTCGTGTTGATTGCCGGCAAGGGCCACGAGAAGTATCAGCAGATCGGCGATCGGGTGCTGCCCTTCGACGACGGCGCGGTCGCCCAGGCGGCCTTGGCGCGCCGGCGCCAGCGTTCGGCGAAGGCGACGGAGTGAGCGCCGTGGCGATGGTCCTGACGGCGGCGATGATCGCGAAAGCGACGGGAGGCATTGTCGTCGGCGACGCCGGCCGCGTCGTTCGACGGCGTCGCCATCGACTCGCGGACGCTGCGGCCGCGGCGATCTCTTCTTTGCCATCGTCGCTGCGCGCGACGGTCACGACTTCGTGGCCGATGCGTTCGCGCGAGGCGCCGCGGGCGCCGTTGTGGGGCCAGGCTTCAGCCTGGCCAGCGCTGTCGGCGATGCGGTACTCATTCAGGTCGCCGACACGACGCGCGCGCTGCAGGACCTGGGGCAGTTCGTCCGGCGCGAGTCCGGCGCGACGGTCGTCGCCATCACCGGCAGCGCAGGAAAGACGACGACGAAAGAAAGCATTGCGGCGCTGCTTGCCGGCCGCTACGTCGTCGCGAAGAACCGCGGCAACCTCAACAACCACCTCGGACTTCCACTGTCTCTCCTCGAGTTGCGACACCACGCCGACGTGGCGGTGATGGAACTCGGCATGAACCACGCCGGCGAGATCCATCGACTCGTCGAGATCGCGGAACCGGAAATTCGCGTCTGGACCAACGTCGGCGACGCCCACATCGGCTACTTCGAGTCGCAGGACGCGATTGCCGACGCGAAGGCGGAGATTCTGGACGAGGCGACTGCCACCGACGTTCTCGTGTGCAACGCCGACGATGCGTTCGTCGGTGCTCGCACCAGCCGATTCCAGGGTCGCGTCATCAGCTTCGGCGAGAGTGCGGCGGCTGACGTGCGCGCCACCAGCATCGAGGATCTCGGACTCGATGGCAGTCGGTTCGTTCTGACAGGCCACCGAGGGTGAGATCGAGATTCGGGTTCCGCTGCTCGGCCGCGGCAACCTCGCGAACGTTCTCGCCGCCGCCGCGGTGGCACTCGAGCTCAGCGTGCCGCTGGGCGAAATCGCCGAACGCGCGTCACAGTTGCAACCGGCGGCGCATCGCGGCGCGGTGGTGCGCACCCGGCGCGGGCGTGACGATTGTCGACGACTCCTACAATTCCAGCCCGGCCGCGCTGATGAAAGCGCTGGCGGTCGTTGGCGGCGAGCACCGGGCGGCGCGCAAGGCGGCGGTGCTCGGCGAGATGCTGGAGCTCGGCGAACACTCGTTGGCACTGCACGAAGCCTGCGGCCGCGCCGCGGCGAAGGCTGGGCTCGATCGCCTGGTCGGCGTCGGCGGCGCACCCGCGCGGGCGCTGGTGGACGCGGCGGTGCGCGAGGGCCTGTCAGCTGACGCGGCGAGCTGGACCTCGTCCAGCGTCGAGGCGGCGGCGGTGATTCTGCCTTGGCTGCGCGACGGCGATCTCGTCCTGGTCAAGGGCTCGCGCGGCATCAAGACCGACCTCGTCGTGGACCGCATCATCGCGGAGTCTGCCTGATGCTGTTCCACCTGCTGCTCTCGTTCTATCCGCAAGTGCCGCTCCTGAACGTGGTGCGCTACATCACGTTCCGCACGGCCGCGGCCAGCATCACCGCGCTCGTCATCAGCCTCGTCCTCGGTCCGTGGCTCATTCGCCGGCTCCGCGAGTTCCAGATCGGCCAGGTGATTCGTCAGGAAGGGCCGCAGAGTCACCACGCCAAGGCCGGTACGCCAACGATGGGCGGATTGCTCATCCTGGCGGCGGCTCTGGTGCCGACGCTCCTCTGGGCGGACCTGACCAATATCTATGTGTGGATCGCGGTGCTGTCCACGGCCAGCTTCGGCGCGATCGGTCTGCTCGACGACTACCTCAAGATCACCCGCCGGTCGTCGGGCGGTCTTCTGGCGCGCCAGAAGATGGGCCTGCAGATCCTCGTCGCGTTGGCCGTCGGCGTGGTGCTCATCGTTCTCGCCAATAACAATCTCTACAACACCCGGCTGATCTTCCCGTTCTTCAAGCAGCTGATTCCCGATCTCGGCTGGTTCTACGTCCCGTTCGCCGCCTTCGTGCTGGTCGGCGCCAGTAATGCCGTCAACCTGACCGACGGGCTCGATGGTCTCGCGATCAGCACCTTCGCGATCGCCGCGGCAGCCTTCACGGCGCTCTCCTACGTGACCGGCCACGCGGTCTTCGCCGTCGTATCTGCTGCTCGTGCACTTCGCTCCGGCAGGTGAGCTCACCATCTTCTGCGGCGCGCTGGTCGGGGCCAGCCTCGGCTTCCTTTGGTACAACGCGCACCCGGCCGAGATCTTCATGGGCGACGTCGGCTCGCTCGCGCTCGGCGGCGCGCTCGGCACGGTCGCGATCCTGATCAAGCAGGAGCTCCTGCTGGTCTTCGTCGGTGGCGTGTTCGTGATCGAGGCACTGTCGGTGATCCTGCAGGTCGCGTCGTTCAAGCTGACCGGCAAGCGCATCTTCCGCATGGCGCCGCTCCATCACCACTTCGAACTGATCGGCTGGGAAGAGCCGAAGGTCATCGCGCGATTCGTGATCGTCGCGATCATCTTCGCGCTCTTCAGCCTCACCACCTTGAAGCTGCGGTGACCACGATGAGCGCCTTCGACGTGCGTGGAGCGAAAGTGGCGGTCGTCGGTGCCGCGAGGAGCGGTGTCGCCGCCGCCGAGCTACTCGCTCGCCGCGGCGCCATGGTCACGTTGAGCGACGTGAAGACGGCGCTGAGCGAAGCGGATCGCCTCACCGCGGCCGGCGTGACTCTGGAGCTCGGCACCAACGATCCAGACGCGATCCACACCGCCGATCTGGTCGTCGTCAGTCCGGGCGTGCCGATCGAGCTGCCCGCCCTGGTCGCGGCGGTGCGGCGCGGCGTGCCCGTGATCGGCGAGCTCGAGCTGGCGTTCCGCTGGTTGAAGGGACGCGTCATCGCCATCACTGGAACAAAAGGCAAGTCCACGACAACGACGCTGGTCGGCCGCATGTTGCAGGCCGCGGGGCGGCGGGTGCTGGTCGGCGGCAACATCGGCGTGCCGCTGAGCGCACAGGTGGACGACTCGACCGACGACACGCTGCACGTGGTCGAAGCGAGCAGCTTTCAGCTCGAAACGACCGATACGTTCCATCCGTGGATTGCGGCGCTCCTCAACTTCTCGCCCGATCACCTCGATCGTCATCCAAGCGAGGCGGTGTACGGGGAAGCGAAGGCGCGCGTGTTTCGCCGCCAGACCGTGGACGATTGGACGGTCGTCAACGCCGACAGTCCAGCGGCGCTTGCGCTGGCCGCCGGATCGCACGGCCGCCGGCTGCGCTACGCCGTCGACCATCCGCACGAGGCGGCGGTGTTCGTCGAGCGCGATTTCATCTGGCAGCGAACGTCCGAAGGAAAGACGCCGCTCGTGCCGCTGTCGTCGATTCAACTGCCCGGGCGTCACATGTTGAGCAACGTCACCGCGGCCAGCGCGATCAGCCACGCCGCTGGCGCGCCGGGCGAAGCGATGGCGCGCGCGCTCGAGGGGTTCGTCGGGCTCGAGCACGTCATGGAGCCGGTCGCGATCGTTGGCGGCGTGCGCTTCGTGAACGACTCGAAGGCGACCAACGTCGATGCCGCGCGCCGATCGATCGAGAGCTTCGATCGCGTCGTCGCGATCGTCGGCGGCCGCTACAAGGGCGGGGCGTTCGAGGATCTGCGCGAGCCGCTGGCTTCGCACGGACGCGGCGTCGTCGCGATTGGCGAGGCGCGGCCGCTCGTGCGTCAGGCGCTGGCCGACAGCGTCAGCTACGCCGAGGCCGATTCGATGGCCGATGCGGTGCTGCGGGCGTGGGAGCTCGCGCGACCCGATGGCGTCGTGTTGCTCGCGCCGGCGTGCTCGAGCTTCGACATGTTCGCCGACTACGCGGATCGCGGGAGGGTGTTCAAGGAAGAAGTGCGGAAGCTGAGTGGGGCCCGCGTGGTGCCGGGCCGGTAGAGCCGTGAGCAGTCGTCAGTTCGAGAGGGCGCGAATGGGAGCCGGTCGCTGGGAGCGCAGCCTACCCCGGGCTGCGAGACTGGTGTCCCAATCCCCTGATCGACTGACGACTGCTGACGGTTCGCCGGCACGACCCATGCCCCATTCAGTGCACGTGAACGGTGAGCATGGCCGCGGACGACGAAGCCGCGTTCGGTGGCCGAGCGTAGTTTCGGGTCCAGCGGTACGAACTTTAGAGCGGCATTCCCGCACGCACACCGGCGGGCGGCGGTTCAGGGCGAAAAAGTATGGCGCGGAAGCTGCAGTCTGACAAGTGGCTCTTCCTGGCAACGCTGGCACTCGTGTGCGCCAGCGTCGTCATGGTCTACAGCGCCTCGGCGCTGGTCGCGCTCGAGCGCTATCAGCAGCCGTACCTCTTTGTCACCAAGCAGGTGCTGTGGGCGCTGCTCGGCGTCGCGCTGATGTCGATCGTGATGCGCGTCGACTATCGCACCTATCGGAACGAGCGCCTGATCTGGACGCTTCTCGCCGTCGTTGGCGTGCTGCTCGTGGCCGTGCTCTTCTCGCGGCCGGTCAACGGCGCCAGGCGTTGGTTCGCGGTCGGCGGCCTTGGCATCCAGCCGTCCGAGATGGCGAAGATCGCGGCGATTCTCTTCACCGCGATGATGCTCGAGCGGCGCATGCACCGGATCAACGAGGTGAACTACGCGCTGCTGCCGATCGGGGTCGTCACCGGCGTCCTCGTCGCGCTGATCCTGCCCGAGCCCGACCTCGGGACGTCGGTGTCGCTGCTCCTCGTGATCGGGGCGATGGTGTTCGCGGCCGGCCTCAGTTATCGCTACGTGATCGGCGCGGGTCTGCTGGCGATTCCGGCGGTATGGGCGCTGATCTGGATCGCGCCGTATCGCATGAAGCGGCTGACGGCGTTTCTCGATCCGTGGGCCGATCCGCTCGGCGACGGGTTCCAGATCATCCAGTCGTTCATCGCCATCGGGACCGGCGGCGTGACCGGACGCGGGCTGATGGGCGGCGTGCAGAAGCTGTTCTATCTGCCCGAGCCGCATACCGACTTCATCTACGCGGTCATCGGCGAGGAGCTCGGCCTGATCGGCACGACGATCACGCTGCTCTGCTTCTGCATCATCGCGTGGCGCGGCCTGCGTCGCGACGTCGAAAGCGCCGGATGCGTTCGGCGCCTTTCTGGCGCTGGGCCTGACGATGATGATCGTCGGTCCAGGCGTTCGTGAACATGAGCGTGGTGATCGGCCTGCTGCCGACCAAGGGCATCACCCTCCCGCTCGTCAGTCACGGCGGATCGTCGCTGCTCATCAACCTGCTCGCGCTGGGCGTGCTGCTGAACATCTCGCAGCACGGCACCGCCGAAACGGGAGCCGCGTGACCGGTGCGCGTCCTGATTGCGGGAGGCGGCACCGGGGGGCATCTATACCCGGGGATTGCGCTCGCGCGCGAAATTCAGCGCCGCGATCCCGCGCGCCGCGATCGTGTTCGTCGGAACGACGACCGGAGTGGAGGCGCGGGTCGTCCCGCGCGAGGGGTTTCGCTTGGAGTTGATACGCGTGGCCGGGCTCAAGGGCAAGAGCCGTCTCGAGCGGCTGAAGGGTCTGGCGATCCTGCCGCTCGCGGCGCTGGACTCGTGGCGCGTGATCTCGCGGCACCGCCCCGACGTCGTGGTCGGCGTCGGCGGATTCGCATCGGGCCCGGTCCTGATGCTCGCCGCGCTGCGCGGCTACCCGACGATGCTGCTCGAGCAGAACGCGTTGCCGGGACTCACGAACCGTCTGCTCGCGCGCGTTGTTCGCGCCGCCGCGGTGACGTTCGACGATGCGCTGCGGTTCTTTCCCGGCAAAGGGTTCGTCGCGGGCAATCCCGTTCGTCCGGAATTCTTTCGCGATGTGAAGGAGGCCGATGACCGAATCGAATCGCCGCTGCAGGCGGCACGGGTTCTGATCTTTGGCGGCTCTCAGGGCGCGCACGCGATCAACGTGGCCATGGTGGAGGCAGCGCCGCGGCTGGTCGCCGCAGGCCTCCGCCTCGCGGTCACCCACCAGACCGGGGAACGGGACGTGGACCTGGTTCGGGACGCGTACCGGCGGGCCGGGCTCGAAGCCCGGGTCGAGGCCTTTCTGTTCGAGATGGATCGGGAGATGACCAGCGCCGATCTCGTCATCTGCCGCGCCGGCGCCACGACGTTGTCGGAGCTGGCGGCGTCAGGACGACCGGCGATTCTGGTCCCGCTCCCAACCGCGACCGACGATCACCAGCGGAAGAACGCGGCGGTGATCGAGCGCGTCGGCGGCGCTGACGTGATCGACGAGCGCGATCTGAACGGGGACGGCTTGCCGACGCCGTCCTCGATCTGGCGCGCGATGCGGCGAAGCGACAGCGCATGAGCGCGGCCATCCGCGCCCTGGCACGGCCGGACGCGGCGGCCCGGATCGCCGATCAGGTCTGGACGCTCGGAGGATCCGCGGCGTGAACGTGCTCGGCAAGACCCACCGGTTGCACTTCGTCGGCGTTGGCGGCATTGGTATGAGCGGAATCGCGGAGCTGCTGGCCAACCTTGGCTTCAAGGTCAGCGGATCCGACGCGAAGCGATCGGAGATGACGGACCGGTTGACGACGCTCGGGGTCGACATACGAATCGGACACGCCGCGGCGAACGTCGGCGACGTGGATGTCGTCGTCTATTCGTCGGCGGTGCGGCCCGACAACCCCGAGCTCGTCGCCGCGTCGGCGCGGCGCATCCCGATCATTCCGCGCGCCGAGCTGCTCGGCGAGCTGATGCGCCTGCGCTACGGCATCGCGGTGGCCGGCGCACACGGAAAGACGACGACGACTTCGATGATTGCGCTCGTGCTCGAACGCGCCGGACTGGATCCGACCGCCGTGATCGGCGGCCGGTTACGCGCCTTCGGCAGCAACGCCCGGCTTGGCCGCGGCGATTACATGGTCGCCGAAGCCGACGAAAGCGACCGCTCGTTCCTGAAGCTGTTTCCGGCGATCGCCGTCGTGACCAACATCGATCGCGAGCACATGGAGGCGTACGGCGGCTTCGACGATCTGCTGCAGGCGTTCGTCGATTTCGCCAACAAGGTGCCGTTCTACGGTGCGGTCGTGATGTGCGCCGACGATCCGCGAGCTGTCGGCGCTCCGCGCCCGCTTCACGCGCCGCCTGATGACCTACGGCCTGACCCGCGCCGACGCCGACGTCACGCGCGATCAACGTGGAGCTGAAGGGATTCGGCAGCGTCTCGACGGTCGTGCGGCGGATCGAGAGCGGAGCGAGCCGCAGGCGCTGGGGACGCTGCAGCTTCAGGTGCCGGGGCGGCATTCGGTGCAGAACGCGCTGGCCGCCGTGGCCGTGGCGCTCGAGCTCGACGTGCCGTTCGAGCAGATCGCCGCGGCCCTCGCCGACTTCCAGGGCGCGGAGCGGCGCTTCGAGCGTCGCGGCGTCGTCAACGAGATCACCGTCATGGACGACTATGGCCATCACCCGACGGAGATCGCCGCGGTCCTGGCCGCGGCGCGGGCGGCGCGGCCGGCGCCGGATCCTGCGTCGCCTTTCAGCCGCACCGCTACACGCGGACGCGCGATCTCATGCGCGAGTTCGGCCTGGCGCTCGCCAGCCGCCGACGAGGTCGTGCTGACCGACATCTACGCGGCCAGCGAAGATCCCGATCCCCGGCGTCACCATCGAAGCGCTCGCCGCCTCGATCAACACCAGCCGGGCGACCCCGGCGCGAGTCGTGACGCTCGACGCGATTGCCGACACCCTGGCCGACCTCGCGCGCCCGGGCGATCTGGTCATCACGCTCGGCGCCGGATCGATTGGCGGCGTCGCCGGTGCGGTCGTCGCCGAGCTGGAGCGCCGGCAGCTCCGCAAGGAGACGGTGCACTGATGCCCGCCGTCGCCGCTCCCGCCGATCGCCGCTTCCGCCGCGCGCACGTCAAGCCCGCGCGCAAGCGGAAGATGAGCGTCCGCCACATGTGGATGGCCGTGAAGGTGACGGCCGTGCTCGGGATTGCTGTCTACGGCGGCTGGCGCGGCACCGCGCTGGTGCTCGGGACGCCCGTCCTCCAGGTGTCGCGCATCTCGGTCCGCGGCAACGACCGGCTGTCGGTCGGCGAGGTGCTGGCGCTCGTCGATGGCCTGCGCGGCCGCAACATCCTCACCGTCGCCCTCGACGAGTGGCGGGCGCGGCTCCTGGCCTCGCCCTGGGTCGAGGACGCGGCGCTCCGCCGCATGCTGCCCGGCCGCATCGAGATCGAGATCCATGAGCGCCGGCCGATGGGCATCGGCCGGATCAACGGCGCCCTCTACCTGGTCGACGCCAACGGCATCGTGATCGACGAATACGGACCGAACTACGCCGAGTTCGACCTGCCGATCATCGACGGGCTGGCGAGCCGGCTGCCGCAGCGGACGAGCGCGATCGACGAAACGCGCGCGCGGCTGGCGGCCCGGCTGATCGAAGCGCTTGGCGCGCGCCCCGATCTCGCCCAGCAGGTGTCGCAGATCGACGTGACCGATGCGCACGACGCCGTCGTCCTGATCGAAGGACGACACGGCGCTGGTCCGTCTCGGCGAGGAAGACTTCGCGCAACGGATCCAGTCGTATCTGGATCTCGCGCCGGCGCTGCGTGAGCGGGTCGCCGGCATCGATTACGTCGACATGCGCTTCGACGAGCGGCTTTACGTCCGCCCGGCCGAGGGCGCGGGTGGCGCGGGCAGGCGGGCGGGCGCGACGCGCCCATGAGATGTGGCGGTTGGATCACCGAGGCCCGGATGGTCCTGGTGATTGCACGGATGGTGGTGGCAGGAGGACGTGTTGGCTAGACACGAGCGCTACGTCGTAGGACTCGACATCGGGACCTCGAAGGTCTGCACGGTCGTCGGCGAGCTGGGCGAAGAGGGCGGCGTCGACGTGATCGGGCTCGGCGTCTCCGAGTCGAAAGGGTTGAAGCGCGGCGTTGTCGTCAACCTCGACGCCGCGGTCGAATCGATCAAGCGGTCGATCGAAGAAGCCGAGCTGATGGCCGGCGTCGAAGTCGGCACGATCCACCTCGGGCTCAGCGGCCCGCACATCAAGGGGTTCAACAGCCGCGGTGTCGTCGCGGTGGCCGGGCAAGAACCGGGAAGTGTCGCGCGACGACGTGCGGCGCGCCATTGACGCGGCGCGCGCGGTGTCGCTGCCGGTCGGCCGCGAGATCCTCCACGTGCTGCCGCAGGATTTCGTCGTCGACGAGCAGGAGGGCATCGGTGCGCCGGTCGGCCTCACCGGCGCCCGCCTCGAGGTCAACGTGCACATCGTCACCGGCAGCCAGACGGCGACGCAGAACCTCGTGGCCTGCGTCAACCGGGCCGGCGTCGAAGTGGTCGACACGGTGATCGGCCAGCTCTCGGCGGCCGAGTCGGTGCTGACCCGCGGACGAGAAAGAGCTGGGCGTGGCGCTGCTCGACATCGGCGGCGGAACCGCCGACCTCGCCATCTTCGAGCGCGGCAGCATGTGGCACACCGCGGTCATCGCCGTCGGTGGCGATCACTTCACCAACGACATCGCCGTCGGCTTGCGCACGCCGATTCCGGAAGCCGAGAAGATCAAGCGGCGCTGCGGCTGCGCGCTCTCGTCGATGGTCGAGGAAGACGAGACGATCGAGGTGGCCAGCGTCGGCGGCCGGCGGCCACGGATCATGGCGCGGCGCATCCTCACCGACATCCTTCAGCCGCGCGCCGAAGAGATCTTCCATCTGGTGTGGGACGAGATCAGTAAAGCGGGCTACGAAAAGTCGCTCAACTCCGGGCCTTGTCCTCACCGGAGGGGGAGCGCTGCTCGACGGCACCTCCGAGATCGCGGAACAGATCTTCGATCTGCCGATTCGACGCGGCTCGCCGACCGGTGTCGGTGGGCTGGCCGATCACGTGGCCAATCCCGCCTACGCCAACGGCGTCGGCCTCGTCCTGTATGCGGCGCGGCATCGATCGGACACATCCGGTTGGCGGCGGCGCGTTCGCACGGTTGGCCGTGCACATCCGCGGCGTGTTCAAAGGGTTTTTCTGAGGCTCGACAAGGAGGCTCGATGGCGGACCTGTACGATGGCATGGACTGGCAATGGCCCGGACGCTGGGCTGCGCCTGACAATTGACGAGACGACCCGCACCGGCGCGCGCATCAAGGTGATTGGCGTCGGCGGCGGCGGCGGCAACGCCGTCGCGCGCATGGTGCAGGCCGGCCTCAGCGGCGTCGAGTTCATCGTCGCCAACACCGACGCGCAGGCGCTGCGCAGCAGCCCTGCGCCGATGAAGATCAACATCGGCAGCAAGCTGACGAAGGGCCTCGGCGCCGGCGCCGACCCGAACGTCGGCCGGCAGGCCGCGCTCGAGGACACCGACGAGTTGATCCAGTCGCTGTCGGGCGCCGACATGGTGTTCGTCACGACCGGCCTCGGCGGCGGCACCGGTACCGGCGCGGCGCCGGTCATCGCCAGCCTCGCGACCGAGCTCGGCGCGCTCACCATCGCGGTCGTCACCCGGCCGTTCCGTTTCGAGGGCAAGAAGCGCGCGCTGCAGGCCGAAGCCGGCCTCGACGCGCTCCGCGATTGCGTCGATACGGTCATCACCATCCCGAACGAACGGCTGCTCGCGGTCATCGATCGCAGCACCTCGATGATCGACGCCTTCTCGACCGCAGACGATGTGCTGCGGCAGGCGATTCAGGGCATCTCGGACCTCATCCTGGTGCCGGGAATGATCAATCTCGACTTCGCCGACGTGAAGACGATCATGTCGGGCATGGGCGTCGCGATGATGGGCACGGCGACCGCCGAGGGCGCATCCCGGGCCCTCGAAGCGGCGCAGCGCGCCATCTCGAGCCCGCTGCTCGAGGACGCGTCGGTGAACGGCGCTCGTGGGGTCATCATCAACGTGACCGGCGGCCCCGACATGACGCTGATGGAAGTGAACGACGCGCTCACCGTGATTCACGAGGCCGCGCACGAGGACGCCAACATCATCTTCGGCGCGGTCGTCGACCCGAAGCTGACGAACAAGGTCAAGATCACGGTGATCGCCACCGGCTTCGATCACGTCTCGGGCATGCGCAGCTCGCCGGCGGTCGCCCCCAAGCAGACACCGGTGGACATGTCCAATTACACCTCGCATGTCGCGGCACGGCCGGCCTCCGCGGCCATGGCGAGTGGCGATTCCGGGTTGTCGCGGCTGAGCATCGCCCGCCGTCCGGGCATCGAGCTGCCCGCCCGGGTCGTGAATGGTCCGGCCTTCGACCGATCGACGAGCGGAAGCGAGCCGGATCACGGGATCAATCGCGAGCTCGACGTGCCGGCGTTTCTCCGCCGCAACGAGGGCTGACGCGGCGCCCCCGGCCGACGTCGCCCGGGTGCCGCCGGCGCCCGGTGATAGACTTGATAGATCCACGGTGGCCGGGCGCGCCGTCTGTGCAGGCACAGGACGCGAACGGCACCCTCCAGGTCGGCAGCGATGCCGGACCGACCGGCCGGCGCCCGCCCCGGCAAGGCCGGGCGGAATGAGTCTGGCGTCAACCGTGTTCGATCCATGAAGTCGAAGCATCCCCACGCGATCGCGCCCGCGACGTTCTGTCACGCGAAATCGGCTACGTACAGAAGCCGCACGGCAACCGCTTGCGCATCGCGCTCGCGTTCCCGAACACCTACTTCGTCGGGATGTCCAACCTCGGCTTCCAGACCATTTATCGCCTCTTCAACGATCAGCCCGACATCGTCTGCGAGCGGTTCTTCCTGCCGCCGCGAGAAGAGCTGCAGAGCATGCTCGCCTCGGGCGCGAAGATCGTGACGCTCGAGTCGCAGACGCCGGTGCGTGAGTTCGACATCGTGGCCTTCTCGGTCTCGTTCGAGTGGGACTACACGAATGTTCTGACGCTGCTGCGCCTCGCCGGCATTCCGGTGCGAGCGGAGGAGCGCGATACGCGCGATCCCCTCGATCGTCATCGGCGGCGCGGTGACGTTCGTCAATCCCGAGCCGCTGGCGGCTCTTTGCCGACGTCATTGCGGCCGGCGAAGGCGAGTCGCTCGTTCCCGACGCTCGTCGCCGCCGTCGACAGCTCGTCGTCTCGATCGGAACTGCTGGCGGAATCTGACGACCCGGCGCGGGTATTACGTGCCATCGTTCTACGACGTCGAATATGCAGCCGACGGCAGCATCGCGCGTTTCGTGCCGCGCGAAGGCACCGGCGCGCCGGCGACGGTCCGCAAGGCCGCGGTGAAAACGACCGACGCGCTCGATCCGCCGAGCACGAGCATCTTCACGCCCGATACCGAGTTCGGGTCGCGCTTCCTCGTCGAAGTCGTCCGCGGCTGCGCCAATCTGTGCCGATTCTGCTGGGCCGGCTACAACTACCTGCCGGTCCGCGCGTTCCCGACCGATCGCATTCTCGACCTGGCGCAGCGCGCGCGCACGGTGTCGTCGAAGCGCCGGCCTGGTGTCGATCGCGCTTTGCGATCATCCGGACATCGAACACATCCTGCGCAGCCTCAAGGACATGGGCTACTGCGATCAGCCCGGCGTCGCTGCGACTCGACGATTTGACGCCGACCATCGTGTCGCTCCTCAAGGAGAGCGGTGAACGAACGCTGACGATCGCGCCGGAAACCGGATCGGACCGGTTGCGCCGGGTCATCAACAAGACCGTCACGAACGACGAGATCCTCGACCGGGCCGAGTTGATCTTCGCGACGGGCATCGAGAACCTGAAGCTTTACTTCATGATTGGCCTCCCCAGCGAGACCGACGAAGACCTCGTCGCCATTCGCGATCTGACGCTGCAGCTGCGCGACATCATGCTGCGGCATGCCCGCGCGCGCGGCCGCATCGGCCGCATCGTGGCGAGCGTGAACCCGCTGATTCCGAAACCAGGCACCACCTACCAGTGGATGCCGATGACCGCCACCGACGAGATTGAGCGCAAAATGAAACGGCTGCGCACGCTCGTCAACGGCATCGACAACGTCTACTTCACGATCAAGAGCGAACGACACTCCTATTACCAGGCGCTCCTCTCGCTCGGCGACCGCCGGGTTGCGCCGGCCATCGAGGCCGCGGAACGGAACGGCGGCCAGTGGCGGCGGGCGGTCGCCGAAGCCGGCGTCGACGGCGACTTCTACATCTTCCGCGACCGCTCCGCGGACGCGGTGCTGCCCTGGGACATCATCGACGGCGGCATGAAAGACGCGTTCTTCCGCGGCGAGCTCGAAAAGAGCGGGCGCGCCGAATGGACGCTCCCACCCAAGCGCGCCCGCGAGAACGCACGACTGCTGCCCGTGCTGTCGTGACAGAACCGGCACGAGCCGCGGACCCGTGGGGGCGGGTCCGGTGTCAACGCACGGACAGCAGCCGCCGTTTCCGCCGCGTCCGCGCGAGTCAGCTTGCGACCGCGACCTGTGCCTGCATGTCGTCGTACGCCTGCAGGATGAGATCCCGGATGCGGTCGTGGGTCTGCTGATCGCGACTGCGGCCGCAGCAGCGCATACGAGCGCCGTTCGCCGTTGACCGCGTAGGCCCTCGCCGGGAACGTGACGTTGCGGCCCGTGCCGCTGCGCCGCTCCCACACCGCGAAGCCCGAGGAGCTTGAGCCCTTCGAGCTCGCCCTCGGTGAAATGAAGTTCAGCGTCGGCCAGTTTGCCCGGCGGATTCCCCCGGTCGTTCGGCACAATCTTGATCACCATGAGCGTCTCTCCCAATCCGATCTGCGCGTCATCTGCAGGCGTGTATCCGCTCTCGTATCAAGGTCGATGCCACCCGACATCGCCGCTGTTTGCAGGCGATTGCGCCCGTGCGCAGCGACGCCGGTAACTCCGGTTGACGGTCAGCCCTGCTCCCGTTCATGACACTGCCGACGCCCGATCCCGCATTTCGTTGGACCAACGAACCTTGGGGCGCGGCACTGCGCTGCCGGCGGCTCGAATCGGTCACGCAACACCTGTTTACGACCAGGCAACTGGAGTTGCGCCCCGGCGCGCGACCCGAGCGCGCGCTCGCCCGGCGGGATCGACGCCGCCCGAAGCGGGGCGCCGTTGATGACAGCCGATGAGGGCTGGCGCCTTGCGGCGGCGTCGGTCGGCGCCACCGTCGAAGCCGTCATGCGGCTGAAACAGGTGCACGGCCGGACGGTTCGTGTGCTGCGTCGCGGCGAGGTCAGCGCCGCGGACGCCGAGGCGCGTCCAGAGGCCGACGCGCAGGTGTCGAACGACCCGCGAGTCGTCCTCGCCGTGCAGGTCGCCGACTGCGTCCCGCTGCTCATGGCCGATCCTGTTCAGGGGGTGGCCGCCGCCGTTCACGCCGGCTGGCGCGGCACCGCGGCCGCGATTGCGCGGGTCGCGGTCGAAACGATGACGCGCGAGTTCGGGACGCGGCCGGCAGATGTCATCGCCGCGATCGGTCCCTCGATTGGCGCGTGCTGCTACCAGGTGGGTGAAGAGCTGCCCGACGCCTTTGCCGATCGCGACGTGACGGAGGCCGACCGCGCGCGCTGGTTCGAACGCGATGCGGCGGGTCGTCTTCGCTTGAACCTGTGGCTGGCCAACCGCGACCAGCTGGTGGCCGCCGGCCTCAGTCCGGATCGAATCTTTACCGCGGCGCTCTGCACGCAGACCAACGCGCACATCCTCGACTCGTACCGCGTGGACGGCGCCTCGGCCGGGCGGATGGCTGGACTGATTCGTGCCGCCAGCCGTGTGAGCCGATTGTCGTGTCAACGACAACCCTGCCCCTGACGGTCGGCCGAAAGCGCAGCAACCATCGGCCCACCTATAATCGCGGGCCATGGATGTCCCGCTGACGCCTGTTGATTTCCTCCGCCGTGCCCGCAAGCTGCACGGCGCCCGCGAAGCGGTCGTCGACCGCGACCTGCGGCTGACCTACGAGCAGTTCGCCGATCGCTGCGATCGCTGGTCCACGGCGTTGCAGCAGCTTGGCGTGGGCAAAGGCGACCGTGTCGCGTACATCTCACCCAACACGCATTCGCATCTCGAGGGCTATTACGCGGTGCCGCAGATCGGCGCTGTCATCGTGCCGATCAACTATCGACTGACCGCCGACGACTTCGCGTACCTGATTACGCACAGCGGCTCGAAGGTGGTCTGCGCGCACCCGGACTTGATACCCGCCGTCGATCGGGTCCGCGATCAGCTGCCGGCCGACATCCGCATTCGTCGCGCTCGAAGGCTCGCGCGACGGCTGGCTCGATTACGAGCAGCTGGTGGCCGCGGCGTCCCCGAGCCTGGATCGCCCGCCGCTCGACGAACGCGATCTGCTGGCCATCAACTACACCAGCGGAACGACGTCGAAGCCGAAGGGCGTGATGATTACCCACCGCAACGCCTACATCAACGCGGTAGGGACACTGGTTCACCTGCCGATGCAGGTCGGCGATCGCTATCTCTGGACGCTCCCGATGTTCCATGCCAACGGCTGGACCTACACCTGGATCGTCACGGCCATCGGTGGGACGCACGTCTGCCTCGGCAAGGTGGAGCCGGCGAGTGTCTTCTCGCTGATTCGCGACGAGCGCATCTCGATGCTCTGCGCGGCGCCAACGGTGCTCATCAGCCTCGCGCACGCCGATCCCGCGGCGCGCGGCGAGGTCCCGCGCGGCGTCCGCGTGGTGACGGCCGGAGCACCGCCCGCTGCGACGACGATTGGCAACATCGAGCAGGGGCTCGGCTGGACGGTGACACAGGTCTACGGTCTGACGGAGACGGCGCCGTTCATCACCGTCTGTGAAGAACGTCCAGAGGATGAGGCGCTGGCGCCCGCGGAGCGCGCGAAACGCAAGGCCCGCCAGGGCGTCGAGCTGATCACATCCGGCGCCCTGCGTGTCGTCGATGCCGAGGGCCGCGACGTCCCGCGTGACGGCGAAACGCTCGGCGAGATCATCGCGCGCGGGAACGTCGTGATGGCCGGCTACTTCAACGATCCAAAGGCGACCGACGCGGTAATCCGCGACGGGTGGTTCCATAGCGGCGACGCCGCGGTGATGCATCCCGACGGTTACGTCGAGATTCGCGATCGGATCAAGGACGTGATCATCAGCGGCGGCGAGAACATCTCGTCAGTCGAGGTCGAGGCGGCGCTGGCTCGCCCACCCCGCGGTCATGGAAGCGGGCGTCGTCGGTCTCCCGCACGAGAAGTGGGGCGAGGCGCCGCATGCCTTCATCGTCCTCAAGCCGGGCCAGGGGGCGACGGCGGAGGAACTGCGGACCTATTGCCGCGAGAAGCTTGCGCACTTCAAGGTGCCGCACGGCTTCACGTTCGTGACCGACCTGCCGCGCACGGCGACAGGGAAAATTCAGAAGTACGTGCTGCGGAAGAATCGACCCAACATGGCCGCGCAGTAGCTAGCGGCGTGCGCGCCCGCGGCACGCGCACGGCGCGCAGGAGGACGGCCCGCTTCGCTCGGCACGAAGGACCGCACGCGCAACGGGAACGAGGAACGAGGACTACAGGCCGTTCTGATCCATGCCCAGGTTCGACAGGCGGTCGGCTTCCTTGTTGCGCTCGCGCGGGACGTGTTCGAAGGTGACGTGCCCGATCCGCGCGACGAGATGGCGGGCCTGCCGGTAGAGCGGGATCAGGCCTTCGTGCTTGACCTTGTAATTCCCCAGCATCTGCTGCACGACGAGCAGCGAATCGGAGCGGACGTGGAGTTCGGTGTGGCCGTGATCGAGGGCCCACTGCAGCGCCGCGAGGAGGCCGCGATATTCGGCGATGTTGTTGGTCGAGACGCCGATGCCTTCGTAGAGCTCGGCCAGCACCTGCCCGGCCGCGTCGACGATGATCGCGCCGTATCCCGCCGGGCCTGGGTTGCCGCGGGCGCCGCCGTCGACGTTCGCCGTGATCAAGGAGTCGGCCGCTCGTGGTCGATCTGGCGAGCGTGGGCGGCTTCGAGTGCGGCCTGACCCTCGGCGCTGCGCTGCCGCGTGCCGTCGAAGTAGAGCACGCGCTGGCAGCTGTCGCACTGCACGATCTTGTCGTTGGTGATGATCGTGTTGTAGACCTGCGGGCGCAGCCGCACGTGGCAGATCGAGCAGTGGCCGTTGGCGGCGACGGCGACCGCGATGCCCTGGCGCGCCTTGAGCACGCGCTCGAACAGATCGAGGCTGCCGCGGCTGAGCGACGGGAGGATCGTCTGGCGTTCGGCCTCGCTCTCGCGTCAGGGCCGCGTGCTTGGCGGCGGCCTCGGCTTCGATCGCGGCGCGCTCCTTGGCGAGTGCGCCTTCCTGCGTCTTCAGCTGCGCCTCGGCGGCCTTCAGCGCCGCGGTCAGCTCGTCGAGCGCGAGCATCCCGACCAGAATCTGCTCTTCGACCTTGCCGACCTCGCCGGTGGCCGCCTCGATCTGGTGCTGCATCGCGTGGTACTCGGTGTTGGTCTTCACCTCCATCAGCTGCTCCTTGTACTTGCTGAGCCGCTGCTGGGCGGCGAGGAGATCCTTGTCGAGCGTCTTGCGATGGGCCTGGTTGTCGGCGACGCGCCTGCTTGGCGGCGGTGACCGCGTCGCGGCGGCCGTGAGCTTGGCGTCGAGCGCCGCAATCTCCCCCGGGCGCATCCGCGATGCGTCGCCGCGCATCGGCCGAGCGTGTCTCGACGTCCTGCAGGCGAATGAGGAGCTGGAGATCAGAAAGCATCGGGGAGAATGGGCCCACCTGGATTCGAACCAGGGACCAACCGATTATGAGCCGGCCGCTCTAACCGCTGAGCTATGGGCCCCGGGCAGAATGTAGACTGGGAAACGCCGCCGTCCAGTCCACAGTCGACGGTCGTACGGTAAATCGACTGACGGTTACCGGAGGCCGAGGACCGGAGACTGGAGGCCACGATCTAGCTCCGGCCTTCGAGAAACGCCCGCAGCTTGCGGCTGCGCGACGGATGGCGCAGCTTGCGGAGCGCCTTGGCTTCGATCTGCCGGATGCGCTCGCGGGTCACCGCGAAGTTCTGGCCGACTTCCTCGAGCGTGTGCTCGCTGCCGTCGCCGACACCGAAGCGCAGCTTGATGACCTTCTCCTCGCGCGGCGTGAGGGTCTTCAGGACCGATTCGGTCTGCTCCTTCAGGTCGAGGTTGATGACCGCTTCCGACGGCGAGACCGCCGAGCGATCCTCGATGAAGTCGCCGAGATGCGAATCTTCCTCTTCGCCGATCGGGGTTTCGAGCGAGATCGGCTCCTGCGCGATCTTCAGGACCTTGCGGACCTTGGCGACCGGGATGTCCATGCGCCGCGCGATCTCTTCCGAGGTCGGCTCGCGGCCGAGCTCCTGCACCAGCGCGCGCGACGTGCGAATCAGCTTGTTGATCGTCTCGATCATGTGGACCGGGATGCGAATCGTCCGCGCCTGGTCGGCAATCGCCCGCGTGATGGCCTGCCGGATCCACCACGTCGCGTAGGTCGAGAACTTGTAGCCGCGCCGGTATTCGAACTTGTCCACCGCCTTCATCAGGCCGATGTTGCCTTCCTGAATCAGGTCGAGGAACTGCAGGCCGCGGTTGGTGTACTTCTTCGCGATCGACACGACCAGCCGGAGGTTGGCCTCGACGAGCTCTTTCTTGGCCTGTTCGGCCTTGGCCTCGCCGGTGTAGATCGTCTCGAGCGTGTGGCGGAGGTGCTCCGGCGACTCTTCGAGGTCGTCGGTCCGCCGCTTGATCTCGGCGCGCAGGTCCTTCTGCCGCTTGAGGAAGTTCTTGCGCTCTTCTTCCTTGAGCTTCGGCCGCTTGGTCTTGATCGACAGCGCCTTGTTGACGCCCTCGAGCTCCCGCTGCACCTTCAACACGTCGTCGACGATGTCCTTGACCTCGTCGATCAGCTTGCGCTTGACGATCTCGGTGAACTCGATCTTGCGGATCAGCCGCGAGGTCTCGACCTGCGCCCGCATCACCTTCCAGCGGGCGCGGCGGTACTTGCGCTTGTCCTTGCGCGGCACGAGCTCGAGCTTTTCGTCGAACTTCTCGACGACGAGCCGGGCCTTGCGGACGCCTTCGACCTGCTTGAGGAACTGCTGGGCGCGCTCCTCGATCCGGTCGTCGGTGATCTCTTCGTCGTTGAAGATGACCAGCTCGCGGATGGTGCGGTCGCCGGCGCGCAGCGCATCGCCCATGCGGATGACCGCCTTGGTGATCGCCGGCATGCGCGAGATCGACTTGATGACCGAGAGCTTGCCCTGCTCGATGCGCTTGGCGATCGCGACCTCGCCCTCGCGGGTGAGGAGCGGGACCGTGCCCATCTCGCGCAAATACATGCGGACGGGATCGTTGGTCTTGTCGAGCGCGCCCGGCGTCAGATCGAGCTCAGGGCCCGTCGCCCTCTTCGCGCTCCATCCCGTCGCGCTGGTGGTACGACTTCTCGGAGTCGACGAGGTCGATGCCAGCGGCGCCGAAGGCGGCAAACAGCTCCTCGAGGTCTTCCGGGGACGCCGTCAGATCGGCCGGGAGGAGGTCGCTGACCTCGTCGTAAAGGAGGTAGCCCTTTTCCTTGCCGACGATAATGAGCTGACGCACCTCATCGAACTTGTCTTCGATCGACAAGGTCGTATCTTTCTTCACCATATGTTTGAAAGCTCGAAAAGGGGGCGGCCCCCTGAATGGGTCCTCACGAAAAGTGGAGTCTCTGCCCTTCTTCGCGTGAGGGTGAACTATTTATTATACCCGTCTCGCGGCCCGCGTTTCGCGTGTTCCAATTCGCTGCGCAGCTGGTTTTTTTGCCTGAGCAGCTCGTCGAGCGCCGGGTGCGACCCCGGCTCCAACACGTGGCGGTCGATTTCCTGCTGAATGGTGAGCAATTGCCGTTCGATGCGGCTGAACCGGAGGACCTGGACGCACATCTCGAGGTCGCGGACTGGTGGCTCACGTTCGGTCGCAACCCGGGCCAGCAGCTGCGACTCCTGATTGGTTAGACGCTCCATCAGGGCATTTGGCAACTCGTCGCCGGCGTCGGCAGCGAGGACGATCGCCTTTTCGAGCAGGTCTTGCGACCTAAGTCCTTCCAAGTCAGTTGGTTCAAGCTTCCGAAGCGCGTCGATTGCCTCTCCTGGTGCGTGCACGATCGCCCAGAGCAGGCCCGCTCGACGTCGCGGAGCGGGGCGGACAGCGAGCGCGCCCGCTCGACCGAAACCTCGGTCTTCTTCTGGGCGGCGGCCCGCCGAATCTCCTGCCTCACGACCTCCTCGGTGACTCGGGCCTTATGGGCCAGACGATCGGCGAACTGGTCGCGCGCGCGCCGGGTCCGGAATCCTCGCGGCCACGGTCAGCATCTTCCGGAGGAAATCCCGTCGAGCTCTTCCCGGGTCAGATCCTGCCCAGAGGCCGCCCGGTCGAGCAGAAACTCCAGATACGGCTTCGACCGCCGAAGCTGCTGCGACATAGGCGGGTCGTCCCTGGGTCTGCAGGAACGTGTCCGGGTCCTGGCCCCGGGTAGGACCGCGACATTGACGTCGAAGCCCTCGCTGACCAGGAGCTCGCAGCTCCGTTCGGCCGCTCCCTGACCCGCCGCATCAGGGTCGAAGCAGAGCACCGTTTTGGACGCGAACCGACGCAAGGTGTTGCGCCTGGGCCGGCGTCAGCGCCGTGCCGCAGGTGGCGACTGCCGGCAGACCGCCCGCCTGGTAGACCTGCGCGAAGTCGAAATAGCCCTCGACGATGATGGCGACGTTGGCCTTGCGGACGTCGCCCTTGGTGAAATTCAGGCCGTAGAGCGTGCGTCCCTTGGAATAGATCGGCGTCTCCGGCGAATTCAGGTACTTCGGCACCTGGTCCTTCTCGAGGGCGCGGCCGCCGAACGCGACGATGGATCCGGTGTCGCGCGCGATCGGAATCATCAGCCGGTTGCGGAATCGATCGACCTCGGTCCCGTCGTCGCGTCGCGTCACCAGGCCGCTGCGGACGAGCAGCGCCGGCGCAAACCCCTGCTTGAGCAGCCGCTGGCGCAGTCCGTCCCGCGACGGTGGCGCAAACCCCAGCGACAGGGTGTCGATCGTCGCCGGCAGCAGCTTGCGCGCGCCGCTCAGATACTCGCGGATGCGCGCCGCGGCGTCGGACTGCAGCTGCTCGCGGAAATAGGCCGCCGCGATTTCGTGCATCCGCAGCAGCGCTTCGCGCTCCGCGCTGCTCTCGCGGTTCTCGTCGCTCGACTTCCAGCTCGGGAATCGGCACGCCGAACCGCTGCGCCAGCTGGCGGACCGCATCGGCGAACCCGACTTTCTCCTGCAACTCGACGAACTTGAAGACGTCGCCGCCGGCGTTGCAGCCAAAGCAGTGGAAGAACCCGCGATCGCGGTTGACGCTGAACGACGGCGACTTCTCGCCGTGAAACGGGCACAGGCCCTTGTAGGTCGCCCCGGCCTTCCGCAGCGACACGTAGTCCGAGATCACGGTGACGATGTCGGCCGCGGCCACGGACTTCGTCGATGAACGGTTGGGGGAAGAGAGCCAAGGCGGTGGTGATGAATGGTCTAGGCGAGCAGTCTACGGCTCGGTCTGAAGCTGAGCCCCACCACCGGATTGTGGGACCAGGCATCAGACCGTGGACCTCGGCTTACTCTTTCAATTCCACAATCGTCGCTCCATCCCCACCTTGCTCGCGTGGAGCTGGATAGTACTTCGCGACGAGGGGATGTTCCTTGAGAAAGGCCGCGATGCCCTTGCGCAGCTGGCCGGTGCCGTGGCCGTGAACGATGCGGACTTCCTGCTGATCGGTGACGAGCGTTTGGTCGAGGAACGCTGAAACCCGGTCGATGGCCTGGTCGACGGTGCAGCCGATCACGTTGAGCTCGCTGCCCAGCCCTTCGCGCGGTCGCAGATCCACGTTGACGCGGATCTGCCCGGCGTGCGTGCCCGCCTGGCGTCGCAGCCGGCGCCAGGACGCGCAGCTCGCTGATCTTGGCCCGCATCCGCTTGCCGCGCACGTCGATCTCGGCCTGCTGACCGCGGATGCTGACGACCGCTCCTTCCATGCCGAGCGCCGCCTACCGCGACGCGCGCGCCGACCGTCACCGGGCCGGCAGAAGCCGCGGCCGGCGCGTCGCGCGGGCTGCCGGTTCCTTCAGGGTGCTGACGATCCGCTCGATCGCCTCGCGCGCTTCCGTGCGGGCGGCGCCGGTGTCGCCGGTCGACAGGCCTGACGCCCGCGCCTTCTGCGCGGCCTGATCGAGCAGCTGCTCCGATCGACCCTTCAGCTGCTCGATCACCTGATCGATGTCGCGCCGCGCCTGACGCACGCGATCGTCGAGCTTTTCGTTGAGGCGCCGCGTGAGACGCTCCTCGCGCTCGGTGATCGCCGCGCTCGCGCTGCTGCAGGCTCTGCGCGGTTTCGTCGATGGCGCGGCGATCGCGCTGCAGCTTCAGGCGATCGGCTTCGAGCGCGCGGGCCTGCGCGTCGATGCGCGCCAGGTGCGCCGCCAGCCGCTTCTGGTCGTCACTGAGGAAGCTGCGCGCGGCGGCGACCACCGAAATCGGCATGCCGAGTCGCTGTGCGATCTCGATGGCGAGGCTGCGGCCCGGCGCGCCGTAAATCAGCCGATAGGTCGGCGCAAACGTCTGCGGATCGAAGGCGAAAGCCGCCATCATCACGCCGTCGGTCGCCGTGCCCCACGTCTTCAGCGCGTCATAGTGCGTCGTCGCGATCACGATCGCGCCGCGCTGCTTGAAGTGGCTGACGATCGCCGTCGCCAGAGCGCCGCCTTCGTTCGGATCGGTGCCCGTGCCGACTTCGTCGAGCGAAGACGAGCGACGGCGTCGCCATCGCGCGATCCATGGCGACGATGTTGGTGATGTGCGCCGAGAACGTGCTCAGGCTCGCCGAGATCGACTGCTCGTCGCCGATGTCGGCGAAGATCGAGCGGAAGACCGGCAGCTTGTGCGGTCGCGGCCGGCACGTGCAGGCCGGCCTGCGCCATCATCGCCAGCAGCCCCGCCGGTCTTGATCGCGACGGTTTTGCCACCGGTATTCGGTCCGGTGATGAGCAGGACGCGGTTCGGCGGATCGAGCAGGATCTCGGTCGGGATGACGTCGATGTCGTCTCCGGCGTCTTCGAGCCGCCGGCTGACGGCGGTGAGGAGCAGCGGATGCCGCGCCTGACGCAATTCAATCCGGCCGTCGATCGCAATCTCCGGCGAGACCCCGTTGACGAGCGATCCAAATCGCGCCTTCGCCTGCAGCACGTCGAGGATCGTCGCCACCTCCATCGACGCCCGCACGTCGTCGGGACGGGCTGCGGAAGGCGTCAGTGAGTTCCAGCAGGATGCGGAAGATCTCTTCGCGTTCGCGATCTTCGAGCTCGACGATGTCGTTGTTGATCTCGACGGTGGCGGACGGCTCCAGAAACAGGCTGGCGCCGCTCGCCGAGCTGCCGTGGACGATGCCCGGCACATTGCCGCGGTGCTCGGCGCGCACCATGAGCACGTAGCGGCCGTTGCGTTCGGTGACCACCTGTTCCTGCAGGTACTTCGAGGTGTCGCTGCCCGCGGACGAACTGATCGAGCGTCGATCGCAGGCGTTGCCGCTTTGTCCGCAGCTGATCGCGAATCTGGCCGAGCGCCGCTCGGCGCGGTCGAGCACGTCGCCCGACGGTTCGATGGCGTGGCGGACGGCGGCCACTTCGCGTGAGAAGTTGGCGGCCGCCTGGACGACGCGCGCGAGGATGGGGAACTCGTCCGGTGGCATTGCGAACGGACGCACGCGCCTGATCCACCGAATCGAGAAAGTCCGCGACGACGCGCAGCGGCAACGGGTCGAGCAGATGGCCGACGACCCGAGCACTTCGAGCGCCTCGTCCAGGCCGGTCCCGGCGCGGAGCGGGAAGAGCGCATTCCGCTCGAAATAGGCGGTCGTTTCCGTCGTGGCGTTCAGCGCGTCGGCGACCGCCCGCGGCTCGGTGAACGGCTCCAAGCCTGGCGAGCGCAGCCCGCCAAGCGGCGTCAGCGCGAGGCTGGCGACGACGTCGACGATCCGGTCGAATTCGAGAGTTCGTAGGCGCAAAGGACATTGCTCTAACTGTCAAGGTAGTTCCAGTGTCCAGTTTCCAGTTCCAAGGCCACCAAGCTGAACTGGCGCACTAGCCGCTGAGTGGCTGGGCGCCCTTTGAGCCGGCAACTGGCAACTGGAAACTGACAGGTCTCTACAAATGATTAATCATGCTGGCAATACAACCGGCCCCGTAGCCGTTGTCGATGTTGACGACCGACACGCCGTTCGCGCAGGAGTTCAGCATCCCCAGCAAGCGCTGCGATGCCGCCGAAACTGGCGCCGTAGCCGATGCTCGTCGGCACGGCGATGACGGGCACATCGACCATGCCGGCGATGACGCTGGGCAGCGCGCCTTCCATGCCGGCGACGACGATGATGACGCGGGCGTCGTTGAGGCGATCGCGCTCGCGCAGCACGCGGTGGATTCCCGCAACGCCGACATCGTAGAGCCGCTCGACCCGATTGCCCATCAAGTTCAGCGGTCACCGCCGCTTCCTCGGCGACGGGAATGTCGGACGTCCCGGCCGAAGCAATGGCGATGGTCCCCTTGCCGGCTTGGACCTCGCGGCGACGAGTGATGGCACGGGCCTCGGGATGGTATTGGGCGTCGGGGATGGCGGCGCGGACATGCGTCCATGCCGCTTCGTCGGCGCGGGTGATGAGGAGCGGGTGACCGCGTTCGACGATGCGCGTCGGCGATGGCGGCAATCTGTTCGGGCGACTTCCCGAGCCCGAGGATCACTTCTGGAAATCCCTGCCGGATCGAGCGATGGTGATCGATGCGCGCGAAGCCGAGGTCCTCGAACGGTTGTTCGCGCAACTCGGCGAGCAGGCGCGTGTGCGCCTGTTCGGTCGAGAGACGCGCCGTGGCCCACTTGATCGAGAAGGCCCGAAGCTCGGCTGGTGTCATGCCGCTATCCACCCTGTTTCGTTGACTTTAGAGGAGTCGAACATATAATCGTGCGTTGTGCCTACCGATACCGGACGTAACTGTCAATGACGCCCGCTGAAACCCTCATCCTCGCGACGTACTTCTTTGTCCTGGTCATCCTTGCCGTGTACGGGTGGCACCGCTACTACCTGGTTTACTTGTACATGAAGCACAAGGATCAGGTGCCGGTCCCGGACAGCCAGTTCGAGACGCTGCCGCCGGTCACCATCCAGCTGCCGCTCTATAACGAGATGTACGTGGTCGATCGGCTCGTCGAAGCGGTGTGCCGAATCGAGTATCCGCGCGAACTGCTCGAGATCCAGGTTCTGGACGACTCGACCGACGAGACCCGGAGATTGCGGAGCTCGCGGTGCGCCGGTTCGCCGCGCAGGGCATCGACATCAAGTACATCCACCGCACCGACCGTACCGGCTACAAGGCCGGCGCGCTCGAAGCGGGCCTGCGGGTCGCGCGCGGAGCGGTTCATCGCCATCTTCGACGCGGATTTCATTCCGCAGCCCGATTTCCTGACCCAGACGATTCAGTACTTCACCAACCCCAAGAGTGGCGATGGTGCAGACGCGCTGGGGCCACGTCAACGAGGACTACTCGCTCCTCACCAAGATCCAGGCGGTGCTGCTCGACGCGCACTTCGTGCTCGAGCACGGCAGCCGCAATCGCGGCGGCTGCTTCTTCAACTTCAACGGCACGGCGGGGATCTGGCGGCGTGAGGCGATCGGCGATGCCGGCGGCTGGCAGCACGATACCCTGACCGAGGATCTCGACCTCAGCTACCGCGCGCAGCTGCGCGGCTGGCAGTTCATCTTCCTGCCCGACCACGTGGCGCCGGCTGAATTGCCGGTCGAGATGAACGCGTTCAAGTCGCAGCAGTTCCGCTGGGCCAAGGGCTCGATCCAGACGTTCATGAAGCTGATGCCGCACATCCTGCGGTCGGATCAGCCGCGGAAGATCAAGGCCGAAGCGTTCTTCCATCTGTCGGCCAACTTCAACTATCCGCTCATGTGCGTGTTGTCGGTGCTGATGGCGCCGTCGATGGTCATCCGCTACAACATGGGCTGGTACGAGATGCTGCTGATCGACATCCCGCTGTTCCTGGCGGCGACGGCGTCGGTGGCGAACTTCTATATGGTCTGCCAGCGCGAGCTGTATCCGCAGACCTGGATGGAGCGGCTGCGCTATCTGCCGTTCCTGATGTCGATCGGGATCGGGCTCGCCGTCAACAACACCAAGGCGGTGTTCGAGGCGCTTCTCAGCAAGCCGAGCGAGTTCCAGCGCACGCCGAAGTACCACATCGAAAACGGCGGCGACGAGTGGATTGGCAAGAAGTACCGCCAGGCCGTCGTGCATCCAGCCGATGATCGAGATGACCCTCGGCCTCTACTTCACGGCGACGCTCTTCTACGCGCTGGCCAACGGCATCTACGGCACCGTGCCGTTCCTGATGCTGTTCCAGATCGGCTTCCTCTACACCGGCATGCTGTCGCTGATGCAGCAATACGCCGGCGACGCCGTCGTCGAGGTCGTGCAGAGCAAGCAGGCGTAAACGTCAGCCGCGCGCGATTGCAATATCACGCGTCGAGCGCCGGATGTCGCATATGCCACGACGTGGCTTGCTCGTAGGCGTGCGCGATTCGGCAGAGGAGCGGTTCGCTCAACCGCCGCCCCGCAAACTGAATCGAATACGGCAGGCCCGTGGGCGAGAAGCCTGACGGCAGGCAGATCGCCGGCGTCCCTGCCAGGTTCATCGGCATCGTGAATTCCGCCGCCCTTGGCTCGGCCTTGGTCCACGCGGCGGTGTAGTCCTCGAACGTCCCTACATGAAGCTCTCGCGTGACCGGCCACGCGGGGGCGCCGCCAGCCGGGCAGGCCATCGCATCCACCGATTCGGTGAGCGCGACAAAGCGCGCGTTGAAGTCGCTGCGCCACGCCTGCGCCTGTGCCAGCTGCTGCGGTGTCACAGAGGCGCCCCACTCGAGCATTTGCCGGAAATAAAGGCCGTAGTCGCCTTTGCGAGATGGGTAATAGGCCTTATGGAAGGCCAGCGCCTCTGGCGCGCAAATGGCGACCCACGAGTTCACCATGACCGTCATGTCGGGCATCTTCACGTCGACGATCTGCGCCCCGAGACCCGCCAGGACTTTCAGCGCATCCTCGATCGATGCCGCCTGCCCGGGATCGATTCCCTTCAACGCATAGTCGCGATCGATGCCGATGCGCAGGCCGTCGATGCGCTGGCCGACTTGTGCGACCGCGCTCGGCGTGGGGTCCGTCAGGGACGTCGCGTCTTGCGGATCGTGGCCGGCGATCGCATCGAACATGATGGCGACATCGGCAACCCGACGTGCCATCGGGCCGACATGATCGAGCGACTGGGACAGCCCCCACACGCCGTGACGACTCACCCGTCCGTAGGTCGGCTTCAGCCCGACGAGGCCGCAGGCCGATGACGGATAGCGGATCGAATCCGCCGGTATCGGTGCCGATGGCAGCGAAGCAGAGCCCGGCGGCGGCGGCGACGCCCGAGCCGCTCGACGAGAGGCCCGGCCAGCGGCTCCGGTCCCACGGGTTCAGCGGAATCCCCCTCTCGGGGTGATACCCAACCATCGCACCTTCAGTGAGGTTCAGCTTGCCGAGGATGACGGCGCCAGCGGCCTGGAGTTTCGAGACCACGGTGGCGTCGAACTCCGGCACGTGGTCTTTCAACACCGACGTTCCGGCCATCGTCCGTACACCGCGTGTGTAGCAGAGATCCTTGACCGCGATCGGGACACCATGAAGCGGCCCACGATACTTGCCGCCTGCGATCTCGCGCTCGGCCTCGGTCGCGGCAGCCAACGCCTGATCGGCCATCACGGTCGCGTAACTCGCCAACCGGGGGTCCAAGGCGGCGATGCGATCGAGCATCTGTCGTGTGAGGGCGACAGGGGACACGTGGCGCGCCGCCAGGTGTGAGGCGATCTCTTGAAGGCTCAGGAAGTGCAGCGGTCCGATTGGTGCCGCCGCGGGCTCGGGTGCGGACGGCCGACACCCGGCGAGGGGCGCCAACGCGCTTGCGCCAAGGACGGCGAGCGCCCGGCGCCGTGTCAGACGCTGATCGAGCGGACCTGCTGAGGATTCGTCGGACATTGGTGGCTCAGACCCCAGCGGCTTGC
>CAWJEO010000031.1:0-125519 GCA_963841895.1 uncultured Acidobacteriota bacterium
CGCGACCGCACGCGTCATCGTGAACTTGCCAACGCCGTCGGGGCCGACGAAGAGCAGCGCCGGCGGGAGCGTGCCGCGCGCGATGGCCTGGGACAGGAGCCGCGTCTGCCGGCGATGGCCGACGACGGAGGAGAGGGGCACAAAGGAAAGGATAACTGAGGCTTGCCGGCCGTCAGTTATCAGTTTCCACTGGAAACTGACAAGTGTCTCAGTTCTTTTCGCCCTTCTTTTTCCCGACCCCAAACACGCGCGACCAGAACCCGCGCTTCTTTGGCTCGTCAGGCTTGACTTCGGCGGCCGGCTCCTGGCGCCGGGCATCGGCCGCTGGGACTTCACGTGGATTGTGTCGGTCTGCGCCTCGATCGAGCGGTTCTGCGCGGGCGCCGCAGGAGCGCCGCCGACCCAACCGGCGATGCGGCTGACCAGCGAGAGGCTGCCGTGTACGGCGCATGACTCCTCGGGCTCGGTGCCCTTGACGAAGTACTCGGTGTAGACCGTCGACTTGTGCGATTCCTCGCCGTCGTCGTCGACGACCGTCGCGTTGAAACAGCCGTCCGCGGGGCGCTTGCCCGAGAGCCGGCAGACGTTGACGGCGACGATGCCGCGCGGCGCCTTGTACCACTCGTCTGGATCGCCTTCGGTGGCTTTGCGCATGAAGCCAGCCCAGAGCGGGACCGCCACGTCGGCGGCGTAGCCGCGCGAGATGATCGTCTGCGGCTGATCGAATCCGATCCAGACGCCGGTGACCAGGCGCGGGGTGTAGCCGACGAACCAGGCGTCGTGATAGTCGTTGGTCGTGCCCGTCTTCCCCGCTGCCGGCAGCTTGAAGCCGAGCTGACGCGCCTTCCACGCCGTGCCGTGGTTGATCACGTCGGCAAGCATGTGGGTCATCAGGTACGACGTCTGCGGCGAGATCACCTGCTGCGATTCGTAGGGCGACGCATAGAGGACGTTGCCTTCCTGATCCTCGATCCGTTTGATGTAGGTCGGCGTGCGGTGCAGCCCCTCCGACGCGAAGACACCGTAGGCGGCCGTCAACGACTCGAGCGTGACCTCGCCGGAGCCCAGCGCCAGCGACGGCACGCTGGGCATTTCGCCGATCCCGACGCGCTCGGCGTAAGCGACCGCTTTCTGGATCCCGAGGTCTTCGATCATCCGGACCGCGGCGCGGTTGCTCGACGTCTTCAGCGCGGCGCGCATCGTGAGCTCGGTTGCCGACGAGTGGCCGTCCTCGGGGACCCACGCGCCCTCCAGCGTCGTCGATCGGCTCGTCGAGGTTCTCGAGCAGAGTTGCCGGCGTGAAGCCGGCCTCGAGGGCGGCGGCGTAGACGAACGGTTTGAACGCCGAGCCCGGCTGCCGCTTCGCGGCAATGGCGCGGTTGTAGTTGCTCTGGATGAAGTCGCGGCCGCCGATCAATGCGCGCACTTCCCCGCTCCGCGGATCCATGGCGATGAGCGAGGCCTGCAGCAATGCCGTCGTCTCGGCGGCTCCGGCGCCGCGCTTGCTGCGGCGCTTGTCGAGGTCGGCGAGGACCCGCTGCACCTCGGCGTCGGCGGCACGCTGCATCTCGACGTCGATCGTCGTGTAGACCTTGAGGCCGCCTTCGTAGACGCGGGCCTCGCCGAAGCGGCTGACCAGCTCGCGGCGGATGTGTTCCTTGAAGAAGCGGCCGTACGGCTCTTCCTTGTTGAGCGGCGTCGTTCAGCACGGCTTTGGTGTCGCGGGCGCGCTCGAACGTCGGCTGGTCGATGGCGCCCATGTCGCGCATCGCCTGCAGGACGACCGTGCGCCGCTTGATGGCGCGCTCGAGGTCGACCGTCGGCGCGTAGTTCGATGGTGCTTTCACCAGCCCAGCCAGCATCGCGGCCTCGGGCACGTTGAGCTCTGACGCGTGTTTGCCGAAGTAGCCGAGCGCGGCCGTTTCAGCGCCGTAGAAGCCCGAGCCAAAGTAGACCTTGTTGAGATACAGCTCGAGGATCTGTTCCTTCGTGTATTCCGATTCAATCAGCGCCGCGAGCAGCGCTTCCTGGAGCTTCCGCGTGTAGGTCTTCTCGGTCGTCAGGAAGCTGAGACGGGCGAGCTGCTGGGTGATGGTGCTGGCGCCCTGGCCGCGGCGGCCGGCGCGGAGGTTCGCGATCGCGGCACCGGCGATGCGGATGACGTCGACGCCCTGGTGATCGTAGAACCGCTGATCTTCGATCGCGAGAATCGCCTGCTTGAGCGGCGGCGACATCTGGTCGATCGGCACTTCGATCCGTTGCTCCTTGGAGATCGAGAAGGCGGGTTGGTTCTTGTGGTCGTAGAAGATCGACGCCGCGGCATCTCGGCAACGCGGCCGAGCGTGCCCCGATCCGGGACCCCATCGAGCACCTGATAGGCGTAGAGCGCTGTGGCGCCCATCGAGAACCAGAAGGCGGCCGCGAGGACCAGCGTGCCGGCGACCAGCGCGCGGGGGTTATGAGTCAGCACACGAATGACCCGATCCATGTAGATCCTTCCCAGGACGCCGGCTCAGCCGTATGGATTGACTACGGTTCTGGGGGCCGTTCCGCCGTCGGTTCTCGGTGGTGCAAGACGCGCACCCGGGGTCGAGGTGGCAAATGCGGGCGGTTTCGGGCACCTGTGCGAAGTGAGGGCGGCCGGGCTGTCCACCCGCTGGGGCAACAAATGGCCCGGCGATAGCAATCGTGTCTGACGGACGCGCTACTGCGGCGATGCGAGCCGGCCTTCGAACTCGCGAACGGTCAGGCCCATCCGGTGTTCGAAGGCCATGTCGAACGCGGTGCCGTCCCCGATGTCGCGGAGCAAGTTGCCGACGGCCACGCCACCCGCCTCGTCGAGCAGCCGCTGGACCGCGAACGCACTCGCTTGATACGCATGATGCGCCTCGGCCGGCGTGAGCTGGTGAAACGGTTGCCGGAGCTTGTCGAGCGAGACCGGCTGTCGCGGGCGATCGGCTCTGCCACGCTCGACCTCGAGCGCCGCGGCAAGCCCTTCGTTCAACCACGTCGGGATGCGGCTGCGCGCGAGCTCGTGAACAATCGCGTGGGTGTACTCGTGGGCGAGAACGCGATCGAACTCGGCAGGGCGCTCGAGTGCGCCGCGGAGCGGGATGCGAATCGTGCCGTCGAACACGCCGGCGGCCCACGACGGCGATCGGGTGATGTCGCGGAACTGCTCGTTGGTGTAGAGCACCACGGTCAACGGAGACGTCGAGTAGTACCAGACAAGACGCTCCCAATGCGCGCGGAAGCGCGCTCCAGGGAAGCCAGCGCATGCTGCGCGAGCACCGCGTCCTCGGGCCCCTCGAACGTCACGGTCACTGCGGCGTGACCGGCCGACGACATGCGCTCGCGCAAGTCCGCGTCGCGCCGCCAGCGCTCGAGCGTTTCCGCCACTGTTCCTTCGCGGCCTTCGCGGACCAAGCGTCTCGTAGATCGCGATTGCTCCACGGAGGTCGCCACTGCGGTGCAGGAGCCGGCCGAGAAGTTCGCGCGACAGGCGATGGGTGGGATCCAGGACGAGCGACGCATCGACGGCCGCCCGGGCTTCGTCGTAGCGGCCAAGGGCGAAGGCGGCCAGCGCGGCGCCGAAATGGAGGTTGGCGTTCTGTGGTTCAACGGTCAGCGCATCACGAAACGCCGTGGCCGCTGCAAGGTGATCGCCAGCTTCGAGCGCCGCCCATCCGGCCTGCTCGCGCATGGCCGCGTATGGGCTGCTTTGGGAATGCGCTGTGGTCCCGGAGAGGACAGCGCAAAGCGCTGCCAGGAGAAGCCGCGTCGCGAGGGGCAGGAATCCGGGCACGCCAGATTGCCTTTGGGACTTCACTCTATCCCGTCTGGCGCGTCGGGCGAGCCTCGTTGAGCGGGGTAACCGGCGTGCGCGCCGGAAAGGAGGGCTGTGCACCGGCTCGCCGATACACAGCACCTCCACCCGACAGGCCGACCGCGTCGCTCAACGCGATGCAGGGGGGAGGTCGGTCAACTGGAGCTACGGAGAGTAGTGAGTCCGCTACGGTTGGGCTAGGGCCCAGGAGGGGGGGATGAATGGCCCGAAAGTGCTGGGTGCGATATGACAAAAACGGACGGCAAGCGCATTTAACGGCGACGGTCGGGTTCTGACCGGCGAAGAAGTTCGTCACGCCGCCACCGCCGACGTCATCCCCGCACGTCGTGATGGTGCGCGAAGAGCGCCAGCTCCACCCGCGACGAGGTGCCCGTCTTGTCGAAGATTCGGCTCAAGTGGTGCTTGACCGTGTCTTCCGAAATCCGCAGCCGCGTCCCGATCTCACGGTTCGAACAGCCCTCGCCCACCAGGCGCACGACGTCGATCTCGCGCGGCGTCAGTCCGAACGGCCGCCCCGACTGCTTCACGCCGCGATGCGACGCCGCCAGGGCCTCGACGACGGAGCCCACCGTGTCGCGCCCGACCCAATACTGGCCTTGCGCGACCGATCGCACGCACTCGTAGAGCAGCTCGGTCGCCGCGGTCTTCATCAGCACGCCGGCCGCGCCGTGCTGCAGCACGTCGGTCATCTCGTGCGGCGCGATCGACGCCGTCAACACCACCGTGCGCGTGCGGCCGGTGTCGCCGGCAAGCTCTCGCAGCACCTCGACGCCACTCATGCCCGGCATCGCGAAGTCGAGCAGCAGCACGTGCGGCGCGAGTTTCCGCGTGAGCGCCGTCGCGCTCACGCCGTTTTCGGCTTCACCCACGACCTCGAAGCCGACTTCCGCCTCGAGGAGCTTGCGCAGCCCGGCCCGGAACATCGCGTGATCGTCGGCAATGAGGACGCGGATCGATGCGCCCTCCCCCGTGCCATCAGGCGGATCGATCGGCGGCATGCCGCTCCTCGGGTGATCCTTTCGTTCAGCCGCCGCCGACGTGTGCACCGACGCCATCAGTCCTCCCTCTGTCTCAAACCTGCGCGCCCTTCTCAAACCCCTGGCGCGAAAACACCGAACAACGGCTCGCGATCATCCTCGCGATGCGGCAAGCGACCGCCGGCCGAGCGCCCAGACGATGGTGAGACGCGCGCCGCGACCCGGTTCCGACTCGATGCTCAGCTCGCCGCCGATCGCCCGCACCCGCTCCTTGATCACCACCGGACCACGCCGCTGCCGATCGAGCTCCTCTTGCGTGAGCCGGCCGCTGAACGCGAACCCGCGGCCGTCGTCGTCGATCGACAGCGTCCAGTGGTCGTCGCCGCGAGTGATGCGGACGACAACGTTCCGCGCTCCGGCGTGCTTGCGGACGTTGACGAGCGCCTCCTGGACGATGCGCGCAAGCTCCTGCGACGTGCGCGCGGAGCATTCAACTTCGTCGACGTTGCAGACGAGCCGCGCGTCGATCCCGGTGTCGTGCCGGAACCGCTCGATGAGCACCGTCAGCTCGCTGAGCAGGCTCTCGCGCCCGTGCGTCTGCGGCTTGAGGTGCGCCATCAGGTCGCGCGTGTCGAGAATCGAATCGTGCAGGCGCGCCTGGATCGTCTGAAGCTCCTCGCCGATGGCGGGCGGCGGGGTGCGGCGGCGGAGCGCGTCGAGCTGCATCTCGAGGCCGATGAGCGACTGGATGAGGCCATCGTGCAGCTCGCGCGCGAGGCGGGCCCGCTCCAGATCGCCGATCCGCGAGCGAACCCGCGCCGCCAGATACTGGCTGTGCATCGCCGGCGCGATGTGCACCGCGAGCCGGCGGAGAAAGCGCAGCGCCGCTTCGTCCGCCGTCGGAGCGCCGAACAGGAAGAGACACCCGTCCCAGCCGGCGAGCTGAACCCGCAGCGCGGTGTAGCTATCGGCGTGCTCGGCGGCGAGCAGGTCGCGATGCGGCTTCGCCGGGACGCTCAGCGAGGTCAGCGTCCCGCTCTCGTCGAGTCCGTAGAGCTTCATCGCGTCGCCACGGACGGAGCCGGTGTTCCAGATCGACACCTCCGACGGCAGCGCCGCGAATAGCGCCTCGCCGTCCGATGTGGCCAGCTCGGTCAGCGCCGGCTTCGATTCGGCCTCCTGCTTGTCACGCACGCGCCAGCTGTAGACACGGGCCGTGTCTTCGTCCTTGAGAACGAGCCACGCGTGTTCCGCGCGCGTGTGCCGCAGACACTGCTCGAGCACGTCTTGCAGCGTCGTCGTGAAGCCTTCGCCGCGCTTCACGCGGGCCAGGATGCCGGAGAGCACTTCGCTCTCGGTGTAGAACATCCCGAGCGTGCCGGCGAGTTGCGCGAGCACCAGCGTCGCGACCAGCAGGTATGTCGCGCGCATGAAGAAGCGCATGACCTCGGTCGTCGGTCATCGAGAATCGCGCCTCGAGCAAACCTTCCGCGAGATACCAGGCGATCGCGGCTGCGCCGGTAATCACGGTAGGTCCAGAACCCCACCTCAGCGCCGCGGCGAGCAGGATGAAGATGAAGAAGACGAAGAACGGACTGCCGGGGCCCGCCGTGAGGGAGGTGATCAGCGCCGCCGCAGCAAGATCGACGGCATGGAGGGCCATTCGCCACCCGACGACGTCGGCTGGACGCCACTTGAGCGCCGCGAGCACCACGACACCGACGATCGTGTACACGACCAGAATCGACAGCGCGGAGTCGGCGAAGAGCGTCGGGTCGTTGGGATCGAGGTAGACGACGACGGCTGCCGTCGCGGCGAGGAAGACACGCGCGCCCGCGAGGATGCGCTCGACCCGGAGTCGATCCTCTCGTGGCAGCACACCTTCGGGCTGCCGCCATCCGGCCCGATGAAGACGAGGGGGCATCGCCTTAGCGGGCGCCTGAAAAGCGCCCACCGATACCCTACAGACTCAAGGTTGAGCTAGCGCTGCGGGAGCGGTACTAATGCGGATAGTCTTTCGTTTCGGTAGGCGCGCTTAAGGGCTCTAGAGTTCTTTAAAGGCGTGTCAGGAAACGACTCTTCTCAGTCTTTCACGCCAACAGGGCTCTGCATTCCGCGCGGCGCGACCTCGCTCTGAAGCTGGCTGACGAACCAGCGGTAGGTGTCGTCCACGCCTTCCCGCAGCTCAATGCGGTGGTGCCAGCCGAGGTTGTGGAGACGACTGACGTCGAGCAGCTTGCGGACCATCCCATCCGGTTTGTCCGGGTCGAAGACGAGCGCGGCTTCGGGATAAACGACGTCGCGAATCGTTTCGGCGAGCTCGCGAATCGACAGATCCTGGCCGGTGCCGACGTTGATGTGTTCGACGCCGTCGTAGCGATCCATCAGGAACACGCACGCATCGGCCAGATCGTCGACGTGCAGGAACTCGCGCCGCGGCCGGCCGCTCCCCCAGATCGCCACCGCGCGATCGCCGCGTTCCTTGGCCTCGTGGAACTTGCGAATGAGCGCCGGCAGGACGTGCGAGCTGGTGAGATCGAAGTTGTCGTTGATGCCGTAAAGATTGGTCGGCATCGCGGAGATGAAGTTGCTGCCGTACTGCGTGCGGTAGGCCTGGCACAGTTTGATGCCGGCGATCTTCGCGATGGCGTAGGCCTCGTTGGTCGGCTCGAGCGGACCGGTGAGGAGCATGTCCTCGGTCATCGGCTGCCCGCACTCGCGCGGGTAGATGCACGAGCTGCCGAGATAAAGCAGCTTGGTCGCGCGATACACGTGGGCGGCCTGCACCACGGTCGCGTGAATCAGCATGTTGTCGTAGATGAACTCGGCGGGACGCGTCGAGTTGGCCATGATGCCGCCGACGGTGCCGGCGACGAGGAACACGTAGTCCGGGCGATTGGCCTTGAACCAGTAGTTGACGGCGGCCTGGTCGCGGAGATCGAGCTGGGCGCGCGATGCGGTGAGGATTCTCGTGAACCCGTCGCGCGCGAGGCGGCGCACGATGGCGGAGCCGACCAGCCCCTGGTGGCCGGCAACGAAGATGGTGGAGTCGGGATGCATAGGCTGGCTCATCGTGCACCGCCACACGAATGGGTCTGGGCCCCGGTCGTTCTGATTCTATCGGGCTGAAAACGCGGGGCAAAATCCAGCAGCAGCTGCCAGTTCAACGAGTGACGGTTGCCCGCCGCTCGGCCCTTTTTGAACTGGCAACTGACAGCCGGAAACGGACACCCGTTCTATCGGCAACACGGGGACCGTCGTTAGGGTGCCCAGTGCCAAAGGTGCCTCAGTGCCAAGGTGCCTCAGTGCCAAAGTGCTCTGGTGCCAAAGTGAATTTGTACCGAAGTGCGGTTGTGCCACCGTGCTCGAGCGGAGCACCCTGGCACTAATGCACCTTGGCACCAAGGCACCGTGGCACTCAGGCACCGTGGCGACCGGCACCCGGCAGCGATGGTAGGATGCGGCTGCAAGCTCGGCCGTTCAACACGCCTTGAGACTTCACGTCACCCGATGCGCCTGCTTCTCGTCACTCTGACGCTCGTCGTCGGCCTCGACTCGACGCTGCAGCTCGAGGCGCAAACGCTGCCGAAGCCCTCCGGACCGGTCAACGATTTCGCGAAGGTTCTCGGCGCCGAGTCGCGGACGCGCTTGACGACGCTGATCGAAGGGGTCGAGAGCGAAACCAGCGCCGAGATTGCGGTCGCCACGGTCACGTCGCTCGACGGCATGAGCGTCGAGGAATACGCGACCAGGCTGTTCAACGCCTGGGGGGTCGGCCGGCAAAGCCTTGATAACGGCGTGCTCGTCCTGGTCGCGCCCACCGAGCGAGAGATTCGCATCGAGGTCGGCTACGGCCTCGAAGGCGTCCTGCCCGATGGCCTTACTGGCGCGATCATTCGCGAACAGTTCATCCCGCGTTTCCGCGACGGCGACTTCGACCGCGGCATCGTCGACGGCGTGAGCCGGGTCGCGGAGATCGTGCGCAAGGGCGAGAAGCTGACACCGGAGCAGCTCGCGGCGCTCCAGCAGCCGGCCGGGAGCGGCGGCATTCCGTGGTGGATCATCCTGCCGTTCATGACACCGTTCGTCAGCGTTGGCGGCTTCATGCTCGGCCTGGGCTTCAAGAACCGCGGCGGCTTCGAGAAACTCTTCGGCGCGCTCTTCGGCGGCATCCCGCTCCTCCTCAGCCTGATCGTGCCGTGGACGTTCGTCGCGCTCGTCGGCCTCGCGCTTGTCGTGTTCGTCGTCGGCTACCTGAAGGGCGACACGTGGCTCGGGGGCAAACCGGATATGACGCGGCACAACATGTCGCCGAAATCGTGGCGCAACAGGACACACGACGCGATCCGGGGGCTCGTCGCGTTCGAGCAGCTCGAGCTGGAGCTCTTCGTCTGGTTCGTCGTCCGGCTCCTCGTCGGGATCGAGCAGCTTCGGCGGCGGATCGTCTGGCGGAGGCGGAGCGTCAGGCAAATGGTGAACGGATTGGACGCGGCCGACTACGCGATCCTCGTCATCCTGGGCCTTCTTGTCGGCGCCGCCGGCCTGGCCCTGGGCCTCAGCCTCCGTCACAAGATGCTGCGAGAGTCGGCCGCCGCCTTGATCGCCGCCGCATTCGTGATGCCGATCACCTATCTGATGTGGCCGGCCGCGGCGATGGTGATCGCCGCATTCTTCCTGCTCATGGCGATCCTCGGGTTCCGGCGGACGATCAAGGGCATGAAAGTGTGGCAACTGAAGGACAAGCGCCGCAAGGAGTGGGGCTGGAGCGACCCGTCTTGAGCGTCAGGCTGGGTCGCGTTGGGGCGAGGGTGACCGTGCCGCGATCAGGGTTGCTGGCTGCCTTCGCAATCGTTGCGACGGTTGCCGTGGCGGCAACGCAGGACCTGCCCAAACCAACCGGCCGGATCAACGACTTCGCCGGCGTGCTCGACCAACCGAGCGAGTCGCAACTCGATAGCCTGCTGACGGCGCTCGAAACCGACACGACCGCCGAAGTCGCCGTGGTGACGATGGATTCAGTGGACGGCGCGAACGTCGAGGAGTACGCGACGAAGCTGTTCAACGCGTGGGGCATCGGACAGAAAGGCAAGGACAACGGCGTGCTGGTGCTCGTCGTCCCCTCCGAACGCGTCATGCGCATCGAGGTCGGGTACGGCCTCGAAGGGATTCTGCCCGACGGACTCGCGGGCGCTGTCATGCGCGAGAGTTTCCTGCCCTCGTTCCGCAACGACGACTACCAGACCGGGATCGTGACCGGCGTCCGCCGGGTTGCGGAGATCGTTCGGCGTAACGAAACGGTGACGGCCGAGCAACTGCAGGCGCTTCAACGCGCCGCCCAACCGTCCAATCCGCCGTGGCTCGGGCTGGTGCTGCTGGTGTTCTTCTCGCCCATGGTGGCCATCGGCTCGTACTTCGTCGCCGTCGGCCTCGGTGCGCGAATGCTCTTCGGATTGGTCTTCGGCCTCATGTTCGGCGGGCATCGGGCTCCTCCTGTCATGGGGGACGATGCCGCTCCTGTTCTGGATCAACAGCGCGGTCGCGATCGCCTTGTTCGTGTTCGGCTGGCGCAAGACCCGATCGAAGGCCTTCGTGGCTTCGCTGCGCTCCGGCAGCAAGGGATCGGGCTGGGTGATCGGTAGCGGCACCTCCGGCCGTTCGGGCAGTGGCGGCGGCGGCCGCAGTGGCGGCAGTTTCGGCGGCGGCCGATCAGGCGGAGGCGGGGCAACCGGGCGCTGGTAGTCAGCTCTCGGCTCTCGGCTCTCGGCTTTCGGCTCGCCATCAGCTTTAGGCAACGCCGTCCACGGTCTACGGTCTACGGTCCACCGCCATACTGCCCACTCGCACACCGCACGAAGCACGCTGCACGATGCACATTGCACGCGCACCAGCACCGCACGAGGAACGAGGCACGACGCACCGCACGCGGCTCGAGGAACGAGGAACGAGGAACCGAGTTTGCGCTCAGAGTCGAAATCTGACCGACTAATCGGTTGACGCAACGGCGGTTGCTTCAGAGAATCTCCGTGTTGCGGTAGTGCTACTGCCAAACACCGGACCGAGGCGCAGTCTCGGAAACGGCGGCGACTGGCGCGTGCGCAACACTCAGGTCCATCGCGATGCGCGGCACGCACGATTCGCCCCTTCCGGGCGATCTCATCATCCGCGAAGAAGAAGAGCGAACCGGCGTTCGGCCGCTCGCGGTCTTCGTCGTTGCGGTCTGGCCGCAGACCGAAAGATCGGCCGGCCCGTATTTGAGCTACGGCTACGCCCAGCGACAGGCCCGGCAACTGGCGTCGCAGCGTAACGTGCGGGTGTGGCGCGAGCACGCGCAGGGGCTGCAGGACGTCTCGGACGATTGAGCCTGCGCTGAGTCGGCGCCGGTCCCAGACCGCGCCTCTGGAAACCCGCCGCCATCGTCCGTCTAACTTTGACGGAGACGCGTCATGCACTTCCTCAACGCCCGTAAGGTCAAGGTCGAACTGGTCAAGCTGCCGACGACGGTCATGAGCGACGAGGTGTCGCGGTCGGTCTCGGTCGCGGTCACGAACCCGGAGCTGGCGCCGCCGCGGCTGCCGGGACTCGTCAACCGTGCCGCGCACGCACATTTCGAACTGGGGCTGAGGGCGGGTGTGGCGGCAGCGCCACCGCCGGTTGACGGTCCGCCGCCGGGCTGTTTCCGCGAGGCGGCCTCGGGACTCATTCAGGTCGTCTACCGCGAGCTGGTCGTGCGCTTCACGAAGCGATCCTCGAAGGCCGCGCGCCAGAAGCTGCTCGACAAGTACGGCCTCGTGATTCGCCGCCACAATCCGTTCGTCCGCAGCCAGGTGATCGTGTATCACCCGACCCGCAAGTACGAGCCGGAAGCGCTCATCGAGGTCGCCAACGAGCTCACCCTCACCGACGAAGTCGTGGTCGCCGCACCCAACTTCGTGTCGCAGTTCAGCCGCCAGGCAATCCCGCCGATCCGCACCGAAGAGTGGCACCTCCACAACAAGGGGACGGGCGGCGCGCTGAAGAACGAAGATGTGAAGATCAAGGACGCGTGGGCGATCACGCAGGGGACGCCGTCGATCATCGTGGCGGTGCTGGACGACGGCGTCGACATCGAGCACCCGAATCTGAAGAGCCGCATCTGGAAGAACCCCGATTCGTCGGCCGCCGACCGCAACGGCCGCGATTTCTTTCTCGCGCCGGATCATCCGGATCATTTCAATCCGCGTCCGAAGCTGTTCCGCTCGCCGTTCGATCAGATGGAGGGCAACGACATCCACGGCACGCCGTGCGCCGGTGTCATCGCCGCGGCCGGCAAGAACAGCGGCTCGCACGGCGCCGCGCCGAAGTGCACCATCCTGCCGGTGAAGGTGTTCCACGCCGACGACCTGGCGCCGGCCGAGCATGTCGCCAATGCGATTCGCCACGCGGCCGGCATCGCGCACGTGCTGTCGTGCTCGTGGTCGGGCCCGGTAAGCCCGGACATCGAGCTGGCGCTCGAGGACGTGGCCGCGGCGCGGAACGGTCAGGGCGTGCCGGTGTTCGTCGCCGCGGGCAACGGCTTCGGCAGGCCGGTGACCTTCCCCGCTCGCGATCCGAATGCCATTGCCATCGCGGCGTCAACCGACGCCGCGGCGCGCGCCAACTATTCGAACGTCGGGCCTGAGCTCGCGATGTGCGCGCCGTCGAGCGGCGGGATCCGCGGCATCTTCACAACCGACGTGTCGCTGCCCAATCGCGGCTTCAACACCGGCACAGCCGCGGCCGGGGGCACGAACGGCCAGCACACCAACAGCTTCGGCGGTACCTCGTCGGCCACCCCTCTCGTCGCCGGCGTTGCCGCGCTGATGCTGTCAGCCAACAGCGAGCTCACCGCCGTCGAGGTGCGCAACATGCTGACGTCCACGGCCGACAAAATCGGCACGGGCTACGATGCCAACGGTCACAGCATCGACTTTGGATTTGGCCGCATCAACGCCGGCAAGGCGGTTGCCGCGGCGATTGCGTAGGCAAGGAAGCCGACCGATCGTCGACCGCTACAGCCGCTCGTACGAGGCGAGCGTGTTCGCCCACGCCTGGCGCGCGTCCTTCGACTCGCTCAGCTCGTCGACGACGTCCGGCAGGTATCGGGTCGCCCCGACGACATCGAAGACCGCCTGCTCCGGCGCGAACTCGTTGCGTCGCACGAGCCGCAGCCCGTGCGCGCGCGCAAACGCCTCGACATCGGCGTCGGAGAGCGCGGATCTGAATCGGACGGTGACTTCACCGGTCGGCAGCTGTTTCTTGCCATCCTGATCGAGCAGCACGGGCTGCACCGGCGCGCCGGGCCCGGCGGCCCGTTGCGCCTTCTGCCAGGCATCGCGGGCGTCGCTCGCATCCTCGCCGACGCGGAGCAGCCGCACATCGGAGCGTCCCTTGACTTCTTCGAGCGACCCGACGCCGGTCAGCTGCCGCGCCACGTCCTTGCTGTCCGCGTCTTTCACGCGGACGACGAAGAGCGACCGGCTGGGCGTGGGCTTGGCGGCCATGTGCGGGTGGCGGGGTGACGGCCGTCGAGTCGGCTGCGGACAATGCGAGAGGCTAACGGTCGCCGGTCAACAGTCGACGGTAGGCCGTAGACCGTAGACCTCTGGGTCACTATAACATCCACGCACTTGAGCGGGATGTTCGTCCTCATACTGGCCATCGGCGCGTTCGTCGCGGGAGTGGGGATCGGCGCGCTCTGGATCCAGTGGATCACGATCGGCGCTCTCGTGTTCATTGCCGGCGCGGCCGTCGTCAGCAGCATCAGCGCGTTCGACCTCATCGTGAGCGTTTTCATGGTCGTGCTCGGATTCGTCATCGGAGGTCGGTGGCGGCCGCGCACGCGGCGGCGCAGGCGGCGGGCGGCGCAGTCGGGGTCCGACGGCGCCGTCTGGGCGTCCTGGTCCTCATGGACTGACAGCGGATCGACGTCGAGCAGCGTCGAGAGCTTCGGCGTCGGCGATTCAGGCGGCGCCGGCGCGAGTGCGAGCTGGAGCGACTCTGGCAGCGGCGGCGATTCGAGCGGAGGCGACTCGGGTGGCGGCGACTCCGGCGGCGGGGGTGGCGGAGGCGGAGGTGGATCCGACTGACGCGCCACACGGCAATGGAGCCTGGCTGCCGTCGGCGTCCGCGACGCCGCTCAGTTCATGGGGGCGTCGGTCGGCTCGGGTTCCGGCTCTTCCGCATCCGGCGGCGTCGGCGTCCACTCGGCGTCGAAGCGCACGGCAATGACGTGGCGGCCGTTGGTGAGCTGTTTGATCCGGGCGATGGTCCCGCGCGAGTAGCCGTCGGGCCACTGCCCGGGGCCGCCGGTTTCCGACAGCGCGGCGCGGGCCAGGAAAATGACGATGGCGGCGTCGGTTTCCGGGACGAGGGCGTCATCCGCGAGGAAGAGGGCGCCGCTGCGGCTGATGTTCACGAGCTCGCCGCGGAACCAATGGTCGAAGGCGACCCGGCGATAGGCGAGCGGAACGCTGACGGACGAGCGAGTCGCGCGCCGAACCCAGAGACGCGGTTCGCGGGCCCCGAAACGTCGGCTGAGCGGCTGGGTCACCGTTACCGGGATATCGGCAACGGCCGCGAAAAGTTGACGGTGGGGCCGACAAAAACGAACGGCCCCTCCGAGGCGGGGACGTGGAGCGACTCGGAGGGGCCGTGGATGATGGCGAAAGAAGGCGCCGACCGGGTGGAGGTCGGCCGGCGCCCGGGTCAGCAAATCGTTACTTCTTGATCTCGATCCAGACGGTGTACTTGCTCCCGTCAAACAGCGTCGCCTCAAGCAGCCAGATCCCTCGCGCGGCGTTGCCGAGCGCCTTGGTCGCGAGGTTGAAATGCCATTCCGAACCACTCAGCCGAAACTGGTTCCCGCTCGTTGCCGCGTCGGTGGCAACCGCGACGACCTCCGAATCAGCGGTATTCGAGTCGCTGTACTTGACGGCCTTCAGCGTGTGAATTCCAGTCAGCAAAGGCGCGTTGTAGCAGGTCGCGCTGAACTTCACCGGAATGGTGCTGTTCAACTTGAAGGCGCGGACCGGGTCGTTGAAGGTGCCGCCGGTGAGGTTCTCGACTGCTCCGCCAATCGGCGAGAGGAAGCCGTTGAACGCGCTGCAGGCCGTCAGCACCGTGAGGCTTCCGTTCGTCGGCGTGACCACATAGTTCGGGTTGCTGCCGAGCGTGACGGTGATTGGGTAGGTTGGCGGGCTGACCAGCGAGAACTGGCTTGCCGTGGTGGCCAATGTGTAGTTCAGCACATCGCCGTTGACCGTCCCTGCCACGGTTGCGGTCAGCGTGGGATTCACTTCGCCAAAGGTCTTCGACTGGTTGTCAGCCTTGACCGTCGCCGCCCGCGGCGCGATCGTGAAGTTGGCGCCGTCGTTAGTGATGATGTAGTTCCCGAGCACGCCAGCCGGGCCCAGCGTCGCGGTGATCTGATACGGGCCGCTCGCCACCGTTTCACCCGCCGCGCGGATATAGGTCGCGGTCACGTTGTCCGCCGCCAGGAAGTTGCTGCCGCTTCCCGTGGTCAACGGGCTCGGATCGGAGTCGCCGTAGGTCTTGCCGCTGGGATTCGTCGTCCAGGTGGCGAGGCGCTTGTTGATCGTGAACTCCGCGCCGTCGTTGGTGATGATGTAGTTGTCGAGGGCCGCCAGCGGCGTCGCGCTCAGCGTTGCGGTGATGTGATACGTGGGCGGGCTCGCAGTGTCGCCGGCCACGCGCGTGTACGTCGCCGTCACGTTGTCGGTCGGCACGAAGTTGCTGCCGCTTCCGGTCGTTAAGCCCACGGGGTCGGCCTCCCCATAGGTCTTGCTCGCCGGGTTCGTCGTCCATGTCGCCAGGCGCTTGTTGATCGTGAACTCCGCGCCATCGTTGGTGATGATGTAGTTGTCGAGGGCGGCCAGCGGCGTCGCACTCAGCGTTGCGGTGATGTGATACGTGGGCGGGCTCGCAGTTTCGCCGGCCACGCGCGTGTACGTCGCCGTCACGTTGTCGGCCAGCACGAAGTTGCTGCCGCTTCCGTCTGTTAAGCCCACGGGGTCGGCCTCCCCATAGGTCTTGCTCGCCGGGTTCGTCGTCCATGTCGCCAGGCGCTTATTGATCGTGAACTCCGCGCCATCGTTGGTGATGATGTAGTTGTCGAGGGCAGCCAGCGGCGTCGCACTCAGCGTCGCCGTGATGTGATACGTCGGCGGGCTCGCATTCTCGCCGGCCACTCGGGTGTAGCTCGCCGTCACGTTGTCAGCGGCCACGAAGTCGCTGCCGCTGCCCGTCGTCAATGGAGTTGGGTCCGCGTCGCCGTAGGTCTTCGCGGCAGGATTCGTCGTCCACGTCGCGAGCCGCTTGTTGATCGTGAACTCCGCGCCATCGTTGGTGATGATGTAGTTGTCGAGGGCGGCCAGCGGCGTCGCGCTCAGCGTCGCGGTGATGTGATACGTCGGCGGGCTCGCATTGTCGCCGGCGACGCGCGTGTAGCTCGCCGTCACGCTGTCGGCGGCCACGAAGTTACTGCCGCTGCCGGTCGTCAACGGACTCGGGTCCGGATCGCCGTAGGTCTTGCGGCCGGGTTCGTCGTCCAGTTCGCCAGGCGCTTGTTGATGGTGAACTCCGCGCCATCGTTCGTGATGATGTAGTTGTCGAGGGCGGCCAGCGGCGTTGCACTCAGCGTCGCCGTGATGTGATACGGACCGGCAGCCACGGTCTCGCCGGGCACGCGGCTATAGGTCGCGGTGACGCCATCTGCGACGACGAAGTTGCTCCCGGATCCGGTCGTGAGCGACACCGGGTCTGGATCACCGTAGGTCTTGCTCGCTGGATTGGTCGTCCACGTCGCCAGCCGCTTGTTGATCGTGAACTCCGCGCCATCGTTCGTGATGGTGTAGTTATCGAGCGCGCTGAGCGGCGTCGCATTCAGCGTCGCGGTGATGTGATAGGTCGGCGGGCTCGCATTCTCTCCTGCCACCCGGCTGTAGGTCGCCGTCACGTTGTCGGCCGCCAGGAAGTTGCCGCTCCCCGTCGTCAGCGGAACCGGATCCGCGTCGCCGTAGGTCTTGCTCGCCGGGTTCGTCGTCCACGTCGCCAGACGCTTGCCGATCGTGAGGGTGCCTGTTCCGGAGCTCGGGTTGAAACCGGCCCCGGGCGTGTACGCCGCCTCAATGGTGTAGCCTGCCGCTGCGGTTCCGGCTGGCAGCAGATAGCTGACGCTTGCGGCGCCAGCGACGACGCTGGTATCCGTGGTCGCGACGCCAATCGTCGTGAGGCCTTGCTTGACGGTGAAGGTGACGCTACCGGAATTGATCGCCGGGCCGCTCGCTGGCGTGACGGTCGCGTTCAGCGTCACGGACGGTGTCGCCATACGTCGCGATGGCGTTAGCACGGCGGTCGTCGTGTTGACCGTCGCTGCGAACTGACGACCGAGTGTGATGCGTATTGGTGATGCTTCGGACCAGGCCCCTGGCAACCGGCGCCGCGTCTTCGTTCCTGCGGACACTGTAAACGTGTAGGTGTTCGCGGGCAGGGTCGCGGCCGTCTGATAGTCACGAACTGAAGGTCGGATTAATCGTGAAGAGCCGCCAGTTGCGGTCACCGAGGTTCGGTGCAAATCCGCACAGGACTCGCGCCGGCCGGCCAGACGCGGGAACGTCGGAGCCGAGAAAGATTGATAGTGCATTCGGATTGTCGTTGCCGCCGACAGTCAATGAATCTGGTTGCCGTAGTTCGCAGTCGAACCCTGCGTGACGGATAGCGCTCGTCGCGGCCGCGACCGTAATAAGCTGCGGATTCGCATCTGTAAAGGTTATCTGCGCCACGTGATCGCGAGTCCCACGCCATCAGATAGAACCGCACGTTCAAGTCGTGCTCTTCGGGCGCCCAATCGCGGAAGTTCGAAATTACCCTCGCGCATCAGCCAGCACCGTCAGCACGTAGTCGTCATGCACTGCCGGGTCTTCCTGGAACAACAGCGTGACGGTTTCATTCGGTTGCCAGCCTGATCCGGTGATTACCGCAAACTCGCCCGGCGCGTAGTCGTCCTTGTCGGTCTTGATCGTCGCGAAGCGATAGCGCTCGGCGTCGGCTGCGCCGCCGGCGACGAAGGCGTAGCCGTTGTCGCCGTACGGGCCGCCGTAGGCGCCCGGGCGCGCGACGCTCATGTCGTTCGGCGCGGTCGTGACGAACGTGCCCATGCCGTACGAATAGGGATCAGGGAACTGCGCTGGCAGAAAGAGATCGGCGTGGCCACTGCTGTCGTGACGCCGTTCGAGGTCGTTGACCGCCCGCGATCAGGACGCTCCCGTTCCACGGCAGCAGCACCGCGGCGTGGCCGCTGCGCACGACGCTCAGATTCGTCGTGGTGGACTCCCACGTGCCCGCGAACGGGTAATAGATTTCCGCGGTCAACAGATCCTCGGCGCCGTTGTTGCCGCCCGCAACCAGCACGCGGTTGTCGATGAGGAGCGTGGCCGACGCGCCAGCACGCACCGCGTTCATTGCGCCGGTCGCCGCAACCGCACCGGTCTCCGGATCGAAGATGTCGCTCGTCGCCAGCGCGACGCTGCCATCCGAGCCGCCGGCGATGAGCACGGTGCCATCGGCAAGACGCGCGGCAGCGTGGCCGGATCGCGCTGAGGTCAGCACCGCGTCAAGAGCCGTGGTCGTGCCATCAGCGGGATTGAAGATCGCGAGGCTCGCCGACGCCGCGCCCTCTACCAAGCCGCCGGCGATCAGCACGCGGCCGTCTTTCAACGCGGTCGCGCTGTGACCGACGCGCGGCGCCGGCAACTCGCCCACCGCCGCAATCGATCCGTCCTCGGGGTTGAAGGCGACGATGCCCGTCGTCGCGTTGCCGTCAGCGTCGAAGCCGCCGGCGATAAGCGTGCGGCCGTCGGCGAGCGTCGCCGACGCGGCATGGCTCCGTTGATCGGCAAACGCCATCGGCGCGAAGGTGCCGACCTGCTGCGGATTCTGTGCGCGCAGCAGCAGACCCGAACCCGCAGCTGCGAACAGCAGGGAGAGGATGATGCGGCCAGACCACGTGATGTTCTTCAAAGGTGCCTCTTCTTCAATGGGCGCCGGGGGAAGCGCCCGCCTCAGTCGCGTTCAAACGTGCAATCGAGATTGGCAGTCGCCTACTGGTGGATCTGGTCGGCCTCGTCGTCGTCGAGGTCGTCGGGTTGCGCGGCCCACTCCTGGTCGAAGCGAACCGCCACGGCCCAGCGGCCGTTGGCGAGCAGCACCGCCCGCATGACCGGGCCGCCGCAGTAGAGGTCGGGCCAGAGTCCCTTCACGCCGCCGGCTTCGAGCGCCGCACGCGAAAGGAAAATGACCAGACGCAGGTCCGGATCCGGCACAGCCGTATCGTCCGGAACGAAAAGCACTCCGGAGCGGCTGATGTCGAGCATCGAGCCGCGGAACCACTGATCCGTCGTGGCCGAGCGATAGGCGATGGGGGCGCCAACGGTCAGCCGGGTCGCGCGCCGGGTCCAGGCGGATGGGTCGGCTAGCCGTGACGAAACTGTCAGTTCGTTGCCGGATTTGTCAGTAGCCACGACTCAGCAGTTTGGGGCAATGGATGAGCCTTGGCGAGCGGTAATTGGTAACTTCTAAGGTAATCTTTGGAACTTGTGAAGCGACACGAAGGTACTCAATAGCACTAAGGACTTGGTTCCTGTTCCGTTCCCCGTTCCTGGTGCGGTGCGTTGGGCGGCGTGCGGAGTGCGGTGCTGAGTGCGGAGTTGCGAGTGCGGAGTTGCCGAGTGCCGAGTGCGGAGGGGGCTCAGGGCGGAGAGCCGAGAGCTGAGAGCTGAAAGGCGAAAGCCGAAACTACGGGACCGGCCGGGGGGAGCTCGGCCGGGGCCCGGCCTTACAGAATTCTGTCGGGAACACCTGCGATCTGGGGTAGTCGCGGCGTCAGTCAGGCATCGAAGCCCGTCTCCCAGAGGCGCCCCGGAGGCGCCTCCGCCCACTCGAAATCAATCTGCATCGCCACCGCTGGCTGCCCGTCGGCCTCCGCCGTTCGGGCGACCCGTCCACCGCAGTACAAATCGGGAGCCGGCAGCGCCGCGCCGTCCACTTCGAGGGGAGCGCGAGACAGGTAGATCACCAGCTGCAGATCGGTTCCCACGGGGACTTCCGGGCCGGCCGGGCGGAACAGCACACCGGTCCGGCTGATATCAATCGTCGACCCCGCCTTCCAGCCTTCATCGAAAATCGACCGGTACACGACTGGAGCACCTACTCGCAATCGCGTGGCCCGCGGGACCCAGACCGAGGGATCCTGCGCCCGCTTCGAATCGGCGGAAGAGTTGGCCTCGGCCACAGATTCTCCACTCTACGCCCGGCGCCGAAGGCCCGAGAACAGCGTTGGTAACGTCCGGCCCAATCTTTGATACTGCCCACCTGGCTTGGCCAAGACCCAAAGGTACGAAGGGTACTTAAATACTTGGGCTTGATGCGCCCATTAGTGCTAATATGACCCCCTTTCGTTGGTACCGAGTTCGAGGCTGACGGAACGCTCAAGGGGAGAGCGTGTATGACGCAGTCGCCGATTCGTATCGTTGTGGCCGATGGCCACCCGCTGTTCACGCTCGGGGTCCGCGCCCTGCTCGGCCGCGAGCCGGGCTTCGAGGTTGTCGGCGATGCCGACGATGGCGAAGAAGCGCTGGCCGTGCTGCAGAAGCATCGCCCCGATGTCCTGCTGCTCGATCTGGCGCTCGGCGGGATCCACGGCCTCGAGGTGCTCCGCCGCATGGTGGCGATGGACCTGCCGACGCGCACCGTCATCGTCACGGCGGCGATCGATCGCGCCGATCTACGGACCGCGCTGATGCGCGGCGCGCAAGGCGTGCTGCTGAAGCATCTCGCCAGCGATCTGCTCGTGAAGTGCGTCCGTCAGATCATGAACGGCGAGTACTGGATCGGCCGCGACTGTGTCGGCGATCTCATCGATGCGATGCGCAACCCGTCCTCCCGCGAGGAATCGTCCGTGCTGTCGCATCGCGAGCGCGATATCGTCAGCGCGGTGATCAAAGGCGCGAGCAACAAGGACATCGCCTGGCAGCTCGGGCTCGGCGAGCAGACCGTCAAGAATCACCTGCGGCGGATCTTCGCGAAGCTCAGGGTGGCGAATCGCGTGGAGCTGGCGGTGCACGCGATGGAGCACCAGCTTACGGAGTCGGGGGAGAAGCCGGCGGATCTTGCGGCGCGGTAGTTTTCGCGCGGCCGGTCGGGCCGTCAACGCGGCGTAGCGACTGCCGCCGGATCGACGCCGCGACAATCGATTCGCCCTCGGGTCCGGTCGAGACGCGGACGATGCGGCCGCGGCAGTGCAAATCGGGAAGAAGCGGCACGCCCGGCCCCTGGAGCGCTCCGCGCGAAAGGCTGATCACGAATTCGATGTCCCCATCGGGGACCCCGGCGCCATCGATCGCGAATAACACGCCGGATCGGCTGATGTTCACCGTCCACCCTTCAGCCCATGGCGTTGAAGGTGAGGTCCGAACCGTCAGCGGTGCTCGCAAGGGCAGGCGCGGGGCCCTTGGATAGAACTCCTGCTGTGGCATTCCCACGCGTAGTGTCGCAGATGTAACTCGCGAAGGATAGAGCAATGCTGCGCTGGCGTGCGCGAACTTTCGTGTAGAGCTTTACGCTTTCGTACTAAACGACAAACCTGTAAGATGCCGGCGCTGCCTGACGCAAACCGACCCGCAGCCGACGCCTCCTGATGCGCCCGACGGGCTCTATTCGCATTACCATCGCCGACGATCATCCCATCTTCCGGCTCGGCGTCCGGACGCTGCTCTTGCAGCAGGATGGCTTCTCCGTCGTCGGCGAAGCCGGCGACAGCGAGTCGGCGGTCGAAGTCGTCACCAGCCTGCGGCCCGATATCCTTTTGATCGATCACAACCTGCCGCGGCTGAACGGGCTCGACGTCGTTCGCCGCATTCACGCGGCGCGCACGGTACCCGCGCCATCATCCTGACGGCGGCGATGTCCGAACCGGAGATCCAGCACGCGCTGCTCCACGGCGCGTGGGGCGTGGTGCTCAAGCACACCGCGACCGACGTGCTGCCGGAGTGCATCCGCCAGGTGATGAAGGGTGAGCACTGGATCGGGGTCGAGAGCGTCAACGCCCTGATCGGCGGCATCCGCGCCCCCGCCGGCGGCGGCTCGCTCTCGCTCACCCCGCGCGAGGTCGACATCGTCCGCCGTGTCGCCCGCGGCGCGAGCAACAAGGACATCGCCTCCGACCTGACGATGGGCGAGCAGACGGTGAAAAATCATCTGCGCCGGATTTTCCGCAAGCTGAATGTCGCGAATCGCGTGGAACTGGCGCTGCTCGCCGTCGAACAGCAGATCGGGTCCGATGCGGGTCCGCCAGAGACAGAGACTGAGACAGAGTCAGCGGCAGAGACAGAGACAGAGACGTAAGGTTCCCAGTTTCCAGTTCCAGTTGCCAGTTCAAAGGGCGTGGTTGCGGGAATTCGCCTCCGCGGTGAATCCGTCCAAGGGACCTTTTGAACTGGTCACTGGAAACTGGAAACTGACAAGCATCAGTCCTTCTTATCCCACCATCGCGAGAGACTCTCGCTCGTGCCGGCCGGGTCTGGTTGGCGTAGTGCGAGGTATCGTTGTAGAGCATGAGCCGGGCGCGCACCGGATCCTTGAAGTCGATGACGTTGAGCGACGCCGGCGCCTGGTCGAGGCGATCGCGATAGCCGCGGGCGTCGATGCCGAGCAGGCTGCTGAGGAGCAGCCGGATTGTCGCCTTGTGGGAGACGACGATCACTTTCTCGCCCGGGTGGTGCGAGACGATCTCGCGCATCACCGGCAGTGCGCGCGCCAGGACGGCGACCCCTGATTCGCCGCCCTCGGGTGCGAAGGTAAACGGATCCTCTTCCCACGCTTCGTATTCGCCGACGAACCGATCCTCGACCTCGGCGCGGGTCAGCCCTTCCCACCGGCCGTGACTGATCTCGCGCAGCCCGTCGCGCTGGCGAATCTCGAGGTTGCTGGGGCCGGCGATGATCCGCGCGGTGTCCATCGTCCGTGAGAGCGGACTGCTGTAGATCGCGGTCACGCTCTCGCTCTGGAGTCGTTCACCGAGTCGGGCAACCTGCCAGCGTCCTTCGTCGGACAGTTCGACGCCGATCGCGCCGGAGAAGCGGTTCTCCGAAGTCAGCTGCGTCGCGCCGTGGCGCACGAGAAACACCCGGGTGGCAGACATGGAGGGGGATTATATGTTCGGGTGCGACAGGTGCGACAGGTGCGTCTGGTGCGACAGGTGCGGTGCGGTACACGGGTGCGAGGCACCCGGCGCACAGGAGCCGACCGCGCACCTGCCGCACGGTCGCACCTGTGCACCGCACCGGTCGCACCTGTGCACCGCACCCGTCGCACCTGTGCACCGCACCGCACCTGTCGCACCTGTCGCACCTGCCGCACCCATCGCACCTGTTACTCGACCCTCTCCACCTTCATGATCAGCGTCCCCGTCAGCTTTAACGTCGGGCCGTCCTTGGACGGCGAGAACTGACCCGACATCGTCGCTTCGGTCTTGTTCGACTTGACCAGGCCGCCGCGGACGAAGGTGTCGGTGGTGCCGCCGCCAGCGATCTTCACGTTCATCCGCACCCGGCTGCCGGCGGAGGTCTCGTTGGTGTTGTCGAGGGCGACCTCGATCGTCTGGTCGAGGGTGGCGATCTGGTCGCCGTTCTCGGGCGTCAGCTTCGAAAGGGTCGTTTTGGTCTGGCCGGTGAGCACCGGCGCGGCACTGCCGGCCGGCGTCGGGATCGGCAGCGGCATCGCGAACGGCAACGTGACGCTTTCGCCGACGCTCATCTCCTGGTGCGGCAGCGACGCGACGAGCGGGCCGAGAAACTGCTTCAACTGATCGGGAGGAATCGGAAAGTTCTCCGGTGCCGTGACGTCGACGACATCGTTCTTCGGCCCGAGCCACATCGTCACAATCTTGCCGCGCAGGATGTCGTAAGCTGGCCGGCGGAATCGGCAGCGGCATGTCGTTGACGCTCAACTCCTGCGAGACCTCTTCGTAGGTGAGATCGAGACGGAGCCGTCCGTCGGCGTCGCGGTCGCCGACCTGCTGCTTGAGCAGCAGCAGGCTCTTGCCCTTCGAGCGAATGCCCTCTTTGGGCATTCCCGGCGGCGGCACGTCGCCGACCGGCTTGAGCTCGAAATCCATCTCCTGCGTCATGCGCAACCTGACGGTCTGGCCGGGGGCCGGCGGCCCGCCGATCATGACGCGCGTTTGCGCGCCGGCCGCATCGACGCCGACGACGAGCAGGAACGCCAGTAGCCGCGCGATGGTTGCCAAGCTCATTCCTGATGAGACGGCGGAAGGGCGGGCGATGTCAATGATCGGGTGCGAGGGTGCGCAGGGACGGTGCGATCGGTGCGGTGCACGGGTGCACGGGTGTCGCAGGTGCGATGCGCGAAGCGCGAGTAAGATTCCACGCGATGATTCGAGCGACGGCCGTCCTCCTCGTCGCCAGCGTGGCCCTCTCGGCGTGCGCGGCGCGGACGGCCACCCACGCCAGGACCGCGCCCCATGCCTTCGTCGTTCGACCTCGTGATTCCGCGACCACAGCTCGTCGAGCCCGGAGGCGACGCGCGCTTCGCCATCACCGCCGACACCACTATCACCGTGTCGGCCGGCAACGCGCGGGCGACATGGGTGGCGAACTACCTCGCACAGATTATTGGCATTGCCGCGGCGCCACAGCCGCCGCGCGTGGTGAGCGACGGCACGTCGCCGCCAGCCGCGATCGCCCTTGTCGTCGACGCCGCCGCGCCCGGCGGGGCCGAAGGATACGAGCTCGTCGTCGCCCCGGACGCCGTCACGATTCGCGCGCGCGACGCCGCCGGCCTGTTCTACGGCGTCCAGTCCTTTCGACAGCTGCTTCCCGCCTTCGTCGAATACGAAGCGGTCCGCCCGGACAAGACCCGCCCGGTGACCGCGCCCGTCGGCCGCATCGTCGACGAGCCGCGATTCGGGTGGCGCGGCGCCATGCTCGACGTCTCGCGCCATTTCTTCACGGTGAGCGAGGTCAAGCGATACGTCGATCTGATGGCGCTCTACAAGCTGAACCGGCTGCACCTGCACCTGTCCGACGATCAAGGCTGGCGCATCGAGATCCGCAAGTGGCCCGATCTCACGGCGCGCGGCGGGCTCTCCGAAGTCGGCGGCACTGAGGGTGGGTTCTACACGCAGGAGCAATACGCCGACATCGTCCGCTACGCGGCCGATCGGTTGGTGACCATCGTGCCGGAGATCGACATGCCCGGCCACACCAACGCCGCGCTCGCCTCGTACGCGGAACTCAACTGCGATGGCGTCGCCAGGCCGGCCTTTACCGGGATCGAAGTGGGGTTCAGCGCGCTCTGCGTGGACAAAGAGATCACCTACACCTTCATCGACGACGTCGTGCGCGAGCTGGCGGCGATGACCCCCGGCCCCTGGGTCCACATCGGCGGGGACGAGGTGAAGACGCTGACGCCCGAGCAGTACGTCCGCTTCATCGAGCGCGTGCAGACCATCGTCTCGTCGCACGGCAAGCAGATGATTGGCTGGGATGAGATCGCGCCGGCGAAGCTCCTGCCGACGACGCTCATCCAGCACTGGCGGCCCAAGACCGAACCGACGCAGGCAGTCGCTCAGGGCGCGGCCGTGATCATGTCGATCGCCAACCGCGCCTATCTCGACATGAAGTACGACGCCACGACGCCCATCGGCCTGCAGTGGGCCGGGCAGATCGGCATTCGCACCGCGTACGACTGGGATCCGGCGACGGTCGCTCCCGGCGTCCCCGAATCGCGGCTCGCCGGGGTCGAAGCGCCGCTCTGGTCGGAGACGGCGGCAACGATGGACGACGTCGAGTTCCTGGCGTTCCCGCGTCTGATCGCGATCGCGGAGGTGGCGTGGTCGGCGGCCGAGCGCGCAACTGGGAGGCGTTCCGACGCCGGCTCGGGTCGCACGGGCCCGGTTGACGGCGCTCGGCGTGAACTTCTACCGCGCGCCAGGGATCGACTGGGAGTAGTCACTGCCGTGCGCGACCCTCCTGCGAGCGATTCCGGCGGGGTCAGCGGAGGGGCAGCGACAGTCGAACAGATCCGGAAAGCGCGGCGCACCGGGCGCAGAAGCCACGCGAATCGCGGATCGGGCCGACGACGGCCTCGGGCACGGCGAACTCGAGCCAGAAGTTGTGTGTCGACGTGCCGGGCGACACGAGTCGGTCCCGAGGTTCCCTTCGGCATCAACTGGTGCCGTCCCAACGACGCTGCGTACTCGACACCTGCCGCGGCTCAGCCTGCTGTCGCGCGGCGTCGATGGCCATCGTCACAGCGGCTGACGACTGGTTGGAACCGAGCCGCAGTGTCAACGAAGCGGGCCGCCGCGAACCCGCGGCCGCCCGATGGTCACGAGTCGTGGCTAGGTTCAGGCCGTCACGATGGCGCTGAGCTCGTGGCCGGCACGATCGGCGGCACGAAGGGACCGTCCTACGGTCGGCAGCCTGCGCGCGGGGTCCGTGGTGGTGATCTTCGACGCGGGCGGCGCGGGCGGAGGTGCGATGTACGGCGGTTGCGACAGCGCCGGGCGGGCGCGGCGCGGGGGTTCCATCGCCGGCGCCGGCGGGGGCGAAGGCGCGCCGGACATCGCCGGGCCGGGCGGCGGTGGATCCGGTGCCGACGCGGCCGGTGGAGTCGCAGCTGCGTGTCGGCATGGGTGCAGTGGCTGCCGGTTGCTCAACCATCGGCGACGGAGCGCTCGTGGGCATCGACCCCGTGGTCTGCCACACAATCACCGCCAGGAGCACCATCGCGGCAGAGCCCGCGCCGTACATCCACTGCGCGATGCGCCGCGACCGTTGCGGGAGGGGGCGCTCCGACCGTGGCGTCATCGGGTGGCCGGCGTTTGCGATCGCCCCAGACGGCTCACGACAGCGTCGGCACGTTGAGCGGCCCACGATGGTCCATCGGCGTCGTCTTGTCTGACGACCCATCGGCCGCGATCCCATCGATCACCGGAGGGATGGCGGCAACGCCAAGGGCGAGTTCTGCCACGCGACGATCCGACTCGCCGGTCAAGGCGGCGAGGGCCTCTGCTTCAACCGCCACGCTGCCGAGGAACACCGCATCTGCGGCGGCGTAGACCTCGATGTTGACGCGGCAGTAGCCAAGCCGCCGTGGCGCGAGGAGAAACGCCAGCCGTCTCGAGTATTCATCCGGCGGCACGTCGATCAACTGTTCGCTTGCGCCGCGGACATCGAAGTCTGGCGCGACGAGCTTGATGCGCAGTCGCGCCGGCAGCCGCTGGCCCGTCGCCGCATCGATTGGGTAATCGACGGGGACCGAGTCGGACACCTGTTCAATCTGCGCCGGACGTCGCCTGGTCGGCCAGTCCTCGAGGCCGAGCCGCGGCGAATCGCTGAACCGTACCTGCACCAGAAGGTCGATCTCACGGCCGACTTCGGCCTGGCTCGCCGCCGCCGCGTCGAGACGCCGTAGCCGTGTCGCTGGTCTCCGGACGTCAACGGGCTGCGGTGCCGCGTCGCCGGCCAGCGCGTCGAGCATCTCCCGGGCCGATTGAAACCGTGCCGCGGGATCGAGGGCGAGCGCACGCCCGGTCACGGCAGCGAGGCGCGGCGACAGTGATGTCGTCGACGTCAACACGTCCGGCCGCCCGGTCGCCACCGCCGCCATGCGATCGTTCGCCGTGGGCGGCGGCGCGCCGACCGCGAGGTGATACAGCGTGGCACCCAGGGCGTAGAGATCGCTGCGCGGGTCGGTCCCCGATCCGGCCAGCTGCTCGGGCGGTGCGTAACCCGGCGTGAATCCGTAGATGCTCGGCTCGTCGAGGTCGACTCGCGTCTCGTGGTGGTCGAGACGACCCTTGGCGAGGCCGAAATCCAGCAGGACGATCTCGCCGCGCGGGGTCAGCTTGATGTTTGCCGGCTTGATGTCGCGATGAATGATGGGAGGCGCGTGATCGTGGAGATAGACCAGCGCGCGAAGCACAGCACCCCCCCAGCGGGCGACGTCGCCCTCCGCCTGACGGCCGGTCCGCCGGTAGAGCGCCGCCAGATCTTCGCCTTCGATGTACTGCATCACTAGGTAGCGGGCGCCGTGCTCGATGAAATAGTCGCTGACGACGGGCAGCGCCGCGTGGCGGAGGGCCGCGAGCAGCCGCGCTTCGCGCTCGAACGCGCGATTGGCGTCGTCGCCGCCGGCCGTCATCTCCTTCACCGCGACGGTGTTGTGGAGTCGCAGGTCGATCGCTTCGTAGACGGCCCCCATGCCGCCGCGGCCAATCGGGCGCAGGATGCGGTAGCGGTTGTTGAGAAGCGCCGCGGTCTCTGACGCCGGCACGCGGACATTGTGGCAAAAAATCGGCGCACGGGTGCGGTGCACAGGGGTGCGGGCGGCGTAACATCTCTCCACGCCTTGGAGGGTCCGCGATGAAGGGTTCCGCAGTCACCCCTGTGTGTCTTGTCGCCGTGCTGGCGACGTCGGTGTTCGTGACGCCGGCCGCGCAGCAGAAGCGAATGCTCGAGCCGGCGGAATACGGCCGCTGGGAACAGCTCGCAGCGCAGCGCACGCCACTCTCGCCCGACGGAAAGTGGCTCGTCTACGGCATCACGCGCGCCAATCGGCAGAACGAACTGCGCGTGCAGCCGAGCGACGGCGGAACGGCCAAACCGCTCGCCTTCGGCGAGCTGCCTGTCTTCTCGGACGATTCGCGGTGGCTCGCCTATCTGATCGGCTTCTCCGAAGAGCAGGAAGCCAAGCTGCGGAAGGACAAGAAGCCGCTGCACAAGCGGCTCGGCATCCTCGAGCTCGCGACCGGCCGCGAAACCACCGTTGACGCGATCGAATCGTTTTCGTTCAGCCCGTCGGGCACGCATATCGCGATGCGCCGCTACGCACCGGAACCGGCCGGCGGTACCGGCGGCGGCGCTCCGCCGGCATCGGCTGATGAAACGGTGAGTCCCGGAACGACGCTCGTGATTCGCGAGCTCGCCACTGGTCGCGATACGACCTTCGGATCGGTGTCAGAGCTCGCATGGCAGGACAAGGGCACGCTCCTCGCCTTCGCGATCACCGTCGAAGGCGGCGTCGGCAACGGCGTTCAGCTCTACGACACGGCAACCGGAACCCTCCGCGGGCTCGATTCGTCGGCGTCCACCTACAGCGGACTCGCGTGGCGCAAGGAATCCGCATCACTCGCCGTCCTGCGTTCGCAGGTCAACGACACGCGCGAAGGACCCACCCACGTCCTGCTCGCGTGGCAGGACGCGACGCGAACGCCAGCCGCGGCACGCGAGCTCGACGCCGCGAAGAGCGGGCTGGCCGGCGATTTCCGCGTCGTCCGCTTTCGTGCGCCGCGCTGGTCCGAAGACGGCACGATCGTCTACGTCGGCATCGGGCCGTGGCTGACGAAGCCGGCGCGTTCGACAAACGGCGACTCGCGGCGCGTCACTGCCACCAGCGACAACGCAGACGAGCTTCCCGACGTCCAGGTGTGGCACCCCAAGGACACCACCGTGATGGCGAAGCAGAAGCTGGACGCGCGGCGCGATCGGCAGGACTCGATGCTCGCGGCCTGGTGGGTCGACGAGGCCAGGCTCGTGCGCATCGCCGAGACGGTCGGACAGGAAGCCTCGCCCATTCGCCGTCAGGCGCGTGCACTGGTCGTGGACACCGATGCCTTCGCCATGGAGCGCAGCATCGGGCGCGTCGTCGCCAACGCGTGGACCGTCGATCTGAAGAGCGGCACGCGCTCGGACCTGATCGCGCGAATCGAGGATCGCTATCTGCAGTCGAGCCCGGGCGGTCGCTACCTCCTCTACCTGAAGGCTGACCATTACTGGACGATGGATCTGCAGACGGGCAAGCAGATGAACATCACCGGCAGCATCGCCACGTCATTTGTCGACAAGGAGTCCGATGCCACGGTTGCGCAGAAGCCGTGGTTCGGTGTCGCCGGGTGGACCGCCAACGACGCGAGCGTGCTGCTATACGACAAGCTCGACATCTGGGAGATCAAGAGCGACGGCAGCGGCGCGACACGCCTCACCAACGGCGCTGTCGGAGAGACGCGCTACCGCTATACCCAACTCGATCCCGACGATGAGTTCATCGATCGGAGTCAAGCCAATCGTGGTATCTGCCTTTGGCGTCCGCTCGAAGAAGTCCGGCTACGCAAGGGTCGAACCGGGCTCACCGTCAGCGACTTCGGTCACCTCGCTGGTTTCGCTCGACCGCCGCGTCGATCGCCTCGCGAGGGCGAAGCGGGCGGACCGGTTCGCGTACGTGGTGCAAACGTTTGACGACTCGCCTGACTATTTCGTCGGCAGTCCGGCACTGAGCGACGCCAAACAGATCTCGGCGACGAATCCTTTCATGAGCGAGTACGCGTGGGGCCGCGCCGCGACCATCGACTACAAGACAGCCTCAGGACTCGCCCTTCAGGGCACATTAATCTATCCCGCCGGGTATGAACCGGGTCGCAAGTACCCGATGGTGGTGTTGATGTATGAGCGCATGTCGGACAATCGGCACGGATTCTCGGTGCCATCCGAACGCTCCTACTACAATGCCGCCGCCTTCACCACACGGGGCTACGCGTATTTCGAGCCCGACATCGTGTTTCGCCCGCGCGACCCGGGGCTCTCCGTCATCGAGTCCGTGATCCCGGCGGTTCAACGAGTCGTGCAGATGGGGGTCGCGGATCCCTCGAAGGTTGGAATCATCGGCCACTCGTGGGGCGGTTTTGACACCGTCTTTCTCGCGACCCACACCCAGACGTTCGCGGCGGCGGTGGCCGGCGCGCCGATCACCGATCTCGTCAGCAACTACGGCAACCACCACTGGTCGAGCGGCATCGCCGAGACCGATCACATCGAGACCGGGCAGCAGCGCATGCAGGTGCCGCTCTACGAGGATCTGCAGGCCTACATCCGCAACTCCGCCGTCTACAAGGCGCACGCCATGACGACGCCGCTCCTCGTCATGTTTGGCGACAACGACGGCACGGTCCACTGGCACCAGGGCGTGGCGTTGTACAACATCGCGCGCCGGGCCGGCCGCAACGTCGTGATGTTGCAATACGGCGGCGAGGATCACGGGCTGCGCAAGCGCGCCAATCAGGTCGACTATCACCACCGCATCTTCGAGTGGTTCGATCACTACCTGACCGGCGCACCGCCAGCGTCCTGGATCACCAAGGGCGAGCGCTACATCGATCGCGAGCGCGATCTGCAGCAGCGGAAGCTGCCGGCGAAGCCGGCGACGCCGACTACGACGCCTGAAAGGGGCTGGTAAGGCAGGTGGGGCAGGTCAGGCAGGTGGGGCGGGTGAGGCAGGTGGGGCAGGTTCTCGCGGTTGCAGCCGTGACGCTGCTCCTTGACACGGCGCATGCGGGAACTGCGACCCGCGAGCTTCAGCAGTCATCGTCGGCGAGTGCGGCTGGACGTCTGTGGGAGGACGTCACCGCGGCGGCGATCGGACAGACGAAATACTGGACCAACAAGGTCGAGATCGCCGATCTGAACGGCGACGGCCGCCCCGATCTCCTGTTCGCGAACGGCGGCGACTACTCCACGCCGGGCGCACCCGAACCCAACCAGGTATTTCTCAACACCGGGCCCGGCTTTCGCTTTACGGAAGCCACCGAGCAAGTCCTCGGCACGACCCCCGACCTCGCGCGCGTCGTCAAGGCGCGCGACCTGACCGGCGACGGCTTGATCGACATCGTCGTCGGCACGACCTACCAGACGCAGAGCCGGCTGTTCGTGCAGCGTGAGCGCGGCCGCTTCACCGAGGTGACGCAGACCCATTTCCCAGCCATGCCGCTCAGCGTCGGCGATCTCGAGCCTGGCGACGTGGATGGCGACGGCGATCTCGATCTCGTCCTCGCCGACTGGGGACCCGGCAACAACATGAGCAACGACGGCGGCCGCACCCGGCTGTGGCTCAACGATGGCGCCGGCCGCTTCACCGACGCCACCGACGCCCGCATGCCCGACCTCGCGGTGCGGTTCTCGTGGGATCTCGAGCTCGCGGATGTCGACAACGACGCCGACCTCGACATCCTCGTCTCGTGCAAGCGCTGCGGCGGCAGCAGCCTCTTCCGGAATGACGGGCGCGGCACGTTCGCCGACGAGTCCCGCGTGATCCCGCAGTACACCAACAACTACGAGTTCGAGGCGATGGATCTCGACGCCGACGGCTTTCTCGATCTCGTGACAATGAACGACGGCGAGATTGTCGGCGAGAACGGATCGAGCAGGCGCGAGCACGTCTTCCGGAACGACGGTAAGGGCCGCTTCCGCGACGCGACTGACACCTGGTGGCCGCCGGCGCACAACGTCGGCGAGGACGACAACATGGTGGCCTTCCTCGACTACGACTCCGACGGCGACGCCGACTTCGTCGTCGGATCGCTGAGCGGGCCCGATCGACTGATTGTCAACGACGGCCGCGGCCGGCTGACCGCACGGCTCGACGTCTTTTCCGGCACCGAGACCCCGGGCACGCTCGGCCTCGCGCTCGCCGATCTCGACGGCGACGGGCGGATGGACGTGGTGCAGGGCCAGGGCGAGCACAAGACGGCAATCGACGAGCGCGTTTTCGCGGGCCGCGGCCTTGCGCCCGACACCGCGCCGCCATCAGTGACGATGGTCAGCGCCGCAGACCTCGCCGACGGCACGCGCCACGTCCGCGCCCGCGTCCACGATCGCAAGAGCCCGAGCCTTGCCTACTGAATGGAAACGCGTCGCGGTGGAGTGGACGACGAAGACCGGAACGCGTGAAACAGCCAATGCGCTGGTACGGCGAGTACTTGTGGCGGGCGGAATGGCCTAACGACATCGTGCCCGCCACACCGTTCCGCGTCTGCGCGACCGATGCGGCGGGCAATACCACGTGCGCTGGATTGCGGTAGTTATTTCATCGGTGCGCTGGCGCTCGCGACGCACTGCCACTTACCGTCGCTCATCTTGACCCACGTGTCGGCGAACCGTTCCTTCCCATCGAACGGTTGTCCCGTGCCGCCGGAACCTTTCGCGGTCCACACCCCGGTGACGACTGCGGTATCTCCGTGAACCTGGACCTTCATGTCGCTGACGTCGTTGCTCTGCCACTTGCTCTTGCCGGCGTTCGCGACATACTCCGCCTTGGCCTGCATCGTTCCGTCAGCCTGAACCGAGACGAAATCCGCTGAAAGCAGCAGCGCCAGGGCGGCGCCATCACTGGCCAACGCCGCCTTGACCCACTGCCGTTCCAGATCCATCACGGCCTTCTCCACAGTGCCCTGCGCGAACGTCACCGCGCCAACGGCCAGCATCAGCGAGGCGATTGCCAAGAGTCTCTTCATGAATGCCCCTTTCAAGGGTTCTGGTTGACGCGCACGATCGTGCGCGCGCCCCAGGAGGGACTGCAGGCAGAGTTTCGGCGCCCGCAGCAACCATCAAGTGTAGAAGGACGAGGAGACGGGCGCTGTGCTGGATGGAACACCGGACGTTCGTGAGAGGTGCCGCGGCCCTTGCCCTCGCCCCCTGAGCCCTACGCCCTGAGCCCTGCCCCCTGACCCCTGATCCCTGATCCCTGATCCCTGATCCCTTCTTAACAGGATCTCGTGCAGCACATTGCCCGCCACGTCCGTCAAGCCGGAAGTCGCGGCCGCTGTACTGATAGGTCAGCTTCTTATGATCGATCCCCATTAGATGCAGGATCGTCGCGTGCAGATCGTGCACATGCACCGGCTTCTCGATCGCCTTGAAGCCGAAGTCATCAGTGGCGCCGTAGGTCATGCCGCCCTTCACGCCGCCGCCGGCAAGCCACATGCTGAACCCGAACGGATTGTGATCGCGACCGCTCTGCTGCGCCGCCATCCCGCCGACTTCAACAACCGGCGTGCGGCCGAACTCCGACCCGCAGACGACGAGCGTGTCGTTGAACAGCCCGCGTGACTTCAGGTCTTTGATCACCGCGGCGAACGGCTGATCCGAGTCTTTCGCGTTCCGCCGATGCTGCTGGATGTCGGCATGGGCATCCCAGGGATCGCCCTTCGCGTAGTACACCTGCACCATGCGCACGCCGCGCTCGACGAGCCGCACTGCCATCAGGCAGCCGCGGGCGGTGCTCCCCGGCCCGTACAGCTCGAGCGTCGCCTTGCTCTCCTTGCGGATGTCGAACACGTCCGGCGCTTCGGTCTGCATCCGGTAGGCGGTTTCCATCGCGCTGATGGCGGCCTCGAGCTGCGGATCGGCGGGCGCAGCGCCGCGCTGCATCTTGTCGAGCGACGCCAGCAGATCGAGCTCGCGCCGCTGCTCGGGCAGCGTGAACTCCTTGTTGTGGATGAACGACACCAGCTTCTTGGGATCGAAGTCCTTGCCGACGATGGCATCGGGCCGTTCGACTTTGCTGGGGATGTAGGTGCCTTGATGCACGGCTGGCAGAAACGCGCTATTCCACAGCGGCGGACCGACCGTCGTCGGCACGTCGGGGCAGAGGACGACGTAGCCGGGGAGGTTCTTGTTGTCGGTCCCCAGGCCGTAGGTGAGCCACGAGCCGATCGACGGACGACCCACCTGGCTATGGCCGGTGTTCATCATCAGCATCGACGGTTCGTGATTGGGGATGTCGGTGTGCATCGAGCGGATGACGCAGATGTCGTCGGCGCACGCCCCGACGTGCGGAAAGATCTCGCTGACCTCGAGCCCGCTCTTGCCGTATTTCTTGAACGTGAACGGCGACCGCAGGAGCGCGCCGGTCTTTCGTTCGGTGGCGACGGTGCCGCCCGGCAGCGGCTGACCGTGGAACTTGTCGAGCATCGGCTTCGGGTCGAAGCTGTCAACCTGCGACAACCCGCCGTTCATGAACAGGAAGATGACGTGCTTGGCCCGCGCCGGGTGATGCAGGCCACCGCTCAGGACGATCGGCTTGGCGCGCTGCACGCGCGACGCGGCGGCCAGCGAGTCGGACACGAGACCGGCAAACGCGAGCATGCCGAAGCCGCTGCCGATGCGGCAGAGCGCTTCGCGACGAGTGACGGGTGGTTGGCCACGGTGCGACATCGTCAGCTCACAAAGATGAACTCGTTCGAGCTCAGAAGGATCTTCAGGTAGCGGCCGAACATGGTGATCGGCAGCATCTTGCTCTTCTCATCGTCTGCGGGCTTCGCGCCGGGGGTGACGCCGGACATCATGCCGTCGGCCGGGGGCATGTCGTCGGCCGCAGGGTCGGCGGCGGGTGCTGGTGCGGCCGGTTTCTCCTCGGCCGCCGCCGCGCCGCTCATCGCCGGCGTGGTGCCGGGTTTGTCTCCGGGCTTTTCCCCGGGTTTGACCATGCTGCTCTTCTTTGCCTCGGCGAGGCGATCCTCTCGTTGCTTGAATGCTTCGGCCTGCAGGAAATCGAGACCGGCCTTGAGCTCGTCCGCCGCCGGAGCGCGGCCGAAGACGATGCGATAGGCCTTGTCGATCCGGGCGCGATCGTCGGGCTCGTCGGCGACGCGCTCGGCGAGGCGCTCGGCGTGCTGCTGCATGAAGTCGCTGTTCATGAAGAACAGCCGCTGCAGCGGAACGTTGGTGGCAAAGCGCTGTTCGGCGGTCTGGCTCGGGCTCGGAAAGTCGAAGAGCTGCAGGAACTCGTCGAGCTTGTAGCGGCTGACGCGGCCGTAGATCGTCCGCCGCGCGCTGAGGGGGGTGAGCGGCTTCGACGGTCCGCCGACGCGGGATGTCGAGCACACCCGACACGGCGAGCACTGAATCGCGAATCTGCTCGGCACTCAGCCGCTTGCGGCTCATGTGCCAATACAGCCGGTTGCCGCCGTCCTTCGCGAAGGCGGCGGGCTGGTGATCGGCGCTCAACCGGTAGACCGCACTCCGCATGATCTCGCGGTGCAGCGCCTTGATCGACATCCCGTGATCGACGAAGTACTGCGCCAGGTAATCGAGCAGCTCGGGATGCGAGGGGCGCTCGCCGTTGAGGCCGAAGTTGCTCGGCGTGTTGACGAGGCCGGTGCCGAAGTGGCCTCTCCATACCCGGTTGACGATGACGCGCAGTGCGAGTGGGCTGGCCGCAATCGTCTTCGCGAGGTCGAGCCGGCCGCTGCCCTTCGCGAACGTCACCCGCTCGGCCGGACTCAGCACCGAGAGGAATCCACGCGGCACGTTGTCGCCGAGACGCAACGGGTTGCCGCGCACGTGCACCTGCAGATCGGTGGGCTTCTCGAGATCGCGCACGCCGTGCACGTAGGCGTACTTCGGTGGAAGCGCCTTCGCCATCGCCTCGATGTCCTTGCGCAGCGCTTCGATCAGCGCGCGGCGATCGTCGCCGAGCCGCTGCTCGAGGCCCCAACCCGTAAAGCGGAGCAGGCCCGGACGGGATGGACTGCCGGGAGCGGCGTCCGGATCCTGATTCTCGAGGAACACGTCGGTCCAGAGCGCCGTCCGTTCGACCGACATGCTGCGCAGCTCGAGCCCGCAGCCGGGGCAGAAGTCGTCGTTGGTCTTGAACTCGTTGGGAAGGTTCGCCGGCTCCTTGGGCTTGCTCGTCGGCAGCGCCCGCGCCCGGATGATGTCGTTCTCCTTCTTGACCTCGCGCGCCTCGAGAATGACGCCGACCAGCAACTCCTGGAACTCGGTGGCCAGCTTCTCCGCTTCCTTCGCGGTCCCGCCGCGGGCAACGAGCGCCTGCCAGTCCTTCAGGAACGGATAGAGCACGGGACGCTTGGCCAGGAACAGCAGCCAGCGATCGAACAACTCGTAGTCGAGCTTTTCCTTGTTGATGATCTCGAGCTTGTCCTTGCGCGGCTCGCCCATCACCTGCCACGCGGCTTTCATGTAGTGCGACGACTGGAACGCGAGCGTCTCGGCCAGTTGCCGCGACTCGACGTTGGTGAACTCGCCGACCATCTCGCGCTTCTGTTTGAGCTGCTTCTCCTTCGCCTTGTAGTCGTCGACGACCGCCTTCGGCGCGAGCGGGTACTCGTGATACTCGGCGTTCAGGAACACGCCGGCGAGCGAGTAATAATCCTTCGTCGGAATCGGGTCGTACTTGTGATCGTGGCAGCGGGCGCAGCCCACCGTCAGGCCCAGCATGCCGCGGCTGACCGCATCCACCCGATCGTGACGCTCGTCGGCGCGCATGATTTCGACCGCACCGTTGTCGTAATACCAGGGGCCGAGGCCCAGGAAGCCGAGCGCCGGCAGATGACGCAGACGCTCTGGCCCATCGAGCAGGTCGGCCGCGAGCTGCGCGGTGACGAACTGGTCGTACGGCAGGTCGTCGTTGAAGGCCCGGATCACCCAGTCGCGGTACAAATGCGCGTTCGGATAGGGATTGAGACCGCGCCCCATCGGGTCGAGGCTGCGGTAGTCGTCCTCGCCGTAGCGCGCGACGTCGAGCCACATGCGGGCCCAGGCTTCGCCGTAACGTGGCGACGCGAGCAGCCGATCGATGACCTTCTCGAACGCGTCCGGCGACTCGTCGGCCAGAAACGCGTCGACCTCCGCGGACGTCGGCGGAAGCCCGGTCAAATCAAAGGTGGCGCGGCGGAGCAACGTCAGCTTGTTCGCCGGCCCAACCGGTGCGAGCGCTTCGCGCTCGAGCCGCGCGAGGACGAAGCGATCGATATCGGTGCGCGGCCACGCCGCGTCACGGACATCGGGCAGCGCCGCTTGTCGAATCGGTTGGAACGCCCAGAACGCGCGCTCGGCGGCGGTGATGACACGTTCGTGCGACGGGAGCGGGGCCACCGGCGTTTCAGCAGCACCCGGCCAGACCGCGCCGCCGCGAATCCACTCGGCCACCGCCTCGATGTCGATGGCTTGCAGCTTGGCCCGGCCACGCGGCATCCGCGGGAAGCCGTCGGCGTGCTGCAGGACTTTGATCAGCGCGCTCTTGTCCGGGTCGCCGGGGACGATGACCGGACCGGCCTGACCGCCGCGGAGCAGGCCTTCGCGCGAATCGACGCGGAGGCCGGCCATCGCCGATTCGCCGTGACAGGCGTAGCAGTTGGCGGCGAGCAGCGGCCGGATGCGGGTCTCGAAAAGCTCGAGGCCCTGCGGGAGCGGCGCGGCTTGCGCGGTGGCGCCGGGTGCCGCCGGCGCCTGGCTGGCGCGCGCAAGGGCACCCACCAAGCGGCAGCAAAGCCAGGACCACCAAACCGCACGAACGACGGCGCGTCACAACCCAGGTCGGCATCGGGCCCCGTAACCCCTCAGTTTCTCGGTTGGCGGGCTCTCCACGCCGGTCCCACCATCCACGTATTCAAGATATTGGGCGTTAAGTATGATGCCACGACATGCGATTGCAGAATGGGGTCGGCGCGGTGCTCGTTTTGGCACTGTGGTGGTGCGGCGGCCAGAGTGCACCAGTGGCCCAGAACGCGTCGGCGCCGGCCCCTGCTCCGCCGCGGCCTCCAGCGGAGATCCCCGCGGCGCGCCTGACGCCCGACGCCGTCGTCGCGGTCACGCTCGCGCCTGGCGCCGCCGCTTCGGACGCTGGGCTGTGGACCATCGACGGGACCAGCGGCGTGGTGCAGATCGATGTCAAGACCAACAAGGCGGCGACGCCGATCGCGGTCGGCGCCAGCCCGTGTGCCTCGCTCGAGGTCGCGTTCGGCAGCGTATGGGTCCCGCTCTGCGGCGACCGGGTGATCGCGCGGCTCGATCTGAAGACGCAGGCGGTGACGGCGAAGGTGGCCGTTGAGGCCGCCAGCGCCGATGGCCGTCTGGCATCGAGCGTCGGCAGCCTCTGGGTGCTGACCCATCGACGCGGCGTCCTGTCACGGATTGATCCGGATACCAACGCCGCGGTGGCCGAGGTCTACGTCGCGAAGGCGCCGATCGCGGTCGCGGCCGGAGACAAAGCGCTCTGGGTCACGAGCGAAGAGAACAACCGACTCACGCGGATCGACCCGTACACCAACGAGACGGTCGAAACGATCGAGGTTGGTGCCAGGCCGGGCCGCCTCGCGGTTGGCGAAGGCGGCGTGTGGACGCTCAATCGCGGCGACGGCAGCGTCACGCGCGTCGATCCGGCCAGCAACAAGGTCGTGGCGACGATCCCGATCGCCGCGGCCGCCGGGGCCGGTGAGATCGCGGCCGGCGCCGGCTCGGTCTGGATCAGCGCGCCCGGCGTGCCGATCGTCCGCATCGATCCCCGGACCAATCGCGCGGTCCGCTTCACGGGCGAAGGCGGCGGCGCGATTGTCGTCGCCCACGGCTCGTTGTGGGTCGCCGCGGGCGCGAACACGACCTGGCGACTCGATCCGCTGCTGGTCGCCGCCGTCCGTCCGTAGTGACCACCCACCTGCCCCCCGCCCACCTGCCCCATCCGCCTCCGCTCGCCCGCGATGCCCGCGAGCTACGGCGAGACCTCGCCGAAGCGGCCTGCGGCCGCGAAGGCGGGCCTGCCAAGGGATCCATTTCGGATCTATAATGGAACCATGTTGCAGGTCACCTTGTCCGTGAAGAACGTCCCTGCGGATGTCGCGCGCCGACTCAAGGCCCGCGCCGCACGCAATCACCGGTCGCTCCAAGGGGAACTGCTGGCCATTCTCACCGAGGCGAGCTCGGTCACCACGGTGACGGATCTGGCGGCACTCGTCAGGCGCCTCGAGTTGCGTACGCCGTCGGAATCGGCAGCCATGATCCGAGCCGATCGGAATGGCCGTCGTCGTTGACGCCTCGGCGATCGGCGCGATCATGTTCGGCGAGCCTGAAGGGCCGATGCTGGTCGCCCACCTGGAAGGCGAGACGCTGCTCGCGCCCGGCCTGCTCGATTACGAGCTGACGAACCTGGCGTGGAAAAAAGCGCGGAAGCGTCCCGCGAGCCTGCCTCAGGTCTTCCTCAGCCTTCAGGCAGCACTGGCGCTTCCGGTCGTCGCGGATCGCCGGTACCTGGCGCAGAGGTGTTCGCGCTGGCCGCTGAGACTGGCCTCACGGCCTACGACGCCAGCTACCTCTGGCTGGCACGCACCCGCGACATCGAACTGGTCACGCTCGACGCCGCACTTGCACGAGCGGCGGGTGACGCCTTCCGCCCAATGACCACACCCGACCGCCCGCGCTCTTAGTCGACGATCGACACCAGCGCTGAGAACGCGAACTTCGTCGAGGAAGCGAGTGCGATGGGTGCGATAGGTGCTACGGGTGCGTCAGGTGGGTGCGGCAGGTGCGCGGTGCCAGTGCGCACCTATCGCACCGGTGGCACCTGGCGTACCTGTCGCACCCGCACCCAGTGCACCCAGCGCACCCAACGCACCTAGCGCACCTCGTTGAGAATGAACCCTTCCTTCCGCGCCGCGCTGGCCAACCGTTCGTCGAGCGTCACGATCTCGAGGGACGGTGGCCGGCGATCCGCGGCGATGAATGCGGCCGCGAGTTGAAGCGCGTCGGCCGCCCGCAGCGGATGCACGCGCAGGAACCTGACGGCGGCTTCCCGAACGGCGTCGCCCGCCTCGACCTCGTGCCATCCGTTGACGGCGAGCTGCAGTCGCTCAAAGGCCTGAGCCGAGGAGACTTCGTCGAGCGCGCCGTCGCGTTCGAGCCGGGCAATCGCCGACGCGCATTCCACCTGACTGGCCCACCAGACCAGCATCCCTTCATCGGCCCGGGCCAGCGCCTGCACCGCCGCCGTCGACTCCTGCGCCACCAGCAGAGGAACGATTGCGGAGGCGTCCCAGAACTTCATCGGCTGTCCCGCCGCTCGTCGAGGAGCGCCCGAACGACGGAACTGCCCTTGGCGGGCTTCGGCGGCGCCGTGGTGACGAGCACGCGCGACGTGGCCGCCCGGGCGGGCCGCACGAGCCCATCGCGCACCAGGCGATCCAGTCGGCTCGCGTCATCCGACGCCAGCTCGTTCACCGGCTCCAGCCGGGCCACCGGCCTGCCGCGATCGACGATCAGGATGGTCGCCCCGCGCTTCACCCGATCGATCAACGCGCTCAGCCCGTTCTTGGCCTCCGTGATACTAGCCTTCTTCATATGGCTAGAATAGCCTCTTTGAAGAGGCGGTTCAAGGCTGGGCACGGGCTGCGATGGGTGCGACGGGTGCTCAGGTGGGTGCGACAGGTGCCGGTGCGACAGGCGTGCACTGGCGCCAGACCCGCACCCCACGCACTCACCTGGAGCACCTGTGGCACCTAGCGCACCTGTGGCACCTCGCACCCAATGAACCTGGCGCACCCAGCGCACCTGACGCACCTGTGCCTGCGCCTATGCCCCCGCGTCCTATTTGGCTCTGAGCAGTAGAACCGGCACGCTAACCTCGTGCCTCACCTTGTCCGCCGTCGTCCCATGCAGGAGGTCGCTGAGGAACTTGTGGCCGTGGGTCGACATCGCGATCAGGTCGACGTTTTCTTCGCGCGAGGCTTTGATCAGCTCCGTCGCCGGATCGCCGAGCGCGAGCTTGCAGCGGATTGATAGACCCGCCGCCGTGAGACGCTCGGCCAGCGCCTCGAGATAGGCGCGGTCCTGCTGCATCTCCTCCGACTCGCGCAGCTCGAGCTGTTCGAAGTTTCGCGCCGCCCAGCCGTCGGCCACGTGCACGAGCAGCAGCGACGCCCCGGTCAATTTCGCGAGCGCGGTCACGTGCTCGATGATCGTCTCGTCGGCACGCGAGTTTTCGATCGCGACCAGAATGTTGCGGTACATCGTCAGAGTCCCAGAAACACCTGCGCGAGCAGCCACAAGTTGAGCGCGGCGATGATCACCGCGACCGGCCAGGCCAGCGCCTTCATCCATCCAGGTGCGACGAGCGCGCCCATCTTGCGCCGGTCGCTCGTGAACGTCACCAGGGGGAAGACCGCGAACGGCAGCTGCAGGCTCAGGATCACCTGGCTCAGCACCAGCAGCGCGCCGGCGCCGCGCTCCCCGTACAACATGATGACGACAATCGCGGGGACAATGGCGACGAGGCGTGTGATGAGCCGGCGCAGCCACGGTCGCAGCCGGAGGTTGAGAAAGCCCTCCATCACAATCTGACCGGCAAGCGTGCCGGTCAGCGTCGCGTTCTGCCCCGACAGCAGCAGCGCGACGGCGAAGAGCAGCCCGGCGGCCTGCGTCCCGAGCAGCGGCGTCAGCAGCTGATACGCGTCGGTGATGTCGGCGACGTCCTCGTGCCCGGTGCCGTGAAACGCCGCCGCGGCCATGATGAGAATCGCGCTGTTGATGAAGAGCGCCGACATCAGCGCGACGGTCGAGTCGAGGGAGGCAAAGCGGATGGCCTCGCGCTTGCTCGCTTCACTGTCGGTGTAGCGGCGGGTCTGCACGATCGACGAGTGCAGGTAGAGGTTATGCGGCATCACCGTCGCACCGAGAATCCCAATCGCGATGTAAAGCATCTCGCTGTCGCGCAGGATCTGGGTCGTGGGGATGAAGCCGCGGGCAACACCATCGAGGCTGGGGGAGGCGAGATAGAGCTCGACGGCAAACGACGCGCCGATCGCGATGATCAGGCCGAGAACCAGCGCTTCGACATAGCGGAAACCGTGCTGCTGCAGATACAGGATGATCAGGACGTCGAGCACAGTGATGCAGACGCCCCAGATGAGCGGCAGTCCGAACAGCAGGTTCAGCGCCACCGCGGCGCCGATCACTTCGGCGAGGTCGCAGGCGGCAATCGCGATCTCGCACAGGATCCAGAGAAAGATCGTCGTCCCCGGCGAGTAGTGGTCGCGGCAGGCCTGCGCGAGATCGCGGCCGCTGGCAATCCCGAGCCGGGCTGCCAACGCCTGCAGCAGGATCGCCATCAGGTTCGACAGCATGATCACGCTGAGGAGCGTGTAACCGTAGCGCGCGCCGCCGGCGAGATCCGTCGCCCAGTTGCCCGGATCCATGTAGCCGACGGCGACGAGGTAACCCGGACCCGCGAAGGCGAAGAACTTGCGGGCGAAGCCGGTCGCCGGTATGGGAATCGACGCGTGCACCTCGGGCAGGCTGACGCTGGTGCGTGGACTGCGCCAGCCGGTCTGGCTCGGCTCGGGCCCTTCAGTCATGAACGGCGGCTATTGTGAACGAAAAACGGATAATCGGGACGTGCTGCTGAACACCGTCGAGCTCGCGCGGCGCGTCGAGCGGGCCGAGATCGACTTCTGTGCGCGTGCCGCGGATCACGAAGCCGGCGGCCCCGCGTCGTTATTCGATGCGGGTGGCGGCCGTGCCGTCTTCGGCCGCCTTGGATCCCCACTCAACAAAGTGCTCGGGCTGGGACTCGATGGCCCGGTCAGCAACGACGATCTCGATGCCATCGATGCCTTCTACGCCGCCCGCCTGTCGCCGGTGGCGGTCGAGCTCTGCCCGCTGGCGGCAATCGATCTGCCGGCCCGCCTGGTCGCGCGAGGGTATGTGCCCCGATCGTTCGAGAGTCAACTCGCGCGCGAGTTGCCATACACCGGCGGCGCGGGGACGACGAGCGGCGCGATCCGCGCGGCCAGAACCGACGACGCCACCGGCTGGCTCGAGACGGTTTCGCAGGGGTTTGCGGTGGTCGAAGGCGAGGAAGCCGTCCCGTCGGACGAGACCGTGCGGGCGATGTCAGACCTGATGAAGGCGTTCCTGCATCCGGCCATCGGGCGCTACCTGGCAGTCGACGGATCCGTACCCGCCGGCGGCGGCGCGACCTACCTGGCCGGCGACATCGTCGGGATCTTCGGGACCACGACGCGGCCGGAGTTTCGCCGCCGCGGCGTGCAGGAAGCGATTGTGAGACAGGTAATAGCCGACGCGCCCGCGCACGCGGGGCTGGCCATTGCGACGACCGCGCCGGGGTCGTCGTCGCAGCGCACGTTCGAGCGACTGGGCTTTCAGGTGCTCTATACGCGAACGATCTTCGTCAAGGACGCCTGAGCCTCAATGGACGACCTGATCGACGTCGTCTTCGAAGGGCTCGAGGTGCGGGATCTCGAGCCGCCTGACGCTATCCATGGCCTTGACGAGCGCGGCGTCGACGCTGACTCCCCCGCTGAATTGCAGGTCCTTGCGCAACTGCTTCAGCGCGCGCAGCACCCGTGCCCGATCAAAGCGCTGCCCCTGACAGTGTTCGCAAAAGCTCATCGTCGCTCCCGGTCCAATTATGGCCCGAGCCGTCCGGCCGCGGCCACCGGCCCTCAGATCACGCCTCGACTGGCATCCGGGGGCGGTCCATGCTGAGCGATCAGACGCTCCAACGCGTCTTCGGCCTGGGGCGCCCGGCGACGGCCCGATGGGGCGACCTGATTCGGGCGGCGACCACGACACTGACCGGTCTGGTCGTCGCCGCGATGGTGGTGAGCTACGCCGGGACAGTCGAGACGACGGTTCGGGTCCGCGACCTGCAGGACTTCGGCTTGTTCGACCGATCGACGCGCCAGCTGCGGGAGGGCGCGTCGCTCTACGAGCCGCTCCCTGATGCGTCCGGCGCGGCGATCGAGAAGCCGCTCAATCTCAACCCGCCGCATTTTCATCTGCTGCTGCTTACGCTCACGAGACTCCCGCCGGTCACCGCGTTTGCGGCCTGGCTCATCCTCAGCTTGATGGCGCTGATCTGGGCGATCGTGCTGCTCCGGCGCGCGATCGACCTGCGCGTGTGGGGACTCGCCACCCTGGTCGCCGCCGTCGTCGTCTCGCCGGCGATGCACGCCACGCTGATGACGGGGCAGGTCGGGGTGGTGCTGCTGCTGCCGTTCACGTGGGCGTGGCTGGCGGCGCGGGCCGGCCGGGATCGAACCGCGGGCGTGTGGCTGGGCGTCTGCGCCAGCATCAAGCCGTTCGTGCTCCTGTTTGCGGTGGCCTACGTCGTCCAGCGGCGATGGCGGGCAGTGGTCGCCATGGCCGCGACGGTTGCGGCGATCTTCGCGCTCGGAGCCCTGGTGCTCGGCGTCGGCTCCTATGTCGGCTGGATCCGCCAGCTGGGCGCAATCACCTGGGCCGAGCACTACATGAATGCGTCGATCCAGGGACTGCTCGAACGGACGTTTTCGGCCACGCCGTGGGGCCTCAACCCGCTGGTCGATGCTCCGGGCCTCATCCAGCCGTTGTGGATCGTGATCGTCGCGGCGATCACCGCGGTGACGTACCTCGCGTGGCAGTCGAACCGCGACGTGGATCAGACGTTCGTGCTGACGAGCGCCGCCATGCTGCTGATTTCGCCGCTCGGGTGGATCTACTACCTGTGGTTTCTGATGCCGCCGCTCGCGGCCTTGCTTGCCGGTGGTGGGCGGCTGTCCCGGCGTCAACTCTGGCTGGTGGCGGCCGGTCTCGCCCTGCTCTTCGTGCCGTCGCCATTCCCCTGGCGGTCGTTCATGACGGGGATCCGCACCGCAACCGCCGGCTCGATCTACACCTGGGGCTTGCTGCTCCTATGGGGCGGGTTCGCGGCGGCGGCCTGGAGCAAGGCACCGGCCGCCCGCGAGGGTGGGGAGGGGGAGGGATAGGGGCAGGGGTCAGGTCGTGAATCGTGAACGGAGCCCAGCGGCCCGTTCACGATTCACGACCTGACCCCTCCCCCTCCAGTCCCCTCCCCCTCCCACTCCCCTTATCGCCGGTCCCGTCGAGAGCGGTTCCGGCGAGCGCGCCTTGGCGTCTATCTAAAACGTCACCCGCAGCGAGAACTGGATCGTCCGTGGGCCGGCCTGGTCCACGGTCTGCGTGGCCGTGACGCGCGAGAAGCTGGACGAGGTGATATTCAGCGTCGAGGGGTTCACGTCGAGATTCTCGACGTTAAACAGATTGGAGAACGCGATCTCGCCGCGGATATGGGTCCGACCGGCCAGTGCGATTCGCTTGCCGAGCGTCATGGAGAACACGCTCGTTCCCGGTCCGATCAATGTGCCGACAGGTGCGTTGCCGAACCGTCCGATGTTGTTCGCGGGCCGGGTAAATGCCGACTGGTCGAAGTAGGCGGCTACCGTCGGGTTGTCGAGATTGCCATCTCCAGCCGCGTCCGGACGCTGTGCCGAGGTAAAGCCGCGGACGGTCGTACCCGTTCCCGACGGGTCGCCGTTGCTGAAGAACGGGGTGAGAAACGGCCCGGATTGCAGCAGCAGCACGCCGGTGACATCCCAGCCGCCGACGAGTGCGTCGAGGCCGCGGCCGATGTCGCTCATGTAGGTCCGGCTGCGTCCGATTGGCAGCTCGTAGAGAAACGTCCCGACGAAGCGGTGCCGTCGCGTGAACGGCACCGGGCCGTAGTCGGCGTCGCCTCGGAACAGGTCCACGGTGGTCGCGCCGTTTTCGGCGGCGAAGTTCTGCGGCACGGTGCCTGACGCATCCGACTCGTGCTTGGCGAGTGTGTACGACACGTCGAAGCTGGCGCCGCGCGAGAAGCGCTTGGATGCGGCGGCGCCGATCGCGTGGTAGCGCGCGCGCGGATCGTTGTCGCGCGTCGTGACGACGTTCCAATCCGGAAACGGCCGCGTCGACGCGACCGCCGCGTAGCCCTGCGTGTTGGCCGCTACCTGATTGAGGTCGGGACTCCAGATCAGGTCGCGGGTCGACGAACCCACGTAGCTGATGCGGAGGCCGGTATCCCAGCCGAGATCCCGCTCGACGGTCAGGTTCCACTGGACCGTCTGCGGATCCTTCATATCCATCTGGTTGGCGCGGCGGAAGTCGAGCGTCCCGACCGGCACGGAGTTCTGCGCGGTTGCAGCTGAGGAGATGTTGGGAAACACAAACGGATTGGTCGGGCTGTTCGAGAACGCGGGCGCAGCGGCAGTGACCGTAGCCACCATCGAGTAGTTGACCGAGCCGAGCAGCGGCACCGTGTAGAGACCGACACCCCCGCGCACGACGGTTCGATTGTCAGCGGATGGCCGCCAGGCGAAGCCGACACGCGGATTGAAATTGTTCTTGTCGGTGAAGCGCAGCGTTTCCGGAATCCCGGCGTCGGCGGCGGTGACAAACGGCGTGTTGGGAACGGAGTTGCGCACGAACGCCGGCACCTTGGCCAGGCCTTCGGCGTCGGACACGATGATGCGGCCACCCGGAAACTCGCGGTCGAAGTTCCCAAGCTGGTTGCTGCGATCCTTCATCGGCGGCCGCAGGTCGTAGCGCAGGCCGTAGTTGATCGTCAGCGTCGCCGTCGGACGCCAGTCGTCCTGCGCAAAGAACGCGAAGTAGGTGGCGTACGGATTGACGTCCGGCGCCGGCAGGATGTAGCCGGTGAAGCGCGGCACGCCGAGCAGGAAGTCGGCAAAGGCGTTGCCGGTGAAGCTGCCGTCGAACTCATAGCGGCCGAGCTCCTCGCCGTCGAAGAACGAGATCTGATCCTCGTATTCCACCTGCTGGATGTCGACGCCCGCCTTGATGGTGTGGCGGCCGGTCACCCACGACACCGCGTCCGACACCTGGTAGACGCGGCTCAGGATGTTGAACGGCTTGGATCCGCCGGTCGAGATGAAGGATCCGTCGGCAAAGCTCATCGCCGGGAACCCGCCGGTCGTCGGCGGACCGGGCAACCCGATGAGTCCAATCTGCGCGACGTAGTCCGCGCCCTGGCTGGCATTGGTGTAGCTGTGATCTCGCGCGTGCTCGAGAAGCCGCCACGCAGCTCGTTCAGCCACGACGCGCCGAACGTCGAGGTGTAGGTGGCAGCGAACTGTCGAACCTCGGTCCGGCGGAACGGATCGCCTTGCTTGGTGTTCCACGACCCCGTCGCGCCGACGTTCTCGACGTTCTTGACCGTGAAGCGGCCGAAGAGCCGCTGCGTCGGCGAGAACGTCTGATCGACACGGCCGTCGACGCCGTCCACGGTGAAGTCACCCGGCGCATTGACGATGTAGTTCGGACCGCTGATGGCGGCTCCGGTCTGCTGGTTCTGCCGCTCGTAGAGCAGATCGAGCGCGCGCGCCGACGCGGGATTCACGGGAATCTGGTTGTTGGGATACGTCCCACCGGTAAACGGGTTGCGGATCGGCGTGCTCACGGTCGACAGGTTTCCGCTCCGCCAGGCGTCAGGCGGCACCACCTGCGACAACGTCACTTCGTTAGGCCGTCGCACCCCTTCGAAGGTCCCGAAGAAGAACGTGCGGTTACGGACGATCGGACCGCCTGCCGAAACACCATACGCGTTCGACCGTATCTCTGGCTTGATCGGCTCGCCAGACGCGTCGCGCGGCGCGAACTGATCGACGGCGCTCTGCTTGCTGTCCTGGAAGTACCAGAACGCGGTGCCGCGCAGCTGGTTGCTGCCGCTCTTGGTCGTGGTCGTGATATCGCTCACCTGCATGAATTCGGGGTTGTTGCTCGCCGAACTCACCTTGAACTCTTCGATCGATTCCACCGAGGGAAACAGCTCGCGCGACGGCCCGCCGAAGCGGACGCGCTGCGTCGAGATGCCGTCGACGGAGAAGGAGGTCATGAACGGCGCGCTGCCCGCGATCGAAATGCTGCCGGCCCGGTCCTGCTGGACGCCTTGCGCCAGCGTCGCGACGACGATCGGGCTGGTGTTGTTGGTCGCCCGGAAGTTGAGGGCGAGCTTCGCGATCTCGTCGCCCGATCGGCTCGAGTCGATCGTGGCGCGATCAGTCTCGATCGCCGGCTGCATCGCGGTGACCGTCACCGCTTCCTCAGCGCCGGCCACCGCCAGCGCCACGTCGACGCGCACGGTCTGCCGTGCCAGCAGGTCGACTTCGCGCGACTCTTCGCGAAAGCCCGGCAGGGCGATGACCACGCGATAGCGGCCGGGATCGAGGTTGAGCAGTTGGTAGCTCCCGGCGCTGTCGCTGGTCGCCGTGCGGACAGTCGCGGTCTCAAAACGGGTGATGGTGACCATGGCGCCGGGGACAACTGCGCCGGACGAGTCGGTGACGGTCCCAGTCAGTGTGCCGAACGTGGATTGCGCAGTCGCGAGAACGGGAACGAGTCACACAGCAGGACCCCGGCAACGTGTCGGACCCATTGCAAGGAAAAGCGGTCGGTCATGGCAGTTACTCCAGGCGGGCAGGACGCCCCAAACGGCATTGGCATGTCGGGGTCGTATGCTAGACAGCCGGTGCAACCGGTTCGTGACTGCAGCTTGACGTTCGTGCAGCTCGACCGTGTCGTTCACATGGCTGTTGCAGCTGTCCACTAGTGTCGAGGCGGTGACACCGATGTTGATGACATCTCGATCGCTCCTGGGATTCGCATGTGCCGCGGGCCTCTTGTGGTTTGCCGCGACCGCGCCGACGCCGTCGTCGGCACAGCAGGCCGACGGCGATCGGGTCGTGCTGATCACGATCGACGGCGCGCGGACCGAAGAGATCTTCGGCGGGCTGGATCTCAACGTCCTGAAGAGCACACTGAAAGAGGGACAAAGCCTCGAAGCGGACCCCACTTACCAGCGGTTCTGGGCCGGGACTGCAGAAGAACGCCGCGCCAGAATCCTGCCGTTCTTCTGGGGCACGCTGATGGCTCGGCACGGCTCAATCGCCGGTCACCGCGCGCGCGAGAGCGCGGTGCGGCTGACCAACAAGCACTGGTTCTCTTATCCCGGCTATGCGGAGATCCTCTTGGCGAAGCGCACGATGACGTGATCAAGAGCAACGATCCGATCCGGAATCCCTACCCCACCGTCCTCGAGGTGCTGCGCGAGAAGCTCGCGCTCAGATCCGACAGGTGGCAACGTTCGGGTCATGGGGCGTCTTCAACGAGATTGCCGAACACGCCGCCGGTGCAACGACGGTCGATGCCGGCCCGGACGAACCGCTGCCGTCCGATCCGGTGATGCGCGAGCTGCGCGCGCTGCAAGCCGAGACCCTCCCGCCGTGGTCCAACGTGCGTTCTGACATCTTCACCATCCGATCGGCGATGGCGCATTTCGAAAAGGCCCGCCCGCGCGTCATCTACATCGCGCTCGACGAAACGGATGACTGGGCGCATGACGGTCGCTACGACCGCCTGCTGGACGCCTACGTGCGCACCGATCGGTACCTGGAGCAACTGTGGACGTGGCTGCAGAACCAACCCGACTACCGCGGTCGCACCCATCTCCTGATCACGACCGACCACGGCCGGGGGCACACGCCGGCCGACTGGCGTGACCACGGCGCCAAGATCGTCGGCGCCGACGAGGTGTGGATCGCCTTCGCGTCGCCGCGCATGGCCGACCGAGGCGAGTGGCGCAGTCATCCCCCGATCACGACGAGTCAAATCGCTGCGACGCTGGCGGGGTGGATGGGCGTCGATTGGCGAGCGGTGCGGCCGTCGGCTGGAGCGCCAATCGAGCGCGCCAACGTGCCATCGCGGTGAGCTTTAAGGGCCGACGCCGGTGAGGCGGTGGGGTATCATCTGGCCGGCAGGGGCACAGAGCGCCTGGCGGCGCCGATCATACCTTCACGAAGCGACATCACATGCGCGTCCGGTTTTGGGGGGTTCGCGGCTCGACGCCCTGGGCTACGCCCTCCGCCATGCAATACGGCTGCAACACGCCGTGCGTCGAACTCTTCGACGAAGCGACGGGAGAACTCCTGATTCTCGACGCTGGGTCCGGCATCGTCGGACTGGGCGAATCGCTCCAGGGCGAGCCGCGCCGCGTCGGCCTGCTCCTCTCGCACTATCACTGGGACCACGTGCAGGGCCTCCCGTTTCTGTCGACCTTCTATCGACCAGGGTGGGCGACGACGGTGTATTCGCCTGCGTTCGAATCGCACGACGAGACCTGGATGTCGGGGATTTTCAAGTCGCCTTACTTCCCTGTCCCATTCGAGCGCCTGCCCAACCGCCCCGACATCCGACGAGTCACCGACGGTGCGTTCACGATCGGGCCGTTCGACATCACCGCCCTTCGCGTCAACCATCCGGGTGGTGCCTTCGTCTACCGCATCCGGGGCGCGACCGGCGACTTCGTCTATGCCACGGACCTCGAGTTCGGGGATCCCGCGTTCGACGAGCCGCTGGGCGATTTCGTCCGTGGCGCGCGCGCGATCGTGGTCGATGCGCACTTCACGCCCGAGGAAGGGCCGCTCCATCGGGGATGGGGGCACAGCACGTGGCTCGAGGCCGCCGAGTTCGCAGCTACTCATGACGTCGGCCGGCTCTGGCTGTTCCACCACAAGCCCGGCCGGAGCGATCACGACCTCACTCGGATTCAGGCCGAAGCGCGGGCGGTGTTCGGTGACACCGAGGTCGCGGCCGAAGGGCGCGACTTCATCGTCTAGACAAGGCCACTAGCCTCCGACCATCGTCATCTGAACCGCCCACACGACGAAGTACATGCCCACTTCGCGGAACCCGTGCCAGTCACCGTATCGCGCCTTGAGCCGAACATACGTCTCGTCGAATACCGCCTCGAGATCGCTGCGCTGAAACGCGTCGCGATGGCGTGAGAGGGCGTCGCGGCACAATTGAAGCGTGAACGCGAAGAAGTCCTTGAAGTCAATCAGATCCTGCTTCGTGCCATAGCCCCAGTGGCTGGGCACCCAGACGTCAAAGTCGAGCGCGGCGAGCCGTTCGAGCGAACGAGCGTACCGGGGGTATAGCCCATCGCCGCGAGCCCTGGAGGCGGCACCGTGCGGACGAATCCCTGGTCTGCCGTGAAGAGGACGCGTTCCTGCGGCAGCAGCACGGCATAAAGGGTGTCTGTGTGCGACATCCCCAGCTGGAGCAGCTGGATTGAGACGCCGCCGACCGAGAGCTCCTGATCGCCGGAGATGAGCCTGGTCGGCTGAAGGACGTCGTGCGCGGGAAAGTCCTTCCAGTAGTCCGGGCATTTGACGTGCGCCACGACCTCCCGGGGCTTGAGGAGCTCGCCGCCGCCCGTGTGATCGGAGTGAAAGTGGCTGTAGATCAGTGTGTGCACGGCCTTGCCCCTGAGCTCGGGCACACCGTCGAGCAGCTGAAGGAGTCGCGCGCTCGCCTCGCGCGAATACGGATCGACGACGACCAACCCTTCGTCGGTGTCGACAATGATGTTTCGGTTGAATTTGTAGTGGAAGGTATAAACGCGCGTGCTCACCCGGACGATGCTCGCCCCCTGGTTCGGGGGGTCGGCGATGTAATCCTCGAGATCCCCCATCGAGCTGCGGAAGACGCTCTCGCGCGGACTGCAGGCGGCCGCCAGCGGGAGGAGCCCCGCGATTGCGATCGTGATCGTGACCATCGAAAGCGCGGTCGGGCCCAGTTTCGGTTGTCTGCGCACGCGATGTCTCAACTCACCGTGGTTGGGTGGCTGCCCGACGTCCGCAATGGATCCGCCCCGATCTCGACCTCGAACAGCTCGATCGGCTCTCGTCGCCCACGGAGGCTGGACATGCCGAGCGGACGCACGGTGGCCGTGGGCGCGCGATCGAAGGTGGCGCGGGTGATGACGATCTGGCCGGGCTGGGCGACGCTGCCTTCGATCCGCGACGCGGTGTTGACCACATCGCCGAGGACCGTGTAGTCGCGGCGGCTCGAGGAGCCGATGTCACCAGCCAGCGCCATGCCGGAGTTGAGGGCCATCCGGACTTCGAGCGGAGGGCCCTTGGTCTCGGCGTTCAGCCGGCGCACTTCGCGTTGCATCGCCTGTGCGGCGGCAATCCCGCGGGCCGCGTGGTCAGGCTGGTCGAGCGGCGCCCCGAACACCGCGAGCAGCGCGTCGCCGATGAACTTGTCCAGCGTTCCCTCGTGCTCGAACACGATGTCGGTCATCCGTCCGAAGTAGCGGTTGAGGAGCGTGGCCACCTGCTGCGGCGGCATGTGCTCGGCCAGGCTCGTAAAGCCCACGATATCGGCGAAGAGCACCGTGATGTCCCGTTCCTGCGCGAGGAAGGCGGTGTCTCCGTCGTGCGTGTCCTCGACGATGCGGGCCACGACCGCGGGTGAGTGATAGCGGCCCAGGCGCTCGCGGCGCCGCGTCTCTTCGGTCAACCGTGCGGTCAGGCGCGCCTGTTCAATGGCGACGGCGGCGTAGTTGGTGAGCGCGGTCAGGAGCTCGAGGTCCGACTCCGAGAACGTCGAGCCGAAGTGGGTATCGAGATACAAGGCGCCGATCGTGGTGTCGCGGCTCCACAGCGGCGCGCACATGAACGCGCGAATCTTGCTGAAGACGATGCTCTGCACATCTTCGAACCGCTGATCGCTCTGCGCGTCGGACGCCAGCATCGCCACGCGTTCGGTCATGACCCGATTGAGGATCGTCTTGCTGATCGATCCGAAGTCGGCCTTCTGGACGAAGCGCGCCCGCGCCACCCTGGGCACGAGATCGCCCGTCTGCTCGTCCTTGAGAACCAGGAACACCCGCCCGGCCTCGGTGTGCTCGAGCGTGAGCCGCACGACCTCCTCGAGGATGGCAGCCAGCGGCTGCTGCCGGATCAGCGAGCGCGCGACCTCTGAGATCAACGTGAGGAGTCGCGTCGGATCGCCGCCGGGCGGGGCCGACGGCACCCGATCGACCGGGCGCTGCACCACGACCGAAAACGGCTCGGCGGTCGCGTCAACCAGCGCCAGCTTGTCCTCGGCCGAGAGCTCGATGTGTCCCGGCACGGTCCCGATCGTGACTTGATCGCCCTCGGCGAGCTCGCCGGTGGTAATCGGGGCGGCGTTGAGATAGGTCCCGTTGAGGCTCCCCAGATCCTCGAGGATGCAGCGATCGCCGGTGACGGTGAAGCGCGCATGCGCTCGCGACACGCTGCCGTCGTTGACCACGATCTGACAGGAGGGCGCCCGCCCGACCACGGTCACGCCGGGCTTGAGCGCGTGACGAACCGCCGCCGCTCGGTCGCCGCAGACGAAGATGAACATGACGCTCCGAAGATTCTATCCGTGTCCGGCGGCGACGCTCTCGCCGATGCGTTCGGCGATCAGCGCCGTGCGTAGCTCTGGACCGCCATGCGTTTGCCGCCAAGGCGGTGCGCTTCGTCCGACATCGCGTGCACGCCGGTGGCGTCGATCCAGCGATTGTAGAAATTGAAGAGCGCGCACACGGTGATGGCGAAGTACAACGCTTCGTCCGACCAGCCCGCCGCCCGGGCCACGGCCAGATCGGCCTCGGCGATGCGCGCGGAGTCGTGATTCACCTTGTCCACGAAGCGAAACAACGCCTTGTGGGCTTCGTCGAGTGCCGACGATTCCACGTCCTTCAACACCGATTCCACCAATGCCTGGTCGCCGAGCAGCTCCGCCGCAACTGCGGCGTGGGACTTGATTCAAAACGGGCAGTGATTGCGCTGGGACGTATACGCGGCAATGAGCTCGCGGATCCCGGGACTGAGCGGGGCCGGCCCGCGCAGGATTTCCTGCGTGAAGCGGGCGAGGTGCTCGGTCGCCGACGGCAGGTATGCGAAGAGGTGCCAGATCTGCGGATACTCGACACCCTGGCCGCGCATCTGCTCGATCAAGTCGCGGTACGGCCCCGGTTGCGGATGACCCTCGACCGCCGGCAGGAACATGGGCTTCATTGGGGTGACAACGTGAATGAGGCAGACGGCGGCAACTGCGCGCGGTCAGGAATGCAGGACCGGTGCCGACATCATCCTGGAGACGAAGGTTGGATACCAATCGGCGTCCGCCGCGAGGCCCTCATTCGCCCACGTCGCCAGGTCGAGATCCTCCGCAAGCTCCGCGGTGTACAGCGCCCGCACGCGCGCCTCTTCTCCGCCGTTCTCGCGGATCATGGCAGCAAGCGCGACACCCGCCCCGATCCGAAGCTGCGGGAGATAGCACCCGGGCATCGACGTGATGCTTCGAACGACCGCAGCAGGCGCGGCGATCTGAGTGAGCGTCATCGCAACGCCGAGGCCGAGCGTCATGGCCTCGGTTGCCGGCGGATAGGTCTCGAGCAGTCGCACGAGCGCCGTCGGGTCGTTGGCGGCGCGAAAACCAGAGCGCCCTTCCGCAGCCGTGCCAGGCGGCCTTGGCCAGGGCCGGCGTCGCTTCACGTTCGAAGCTTTGCAACAGCGCTGGCGTGATGGTTCTGGTGCGAACCATCAGCGCGAAAGAACGGCCCCCGGCGAGGAACGGGCGAAGCGCGGGGTAATCCGCGACGTCGCCCCACGCTGCCGGCTGTTCGTCCACCACCGGCAGGCGGAGCGATCTCGCGAATCCATTCCAGAAGCCGTAGCCGGTGTACTGCATGATGCGGTAGTCGGCCGTGGCGCGATTCCGCCCCTCGGGGTTGCCCGATTGACGCGTCACCGCATGCGCGAGGGCATTGCCGAATGCGTATCCTTCGCGAAAGAAAATGCGACGCTGCCAGGCCGTTTGGTCGTGCTCGCGCGTGAGGCCGTCGCTCGAGATGCCATCCATGCCGCACGCCGCGCCGCGTCCGAAGTCGGTGAAGATCGGCGCCAGCAGACGGACATCGCCTCCGGGATGAAACAGCACGCCGGTCCCGGCCCGCATGGCCGACCGGAGAACGGCGCGCGTCAGCCTCATCCGCTCACGCTCCTGCCGGCGCCGCAGGTGCGGCGGGCACCGTTGCCCTCGATGTGAGCCAGCCGGCCTCCGTCGCATACAGAATCGCGCCGCGAGACGCGCAGACGGTCAGCAGGGCGATGAACGCCGGGTAGACGATGTGCAGGGCCACGGCGAGGCCGTAAACAAGGCCGAGACTGAGACCGAAGATCACCTGGCCTCGCGGCTTGACCGGCGTCGTGCCCGGATCCGAGATCATGTAGAACGTGAACAGGATGTAGGCGACGCCGGTCAGCGGGGTGACGCTGGCGAAAAACGCGGTCCCCGTCAGCAGGTGACGAAGATACGCCTGCGCCACGAACGCACTGAGCCAGGTGAGAATCAGCGGCATCTTCTTCGTCAGGCGCGCGTTCAACAGCGAGCCGGTGCAGATGATCAATGCCGGCAGCGCCCAATCCCACCCGCCCGTGATGTCCTCGGTGAAGTGGTAGGGAGCCGCGATCGCGGTCGAGTGGAACAGGAAGATCGAGGCGACCAGACCGGTATTCGACGGGTTGAGGAAGTGGCGCGGCCGCCCGCCGACGCGGACAGTGAAGATTGCCTTCGATGTCATCGCGATCATCGCGGCAAAGAAAAACGGCAGCAGGCGATCGCCGGCGTAGAGCAGCATCGAGATCGCCAGGCCCGTGATGTGCGCCGGGAGCATGAAATCGACGAAGTGGCCGGGCGTCCCGAGGAAGGCCGGCCGTCGGCGTTCGGTCCACGCGCCGAGGGCCTCGAGCAGCAGTTCGACGAGGTAAGTGGTGCCGACGGCGACCACCACCTGCGCCATGGACGTCTCGAAGCCCAGGACAGTGTGGCCGAGCGTGTTGAGGACGGTAATCGCAAGGGCAAACCGCCGCAGGGCCGGCAGCCGGAGATCGCGGGGTTTTGCGGCGGCAGTCTGCGAGGCGCTCATGATCCGGATACCTCCGAGGCGCTCAGCAGCACCGAATGCCAGCCGGGCGTCAGCGTGTGCGTTTCGGATCGGAGCGTGCCCGTTGCCGTCCGCCACTTGAGCTCGACACGGATCGGACCGTTTGCGGCGCCCAGCCCGAAGAGCAGATCCGGGCTGCGCTTGCCGGTGTGGCCGTTGCCGCCGTCAACCTGACGCGTCACCTTGCGGACCATCAGGCGGCCGAGATCGTCGCGGACGCGCCGATGGGCGCCCGCGTGGGCGTGTCCCAAACGGTGTGGCCGTCTCGTATGACAGTCGAGCGCTGGTGACCAGGCCCCGACCGGCAGCTTCAAGTGAAGGCCAAGGAATGCGCCCAGTCCGTGCACGGCGTTCCGGTAGAAGGACGACCGGCGCCCACATGGTTGGCGACGACCATGTCAAGCGCGGCCGTCGCCGTCGACGTCGCCGGTGGCAATGCCGCGGCTGACCGCGTCTTCGCGGAATCCAATCCGTGCCGCGATGTCGACGTAGCCGATCGCCGACGCGGACAAAGAAGGGATTGGTGTCGCGGCCGCTGACATCGTCGCCCAGCCTGACAGGTTCGGCCAGGCGCGCCGCGCTTGGCGACGAGCCGATCGTTGCCAATGGCCAGCTCCTGGAGCTCGGGCCAGCGGTTGATCGTGCCCTTCGATGAACCCGATCGCCTGGATCGCTTCGAGCGTCCCGTCGTTGTCGAAGTCTTCGAGCTTGCGCGTCCCACGCCCAGCCCATCGCGCGAGGCCGAGCGACTCGCTGCATCGCGATACGGGGCGATCCCCTTCGCCATGGCGTCGCGGGCGCCGGTGCTCAGAAACAACGAAATGGCTCTCCTGCAGGGCGATAGTCCGCCGTGATGTTGCTGACGTAGAGGTCCGGAATGTCCGTCGCTGTTGAGATCGCCGAAGTCAATTCCCATCCCCTTGAACGAATCGTGCCCGAGCACCTTGGATGTGCGGCACCGTGAAGTGCGACTCCGCCCTCGAGCATCACGAATCGCAGCTGACCGCGCGTTGACCGGTTCTGCAACAGCCGGTCCGGGCCGAAGTCGTTCGCGACGTAGAGCTCCGGCATCAGATCGCCATCGAGGTCATGAGCGCCCAGTGCCAGGCCCCGCCGTGCGAAGAATCGGCGGGAGCCCGTCGCGATTCTCGACGAAGCTGGCGGGCTGTCCGGCTGGAGTGGGCCAGCACGACGGAATAGATCCGGATTCCGCCGCCGTTGTACGCGCGCGAGAAGGTGTCGGGCATCACACCGACGGGCCGGAGCCGGCCGGGTCGTAGATCGCCATGTCGTCGGCAAAGTAGTTCGAGAGGATGAGCTCGGCGTGCCCGTCGCCGTCCAGATCCGCAGCGGTGGCGGCAGTGGTCGTCCAGACGTGACCGCCCGGAATCATGTCGGACGGGACGAACTGCGCAGCCGAGAGCGGTGAACCATGGCCTGCTTCGGAACGGGCCGTGTACAGCACCGGTGTCCGCCCCGCGTAGGTGATCAGGAAATCGACGTCGCCGTCCTCGTCGAAGTCCGCCGGCAGGCAGGTCGAGGGGTAGGAGTAGTCGCGGATCGGCGGGACCGCGCCGCCGAGTGTCGGGTCCAGCGCGAACCCCGAGTATCGAATCGCCGGTTCCCGGCGCCGGCGCGACGAGCGCGCGGCTCGTCGTGGTGTCGACGTAGCAAACGTCGTCAGGCCGGCCGTTTCGGTCGAAATCGTTGAGCGCCGCCGACGCGCCAATCGTGGACATGAAGGCGGAGATGTGACCGATGTCGGGATGCGTCGGGCGGATGGTCCGTGTCACCAGCCCCGGGCCGCCGACGTCGGGAAGCGCAGAGCGCGTCAGCACGAACCGCCCCTCGAGCGCCGCCTCGTCGCCGACACCATCGAGCCGTTCTGAGCGCACCATTGCCGTCAGTGCACCGATGGCCATCAGGCTGGCGACGATTCGTTTGAGGTTGGGGCGAACTTGCGCAGGCGGTGTGGACATGGGTGCGAGCCGTATCCGGATTCGCGCGTGCCGGCGGCAAATCCGTGGCGGCTTGAGCAGCGAGTCCGGAAGGGAAAAAGAGCGCTAGCTTAAGCTCGGGTGCAGGGGCGCTGTCAAGCGATTGTGCGCACGGTGGCGGCTGCTCGCGGGTCCTGTGATAAGGTCCGCGGCACAGCTGCCTGGCGCGCGGCGGGCATGGCGGCCGCCGCGATGCAAACCTATGGCGCGGTCACACAACCGTCATGCTTGATCCGTCACTGACCCCGACCCGGCTCGTCGATCCGCAGACCCGGCCGAAACTCCGAATCCTCGAACCCGCTCGACCCAGCCGCTTTCGCAATTTCAAAGTGTTCATGGGCGTCGCCCGGCTCGCGTGGACCCTGATTCTGCTCAAGCTGCATCGACGCGGATCAGCGGCCAGGTACGGGTCCGGCTCCGCCAGTTGATCGAGAGCATGGGCGGCCTCTGGTTCAAGGTCGGGCAGCTGCTGTCGCTGCGGGTCGACATCCTGCCGATCGAAGTCTGCCGCGAGCTGGGCAAGCTGCAGTTCAGCGGCATCGGCTTCCCTGGGGAGCTGGCACGCCAGATCGTCGAACAGGAGCTCGGCGGCCCGATCGACCACTTCTTCGACGAGTTCAGCACCGCCCCATTTGCGGCGGCGTCGATCGGCCAGGTCCACCGCGGACGGCTCCGGCGCGAAGGCCAGTGGGTCGCAGTCAAGGTGCAGCGGCCTGTCAGTTCGCCGAGCTGTTCAGGCGCGATCTCGTGTTCATCCGCTGGATGACCCGCTTCCTCCGCGCGCTGGGCGTGTACGCGCACATGCGCTGGCACGAGTTCATCTGGGAGCTCGAGCAGATGATGAACGAGGAGCTCGACTACCAGTACGAGGCCTCGTCGATGCGGCGGATGCGGAAGCGGCTGCGCCGGCACGGCGTCTACGTGCCGAAGGTCTACCCGGATTACACCAAGGGCCGCCTGCTGGTCAGCGAGTTCATCCACGCCGTGCTCATGGCCGACTACATCCGGCTGGCCGAGGCCGACCCCGTGCTGGTGCGAAGCTGGGAGGCCGCGAACAACGTCGATCCGACGCGGGTCGCCAAGCGGTTGATTCACTCGATGTGGCGGCAGTTGTTCGAGGAGAACCTCTACCACGGCGACCTGCACCCGGGAAACATCGTGCTGCTGCGCGACAGCCGCGTCGCGCTCGATCGATTTCGGCGCCACCAACTTCACGGAGCGCGAATACCTCGAGAAATTCAGGATGTGCGTCGCGGCGCTATCGAACTACGACTACGCCAAGGCCGCGGACCTGACGTTCCTCCTTTCGTCAGCGCTCCCGCCGATCGACACGGAAGTCGCCAAGGAGAAACTGATCCGGCTGCTGCGCGCCTGGTCCGCCCGCATGCATGTCAAAGCGCTCCCGTATCACGATCGCTCGATCGACAACGCCGCGGTGATCATCCTGAGCGTGACCGTCGAATACAAGCTGACGATGGATTGGGCGTGGCTGCGGATTCGACGCGCGATCGGCACGCTCGACGCGTCGCTGGTCTTTCTCTATCCCGAGCTGAACTACCTGAAGATCACGCGGCAGTACCTTCCGGCGTGCGCACGCGCGCCGGCTGCGCGGGATGTTCGGCGCCGGCCTGGGAGCGCGCGCGCTGAACAGCGCCGCGGCGGCGATGGAAGCGCAGGAACAGCTCTCCGAGTACGCGGCGTTTCAGACCGGGATCATCCGCCGCCAGGCGCAGGTGTTCCAGGCCGCGAGCAGCAAGTTCTCGTTCGCGGTCTCGGTGCTGATCGGCTGGCTGTCGTTCGTGGTGCTCGGCCACGCCTTGCTGCTGGGGATGACGCTCGCGGAGCGATGGTATCCGTCGGCCATCACACGGATGCTGGGAACGCAACTCGGTGGACTGGTGTCGAGCCTGATCCCGCAGCTCGAAACGCAGGCCACCGTGGTGCTGCTGGTCATCGAAAGCTATGCCTTCACCCGTCTGCGCGCGCTGCGGAACTGGCTGCGGGCCAAAGACACGCGGCCTCACGCCAAATCGCTCTGACGCGGCGTGGCGCCGGCGTTACATCTGGAGCCAGCGCGTCATCTTCATGCGTTTGGCGCCGAGGCGAGCCGCGCGAAACGCAGTTGCCGGTCGCGTCGCGCATCCAGCCGTCGCGCCGCTTGTTGTTCGACTTGCGATGCTTGACGGCGTAGCGCTCGGCGCCGGCTGCCGTCGCATCCGCGACGCGGCGCACGATCGACTCAACCGGCTTGAGCATCTGCGTCTGCCGCTTCTTCTTGGTCCGGTCCTTCTCGTACAACACGGTCGGCTGCGTCTTGCCCGCCGCATCCCGCTCGAGCACGATAATTTTCCGGACGCCCGGACTCACGCGCAGATCGCTCATCATGTCGCTCTCTCCTCTTCAGGCGCGTAGGCTATAGCAACGGCCGCCGACAAGCAACGTCGAGCTGACCGGCCCGGCCGTCAGCCCGGGATGGTTCCCGATTGCAGCCGTACGATCCGCCCTGCTATCATGCGCTCCCCCGAGGGCATCCGCATTCCGCGGCGCGCAAGGCTGGAGGCACCATGGCAGTCGGAGATTCGACCAGCGGCAAGGCTGGCAGCACGACCGAGAAGACGCACGCGGCACCGATCCTCGTGGATCTCGGCCGACGCCGCCGGAAGCAGGTCCGCCGGCTTCGCAAGGGCACGGGCAAGCTGATGGACGAGATCAACATCGCGATCGGAGAAATCCAGCGTACCGGCAAGATTGCGAGCGATGCGCAGCCGATCATCGTCATCGTGCGCGAAAAGCCGAAAGCGCAGAGGTTCGGCTTCCCGTCAGGCTGTTAATCGGAAGCGGCCGTGGTGGCCTGGTGCCACGCGGCCGCCGCCCGCCCGCTACCGCGGTCCGGCCGTGATGCGCTGGCTCCCGCCGGCGTCCACGAGCATCATAGAACCGCTCATCCCGTTCGTGCTGAGCAGGAACATGACGGCTTCCGCGATCTCCTGCTCGTCGTTGAGACGCCGGCGCGGAACCGTGGCTTCCCACAGCGGCCTGAGGCGCGCGCCGTCCGGATACTTATCCAGAAGATCACCCAGCACCGGGCCGGCGGCAATAGCGTTGACCTGGATGTTGTCATCACCCAGTTCGATCGCAAGGTAGCGGACCAGGCACTCGACGGCCGCCTTGATCGGACCCATGCAGCCGAAGTATTCGACATAACGCTGCGACGCGTTGGCCGAGAGCGCGACGATCTTGCCGCCGCCCTGCTTGCGCATGAGCGGCGCCGCCATCAGCGCCCCCCGCTGCAGCGCGACGACGTTGGTCCGGAACGCCTTGTCCCAGTCTTCCGCCTTGACATCGGCCAGCGGCGCGAAGACGCCATTCGAGGCATTGCTGATGAAGAAGTCGAGCGCCCCATAGTGGCGATCAATCTCCGCGAAGATCTGCTCGAACTGGGTGGCATTGGCCACCGATCCCCACAGATGGACATCTTCGCCGCCCTCGGCGACGATCTGGCGGGCGCAGTCTTCGCCCTTCTGCCGCGCGTGGAACGAATTGACGACGACGGTCGCTCCCAGCCCGGCGAGCTGACGGGCGATCGTCTTGCCGAGACCGTGGCCAGAGCCGGTCACCAACGCGATGCGACCGGCAAACGGCTTGGCGCGGCTCGCCAGGTCCGAATAGGCCGACGCGGGACGCGCTGGCGCTTCGGGTCGCGACAGGGTCGCCGTGGCTGTGGCGCGGCCTGACGCCTGTTCCACGACCGCCACGATGTCGCCTACGGTCCGGATCGCGGGCGGCAGTCCGTCGGGCAGTGCGATGGCGAGCTCGCGGCTCAGCGCCGCGCCAATGGCCGGCCAGATCGTTACGGTCGAAACCGAGATCCTCCGCGAGATCGGCTCCCATCTGAATGACGTCGAGCGGGTAGCGAGTGGTCTCGGCGACGATCACGAGGACCCGTCGCTGCAGAGCGCCGTTGGTGGGCGTCACCGGCGCGGCCACCGCGGGAGGCGGCGGCGGCGACAGACGCTCGACCGCCGGTGCCGGCGAAACCATCACAGTCGGAGGCGCAGCTGGCGGTTGGCTGGCACCCGCGAACTGTTCGATGGCCGCAATGACGTCGCCAATCGTGCGCAGCGTCGCCGGGGTCGGCCCGGTCGTCTCGGGAATCTGAAACTTGTTCGCCAGGACATGTGACAGATCTTCCGCGCGCTTCGACCGAATCGAATCCCCGAGCTCTTCCTCGAGCTCGGCCTCCGGCGTCAGGATGTCGAGCGGATAGCGAGTCACGTCGGCGATGACTGACAGCACGTCCTCCCGGACGGAAACGCTCGTCGCGGGCGATTGACTGCGCGGCGCCGATGACAAGACTCGATGTGACGTGTTCATCTCACCCCCGCAAATACTTGCGCCAGAATCCCTCTTCGTTGCTCCAACGCCGACGTCGCCGGCAACACTCACTCCGACGACCCGGCCAGGCGCCCCGGCGGCGACCACCGTCGGCTCGCAGGTCCGAGAGACCGCTTGCCGCATCGACGACCACCGTCGAGCCGTTCAGCCCGTTTCCTGTCAGCAAGAACAGGACGGCGTCAGCAACCTCTGCTTCCGTGTTGAGAGTCCGCCGGGGGGCAAGGTTCTCCATCGGGGACGGTTAGGGTTATGACTCAACAGGGCACCGTCAACTGCTCCTGCGGCGACGGCGGTGACTTCGACGTTGTCGGGCGCGAGCTCGACCGCCAGATACGAGACCAGCGCTTCGAGCGCCGCCTTCGATCGGCCCGAGCCCCCCGAAGTTACGTACTCGAAGCAGTAGCGCGCGCCGATCGACGAGAGCGCGACAATCCGGCCTCCGCCCCGTGGCCTCATCCGTTCGGCCGCGAGCAGGGACGCCTGGTGGAACGCCACGACGTTGGTGCGAAAGCTGCGCTCCCACTGTTCGGAAGTAATTTGCGACAGCGGTGCGAACACGCCGGCAGACGCGTTACTGACGAAGAAATCCAGGCCGCCAGCGCGCGCGTCAACCTCGGCAAAGATCCGCGCCAGCTGCTCTTCGCGGGCCACCGATCCCCTGACGTGTATCGCACGGCCGCCCCGCGCGACGATGTCGGCTGTCGTCTGTTCGCCCTCATCAGGCGAATGGAATGAGTTCACGACCACGAACGAACCGAGGTCGGCGAGCGTATCGGCAATCGCCTTCCCGATTCCGCGGCCCGATCCGGTTACCAGGGCAATCTTCCCGTCGAGCGGCCTGGCAGCTTGAGTACATGGAACGTGGCGCCGCCGGTCGCACTCTCGGCTCGTCGACGACAATTCGCACGGATCGGAGAGGCTCGACATCCACCCGGATGTGGCCGAACAGCGCCTACGACGCCCTTCAGCGAGATGACGGACCGGCCCACCGCATCGCTGACCTCGACCCAGTCCACGTGGACATGGTTGTCGCGCACTCGCGCCGCACTGGCGCTGACGACGCAGTCGCCGCCTTCGAGTCCCTGCTCGCCCGCGGCGTTGCGGAATCTCGATCTGCTCGCAGGTGAGCGGAACCGCAACGAGCACCGAGCCGTTGCTCTCGCGCCGCATCGCCGACACACGCCAGACCGCATCGAGCAGGACCACGGGGATGTGCCATCCGGCCGCGCTGAATCCGGCCGCGCCGGCCTGCCGGACGATGGCCGTGGCGTGTGTCTCCGAGACGCGGATGTCGTGCAGCGAGCGGAACGGCCCGCTCAGACGAACCGGCGAATTCTCATGCAGATACGGATCGCCCAGACGCCACCCCTGCTCGATCACGACCGGCGCGGGTGGCTTTTCCGACGTGCGATTCTCCGGCGTCAGGGTGATTTCGGTCGTCAGATGAACGAGGTCGGCTTGCAGCACCCGGCCGCTGGCATGAACGAAGTCGCTCATCAGCCGGACCCTGACCCGGCTGCGGTCGGGCCAATCCTCGAGCGCCTCGGCAACGCCTCGCAGGATGAAGGGACGGCCTTCCGGAACCTTGACGAACCGCTCAACCGAGGTCTTGTCCAGCCTCGCCACTTTGAGCGTGGGCCGCAGCGCGGCGGCCAGTCGTGCCGCGAGGTCCAGTCCGTAGGCGCCGGGCAGCGTGGGTGTGCCGTTCACGAGGTGGTCGCGGAGAAACGGATACATGTAGCAGGTCAGAATCCACGACTGCTCGAAGATTCGGGCGGACTGCGGCGGCGGCGCGTGATCGACGCCGTCCTAGATCGACGATGGTCAGCCCGAAGTCTTTCGCCTCGAGCTCCGACATAGACATACGTCGAGGGCGCCAGCGCGCGACCAGCGGCATACCGCGAGAAGCGAGGCGTCACCTTCGTCCGGCGTGATGCCGCGCAGCCGCCGCAGGATAGGCGAGGCTCACATATTCGGAATCCGCGGGCCATGCCGATGTCGAACCAGCCGATCCAACCGAGGCTGGACACGTTAAGATCGCCGGGCGCCGACGGGTACTGCGCAAGGCGATCGAGCGCCATGTTCGCAGCGCCGTAGTCCTCCTGACCGGGATTGCCGCCGAAGCTGAAAGTCGACGTGACGAAATGCATCGCGATACGGGCGGCGTCGTTGTGGCGCCGGCAGGCGCGCACGAGATGGCCGAGCCCACACAGCTTGGGCGCGACCACCGCGCGGAATTCCTTGAGCCGCTTGCGCGCGAGTGACTTCGACGTCTGCACGCCGGCGCCGTGCAGGATGAAGTCCACGCCGCCGAACTGTTGCTTCACCCGCGCGATGGCCCGGTCCACATCGTCGGCGTCGTTGATGTCGGCCCGAAGGGTCCACAGCAATAGTCCCCGGCAGCTGGTCCAGCACCTGGAGCGTCGTCGCCACCTCGCGCGCGGCCCAGGTAATCGCTCCAGACGCGCTTGAGCACTGGCAGGCGCCGGCCGGGTTAACGAGACAGTTCACGTCGATAGAACTCGGGCTCGAACCGATCGAACGCGTCGTCGTCCATGGCCCGGAGGTCAGCCGGACAGGCGGCGGGATCGGTGCGGCCGATCAGCGCGACCGTAGCCGGTACTCGCGACGCAGCGACTCGACGAGCACCGCAGTGACGCCGCGCGCGCCGCCGGTGGCGACGACCACCGAGTCAGGCGTCAACAGCCGTCCACTGCCAGCGACGTGATCAAGCTCCATCAGGCGCTGGATGAAGCGCTGGTTGCCGGCGCGGTAGATCTCGGGGGGCACCGCACGCTCGGCGCTCTCGAGCTCGTCGTCCAGATATTCGAGTGCGGCGTTGAGATCGATCTCCCTGGTGTTCACCTGGCAACAGGCCGCGGCGGGCAGCTCGCGGACGAGCGAGCGGATGAAGCCGGACATCAAGACCGGTGAACGGATGCAGCTCGCCCGCCGACTGGCCGGCGCCCAGACAAACGACGCCGACCGAAACCTCGCCGCGCTCGAGCCGGGCATACGCGTGACGCGTGGTGGCGAACAGCAACTCGAGCAGGCCACCCCTGATGTGTGTTGCCTCGGTGACCGACGCAAAGCCGTCGACGACGTCGAGTCGTGTGACGGCGACGATCCGACCGTATTGATACCCGTCGAGCGCGTTCAGCGATCGGGCCAGCGCGTCGTCGGACTCGAAGTCGAGTGCGATCGTCGCGGGGTCGTCGGACGGAGTGGCGCACACGATCCGATAGTCGAGCGTGCCGTTGACCCGCGCGAGCTGTGTTGACACCCACGAGGCCGGTTGATCCGTGAGGACGAGCATGCCGCCGGCGACAATCGACTGGCGACGGGCGGCTCCAAGATTGACGTCGACCCACTGCGGTGTGGTCCAGCGCAGCGGCACCGCGCTGAGGTTGGCCAATTCCTCAGGAACCGGCTTGGGCTTGCGTCGCGGAGGCGGAGCCGGCGCCTTGCGACTCAAACCGACGCTCGGCGCCGCGGCCTCGCCGGCGCCCCACTTCACGCGTTGGGTGCACGCTGCGCGATCCGCTGCGCCCCACGCCACCGTGAGCTCCGCGGCGCCCTCGGCGCCCATGAGAAACACCGGCGCCCGAGCGTACCGGCGGTCAGCACGCTTTCTGCGCGGGCCGTGACGCCCTCCGAACACGACAGGTAACCCAGGATCGGGAGACCCTCAGACACCGCCGTCTCGGTCCGTGTCAATGCCAGCAGGACGGCGCTTTCACCGATCGGCCGCGGGTCCGCGTTTTCCCGCGACGACACGATCAGCTGGACGTCGGGTCCGGCCGACGCGCTGAATCGCACCGGCAATCACCATCCGGCAGGTCTGCGATCGCAGCTGCCGCTCGGCGTGGGCCAGCGCTTCATAGAGCGATCGCCCCTCGGCATCCAGGACGAGGGCGGGGCCGTTCAGATTGAAGACGTTGGCCACGCGGCCGGCCGTCACGTTGGGCATCGCGCCGCCGAGGGTATAGGGACCGCACGACGGCATTCCCTCGATGGCAGCAATCGTTTCTGCCACCATCGCGTTGAAGACCTGGTGATCCTCGAACGCGGCCTCGCGGATCTCGACGCACTTCCGTTTCAAGCGGTCGAGCGAAATCCGGATCAGCGCATCGATTTCCGCGTCGTGTCTTTCCGTCGATGCCGAGCACAACACCGGTATCGGGTCCCAGCGTTTTCCAGCTCGCCGGGAGATCCTGCGCAGCAGCGCGTGCGTCGCGGCAACCGCGAGCAGCTGGCCGCGATCCATTTGATCGACCACGTCGGGGAGCACGCGGAGCGTCGGCGGCAGGTTAATTTCGTCGGCCTCGAAACGCCATGGACTCGGACTCGGCCGATTGCGCCCGCGGCAACACGCTGCGGAATCCGACGATGGCGAGCGGCTCGCCGGAACGCTCCGGCGCCCGCGGGGTTACAGAGTCAGCGCCGAGTGATAAGCCGGATCGAACTCTTCGACGACGACATGCGCGATGCTGCCGCCAAAACCGAATCCGTTGACCCCGGCGCGGCGCGGCAAGCCGTGCTCGTTGGCGGGCCAGGGACTAGCGGCCGCCGAGGAATCGCGAGCCTCGATGTCGACAACTTGAAGTTGGGGTTCGGAGTGACAAACCCGAGCTGCGGCGGAAAGGTGTGCGCCTTGAGCGCCTGACAAATCTGTCGACGAGGGACGCCGCGCCGGCGACCCAACCGGTGTGGCCAATCGCCGCCTTGAGGCTGCCGACGCGCACGAGCGGAAGAGTGTCCGACCGTGGCCCGACGGCCTCGGAGAGCGAGGCGAACTCGACCGCGTCACCCACAGGGCGTGGCGGTCGCGTGGGCATCGACGTACTGGAGTGTCGAGTGATCAGGTGCCGCTGGCACGCGCGGCCCGCCGCATCGCGAGCAGCTGCCCTTCGCGCTTCGGCTCCATCACCGACGGACTCTTGCCGTCGCTGGACGTGCCGACGCCTCGAATTCACCGCGCGAATCGGAATCGCCGGCCACCACCGCATCGGGGAGACGCTTCAGCACAAAGAGCGCCGCGCCTTCGCCGAAGACCACGCCATCGGCGGTCGCGTCGAGTGGCCGGCTCCCGGTCGCCGACAGGCCCTGGAACTGGGCGAACAAGCACGTGCTGGCCGGCCCAGGCGCGAACGCACCGCCGCAGATGGCGACATCGCAGCGTCCATCTCGAAGTGCGTCAATTCCCGAGATCCAGCGAATACAACGACGAGGCGCACGCCGCATCGACGGCCGTGATCCTGAATCTCGTCGCCGAGCAGTCGACGTGCGACGTGGCGGCACACGCGGTAGCACGACAGCTCGCCCGCCGAGGCCAGCGGGTGCCCGAACGTCATCTCGAGTGCGCCGCGGAACGGATCGATCGCGAGCTACCGGGGCGCCGGTCGTGCGCGCCGCGTGATCGACGGCGGCCGGTACAAGCGCTTCGTCGAGCTCGCGCGAGCCGTCGGCAGTGGCCCAGATCAGGCAGTGGATCCGCTGCGCGGGCGGAAGCGGACTGCCCAGGCCGGCGAGGCACTGAGCGAGCGTGCGCGCGAAGAATCGGCCGACCGCGGGCAGCCGCCGCAGTTCCTCGTCGGTGAAGCCCGGCACGACTCCGACATCGTCGGCCTCGCCCACGCGACCGCAGAGCAGCGTATAGGTCTTGTCGGGCGTGCCGCGCGCTGACGCGGTGAAGTCCCCCGCAAGTGTCGGATCGAGGGTGTTGAGGTCAACGATGCCGACGCGCCCGGCCAGCGGAATCGCCAGAGCGTTCAGGCGGATCGGCGCCGCCGGGCAACGTGCAGCCGAGCGACACGACCGCAATCGGGACCTCCGATTGTGACGGCGGCCGCTGCTGACTGGCCGTCGAGCGCGCCACAACCGCTGGTGCGGCAGGTAATGGCTTTTCTGGCGGCGGTGGCGACAATGTCTGCGGCGCACCGGCCGTAACGACACCAGCTGGAGGTTCAGGCTTCAAGAGATCGGCGAGGCTTGCAAATCCAGCCGCCGTCGCAAACGTGGAGACCCCGGACTGACCGCGAAGGTTCTCGCGCACGAGCCCGACCAGGACTTGCCCTCCACCACATTCGATGAACGTCCGGGCGCCGAGCGCATACGCGCTCTCAATGGCGTCGCTGAAGACCATGGGCTCCACGAAATGCCGCGGCAGCAGGGCGGAGAAATCGGGGCGTCTGGTGTGGACCGTATGTTCGGCAGCCGAGTGCACCCGCCGCCGTCAGCGGTTTGGGCGTGATGCGCGCGACGGCAGCGGCAAACGGGGCCACGGCGTCTCGCAGCATCGGCGAATGAAACGGATAGCGGCTCCTGAGCGCGACGGTCCCGACCTGTTCCGCCTGGAGAAGCGCGGACAGACGTTGGAGATCGGCGCGGGATCCGGAGACCACCGTCTGGCCCGGATGGTTCACGACGGCGACTGCAAGCGAACTCGGGGCGAGGCGTTCGAGCAGGGTTCGGACGCGCGTCTCGTGGCAGATGACCGCGAGCATGCCGCCACGCGGCTGGTCGAGGCCTTGCAATGCCTTGACGCGATGACACACCAGCTCGGCGCCTTCCTCTGGGGTGAACGCACCGCCGACCGCGAGCGCGGCGAGCTCGCCAAAGCTGTGACCCAACAGAAGGTGCGGCTCGATCCCGCGAGCGATCAGATACCGCGCCGCCAGGACGCTCCCTGGTACATGCCGACTGGAGGACGTCAGCCTGATTGGTGTCGCCCTTCTGCGCGTCCAGGTTGCCGTTCATCCATTCGAGAAAACCCGAACCGAGGTGATCGACGGCGATTTCGTCCATCCGGCGCAAGAGCGGCATCGCGCTCGCGTCGCAGCGTTGCAGCTCGGTGATGAACTCCGGCGACCACGAGCCCTGGCCGGGAAAGAACAGCGCGACCGCAGGCGGCTGCTCGCTCCCCCGCGAGGACCGGGGCGGGCGGCATCAGCAGCTCGGGCACGATTCCGGACGCGTCGCGATGGACCACGTCGAGCGCCAACCGGATGGTCGGCTCGTCGAAGATCTGCTTCGCGCGCTGCCACTGCTGAGGACGCGTTGTTTGAACGACGGCTCGCGCAGCGTCTCCCGCAGCGGACCGCACGCGTAGCCGAGCGGCCCTGGACCGGGAATCACCTCGCCGGTCTGCCGCGACGTTCAGACCATCGTCTGGAATCCGCACGACACCGGCTGGCCGTCGTGGCGGATCACACGGAAGCAGAGCCGCATCGACGACAGCGTCCGTTCCTCGACCGACATCAGGAGGGCGACTTTTTCGCCGACCATCACCGGGGCGAGGCTGCGTGAATAGCTGGTCGAGCGTCAGCGGGTTCAGGGTGTGGACCAGAGCCCGTCCTTCCGCCGACGGATCGATCACGTGGCCGAAGAAGAAGTGCTCCCGAACCTCGCACTGGAATTTGAAGTTGGTCAGGAAATGGTGAGAGCCGAGCGCCATCGTGTCGTGGAACAGGACACGGTAAGGCATCGCAAAGTAAGCCATGGCACTCCTGACCGATCGCCGCGTCAGCTGCGCTGAAAGAACACGTCGCGCAGCTGATCGTCGAGCGACGGGCTGCCCTGCAGGGCGACGAGAAAGTCCGCTTTTTTGAGGCTGTACAATACCGCATCGCCTAGCGTAGCGAATGTTCGCGTTCCGCGGCTCGCCGCTCATGATCGCAACCTCGCCAAAATAGTCGCCCGCCGAGAGCGTTGCGATCTGCGTCGAAACGCCGTCGGTCTCGCGCCGCACCTCGACCAGGCCCTTGCGCACCAGGTAAAACTTGTCGCCCTCTTCCCCCTGATTGACGATGACGGCGCCAGGTCCGAAACGCTCGGCAATCATCTTCTGCGCCATGTCGGTGAGCGTGGCCGGCGGGACGTCCTTGAAGACGGCGCAACGCCGCAGGAACTCGATGACGCGGACGGTCTCCTCGACGAAAATCTCCGAGGCGATGCGGCCGTCGACCATGTTGACGATGCGGTCGGCGACGTCGAGGATGCGGCTGTCGTGCGTCACGAGCAGAATCGGTGCTGCCCTCGCTCCTCGCCAGCTCCTTGAGCACCGTGATGACTTCACGCCCCGACACTTTGTCGAGCGCGGCGGTCGGCTCGTCTGCCAGGACGAGCCGCGGCCGGTTGACCAGGGCGCGGGCGATCGCGACGCGCTGGCGCTGTCCGCCCGACAGCTGGGCCGGCTTGTAGTGAATGCGGTCCGCCGAGTCCCAGCCGCGTCAGCATCGCGATGGCCTTTTCGTCGCGTTCCGCGCGCGTGCCCGGGTGGAGTTCGAGCGACGTGCGGACGTTCTGCAAGCGCGGTCAACGAATCGAACAGGTTGTGCGCCTGGAAGATGAAGCCGATGCCTCGCCGCACCTGGGTCAGCTCGGTGTCGCTCAGCCCGCGCAGTTCGCGGCCGCGCAGCGATCAGGCTGCCCTCCTGGACGCGGCGCAGCCCGCCGATGAGCGTCAGCAGCGTGCTCTTCCCGGAGCCGGACGGCCCCGTCATGATCACCATCTCGCCGGGCATCAACGTGACGTTGTTGTCCTGCAGAACCTGTTTGCGCGTCTCGCCGGTGCCGAAAAAGTGATTCACACCGCGCACCTGGATCGCCGGCTCGATCCCCTTGGCGAGGGCGTCGAAGTTGCTGATGACGATGGTGGTCTCGGAGTAGTCCATCAGAACACCTCCGCAGGGTCGGACTGGATCACGCGGCGAATCGCAATCGCTCCAGCCAGCAGGCACATCGCGATCGTCGCGACCAGGACGACCAGCGCGCGCCCGATCGTGAGGCGCATCAGGATGCCCGAGTAGCCTTCGATGCCGGCGTACACCAGCGCGCTCACGATCAGTCCGGGGACGAACCCGAGCAAACCCAGGTACACGGCTTTCTGCAGCACGATCCGCACGAGATGACGGTTGTGATAACCCAGGGCCTTGAGCGTGGCGTACTGCGGCAGGTGATCGATGACGTCGGTGTAGAGAATCTGGTAGCAGATCGCCACGCCGATCAGGAATCCGACGACCATGCCAAGGCCGAACACCGCGCCGACGGGCTTTGAATTGCTCCAGTAGTTCTGAATCAGCCCCTCCAGTTCGCTCCGCGTCAGCACCCGCACATCGTCCGGCAGGACATCGGCCACGGCGCGCTGAGTGGCGGCAAGATCAGCGCCAGGGACGACTTTGATCAGGCCCAACTCGACCAGCGACTCCCGCGCCGACGGTTCGACGTTGCCGCCGTAAATGTTGGCGAACGTGCGGTCGCTGACGATCACGTTGCCGTCGATGCGGAAGTCGGGCCCGAGCGGGAAATGTGCCGACGACACGCACGGCGCGGCGCGAGAGCTCGGCCGGCAGGTCAGCGCGGATCTCGCCGTAGAAATCGCGCGACCGTGAATCCATGATCGCGGTGTCGGGCTCCTTCAGCAGCGCGACTTGCTGCTGCACTTCCGGGATCAGGAAGACGGGATCGTCAGGGTTGATGCCGAAGACGAGGATGGGATAATCACGGCCATCCGTCGAGTTCTTCCACGAGGCTCCGTACTCCTTGAGATAGACCGGATACGCGGCCTCGACGCCCGGAACCGCCCGGGCCTGGATCACGCGGCGCCGCGGGAACGGCGCCAGGGGTACGAACGCTTCCTTCTGCTCGTGCACGATGACGAGATCGGCGTCGAGCTGGCGAACGACGTTGGTCTGGCTGTCGAAGAGACCGTTGAGGAACCCCATCTCGAGAAACATCAGCACCGACGCGAACGCAACTCCCGCGAGCGCGGCGGCCAGCCTCGGCTTGCGGTGCGTCAGGCTGAGCCATGCGATCGGCGTCGGCGCGGTGAGCGGACGAGTGGGATCGGCGGCGTCCATCAGAACAGATCCGCCGGGTTGGCGTGGCTCACCCGCCGGATGGCGAGCAGCGCGGCGCCAACCGACATCCCAATCGAGAGGACGGCGACGGCGATGAGCCGCGCCGGGGTCATGACCATCGGCAGATTGGTCATGCGAGCGAGCACTTCGTAGAGGACGAACGCGCCGATCGTCCCGGGCACCGCGGCAATGGCGGAGTAGAGCACCGCCTGACGCAGCACGACGCCACGGACGAAGCGATCGTCGTGGCCCATCGCCTTGAGCGTGGCGTACTCCTTCAGCCGATTCATGATCTCGGTCGAGAGGATCTGGTAGACGATCACTGCGCCGACGATGAACGCCAGCAGGACGCCGCTCGTGAACATCACCCCAATCGGCCGGATCCGCACGAACAGGTTCTGCTCGACCGCCTCGACCTCGCGCCGTGTCAGCACTTCGACGTCGCCGGGCATCACCGCCCGGAGGCCTTCGATGACCTGGTCCCGGCTGGCGCCCGGTTCGAGCTGCACAAGGCCCATGTTCACGTCCGACAACGGCAGCGCGGGGAACAGTCGCGCATAGGTCTGGTCGCTGACGACGATCGAGGCATCACCGATAAATCCGGTTCCGTAGCGGTATGTCTCGATGATCTCGAGCCGCCGATTCTCGACCGACGGCATCTGCCCGGGGCGGACCGGGTCGTAATCAGCGCGCGTCGCGACGTCCATGATGGCCGTGTCGTCGACGGCCAGCCGGCCAACGTTTGCGGCGAGTACCGGCTGGCTGAAGGGCTCGGTGCGGGGGTCGACGCCGAGGACGACGACCTCGCGCCGCAGCCGTGAGATCGGTTGCTGGTAGACCCCGTTACCGACGTACAGCGGTACGACCGCTCGCACCCCAGGCACGCCGGCGGCTTGATACAGACGACGCCGCGGAATCGTCCCGGCCGCCCGCAGGTACGCGGTACTGAGGCGAGCGCACCGCGACCTCGAAGTCGAACTGATCCAGCAGCAGCGTCGACGAGCGATAACTGGTGTCGTAGAACCCGAGCTGCATGAACAGCAGCAGAACGGCGAAGGCCACGCCGGCCACCCCCGCTGCCGTTCGGGTCTTGTTGTGCGTGATGTTCGCCCACGCCAGCTCGAGCTGCGCGTCCACCTCAGCGGCTGGTCCCTGATGGCGGCGTCGCGGCCGCCGGACCGGTGCCGCTGCCCGCCGTGTCAATCGTGACGCTCACCTGGTGTCGGTTGTAGCCGGCGGTGACGGTGTTCTGGTCGAGGCGGACGCGCACCTCGATGACCCGCGCATCGGCTTCGGCCGTCGGGTCGATCCCGAACACGTCCGACTTGCTGATCAGGCGGCCCACCCGCTCGACGCGACCGGTGACAGGCCCGGCGAGCGCCTCGCTGTTGACCGTCGCCTTCTGCCCCTCGCGCACGAACCGCACGTCGGTCTCGTAGACCTCGGCGATCGCCACCATCTGATCGGTGTTGCCCATCCGCAGGATCGGCGCGTTGCCGATGACTTCGCCAGGGTGCGTGACGATCTGCAGAATCTCGCCGTCCTGCGGCGCCCTGATCTCAGTGAGCGCGAGCCGAGCCTCGGCGAGGCGCAGCGCCTGCGTCAGCGTCTGGACCCTCGCCGACAACTGGGAGCGGACGCGCGAGGCTTCGGCCGCGCGCAGACCGGCCTTGGTCGCCCCGAGCTGGATGTCCCGTTCTTCTTTCAGCTCGGCGAGCGTGGCGCGATTCCGGGCCAGCTGTTCCTCGCCCTGACGGACCGCGAGCGCGGCGGCGTCGTACTGACCGGGCAGGATCGCGTTGCCGGCGCGCAACTTTTCGGCGCGCTGCAGATCGCCGCGAAGCTTCTCCAGTTCGGCGCTGGCCCGGCGCGTTTCCGCCTCCTGCGCCTGGTACTTCAACTGCAACGACTGCTCCGCTCGACGAATGCCGAACGTCGCGTCGTCAACCCCCGCCTGACCCGAAGAGTCTTCGGCGCGGCGACGCTCCCTGGCCTCTTCCAACTCGCTCGCCGCATAGTCCCGGGCCGCCGTGGCTTCGGCGTGGGTGTCGAGATAGCCGATGACATCGCCGGCCTTCACGCGGACGCCCTCGCGGATGGCACCCTCGAACCGGTCGAGGCGCGAACCGGCCCTCGCACCCACGTCAACGATGGCGCCTTCGGGCTCGAGGCGGCCGATAGCCGTCACCGATCCGCGGTCGCGCGGTTGGGGCACGGCGGCGGGTGTGCGAAGCAGCATGTAGCCGCCGGCGCCGAGCGAGAACGACAACGGCCAGCGCAACGACGATGAGAGACTTCCTGGTCACGGAGGCGCCTCAGGGGAAGGGTTACATTTCTCCGATGGCACGCTTCAGATCGGCGTCCGCCGTCCAGCACGCCAGTACCGCGCGCCGATAATCACGATCGGCCTCCGCCCGGGTGGCTTCGGCCCGCAGCACGTCGCCGCGCAGGGCGGACTGCGCTTCGAATCGTGTCTGCACCAGACGCAACTGTTCGGCGGCGGCGCGCCGTGCAAGATCCGCAACGGCGATGCGCGCGCGAGCCTCGGCGAGGTGACGGTAGCGGGCGTCGACGTCAACTTTGATCTGGGCCTGCGTCTCCTGCAGCGCCAGCGACGCCTGCGTCAGCTGCTGCCCGCTGGCGGCAATGTCACGGCGTTTGCGGCCCCAGTCGAATGGCTGCCAGGTGAGTGACAGGCCAACGGCGGCGACCGTCGGCGGAAGGACTTCGATGTTGTGCAAGCCGAGGAATCGGACGGTCAGACTGACATCCGGAATCCGCTCGGCCTGTTTCGCCGAGACGCCGTGCTGCGCCTGCTGGACGCGCAGCTGGGCTTCGCGAATCTCCGATCGCTGCTGCAGCGCGCGCGCGTGGATCGTCGCGGCATCGACGGCCGGCGGCGGCAAGCCGTCGAAGGCGGCCAGCGGCGACTCCGGATCGATGTCGCGACCCACCAGCAGGCCGAGCTGCTGCTTTTGCGTCGCCAGCGTGTTGCGCAGCACGGTGCCTTCGAGCTCGCGCCGCGCGAGCTCGGCCCGCACGCCCAGTGCATCTGCTTCGAAGGCGGTCTGCGCGTCGACCTGCTGTCCTGCGAGGCGGGCGAGCTCCCGGTACCAGGCGACACCCGCATCCGACGCCGTCACCGCACTCTGTGCTTCGAGCACCGAATAGGACCTGACGGCGGACATCGTTGGCGACGTCCTGGGCGCGGCCGCGCCGCCGCTCTTCGAGCGCGGCCTGCTCCGTCTCGAGCTGCCGCACGGTCGCCTTAATCCTGAACAGCTGGGTCAGGGGCTGTGAAAACTCGAACTGCGCGACGGTCGAGAAGCGCGACAGGTTGTTGACCTTCGTATCGGTCGCCGGCACCGGTCCTGTCGTTTCGAAGGTCCCGAACGCCCCCGCCCGGAACATGAAATCGAACTCGCTCACCGGCCCTTCGAACAGCCGCAGGTCCAGGTTCGGAAATTGCCGCGTCCGCGCCGAGTCGGCGTCCTCGCGGGCTTTTGCCGCCAGGGCGTCGTGCGATCTTGAGGGATCGATTATTGGCGAGCGCCGTTTCGAGCAGCGCCTCGAGCGTGATCGGCCCTTGAGGCACTGACAACGGCTGACCGCTGGTCGGGGTCGCCGACAGCAGCAGCAAGGCGAAGACAAAGATCGATCGGACTAGGTGAGACATGGAGCCGCCTCCGCATGGCGGCTGGGCCCATCGACGAGCGCGCGGCAACATAGCACAGCCGTACGGAATCCCGAAAGGGTAGTGTGGGGCGACGCTCGGTTTCATTCTCCCGGGCCTGCGCGCCGAATACGGCATCAGCGCGCGGGCAGGCGGCAGATGTTGCCAGTTCATCGCGCTCACCGGCACTACGATCGGCTCGGTCATCTGGGGAGATTCTTGCCGACCGTCTGGGGCGACGCGCCGTCGATCCTCCTCGCGGCGATGTTCTTCCTCGGCACCTCGATCTGCGGCTTCATGCCGTCGTTCGCGTGGAACCTGTTCATGTGCTTCGTGATGGGGCTGTCGGCGGGCGGGATGCTCCCGATCGTGTACGCGCTCATGGCCGAGACCGTGCCGGCTCGCGTACGCGGGTGGCTCGTGATCCTGCACGGCGGACTCGCGCACCGCGTGCGGCGTATCTCGCCGCCAGCGGCACTGGCTGCGATCTTCGAGCCCGTGTATCGGCTGGCGCATCCTGTGGTTCTGCCGGGCTCCCGACGGGACTCCTCATCGTGCGTGCTCAACCGCTGGATTCCCGAGTCGCCACGATTCCTGCTGGAGCGGGGTGACGAGGACAAGGCGCGCGTGCGGCGTAATTCGGCGGTTCGGCGATCAAGGTGGATCGCATCGAGACGCCGGACGCCGATCAACGCGGACGGACCCTTCGGCCCAGAGGAAAGGCCGTGGCGACGCACTGCTTGAAACCGAGACCTCGCCCGCCATCTCGGCGGCCGTGCTGCTCTACGGGCTCGGCTGGGGCATCGGTCAACTGGGGGTTCGTGACGTTCCTGCCCGACGATTCTTGCGCAACGGCAGGGTTGCACGGCCAACACCAGTGCCCTGCTCTTCTACTGCGGCGCTCGCCAGCATTCCCGGAGTCGGTGCTCGTCGCCTGACTGGTACGGGCGCTGGAGCAGCCGGAAATCGATGATCGGCGTTCGCGCTCCTGACCTCGGCTGTGTCTGGCGGCGTTCGCCTGAGATCGGGCGACGATCTCGCGCGTCTCGATCCGCGCTTTCACTGATCATCGGTATGACGGCGATGCTGATGCTGTCGAGCACGGCGGTCGTGTCGATGCTGTCACCCTACGCCGCGGAAGCTGGTCTGGCCGCCGTGGCTCTGATCTTTCTGGGAGAAGAAACCCGGCAGCGCGGGCTGGAGCAGATCACCCACAAACCGCTGGTGTGAGCCCAAAGGGTTGTGGCTTACTCCTGGCGAAGTGTTCGCGTCGGATCGAGGTGAGCGGCCCGGGTCGCCGGAATTGAAGCGGCGACCAGGCAGGTCGCGACGATGATGAGGAGACTCCCGGCGTAGGCGGCTGGATCGAGGACGTGAACGATCCCGCCAATGGTCGCGGCGGCCGGTGTGGCCAGTAGCAGCGCGGCCAGTGCGGCGGCGGCACCGCCGCCAATGAACAGGCCGTAACCGACGGGCCGGATCGACTGTGACAGGATCAGCCGCGTGACGTCACGGGGCGTCGCACCGAGCGCCATCCGCACGCCGATTTCCTTGGTGCGCTGCTCGACGAGGTACGACAACACGCTGAACAGCCCCGACAACGTCAGCGCCAGGGCCAGCCCGCCAAGGACGACCGTCAACCAGAACGCGATCTGCAGGAAGTACGTGTCCACACTAGCCAGCGTCCGCATGGTCAACACCTGACGGGCCATGTCGGGATCGATCGTGGTCAATCGATTGAGAAGTGCCTGCCGTGCCAGTTCGGGATCGCCGTGGACGCGCGCGATGAGCGACGTCCTCGGCATCGCGGCAGTCGTCGGCGCGTAGACAACGGCCTGTTTGAAGGGTGCGATCCGCAACCCTGCGACGTCCCGGACGACGCCGACCACCGTGAACGTACGCGACTCGAGCGGTGGCTCCTCCTTCGCGGCGGGCGCTGCGGCGGCCAAGTCGTCGACACCCGGACTGCCGGAGTTGAGATCAGGGTCGAGCCGCAAGACCTGGCCGACCGCCTCGGCATTCGGCCACAGGGCACGCGCGGCCGTTTCGGACACGATGGCCACCGAAAGTTTCGACGTCCGCTCGGCCGCGGTGAACGCCCGCCCCCGTACGACCGCGATCTCGAGCACGCGTGGGCTTGAGCAGCTCAACTCCAGAGTCGGCTCTGACGCTCAGCCCACGTAGCGCCCGGCGAAGATCGTCGATGTGAACCGGCTTGCTCACATAGCCGTCCATCCCCGCCTCGAGACAGCGCTCGCGGTCGCCGCGCATCGCGTGCGCGGTGATCGCAATGACCGACGTCCGCCGTCCGGTCTGCGCCCGAGCTTCATGTCGACCGATCGCAGCTCAGCGATGCACTCCTGCCAAGTAGCCGACAGCCGGCAGTAGAATCGCGGACTACAGCTTCCCGAAGGGCCACATTCCCGGACGCTGGCCCTCCTTCACGTTGCGGAGGACGCCATGACCCGCTTAACCGGTCGCACGTCGTCTCTGGCAAGTGTCCTGCTCGTCGTCGCTCTCGGTGCATCACCGGAAATCGCGAGCGCGCAAGTCGTTGGTGGAGGCATTCAAGGAACGATCAAGGATGCGCAAGGCGCCGTTCTACCAGGCGCCAGCGTCGTCGTGCAGAACGTCGGCACTGGCGCGTCCTACGAACTGGCAACGGATCCCGCGGGCCACTTCCGCGTGCCGGCGCTCCCGCCTGGCGAATACGAAGTCCATATCAAACTGACCGGCTTTCGACCGCTCGTGCACCGCGGCATCCGACTGACCGTTGGCCAGGTTGCGGTTCTCGACACCACTCTCGAGCTTGGCGTCATTGCCGAAGAGCTCACGGTCCGTGCCGACAGCGTGTCGCTCAACCTGACGTCGGGCGCGGTGAGCGGCCTCGTCGGCGAACGAGAGATTCGGGACCTGCCGCTCAATGGCCGATCGTTTCAGCAGCTTGCGCTGCTCCAGCCGGGAGTGCAAGCCGCGCTGGCGGCAGGAAATGATGTCGTCGGCGGCCGGACACCGAAGATTTCGATCAACGGGGCGCGGCCCGAGATGAACAGCTTCCTGCTGGACGGCACGGATATCAACAACGTCTACAACAAGACCCCGGGTTCCGCCGCCGGCGTGCTGCTGGGCGTCGAAGCGGTGTTGGAGTTCCAGGTCCTGACCAATGCCTACTCAGCGGAATTCGGCCGCTCGGCCGGCGGCGTGTTCAATGCGGTGACGCGATCGGGCGCGAACCGCTATACCGGGTCGGTATTCGAGTTCCATCGCAACTCGGCGCTGGATGCGCGGAACTTCTTCGATCCCCCGTCCCAGCCCAAGCCAGAGTTCACGCGGCATCAATTCGGGGGTGTCTTCGGCGGCCCGGTCCGGCGCGATCGCACCTTCTTCTTCGGAGCGTACGAAGGGCTCGTCGAGCGTCTCGGCATCACCGGTGTCACCGCCGTGCCCGACGACGACGCACGTCGGGGCATTCTTGCGGGGCGTCCCATTACGCTCCATCCGGCGATTTCCTCGTACCTCGAAACGCTGTTTCCGCGCGCCAATGGCCGGTCGCTGGGTGGGGGAGCCGCCGAATATCTGTTTTCCGACACGCAGCCGACCGACGAGCATTTCTTTCAGTTGCGCGTCGATCACCGTCCGTCGGCCGCGAACAGCTTCTTCGTGCGCGCCACGTATGACCGAGGCGACGTCATGCGAATCCCGACAAACAAGCCGCCGATCTCGAATATCGACGAGAAAACCCGCAATACCTACCTGACGGGCGAGTATCAACGGACGTTCTCGCAGGCAATGCTGAATCAGCTGCGCATCGGGCTGAATCGCTCGGTGTCACTTGCCGACAACCTTCGGACGATCGACATCCCACCATCGCTCGCGTGGATTCCTGGAGAGAACTTCGGATACCTCACCATCCTGGGAATGGTCACGGAAATGGCCGGCGACTTCAGGTTGCCGCGCAACGATCGCCTGAACAACTGGCAGGCCAGCGACATGCTGATCTGGACGAGCGGTCGGCAATTACTGCGCGTGGGGGGTCAGGTCCAGTACCTCCAGTTCAACCAGGACACGACGAGTCAGAAGGGCGGAATCGTCACGTTCAACAACCTCGAGCTGTTTCTGACGGGTCGACCGGCCAACGTCGACTTCGCCGTCCCGGGCAAGATCGATCCCATCCGCAAGTACCGCCAGTGGTTGTTTGCCGGGTTCGTGCAGGATGACGTCAGACTCACCGATCGTCTGTCGCTGAATCTTGGACTTCGCTACGAGGCGGTGACCGTGCCCACCGAGGTCGACGGCAAGATCTCCAATCTCCGAAACGTGACGGATACGGCGCTCACGATCGGTGACCCCTGGCACGACAATCCCTCGCTCAAGAATTTTGCGCCGCGGGTGGGTGCGGCCTGGGATCCATTGGGGACCGGCAAGACGTCAGTGCGCGCGGGATTCGGCATCTTCCACGATCAGATCCTGCCGAAGTATTACTTCTTCTCGGGCAGTCTCAATCCGCCCTTTACAACGCGCACTTCACTGTCCAATCCGCCCTTCCCGAACGTCGTCGCGGACTTCGATCCCGAGGCGTACATCCGGGCGCAACTGCAGACCGTCAATTCCGACCTGCAAACGCCGTACATGATGCAGTTCAACGCCAGCGTACAGCGCGCGCTCGGTGACAGCTGGGACCTCATGGTGGGATACGTCGGGTCTCGCGGACGCAACCTCATTCGGCTGGGCGACGCGAATCTGGCGCCGGAAACGACGGTCAACGGCGTCAAGACGTATCAGCCGCTGTTGGGCCGCCGCAATCCCGCCTTCACCGGCGTCTGGCAGCGCATGACCGACGCGCAATCGTTCTACGACTCCGCCCAGGTGTCGCTGAGCCGGAGGTACGCGCGCCGGTGGCGTGCTCAGGTGTCGTATACGTTCTCGGAGGCCACAGACGACGCGAGCGGGATCAACTCGCAGGACTTCAGCAACAACGTCCAGTACGTCTCCGACTGGTACGACCTCGAGCACGATCGCGGCTTGTCCGCCTTTCATGCGCGACACAACCTCACCGCCAATGCCAGCTGGGACCTGCCGTTTGCCGCCGGGCGCAGCGGCCTGGCCGGCGTCCTGCTTTCCGGTTGGCAGTTGAACGGGATCGCGACGCTTCGATCCGGCCACCCCTTCTCGATCGAGCTTGGCTTCAATCGATCGGGCAATCTGAACACGACCGGCTTTTCGCGTCATGAGCGTCCCGACTTGAAGCCTGGATGCTCCGACAACCCCGTCCTCGGTGGACCGGATCGCTATTGGGATGTGAACTGTTTCCAGCTGCCCGTCGTGAACACGCGCGGCAACCTCGGACGCAACACGCTCATCGGTCCAGGGATCGTGTCCATTGATGCCTCGCTGGTGAAGTCGTTTGCGTTGGGCGGAGGACGCAACTTGCAGGTGCGCATCGAAGCGTTCAATCTGCCCAATCGCCCGAACTTTGCCATCCCGTCAGGCCGCATCGCCTTCACCGGTGTCGCCGCCGATGGCGTGACGCCCGTGATCGCGCCAACGTGGGGGCGCATCACGTCTACTGTGACCACGTCACGGCAGATCCAGGTTGGAGCAAAGGTGACGTTCTGAGCTGACTGCTGACGCGACGCGCGGCAGGACCGAGGCCGGGAATACTGCGAGCCCAGGAACGGGCGAAGAATGCCGCGCCCTTCGCGATGGATTCACCGAACGTCGCTCCGCGCGCGGTGCCTTCGATGAGCGGGCGCCAGGCGAGCGGGTGTTCGAGCCACCCCATCCCGCGATCGAGGTCCCGATAGAACTGTTTCGCGATGACGTAGCTGAGAGCGGTGTCCGCGAGTACGGTTCGCCACAAGCGCCGGTAATACGCCTGATGCCGACCGCGCCCGCAGGCGACATCGACAGCGACTTCGCCGGCGATCCGGCCGCTCTCGAGCGCCGCGTAGATGCCCTCACCGGTCAGCGCGTCGGCGAACCCGCCGGCGTCGCCCGTCACATACACCGGGCAGGCAGGCGTTCGTAAGCGAAACCCGCCAACCGGAATTCTGAACGCCTCCATGCCCGCGGGGAGCCGATCGCCGGACACCAGTCCTTTCGCGCGCAGGTACTGGATCAGAGTGCTCGCGGATGTTCGGCTCGCGCCGCGACAGCGTGTACAAGCCCACGGACCAATGATCGCGTTTCGGAAACACCCAGCCGTAACCTTGCGGCACGGCGCCGTAATCGAAGCAGGGCACGTCGTTCGACGACGTCTCTCGCCCGGACCGCGGGATGTTGATCTCGACCGCTGTCGCGAGCGCCCGCGGCGCCGCGATCTGAAAGATGCGATTGACGAGGCTATACGCGCCGTCGGCGCCAACGAGCTGCGTGCCGGTCAGGCTGCCGGCACCGGTCTTCACGATGAAGTGGCCATCGTATTCGACGCCGAGCACGCGCTGGCGATCCATGAACGTGAAGTTGCGCCGCAGCAGATTCGTTTGAACCAGACGGTTGTCGAATTCAGGGCGGCACACCGTCCGCAGCACGACGAGCGGGTGGGCGAACCGGTTTCGGCGACGGCCCCAGAGGTTGAATTCGATCTCGGTGAACGATTGAGAGACCGACGGGTCGAGCGGATACCGCAGCGAGTCGGCGGCCTTGAGCGTCATGCCGCCGGCGCATGGCTTGACGCGCGGGAACGCCGCGGCATCGATTTGCGCGACCCGCAGGCCGGCATCCAGGGCCACAGACGCCGCGTTCGAGCCGGCGGGCCCGGCGCCGACGATGATGAGATCGAAGTGGGTCACACCCAGAAGATCGGGAACGATGCGAGGAAAGCGACACGGCCACGTTTCAGCCGTCGCAGCCGTCCCGTTGTCGCTTTGTCGGTCGCGTTTGCGATCTCTTGGACAGGACGACAACGTCCCGGACCAATCGAGATCTGTATGCGACAAACAGTAGCCATCCTGGGCGGAGGCATCGGTGGCCTCACGGCCGCGCACGAACTGGCGGAGCGTGGATTCGATGTCCGAGTCTTCGAAAGCAAGGCCATCTTCGGCGGCAAAGCGCGCAGCATTCCGGTGCCCAACAGTGCCGTCGACGGCCGCAAGCTGCTGCCCGGCGAGCACGGATTCCGGTTCTTCCCCCATTTCTACCGGCACGTCCCGGACACCATGTCGCGCATCCCGTTCGGCACCAACGCGCGTGGCGTGCTCGACAACCTCGTGCCGACGACGAGAACCGCCCTGTCACGTGCGGGCGCGCCTGATCTGCTGGTGTGCTCGCGGTTTCCTCGCGGCTGGCACGACTGGACAATCGCACTCCGCGGCGCCTTCGGGTTCTTTCGCATCGTCCCGGTTGCCGACATGCTGCTCTACGTCCGCCGCCTGCTGGTGTGGCTGACCAGCTGCGACGAGCGGCGGCTGCACGAGTACGAGCACGTGCCGTGGTGGGAGTTCACGCAGGCGAGCAGTCGTTCCGAGGGCTACCAGCAGTTTCTCGGAGAGGGCTTCACCCGAATGATGGTGGCCGTCCGCGCAGAGGAAGGCAGCACCCGCACGGTCGGCGCCATCGGCCTTCAGCTCGGTCTCGGCCTGCTGACCTACGGCGCAGACGTCGACTCGGTGCTGTGCGGTCCGACCAATGACATGTGGATCGACCCGTGGGTGGCCCATCTGACGTCACTGGGCGTCGTCTTTCAGCACAGCACCTATGTGCGACAGATTCATACCGACGGCGAGCGAATCACGCACGTGACCGTCGAGTGCGATGGGCGTACCGAGCACGTGACTGCCGACTACTACGTGGCCGCCCTTCCGGTCGAAGTGATGACGTCGCTCCTCACCGAGGAGCTGAAGCGCGCCGCGCCGTCGATGGCCCGAATCGGACAACTCCGTACGGCATGGATGAACGGCATCCAGTTCTACCTCGCGCGTCGCGCGCCGATCGCCGACGGACACATCGTCTACGTGGATTCGCCCTGGGCGTTGACCTCGGTCTCGCAGGACCAGTTCTGGCACTCCGTCGACCTGTCGGAGTACGGGGACGGCGAGGTGAAGGGCATCCTGTCGGTGGACATCTCCGATTGGGACACGCCGGGCATGCTGTACGGCAAGCCGGCGAAGGAATGCGACCCGGTCGAGATCAAGAACGAAGTGTGGCTCCAGATCCTCGCGCACCTCGACGCCGCACGGGCAGAAGCAGTTGCGAGCGGCGAAGATCATGCGCTGGTTTCTCGATCCGAGCATCACCTACCCGAATCCGTCGCAGGCGGTGAACCTCGAGCCGCTGCTGATCAACACCGTCGGCTCGCTCGCCGATCGCCCTCACGCCCACACGGAGATCCCGAATCTGTTCCTCGCCGCCGACTACGTGCGGACGGGCACCGACCTGGCGTGCATGGAGTCGGCGAACGAGGCCGCGCGCCGCGCCGCCAACGCCCTCCTCGATCGAGTCGGAGTCTCCTGCACCGCGAGCGGCGATCTGGCCATTGCAGGAACCGGCCTTCTTTCGCCGCTTCAAGGAGTGGGATCGATTGGTGTTCGAGCGCGGCGAGCGGCATTCGTGGCGGAACGCCGCGTGGGCGGCGTTCACCCGATGGGTGTGGGGTAGCGGCCGGCGCGAGTCGTCGGCATCGGTCACCGCCGAAACGTAAGAGCCCTTGCGGCCTGTCGCGCGGGACTACCCGAGACTGCTGAACCGCTCACGGGCGATCGTCGCCTGCTCGATCTCACGGTAGCGCGACGCGGCTTCCCTCCACTCCCTGGCGTGCTGCGGATCGAACCGGCGGGGGGCAAGGGCGGCGGTCGCGGCGATCGCCCGGCGGCCTTCAGCGACGCCGCCGAGCGTTCCGCACGCGACCGCCTGCACGATCAGGTTGCCGATCGCCGTCGCCTCAATCGGGCCCGCAAGCACTGGCCGTCCGGCGGCGTTGGCCGTGGCCTGATTGAGATAGGCATTCAGCGCACCGCCCCCGACGATGTGGATGCCCTCGATCGATTGACCCGTCAGCCGCTCCAGCGTCGTGATGACCGAGCCGTAGCGCAGGGCAAGCGAATCGAGAACAACCTTTGTCACGATCGCCGGGTCGTCCAGCGCCGGTTGTCTCGATTCAACGAGGGCGGCGGTCAGTTCACGCGTCATGCTGCGCGGGCTGAAGAAGCGTGACGCATCCGGATAGATCAGTGCGGATGGCTCCGATGGCGTGCCGACGCGCTCCAGCAGCCGGTCGAGAGTCTCGCTCCAGCCGGCGCCCGCCCATTCGCGACGGCACGATTCGAGCAGCCACAGCCCCATCACGTTCTTGAGGAACCGGATCGTTCCGCCGGCGCCGCGCTCGTTGGTGACGTTGGCGGCGAGGACCTGCGCATCGACAAGGGGCGCGTCACGCTCGACGCCAACCAGTGACCACGTACCAGACGAGATGTAGGCCCAGCCGGCTTCGAGCGGCGTGCCGATCACCGCGCTGGCGGTGTCGTGCGTCGCGGGCGCGACGACGCGTATCGACGCCAGTTCGCGCGTCGGCCGCAGCTCGCTCCGCAGATAACCGAGCTCAGTTCCCGCGGGGACCAGCTCCGGCATGAGCGCGCGCGGCAATCCCAGGCGGTCGAACAAGTCGCCGTGCCAGTCCGCGCCCTCCACATTCAGCAGTTGCGTCGTCGAGGCATTCGTCAGCTCGCCGACGACCGAGCCAGACAGCACGTGATGACAGAGATCGGGGATGAGGAGCAGTCGTGCGGCGCGCGCCGGTAAGCCGGCATGGACGTGAGCCGCGAGCTGAAACAGCGTATTGAAGGGCAGAAGCTGGATCCCGGTTGCGGCGAAGATCGTCTCGCGTGAAACCCGCGCGAAGACGTCTTCCATGACGCCAGCAGTCCGCTCGTCGCGATAGCAGATCGGCTCTTCGACCAGTCGCCCTCGTCATCGAGGAGGCCGTAGTCCACACCCCAGCCGTCCACGCCCACCGAGGTCAGCTCGCCGCCGGCGGTTCTGGCGGCCGCGGCGGCGTGCTGCAGTCCGACGAGCAGTCCTGCCACCAGTCGGGGCATGTCCCACCGCAGGTGGCCGTCGAGGTGACGCGGGGCATAGTGAAAGCGGTCGAGTTCCCGCATGCTGACGGTGTCAGCCGCGACGTCGCCAAGGACCACGCGACCGCTGCAGGCGCCGAGATCGATTGCCGCGTGAAATGAGCGCACGGCCGACTCACGACTCGAGGTGAAACACTTCGCGCAGCTCGCGCGACACCGGGCTGTCGTCCCCGTTGGCAGGCATGACCTCGCGCATGAAGCGCCACCAGCGGCGGCAGACGTCAGTCTCCTCGACCGCACGCCAGGCGGCTTCGCTGTCGCACTCGAGATAACCGAAGAGCACGTTGGTGTGCGGATCGAGGTAGATCGAATACGAACGCACGCCGTGCGCGATCAACACCTCTTCGAGCTCGCGCCAGATCGGCGCGTGCCGTCGTCGTACTCGGCCTCCTGTCCCTGATGGACCTCCATGCGAAACGCTTTTCGAATCACGGTGGGCATCATCGCCCGCCCGCCACGCCTCGGGCGAGCCTGCCACGGGAGGCAGGGTTCGTTCCGGCATGCGAAACCACCGGCGGGTGGGGCGGCAACGCGGACGTATCATGAGCGGGCTCGACGTGAATGCCCCGTTTCGTGATCCATAACTGATGCGATCCCTGACTGCGTTCACCTGGAAACTGACGGCCGTTCTCGGCGCACTCATCGCGCTGGCGCTGACGCCTGCCGCCTCGCTCCAGCCGATCCACCCATCCCAGCGTGACGACTCGTCGGGTCCCTCGTGGCCGCCGGTGACGACAGACGCGCGGCCGTGGACTCGCTGGTGGTGGATGGGCAGCGCCGTGGACGAGGCTGGACTGACCGCCGAGCTCGAGGCGCTGCGAGCGGCGGGCCTGGGTGGCGTGGAGATCACGCCGATCTACGGCGTGTCGGGCGCGGAGGCGAAGTTCGTTCCCGTATCTTTCGGATCGGCTGGGTCGGACTCCTGGAGCACACGCTGCGCGAAGCGCGGCGGCTCGATCTCGGCGTGGATATGGCCACGGGCACCGGCTGGCCGTTTGGCGGCCCCTGGATTGGCGAGCGCGACGCAAGCCGGGCGTTGACCTACCGAACCTGGAAGCTCGAGGGCGGCCAGCGTCTGGCGGAGCGTGTGCGGGTCGAGCAGACGGCGTTCGTGCGGGCGATCGGCAATCAGATCTACGAAGTGCTCGAATTGGGCCGGGCGAGAGCAAGCCACAGGGGACGAGACAGGCGCCGTTGACCCGCGCCGGAGCACGGTCGCGCGATCACGATCGCCGATCTCAAAGAGCCGGTCGAGGCGAATGCCAATCTCCAGGTCCTCGCGCTAGAGCAGGTGCGCTACCCAAAACCGCTGCCGCTGCTGGTGCTGGTCGGCTACTCCGCCACCGGCGAGATCGTCGATTTGACGCAACGCGTGGCGAAGGACGGCGCGGTCGATTGGGTGGCGCCGCCGGGAACGCTGGACAATCTACGGCGTGTTCCTCGGCTGGCACGGCAAGCTCGTGGAGCGCGCCGCGCCTGGTGGAGAAGGCAACGTCATCGATCACTTTTCGCGTGCGGCGCTACGCACGCATCTCGGCCGATTCGACGCCGCCTTCGCCGGCCGCCGCCTCGACGGGCTGCGCGCGTTTTTCAACGACTCGTACGAAGTGGATGATGCCGATGGGCAGGCGAATGGAACGCTCCTGCTGTTCGACGAGTTCGAGCGGCGTCGCGGCTATGACTTGCGGCGGCACCTGCCGGCACTGTTCGGTTCGGACACCGGCGAGACGGGCGCGCGACTGGCGGCCGATTACCGGCTGACCATCGCGGATCTCCTCCACGACAGCTTCACCGAGCCGTGGCGCGCGTGGGCTCGCGGACACGGCGCGAGCGTGCGGAATCAGGCGCACGGATCGCCGGGGAACCTCCTCGACCTCTACGCGGCGAGCGATATTCCGGAGACTGAAGGGACGGAAATCGCGCGAATCAAATGGGCGACGTCCGCTGGGCACGTCGCGGGCCGGAGGTTGATCGCAGCCGAAGCCGCGACCTGGCTCGGCGAGCATTTCCGCTCAACGCTTGCCGACGTGCGGACGAACCTCGATCGCTTCTTCGTCGCCGGCGTCAACCACATCGTGTATCACGGCACCGCGTACTCGCCGCCGCAGGAGCCCTGGCCGGGCTGGCAGTTCTATGCGTCGGTGGAGTTCAATCCGCGAAACTCGTGGTGGACCGACTTCACCGCGCTCAATCACTACGTGACGCGCGTGCAGTCGTTCCTGCAGGCCGGCGCACCCGACCACGACGTCCTGGTCTACTACCCGTTCTACGATGCGCTGGCGCGGGCGAGCGGCGCCAGGCTCGCGCACTTCGGCACGGCGAATCGTCCCCTCGGAGGGGAGCGCGTTCGAAGCGGCCGCGGAGGTATTGGAGCGCCGCGGCTTCACCTACGACTTCATTTCCGACAAGCAGCTTGCGTCGCTGCGCGTCTCGTCAGGGACGCTGGTGACGGGCGCCGGCGGATCGTACAAGACGCTCGTCGTGCCGGCGAGCCGGTTCATTCCACTCGAAACCTTCGAGCGAATCCTCCAGCTCGCACGCGACGGCGCAGTGGTCGTCGCGTTCAAGGGGCTGCCCGAGGATGTCGCCGGGTACGCCAGCCTGAACGAGCGGCGTGCACGGCTGCGGACGCTTCGTGGTGCCATCGGGTTCGGCCCGCCCGATGCGAATGGCATCCGGGCTGCACAGGTGGGCCGCGGCACGGTGCTCGGCGGTGACGCTCTCGAGGCAGCTGTTGCAACGCGCCAGCGTCTCGCGGGAATCGCTCGTGGACCTCGGCCTGCAGGTCGCCCGCCGCCGCCACGACGACGGACGCTATTACTTCATCGTCAATAGCGGCGACCGCGACGTGCAGGGCTGGATTCCCCTCGACGACCGCGCACCGGCCGCCGTCGTTTTTGATCCGATGACCGGCCGGCACGGAGATGCCCGCATTCGCCGCTCGAGCGCAGGCGCGCTGGAGGTGCAGGTCGCAATCCCCAGCCACGGTTCGCTGATCGTGGCAACGACGTCGAAACCTGTGGGTCGAAGGTTCCCGGCGTTCGAGCCCGCGGGTCCTGCCATCGAGATCCGCGGCCCGTGGCAGGTTCGATTCACGCCGGCGGCCCCGATCGCCCGCGCGATGAGGAACTCGAGCGGCTTCAGTCGTGGACGCTGTTCGATGGCGACGAAGTGAAGCGGTTTTCAGGCACGGCCATCTACCGGACCACGTTCGCGAGACCCGCGCAGGCCTCACGCGGCCTGGCTGCTGGATCTTGGACGCGTCCACGACAGCGCACGCGTCGTACTCAACGGCCGCGACCTGGGCACGCTGATCGGACCGGCATTTCGACTGACGCTCGACCAGTCCGATCTCGCGGCCGCGAACGTCCTGGAGATTCATGTCAGCAATCTGATGGCGAACCGCATCGCGGCGCTCGACAAGGCCGGCGTGCGCTGGCGGAAGTTCTACAACGTCAACTTCCCGGCCCGCTTTCCAACCAATCGTGGACCTGACGGGTTGTTCAGCGCCGCCGCGTGGGAGCCGCTGGATTCGGGGCTGCTCGGCCCGGTGACCCTCACTCCGCTGGAGTCGCCGAAGTAATTCAATTCATCGTGACTGAAGAGCGAGCGGTCGGACGCGCTCGAGCAGTCGCTTCAGAAGCGAATCGTCGGAATCCAGCGTCCGACCCGCCCGCAGTATTCCGTCGTGCACGAGGCACCAAACTGCCGACGTAGCGTCGGCTCCTCGTAGCCCATGACAAAGAGATTGACGCCCAAGAACCAGATCGCCCAATAGACCGCAAGCGCTACGGATTGCGATACCAAGACCTCGCCCAGAACGATGGACCGTGACGCTGAGATACATGGGATTGCGAACGTATCGGTAAAGTCCACGAACGACCAGATGACGAGGCGGATCCAGCGGCGACAAAGTGCCCCGCCCGCTGCGGGCGAATTCAAGGATGCACGCACCAAGCAGCAAAGTGCCCAGGGCGATGCAGAAGAGGCCCACAACGTCTGTTGGGCTGAACAGGTCGAGCCGCACGCGGTTGATCCCAAAGGACCTCCACGGCACATAGCCGGCGAAGAATCCCGGGAGCAAGATCGTCCACAGGAGACTACGGACGAGGAGCCAGATAGACAAGGAGGACCTGGCGTCAGCGCTCCATCCAGAGCGCCGCGGAGGCGAACCACGCGACGGTCGCCCACACCATCGTGCTGTGGACGGTCGCGAGGTCCATGCGATCCGAGAGGAACAGCACGGCGGGTGCGATCGTGCCCGCAAGCGCAAGCAGGGAAACACACATGGCAAGCCATCGCCAACCGCGTGCGTCGGGTGTTCTCTGTCATGGCGTTCCGAGGGTTCGTGCCCCCATGGGAACCGGCGCCCGAGTCTGCAGCAGCCGGCTGAAGACGATGTACAGCGATGCGGCCAGGAACCATCCGGGCAGACTGACGAAGTAGATCTGAATGCCGCCGAACCGTACCAGAGCGACGCAGCCGATGAGCGTCAACACCCACGTGAGCCCCGCCGCCCAGTTGAGGCTGATGCCGGCCCGCTCGGCGTACTCCGGATCGAAGCCGAACCGGCGGCTCAGCCAGAAGTCCACGAAGATGACGGCGCCCATCGGCATCAGCACCATGCCGTAGAGCGCGACGAAGTCGAGCAGCTTCATCGCGATCGCGGGGAACATGCCGGCGATCGTGCGTGACCAGGCCGGTCAGCCAGCGTCACCGTGAATCGCGACGAGCGTCGGCGCGATCGCCTGGAACGCGAGGCCCGCGCGATAGATGGTCGGATTGGCCGTGGTCCAGCCGGCGACGATCACGCAGATCAGGCCGGCGATGCCGCAGGCGCGGTAGGCGAGCGGGCCCGGCAGCACGGCCGTGTTGCCGGGTCCGCGCGCAACTGCACGGCGTAGAGGATCGACGCCGCGATCCAGGCGATGATAGTGCCCGAGATACATGCCGGCCGCCGTGGCGACGCCGTACCACGACTTGCTGGCGAAGCGCAGGACCGTCAGGTCGCGCCATGCCGATGTGCATCGCCATGTTGCAGAACCAGGCGAAGAACATCACGTGCCAGAAGGTGAACTTCACCTGTCCCGGCAGCGGATCGCCGCCCGTCCAGATCACCGTCTGCGCGGCATTCCACAGACCCACGACACTCGAGTCCACGCCGAGCTGACGCAGGCCGACGAGGCCAAAAGCGATAAAGACGAGCACCATCCACGGCGCGGCGATGTTGGCCATGCGCGCGACGAACGTCGTAGCCGTAGGCGGCGACCACGGCACGGTGAGCCGCCGAGCAGCCAGCACGGCGACGACCCATCCCAGGCTGTTGGGATAGACGTCGTTCAAGCTGCGGCATCGCGAAGTCGAACCACACGCCGAGCGCCGTGGCCGAGACGGTGATCATCGAGCCGGCCAGGAAGCAGAACATCACGCCGTTGGCCAGGTTGTAGGCGACGGCGAGCCGGCGGCCGCAGATCTTCTCGAGCTGGTAGTACAGCGTCAGGCGGGCGCGCGTCGCGATCGGCGCCGTCATGAACGTCCAGCTCAGGACGGCCAGCAGGTTGCCGACGAAGAGGCCGGCTACGAGATCGAACGCGCTGACGCCGGCGGCGACGAACAGCGGTCCGATCATCAGCTCGGTGCCCGCGGTGTGCTCGCCGGCGTACTGGCCGACAAAGCTGCGGAACCCCAACCGCGCCCGTTCGGGCACGGGCTCGCGTTCGTACTCGTTGACGACGTCCTGAGTCGACTGAGACGCGCGATCAGCGGTCACAAGAGGGCGTATGGTCAATCAGATCGCCGCCAGTGGCCAGCAAGCCACGTTTCTGGAGCCAGTGTTTTGGATACGAGAACGTGCTGCGGAGCCTCAGCTTGCGCGAGGGACGGTTCGCGCTCCCCGGCTCTAATCCCTCCACACGATGAGCCTCGCCGCAACGACGTTTCAGCTGCTGCCATCAAGGAGGCCAGACAAAACGTCCGTGTGCGTTTCGCATGCCGAAACCGCCGGCCTTGCCACCAAACCTCTAGTGCCTGCCATCCGCTAGAGGAAAGACTCGTGCCCCGGTCGCAGCCGGCGTGACTTGCTGCGTGCGGCTGCCGACCGCACCCTGGAGGGATCGATGACACCTCAGGCGACTCCCTTTCTGTCAGCGGTGCTGGTCGCGTCCTTGCTCGCCGCGCCGTCGGCGTCGGCGCTTGCCCTGAGCGAAGTCGAAGGGCAGATCGGCGGCAGCGGATCGATTCAAGGCACCATCCTCGATCATACGGGCGCCGTCGTACCAGGCGCGACCGTGACCGCGATCAACCTTGCCACGGGCGTCGAGACGAGGCGCGTGACGACGGGAGCTGGTGTGTACGCGGTATCGCCGCTGCCCCCCGGCGTGTACCGGGTGGAAGTGCGCCTCGACGGCTTCCAGCCGTACGTCGCGTGAGCCAGTGACCGTCGACGCGCTCGCCGTGGTGGGGCTCAATGTCACGCTGCGGCTCAGCGGCGTGGCGCAGGAGATCACGGTTACAGCCGAGTCACCCGCGCTGCGAACGGCGGACGCGGGCCTGGGCCAGACCATTCGAAACGACGTCTACACCGCGCTTCCGCTCGTGATGAATACGGGCGGTCCGCGCGATCCGACGGCCTTCATGTTCCTCATGCCGGGCGTGCAGTCGGTGGGCCGCTGGGGCAACGTGATGGGAGGCCAGGACTTCGCCAACGACACCTACATCGAGGGCGTGCCGATCACCAACGCGGTGGTGCAGGGAGAGGGGCGCAACCTCTCCTACGGGATCTCGGTCGAAGCCGTCGATCAGTTCCAGGTCGAAACGAGCGGAACGGCCGTGATGTACAACGGCCAGGGCGCCTCGAACTACGTCATCAAGTCGGGGACGAACTCGCTGCGCGGGAGTGCCTTCGAATTCTTCCGCAACAAGGCGCTCGACTCGAAGGCGTTCTTCGCCGCCTTCAAGCCCGACGACAATCAGCATGAGTACGGGGCCACCGCCGGCGGCCCGATTCGGCGCAACCGCGTGTTCTTCTTCGTGGCCTACGACGGCTACCGCGATCGGCGGCAGACCGAGTCGCGGCTGGTGTCGATTCCTACCGTTGCCATGCGCAGCGGAGACTTCAGCGCGCTGCCGGTGCAGATCTTCGACCCGCTGACGACGAGGCCCAATCCGAATGGCACGGGGTTCGTCCGCGATCCATTCCCGGGCAATATCATTCCGGCGAATCGCATCTCGGCGATCTCACGGAACCTGCAGTCGTTTCTGCCAGAGCCGACCAGCGCCGGCCTCCAGAACAACTATCTCGGCGGATCGCTGCCGATCGGATTCAACAACGACAACGTCACGTCGAAGGTGGACGTGAACGTGTCGGACGCGCACCGGCTGTCGGTGCTCTTCGCGTACGGCTCACGGCGGCAGCACACGTCCTATCGCGGAGGCACGAACGCGCAGACGGCGCTGCCGCTTCCCTACACCGAGACACGGCTCGTCGAAGAGACGCCGACCACGGCACAGGTCAAGCACACCTATGTCATCAGTCCCCGATGGCTCAATCAGCTCAGCGCCGGGTTCGCGCGCCTGGGCGTGCCGATCGCCAACGCGACGATCGACGGTGGCTACCCGACGCAGGCAGGATTGCGAGGCCTACCGCCCGGCGAGGCGGATTCGGCGTTTCCGGAGGTCGCGTTTCTCGGACCGAACCCGCCGACCCAATGGCGCGGGACCGACGCGCGCGCGTTCACCGAATTCCTGAACAACTACACGATCCAGAACAACCTGCAATCCACGCTCGGCCGCCACGCGATCACATTCGGGTTCCAGGGGCAGCGGCTCGAGGCTGAAGAGCGCGAGCGCACCTACGGGAGTCTTGCCACGTTCCAGTTCAGCAACGTCCAGACCGCCGGGTTCGGTGCGACGGGCACGCTCAACGCGGCGACGGGCAACGCGTATGCAAGCTTCCTGCTGGGCGATTTGAACGCGACGACCGTCATCGAGGACTCGCAGGTCGCCACCACGGGGCGCTTCACCGGCTACGCCTTCTGGGTGCAGGACGACTACAAGGTGACGCCGGATCTGTCGCTCAATCTCGGCCTGCGCTACGACATCATGAAGCCGTACACCGAGCTCTACGATCGGTGGTCGTTCCTGAATCCCGATCTGCCGAACCCGGCCGTGGGCGGGTACCGCGGCGCGTTGCAGTTTGCCGGCGACGGCCCGAACAGCTGCGGATGCCGGACGCCGATCAAGACCTACTATGGCAACGTCGGTCCGCGCCTGGGGCTGGCGTACAGCCTGAACGACCGGATCGTCCTGCGCGGCGCCTACGGGATTCAGTACTCGCGGCGCGGCGCCGTCGGCGGACGCGCCGGCGCCCGCAACGGCACGGGCACGCTCGGCTTCTCGGCCAACGCGTCGTTCCCGAGCCCCGACGGGTTCACGCCGTCCTACAACTGGAACAACGGCGTGCCGGCGTACGCGCGTCCGCCATTTTTCGATCCCACGCTCAACACCGGGTTCGTGACCGGACGCGGGAACGGCGGCGGCGTGACCTACGGCGATCCCGAGATCGGCGGGCGCCCACCGCGTTATCAGAACTGGAACGCGGGCTTGCAATACTCGCTCACGAGCACGTTGACGGTTGGCGCCTCGTACGCCGGCAGCCGCGGCGACTTTCTCGACGGCACCGGCCGCGGGTTCTGGTCCAACCAGCTGGATCCCCGCTACCTCGTGCTCGGGAACCTCCTGACGCAGACGGCGAACGCAGCCAACATCGCGGCGGCTGCGGCAATCGTGCCGGGCATCGCGCTGCCCTACGCGAACTTCTCGGGCACGATCGGTCAGATGCTGCGGCCGTTCCCGCAGTACTCCGGTGTCACCGACGTCTACGACAACGTCAACCGCTCGCGCTACGATTCGCTGCAGCTGACGCTCGACCAGCGGCGCGCGAAGGGCCTCACGCTCAACGTCAATTACACGTTCAGCCGCACCAGGGATGACCTGTCCGCGAGGACCGGCTACAACTTCGAGCAGGACTGGGCGACTGGCGTCAACGATCAACCGCACGTCTTCAACGCGATCGCGGTGTACGACGTGCCTTTCGGCCGCGAGGGACAGCCTGGCGGCAGGACATCCGGTGACGCGCGCGCTCGTGAGCGGATGGCAGGTCTCGAGCATCACGCAGTTTCGCTCGGGCCGGCCGATCGGCTCGATCCTCGGCGCGTGCAATCTCCCGAACGCGGGGACGTGCTACGCCGACTTCAACCCGGCGTTCTCGGGACCCGTGAGGATCAACGGCGACTGGGGCGACGGCGACGTGCTGGGCGCGAACCCGCCGTCGTACATCGATCGCAACGCGTTCGTGTCGGCGCCGGCGTTCACCTTCGGCAACACGCCACGCACGCTGGCATTCGATCTCCGCAACCCGAGCTCCTTCAACCAGGATCTGGCAGTCCAGCGCGACTTCCCGGTCGGCGGCGACACCAAACTCAGGCTCGGCGTCGAGGTCTTCAACCTCTTCAACACCGTCGTCTTTGGCGGCATCAACAACAACATCACGAACGCCAACTTCGGCCGTGTGAGCTCGCAGACGAATTCGCCGCGCGTGATTCAGCTCAAGGTTCGAGTCGAATTCTGATGAAGGCGCGTGCCCCGTTGCTCGGGTTGGCCTTGGCGGTCGCTGTCGCCATCGGCGACGCGCAACAGCAACCGCCGCCGACGCCGCCGCCGCAACCGGAGGCCACCCGGCCGCCGGCTGACAACGACCGCAAGCTGCGGCCGCTGTCGCCCGAAGAGATTCCGCCGAATCTGAGCTTCTACGCGATGGATCCGCTCCATACGCCTGGCGCGCCGCTGGGGTGGTCGCCCACGCGGATTGCCGAGCGACTGGATCGCGGCCTCGTGGTGTCGCCGCTCGAAGGCGCGCGCGTGTACCTGTCGTGGCGGCTGCTCGACACCGATCCCGAGCAGAGCGCCTTCAACGTCTACCGGGCGACGGCAGGCGGACCGCCGCAGCGGCTCACGCCGCAGCCGGTGCGGCGCACGACCGATTTCCTCGATACCACCGCCGCGCGCGAGCGCGAACACACCTGGTGGGTCGCGTTGGTCGTGAATGGCAGCGAGCAGGGCACGTCGGACCGCGTGACCATTCCCGCAAACGCGCAGCCCTCGCCGTATCGCGCGCTGAAGATGCGCGACGACATCCGCTCCGTCGATCGCGTCGGCATTGGCGACCTCGACGGTGATGGCACCTACGATTTCGTCGTCAAGCATCCCGTCGGGCAGATCGATCCGGGGCGGCGCGTGCCGAGCACGGACACGTACAAGATCGACGCCTACAACGGTCGGTCCGGCGCGTTCATGTGGCGCATCGATCTCGGCTGGAACGTCAACCACGGCATCTGGTTCTCGCCGATGGTGGTGCGCGATCTCGATGGCGACGGGAAGGCCGAGGTCTGCCTTCGCACTGCGCCGTACGCGGCGACGCGCGACGAGATCCTCGATCCCGGCCGCCCGTTCGTGCTCGACGGTCCGGAATACCTGGGCGTGTACGACGGCGCGACTGGAAAAGAGATCGACAAGGTGGACTGGATCGAGCGCGGACAGGTCACGGACTGGGCGGATCGATCGGGCAACCGCTCGAGCCGCCACATGCTCGGCGTGGCCTACCTCGACGGCAAGACGCCGAGCGTGCTCGTCGTGCGCGGCACCTACGGATTGATGAAGGTCGACGCCTGGATGCTGCGCAACCGTAAGCTCGAGAACGTCTGGCGGTGGACCAACGAGCGCGCGCCGTTCATGTATCACGGGCAGGGGCAGCACAGCATCAAGACCGGCGACATCGACGGCGACGGCGCCGACGAGATCCTCAACGGATCGATCGCGATCGATAACGACGGCCGCACCATGTGGGGCACGGGTCTCGGGCACGGCGATCGCTTCTATCTCGGCGACATTGATCCCGACCGGCCGGGCCTCGAAGTCTGGTACACGATCGAGGACCCGCATCCGCGCAACGGCGTCAGCCTCTGGGAGGCGCTGACGGGCAAGATGATCTTCGGTACCCCAGAGCCCACCATGGACAACCAGGTCGCGAGCGGCCTGGCCGCGGATATCGATCCCGCGCATCCCGGCATGGAGCTGTGGGCCGACAAGTATTTCTACACGGCGAAGGGCCAGCAGATTGCCGGTCCGGTCCCGCCGCAGGACAACGTGGTCTGGTGGGACGCCGATCCACTTCGTGAACTGCTCGCCAAAGGCGTCATTGCCAAGTGGCAGGGCGCGACCCTCGGGTCCGTCCAAGGCTCGGTGCAGCACGTCGCCGACATTGCCGGCGACTGGCGCGAAGAAGTCGTGACCATCATCGACGGCGAGCTGCGGATCTACGGCACGACGCTACCCGCCGCCGATCGCCGGGTGTCCCTGATGCAGGATCCGTTGTATCGCAACGACGTGACGCACCGCTCGATGGGCTACCCGCACGTGCCGATGACCAGCTATTACCTGGGCATGCCACCTGTGGCGCCGAGCCGCGCGCGCGGCCGGCGATAGCCGACGACAAGCCGGCAAACATCAAAGGTCAGAAACGCGCGTACGTCTCGACGCCCATGAGCGCGTCGTTCGGATAGAAGTGGTCGACGTTCTCGCGCGTGATGATCTGGTGCTTGACGAACACGGCAGGCGGGACCGCCCGACTGTCCGAGGATGTCGAGCGCCAGGGAGAGGAGGCCGCTGCCGTATTTCTCGGGAAAGTAGCCCACCGACGCGATGAAGGGCGTGCGCGGCTCCCGGAGCTCGGCGCGAGCGTCCGGTTCGGCATTCTGGCCGACGATGGCACAGCCGTCGGCACGTCCGGCTTCCTGGAACGCGCGTGCGGCGCCGAGCGCGCTCGGGTCGTTGGCGGCGCCGACGAGAATCCGCTGGGCCTTCGACTCGCGCAAATGCTTGCGGACCCGCTCGAGCGCCGTCTTGAATTGCCCGTCGCCGTCGATTGACGCGATCGGCCAACTGGCGGCCTCGTGCACGACCTCGCGAATGCCCGCGAGCACGCCGCGCACCCGTGCGGCCGGGAGCGATCCCGCGCGGGCGAGCTCGACGAGCAGGATCTCGTCGACGCGACTCGCCCACTGCTGTCGCGCCCACCGCGCCAGGTGCCGTCCCGCGAGGAGCCCGGCTTCATAGTTGTTGGCGCCGAAATAGGTCGCTCCCGGATGCGGAATGTCGATGGCGATGAGCGGGATGCCGGCCTCCCGGTACTTCGAGGCGATCGCTGGCGCGACGGCCTCGTCGGTCTGGAACTCGATGACCAGGTCGACGCCGTCCCGAATCAGGAGCTCGGCGTTTTTGACCGCGATCTTCGGCTGGTAGCGATTGTCCACGACGATGAGCTCGACGTGTTCACGCTCGGCGGCCTGGACCAGGCCGGTATGCACCTCGCGCGCGAACGAGCTGTCCTGGCCCTGGGCCCCGTACCCGATCCGGAACTTCTTCCGCCGTCTCGTCTCCGCCGTCAGCCGGTAGCGATTGTTCTCGACCTTCTCGAGAAACCCGCAATGCCGCAGGGTGTAAAGCAGGCGGAAGCACATGCCCTTGCCGAATCCCGTGCGCTGCATCACGTCGCGCAGCCGGAGGCCTTCACCGGGGTGGTGGAAGGCCAGCAGGATCTCGGAGGCGTGGACGAGCGACTTGACGAGGTAAGAGTCGTGTCGGGCGGGCCGTTTGACGGGGATCGAGTCAGCGTCCAGCGCCATGAGACGTTTTATATAGCACAACACGCGCGGTCCGGCTCGCCGACTGACGGGGGGCCTCGATCCGCAAAACCTGACCAAAAAACGGCGATCTTGACCGGCAGAGCCGCTTGCCACGCATCGCCTCGGTTGTTCGCACATGGAAAACTTCGGGGAGGCGCCTTGCCGTCTCCGCGCGTCGAGCCTGTGCCTCGGCCTCGCCGGGTCGATTCGAGCCTACCACATTGGGCTGACACGTCATGAGCTTCCCACTGACCGACGAACGCATCGCCGAGGACAACCAGCGCCGCCGCGCGGCCCTGGATGATGACTACGCGCATCTCGGCCAGCAGCTCGCGCGGCGCGGCATCGCGATCGAGATGGTCACCGATCTCGCGATGGCGTTTCGCGTCGCCGTACCGTCCTGGGCGCTGGCCACCGGCGGTACGCGCTTCGGACGGTTTCCTGCGCCCGGCGAACCACAGACGATCTTCGAGAAGCTCGAGGACTGCGAGGCGGTCTTTCGTCTCGTGCGGGTCACGCCCGGCGTGTCCCTGCACATTCCGTGGGATCGCCCCGAGCGCCCGGCGGAGCTGAAGGCGTTTGCGGCGGCCAGGGGCCTGTTCATCGACTCCACCAACTCCAATACCTTCCAGGATCAGCCGGGACAGCAGCACTCCTACAAGTTCGGCAGCCTGAGTCACACCGACCAGGCGGTCCGCGACCAGGCCGTCGAGCACAATCTCGAGTGCCTCGAGATCGGCGCGCAGCTCGGCGCCAGTGCCCACACCGTGTGGATCGGCGACGGCGCCAACTTCCCCGGGCAGATGCATATCCGCCGCGCGCTGGATCGGTATCTCGAGAGCATGCGGACGATCTATGCGGCGCTTGCCGGGCGGCTGCCGGCTGTTCCTCGAACACAAGCTGTACGAGCCGGCGTTCTATGCGACGGTCATCGCCGATTGGGGCACGAGCTACTGCTGCGCCCGCGAGCTCGGCGATCGCGCGTTTGCGCTCGTCGATCTCGGCCATCATGCTCCGACCGTCAACGTCGAGCAGGTGGTGGCGCAGCTGATCCGGCTCGGGAAGCTCGGCGGATTTCACTTCAACGACAGCAAGTACGGTGACGACGATCTGGATGCCGGGTCGATCAAGCCGTTCGAGTTGTTCCTGATCTTCAACGAGCTGGTGGACGCGCGCCTGGAGCCGGTGGCCGGGTTCGAGCCCGCCTACATGCTGGATCAATCGCACAACGTGACCGACCCGATCGAGTCGCTGATGATCAGCGCGACGGAACTGGTGCGCGCGTACGTGCAGGCGCACCTCGTCGATCGCGAGGCGCTGGCCCAGCACCAGGACGCGAATGATGCGGTGATGGCGCTGCAAACGCTCAAGCAGGCGTTCACCTGTGACGTCTCGCCGGTGCTGGCGATGGCGCGCCTCCGCGCGGGCGGGGCCATCGATCCGGTCGCCACGTATCGGGCGACCCGGTATCGCGAATCGAAGAGGCGCGAGCGGCCGCTGGCCGCCAGCGCGAGGCCGGCGTTTCTGTGAGTCGCATCTCGACAGGAGCGTCCGCTGCGCGGGCGCTCGAAGGCGGACTGTGGCTGCGACCCCGGCGCAGCATGTCGCCGGTCCCCGGCGTTTCGTTTCCAGGAGGCACTCGTCATGGCGTTGTTCAGCACTGAGCATCCCCCACTGATTCGGCAGCGATTCTGGCGCGTCGTTCTGACAGGACTGTTGACGATCGCCGGCGCCGCAACTGCCGTGGCGCAGGAATCGCGCGGCAGCATCAGCGGCCGCGTGGTCGACTCATCGGGCGGCGTCCTTCCCGGCGTGACCGTCACCATCGTCAACACGGGCACCAACGCCACCAACACCGTCGTCACCGGCGACAGCGGCCAGTTCACGGCGCCGCTGCTGATCTCCGGCACCTATCGCGTCACCGTCGAGCTGACCGGCTTCCGCACGGTCGTCCGCGAGGCGGTCGAGGTGCGGGTCGGCGATCGGCTGCAGGTCGACTTCACGCTGGAGCCCGCCGGCGTGTCGAGCGAGGTGGTGGTGGTCGCCGAATCGCCGCTGCTCGACTCGGGCACGGCAACGATGGGCCAGGTGATCGACAGCAAGTTGATTGGCGAGATGCCGCTCGGGGATGGCACGGCCTATGGCCTGGCGCGACTCGTCGCCGGCGCCTCGTTCGAGCGCTCCTACGCGCTGCAGCGGCCGATGGACAACGACAACCTGCGGGGCCTCACCATCAGCGGCACGATCAACAGCGAGTTCACCATCGACGGCTCCAGCAACATCGTGTCGGGTGCGCGTGTCGGCATTCAGCCGCCCTCCGACACCATCCAGGAGTTCAAGGTCGAGACCGCCGTCTACGACGCCCAGATCGGCCACACCGGCGCAGGCAACGTCAACCTGGCGCTCAAGAGCGGCACCAACGAGCTGGCACGGCGCCGGTTCGTTCTACAACCGCGACGACTCGCGATCGGCGGTCCTGTTTGCGTCGAACCGGCTCGGCACCGGGGTGACGCCACGCGACTACAACCGCTTCAGCGCCATGATGTCGGGCCCCATCTTCCGCAACCGGACGTTCTTCATGGGGTCCTACGAAAGGCTGCAGGACGACACGATCGAAACGGTCACCAACTCGGTGCCCAGCGACCGCATGCGTCGCGGCGACTTCTCGGAGCTGCTGGCGATCGGCGTGCAGATTTTCGATCCGGCCACCGCGCGGCTGGTCAACGGCGTCGTGACCCGGGATCCGTTCCCCGGGAACATCATTCCCGACAACCGCATCAATCCCATCGCCCGCAGCGTCCTGAATTACTTTCCGGCGCCCAACCAGGCCGGGACAGGCCGACCTCTCGAACAACTTCTTTGCCGAGCAGCCGTGGACCTATGGCTACAACCTGCAGCTGACGCGCATCGATCACGAATGGACGCCGCAGCATCGGACCTACGGACGGTTCATCCGGAATTTCCGGCGCGAAGAACGATACAACTTCGCCGGCGAGATCAACGGGGTGGAGATCTCGCGCGGTGGCACGGACCGGTTCAATTACAACTACGCCGTGGGGCACACGGCGGTCCTCTCACCGTCGCTGTTTCTCGACGTGAAGGGCAGCTGGCTGCGCTTCAACGACGACTTGAACCCGATTGGGCAGCTGAGCCCGTCGGAGCTCGGGTATCCGGCGAGCACGCTGTCGCTGCTGGGCGATTACCCGCACATTCCGCGCTTCTCCGTCGAGTCGGGGACGCCAACCACGGCTGGCCGGGCTGGTGACGCTCGGCGCCCAGCAGAGCGGCTTCAACACCGGCCGCGCGCAGCCGTTCTACAACCTGCAGTTCACGCCGACGCTGACCTGGACGCGCAGCAATCACACGTGGCGGTTCGGCTACGACTGGCGCGAGCTGCGCCAGACGGAGATCAATCGAGGGCTGGCGCGGCGGCGCCTACGCGTTCGACGGCACGTATACGCGGGCGTCGAGCACGGCCGTCAATCAGTACGGCCAGGGCATCGCCTCCTTCCTGCTGGGCATTCCGCTGAATGGCTCGTTCATCGAGCTTCGTCCCGAGCAGGACTACAGCGTCATGAGCCACGGCTTCTTCGTCCATGACGACTGGCGCGTCGGCGAGAAGTTGACCCTCAATCTGGGCGTGCGCTACGACCTCGAGTTGGGGATGACCGAGGCGGAGAATCGCAACGTGCGCGGCTTCGACTTCACCACGGCCAATCCGATTCAGGCGCAGGCCCAGGCGCAGTTCGCCGCCAACCCACCGGCCGGCGTGCCGCTGACCGCTGCGCAGTTTGCCGTGCTCGGCGGCTATCAGTATGTGGACGAGACGAATCGACGCATCTGGGATGCCGACACCAACAATTTCCAGCCGCGATTCGGGTTCACCTACGCCGCGACCGCCAACACGATTGTCCGCGGCGGCGCGGGGCTCTTCATCTCACCCTTCCAGATCAATGCGGTGCCTGGGCCTGGGGAATCCCGTCAACCAGCTTGGATACGCCCGTCAGACACCGGTCCCCGTGACGAGCGACAACGGGCTGACGTTTCAGGCGAATCTGACCAATCCCGTGCCGAGCGGGCAGCTCCTGCAACCGAATGGCTCGAGCCTCGGGCTGCGCACCAACCTCGGGGCCAGCATCGGCAGCGCGACCGCGGCGGGCATCATCCCGACCGATCGCATCAACCCCGAGTACTGGCGGTTCAGCCTTGGCGTCGAGCGCCAGCTCGGAAACGACTGGCTCGTCGAGCTGTCCTATCTCGGGCAGAAGGGCTCGCACGTCCCCATGGTGGAGCAGCTCAACTTCGTGCCAGGAGGCATTACCGCACGACGAGCGCGATTCGTGACAACACGGCCGAAACGTTCCTCAGCCAGGTCGTCTCGAACCCGTTCCAGGGACTCACGCCAGACACGCCCGGCAGCAACGGCGCGACCATCGCCCGGCGGCGGTTGCTGCTGCAGTATCCGCACTTCGACAACCTGAGCATCGAGAGCTATCGCGGCGAGAACACCTATCACGCGCTGCTGGCACGGTTGGAAAAGCGGTTTACAGGCGGGCTGATGGTGCAGTCCTCGCTACACCTGGTCACGCTTTCGCGAGCAGGTCGCGCCGCTCAACCCCTGGCAAGATCTGGAAAGCCGTGTGGGCGCCGTCGATCGGCCTCACCGCATCACCCTCGCCAGCGTCGCGGAGCTGCCGTTCGGGCCTGGGCACAAGTGGGGCAACGACTGGAATGCGGTCGTCGCCGCCATCCTCGGCGGCTGGCAATTCAGTGCGAAGTACGAGTGGCAGTCGGGCGTGCCGCTGGTCTTCAACCAGAACACCTACTTCGATCCGAGCTGCGGCGATCCACGGGATCTGACGTCGCAGTGGGGCAAGACCGACGAGCGGCCAGGTGTACGGCGTCGATCTCCCGATCTTCGATACGTCGTGCTTCTACACGCTCAATGGCCAGCCGTTCCGCAACGCGGCCGGACAGGTCGCCACTTTCCAGGCCACGGAAATCGGGCTGGGACAGGCGCAACATCCGCACGTTCCCGACGACGCTGCCGCACGTGCGCTTCCAGGCGCATCACCTGATGGATGTGGGATTGACGAAGAATTTCCGATTCCGCGACCGCGTCAGGGTCCAGGTTCGCATCGAAGCGCTGAACGCCGAGAACTACACCCTGTTTGGCTTGGGCAACCTCACGACGACGTCGAACAAGCGCCACGTTCGGCCGTTTGAGCAATATCGATTCGAGCACGGTGATGAAGCCGCGCGACATCCAGCTGGGGGTAAGAGTTACCTTCTAAAGTTCCGAGGTTCCGAGGTTCCGAGGTTCCGGGGTTCAGAACCCCGGAACTCAGGAACTGAGGAACCTCGAAACCTCGAACACTGAAATCTAATACGCCATGACATAACTGTCACGGGTGGGACTGACGCCGCCCATCAGCACGCCGGTCTTCGGGTGCACGATGATCGCCTTGACTGAGCCGACTCCGCGCACCCGTCTGACGTCGAGCTTGTGTCCCATCGCCGCCAGCTCGTCGATCACGTGCTTGGGAAGGGTCGCCGGCACTTGCAGCGTGCCTTCGGCGGCATGCGGGTAGTACCAGCTCTTGAACGAGGTCGTCACCACCGAATCCTGTTCCAACGCCTGCTGCACGTTCATCCCGAACTCGGTCACGTTGAGAAAGAACTGCAGCTGCGCCTGGGGTTGGGTGTCGGCGCCCGGCGTGCCGAAGGCCATGTACGGCTTGCCATCCTTGAGCGCCAGCGCCGGGTTGATCGTCTGCCGGACCCGTTTGCCCGGACGCAGCACGTTGACGTCGTCTTCGTCGAGGCCGTAGTCCGCCATCCGGTTGTTGAGGACGAAGCCGGCGCCGGCCACGACGTGGCCGCTGCCGAAGAGACTGAGGAGCGACGAGGTCACGGACACCATGTTCCGGTCCTTGTCGATCACGGTGAGATACGTCGTGTGGCCGTCCTCGACGCCGGCACGGACGCTGGAGACGTCTGGAGGCGGTGCGGGCGCCGCGTACGCGAGCGGCGGCTGACTCGACGTCGAGGGCTGCCGTGGATTCCCTGCCGGCGCTTCGCCGCTGATCGCCTTGTCCGGATTGATGAGCGCGCGCCGCGAGGCCGCGTACTCTTTCGACAGCATCTCGCGCATCGGGATGTTCGGCGTGAACTTCGGATCGGCGACGTATTTGTTGCGGTCGGCGAACGCGAGCTTCAGTGATTCGGTGACGGCGTGCAGGTAGGGCGCGCTGTTGTGCCGCATGTAGCGCACGTTCAGGCCCTCGAGAATGTTGAGCGCCTGCAGCATCACGAATCCCTGCGAGTTTGGCGGGCACTCGTAGACGTCGATCCCTTTGTAGGTGATGCGGATTGGCGCGTCTTCGTTGGCGCGGATGGCGGCGAGGTCCTTTCGATCGATCAGCCCGCCGTGCGTCTGGACATACGCCGCGAACTTCTCGGCGATCGCACCCTGGTAAAACGCGGCGCTTCCCTTGCTGCCGATCTCGCGCAGCGTGTTGGCGAGATCCTTCTGGACGACACGGTCGCCCATCCCAAGCGGGGTGTCGCCGTTGTACCAGATGGCTTTGGCCGAGGGGGAGAACTTGTCGCCGCTGCTTCGAATCGCGCCGGCGAGTGCCTCGGTGACGGGAAATCCCTTCTCCGCGAGTTCGACGGCGGGCGACAGAAGCTCGGCCAGCGGTTTGGTGCCGTAGGTCTTCGCGGCGAGCTCGGCGCCGGCCACCGCGCCCGGCACGCTGACCGACAGGATGCCGTCGCTCGGGAGCCCGCCCTTGCCTTTGTAGAAATCGACCGTCGCCGCCATCGGCGCGACGCCGGTGCCGTTGATGAACTTCACCTCGCCGGTTTTCGCGAGGTAGATCAGCATGAACATGTCGCCGCCGAGGCCGGTCATCTCGGGTTCGGTCAGCCCCTGCACGGCCCACGCGGCCACTGCCGCATCAATGGCGTTGCCGCCGGACTTCAGGATGCGGAGGCCCGCTTCCGACGCCAGAGCGTGACCCGAGGCAATCATGCCGTTGTCCGACAGCACCACCGGTCGCCAGGTGGAGGTCTGCGCGACCGGGGAGGCGGTCAGGGCGAGCAGGCACAGGGCTGAAAGCAGGCCGACGCGGCGCATAGGTCACCTCTGACCGCGCACTGTGCGCCGGTCCGGCAGAAAAAGCAACTGTGCGCGCGCCACGCGCCCGCGGCCGTTGCGCGCGGCCCCTGGAACCCCGCCAGCAGCGCGAACGGTCCACGTCTGTCCCGGTCATGTAAATCCTTTTTCAACAGCGGGTTCCGAGCGGTGGCACGTTTGACGTTCGATCGTGGCTGGTTCCGGTGTGAGGGAACCCAGCATGAGTCATCTCGTTCGGCGTCTCACCATCAGCACGATCGTTGCGTGCGTTTGCCTGTTGCCCTGGACTCGACAGCCGCAGGCGCAGCAGGCCCTCCTCGACATCGGCACGGTTGGCGGCGACACGGCAAACCCTGAAGCCATCAACGCGTACGGCCAGGTCGTCGGCGGATCGAAGATCGCCGGCAATACCGAGCAGCACGCCTTCCTCTGGACACCCTCGTACGCCAAACGGCACCACGGGCACATGGACCGACCTCGGCCACCTCGGCGGTACCAACAGCTACGCGTACGGCATCAACGACGCCGGCGCCGTCGTCGGCAGGACCAACATGCCAGACGGCAGCGATCAGGCGTTCCTTTGGACGCCTGAGACAGCGAACGGCAACACGGGCACGATGGAGCCGCTTGGCACTCTCGGGGGTGGGGCGAGCGAAGCCCACGGTGTGAACGACACCGGCCAGATCGTCGGATGGTCGCACTGGTCAACGTCGCCAGACCACGCGAACGAGCCGCATGCCTTCCTGTGGTCCGCGGGCCAGATGGTGGATCTCGGGACGCTGGGCGGCCCCGACAGCATCGCGTCGGCCATCAGCGCCGACGGGAAGGTCGTCGGATGGTCGACACGCGCGGACGGAAGTACGCACGCCTTTCTCTGGACGCCTCATTCGGCGAATGGCACCAGCGGTGAGATGCAGGACCTCGGATCGCTGGACGGCAGCTGGAGCTATGCGCGCGACATCAACGCCCTCGGCCAGGTCGTCGGCTACTCGCATCTTCAGGAGTATGCCAAGATTCGCGCCTTCCTCTGGACCCCTGGCGCCACCGACGGCGATCCCGCCAATCCACAGATGCGCAATCTCGGCGTGTCCGCCGCGGAGAGCTACGATGCGAGCTACGCCACAGGTATCACCGATGACGGCTGGGTAACCGGCCATGTGGGCCAGTTCGGATCCCGCACGTTCATCTGGGTTCCCACCGCGCCGAATGCGACGACCGGCGGCATCATCGACGGCCTGACCCTCGGCGGCACCTTTTCGGCTGCGACAGGCATCAACGACGCGAAACAGATCGCCGGATGGTCATTCCTGTCTGGTAACCAGGAGTACATCGATCCCGTGATTGGTTTCCATCCGATCATTCATGCGTTTGTGACCGCGCCAGCAGGCGCGGAGCAGTTCGCCCAGACGATCACCTTCGGCGCGCTGTCGAACAAGGCGTTCGGCGATCCGGATTTCGCGGTGACCGCAACCGCATCATCGGGACTTCCCGTGTCGTTCACGGCAGACGGCGCCTGCGCGTTGACCGGCTCGATGGTGCACCTCACCGGCAACGGAACCTGCACGATCACCGCGTCGCAAGCGGGCAACGGCAACTTCGATTCGGCCACGCCCGTCCCGCAGTCGTTCGACATCATCGGTACCGCACCCCTGCCGCAGACGATTACGTTCGCGCCCATGCCCAACAAGGTTGCCGGGGATCCCGACTTCGCGGTGATGGCGACCGCATCGTCGGGTTTGACGGTCGCGCTCGGTGCATTTGGCAACTGCACGATCAGCGGCACCACGGTTCATCTCACTGGCGTCGGAATGTGCCGGATTACGGCTTCGCAACCGGGTGACAGCGTGTACGCGGCAGCTGCGAGCGTCCGGCGATCGTTCAGCATCACTGCGACGCCGCTGATCAACACGCTGGTGGACATCGGGACGCTCGGCGGCGTGACGACCGAGTCGTTGGCGATCAACACGTACGGGCAGGTGGTCGGCTTCTCCTACGTGCCCGGCACCTGGGAGAAGCACGCCTTTCTGTGGACGCCGAGCTCGGCAAACGGCACGACCGGCACAATGATGGATCTTCGCGAGCTCGACGCGGTCTTCAGTACTGCGTTCGGCATCAATGATGGCGGCCAGGTTGTCGGCGTCACGAGCCTTCCGGATGCAGACGATCAGGCGTTCCTGTGGACACCGGAGACTCCCAATGGTCAAACCGGCAACATGACTCTGCTCGGGAGTCTCGGCGGAGGGTTCAGCGAAGCCGCCGCGATCAATAACGCCGGGCAGGTCGCGGGGTCGTCGTCGACCGATCCGGCACACCCATACCAGCGTCACGCGTTCTTGTGGACCGAGAGCACCGGGATGATCGCTCTCGGGACGCTCGGCGGCGCCGAGAGTACCGCCAGCGCGATCAGCTCGGATGGAAAAGTCGTCGGCTGGTCGATGAACGCGGACGGCGTGGCCCGTCCGTTCATCTGGACGCCGGACACGCCGAACGGGACAGAGGGCGAAATGGTCGATCTCGGCTCGCTCAAGGGCGCCGATGGGTTCCCAACCGGCGTCAATGCCGCCGGCCAGGTGGTTGGCACGGTGGAGATCGGAAATGACCTCCGTGCGTTTCTCTGGACGGCCGCTGATGGCCAGGTCAGCCTGGGCACATTGGATGGCGGCGGATACTCCATGGGTTTCGGGATCAACGAAGCCGGCGCAATCGTGGGCATTTCGTCGGTCGGCGGGAGCACATTGCGGCCGTTCATCTGGACGCCGAGCACGCCAAATGGCGCGACCGGCACTATGAGTGATTTGCTCACGCTCGGCGGCAGCCTTACATCTGCGAGAGGCATCAACGGGCTCGGACAGATCGCGGGGGCCTCGACACTCGACGGCGATCCCACGATGCCGCTGCAGGGGTTGAACATTCCAATCACGCACGCGTTCGTGTCGGCCCTGCCGACGTCAACTCAGGCACAAGCGATCACCTTCGACGAAATCGCCGACAAGGTGTTCGGCGACGTCGACTTCACGGTGACGGCAACCGCTTCTTCTGGCCTCACGGTGAGTTTCGCTGCGCAGGGACAGTGCACCTCGATGGGCGCCACAGTCCACCTGACCGGCGCGGGCGACTGCACGATCACGGCGTCGCAGGCAGGCAACGCGACCTATGCCCCCGCATCCGAAGTGCCTCGGTCGTTCAGCATCGCGAAAGGCCCGCAGGCGCCGGTCGTGATCGGCGCACCGTCGAGCCTGACGTATGGCAACACCGCGACGCTGACGGCCAGCGGCGGCAGCGGTTCCGGCACGGTGACGTTCAGCGCCGGCGCGTCGGCCGGCTGCATCGTCGCGGGTGACCAGTTGTCGGTGACCAACGCAACCGGCACGTGTGCGGTCACGGCCACGAAGGCCGGCGACGACAATTACCTCGCCGCATCCTCGAATGCGGCGTCGGTCACGCTGAACAAGGCGTTTGCGACGCTCTCGCTCAGCAATCTGACACAAGCGTTCGACGGCACACCCAAGTCGGTGACGGTAACGACGACGCCGGCGGGCTTGACGACGGTGACCGTGACCTACAACGGTTCGACGACGCCGCCAACCACTGCCGGCAGCTATGCGGTGGTCGCCGCGCTCGCCAACGGCAACTACCAGGCCACCAACACCACCGGCACGCTGGTCATCACCGCGGTCGCGGCCGTGAAGAAGGTCGTGCTGAGCGCTGGGAGTGTCGTGGGCGGCGCGAGCGTGACAGGGACGGTGACGCTGGCCGCGAAAGCCCCGGCGGGAGGTGTCGTGCTCCCGCTGATCTCGTCCAACGCGGCGGTGGCTTCGGTGCCCGCGGCCGTGACGATTCCGGCGGGCGCCGCATCGGGATCGTTCCCAGTGCAGACTCAGAATGTGTCGGCGCCGCAATCCGTTGCGATTTCGGCGGGCGGCACCACGGCGTCGCTGACCGTGACGCCGGCGGCGCTCGTCGTCATCACGCTGAACCAGAAGACACTGGTCGGCGGTGGCTCGGTGACCGCGACGGTGACGCTGAATGGTCCGGCGCCAGCTGGCGGCGCGGCGATCGCGCTGGCGAGCTCGCACGCGGCCGCGAGCGTGCCCGGGTTCGTCGTCGTGCCCGCGGGACAGACATCCGCACCGTTCACCATCGTGACCTCGCCTGTCACGGGCAACGTGAGGGCGACGATCTCGGCCACCTACAACGGGGTCGTTCAAAAGGCGACCCTGACGATGACGCGGTAATCGCAATGACGTGGACGGCCCGGCCGCGTGATCGGCCGGGCTGACCTCGGAGCCTTCACCCCGCGACGCCCGGCGAGCGCGCCTCCGACCTGGTGGCCACCGCCGGCGGCGTCGTCACCAGCGACACGCCGATGCCCGTGGCGAAGATCAGCGGAATCCCGTAGATCGCCCAGGTCCACGTGTAGCCGCCCGATTCGCCGACGACGAGGAACGCGCCGGCGCCCCAGCCGACGCCGACGATCGTGCTGGCCCACGCGCCCTCGACCGTTGCGCGCGGCCAATGGAACCCCGCCAGCAGCGCGAACGCCAATCCCGCCACCGGCACGTTCGCGAGGATCAGCCGGTTGAGAATGTCATCGACCAGGAAGATGCCGCCCAGCCAACTGGCCAGCGCGAAGCTGGCGACGAGCAGGCGCTGCGTCCGCACGGCACGAGCCGCCGGCCAGTCGAAGTCGGCCGCCGCCATCGCCGCCATCGCGCTCCACACGCCGGCTAGCGTGGTCAGCGCGGTGGCGAACAACACCGCCAGCCCTGCGCCCTTGGCCACCGACGGCAGCCATTCGACGATCATCATCGGGACCACCTGCTGCGGATCCGCGAGCCGTGGACCGGCGACGCGGAAGTGCGCGGCTGCCAGCACCATGCCGCCGTAAAGGAGGAAGACCAGGACCGCCGAAATCCCCGCCGCGCTGACCGCGGTCCGCGGGTCTCTCGCCGCGAACATTTTCTGCCCGTACCACGGCGCCGCGATGTAGGTGAAGCAGGTCAACACGATCAGCGACGTCACGAACCAGAACGACAAGGCGGGATGAGTCCACTGTGCAAGAGGCGCGACCGTCATTTGATCCGGAGGAAACACCGAGCCGAGCCCGCCGAGCGGGGCGCTGCGCCAGGTGCCGATGACGAGCAGCGCCGGAATCAGGACGATGGCCATGAGGAAGCTGACCACGTCGCTGCGAACCACCGACACCAGGCCGCCGGGCAGGACCACCAGCACGACGATGGCCGTGAGCATCGCGGTGAGTGCCGCGAAGGGCAGGCCGGACACCATCGGCTGGAAGATCAGGCCGAGCGACTTCACGTAGGTCGCCGAGAACCCGGTCATGGCCAGCAGCAGCATCACCGACGCGAATCGGCCGAGGCCGCTGGAGTACCGTTCCTTGAACAACTCGGCGACCGAGAGACGATCGAAGCGCTTCCACGCGCCCGCCACGGTCGCCGTGTAGAATCCGAGGCCGATCAGAAAGACGAGTGGCAGGGCGAGGGCCATCGGGCCGGCGGTGTAGCCGACGGCGCTGAACGCCAGGAGCGTGCTGGTATTGAACTCGGTCATCACCAGCGTGGCCACGAGCGGAAAGAGCCCGACGTCGCGATTCGCCAGGAGAAATGCCTGGTCGCGCGTTGCCTTGTGGGCGCTGTGCCACACGATGATCAGGATGAGGGCGATGAATCCGAACGCGTCTGCCACGCCAATGTGCGGTCCCGTCACAGGCGGGCCCAGCGATGTTCGATGAGCCGTTTCGGACGCGTTTCGCCAGGCTGACCGGGCCGGTCGTGCCGCGTCTGGCGCGGGCCGGCATCACGCCCAATCAAGTGACGGTGGCGACCTTCATGGTGGCGCTGGTCGCCGCGATCCTGATCGCGACCGGGCGTCCCCTCACCGGTCTCGCCGTGTGGCTGGTGAGCCGGCTGGGCGACGGCATCGACGGCGCGCTTGCCCGCCACGCCGGTCGCACCACCGCGTTCGGCGGCTATCTCGACATCACCCTGGACATGGCGGCGTACAGCGCCATGGTCGTGGGCTTTGCGGTCGCGCACCCGTCGCTGTGGCTGGCGTGGATCGCGGTCCTCGCCGGCTATGTCCTGGTGATCACCACAACCCTGGCGCTGTCGGATGCCGGACGCAGCGCCGGACGTGCGATCAGCGGCACCGATCGGACGTTTCAGTTCACCACGGCCCTGACCGAGGCCGGCGAGACCAGCGTCATGTACGCGCTGTGGGTCGTGTTTCCCACGCACCTGCCTGGCTCGTGTGGGTCTGGGCCGCCGCCCTCGGCGTCACCGTGGTGCAGCGGACCACGCTCGCCGCTCGCGTCTTGCGGTGAACACTCATGCGATGGCGATGGCGGGGTCATGGTGCCGCCGGCAACCGGCGGCGCTCGAACGGCAATTCGACGAGCCTCGCCAGCCGGGCGTCGCCGGGGTCGAGGTAGCCGTTGACGCCGACGCGAACCCCGGCGGAGACGGCGTCGATGCGCGCGGTGCCGTGAAGACGATCCCAGATGGCGAGGCCGCTGGAAAAGTTGGTCTCGCGTTCCGACGGATCGACCGAGTGATGCGTCGCGTGCATGCGCGGCGTCGTCACGATCCACGACAACCGCCGCTCCAGAGGGTCACCCAGCGCCGCGTTCGAATGGTGGAAGAGAACCGAAGCAATCGTGAGGCTCTGCCACGCCGTCAGCATCGCGGGCGTGACGCCGATGACCATCACTTGCGCCGCGCGCCAAGGAATCGAGGCGGCGATCTCACCGGCGTGGAATCGGAGCCCGGTCGTGGCGTCGAGGTCCAAATCGACGTGGTGGACGAGATGAAAACGCCACAGCCACGGCACCCGGTGCACCAGGATGTGCCACAGATACAGCGTGTAGTCGAGCAGCGCCAGCGCGATCAGCCCGCGGAGCCAGGGCGGGCCGGGGATCATCTGCGTCAGTCCCCAGCGCCGGCGCGCGACCGTCCGCGCCAATGGCATCACCACCGGCGCCTCGAGCAGGTGCACCGTCGCCGCCGCGGCACCCGCAACCGCCAGGTTGCGGCCACGGTGTATCCATGGCGGTTCGACGTAGGGCCGCGCCTGGCGGCGACGCTCCAGCACAAGAATCGCCGCGGCCGCGGCGAGCAGCAACACTCCTCTAAACACGTCACCGAGGCGCATGCGTGGTCATTCTCCCGGCGTGGCGCCCCACAGCTCTTCCAGACGCTGGGCCCGGCCGCAGTTCCACTTGTAGACCTTGTACCGGATCGGGTTCTTCTTGTAGTAGTCCTGATGGTAGCCTTCGGCAGGATAGAACGCGGTGGCGGCGACGACCTCGGTGGCGACGGGCTTGCCGAGTTGCGACGCGATCCTGGCCTTCGACGCCTCGGCCTGCCGCTTCTGTTCCTCGGACTGGTAGTAGATCCCCGAGCGGTATTGACTGCCGCGATCGCAGAACTGCCCGCCGCCGTCCACGGCGTCGACGTTGCGCCAGAACGCGGTGAGCAACGTCTCGTAGGTGACCTTCGAGGGGTCGTACACAACCTGGACCGCCTCGGTATGGCCGGTGCCGCCGGACGAAACCTGTTCGTAGGTCGGGTTCGGCGTCCGCCCGGCCGTGTATCCCGAGGTCGTTGCGATCACGCCAGTGACCTTGTCAAACGCTTCCTCGACACACCAGAAGCAGCCCGCGGCGAAAAGCGCCGTGGCCTGGCTGGCCTTCGACGCCGGTTGCATGGCCTGCGAGGGCCGAGAGCGTCAACACGACCGATGCGACTGCCGCGGCAGCGAGACGGGTGCCGGCCCTCATGATGCCGTCTCCTTGGCCTTGAACGTCATGGCGACGCCATTCATGCAATAGCGCTTGCCGGTCGGGCGCGGGCCATCGTCGAACACGTGACCGAGATGGCCGCCGCAACGCCGGCAGTGCACCTCGGTCCGCACCTCGAAGAGGGTGCGATCGATCGAGGTGCCGATCGCGTTCGGGAGCGGCGCCGTAAAGCTGGGCCAGCCCGTGCCGCTCTCGAACTTCGCCGTGGACGAATACAGAGGCAGGTCGCAACCGGCGCAGTGGTACGTTCCGTTCGGTGCTCGCCGTTGAGAGGGCTCGTGCCGGCCCGCTCGGTGTCATGCTTACGCAACACCCGATATTGATCCGCGGTGAGCGCTTGCCGCCATTCCTCGTCGGTCTTCGTCACTTCGAAGGGGGCGGCCGCCCGCGTACGCTCGGCCTGCTCGTCCGCGGCGGCCGAACACCCGGCGATCGTGACCGGGACCGCGACAAGCGCGAGCTCGATGAAGGTTCGTCTGTGCATGAGGTTCCTTTCTCTCCCGCTCGCCGCATTGTCCTCTGGATCTCATACCCCTCAGCGCGTCGGTTATTCCGAGCCCGGATCAGCAGCGCCCACCGATCCTCGAGCTCAGCCGTATGGGGTCCCGGTATGATCGATGCCTCCTGGAGGGCGAATCGAGGACGACAACATCAAGCCGACCGATGAGCATCAGCACGAGCTCATCGAGCACGTGCACCCGCCGGCGTGGCAGCAACCACGGGCTGCCGCCAAGTACGATCTCGTCGTGCTCGGCGGCGGAACCGCCGGACTGGTGTGCGCGATGGGGGCAGCCGGCCTCGGCGCTCGCGTCGCGCTCGTCGAGCGTCACCGGCTCGGCGGCGACTGCCTGAATACGGGCTGCGTGCCCTCCAAAGCGATCATCAGGTCCGCACGCGCCGTTGGCGAGCTGAACCGCGCCGCAACACTCGGGGTCCACACGAGCGCAATCAGCGTCGATTTTGCGGCGGTGATGCGGCGCATGCGCGCCCGCCGGGCGTCGATCGCGGAACACGACGCTGCCGCGCGGCTGGAACGCGCCGGGGTCCATGTGTTCTTTGGCCATGGCCGCTTTGCGGACGCGAACAGCATTCTGGTGGACGATCAGCGCTTGCGGTTCCGTCGCGCGGTGATTGCAACCGGCGGGCGCCCGGTGGTGCCGGCGGTGCCCGGTCTCGACCAGACCGCGTTTCTCACCAGCGAAACGGTGTTCGACTTGACGGCGAGACCCGAGCGGCTCTCGATCATCGGCAGCGGACCGGTCGGCTGCGAGCTGGCACAGGCCTTCGCACGGCTCGGATCCGTCGTGACCCTCTTCGGTCGTCAGACCCGCATCCTGCCGCGCGACGATCGAGAGGCGTCGGCGATTGTGCACCGTCATCTGGAGTTCGACGGTGTGCGGTTGGAGCTTGGGGCGACAGTTGCCGGCATCGAACACAATGGGGCGGAGTTCGTGGTCCGCCACCGGCGCGATGGTGGCGGCCTGGAGGCGGAGGGAACCACGACCGGCGATACTCTGCTCGTCGCAGCCGGCCGGACACCGAACGTCGAAGGGCTGGACCTCGCCGCCGCCGGCATCGAGACCACAGAACACGGTGTCTGGGTCTCCGATCGGCTGCAGACCACGAACCCACGCGTGTTCGCGTCGGGCGAGGTGTGCTCCGCGTTCAAGTTCACGCACGCCGCCGACGCCTTGTCGCGCATCGCTCTGCAAAATGCGCTGTTCTACGGCCGACGGAAGGCGAGCGCGCTCGTCATTCCGTGGGTGACCTACACCGATCCGGAAGTGGCGCACGTCGGGGTGACCGGCGCCGACGTGGACGCCTCGAACGGACGGTTGCGTTCGATCAGTGTCGATCTGGTGGACGTCGATCGCGCGGTCGTGGACGATGAGACTGACGGGTTCGTGCGCGTATACCACGACGGCGGCAGGCTTCGCGGCTGCACGATCGTGGCACGGCACGCCGGCGAGATGATCGGCGAGGCAGTGTATGCCATGACGCATGGCGGCACGCTCGGTGACCTTTCGGCAACCGTGCACCCGTATCCGACGCAGGCCGAAGCGCTTCGCAAGGCGGGCGACATCTATCGTCGTGAACGACTGACCCTCAATGTTCGCCGCTGGCTGGAGCGATACTTCCGCTGGACGCGATGATCCATCAACGGCGCGATGGCTCTCGTGGTGAGATGACCACAATCCTCATCGCTGCGTTAGACGATGACCCTCACGCGCGTCGTGATCGTTGTGGTCGTCGTCATCGCCGCGGTCGTGGCCGCCTGGGCGCTGCCGCTCGCGGAATGGACGACCTGGCTGGCGGCGCGCGCGCGTGAGACGGGATCGGCGGGTGTCGCGCTGTTCGTTGCGGTGTACGTGGTCAGCGCAGTCGCTCTGCTGCCGGGATCGATTCTGACGCTGGCGGCCGGCTTTGCCTATGGTCCGGTGTGGGGTCTGGCCATCGCGTCGCCGGCCAGCGTCGCCGGCGCCACCGCCGCGTTCCTACTGGGTCGGACGCTGCTGCGCGACTGGGCCACGCGGAAGGTGGGCACGTCGCCGCGGCTGCGCGCGATCGACGCGGCGGTTGCACGCGAAGGCTTCAAGCTCGTGCTCCTTCTCAGACTGTCACCGCTCTTTCCCTTCAACCTGCTGAACTACGCGCTCAGTCTCACGAAAGTGACGCTCGGCCGCTACGTGCTCGCGTCGGCGATCGGCATGCTGCCCGGCACCGCGCTCTACGTCTATCTCGGCTCGCTCGCGCCCGCGGCCGCCGATCTGTCGGCAGCGGCGAAAGCCGGCGGCTCGACTCGAACCGTGCTGTACAGTGGTCGGGCTTCTCGCGACGGTCGCCGTCGTCGTCATCGGCACGCGCGCGGCACGCCGGTCGCTCGCGGGCGAGCTCAAAGAGGGGGACTCGTGAGCGGAAGAATCACTCGCATCGTGGCGGCGATCGCCATGTCGGCGGCCAGTGTCAGTGGTGCGTCGTTCGATCACGGCTACGCCGCCTACGCCGCCGTGCTGTCGAAGCACGTCGGACCGCTCCACGTCGACTACGCTGCGCTCAAGGCCGCCCGTCAGGCGCTGGATCGGGTCGTGGACGGGTTCAATACGCCTGACACCCATACGGAGCGCACCTGGACCCGCGACCAGCGGATGGCGTTCTGGATCAATGCCTACAACGTGTTCACGCTGCGGCTGATCGTCGATCACTATCCGATTCGCTCGGGATGGCTGACGCGTCAACCGCGCAACAGCATCCGGCAGATCGACGGCGCGTGGACGGAGCGACGATGGCGCGCCGCGGGCCGAACCGTCAGCCTCGACGACATCGAGCACGCGATCCTGCGCCCCGAATTCCGCGACGCGCGCATCCATTTCGCGGTCAACTGCGCGTCGGTGAGCTGCCCGCCACTTTCGGCCGAACCGTATCAACCAGGAACGCTGGACCGCCAACTGGATGCGGCCGCGCGCCGCTATCTCGGCAGCCGCGAAGGCCTGCAGGTCGACCATGCCACGCTGCGCGTCTCGAGCATCTTCAAGTGGTACGGCAGCGACTTCGTCGACGCCTACTCCGCGCTGGTGCCAGGCACGCGCCACCTGCAAGAACGGGCGATCCTCGGGGTGATCGTGGCGCATGGTCCAGCTGACGCCGTCGCGCTCGCCCGGACCGGCACGCCGCGCATCGACTTTCTCCGCTATGACTGGTCGCTGAACGACGCGCCTTCGTCGAGATAGCGGACAGGGCGTGATGTGAGCGGGTGGACGGGAAGCGCGTTCCCTGAGGCCTCGGTAGGATCTGGGAGCTTGGCGGCGCCTCGAAAGGCGCGGCTCCTGGAAGGCTTTCGGCGTAGACTGGGAACGGCATCGTGACGCCCGAAGGAAGTGGGCTGATGACCGGCGAGTGGCTCAATCAATACCGGATTGACGCGCAATTGGGCGCCGGCGGCATGGGCGTTGTCTATCGCGCCTACGATACGCGCCTGCACCGGACGGTGGCGATCAAGCGGCTGCAGGATCCGCGGCTGGAACTATCCGCGGAGCGGGTTCTCGACGAAGCGCGCGCCGCGTCGATCCTCAATCACCCGAACATTTGCACCATTTACGACGTCGCGGAAAACGCCGGCCACCCGTTTATCGTCATGGAATATGTCGATGGCAGGCCGCTGAGCGAAGTGATCCCGCGGGCTGGTCTGCCATTGAAGTCGGTGCTCGAGTACGGCCAACAGATCGCCGATGCGCTCGGCTTTGCGCACGAAAACGGCATCGTCCATCGCGACATCAAGAGCTCCAACATCATCATCACGCACAAGAACCGCGCGAAGGTGCTCGACTTTGGTCTCGCGCGCCGGCTGCCGCCCGGAACGGACGGCGATCCGTCGGTGTCGCCGCGCACGACACTGAACATCTCGGGCACGCCGGCCTACATGTCGCCCGAAGCGCTGCGCGGCGAGCCGAGCAGTCCGGCGACCGACGTCTGGTCGTTGGGCGTCGTGCTCTACGAAATGGCAAGCGGCCAGCGGCCGTCCGATCACGGGACACCATTCGAGCTCGCAGCCGAGGTGCTGTCGTCCACGCCAATCGAGATCCCGGCGCAGCTGCCGCCGGCGCTGGCGACAATCATCAGTCGCTGCCTCACGAAGCAAGCCAGTGTCCGATACCGGCAGGGCGGTGAGGTGCGCGCGGCACTCGAAGCCGTTCAACTGAGCTCGGGCAGCGTGCCGCTGATCGACCGGGCCGCTTTGCGGCGACCGACCTTGCGGCGCGTTGTCCTCGCAGGCGCCGCGGCGGCGATGCTCATCGCCGGCGTGCTCGCCATGCCACGGCTATGGCGAGCGTTCGAGGATGTCTTCACCGAGCCCGCCATTGCCTTTGCGGAACGCGACTGGCTGCTCGTCGCTGACTTTGCCAACGAGACCGGCGATCCGGCGTTCGACCGCGGGCTCAACACCGCCCTCGCGGCGGCGCTCACGCAATCGCGGTACGTCAACATCGTTCCCTCGAACCGTATTCGCGAAAGCGTGCGACGGATGGGACGCACGCCGGACACACGCACGGACGCTGCGACCGCGCGCGAAATCGCGCTTCGCGAGGGCTTCCGCATGGCGCTGGCGCCGACGATTGCATCGATGGGATCAGCCTACCTCCTGACCGCGTCCCTCCTTGATCCGTCAACCGGGACGACGTTGAAAACCGAACAAGTGCACGCCACCAGTCGCGACGGCGTGTTGTCGGCGCTCGACGAGTTATCCGCGCGGATACGGGGCGTGCTCGGCGAATCGCGCGACATGATCGCGAGCCAGGGGAAACCACTCGCGAGGGTCACGACGACGTCGCTCGATGCGCTGCAGCGTTTCTCGCTGGGGCGCGAGGCACACATCGCGCAGCAGCTCGACAAGGCGCGTGTGCTCTACGAAGAGGCGCTGCGCATCGACCCGGCCTTTACGTCGGCGCGCGGGTCGCTCGGACTCATCAACGTCGAGTTCTTCGATCGGCAGAAAGGGCTCGAGCTGCTGTCACAGTCGATCAACGCCGCCGACGGACTCACCGACAACGAGCGCGTGAGCCTTCTCGGCTTCCACGCGTTGTACGTCGAGAAGAACCCCGAGCGTGCGGCCGATCATTATCGCGCCTTCCTGGCGCTCCATCCGGACAATGCGTCCGCGCACAACAACCTCGGACGGATCTACTTGCAGCAACGTCGCTTCAAGGAAGCGATCGCCGAGCTGCAGGAGACGATCCGATTGGATCCGGATCTCTTCCTCGCGTACTTCAGCCTCAACTCGATCTATCTGTACGAGACCGGCGAACTCGACGCGGCCATCCAGCTTGCCGAGCGGCAGATTCAGCGCAACCCGCAGAGTCCACGGGCGTACGGGCAGCTTGCCACGGCGTACGTCGCCAAAGGCGATCTGCGACAGGCAGAAACGGCGTTTCGCAAGGCACTGGAGCTGGACGCGCGTTTCACCAACGACTGGTACCGCCTCGGGCACGTGCTGCGCCTCCAAGGACGCCACGAGGAGGCGCGGCACGCCTATTTACGTGTTCTCGAGATCAACCCCAAGGACATCTCCGCGCAGTACCGAGGCGGGAGCCATCGCAACTGATCGGCGATGACGCCGTGGCGGAGCGCTATCTGCGGACCGTGATAACCGAATCAGAGCGCAGCCTGAAGACCAATCCTGACGGCGAGCGTTTTCTCGAGCTCGCGTCGGCGTACGCGCGCATGGGCGCAGGCCCGCGCGCGCAGGCGATCATGCAAAACGCCGCAGCGCTCACAGCGAACTCCACGTCGAGCGCGCGGGCGTGCTCGTGCAGCTCGGGCGTGACGCTGAAGCCATTGCCACCCTCGAGAAGGCCGTCGACAACGGTTTCCGCAACCTGTTCTGGATGCGTGCGCAAGCCGATCTGCATACGCTGCAGAACGATCCACGCTTCCTGGCCATGGTGGCAAGGATGGAATGACCCGCGGTTCGGTGCGCGAACCGGTCAAAGGTGCACAGCAGAGTGGCATCCGAGGACGGAGCGGCAAACGTCGCGAGATCCTGAGGCGTGCTGGCCGCCGGCATGCGACGCGCATCAGCACGAGGGACCGTCCAGTTTGGCTGTCCCCGATTTCGTTTTAGTGTTTGCACATTTGGGTCTCTGACCGCAGAGACACGAAGAGGGCCAGCTGGCCTATCCTTCCACGCAGTTTCTCTTGGCAGGGAAACGTAGAAGGAGGACCAATGACCCTCGAAGAGAGCATACAAGGATTTCGCCTGCGTGTTCTGGCGGATGCGGCACGCAGCGGCAATGTGAGTGCGACCTGTCGGCGGTATGAGGTGTCGCGGACGTTGTTTTATCGCTGGCGCGGGCGGCTCGAGCAGTATGGCCGGGATGGGTTTGATTCCCAAGCGGCGCGGCCCGCAGCGAGGCCGCCCGCCGCGGCGTCAGTGTGCAGGACGAGCGGCGGGTGATCGCGCTGGCGTTGGCGTGGCCGACGTGCGGCCCACAGTTTGTAAGTGATCTGTTGGCGCGGGATGGCGTGCGGCTCGCGCGCGGTGACGATCTGGCGCGTGTTTGCGCCGGCATCAGTTGGGTACGCGTCGGGCGCGCCTGGCTGTGCTGGAAGCGCACAGTGCGCACACCGCCGGGCTGCTGACCGAGCGGACGGCGCCGCGGAAAACGCGGCACGTCGCACGCCGATCAGCCCGGTGACCTGCTGTCGTTGGATACGTTCTACGTCGGGAAGCTGAAAGGCGTCGGCAAGGTGTGGCAGATGACGGGCTGTGATGCGGCGAGCTCCTACACGTGGGCGCAGCTGGTAGTCGGCGACGTCACGGCCGTGGACGTCTGGCGGTTCGTCGAGCACGACCATTCGCCCGGCATATCGCGCTGCGGGCTGGTCGCTGCAGCGCGTGTTGACCGACGGTGGTCACGAATTCAAGGGCGGCGTTCGTCGAGGGCTGTGACCGGCGCGGGATTCGCGTGACGCGCACCAAGCCGCGCCATGCCTGGACCAACGGCTTTGTGGAACGCGTGCAGGGGACGATCTTGCATGAACACTGGCGGATCGCGTTTCGTCGCCACTACTTCACGAGTCGGGTGGCGCTTCCAGCGGGCCCTCGACGGTATCTGCGGTTCTACAACTACGAGCGGCCGCATCGGGGATATCGCCTCAAGGGCCTGACCCCCGCGACCAAATTTGCCGGGGCGATGGCGGCGTGAGCGAGCACGCCGGCCTCACCTGCCGAGGCCGGCGCGCGCAGCGGAGTGGGAGGGTGACGTGCAAACACCATTACGGAACTGGACAGACTAGGCCGGTCCCCCGTTAGCGGCTGAGGGGGATCGCCGCGTGCCTACTTGGTCCGACGCCGTCGCCAGTTGGCCTGGGACAATAAGAGTCTGTCGCATGGCGTGTCCTATCCAACCGTGAACGTCACCGGCGCGGTAGGCGGCACTGGCGCCGCAGGGGTTGACGGCCTGCACAGTGACGACATACGTGCCGGGCGCAACGGTGCCGGCGATGCCCAGCGACGCCGTCGGCAACTGTCCCGTGAAGGATCCCGTGACGTTGACGACGTAGCTCGTCGCCGTCGCGCCACCCGGTGGCGGCTGCCACGTCAGGGAGGCGAAGTTCCCGCTGGTCGTCGCCGTGACGTTGCTCGGCGGAAGTGGCGGCGCCGCACACGATGGGGAGCCGGGGAAGGTGAGCGTGACCGGGTTCGATGGCGCGCTAATCCCCGACGCGTTCACGGCGCGCGCGCCATGAACACTAAGGGTGCCGGCCGGCACGCCGGCGAAACTGAACGCCTCGGTGACCCCCAGCGGCAGTGTGGCGACGATCAATCCCTCGACCTCCAAAAGCAGCGACGTCGGCGCCGCCCGGAGGATGTGTTCTGCCAGACAAGGCTCAGGTAACTCCCGATTGCCGCGCCTTGCAGATTGGCGGGAGCTGATGGGACGCCTGTGGCCGGCGGGGGCGGTGTGGTCGAAGGCGGCTCGCCAGTCGGTGGAGGTGGCAACGGCGACGGTGCTGGTGGCAACGGCGTCGCTGCGGGTGGCGGCGGCGGCGGCGGTGGTGGCGGCGGCGGTGGGGCGGGGCGCTCGCTATGACCGTCACCGTGAGTTGCTGCGCCCCGACAAGTCCTCCGCTGTCGGTGACCGAGGCAGTAAGAGCGTGGATCCCGATGGGCAAGGTCCGCCACAAGCTGGCGCCCGTGCCGATTTGTCCCACCAGGTTCGACGTCCACCGCAAAGACCCGCTCAGGTCGCCCTGTTGCTGGTCACTTGCCGACCCGGAAAAGGCAATCGTGGCTCCATCGGCATACACCCAGTTGTTGCCGGGCGAGGTAATCGACACCGATGGGGCGGTGTTCGTGGGCGTTCCGGAACCGGCGCCGGGAGGGTACATCTTTTCGATCCCGGCAATGTCGTCGGGCGCCAGCGTCCGCCATGTGGTGTCGCAGTACAACGTGAGGTTCGCATACATCGTGGCGTCCGCGACCGAGGAGTGGCCGAGGCCCAATCCGTGTCCGAATTCGTGGACCGCCAGGTCCTCGAGGTGGAGTCCACGTGAGCATGTTTCAAAGCGGCTGAAGAGCGGGTAATGGCCCTCGTGAAAGACGATGTCGAAATCGGTCAAACCCGTGTAGTAGTCGGCCCAGATGTACGTTTCCGCGGGGTAGCCGTTCGTGTCATTTCGAAAGAACACCTCGCTTTTCCCGTTTGCCCCCACTGACGATCCTGACGTCGTCCCTGCGTAGACGTAGCGGATGTTGGCCCGCGACTGAAGCGTCCAGGCGGCCGCCGCAGTCGCTAGGGAGTCAATCGCCTCTGAACCGGTGAGCCAGACGCTATTGGGATTGATATAGAAGGGAACCTCGATCGTGAGCCACTTATACGTCCCCGTCACGTAAAGCGTTCCGTTGCGGTCGGGACCCGCGATGCCAACCGACGGCTCGCTCGGAGTGGCGGTCGCTCTGCTCAGCCCCGCAACCGTTGCGATGGCACGCTCGAGAGGGGCTGGTACAGGGATACGACCGTGGAATGTCATCCGCGGCCAACACCAACGAGTTCCTCTCACAGTAGTGGGCCATCACTGGGTACATCGTGATCGCCGGCCGCTCGGAGTCGGACAGACCCAGAGGTGACCAAACTCGTGCACGCCGGCAGTCTCGATGTAGATGCCGGATGAGCACCCCGATCCCGCAAACAACCGGAACGCTTCCTCGTAGAAGACGATGTCGCCGTCCACGATGTCCCGCCCGCATCAGACCACATGTAGGACTCGGCGAGCGCGTCGCTGGGGCCGCCCCGGAAAAAGACCTCATTCTGGTGATTCATCCGGACCGCTGACGACGGCTCGGAGCCGGCGTAGCGCAGCTCGATATTGGCCCCGGTCTGCTCCTGCCACGCGGCCGCCGCGGCTTGGAAGGCGCTCGTCGCCGCCGCCTCGGACACGTGGATGTTCCGGGCATTGACGTAATAGGGGACCGTATCCGGTCCTCCACCGGACAATCCTTGTAGACCCCTGCAACAAGCCGGGGGAGCCAGAACGACCAAAGCGAGTCCAGACAGCGAAAGCCGCCGTCGCATCGAGATGCTCATGCGCGATGCCTTCACTCGCCCAATGCTCGGGCGCGCGTCCAAGAATCTCGCCGAGAGTCAGATTGCTACCGCGGACAACGTTCTCGTCGTCAAGCTTGAGGATGCCCTGCCCCGCGCACGTGCGGTGTATAGATTCCTCTCGACCTCGAATCCAAGAAGAACACCCCACGTTCACTTTCCATCCACATACTTGGCGCACCCGCCCCTTTCAGCGTTTCGGTGACCGCAAGCTCAAAGCGAGAGAAGTGAGAGGCGCTTGGCGCCGTTGCAACGTTGACACTGGCTGCGGTTGCAGGACAGCGATTCGACAGGAGGTTTTCGAATCACGACCACGCTGTTTCATCGACACGTCCTTCCAATGGGAGTTTGCGCAGTGACGCGCCAAGGGAAACGTCGGCACACAGCAAAAGTGTCACCAGTGGCCAAGAAAGGCGTATAAGTGCCATGCCGTCACGTGCTTACGCATGAAGTCTCGACGGCTGAGACTGAGAAAAGTAAAGGTGCGTCGAAGAACCTACACGGTGAGGGTAGGAATTCCGCGCTAGCACGGTGACAAACAGAATGCGTGGCGCAGGCAAAGACAGCAAAGGTCGCCGGAAGAGGGCGACCTCTTCGTCCAGAATACAGTGATTGTCCCGCGAGCGGATGCCTGGCGGGCTCGCCGCTGAAATCAGGGCGAAAAATCACGGTCTTGCGTTGAAAATAGGTGGGTTTAATCGCAGGCCGCTGGTGGCGCCACGGCGATGGAAACAAAGACACCGTTGTCTGCCTTATACTCCCAATCCAGCAACCGCCGCTCTTCGTGTCCTTGATGAATTGGATTGGGGGCGGACCTTTCGATCCACGCTGAATTATCTGCGTGTACCCACCGTCCGGTTGCTCGTGACGCTGGAGTAATCACGATCCGTGCAGCGTCGACATTCGTCGGCTGTTGAGCGTGACGCCGGGCCAGTCGTGAGCACTGCCCCAGCGCCGATACCGATACCAAGCAGTACCAGAGCCATGGAGTGACGAATCGTTTCATTGGGCACCCCCGCTTGGCAGTCTACGCCCGAATTTCGCAGAAGTTCCCAAACGATCCGTGATTCCGGCCTCCATTGCCAGCATCACACGCAGCGAGCAGTGAACGCGGCAACAGTTGTAATCCAGGGAAAGTGGAGCGCCAGCGCGGTCGTGCAGGTGCTTCCACTTCTTGCTGAAGGGTAGGTCAGACGGGTCAGTCGCTTGCACCACTGACGACTACCGGATCGTGGCGCAGGTAGACGATCCGAACGATTCCGGCGTCCGGCACTGACGCTTGACGGGCACCTACCAGAAGCGCAACGATACGCTCCCTCTGTATTGCTGAGTTTGGAAGGACGTACCCCGTGGCCGCTGGCCCCACTCGCGCGGAATTCGAGAAGCTGACTCGGGAAATCAGACGCATCGACACCCGCCAGGAGGCGCTGTCGCGCGAACTGGAGATTCGGGTTCGACGGATCGCCGAAGTGCAGGCGGACATCGATCTCATTCGTTCGGCCTGGACGAAGACGAACAAACCGAAGCGCAAGTGATGCGACCCGCGCGCAAAGCAACGGCGTGCGCGTCAACGAGACCGAACGATTCCCGTGCGACCTGACTG
>CAWJEO010000032.1:0-228671 GCA_963841895.1 uncultured Acidobacteriota bacterium
GTAGAAGGCCAGCCGCTGTCCGTCGGGCGACCACACCGTCCGCCGGCTGCGCCCGTTGGTCGTCACTCGGAGTCGTGTGCCTCGCGCGAACTCGTACATCCACAAATCGGTACCATTCGGTTCTTCCAAGACGCTGAGGATCACGCGCGTTCCGTCGGGCGACAGGCGCGGCGATTGGAATGCCCCTCGGGCCGTGAGCGCCGGTGTGGATTTGCCCGTCCGATTGATCCAGACGAGCGAAGAATCTGCAGTGCCGCCGGGCACGTAAGCCAGCGAGCCGTCACGGGCGATGCTGAAAACCGAGCCCGGGCCGACGCTACGGACCGACGCGACCACCGGAACGGGGGTACCCGTGACGGCGAGCCGCTCCGCGTCGAACGGGACGGCCCAGAGTCCACCGCGGCGACGAAACAGGAGCTCGCCGCCCGGCGCGACCTGAGGATTCGACCCTTCGAGGAGCACCTGCGAGACGCCCGTCTCCAGATGCACGACCTCGATCCGGCTGCTGTCGTCAAACTGCGTCGTCGATTTGTACCGCTGGAAGAGCAGCGCGCGGGAACGCGGAATCATCTGGGGATACGACAGGGAGTCAGTCCCCTCTGCCTTTACGACGATTCGCGGCGTGCCACCGTTCGCCGTGACGGTGTACAGGTTGGCGCCATCGGCGAAGGCGATGGTGTCGTCGTCCCCCCACGAACCCCTTCCCATGGCCTTGCAAATCGTGGATGCCAGACCGCCGTTGACAGGAACCCTTTTCAGCTCGCCGTTTGCAAAGAACGCAATCCAGGCGCCGTCGCGTGAGAAGAACGGCGCCGCGCCTCCTTCCGTCCCCGGGATGGGCTCGAATTCCAGGCTGTCGAGGCGCCGCCTGATCAGGCTTCCGGTGCCCGGCAATCCCGAGGCGACGATCGTGCTGCCATCCGGGGAAATGACCAGGTCGAAGTTCCGTCCGGTCTGGAGCGATTGCCCGCGCGGGAGCTGAACGGTGAATCGTCGAACGGGCGCTGGGGCAGGGGCCGGTGAAGGCAGCCAGGCGGCCGCAGCGGCGAGGCTGGCGACCAGGGCGACGACCCAGGGGACGGCGCGTCTCCAAGCCGGCAGCGAGCGCGGCGCAATTGCCGCGGGTGACTCTTCAATCGCGGGGGCACGGCCCAACTCGTCGATGGCGACGCGAGCCTCGCCAATGTCGCGCAGCCGCATCCGCGGGTCTTTCGTCAGACATCGCGCCAGCAGGCGGCGCAGGCCGCTCGGGACACTCGCTGGCAATGCCGCCCAGTCCGGCTCCTTCGTGATCACGTACGCCAGACTGTCGGAGACCGTTTCCCCTTCGAACGCCCGGCGTCCCGTCAGCATCTCGTAGAGCACGGCGCCAAACGCCCAGATGTCCGCGCGCCGGTCCACGACACGACCCCGCGCCTGCTCGGGGCTCATATAGGCCGCCGTGCCGAGAATGACTCCGGCCTGGGTGGCATGGAGCGAGAGCGTCGGCGACACCATGGCGCTGACGTCGGACCCGGCCGCAGGGTCGAGCGCCTTCGCCAGGCCGAAGTCCAGGACCTTCACCGTTCCATCGGGCCGCAGCTTGATGTTCGCCGGCTTCAGATCGCGGTGGATGATCCCGTGCTCGTGTGCGGCCTCGAGCGCATCGGCGAGCTGCCGCGCGATCGCCAGCGCCTCGCCGACGGGGATCGGTTCTCGCGCGATCCGCTCGGCGAGGTCCTCGCCTTCGACGAGCTCCATCGCGATGGCGTGGACGCTGTCCGCATCCTCGAAGCCGTAGACCGCCGCGATGTTCGCGTGGTTGAGCGACGCCAGCAACTGGGATTCGCGCTTGAATCGGGCCAGGTAATCGGGATCGGCCGCCAGCGTGGCCGGCAGGGTCTTCAGCGCCACGTCGCGATTGAGCTTGGTGTCGCGCGCGCGATAAACCTCGCCCATCGCCGCCTGCTCCAAGCGGTGCCAGCACTTCATATGGTCCGAGCCGGGCGCCGATGGCGAGACTCACAGGGACAGCGGATGCCGAGGCGGTCAACGGCCGAGCGATCACTCGCGTGGTGAGGACTGGCCGGAGACGACGTTGACGGTCACGTCGTGGGGCGTGTGGATGCTGGCGTCTTCGGCAAAGGCGCGCAGCACGTAGCGACCGGGCTTGTCGAACACGACGCTCGTCGAGGCCTTGCCGTCGGCGACGCGGACCACGCGCGGCTCGAACTTCGCAATTCCGGGGCCGCGCCACTGCAGCCAGCTGACGCGCAGCGACTGGTTGATCGGCGGTTCCGCAGGCTTGTCGGCCGGGCTCTTGATCCCCGCCACTCGCGCGCCGCGGTCCGCTCGCGGCTTCGGATTGCCATCGTCCACGACCGACAGCGTCAGCGACAGCGGCTTGCCGACCTCCGCGCGCTGCGGCGGCGGCGGATCGACGACGCGGGGCGCCGCGTTTGGCGGCTCGTCAAAGTCGATCGCGGTGCGGCTGCCGCGATTGGCGGAGATCGTGTTGGCGTCGATCTCCCAGACCGGCCACAGGCAGCCGAACGCCTTCAACGTGACGCCGTTGGCCTTCAGCGTCCAGACGAGATCCTTGTCCTTGGGAAACGTCGCCGGCACGTTCACCTTGAAGGCGAACATCTGCCGCCGCGTCTCGAAGAATTCGGGCTGGCCCATGTCTTCGCCGTTGAAGCCGTTGTCGGCGCCGACCGCGACGGTGATCCGCTCCTCGAAGTTGCGATTCAGGTAGCCGAACCACATGTCGAACGAGCCGTCGGGGTTGCGCGACCAGCCTTCGAACACCGGCTGGATGCTCTGGCCGGTGTTGTAGCGGACGTTGTTGGTGTAGACGTCCTGCGTGGCGCGGCGTCTGTGCCCACGCGGCTGGGGCGAGCGCCAGGACGATGGTCAAGACGACGATTGTGCGTTCCGGAGATGTCATAGCGTAAAGTACTGTAGCGGCCGGCCTTTGCCGCCTGCGGATGGTCGCGCCGCTCAGGATCGATCGAGGTTCCATGGCGGCGACCGGCTCCGACCGCTACAATAGCGTTCGCGTATGCCTCCGCACGTTTTGCGCGCTCCGCCACCATCGACTTGTAGTCGTTCTCGTCGAGATAGGTCCACGTCACCCACGCGAACGCCATCTCGTCGATCGTGCGCTGGCCGTAGCCGACCCAGTTGCGCGGATCGGGGTTGCTGCGGTTGCCGGCCGTGTTGTCGTGCCACAGGATGGTGTGCAGCATCGTCCCCGCCGGCAGCAGCGGCGTCGCCTCGTCCGCGTAGTTGTAGACCTTGTGCCAGTTGAACTCGAAGCCCATGCAGTTGAGCATCTCGGCGCGGCCGTTCGGCAGGATCGCCTCGACGCACATCCGCTTGCCGCGGTTGTGCATGTGCGGCTGGATGGCGGTGACGCGCGCCGGCTTCGCGAACCGGTAATAGCCGTCGTGGCGCGAGACGGTGTTCGGCGGGATGTCGAGCACGTCGTGCGAGTTGGCGATCTGCAGCGAGATCTGGTGGTACTTCGGCACGTAGCCCTTCGGATAGAACTTCAGCCCGATGCGCGTGCGATCGACCGTCGTGCGTTCCCGAGGCGTGATAGTGCAGGTTGAAGCGAATGCGCGCGCCGGCCTTGACCAGCTTGGCGGTGCCCTCCGGCAGGATGTCGCCGTTCTTGCCGACCGCATATTCGTTGAGGAAGCTCTCGCTGTTGGTGCCGCGATCGTCGAGCCGGCCCGGACAGCACTTCGTCTTCGTCCACCTCCTGAATCAGGTAGGTCAGCAGATGGTGCACGACCGTGCGCGCGCCAGGGCCGGGCTTGGCTTCGACGGCCTGGAGGTAGCGATCCTCGGTCAGCCCCGAATCGGCGATGTAGTCGATCCAGAGATCGCCGCCATCGGCGGGGACGACGTGATCCTTCGGGATCTGGACGATGAGATCGGGCGTGCCGATGTGCCATTCCTCGTCGTTCGGAAAGACGGCGGGCGGCGGCAGATCGGCGGGATTGCCGCGCGGCGCGCCGGCGTCCGACCACGCGGCGATCGTCGCGATCTCGGCGTCGCTGAGCGACGGGTCGTCCTTGAACTGCTGGATGCCGACGTTGCGCTCGATGTGCCAGGGCGGCATGATGCGGTTCATCACGCGCGTCTTGATGGCGCGCGCCCACGGCCGCACGTCCTCGTAGGTCATGAGCGACATCGGCGCGTTGGTGCCCGGGCCGATGGCACGTCTGACACGAGCGCTGAAGGATCGGCGCGACGTGCTTCGTGTAGGTGATCGCGCTTGGCCGGTGCGGCCGGCGCGCGCCTGGTCGCGCTCGCCGAGGACGGTCGAGTGCGCGGCCGACGATGCAGCACGAGCAGCAAGCCGAGCGAGCCGACGCCGAGGACTTCGCGTTCATAGTCTCATCCTCCGTCGAGAGCGTGGTGCCGCCGATTCCCGGACTCAGGCTTCTTGGCCGCCTTGATGTCTGCAGCGTCGAACGAGCGCACGTCGTAGTTGTTGGACAGCACGACTTCGTTCCGGTGATCACCACGGTCTGTGCCGATATAGGGCAGCAGCTTGGCGTACTTGTCGCGCGCCATGGCGCCCCAGATGCGATACAGACCGTCGCCGTCGGTGAGGATGCCGAGCGCGGCGCCCTTCTCCGCGACGCACTGCTTGGCGCAGGCGGCGTGCGCGGCGCCGGTGCCGGCAGCGACGCCTTTCTGCTTGTAGCAGGAGATCTCGACAATCTCGCCAGTCAGCGTCATCGGCGCGCTGCGGCTGATGACGGGTTCCTGCGCGAGGACAGCGCCGGAATGCTGAGCGCGAGCGCTGTCGCAGTCAGCACGACGACCGCAGTTTGACGGCTAAAGCCATGAGCTACAGCAGCTTATACATGCTCGGCTCCGCAAGACCTTGCTCCAGCCTTCGCGGCAGAGGGCTCCTCGCGCGCTCGGAGCAGGGCTCGACGGCCTTCGGCGTCGAGCAGGAGCTCGGCTCGCTTCGCTGAAGACGGCGGCCGCTGACAGCTGCGCTCGAAACGCGGCAGGTTCCTGCTCCGAGCGCAGCGAGGAGCCCTGCCCGAGCGAAGCGACGGCGCGCCATGCTCGCGAAGCGAGCCCTGCTGCGCTGCAGCCCTGCTCGCCGAAGGCGAGCCCTTCCGCTACACTGGCCACCGTCCGGGAGGCCCACATGACGTCGAAAGCGCTGATCGCTCTGCTGTTCCTCGTCGCGCTACCGGTGCACGCCGAGATCGTCCGCATCGAGGTGAAGTCGCGGGCCGACGTGCTGGCGGGCAAGGCGTTCGGCGCCGCGGGCCCCTACGAGAAGCTGTCCGGCACGATCTACTTCGCCGTCGATCCGCGCAACCGCGCCAATCGCATCATCACCGACATCGACCAGGCGCCGAGGAACGGCAGCGGCCGCGTCGAGTTCTCGTCAGACTTCTATCTGATCAAGCCCAAGGATCCGGCGCGCGGCAACGGGACGCTCCTCTACGAGGTCTCGAACCGCGGCGGCAAGGGCATGCTCGGCTTCTTCAACTTCGCCCAGGGCAATCTCGACCCGAGGACGGCCGAGCAGTTCGGCGACGGGTTCCTGCTCGAGCGCGGGTTCACGCTGCTCTGGGTCGGCTGGCAGTTCGATCCGCCGCTGCGCGACGGACTGGTCCGCGTCCACGCGCCGATGGCCCGCGAGGCCGATGGCCGTCCGATCAGCGGGCTCGTGCGCAGCGACTTCGTCGTCATCGAGACCGCGAAGCAGGCGTCGCTCGCCGATCGCGATCACCAGGCCTACCGGTCCTCGCCAACGATCCCGCGGCGGTCCTCACGGTGCGCGATTCGGTCGAGGGCGCGCGCCGCACGATCCCGCGCGAGCGAGTGGCAGTTCGGCGACGACGGCAAGAGCGTGCGGCTGAACGCGCGGGCTTCGAGCCGAAGAAGATCTACGAGGTCGTCTACACCGCCCAGGATCCGGCGGTCGTCGGCGTCGGTCCGGCCGCGATCCGCGACACCATCTCGCGCCTGAAATACGGCGCGGCCGACGAGCTCGGGCTGCGCGCGGGCGCCGATCAAGCGCGCGATCGCGTTCGGCATCTCGCAGAGCGGCCGCTTCCTCCGGACGTTTCTGTACTACGGCTTCAACGAAGACGAATCGCATCGGAAGGTCTTCGACGGCGTGATGGCGCACGTCGCCGGCGCGGCCGCGGCAGCTTCAATCACCGCTTCGCGCAGCCGTCGCGCGACGGCCACCCGTACATCAACTTCTTCTATCCGACCGACATCTTTCCGTTCACCGATCTGCCGCAGCAGCGATCCCGAGACCGGCGTCACCGACGGATTGCTGTCGCACGCAACGAAGCCCGAGTTCCAGCCGAACATCTTCTACACGAACTCGTCGTACGAATACTGGGGGCGGGCGGCGTCGCTCATTCACACGACGGTCGACGGCGCCAGGGACATGCCGCTGCCGCCCAACGTCCGCTCGTATCTGCTCGCGGCCGGTCAGCACGGCGTCGCGGCGTTTCCGCCGTCGCGGACCATCGGCCAGCAGTCGAACAACCCGCTCGACTATCGCTGGGCGATGCGCTCGCTGCTGGTGGCGATGAATCGCTGGGTCGCAGACGGCACGGCGCCGCCGGCCAGCGCGTATCCGCGCATCGATCAGGGCACGCTCGTCGCGCCCGACAGCTGCGCTTCCCGAAGGTGCCGGCGCGTGAACGTCGCGACGACGCCGCACAAGGCCTATCGCGCGGACTACGGCCCCGAGTTCGTCACCAAGGGCATGGTGTCGCAGGAGCCGCCGAACATCGGCACGGCGTTCCCGATTCTCGTGCCGCAGGTCGACGCCGATGGCAACGAGCTCGCCGGCATCCGCATGCCCGAGCTCTCCGTGCCGCTGGCCACCTACACCGGCTGGAACCTGTTCAACGAACGCTCGGGCCCGCCCGACCGTGGTGTCGAGCATGCAGGGCTCGTTCATCCCGCTCGCGCGCATCGAAGCCGATCGCGAGCGCGCCGGCGATCCGCGACGCTGCGGTCGACGAGCGCTATCAGGGCCGCGATCGAGTATCTGGCGCAGATCACCAAGGCCGCGACGCGATCTCGTCCAGCGCGGCTACGTGCTCAAGGCCGACGTCGCGCGCATCGTCGATCAGGCGGGCACGCGCTGGGATCACGTCGCGGCGAAGACCGACGACGCAGCAGCAGTAGGGGGCGCGCGCCGCCGCGCGCAGTGAGCTGCCAGCGTGACCGCGGACGATCGCGGGGCGTCGCATGAGTCTCCTCGCGCAGAGCAGGTAGAAGCGGCAACGACCGCTCGGCACTCGTATGGTTCAGGCCGACCTGCCGGCGACGCAATAGAGCGGCGCTCGCGCCGCAGGGCTCGCGGCGCTATCGCGCGCGAGCTGGGCTCGACGCCTTCGGCGTCGAGCAGGGGCTCGGCCTTCGGCCTCGCCGCTATTCGTTGAGCCGCAGCCTCCTGCTGCAAAGCGAGGAGCCCTGTCCCAAGTATGCTGTCGGCGACATGAGCTTCGTGGCCGGCTGGCTCCGGCGACTCCTCTTCGTGCAGGCGCCCGAGAATCCTTCCAACCACATTCGGGGGACGAGCGACGAGGTCATTCTGACCGTGCTGTTCCAGCGCGATCCGGGGTGCTCGCGGCGCCGGATGGGCCGAGTGCTGGAAGCCGAGATCGCGCCGCGGGTGAAGGCACGGATGACCGAATGGGGCGCGCAATCCTGCCGCCGATTTGCGCCACCGTCGTTCGAGCGCCCGGTCGTCTTTTTCATGGAGGCGACGCGCAAATATCGGACGACGGCGACGCTCTGCCAGCTCGAAGGCGAAGCCCCGCCGCTGCCGTTCCATCTGCCGGTGACGCCGTTGTACGACGCGATGCTCGAGTTCCGGTTTTCGGCCACACCCGGCACGGCGGCACTCGATGGCTTACGGCAAGCTCTCGGCGAACCGGGCGTCTTCCAGTCCGTAGTGCTCGTCGGCAGCCGCCACCAGGTCGAGGTATACGACAGCGGCTCGATGGTTGACGAACGTTCCCGGGTGAACATCTGTTTCCTGATTCGCCGGCCTCCGGGCATGTCGCGTGAGGCCTGCCAGCAGTACCTGGAGTCACCAGCACGCGCAGCTCGCGCTCGACAACATGAAATACCTGGGGCTGACGCGATATCGCCAGGTCCACACCGTGCCCACATCGCCGCCGGGTCTCGACGACATGTACGACGGCGTCGTGTATGCGGAAAAGGCGTCGATGTCGAAATTGGTCCGCGATCTGCTGAAGATCAACACCGCGCGGTTCAATGACACCGTCGTCGTGGACGAGTCGCATTTCACCCACGCCACGCCGGTGATGCTGATGTGCCTGCAGGATTCGTACGGATTACCCGAGCCGGCGCACCGGACGCTGGCCGTGGAGCTGCTTTAAAACCAGGAGAATACTGCTCCTAGCGAGGCGGAGCCAGACCAGACAAGCTCGCTGGTCTGAGGCGGAGCCTCGCTAGGTGTTAGCCGGGCACTATGCGGCGGCGTTCGCCCTGAAAGCGGCGCGACCGGTCGTGCCGCTCTGGGCGCTCTTCATTGCCGTGCAGGCCGTCGACATCGTGTTCTTCGTCTTCGCGCTGGCCGGCGTCGAAACGCTGCGCGTCGTGCCACACGAGCGCGGGCCGCTGGCGATGGATCTCGTCACGATTCCGTACACCCACTCACTGGCCCTCAATCTCGCGTATGCGGCCGCGGTTGTGGCGCTCGCGCTCGCAACGACGGCAGCGTTCGGCAGGTGTCGTGCTTGCGGCGGCGCTCCTGTCGCACTGGGTGTTCGATCTCTTCGTGCACGTTCACGACCTGCCGCTCACCTGGAGCGGTTTGGAGAAAGTCGGATTCGGCCTCTGGCGCCGTCCGCTTCTGGCGTTGGCGCTGGAGATGGGCCTGGTCGTGATCGCGTACGCGACACTTCGCGGGCAGCTGCCGGCGCAGGCACGGCGCGCGGGTGACGTCAGCGCTGTGGTGCTGCTGGTCGTGCAGCTCTTCTACGTGCTCGGGCCGCCACCCGCGTCCGTCCTGCAGATGGCCCTGGCCGCCGAAGCCATCTACATGGTGATGGCCGTGCTCGCTTTCCGTGTCGATCGCGCCAGCCGAGCCGTGAGCAATCGGGCATGAGGTCCGCGGACCGGAGCTGGAGCCCGAAGACCGGTAGACCTCGCCCGCCATCGCAAGCGAGTCGTCAGTTGAACCGTTCGACCTCCTGGAGGATGAGCGGGAACACGTCCACGGCGGCGTTCTTGCCGATGAAGCAGTCGAGGTGCGCGTAGCTCGGCACGACGTGACGCGTATACAAATCCGGAGGATTGTGCTCGCGCAGCCACTCGTAGGTCCGTTCAGACCCTTCGGGCAGGAGGAAGATGTTGTCCCCGCCGTGCATGATCGCGATCGGCAGCTTCAGCCGATCGACATGCGGCAGGTAGGTGTCGTCGCCGTTCTGGTCGACGACCGAGGCCTTCGCCATGATTTTGGAAATCTGATGGAAGGCCGTCAGGTTGCCGAAGCCGAACATCTCGCCGAGCGCGCCGCGGGTCGCGAGATTCAGATTCTCCGGCTTCATGACCGGCCCATAGATCGCGTAGATCCGCTGACAGACGGGCCCGAGCCCTTTCCAGCTGTCGGGAACCGGGAAGGCCTTCAGCAGCTCGTCGAGCCCCCGTCCCATCAGGCTGCCACCGGGTGTCGTCGTCAGGCCGTGCAGACCGATGATGTCGAAGGCCTTGTCCAGGTGGAACACCGCCTCGAATTTGCCGAACCGATCGACGATCACGTGCGGTGTCATCTGTGAGGAGACGAACTGCCGGACGCCACCCATTCCTGAGAGCAGAGCCATGAAGCACGTCATCGATCCCATGCAGTGGGCGATCACCTGGACGTCGGGTGCGCCCGTTGCCTTGCGGACGTAGTCGACGGCGGCGGGCCAGTCGCGCACGGCGATGTCGTCAATCGTGAACTGCGAATGCGACACCGGCAGCGCCGGACTGGCGCGATAGTCGAACAGCCACGTGTCGTATCCCTGACTGCTGAAGAATTCGGCAAAGTTCTGCTCGACGCCATCGAACGTGAAGACGTACGTGGAATTGCTGAAACCTGGCGCGCACACGAGCGGACCTTTCTTTCCGCCCTGGAAGCGCACGAGTCGGAGTTCGGCGCCATCGCTCGTCGAGAAGTAGTGCACCTCCGGCGCTGGCGCGTGCAGCGGACGCCGCTTGCGAGCCAGCGCTTCAGCTTCATCCTGCTCCGTCGTGATTGGGGTGACGCCACCGTAGGTCTGCCACAGCACGCCGGCGAAGAGGCCGCCAAATCGGGCCAGCGCGCTGGCTCGCTCGGCGAGGCTGCGCGCGTTCGGGACTTCCATTGTCGTCATCTGCCTGGCAAAGTCGGCGATGCGAATGTGCAGGATGCCCTTTCCGATCACGGGTGCGGCGGCGTCTGCGCCGCCGTGCACCGTCACGTAGAGCGTTGACGTATCCGGCCAGATGCGCAGCAGCGACCCGTGCGTGATGGTCTTGTAGCCATCGAAGAACAGAGTGCGGCCATCACTGGCGTGCAGCTGCATGCGATAGCGCATGTTGCGGGTGTTGGCTTCGTCGGTGTTGATGCTGAAGAGCGAGAACGTCCCGTCCGACACCTCGAGCGGCGCGGGCGACAGTGCGGGCGCCGTCACGGTCCCGTAGATCCGAGCCCGGTGTTCCGGGTCGGCCAGCATGGCTTCGACGTCTTCCGCCACGATGGTCAGCACGAACTCCATCGGCGAGCCGTCGTTCTTGCCGCGAGCGGCCGCTGCCTCGAAATCGGCGGTCTCCGCGCTCGAGAAGTATCCCGACATCTTCTCCGTGAACTGCAGCCCGGGCTTCGGCGGAGCAGCCGCGAGGCGTGGCGCCGAGGGCAGGGAGTAGTCGATCGTCCAGCCGCGGTCTTTCGCGAGCAGTGCGCAGTTCCGTTCGGCCAGCGCCGAGATCGTCAGCAGCGGGTTGACGCCGAGCGAGCGCGGGACGATGGATCCGTCGCTGACATAGAGACCCGGATGCACGGCAGTGCCCGAGCCGCCGGCGAACACGCGCCCGCGATCGTCGACCACGCCGTTTTCCGCGGTGTCAGCCATCACGCAGCCGCCGAGAGGGTGCACGGTCACGAGGTTGTGGTGCAGGATCGCGTTCCACAGCGGGTTCTTGATATACACGCCGTCAAGGGCCCGCGACGCCGCCTCGAGACGTTCGTTGTCCCGCACGATCGACGGACGATCCCCGACCCCGGGCCACGAGATCCGCAGCCGGTCGTTGTCGAGATGTAATCGGCCGTCGCTGCCGTCATGGCTCATGATCAGGAACGTCTGCGAGCGATCGACGGTGCCGACGCGCGCCCCGCCGAACAGGCTTTCGACCTCGGCGACACCGCGCCGCAGGTGTTCCATGAACCCGACCTTGGGCCCACCCGCAACTTCCGACGCGACGGCGAACGCCTCGGCCAGGAGCGGCGACATGGCGCCCGGCAGGCTCCCTTCTTCGATGATCAGACCGTCGTCCAGGTTCGGCTGGTTTCGAATGTCGATGACGCTGGTGATGCACGGGCCGACCGGCGCGAGGTTGCGATGATGGCCCCAGCCGATGCCGCGAATCTCCTGGTGCGCGTTGCTGCAGAAGCCAAGCACGTCGCCGTTCCCGGTGAAATGTTCCCCAATCCGAGCGGAGAGCGGCAGACCGCGCGCTGCTGACCGCAGGAGGATTTCAGTGGAGCCCAGCGTGCCGGCGGAGAGGACGACGACGTCGGCCGAGACGCGGAGCAGCGGCGCATCGAACGTCGTCCGATGGCTGTCGAGCGCCTCGAAGTAGACAACCCAGCCGTCGCCGTTTCGCTCGACGTACTTCACGTTCGCGTTGGTGAAGATCTCCGCGCCGTGATTGTGCGCGTCGGGCAGATAGTTCATCAGCGTCGTGTTCTTGGCGCCCTCGTTGCAGCCGGACACACAGTCGCCGCAGAGCGAGCATTTCCGCTGCTCGACGCCCACGTGATTGACGCCGTCCTCGAACGTGACATTGATGTCGGTGGAGTAGAACTTCTGCTGCATCGCGGTTGCGGAGATCTGGTGCGCCTCGCGCTTGGGCAGCTTCGGCCAGCTATCCGGATACGGTTGCGGCCGCAGCATGGTCCGCGCGTGCCGGTAGGAGTCGGCGAGCAGCGTCGGCCCGTCCGCCCGCAGCGCCTGTGGCCACCGTGGATCCTCGAACACCCGCGGTTCGGGTTCGATCGACACGTTGGCGTTGATGAGGGACGTGCCGCCCAGGCCGCAGCCGACGACCACATTGATGTCGGGATTGACACGGAAGTCGAACATGCCGCTGCGGGAGCCGACGTGCCCGTCCGGCGTGTCGACCTGGATCGCCGCGGCGGCTTCAGCGAGGGTGTCGGGGAACTCACCCGGCTGGCGCTCGGCGCCACGTTCGAGCAGGCACACGGATTGGCCGGCGCGTGCCGCGCGCGACGCGGCGATGCCGCCGCCGTACCCCGAGCCGATGACCACGACGGTGTAGTGATCCTTCATCGAGCCGGGCGGCGAGGAAAGCCGGGACCACATGGAACGTCTCCTTTTCCGACGCTGATTAACGATTGTTCGGCGTGCGAGCGCGAAATAATATCGCGAGTCCCTAGTGTGACACTGATGTTACGTTCCCAGGCGCGGCAGATCCTCGATAGCGACCGCTTCGAGATCCGACGCCGGATCGGCGCCGGCGGGTTCGGCGTCGTCTACGAGGCGTTCGATGGCGAACGCGGCACCGCGGTGGCGCTCAAGATGCTGCATCGCCTCGATGCGGCAGGCCTCTACCGCCTGAAGCAGGAATTCCGCTCGCTCAGCGACATCGCGCACGAGAACCTGATCACCCTCCACGAGCTGCTGTCGCATGCGGATCGGTGGTTCTTCACCATGGAGTTCGTCGAAGGCAGCTCGATCCTGCGGTACATGCAGGACGGGATGACGTTCGCCGGGTCGGATGAGCCCACGGATTCGGTGTCGCCGACCGGGGCCGGCCCGGCGCTGTCGAATCTCGAGGTGCCCGCCGCCAGGCGGCCGCCCGTCCCCGCCGAGTCGGAACGCCGGGAACTGGCCTGTGACCCGGATCGCCTGCGCCGTGCGATCCGTGGCCTGGCGCACGGCCTGGCCGCCATTCATCGACACGGCATCGTGCACCAGGACATCAAGCCGTCGAACGTGATGGTCACCCCGGCGAGCCGCGTCGTCCTGATGGACTTCGGTCTGGCCCGGAACCTTCGGGCGGATGCGACCGTGACCGAACACGTCTCCGGCACGCCGGCGTACATGTCGCCGGAACAGGCGACTGGTCGTCCGGTCTCGGAGGCGAGCGACTGGTACAGCGTCGGGGTGCTGATGTATGAGGCGCTGACCGGACGGCTGCCGCATACCGGGTCGTTCTTCGACCTGGCGATGGCGAAGCAGACCGTGGATCCGGTGGCGCCGTCAGTGTTCGTTCGCGGCGTTCCCGAAGACCTGGAGACGCTCTGCGTCGATCTGCTGTCCCGCGATGCGGCCAGTCGCCCGGGCGTCGACGAGGTCGTGCGACGGCTCGGCGCGGTCGGCCCCGGCGTTGCCGTCCCGTCACGAGTCGCGGCGGGGGCCAGGCCCAGTCGACTGATCGGGCGGGAGCACCATCTCGAGGCGCTGCGCGAAGCCTTTCGAGCCTCGGAAGCGGGACGCGCGGTCGCCGTCATGGTTCATGGTCGATCGGGGATGGGGAAGAGCGCGCTGGTGCGCGCGTTCCTGACCGAGCTGAGCGCCCCGGGGGCGTCGCCCGTGGTCCTCCAAGGCCGCTGCTACGAGCGCGAGGCGATGTCCTACAAGGCCGTGGACACCGTGATCGATGCGCTCGCGAAACATCTGCAGCGCCTCGATCCCGTCGAGGCGGCGAGGCTGCTGCCGCGCGACATCCTGGATGTGGCGCGGTTGTTTCCCGTGCTGCTCGAGATCGACGTGGTGGCGCGCACCCCGCAGCGTTCCGGGGATCGTACGGACATCACCGAGGTGCGCCGCCGTGCCTTCGTGGCGCTCCGCGAGCTGCTGGGCGCACTGGCCGATCAGGCACCACTCACCCTGTTCATCGACGACATCCAGTGGGGCGATCTCGACAGCGTCGCGCTCTTGCGCGAGCTGCTGCGTCCGCCGGATCCGCCGCACCTTCTGCTGGTGCTGGCGTTTCGCAGCGAAGAGCGCGACACGAGCCCGCTGCTGTGCGCGCTACTGCCATCGCTCACCGAGCTCGCAGGCACGCTGGACGTGCGCGACGTCGAAGTGGGCGAGCTGTCATCTGCCGATGCGGTAGCCCTTGCAGTCTCACGCCTTGGAGCGAATGACGCAGCGCGCCGCCGGGCGGAGACGATCGCGGCTGAATCGGGCGGTAGTCCGTTCTTCGTGGACGAGCTCGTGCGGCATTCCGAAGCCGGCGGCGAGGCCGTCGATCTCGGTGAGGTCATTCGCGATCGGGTCGCGCGTCTGCCTGATGCGGCACGCCTCGTCCTCGAATTGGTCGTGGTGAGCGGGCGTCCAGTCGCCCGTGACATCGTCGCTGCCGCGGCGGCTCTGCCCAACCTGCAGGCGACGTTCGACCTGCTGCGCGTCGAGCACCTGCTGCGGACCCACTCGGCGACGGAGCGGCTGGAAGTTGAGGCCTATCACGATCGCATTCGAGAAGTCATCGGTGCCGGACTCGTCGGTGATCGACTGTTGGCCCGCCATCGGGCGCTCGCCGAGGTCTGGGAGGCCGACGGCCGCGCCGACCCCGCCGTCCTCACCGCGCACTATCACGCGATCGGAGACAAGGCCAAGACCGCGCAGCACGCGTCCCGCGCCGCCGACCGGGCCGCGGCAGCCCTGGCGTTCGAGCGGGCGGCGTACTTCTACCGGCTCCTCCTCGGTCTCGACATCCTGCCTCCCGATGAAGCGCGCGACGTTCGCGCCCGGCTGGGTGAAGCGCTGGCCAACGACGGACGCGGCCACGAGGCGGGCGTTGAGTTCCTGGCGGCGGCCGAAGGGCGATCGCCGAGCGACGCGCTCCGTCTCGAACTGCGCGCCGCCGAGCAGTTCCTGATGGGCGGCTCGCTCGATGCCGGCCTCGACGTCACCAAGCGCGTGCTCGGGCGCGTCGGGATGACGCTGCCCGCCACGCCGCAGCGCGCCTTGCTGAGCGTGCTGGCCCGGCGTGCGCTGCTCAAGCTTCGCGGCTTCTCATTCTCGGAGCGCGATGCGCGGGATGCGCCGCCGGAACTGCTCGAGCGCCTCGATGTGCTGTCCTTTCTCGGCGGGCCACTCGGCATGGTCGATCCGCTGCGTGGGTTCGATCTGCAGGTGAAACAGACGCTGCTGGCGCTGCGCGTCAGGGAACCGCATCGCGTCGCCTGGGCGCTCTCGAACCAGATCTCGAACTTTGCCATCACCGGGCACCGCGATCTGAAGACGACGCGGGCGATCATGCGCGATGCGTTGGCGCTCGCGACACGACTGGAGGATCCGCGAGTCGTCGGCCGGGTGCTGGTCGCTTCGGGCATCGGGACGAAGCTCCTTGGCGAGTTCAACGAAAGCCTGTCGTTTCTCGAACGGTCCTTCGACGTCTTCAAGGGACTCCCCGGCTTGTCGTGGGAGCGCCAGACGGCGCGCATTTTCATCCTCGAAGACCTCATGTGGCTCGGACGCTGGGTGGAGATGTTGAACCACGTGCCAGGCTTCGTCGAAGCGGCGCGTCAGCGTGGCGACCTCTACGCCTCGAGCTACATGCGATCGCGATACGCGCCACTCGGCTATCTCGTCGCCGACGATCCGGACGGCGCCCACGCCGAGGCCGAACGCGGCATGATGTCGTGGTCGTCGCAGGGCTACGCCCTGCAGCGCTACTACCAGCTCCACACCACCGTGTGGGCGCGCTTGTATCAGGGCGACGCACGAGGCGCGTGGGAGTTGCTCGAGTCATCGTGGCCGACGCTCAAGCGCACGCTGCTCCGGTCGATTGTGTCGACGCGGATCGATGCCTACCAACTGCGCGGCCGCGCCGCGCTGGCGGTGGTGGCGGCCGGCGACACGAGCAAGCTGGCGGTTGTGAGTGAGGTGGCGAAAGTCTTCCGGCGAGAGCAGCTCGCCTGGAGCCAGGCGTTTGCCAACACTTACGAAGGCGCGATCGCGGCGTGGCGCGGCGATCGCCAGAAGGCCTTGACGCTGCTGGCTGCTGGCGAGCGACAGGCGGAGACCGCCCAAATGGGCGCGTTTCTCGCGGCATTCCGTCGTGCCAGAGGCGCTTACCTTGGAGGTGCCGAAGGGCGGCCGTTGATCGACGCGGCCAACGACTGGGCGACGGCCCAAAGCGCAAAACAGCCAGAGCGGCTGATTCGGTCGCTGGGCCCCGCGCTACCGTCTTGAACCCGGGCCAGGCGGAGCAATCGGTTCGAGCCGCCATCGACCGACCTCATGGCCGTTGACAACAAGAATGCGATCGGTCCCCATCGAGTTGCGGCCAGCATCCCACTGCGGAACCGGCTGCATCATGAACCCTTGGGAGAACTGCTGCGCCGTCACGCTCTGCAGCGCGGTTTCGCCGGCCTGAGGCCAGCCCAGGGTGGCCTCCAAGTCGTAGTGCATCCACACGCGCAGGAAGCCGCCGTTCGGGTTGAAATGCTTCGCCAGCGGATTGGTCGCGAGCCGCGGGTCAGCCCGCACCGCAGTCGCGCTGTCGCGGTACTCGCGCCAGGTGCCATCCTCATGCAGCACATGAATGCTGCCCGCGTCCGCCTCGAGCCAGAGCGCCATCCCTCGCGTGAACGGCTGCACGACGACGCGTGCGGCAATGGACTCCTGCACCGGCGCCCCGACCGTGGCGAGATCGCCCACGGTCGCGAATGCCGGATCGAGCACCTCCGTCGATCCCAGCCGGCGGATCTCGTCGATCGTCATCGCCGCCGTGGCGGCCGGCGCGCCAACCACGCGAATGATGCCCGCCTGGTCGATCGGGTTTTCGAAAGCGTGAACACCGAAGACGCCGACGCCGGCTCGAATGAGCGTGTAGGCGACCTGCTGCACGGCCGTCATCGTGACGTCGGCGCCGTATTCGATCGCGTGCCGGGTGGCCGTATCCGGCGGCAACGCCTGTCCACTGTCCACCAGGAACCCGTGCTGCCGGAGCGCGGCCACGACGCGCTCGGCGTCCACGCCAGCCGGGGCGTACTGGACCGAGATCGTGCGCCGCGGCTTCGGCGCGGGTGCCAGGCGCTGCAGCTCGTCGTCAGCCGCGACGCTGGCCGCGATTTCGTTGGTCGTGGCGCGCCTGGCGTGATCGGACGTCCATCCGTGGGACTCGAGTGGCGCCTGCAGCGTGACGTATAGCTGCTCCTCGCGCAGGTTGGCCAGGCGCAGATTCCACGCACCCCAGAGCACCGCGATCAGCACGGCCACGGCCGCGCCCTGAATGACCCGGGTCACGCGGCGCTGCTTCCGCAGTTCCTGTTGCCGCCGTTGCTCGCTGACCTGGAGGAGCCGCTCCTCTTCGGGCTTGAGGGCCCGCATGCCTTGGACACCTTGCCTGACGATCTCGAGGTCGGATGCATCCAGCGTTGGCCCGTCGTGCTCCCGCCACTGGGCGCCGTGAGACTCGATCAGTCGGCGCGCCCGTTGCCCCGGCATCACCGAGTCGTCGAAGCGCGCTCGCACCAGCGGGGCGAGCGTGTCGTGACTCAGCCGCGTCGCGCCGCCGGCCGCTGCCGTATCGGCCGCGGTGTCGGTGAGCAGGTACAGCTCCTGGCACAGGCGCAGCAGCGGCAACAGGTCTGCGGCGCGGTGTGCGTAGGCCTTCACCAGCTCGTCACGGCTGCGCAGCGGCGTGGTGAGAAGCGGCGTCGTATGGAAGGCGAGCAGATCGAGCGCCAGCCCGGACGACAGGAACTCGGGCGTGTGCTGTCCGATACGCGCCAGCTGCTGATCGAGAAAATCGCCGAGCAGCAGTCCGTCTCGCTGGAGCGATTCATACAGGGCCTTGGTGAACGCCGGCGCGTGCCGATCGGCGGCCGAAGCCATCTGCCACAACTTGCTGAGGAGGATCTGCAGCGTCGGCGCGATCGGTGAGTCCCGGTCCGACAGCAGTTCATCGGCGATTCGTTCCGGCAGGCCACTTTCGATCACGAGTCCGTAGTGTTCCTTCAAGCGCCGCGACCTGGTGATGCCGCTGACGACATGGACGATGGCGTCGCGGTCGAGCCCTTGCAGGAAGACCTTCTCGTAGGGCAGCCCGCGAAGCTCGAGCTGCTGCTGAATCTCCGACAGCCATTCCTTGCGGAACGAGAGCACCAGGCGGCCGCCCGGCGGTTTTCCGCCCTCGCTCCACAGCGCCTTGAGCGCTTCGAAGAGATGGTCGTCCTCATCGGTCTCGGCGCCGGCCCGCGTATAGACCTCGTCCACCTGATCGAGGAACACGACGACGGGCCGGCCAAGCGACGCTTCCGCTGCCGCCCAGGCCGCGGCGATCTCGATCCCCGGTCGCGCCGCTTGCCGCACCGCCAGTCAATGTCCCGAGCAGCGTATCGAGAAGCGTCGTGCCGCTGCGTGCGACGGACGTAGCGCACGTGGTGCGTCCGGGTCAGGCGGGGCCGCACGCCGGCATCCAGGACTGACGATTTACCAACGCCGGACTGCCCGTACAGCAGCAGAATCGGTGGCGTCGTGTCGGCGGTGAGTCGATCGTAGAGCGCTCTGATCTCCCGGTTCCGACCGAAGAAAATCTCCGCGTCCTTGTCGGTGAAGGGATCGAGAAAGCGAAACGGTGTGGGCTGGAGGGGCTGCGCCTTCAGCCCCGGTAATCCGCGGCACGGGTCCGGCAGCGGCAGCACCGCGCCGCAGCGGTCGGCAATCGGTCCGAGCGGCGTCGCGTACAGCGTGCCCGCGACGTTGCGCTGGTCTTTCATCAGCGACACCCGCAGCACGCCGACCAAGGCACCCTCGATGATCAGGGGTGCACCGGACAGTCCTTTGACCGGCTCGCCGTCGCCGGCCGCCGCCTGCTTGCTGAAGAGTTGTATCGCGCTGACCCCGAAGATCTCGGCGGCGCTGTTTTCCACCGTGCCGGTGTGGACCATGCCGTCCTGCGGCTGGGCGTCAGGGAACCCGTACGCCGTGAATTCGGAGTCGGTGCTGGTCAGCTCGCCGAGTGGCAGCGGCCTGACGCGTGGCGGTGCCTGGCATTCGACGAGCGCCCAGTCGGCCTGCGCGTCCACGTAGTCGCGCATCACGACGGCATCGCAGCTCCCGGATGGGAAGGTCACGCGGATCGTGCCCGGCAGCGGCGTGGGTGGCTGCTGCGCGCGGTCAGCGACGACATGCAGCGCCGTGAGCACGAGTCGGTCGGTGACCAGCGTGCCGGTGCCGCGGCTCACGCTGCGGCCATCCTGCATGATGTCGATGCGCGCGATGGCGTTCCGAACCAGTGGATCCATGGGGGGGTGCAGAGCGAAGAACGCGGTTAGCCTAGCATGGTAGGATTCGCGCCACTATGGCGGATACGCGCGAGGTCTTCGTCATTTCGGACCTGCATCTTGGCGGGCTGCAGCCGACGACCAGCGGGCCGGACGATCGCGGGTTTCGCATCTGCACGCACGGCCACGACGTGGCGGCGTTCATCACGGCGCTCGCACAGAAGCCGTCGCCAACCGAGCTCGTCATCAACGGCGATCTCGTGGACTTTCTCGCCGAGGCCGACGGCGAGAACCAGTGGAGTCCCTTCACGGCCGATCAGCAGGCGGCATCGCACAAGCTGGATGCCATCATCGATCGCGATCCGGATATCTTTCAGGCGTTGTCGGCGCTGCTCGGACGCGGTCACCGACTGACCTTGCTCATCGGCAATCACGATATCGAACTCGCCCTGCCGGCCGTCCGCCGCCGGCTGATGGAGCGGCTCGGCATCGACGGCCGGCACGATTTCGACTTCATCTACGACGGCGAAGCCTACGCGGTGGGCCGTGCCCTCATCGAACACGGTAACCGCTACGACTCGTTCAACATCGTCGATTACGACGCCCTGCGACGCGTACGCTCGCTCTTGTCGCGCAATCAACCGGTGCCGCAGGAGTATCTCTTCCAGGCGCCGGCCGGGAGCCACATGGTCGCGGAGGTGATCAATCCGATCAAACGCGACTACCGCCTGATCGATCTGCTGAAGCCGGAGACCGGCGCCGCGCTGCCGATCCTGATGGCGCTCGAGCCCGGCTACCGAACCGTGCTGACGCGGGTCGCCAAACTGAGTCTGGACGCGCGCGAGCACCGCCTGCAGGCCCCGGCGCTCCCGGGCTTCGCGGGGGACATCAGTGCCGCCGGCACGAGCGGCAGCTTCGCGGAAGACATCAGCGCCCCTGCGGCGGCACCCGACCCGCTCGAGATTGTCGTACGCCGCGCGATGAAGGCCGATGCCGATCTGGTGTTGCAGGCGACGGTGGCCCAGGTCGCGTTCGCCGAAGACATCTCGGCGAGCGACGTCGTCGATCGCGCGTGGGGGTTTGCCCGCATGCTGCTCTCGAGTGACCGATCGCCGCTCGAGTCCCGGCTGCCGGCGCTGCTGGCCGCGGTCCGGTGCCTGCAGAACGATCAGAGCTTCGCGCGCGATGCCGAGTGTTTCCCCGAGTATCTCGATGCCGCCAAGGATCTGTCTGGTCGCGGCTTCGATTACGTGCTGTTCGGCCACACCCATCTCGCCCGCGACGTGTCGCTGACCGGCGGTGCGCGGTATCTCAACTCGGGGACCTGGGCAGATCTGATTCGTTTTCCCTCTGACATCCTCAACGGCCCTTCCGACCGCGCGCTCGACGGGCTGCGGGCCTTCGTCGAGGACATGGGCGCCGGCCGCCTGCACGCGTGGACCACCTTCACGCCGACCTACGTCAAGCTGACCATCGGCGCCGACGGCGCGGTGCGTGAGGTCGCGCTGAACGACTACGCGAGCGGCGCCGCCCTGTAGCGAGGGCTCCTCGCTTCGCTCGGAGCAGGGCTCTTTCAGAGCGGGCTCGACAGCCTTCGGCGTCGAGCAGGGGCTCGGCCGTTCGGCCTCGCGAGCGCCTGGCCCGAGCGAGAGCGTAGGCGCCCCGCTCGCGAAGCGAGCCCTCTTCAGCGCGCACACACATCCATCAGTAGAAATCGAAAACGCAGAGTGAAAGACGACACCTGTCGCGATGAAACTCTTTGCGCCCGATGATCCGTCTCTATGAGTGTCGGTCGCATCGAGAAGGCGACGCCGACATCAAACAATCAGTGAGCTGAAAGGCTCGTGGAGGACATCATGAATACGTCAGCAACGATCAAGTCGGAACAGACGAAACCCAACGCGGCGGTCAAAGACCTTGCGCTCAAGCCCGGGCAGGACGTGCGTGGCGGCGTCACGCTCCAGGATTTTCACTTCGTCATGCGGACCAACTGAACACACGCGCTTCGAGAACTCTGAATCCAGTAAGCATCGAGGACATCATGAACAAGACAGCAGCGTCGAACCAGCCGAAGACCAGCCAGACCCGCGTCGTCGTGCGTGAGCTCCCGCCGAATCGTGCGCAGGACGTGCGCGGCGGAATCGTCGTCACCAAAGTCCAGGACTGCGCCAGCACCGGCACCAACTGAGGCGTGCAGCGTCAGACCCGATGTGTCACTTTCGATCATTTCATTTCGATTATCTAAGTGGAGGACATCATGAATTCGTCAGAAACACAGAAAGCACCGAAGAAGAGCAAGCAAGACGTCGCCGACCTGGCGCCGAAGAAGGAGCAGAACGTCAACGGCGGTTTCGTCATGAAAATGAGCAAGGCGAGCCCGAAGTTGTAGCAGACAGCGGGCTCCTCGCTTTCGCACTCTGGAGCGAGGGCTCGACCGTCGGGCTGCCACCCTGCGCCCGAGCGAGAGCGATGGGCGCCCCGCTCGCGAAGCGAGCCCTGCTGTCGCGTAAGCAGCCCTGCTCGCGCAGCGAGCCCTACGTCTTCAGGTGACTTCTCAGAAACCGCCCGGTGTGCGACGCCTTGCACCTTCGCAATCTGCTCGGGAGTTCCGGTCGCCACGACTTCGCCGCCTGCATGCCCGCCTTCGGGTCCGAGATCGATGACGTAGTCGGCGGTCTTGATCACGTCGAGGTGATGCTCGATCAGCAGGACCGTGTGTCCGGTATCCACGAGGCGGTTGAGGGCGACGAGCAGCCGTTCGATGTCGGCCAGGTGCAGCCCGGTGGTCGGCTCGTCGAGGATGTAGACGGTGTGTTTCGAGCGCTGCAGCGTGCTCAGCTCGCTCGCGATCTTGATTCGCTGCGCCTCGCCGCCCGAGAGCGTCGTCGACGACTGACCGAGCGTGAGATAGCCAAGTCCGAGATCGTTCAGGACCTCGATTTTTCGCCCGACCACGGGTTCGCTGGCGAAGAACGTGACGCCTTCTTCGACCGACATGTTGAGCACGTCGGTGATCGTCTTGCCGCGTAGCGTGACGTCCAGCGTGTCGGTGTTGAAGCGCGCGCCCTTGCACGTGCTGCACGTGACCTCGACGTCGGGCATGAAGTAGAGCTGCGTCGTGATGACGCCTTCGCCCTGGCACTCCTCGCAGCGCCCGCCTTTGACGTTGAAGCTGAATCGCCCGGGCTTGTAGTCGCGCTCGACCGCGAGCGGCGCCTTGCGTGAAGAGATCGCGGATGGTGTCGTAGAAGCCGATGTAGGTCGCGGGGTTGGATCGGCTGTTGCGGCCGATCGGCGTCTGGTCGATGCTGATGACCCGCTGCACGTGCTCGATGCCCTCGACGCCGTCGTGGTCGCCGGGGAGCGTGCGGGTGTCGACGAGCTTCTTCCAGAGCGCCTTGTACAGAATCTCGTTGATGAGCGTGCTCTTGCCCGAACCCGAGGCGCCGGTAATCGCGACGAGCTTCGCCGAGCGGGATCGTCGACGTCAACGTTCTTCAGGTTGTTCTCACGCGCGCCGCGGATCGACAACGTCTTGCCGTTGCCGTTGCGTCGCGCGGCCGGCGTCGCGATCGACCGGCGGCCGGACATGAACTGGCCAGTGGGCGAGTGCCTGGTCTTGAGCAGATCCGGCAGCGTGCCTTGCACGACGACCGTCCCGCCGTGCACGCCGGGTCCGGGCCCCATCTCGACCAGGTGATCGGCGGCGCGGATCGTGTCTTCGTCGTGTTCGACGACGATGACGGTGTTGCCGATGTCGCGCAGCCGCTCGAGCGTCGCGATCATCTTGACGTTGTCTTTGGGATGGAGACCGATGCTCGGCTCGTCGAGCACGTAGAGCATGCCCATCAGCCCCGATCCGATCTGCGTTGACAGCCGGATCCGCTGCGACTCGCCGCCCGAGAGTGTCCCCGAGCGGCGATTGAAGCTCAGATAGTCCAGACCGATGCCGAGCAGCAGATCGATCCGGGCGCGGATCTCGCCGAGCACCTGGCGGCCGGCGTCGGCGCCGCGGCCGGTCGGCTTGACCGTTGCAAGAAATGCCTTGAGCTCGTCGAAGTGGAGCTGGCCGACGTCGTAGATCGACTTGCCGGCGATCGTGAAGAGCAGCCGGGTCGCGCGGACGCGGGCGCCGCGGCAGTCCGGACAGGTGTGCTCGACCATGACCTTGTCGAGCCACGCCTCCATCCCCGAGCTGGCCTCGCCGCGCTGCCGATAGCGGCGGTAGTGCCGCTCGATCCGCCGCGCGATGCCGCCGAACCCAATCTCCTTGTTCTCCCAGCCCTCGCGCGTGACCTTGGCGTCGGGTGGCTGGGTGAGCGTGATCTTGCGTTCGACGCCGTTGAGGATCGTGTCGCGGATCGTCTCGGGCAGCTTCTCCCACGGGGTGTCGAGCGAGAACTTCATCGCCTTCGACAGGCTGTACATCACCCGGCCGTCCCACGTGTCGGGGTTGTACTTGAACGCCTCGCGCAGGAAGCAGCCGCCGGCAATGCTGCGGCGCGGGTCGGGCACGAGCAGATCCGGATGCGTCAGCTTGTGGACGCCGAGTCCTCCGCAGGTGCGGCACGCGCTCTCCGGGTTGTTGAACATGAAAAACTCGGGCGCGACGTCACCGTAGACGAAATGGTGGGTCGGGCTGCACAGCTGTCTTGTAGAGCCGATCGGCGTCGGCGCGGTTGGCGCCCTTCAGGATTTGGACTTGCAGCAGCCCATCGCCGACCAGCAGCGTGCTCGCGATCCCGGCCTTGATCGCCTTCTCGTGCCGGCGGCTGATGAAGAATCGATCGACGACAGCGTCCATGTGCTTGACACGTCGACGCGTCGAGCTCGACCTCAGCGGAGAGGTCGATCTCCTTGCCGTCGACGATCAGCCGGCGGCAGCCTTTCTTGCGCACGTCGGTCAGCACGAAGTCGAGCTCTTCGCCGTAGACCGGAAACACCGGCGCCCGCAGCTCGATCTCGGTCCCTTCCGGCAGCGACAGCAGCGCCTCGAGAATCTGGCTCGACGTCTTGCTCGGCGTGATCTCGCCGGTGCGCGGACAATGCGGCTCGGCAATCGTCGCGAACAGCAGATTCAGGTAGCTCGCCACGTCGGTCATCGTCCCGACCGTCGATCGCGGGTTGCTGGCGATGGTCTTCTGCTCGATCGAAATGACCGGCGACAGGCCGAACACGAAGTCGACGTCGGGCTTGGCGACCTGCGACACGAAGCGCCGCGCGAAGCTGGAGAGCGACTCCATGTAGCGGCGCTGGCCTTCGGCGTAGATCGTGTCGAAGGCCAGGCTCGACTTGCCCGACCCCGAGAGCCCGGTCACGACGATGAGCCGATCGCGCGGGATTTCGAGCGAGATGTTCTTGAGGTTGTGGACCCGCGCGCCCTGCACCGCGATGGTCGTGCGGGCGCCGGTCCGCGCCGGCTGCGTCTCTGGACTCGTTCGTCGCTTCGCCATCATGTCGCCTGGAGGACCATGAGCATAGGGCATGTGCGGCCCCGTCATGGTCTCGATCCGCAGCGATCGGCCGTTCTGACGCAGGGAACGGCTGGTCGATGCGTCAGTACTCGTCCTCCGGCGGCGCTGCCAGGAAGAACGCCAGCTCCTGGACCGACAACGCTGCTCTTGCGGGTGAGCTTCAGGGGCGTGGACGCCTTGCCGATCAGGCCGCGGTCCGCGAGGTACTCGCAGGCCATCGTCACACCGCTCACGTTGAAATTGCGCGTGAAGTGGGTTTCGATCTCGGTGACGGAGCGCGCTTCGCCGACGTCCCGCAGATGGTCGAACACCGCCTTGAAGAGGAGCGGCGTCCGCTCGACGAGGTAGCCGTCGATCGCGGCAAGGGCCGCCTCGACGTTGGCCCGCGACTTCGGCGTGTTGAGGAGATCGGTGTAGACGGTCTTGAAGAACGCCGGGTTGAGCGCCATCGCCTGCGGCAGCACTTCGCGATCGGCGACGAGACGGCGGCCGATGATTTCGATCCGTGCCAGCCCCGTCGCCGCGAACAGAATCCACAGCGCGCTGTACTCGAGGTCGCCGCGGGTGACGAACCACTTGCGCGCCTTGTCGATCGGCCCCAGCGCTTCGGTTGCCGCCGACAGCAGGCGCAACTCGGTATCGCGCTGGCCGATCTCTCCGAGCCTGAGGCAGAGGTCGGCGATGGTGTCGTCGTGCGTGTAGAGCAGCCGTCCTTTCGCCAGCAGCGCGTGAAAGAACGAGTTGCGGACCGATCCCTCGACCGTCTTGCGGAACGCAGCGCGCGGGATCGAGCGAGGCATGGACGTTCAGCCCGTCGGCGTAGAGGGCCGCATGGCCCTCGGGCACGGCCTTGTCGTCGATGGTCACGAGCACCAGATCGATGTCGGACTTCTCCCACACCGTGTCGTGCGACAGGCTGCCGCAGAGAATCGCGGCGAGGATCGCGCGGTCCTTCTTCACCTCATCGATGAGGCTGGCGAGGGCGCGATTGAAGCGATCGGCAAGAGGTCCGGGGCGTGACGGCACGGCTGAAACCTGAGCGACTATACTCGCCTGAGAGCGATGTCGGCTTCTCATACCATCGCCTTGACCGCGTGTGCGCTCACCGCTCTCGCCTGGGGCGGCGTGCACTGGCAGACGCGACAGAACGTCGTCACTGTCGGCTTCTGGGCCGATGCAGCGCTGACCTACGACCTGCCGTATCTGGCGCGCCGCGGTGGCCCGCTGACTACGGACGAGCAGCGCCGCTTGATGATGGTCGCGCGAGACGAACTGCACCTCGCGTTTGCCGGCCTCCGCGTGCGCGTCTCCGACCGCCCGGACGCGTTCTATCGCGTGCGCGTGGTGCAGATTCTGACCTGGCGCCGCCTTGCCGTCTCAGGACAGTCGAACGTCTTCGGGATGCTCGGCGGCGTCGGCGCCGTCAGCTTCGAAACGCTCGCGAGCCAGGCAGTGGCACGTGCGCCCGAAGGTGTGACCCGGGCTGATCTGGTTGACGCCATCGGCCGCGGGTTGGGCCGCGCTGCCGTCCACGAATTCGCGCACCTGCTGCTGCCGCACGTGCCGATCCACGCCTCGAACGACGAGGCCAGCTACGAATACTGGAACTCCAATCGCCCCGCTCAATATTACGGACCCATGCGCTGGGACGTCGCCCGCCCGCACCTGCTGCGTCGGTTGGGCAACTGACGGCCCGGGCGTCATCAGTGGCCTACCCGGAAGGATGCGTCATGAGCACCACCATGCCCGATCGGTCGGAAGCAGCACCGTATTACTTCACCTACATCGACCGCGTGCCGGCCGGCGACGTCGTGGAACATTTGCGCGCCCAGGAACCCGAGGTCGTGGCTTTCGCCCGCGATATCTCCGATGCGCAAGCCGGACATCGCTATGCACCGGACAAGTGGAGCATTCGCGAGGTGCTGGGCCACGTCAACGACTGCGAGCGGCTGTTCGTCGGCCGCGCGTTCTGGTTCGCGCGCGGCTTCGAGACGCCGCTTCCAAGCTTCGATCAGAACGTGGCGATCGCCACCGCGGGATCGGACGCGCGTTCGTGGGCCAGTCTCGTTGACGAGTTCCGCACCGTGCGCGCGGCCAGTCTCAGTTTCTTCGAGTCGCTGCCGGCCGAGGCGTGGAGCCGCCGCGGGATCGCCAGCGACAACCCGTTTACGGTTCGAGCCCTGGCCTACATGACGGTCGGCCACGTCGTCCATCACCTCGACATCCTGCGCGAGCGCTATCTGTCCCGATGAGCCTGAACGATCCAGATCGACCCCTTCTCTACAACGAGCTGTCCACCTGGTGGCCGCTGCTGTCGCCGCCAGCGGAATACGCGGAGGAGGCGGCGTTCTATCAACGCACCATCCTCGACGCCTGCGCGCGGCCGTGCGAGACGCTGCTCGAGCTCGGCAGTGGCGGTGGCAGCAACGCCTCACACATGAAGGCGCGGTTCTCGATGGTGCTCGTCGATCGCGCGCCGGGCATGCTCGCGGTGAGCCGGGCGCTCAACCCGGAATGCGAGCACGTCGAAGGCGACATGCGCACGGTGCGGCTGAATCGGCAGTTCGACGCGGTCTTCATTCACGACGCGATCTGCTACATGACCACGGAGGCCGATCTGCGGCGCGCGATCGAAACCGCGTGGCTGCACTGCAAGCCCGGCGGCGGCGCGCTCTTCGCCCCCGATCACGTGCGCGAGAATTTCGTCGCGGGCACTGATGAGGGCGGTGGCGATGGCGCCGACGGCCGCGCCCTGCGCTACCTCGAATGGATGTGGGATCCCGATCCGAACGACACCACCTACGTCGTCGACTACGCCTACATGCTGCGCGAGCCGGACGGCCGCGTTCGGGTCGAGCACGACCGACACGAAGAAGGCCTCTTCTCTCGCGAAGACTGGCTGCGGCTGATTCGCGACGTCGGCTTCGAACCGACGGTCGTTCCGTTCGATCACTCCGAGCTCGAAGCGGATCGCACATCGTGTTCGTCGGCAAGAAAAGCCAATGCGAGATCCGCAGATCGCAGATCTGGTGATCTGGTGATCTGGAGCTGATCTGACAGATCTGGCATCGATCGTCGAATCACTAGATCACGAATCGATCAGTCCAGATCACCAGATCGCCAGATCACCAACATTCTCTGTGTCTCTGTGGCTCTGTGGCTTTATTCGGTGCGGAGAGCTTCGATGGGTGCGATGCGCGTGCCGCGGCGGGCGGGGGCGTAGGACGCCAGCGTCGCGACGAGCAGCAAGACGATCGACGTCAGGCCGAACGTCCACGGATCGAGCGGCTCAGTGGCGTAGAGGAGCGTCGTCAGCAGCCGGGTGAGCAGGCCGGCGGCCACGAGGCCGACCGCGACGCCGAGCGCCGACGAGCTTGAGCGCCTGGCCGAGCACGAGACGAAACACCGACTCGCGCGTCGCGCCAAGGGCCATGCGGACGCCGATCTCTTGCGTCCGCTGTGAGACCGAGTAGGCCATCACGCCGTAGACGCCGACGGCGGCGAGGACGAGCGCGATCAGCGCAAACGCGGTGAGGAGCAGCGACACGGCGCGCGGCCGCGCGAGCGTGGCGCTCACGACGTCGTCCAGCGTGCGGACGTCGGCGACCGGCAGCTCGGGATCGCGCTGATGCACGGCGGTTGCGATGCTGGGCGCCAGCGACGCCGGATCCAGATCGGTGCGAACCACGAAGGTCATGAAGCCGATCGCCAGTTGCGGTAGCGGCAGGAAGACGCCAGGGCGCGCTTCGGCATCGAGCGTCGAGAACTTGATGTCGCTCACGATGCCGACGATCTCGGCTTTCAGCCCGCCGGCCGGACCGATGTTGACGTGGAGCTGGCGGCCGAGCGGATTTTCACCGGGGAACTGCGCGGCGCACGAGCGTCTCGGTCACGACCGTGACAAACGGCGCGCCCTCGGCATCCGCGGCCGTGAAGTCGCGGCCCGCAAGCTGTGGCATGCCCATGGCCCGGAAGAAGTTCGGCGTCACCGGCCGCACTTCAGCGATCGGCGCCTGGCCTGCGGCCGGCTCTGGTTTGTCGACTCGATAGAAGCTCGTGCCGATTCCCGGGCCGGCCATCGGCAGGAACGAGACACCGGCCGCGTGCGTCACGCCCGGCAACGCCTGGATGCGCCCGACCACATCCTGGAAGAACGCGGCGATCTGTTTCGATTCGCTGTATCGCGTGCGCTGGCAGCGACACGCGCGCCGTCAGGACACCTTCGGACCGAAACCCCGGGCTGATGCTCTGCAGCCGTACGAAGCTGCGAATCAGCAGGCCCGCGCCCGTGAGCAGGACGAGCGACAACGCGACCTCGGCGACGACAAGGGTTCCGAGCGCGCGCCGCGATCGTGGTCCGCCGCCGTGGCGTCCGCCCTCGCGCAGGGCATCGCTTGCGGTGGACGTCGCGACGAGCGCGGGGACGATGCCGAAGAGCAGGCCGGTGCCGAGCGCGATCGCCGCCGCGAAGGCGAGCACGGGCGCGTCGAGCGCCACCTGATCGAGCCGCGGCACCGGAATGCGATCGGCGACGAGCGCGATCAGGCCGCGATGAAAGGCGTAGGCAAGCGCGAGGCCGAGCGCGCCGCCCGCGGCTCGCGAGGACGAGGCTCTCGCTGAGCATCTGGCGGATCAGCCGGCCGCGGCGCGCGCCGAGCGCGGTCCGCAACCCGAGCTCGCGCTGCCGGACGGTGCTGCGCGCGAGCAGCAGGTTGGCGACGTTGACGCAGGCGATGAGCAGCACCAGCGACGACCGCTCCCGCCAGGATCAGCAACGCCGGACGAATCTCGCCCACCATCTGCTCGTGGACCGGCACCAGCGTGACCGACCATCCCGTGTTGCGCTGCGGCGCTTCCTTCTCGAGCTGGGCGGCGATCGTCTTCATGTCATCGACCGCTTGCTCGAACGACACGCCAGCCTTGAGGCGCGCCAGCCCGTGCGATGATCCGCGGCCGGTGGCCGACCTGAGCGCCTCGAGCGTCCATTCGTACGGCATCAGATAGTCGGCCCGCTGTCCCTCGACGGTGAAGCCGGGCGGCATCACGCCGACGACGCGGCGCAGCCGGCCGTTGGTGGGAATGCTGACGTCGAGAATGTCGCGCCGTCCGCCAAACCGGTTCTGCCAGAACTCGTGGCCCAGGATGATGACCGGCTCAGCTGCCTTCGAGGTCTTCGGCCGCGGTGTAGAGACGTCCCATCACCGGCTGAACGCCGAGCGCCTGGAGCGCTTCGGACGAGGCGACCAGGCCCGGTACCTCGACCGGCTCGCCATCGAGGACCATGTTCCGGCGCGACGGACCGACCAGCCCCAGAAACTCGAAGGATCGGTTCCGCTCCTTCCAGGCGACGTAATTCGCGGCCCCGACCACGTTCCGGGGCCGGTTCCGGGTCAGGTTGTTCTCCCAGATCACGACGACCTCGTCTGGGTCGGGATACGGCAGCGGATTCAGGACCACGCCGCGGATCACGCTGAAGATGGCCGTCGTCGCGCCGATGCCGAGCGCCAGCGCCAGCACCGCGGGCACGGTAAAGCGCGGCGTCCGCAGAAACGACCGGGCGCCGACGCGGAAATCCTGGAGGAGGGAGTCGTGCATATTGACCCTTAGATGCTGACGAGCCGCCGGTGGTTGGGATCGTCGTTGCTAAAAAAATAGCATACCTGCACGCGGTGAGCTCCGCAAGCTGACACCCTGGCCGAACTACTATTCACACCACCCTTTTTCCGGAGTCGCTCGATGGTGATGGTTCGTGTGGTCCTGGTTCTGGCTCTTCTGGCGTCCGCGTGCGCCGGTCCCGATACGCCTTCCGCCTCATCTCAGCCGGCAGCCGCGCCGCCGCCGGTTCCCGGTGCGGCGTGATTGAGCTGAGCGCGGCCGACGCCCGTCAGCGCCTGACGCTCCGGAGCGTTGAGCTCGCGAGCGCTGACTCAGGCCTACCTCGATCGGATCGCGGCGATCGACGATGCCGGGCCGCGGTTGAACGCGGTGATCGAGATCAATCCCAACGCGCTGGCCGAGGCCGACGCGCGCGACGCCGAGCAGAAGGCCGGGAAGCCACGCGGTGCGCTGCACGGCATTCCCGTGCTGCTCAAGGACAACATCGATACCGTCGGCATGGTCAACTCCGCCGGCTCGCTCGCGCTGGCCGACAACAAGCCGGCGCGCGACGCGTTTCTCGTCGAGCGGCTGCGCGCCGCCGGTGCGGTGATTCTCGGCAAGACCAACCTGAGCGAGTGGGCCAACTTCCGCTCGACGCGATCGACGTCCGGCTGGAGCTCGCGCGGCGGGCAGACGAAGAACCCCTACGTGCTCGATCGCAATCCGTGCGGATCGAGCTCGGGGACCGGCACCGCGATCGCCGCCAGCCTCGCGACGATCGGCGTCGGCACCGAAACCGACGGCAGCATCATCTGCCCGGCCTCGGTCGCCGGCCTGGTCGGGCTCAAGCCGACGGTCGGGCTCGTGAGCCGCAGCGGCGTGATTCCGATCTCCGTCTCCCAGGACACCGCTGGTCCGATGGGCCGCACGGTGTCCGACGTCGCGCTGCTGCTGACCGCCCTCGCTGGCGTGGACGAGAAGGATCCCGCCGGAGCCGCAGCGAAAGGGAAGGTTGCAGACGATTACACCACCTTCCTCAAGGCCGACGCCTTGAAGGGCAAGCGCCTCGGGGTGCTGCGGCAGGCGATGGGTTTTCATCCCGACGTCGACAAAGCGATGACCGACGCGATCGACAAGCTCAAGGCCGCGGGGGCAGAGGTCGTGGACGTCAAGGTGGCGACCTACAACGACTGGAACGACCCCGAGTTCGAGGTGCTGCTCTACGAATTCAAGGACGGCCTCAACACGTATCTGAAGGCGAGCGGTTCGCCGCAGGCGTCGCTCGAAGCGCTGATCGCCTGGAACAAGGCGAACGCCGACCGCGCGATGCCGTTCTTCGGCCAGGAGATTTTCGAGCGGGCGCAAGCCAAGGGTCCGCTCACCGATGCCGCCTATCTCAAGGCGCGTGAGGCGGCGCGGCGTCTCGCCGGCAAGGAGGGGCTGCTCGCGACGCTCGACCGCGACAAGCTCGATGCGCTGATCGCGCCGAGCGTGTCACCGGCCTGGCCCACCGATCACGTGCTCGGCGATCATTTCGTCGGCGCCGGCTACGGCATGGCGGCGGTCGCCGACGACGCCGAGCATCACGGTGCCGGTCGGGCGAGAGCCACGGACTGCCGTTCGGCTTGACGTTCATGGGCCGGCCGTACACCGAAGGCGAGCTGATCGCACTGGCCTACGCCCTCGAGCAGGCGACCAAGGTGCGCAAGGCACCGCAGTACAAGCCAACGCTCGCTCCCCAGGAGTGATGCGCGCGGGCTCCGCCGAAGCGCGCTCCGGTCTCGCGCCGTGGGCTCTGGCGGAACTGCCAGAGCCGCCGACACCGCGCGGCCTCGGCTGGTTGTCGGTCGTCGGGCCGGGCGTCATCGTGCTCGGCCTGTCGATGATGATGAGGGGCGGCAGGGAGAACCGATGGAGCGGACCGGCAAGGTGGCGTTTGTGACAGGTGGATTGAGAGACATCGGCGCGGGCATCGTTCGCGCGCTCGCCGCCGCCGGCGTGGACATCGCGGTTTCGTACGATGGTCATCGCGAGGGCGCCGGCCGCACCGCTGCGCTCGTAGCCGAGCAGGGCGCCGCTGTCACATCGTGCAGCTCGATCAGCGCGAGGCCGCCTCGATCGACGCGTCAGTTGACGCCGTCCTGACGGGGCTCGGCCGCGTCGACATCCTCGTGAACAACGCCGGGTGGAACATCGGCATTCCGTTCGGCGACGAGTAAGGCAGGTAGGGCTAGTAAGGCAGGTGGTAAGAGCGGCGCATCCATGTCCCACCTGCCCGACTTGACAAGACTGTCCCGCAATCCAAGACACGGCCTGTCAATTGGGCCCCCAGCCTCCTTGACAACCTCAACAACAATCAGCCAGCATGACGCCGGCCGTGGCGGAAATTCCAGTGCATGTCCGTCTTCACGGGTAAGCTTCCCAGCACAGAGTGAGGGTCCCATGCGCCGCCTCGTCATCACGCTCGCCATCGTTCTGCTACCCGCCACCACCAGCGCCCAGTCGAGCGGGTCCGGCGACGTCGCCAACCTGCTGACCGACCTGATCCTGAGAGGGATCGTGCTGCCCGGCGGCGACCTGCCCGGCAACCCACACGCTGGCCACTTCACCCTGCTGAACCCGACGTTCGGCGGCTCGCAGGCCGCCTCCATCCCGAGCGAGGCGGCCATCCGCGCCGTGCTGGCGTTCAATGACCGCATGACCAGCCAGTTCGCCAACTTCCCGCTGGGCTCGTCCACCGGCGGCTTCTCCTTCACCTTCGACGAGTCGGCCGGCACGTACACTCGCGGCAGCAACAGCTTCGGTCCGGCGTTCAGCGAACGCTCGCGCACGATCGGCCGCAAGAAGCTTAGTGCCGGCTTCAACTACCAGCACTCGAGCTTCGACACGTTCGGCGACGTCGAGCTCGGCGACGGATCGCTGACCTTCTTCCTGCCGCACACCGATTGCTGCAGCCCGGCGGCGCCGCCGCCCAGCTCGAACGTGCCCGGCCTCGAAGGCGACATCATGCAGGCCGCCCTCGTGCTGAAGGCGACGACCGATACCTTCGTGTTCCTCGCCAATTACGGCGTCACCGACAAGCTCGACATCGGCGTGGCCCTGCCGATTATTCGCGTCGATCTCGACGCTACGGTGCAGGCCACGATCATCCGCCTCGCCACCGCCGACACGCCCAACGTCCACACCTTCGCGCAGGGCGCTAACCAGACGCGCTCCGACTTCTCCGGCGACGCCAGCGCCGCGGGCATCGGCGACATCCTCCTCCGCTCGAAGTACAACATCGTGCAGAACGGCGAAACCGGGTTCGCCGTGGCCATCGACCTGCGGCTGCCGACCGGTGACGAGGACGACCTGCTCGGCCTCGGCGCGTTCCAGAGCAAGATCTTCAGAGTACTCTCGGCGGGCAACGACCGCTTCGCCACGCACGCCAACCTCGGGTTCACCCTCTCGGGCACCGGCGACGTGGAGCCGATCGCCGGCTTCCAGCCGCTCGGCGTGAGCGATGAGTTCAACTACTCGGGCGGCGTCCAGTGGGTCGCCCATCCCCGCATCACCGTGATCGGCGACATCCTGGGCCGCACGCTGATCGATGCGGGACAGGTTGAGGAGGCGACGCAGACGTTCCAGTACCGCGCCGGCGCCGGCTCGGCCGGCACCGTGCCGCTGCAGACCAGCTCGATGAACCCTCTGACCGGCCAGCCGTACAGCCAGCTCGCGTTGAGCGACGGCAACCTCAACCTGATCCTCGGCGCGATCGGCGCCAAGGTGAACCTCGCACCGAACCTGTTGATTTCAGGCAACGTGCTCTTTCCCTTCACCAAGGGTGGACTGCGCGACACGCTGACGTTCGCGTTCGGACTGGACTACGCGTTCTAAACGGCGCTACCGGACGCGCGCGAAGAACCTCACGCCGACTCGCGTGGTCTACCGCGCCGGGACCGAGGTCGCGCTGATGATGCGCCAGCCAGAGCCATCCTTGGTCAGCGTGAACTGGAAGTCACGATTGAAGCCAGGGGGCCGGGTGCCGGCCAACTGCTGCTTACGATTAACCCTGCAGCTGGCGGCGGCACGCGTGCCGGTCTCGTCAGCGGGCGTAATCGTGCAGGGCGCGATGGTCATCTGAAGAGTCTGGAAGCCGCTGAAATCCTTCTCGACGTCGGCGCGGCGCAGGTAAGGCGCCACCCGCAGCAGGTCGTCGAGATTCTTCGCCTCGTAGGCCGTCTTGTACCGCCCGAGCGCTTCGTTGACCTCGGTCTCCACTCGGACGCGGAGTTCCGCCGTCGAGGGCGCTGGCGTTGGCGGCGTGGTGGGCGGCCCGGGCAGCGTCGTCGCCGCCGCGGCCACGCGCTTGCGTCGCTCGAGCTCGCCGGCAATGTCGCTCCGCCTCGGGTCGAGCGCCAGCGCGCTCGTGAGCAAGACGATCGCCTGCGCGTCGGGGGCCACTTTCGCCTTGCCGACGAGGTCCGTGACCTTGTCATCGCGCGCCTTGACCCGCGCCGCGACCGCGTTGGTCAGCTCGACATTCCCCGGATAGCGACTCAGTTCCACATTCAGCCTCGCGATGGCCGCAACGTCGTCGGTGAACGCGCGGGCCTCGCTGATGGCTTGCGCAACGTCGGCGCGCGCGGCCGCATCCGCCGTCGGCAATGACGGCGGTGCCGGCACCGCCGCGTCGAGCGCGTCAATCCGCGTGCGCAGGCCGGGGAGCCGCGGATCGGCCGGATTCAGCCGGGCGGCGTCCTGCCACGCCGCCAGCGCGCCGGCACGGTCCTGCGCGTTGAGCCGCTGCTGGGTGAGGCCGATGGCGGAATCGACTTGACGCGAGCGATCGAGGGCGAACTGCTGGGCTTCGCGGCCGGCTCGCACGTACCCGGCGCGCGCGGCGTCGAACCCCTCGACCGCATTGCGGATCTCGCCCGGTGCCTTGAGCCCGGCGGCGTCCGTCTGGCGCGCCCTGGCTTCCTTGAAGGCCGGGGAGTTGGCTTCGGTCGCGCCGGCCTTCTGGGCCTCACGGGCAGCGCTCTCCGCGCCGTTCGCCGCGGAGTCCCGGATCTCGCGAAGGAACGACAAGGCGGGTTGATAGTCCGCCTCCTTCTGAAGCGCGCCGAGCGCATGGTCGATCGCTTCTGCCCTGCGTCCGCCCTTTAACTCGATGCGTGCCTCGGCCACGAAGCGATCCGGCCGCCACCCGTCCGTGATGATCTCGCGAAAGAGCCGGCTGGCGCTCTCGTTGAGCTCCACTTCCAACGCCACCTGGCCGCGCCCAAGGCCGCGCGTCTGCTCCATCAACCCCGTCGCCTTCCTGAACCGCTCGTCGTCACTCTTGACGATGCCTTTCGCGTCACGCTGATCGGTCAGGGCATTCACCTCGGCATCGGTGCGGATACCCTGGAGCAGGTTGTCGGCGGCGGCCCGCTCCGGCGCCTCGGTGGGAATTGCCTCGATGTTCTTGATGGCTTCGGCCTGTACGGCCTTCGGTGTACGCGGCGTTCGCCGCCGCGAGCAGCGCCACCGAATCGACGGCGGGTGGGACAGTGCGTTCCTCTGCGGACCCGGGAGCATCGGGCCCTGCCGCGCGATCGCGGCTCAGATACCAGCCGGCGCTGACGACGGCGATCAGTACCCCCGCCGCGATGGCGAGCGACCTGCGATCGGCGAGCACTTTCTCGACACGATGGACCGGCAGGCGCGGGGCGGCGCCCGACAGCGCCCGCGTGAGAGTGCCGATTGCCAGCGCGGGCACGTCGCGCGAGGGCTCGACCGTCGAGCCGGCGCCCGAAGCGATCGCGTCAGGCGCTCCGCCGAGCGGCACCGGCGGAACCGGCGACTCGATGACGTCAGGCGGCGTGGCGCTGGCGAAGGAGGGCGACCCGGGCCGCGGTTGATCCTCCTCGGCGGGCGTCGCGTACGCCTCCTGCCGGCGGGCCTCGACTTGCCGCCGGGCCTCCTCCTGCTCGCGTAGGCGTGCCTCGAGCGCTTGGCGCTCGTCGAGCAGGCGCTGTCGCTCGGCGGTCATCTCCTCGAGCGCCGCCTGCACGAGGGGCCGATGCGTGAATTCCTCGAGTATGTGCACGGCCCCGTCGTGATCGCCATCGGCGAACCGGCGCCGCGCTCTTGTCACGGCAGCCTCGGCTTGGCGGCGCTCGGCGGCTTCACGTCGCCGCCGGTCGATGGCGGCGGCGACCTTGGCCTGCAGCGCGAGCGCCTCCTGGTCGGCCGGGGCCTGCTTCAGCGCCGACGCCACGAGCCGCGCCGCCTCCTCCAGGTCGGCGCGCTCGAACGACGCCCGCGCGTCAATCATGTTGCGCTCGACCGATTGCCGCACGCGCTCGGCGGCGTCGGCCGCCTCGCGCTTCTTGCGGATCTCCGCGGCAAGCGCCGACAGCTCGGTGTCGTGGCCAGGCGAGGCGCGGTGGGCGAGTTCCAGGGCCGCCAGCGCGTCGGCGAACAGGCCGCGTTGCAGCGCGTCCTGTGCGCGCTGTTTGAACCCCTCTGCCTCCTGGCGCCGCCGCTCGTCCTCGGCAGCCTGGCGCCGTCGCCGTTCCTCCTCTTGACGCTGTCGCGCCTCTTCCGCCGCCTTCTCCCGGGCCTCTTCCTCGGCCTTACGCCTGGCCTCCGCGGCCGCCTTTCGCTTCGCCTCCTCGGCTTGGCGACGCGCCTCTTCCTCCGCACGCCGCGCGGCCTCGGCCTTCCGGCGTGCGTCTTCCTCCGCCTGGCGCCGCGCCTCTTCCTCCAGACGCTGACGCTCGGTCTCTTCCTTCCGCCGGCGCTCGTCCTCTTCGCGTTGGCGCCGCTCGTCCTGCTCGCGCCGCCGGCGCTCCGCCTCTTCTCGTTCGCGGCGAGCCTGTTCCTCGCGCTGGCGCTCCTCCTCTTCCTGCCGGCGCCGCGCCTCGAGTGCCTCGATCTCACGCTGGCACTCGGCGATCGCGTCGGCCCCGATCTGGTGAGGCGGCTCGAACTCCTGCAGCAGGCCGAGCGCGGCCTGCAGGTCGCCGCCGGCAGCGATCCTGCGCGCGCGTTCCACGACCTCGATCGCGGCCTCTTCGTGCGCGCGCTCACGCCGTCGCTTCTCGAGGATGGCCAGCGCCTCCAGCTTGAGCGCGCGCGCCTCTTCGTGGTCCGGGTCGTAGGCCAGCGCCTCGCTGGCGCACCGCGCCGCCGCTTCGAGGGCGCCCTCGTCCATGTTCTTGCGCGCCCGCTCGACCGCCGACTTGACGGTGCGCTGCCGTTCGGCCTCGCGCTCGCGCTCCCGGCGCATCTCCCGGACGTTCTTCTGGAGCGCCTCGGCGTCGACCGATCCCGATCGGAGCTTGAGCGACTGCTCGATCAGCGCTTCGGCCTCGGTCAGTGCCCCGCGCGACAGGAGCGTCTTCGCCTCGGCCAGCCACCTGCTGATCTGGCGATCCTCGATCGCCCGATGCGCCTGGTGCAGCAGATCGAGCGCGCGCTGCTCCTGGGGATTGACCATCACGACGTTCTCGCACTGCTCGATCGCGGCCTGGAACTCGCCGGCGGAGAAGTGTGTCGCAGCGGTGGCCAGGTGCTTCTCGATCTGCGCGGCGCGGCGCTCGGCGATGGCGCCCAGATTCGGGATGTTCGGCCGCGAGGTCTGGCCGCTGCGGTCAATTGAAGGCGTTTCAGATGGGGTCGTCGACGAGGCCGCCGACGGTGCCTGAAGCGCCGAGCTCTCGACGTCCAGCCGCAGGCGCAGCCGCTCGAGCGCCGCGCCAAGCGCCGCCAGGTTCGGGTAGCGCTGCGCGCGGACCTTTTCGATGGCCCGGGTGACGATGCGCTCGAGCTCCGGATCGAGCGTGGGCACCAGCTCGCGGATGGGCGTCGGTGAGGACTGAATAATGTTGAGCAGCACGACCTGCGCGGATTCGCCGGGGAAGGCCTTGCGATACGCGAGCAGCTCGTAGAGCACCAGGCCGACCGCGAAGATGTCGCTGCCCTGGTCCCGGGGAACCCTTCCACCTGCTCGGGCGACATGTAATGCGGTGTGCCCATCAGCGCGCCGGCGCGGGTCAGGCTCGCCGCGGTGCCCTCGGTCGTGACGCGGGCGAGCCCGAAGTCGAGGATCTTCAGCGACCCTTCGGTCGTGATCATCAGGTTGGCGGGCTTGATGTCGCGGTGGATGATGCCGCTGCGGTGCGCGTAGCCGAGGCCCGAGCACAGGTCGGTCATCAGCTGCAGCCGGCGCTGGATCGACAGGGCCGGCCGGCGGCCGCACCAGCTCCGCCATCGACTCGCCATCGATGAACTCCATGGCGATGAAGGGGCGTCCGTCGTCCTCGCCGATGTCGTAGATGGTAACGACGTTGGCATGGCGCAGGGCGGCCGCCGACCGGGCCTCGCGCGCGAAGCGTTCCCGCAGCTCGTCGTCCTGGCCCGGGAGGACCTTGATGGCGACGGTGCGGCGGAGCAGCGGGTCGGTGGCGAGGTAGACGACCCCCATGCCACCAGCCCCGAGCCGGTCGACAATCTCGTAGCGGCCTACGCGAGCCGGGAGGGGTGCGGACACGGCGCTGTGCTCGTCGGAACAGGTGCATTATGGCAGCTTTTCCCGGGCAACCCGGCCATCTTCCCTCAGTCGCCCGTCAGCGGATGACGGCGCTCGACCCCTCGCGCCGGCGGCCGGGGCCCCGCCGCTTTCTCGCGATGCCGACTTCACCATCGAAGGCGCGGACAGCGTCGTCTCCGAACTGCCGGCTCCCGCCGACATCAAGCGCGTCCTCGACGCGGCTGGCGTCTCCGAACAATTCCCAGCGACAATTCGCGCGTGGAGCCCTACGCCGCCAACGCGGTCTACCCTGCGCGCGCGTACAATCCTTCGGGCCAAGACTCCTAGTCCCAGTCCGCCGTGCCGAGCGCTGAGAGCCGACAGCTGAGAGCCGGAGCCGCCGGCACCGCGCGGCCTCGGCTGGTTGTCGGTCGTCGGACCGGGTGTCATCGTCCTCGGCCTGTCGGTTGGCAGCGGCGAGTTCGTCTCGCTCTCAGTGGGCTCATTGTGATGACGCGGGGCGGCAGGGAGAACCGATGGATCTGACCGGCAAGGTGGCGTTCGTGACGGGTGGATCGGGCGACATCGGCGCGGGCATCGTTCGCGCCCTCGCCGCGGCCGGGGTGGACATTGCGATTTCGTACGTCGGTCATCGCGAGGGCGCCGACCGCACCGCCGCGATGGTGGCCGAACACGGGCGCCGCAGTCACATCGTGCAGCTCGATCAGCGCGAGCCGGCATCGATCGACGCGTCGGTCGACGCCGTGCTCACAGGACTCGGCCGGGTCGACATTCTCGTGAACAACGCCGGGTGGAACATCGGCATTCCGTTTGGCGATCTCGACACGCTGACCGCCGAGGTCTGGAATCGGGTCCACGAGACGAACCTGCGCGGACCCTATCTGTTGTCGCGGGCGTTCGCGCCGCACCTCCGCGCCAACGGTGCCGGCCGCATCGTGAACATCGCGTCGGTCGGCGGCCTCCGTCCCTCGAGCAGCAGCATTGCCTATTCGACCAGCAAGGCCGGGCTGATCCACCTGACGCGCTGTCTCGCGGTTGCGCTGGCGCCGACGATCACCGTCAACTGCGTCGCGCCGGGTTGGTCGAGGGCACCCGCATCGCACAACGGTTGCCGGAAGCGGTGTCGGAGGGCGCGCGCCGCCAGGCAGTGCTCGGCCGCACCGGCGCGATCGACGACATCGCGCAGCAGGTCGTCACCTTCTGCCGCGCCGAGTCGGTCACCGGACAAACCACGGTGGTCGACGGCGGGATGCCAGGGGGGATGCATTAGCGGCAAGCACGAAGCACCGTTCCTCGTTTCCTTGTTCCTTGTTCCTCGTCCGGTTCTTCGTGCCCGTGCTTTGTGCGGTGCCTCGTGCGTCGTGCGGCGTGCCTCGTGCGTCGTGCTTCGTTCGCTGAAAGCTGAAAGCTGAAAGCTGGAGAGCCGAGAGCCGTCGGCTGTCGTCGCCCGTCCCTCTTGATCCGATATCTGAAGAAACCTTCAGCCCGCTGCTCCGTAATACGTGTCTAAGCACCGAAACGCGCGCGGCCGGACTCCGCACGTTTTGACTCCGCGCCCGGCACGCGGCACGCAGCACGCAGGACGCGGCACGCAGAGCCGCGGCACGCAGCACGCGGCACGCAGGCGCGACACGCAGGACGCGGCACGGCAGGACGCTGGACCGCACGAAGAACCAGGCACGAAGCACTGCACCAGGGAACTCGGTTCACAGAACGCGGAACGACAATGGGCCTCCTCCAGGATCTTCAATTCGCCATTCGTCTGCTGATCAAGGACAAATGGTTCACGCTGGTGGCGACGCTCGCGCTGGCGCTTGGCATCGGCGTCAACGCCTCGGTGTTTACCTTCGTCAACGCCGTGCTGATTCGCGGGCTGCCGGTTGACGAGCCGGATCGCGTCCTGGCGGTCAACTCGCGCGATCCGTGCGCGATCGGCAGATGGGCGTCTCGTACCTCGACTTCAAGGATTGGACGCGCCGCGACCAAGACGTTCTCATTGCTGGCGGCCTACAACTTCAGCGATGATGAACGTCAGCGAAGAGGGCCGTGCGCCCGAGCGGTTCAGCGGCGACGTTCGTCTCCGCCGACGCGTTCAGGATTCTCGGCCAGCGGCCGGTTCTCGGCCGCGACTTCCTGCCCGAAGACGATCGGCCCGGTGCGCCGGCGGTCATTCTCATCGGCAACGGCGTCTGGAAGAATCGTTACGGCAGCGACCCGACCGTCGTCGGACGGACCGTGCGGGTGAACGACGTGCCGTCGGTCGTCATCGGGGTGATGCCAGAAGGCTTCAGGTTCCCGCAGAACGCGGACGTCTGGCAGCCGATCGCGCTGATCAGAGAGCTCGAGGAGCAGAAGCGCAATGCCCGCCGGTACGAAGTCTTCGGCCTCCTCGCTCCGGGAGTGACGCTGGAGCAGGCGCGGGCCGAACTGCTCGCGATCGGCCAGCGCCTCGCGCAGCGACTATCCGGACACCAACAAGGACGTGCAGCCGAACGTCCAGACATTCAACGAACGGTTCAACGGCGGGCCCATTCGCGCGGTGTTCCTGTCGCTGATGGGCGCGGTCGGCTTCGTCCTGCTGATCGCCTGCGCCAACGTCGCGAACCTGCTGCTGGCGCGATCGGCGCAGCGCTCGCGCGAGATCGCGGTGCGGGTCTCGATTGGCGCGACGCGCTGGCGCATCGTCCGGCAGCTGCTGATGGAAAGCCTCCTGCTCGCGCTGATTGCGGGAGTGTTCGGGCTGGCGCTCTCGCTCGTCGGCATCAGGCTGTTCGACACCGCGACGCAGGAAGCCGGCAGGCCGTACTGGATTCAGTTCACGATGGACGGGAGCGTCGTCGCCTTCCTCGCGGCGATCTGTCTCGGTACCGGCATCCTCTTCGGACTCGCGCCGGCCCTTCACGTCTCCAAGACCGACGTCAACGAGATCCTGAAAGAAGGCGGCCGATCGGGCTCGGCCGGCATCCGCGTGCGCCGCTGGTCCGGCGCGCTCATCATCGGCGAGCTCGCGCTGACGCTCACGCTGCTCGCCGGCGCCGGCTTCATGGTGCGCAACTTCCTCACGCACTACCGCATGGATCTCGGCATCGACTCGTCGAAGCTGCTGACGATGTCGCTGGGGCTGCCGGATCGGAAATATCCGTCGATCGAGCAGCGGCTGGCGTTCTACCAGCAGCTGCAGGAACGGCTGCAGGGCAATCCGCGGATCCGCGCCATCAGCGTCGCCAGCAACACCCCGCTGCAGGGCGGCTTCGGCCGCCAGCTCGCGGTCGAGGGGCGCCCGCTCGCCGACGGCGAGCAGCGGCCGACCGTGACGATGCTCACCGTGGATCCTCGTTATTTCGAGACGCTCGGCCTGCCCCTCCAGCGCGGACGCGGGTTTACTCCGTCCGACGGGTCGCCCGGCCAGGAGTCGGCGGTCGTCAACGCGCGTTTCGCGCAGATGCACTTCAAGGGCGAAGATCCGATCGGCAAGCGCATCACGTTGAGCATGGATCTCGGCGGCGGTCCGGCGCCACCGGCGGCGTCCCGCAGTCGCTCTCCGCCACCATCGTCGGCGTCGAGCAACAACCTGCGGCAGCGCGACTTTGCCGCGGCGGATCCGGATCCGATCGCGTATCTCCCGTACCGGATGGATCCGCGCGGCTTCATGATGCTGATCGCGCGGAGCGAAGGCGACCCCGGCGCGATCACCTCGGTCCTGCGCGAGGAGATTCGCGCGATCGATCCCGACTTGCCGCTCTTTGGCATCCGGACGCTCGACGAGGGCCTCGCGCAGCAGCGCTGGCCGTTCCGGATTTTCGGCACGATGTTCGCGATCTTCGCGTTGATCGCGCTGGTGCTGTCAGCGGTCGGCCTCTACGCGGTGACGTCGTACTCGGTGACCCAGCGGACGCAGGAGATCGGCGTGCGGACGGCGCTCGGCGCTGCCTCGGGCCAGGTGATGTGGCTGTTCCTCCGTCGCGGCATCATCCAGACTGCGATCGGCCTGGGGCATCGGCATCGCCGGCGCCCTCGGCGTCGGCCGGATTTTCGAGAGCTCGCAGCTGCTGGTGCAGATGAACGGCCGCGACCCTGCGACCATCGGGTCGATCGCCGCGTTGATGGCCGTCGTGGCCCTGGTCGCCTGCGTGTGGCCGGCGCGGCGGGCCACGGGGCTCGACCCGCTCGTCGCGTTGCGCCGCGACTGAGCGCGGCGCGCACGACCATCCCACCGTCCCGTCCCACCGCCTTGGAGAGCCTGCGAGATTCCGGGCCCAAGCCAGTGAACAACCGCCGTCCGCCATCGTAATAGTCATCAGAATCCGGCGCCTCCCCCGGCTCGGGCTCCATCGTGGAGGCCGTGATGGACTACCGGCGTATGTTTCTCGAAAGCCGTGACGTGCTCGACGGCGTGGTCGACGAAGTCGCACGCGGGCACGGGTTGACCGACAAGACCGTGGCGGATTTGCGACAGTCGGTGCTCACCACGGTCGCGGCCGACGATTACGGCCTGCTGCGGCGATTTTCGGGCCGCTCCCGCCTCAAGACCTACTTCCTCGTGATAACCGAGCGCGTCTACCGCGACTCGCAGCGCTATTAGGACGCGCGGGCCGACCCCTCACAGGCCCGCTTCACGCTCCCTGCCAGCACCGGCCCGTGCCGGCACCCCTCACGCCCTTCCTCTGTCGCGCGGACCAGCCGATAAACGGGCGAGGGATGCGATCCCGTCACGGCGCCCGACCGTCGTACAGCCGTCCTCGAACCACCTTGGGTCGCGAAACCCTGGAGTTTCTCGCCACGGCCCGGCAGCGGTATGGGCGACGAGATCTACCTGCACTGGAACTATTGGTGCAACGTGGCCGATCCGGCGCAGCGCGACTTGTGCCCGCGCGCGCTCGAGCCTCAGAGCGGCCCGGTCATCGCGGAGCACCACGCGCGTGGGTACCGCTTCGCACTCATCAAGCTCGACCTCGGCAATCCTGGATCAATCGGCGGCGCGCCGCGGATACCATAGCCAGACCCGAGGCCAATCGCGATGACTCGAACGAGGCCGCTTCTGCGGCTGGCACTTTATCTGTTGATGGTGGCCATTCCGGCCGCGAGCGCGGCTCAGACCACGCTGGGCACGGGCAACAACGCCGCTCCTCCCGCAACGCCCTCGTCGCGCCCACCCACGCGCGCCGACATCCTGCGTGGCGAGTACGGCCGCTATCGCGCCAACAACGACCTTCGATACTACGACCTCGACGTTCGGATCGACCCGGCGAAGAAGTGGATCAGCGGCAAGAACAGCATCCGCTTCCGCATGCTGAAGGACGACACCCGCATCCAGATCGACCTCTACGCCAATCTCGCGATCGAGAAGATCCAGATGAACCTGACGCCGCTCAAGTTCGAGCGCGAGCTGAACGCCGTATTCGTCGATTTCCCCGAGCCGCTCCGTGCCGGGCGCGACTACACGATCGACGTGCACTATTCCGGCACGCCGCGCGAGACCGGGCGATTCGGCGGGTTCTCGTTCGGTACCGACCCCACCGGCAAGCCGTGGATCACCACCGCCTGCGAAGGCCAGGGCGCGAGCATCTGGTGGCCGAACAAGGATCAGTGGCGCGACGAGCCCGACGGCATGGAGCTGAGCGTCGAGATCCCCAACGATCTCGTCGACGTGTCGAACGGGCGGTTCATGGGCAAGACCGATCTCGGCGACGGCTTCACGCGCTGGGACTGGCGGATCCACTACCCGATCAACTCGTACAACGTCTCGGTCAACATCGGGAACTACCAGCAGTTCTCCGACAAGGATCGGCGACCTGACGCTGGACTTTTACGCGCTGCCGGGCAACCTCGACAAGGCCAAGGCGCAGTTCGCGCAGGCCCGGCCGATGCTCGAGGCCTACCAGAAGGTGTTCGGCGAATATCCGTTCGCGAAGGATGGCTACAAGCTGATCGAAGTCCCGTACTCGGGCATGGAGCATCAGAGCGCGGTCACCTACGGCAACCGGTTCGCGAACGGCTACCTCGAACGCGACTGGACCGGCGTCGGCGTCAGCCTGAAGTTCGACTTCATCATCATTCACGAGAGCGCGCACGAGTGGTTCGGCAACGCGGTCTCCGCCGCCGACGTCTCGGACATGTGGATTCAGGAAGGCTGGACGACGTACCTCGAAGGCGTGTATGTCGAGCATCTCTTCGGCGCCGACGACGCGCTCAAGTACATGAACGGCTACAAGTCGAAGGTCGCCAATCGGGAGCCGATCATCACGCAGCGCGGCATCCATCGCGGGCCGTCGCAGGATCAGTATTTCAAGGGCGCCCTGTTCCTCCACACGCTGCGGAGCGTCGTCGGGGATCTGGCCAGGCAGAAGCCTGGCCCCACAACCGAAGGGGAAGGCACTGCAGATCAAGTGGTGGAAGCTGCTGCGCGACGTCTATCAGCAGTTCAAGTACAAGAACATCATGACCGAGGAGCTGGTGTCGTTCATCAACCAGCAGGCCGGCGCCGACCTCACGCCCATCTTCGACCAGTATCTCCGGCGCGCGAACCTGCCCGTCCTCGAGCTCGCGTTCGACGACGCGGCAAAGACCGTGGCGTATCGATGGAAGGCCGAGGAGCGCGCGTTCGCGATGCCGATCAAGGTCGGCGCGCGTGGCAACTGGCAGGTCATCACCCCGACCACCGAGTGGCAGCTGATGCCCGCGCGTCGCCGAAGGACGCGTTCGAAGTGGCCACGGAGCTCTATTACGTCAACGTGGTGAAGCAGTGAGCGCCCGACGATGAGAGATCACACTTGCCGTTGCCGCCGACGCTCGCGAATCTGTTCTGGTCGGCCCCGGTGCGGCTGTCGCCTGTGCGCCGGCAGGCGGCGCCGGATCTCGCGCCGCAGGTAGACAAGGTCTTCCAGAAATGGGTCGGACGACGACGCCCGGTTGCGCGGTTGGCGTGGCGTCGGCGGCAGGACCGTCGTCGCGAAGGCCTACGGCATGGCCGATCTCGAGCACGACGTCCGCAACACGCCCGAGACGATCTTCGAGGCCGGCTCGGTGTCGAAGCAGTTCACCGCCGCGGCGGTGCTGCTGCTCGCGCGCGACGGCAAGCTGTCGCTCGACGACCCGGTGCGCAAGTACATCCCGGAGCTTCCCGACTACGGGCAGCCGCTCACCATCCGCCACATGCTGACGCACACGAGCGGCCTTCGTGACTGGGGCAGCGTCGCTGGCATCGGCGGCTGGCCGCGCACCAGCCGCGTCTACACCCACGCGCACGTCCTCGAGATCGTCAGCAGGCAGCGCGCGCTGAACTTCACGCCGGGAGAGCGCTATTCGTACAGCAACACCGGCTACAACCTCGCCGCGATCCTCGTCTCGCGGGTGAGCGGGATGTCTTTTGCCGAGTTCACGCGGCAACGGATCTTCGAGCCGTCCGGGATGACCAAGACCTCGTGGCGCGACGACTACGGTCGCATCGTCAAGGGCCGGGCGCTCTCATATGTGCCTGATGGCTCGAGCTTCCGCACGGTGATGCCGTTCGAGAACGTGCACGGCAACGGCGGGTTGTTGACGACGGTGGGTGATTTGCTGAAGTGGAACGAGCGCCTGGCGAACCCGCCGGCAGCCGATGCCGCGATGGTCGCCGAGCAGGAGCGCCCCGGCCGATTCAATGACGGCCGCGCGCATGGCTATGCACTCGGGCTGTCGGTGAGCGACTACAAGGGTGTCCGCGAGATCGCGCACGGCGGATCGACCGCTGGATACCAGTCCTATCTGGCGCGCTACCCGGACGCGAAGCTGTCCGTCGCTGTGTTGTGCAATGCGGCGAACGCTGCCGTAGGAGGCTCGTCGGAGGCGGTGGCCGATCTGTATCTCGGTAACCGACTGAAGCCGACCGTCGCGAAGGCGACCTACAAGCTGACTGCCGCCGACATCGACGCCGTCGTCGGGGCCTACCGCGACACCAGGACCGGCCGCATGGCGACGATCGAGCGTGACGGCGGCGGCGTGCGGATCGGCCGCGGCCCGGCGCTCGTGCCGGTGTCGGCGACGAAGTTCGTGACCGACGACGGCGATACGTTCGAGGTCAACGGGGCTGGAGCCGCCACGGCCACCGACAGCTATGGCACCGTCGATCGCTTCGTCCGCGTGCCGCCGGCGACGCCGACGGTTGCGGCACTGGGCGAGTTCGTCGGCGTCTACACCAGCGACGAAGCCGAGGTGGCGCTGACGGCGGCGATTGACGGCACCACCCTCGTGCTCAAGCGGCGCCCGGAGACGGTCATCCGCCTGACGCCGATCTACGCCGACGCGTTTTCCGGGTCGATCGGGACCGTCCTGTTCCGGCGCGAGGGCGGCCGCGTCACCGGTCTGAGCGTCGTGCAGGACCGCGTCTGGGATCTCAAGTTCACCCGGCGCCCGTGACACGGCCGGCGCGCCGGAGCGGCGTTGGGGAGGTTCGAGTCAGGTCGAAGGCGGTGTCTCGCCGTAAGTGCCGCGCAATCTGCCCGATATCGCTCGGCGTCATCCAGATCAGTCGGCGTCATCAGTTGGCCAAGCCCAACCACGAAATCCTCGTCGTCGATGGCCGCGAGGTGCCGGTGTCGAACCCGGACAAGGTCCTCTTTCCCGACGCCGGGTACACCAAGATGGATCTCGTTCGCTATTACCTCGCCGTGGCCGACGGCGCGCTGCGCGGGAGCGGGCGGCCGTCCGAACGTGCTCGTGCGCTACCCGAACGGCACGAAAGGCGAGTTCTTCTACCAGAAGCGCGCGCCCGAATCACGGCCCGACTGGATTGAAGTCGTCTCGCTGTCGTTCCCATCCGGGCGGACCGCGGAAGAGGTCGTGCCGCGCGATGCGGCGGCGCTCGCCTGGATGGCCAACCTCGCGTGTCTCGAGCTGCATCCGCATCCCGTCCGCGCGGAAGATCTCGACCATCCGGATGAACTTCGCGCCGACCTCGATCCGGTGCCTGGCGTCGAGTGGCCGCAGATCCGGCAGGTCGCGCGGGTCGTCGAGGCGACGCTCCGCGACCTCGGCCTGGTCGGCTGGCCGAAGACGTCGGGATCGCGCGGCATCCACATCTCGGTGCGAATCAAGCCGCAATGGACATTTCACCAGGTTCGCCGCGCCGCGCTAGCCCTCGCGCGTGAGGTGGAACGGCGCGCGCCGTCGCTCGCGACCAGCAAGTGGTGGAAGGAGGAGCGGCACGGCGTCTTCGTCGATTACAACCAGAACGCCAAGGATCGAACGGTCGCGTCCGCGTATTCGGTGCGGCCCCGACCCGACGCGCGGGTGTCGGCACCGCTGGCGTGGGACGAAGTCGATCAGTGCGAGCCCGGCGACTTCACGTTGAAGACCATGCCGGCGCGTTTCGCGGCGATCGGCGATCGTCACGCCGGGATCGATGCCGAGGCGGGCGATCTCGAGGCGCTGCTCGAGTTGTCGGCGCGCGACGAGCGCGAGGGCCTCGGCGACGCGCCCTGGCCGCCGCAGTACAAGAAGCAGCCGGGCGAGCCAGCACGGGTGCAGCCGTCGCGGCGGCGGAAGGTGGCGGTGCCGGGCGTCGAAGATCCGGCGCCGAAAGCCCGCTCGGCCACGGGTCGGCGCACATCGAAACATCCGCTCATCGAGATCGGGCGGGCGGAGAAAAAAGACGACGCGCTGGCCGGGCTCGAGCGGTGGAAGGCGCGGCATCCGGAGGCGGCCGCGCACCTGCAGCCGCACGATGTGCTCGTGGACGCGATGCGCGGGCGCTTTCACACCTGGACGCGGATCAGAATCAACCTGCAGCACGTCCCGGCCGAATTACGGCCGCCGCAGGAAGCGCTCGATCCCGATACGGCCCCGAAGGGTTGGGGCCCGCCGACCGAGGGTGGCGGTCCGCCTACCGAGGGGGACGGCCCGCCCCGAAGACCTTCTCGAGCTCGAAAGGCGTCGTGACCTCGAGCTGATCGTAGCGGCAGTCGCCCGGCGCCTTGTCGGGCCGCCAGCGCATGAACACCGCGGCATGACGGAAGCGATCGCCTTGCATGTGGTCGGTACTTCACTTCGCACACCCGCTCGATGCGCAGCGGTTCCCACGACAGGTCCTTGCCGGCGCTCCATCGGCTCTGTCCACCCGGCATCCGCGAGCTCATATGCGCCTGGGCGTCGGCCCACTCGCCCCAGGGATGATTGGCCAACGCGTCGGCTCTCAGCGGCTCGAGCTCCAGGGCAAGCTGCTTGCGCGCCGCCATGGTGAACGACGACGTGACGCCGACGTGCTGGAGCTTGCCGTTGTCGTCGTAGAGGCCGAGCAGCAAGGAGCCGACCGTGTCGCCGCCGCTCTTGTGCCAGCGGAAGCCGGCGACCACGCAGTCGGCGGTGCGGGCGTGCTTGATCTTGAGCATCGCGCGCTTGCCTGGCTGGTAAGGCGCGTCGGCCGGTTTGGCGATCACGCCGTCGAGCCCGGCGCCTTCGAAGCGTTGCAGCCAGTCACTCGCGGTCGTGGCGTCGAGGGTCAACGGCGTCAGGAAGATCGGTGACGCCACGTCACGCAGGAGCGTCTCGAGCGCTTCGCGGCGCGCGTGCTGTGGCCGCTCCATCAGGCTTGTGTGGCCGGCGGCGAGGAGGTCGAACGCGACGAACGAGGCCGGCGCCGCGGCAGCGAGCTTGGCGACACGGGACGCGGCCGGGTGCAGGCGAAGCTGCAGCGTGTCGAAATCGAGGCCGCCTTCGCTCGCGATGACGATCTCGCCGTCGAGGACGCATCCGTCCGGCAGAAGGGTCAGAAATGGATCGTGCAGATCGGGGAAGTAGCGATCGAGCGGCTTGAGATCGCGGCTCTGGATGTAGACCTCGCCCGGGCCGCCGCGGAACACCAACGCCCGGAACCCATCCCATTTCGGTTCGTACAGCCACGTGCCGCCTTCCGGGATTGCACCAGAAAGTTTGGCGAGCATCGGCTCGACCGGCGGCGGAATCGGAAACGTGGCCATGCTCCGCTTAGGATAGTGAAGTGGCGACGCGATCGAACCCGTTTGTGAAACTGGTGATCGGCCTTTTCGTGTTCGGCGGTCTTGGTTACTTCTTCGTCCAGTCGGTCAAGGAGACCCGGGCCGAGCCGTACGAGGTTCCACGCGGACGCCTGCAGGGGTGGACGTTGACGCTCGAGATGCCGGCGGCGCCAACCGATCCCGTCGTCTCGCTCCGCCCGCCGTCCGAGCTGGCGGGCGCGCTCTTCCGCCAGCTGTTCGAACGCCACGCCGAATCGATGAGCGGGCCGGTCGTGCCGGCCATGCCGCTCGTTCTCCAGGACGAGTTCGTGCGCGCCTTCGCCGGGCACACGACGCCGGATGCGCTGTTCGCCACGGCCAAGTCGTCCGGACTGGCGGCGACCGTCCTCCAGCCGCGTTGCATGGCCTATCGCCGCGACAGTTCACCCGGCGTGACCCGTCAGCTCTACTTCCTGATGTTCGACGCGCCGCAGTTCACGCGCTTCCGCACCGAGATCGCGAAGCTGGCTGCCGCGGGTGGCCGCGGCGACGTCTTCAAGCCCGACGCGTTGTCGCCGGTGCTCTTCATCGCGGCGTCGGACACCGCGTACGGGCAGTGGCTGCCGCTCCAGGCCAATCCCACGACCGACTGCACCGCGCCGATCACCGTTTCCTGAAAAGGGGTCGGGTCTATTTAACGTTTCTGCGATCGTCGGTCCGCCAATGATCGGCCGTTCACGATTCACGACCTGACCCCTACCCCTCCCCCTATCGCGTCGGCCCCTGACGGCCCGTTCATGATTCATGACCTCCCCTGCCCTCCCCCTATCGCGTCGGCGGGGCGAAAATGCCGGTCCGTCCACGGAAAGTCGCAGAAATCGCCGATTTTCTGTCTCGAACCGAAACAGTCGCCCTGGCAGAACTCCGTCTGTTTGACCATATGGTCCAGGATCTGCGCTTCGCGATTCGGTCGTTCGCCAAGGCGCCGGGCTTCACGCTCGTCGCCGTCCTCGTCCTCGCGATCGGGATCGGGGCCAACAGCGCGATGTTCACGCTCGTGAACGCGCTCATGTTCAAGCCGCTCTCGGGACAGGCGGGGGATCTCGTCGGCCTCTTCAGCCGCGACCGCACCAAGCCGGATACCTATCGCGCCTTCTCGTACCCCAACTTCGCCGACATTCGCGAGCAGACCGGCGACATCTTCGACGGCCTGCTGGCCCACACCTTTGCGATGGTGGGGGTGCCGGCCGGCGACACCACGCGCCGCTTGTTCGTCGCCGTGGTCTCCTCCAATTACTTCGACACGCTCGGCGTCACGCTCGCCGCCGGGCGGTCGTTCAACGCCGACGAAGAACGGCCCGGCGCGCGCGTCCCGGCGGTCGTGGTCGGCTACGACCGCTGGCGCGATGCCGGCTTCGCGCCGTCGTTTCTCGGCAGCCAGATCCGGATCAACGCCGAGGACTTCACGGTCGTTGGCGTTGCGCCCAAAGGCTTCACGGGGACGATGGCGATTGCGACGCCGGAGATGTGGATGCCGCTGGGGATGTTCGACCAGGTGGTCAACGACATGTTCAAGAACCGCGGGACCGGCCTCGCGGATCGCGGCAACAACGGGTTGATCCTCGCCGGGCGATTGAAGGCGGGCGTTGGATTGCCGGCCGCCGACGCGAGACTCGACGCCCTGGCCCGACAGCTCGAGGCGGCCTATCCGGCTGAAAACAAGGACCAGACGCTGCTCGTGAGCGAGTTGCCGCGGATGTCCACCAGCACCTCGCCGCAGACCGACACCGGCCTGGCCGTGGCTTCGGCGCTCCTGATGGCCGTGTCCGGCGTCGTTCTCGTCATCGCGTGCCTGAACATCGCCAACATGCTGCTGGCGCGCGGTACCGCGCGGGCCAAGGAGATCGCGATCCGTCTGGCGGTCGGCGGCGCCCGACGTCGCGTCGTGCGGCAGTTGCTGACCGAATCGTTCCTGCTCGCCGCGGCCGGGTCGGCGGCGGGCCTGCTGATCGCCTTCTGGGCGACGCGACTTCTGGTGAGCACGCTGTCGCCGCTCTTGCCGTTGACGCTGACGTTCGAACCGACGCCCGACGTCAACGTGCTGATCGCGACGACGATCCTCGCAACGCTCGCGACGGTGCTCTTCGGCGTCGGTCCGGCGCTCCGCATCTCGCGCGTCGATCTCGTCAACGACCTCAAGGGCACGCTCGCCACCGGTGGCGGCCCGCTCGGGTCGCGGCGCTGGCAGGCGCGAAACGTCCTCGTCGTGGGGCAGATTGCGCTGTCGCTGGCCCTGCTGTGCACGGGCGGGTTGTTCGCGCGCGCCGCGCTGAAGGCGGCGGCGGCCGATCCGGGGTTCCGCTACGACCAGTTGCTGCTGGTCGGGATCGATCCGTCGCTGGTCGGGTACGACGAGGCGCGCGGCCGCGCGACGCATCGGGCGGTCCTCGAGCGCCTGCGATCGATTCCCGGCGTCACCGGAGCCGCGTTCGCGTCGACGGTCCCATTCGGCGAGTTCCACGAGGGCATGCCGGTCGAAGCGGTGGGCGCCGAGCCCAAAAGCGGCGAGCGCCGATCGCCGACCTATCGGATTGTCAGCGCCGACTACTTCCGAACCCTCGGCCTGTCGATGGTACGCGGCCGAGAGTTCACGGCCGCTGAAGAGGATTCGAACGCCACGGCGCGCGTGGCGATCGTCGACGAGCTGCTGGCGCGGCAGCTGTTCCCCGATCGCGATCCGATCGGCCAGATGATCCGCATCGCGCGGCGCGATCGCGAAACCGGGACGGGCAACGACGGCGAGCCGATGGAGATCGTCGGGATCGCGCCGGGTCTGCGCGACACGCTCTTCGATCGAGCGCCAGTCCCGCACGTCTACGTGCCGACGGGGCGCAACTATCGCGCGATGCTCAACGTGCACATCCGGACCAGCAGCCCGGCCGCGGAGGCCGACGTGCTCGGTGCCGTGCGCCGCGAGCTGGCGCTGGTGGACGCGCGGCTTCCGCTGCTCGATCTGATGCCGATGCGGCGGTTCCACGATCGCAGCCTCGAGCTGTGGGCGGTGCGCGCTGGTGGCAACATGGTCACGGCGCTCGGCCTGCTCGCGCTCCTCCTCGCTGTCGTCGGCGTCTACGGCGTCAAGTCGTACGTGGTCTCGCGCCGGACGAGAGAGATCGGGATCCGCATGGCGGTTGGCGCGCAGCCGCGCGACGTCCTGTGGATGGTCGTGCGCGAAGGCGCGACGTTGACCGCACTGGGACTCGCGATCGGCCTGCCGCTGGCCGGGCTGTCGGGCATGGGCCTCAGTCGCCTGCTCTACGAAGTCAGCCCGCTCGACCCGATTGTCTTCCTCGGCGCCCCACTGATTCTCGCGTCGTCGGCGCTCTTTGCGAGTTGGCTGCCGGCGCGCCGGGCGACGAAAGTGGTCCCGGTCACCGCGCTGCGAGCGGAATAAAAGCGCGCCACGAAGACACGAAATCACGAAGGAAATAACCAATCGTGATTCCCCGCCACGATCAAAAAACGCCTTTGTGCTTTCGTGCCTTCGTGGCTGGCTCTTACTGCGGAAAGAGCCTCTCGAAGTTCCCGCCCATGATCTGGGCGCGCGCGGCCTCGTCGATCCCCGCCTCGTCGAGCGCCTGCTGCTGGCGATCGAAGACGTCCTTGTTCCAGCCGCGCGGGAAGAACGAGGAATCGGTGCCGAAGAGCAGGCGGGCGGGACCGACCACGTCCACTGCCGTGCGGAAAACCTGCGACAACGTCAGCCCTGGCGTGTACCGCATCCAGCCGTTCGAGCTGGACGTGTCGAGGTGCACGTTGGGACAGAGGTCGGCCAGCATCAGCGCCTCGCGAAACAAACCGGCGCCGAAGTGCGGGACGATGATCGGCACGCTCAGGGTAGCGCAGCGCGATCGCGTGGAGGTCGAGCGGATTGCCGAAACGGATGTCGAACGGGCTCGGGAGTCCGAGCTTCTTGCGGACGCCGACCGACAGCACGCCGCAGTGCACGAAGATCGCGGGTCTCGCGCGATGTTCGGCGGCGAGCGCAAAGACCTGCGCCGACGCGGTCGTCGGTGAGTGAGTAGCGCTGCATCGCAGGAAAGAGGCAGATCCCGCGAAGGCCGCTCATCGAGCGCCCGCCGCGCCCGGTCGAGCGCGTCGTCGCGGGTCGGATCCAGCATGAAGAAGCCGACAAGCCGGTCTGGATGACGCGCGACCGCGGCTGCCACCGACCATCTCATCGCCAGGGACGCTGGCGATGACGGCGGCGCGCGCGACGCTGTGCCGATCGAGCTCCTCGACCCAGCGATCCGCCAGCGCGTCGTTCGATGCGGGATCCTGCCAGCCGGTCTTGGCCACGACCGTCGGCGGACGGCCTTCGGGAGGCAGGCCCAGTTGTGCGCCGAGCGTGTCGAAGAATCCCGGCGAGAAGAAGTGCACGTGCGAATCGCAGAGCATAGGGACTCCTAGTCGAGGTTTCGCGGTTCCACAGTGCCGTGGTTCCGAGGTGCGAATCGGCGAACCTCGAAACTTCGGAACCCGGAACTCTGGAACTGCAATCACCGCGCGCCGGCTTATCGGAGACGACAACAAAATCAGAAAATACGGCATGCGTGCGCAGTCTTCGAGCGCGGGATTCTGCGCGATCTGCGCCGCGCGTCGGTCGTGGCTCGCGCAGAACGTCGACGCGCGAACCCTGCGCTCGACAGCATGCCGAACCAGTCCGCAAGCGTATGGCGCCAGCACGGCGTGGACCACTGATACACGCAGGCGTGGCATCGACCAGTGGCAGACGGTCGCGCCGGTCTCGAAATAGCGATCGAGCTTGAGGCTGATCTTGCGGCCGTTGTCGTCGCGCTCCCAGACGCGATACGCCGTATCGGTCGCCGGATGGGGCACCGAGAAGACGAAGCGCCCTGACGGCCGCAGCACCGTCGCGGCGCCCTTCAGCGACGGCGGGAACATCGGCCATGTCCTGGAGCGACATGCAGGCGGCGACGAGGTCGAATCCCGCGCCGGGCAGCTCGCGTGCCGATCGCGGCCGCGCTCATCTCGTGATACTCGATGCCGAGCGGTTCGCGGGCCTCACGATCGGCGGCGCGCATCACGAGCTGGGGCGCCAGTTCGATGCCGGTCACATGGGCGCCTGCGCGCGCCAGTTCGCGCGTGAAGTAGCCCTGCCCGGAGCCAAGGTCCAGCGCGATCTCTCCACGCGTGACGCCGCACGCTGCGAGCAGCGCCGGGCCATGAACCTCGAGCCGGTAGTAGTCCGCGCCGGACTCGACGAACGTATCGTAGGCCGCGGCGCCTTCGTCCCACGAGCGCCGCCGCGTCCGCATCCGAGAAGGACGTCATCCACTCAGGATAGCGTGGCGATCGGACGTCGAGCTCGCCACCGCGCGTGGAGCAGCAGCAGCGCGGCTGCCGCGACGAGCCACGCGGCGCCGCCCGTGCGTTGCTGAGCCACCTCGTAGTCGAGGCGGAAGAGCTGCTGATTGGCGTTGCGCTCCTGCCGCCGAATCGTGATCGCGTCGCTCTCCGGCAGGAGCGCGTTAGCCAGGTAGACGCTCTGCGCCGGGCGATGCCGGTTGTGGAGCACGATCTCCCGCGCGCCGGCTGTGGCCGGAATGCGGGCGAACGTTTCGATGCGAATGGTCCCAATCCCGTCGCGCAACTCACCCGGCGGCGGCGCCTCGACTTTGGTCAGGCCGAGCACGACCGGTGCGCCGTCGCTGGTCAGCGTCGAGGTCGCTCAAGACGTCTCGGCCGTACGCCTCGGCTTCGGCCGGCGAGATCAGGCCGTCGCCATCTCGATCGACGTGCTCGATGATGGCTGGCGCGACCGCCACCCCCGGCGTCAGTCCGATGTGCACGACGACGGAATCCATCGCGACGGCGACGCGCGTCGCTTGCACGTATTCGTCGAGACCGTGCGCGCCGAGCGCGCCCGTCGTCAGCAGCACCGCGCACGATCGCGGCGAGCATCCTGCGTCACCGCACCGTCGCCTTTGCCGCGTAGTCGTTGGTCGGATCGCGGTAGATCGTGTGGATGTGATCCGACGGCGACTCCTTCCCCTGCGGTGCGTACTCGATGAAGACGGTCGGGCCCTGGATCCGGAAGTAGGCGTTGGTGCCGGCCGCGGTCGAACCGGCCCACGCGAAGTGCGTCTCGTCGATGTTCGACTTGACCTCGGCCATCTTCGCGGCTGCGGCGGCATCGCCAACGATGCCGACCCACTCGCCGATGAGATCGATCAGCGCCGCCTTCTGCGCCGGCGTTGAACGTCGAGGCCTTCGCGCCTTCCGGCGCGATCATCTTTCCGTCTTCGCCAGGGCCGAGGACCAGGTTCGTACCGTCGTCCCGATCGAGACCTGTTTCTGCTGGTCGGCGTTGAGGCTGTTCATCAGCGCAAACGCCTTGTCGTTCTCGTCACCAAGGGGACGGATCGTCCGGCCCTCGATCGCATACGTCGCCGGCTGGGCGCCGGTGTGGGTCGGCGCGAGGATGCTGGCGCGGCCGGCATAGGTGACGTTGATGGCGAGATGGTGGCCGCCGAACTGCAGCATCCACATGTCGCTGGCCGACGGTTTGCCGAGAATCGCGAAATAGAACTCCTTCCGCCCGAAGCGGATGGCCTGCGTGGCGGCGCGCGTCGGCGCCGAGCGCTGTTCGAGCAGCTCGTCGGCGTCCACGATCTGCATCACCTTCTGGTAGCCGTCCTTGCTCAATGCGGTGGCGAGCAGTGCAAGCGCCGCCTTTTCCTGGGCCGGCGTCATGTCGCCGATCTTGAGACCGTTGCGTTCCTTGGCGCCGACCTGCATCGCGATTCCGGACGGCAGGTTGGACCAGACGGTACGCGTTTTTGCATTCAGGTCGATCTGCGCCTTCGATCGACCCGTCGCATCGAGCGTACCGAGAAACGCCTCGGCGGCTTTGACGACTCGCGGCGTTGTCGGACGGCGCCTGCGCGCGCCGCGCCGCCAGTCCGAGCGCGGCTGCGATGACGACCACAACGATCGAGAAGAACGCGCTTCGACTTCCGCATTGCTCGCCTCCTTGAGCGGCGAAAAGGGGCCTGCCCCTTTCTGACACGCCACGAACTCTCCTGAGAAAACGGGCTCTGTCAGACGTCGTACAAGCGGTTCAGCGCGCTCCTGCTGTTTCTGGTGTCCGGTGCTCCAGCCGGGAGTGAGCCGAGGTCCTCGGCCCGCGCGGCCTGCCAGCGCCGCGACGTCGTCGGCGCTCACGCGTGTCGACCGTGATGCAGGGTCCAGTTCAGGGCGGCGATCAGATCGTCGGCGATCTTCCAGGCCGACCGCGAGGCGGATCAGCCGATCGAACCCGTTGCGTCGAAGCTCGGGCGGCGGCGTGAAGTATTCGGAGACGGTCTTGTGATGGTTCACCTTGGTCGCCAGCCCGTCGAACGACAGCGCATAGCGGACGATCGTGCAGGTGGCGAGCACGTCGGCGAAGTGTCTCGTCTGGTCTTCGTCGGCGCCGGCGACGCGGAACGACAGGAGCGAGCCGTGCCGGATGTAGTGGCGGGCAATCGCGGCGGCATCCCGGTGCGTCGGCAGCGACGGGTGGAAGACTTCGCTGACGCGTGGATGCGACGCGAGAAACGCGGCGACTCGGCTCGCGGTCGCTGATCGTCTTGCGTGCGCCGCGTCGGCCTGCGTCGAAGCCGGCGGTGATCGCCGTCGCGCGCCGCCAGTCGAGCAGGCCACCGCGCATGGCCAGGAGATCCATGACGGCGTTGCCCACCTCGCTGCTGCTGGTCGCGACGTAGCCCCAGAGGTCGCGATCGGTGCCGCCGAGCGCCTTCGTCCCGCTGCCCAGGACGATATCCATCGCCTTGCTGCAGAAGCGGCCGGTGGAAAGCCCAGGGCGTCGCGATCGTCGAGTCGATCACGAGCTGCAGCCCGGGCGCCACCGCGCGCCCCTGCGCAATCGCGTCGCGCAGCGCATCCAGATCCTGTGCGCGCACCAGCGGATTCGTGAACGTCTCCGCGAACACGAACCGCGTCTCGGGCCGAATCGCCTTGACGATCGCGTCGTGCTCGCCGTCGTCCACAATCGTGACGCTGCCGCCGACCCGCTCGGCGAGCCACGTCAGATACGAACGCGTCTTGTTGTAGACCTGACGCATCAGCACGGCGTGGCTGCCGGGCGTCATCAAGACGTCGAAGGTCAGCGCCGTCGCCTGCATGCCGGAATCACAGACCAGCACGGCGCGCGCCTGCTCGAGGCTCTTCAGCCGGTCGATCAGCGCTGCTGTGGCGGTGGTGCCGTAGCGCGCGTACAGATGCGGCAACTCCGACCAGCAGCCATCACCGCCGAACAGAAACGCCGCCTTGCCCTCCTGCCACGCGATCGCGCGCGTCGAGCCGAGGAGATCGAGTTGAACGGTGGGTTCGTCGGGGTGCAGGTAGGGAAGACCGGTGCGCCGCGCGTGCCGATCGAGTCGCTTCGTGGAGCGTTCGGGTCGGCTCGCCCATCGACGCCAGCGGTGGGCGTTCGGCGGGGCAGTGCGACGGATCGAGCCACGCCGCGAGCGCCCCCGACTGCCGGCGCGCCGCTCACTCCAGCACTCCGAGGCACAGGCAGTCTTCGACCCGCGCCAGCCGTCGCACGGCGTCTGCGATCTCCGCAATCGTGTCTTCGCCGCTCGTCGACACCATGAACCCGAGGTGCACGCGGGCATCGTCGCCGCGCCGGGCCCGATTCTGCACCGTCAGGCCCGAGCGGCGCACGAGGCTTTCGATGCGGCGTTCGAGCCCAGGGTGAAGGTCGCCGGTCGCGCGCAGGTAATGACGACGCGGCGCCCGTCGCACATCCGTTCCTCCGTCCGCGACGATGCGCGGCGACGGCCAGCGGACCGAGTTGTCCTGCGCCAGATCGATCAGATCGCCGAGGACCGCGGTCGCCGCCGGAAGCGCGCCCGCGCCCTTGCCGAACAGGCTCAGGTCGCCCGACGCATCGCATTTCAGATAGACCGCGTTGTATTCCTCTTCGACCGACGCGAGCAGGTGCCAGGACGGGCAGGAGCACCGGCTCGACCGCCATGTCGAGCGCGCCGTTCAAGCCGCGCCGCGCGCGCAATCAGGCGGATGCGGCACCCCATGGCTTCGGCGAGATCGCAGTCGAGCGGCCCGATCGACTCGATGCCGCGGACCGGGAATTGTTCGGGACGCAGCCAGACGCCGAACGCGCGGTACGCGAGGATCGACAGCTTGGCCGCGGCATCTCGCCCCGAGAGGTCGGCCTCGGGGTTGGCTTCGGTCAGTCCGAGACGCTGCGCTTCGACGACGGCCTCCGCTTGCGGCAGCTCCTGCTCCATCCGCGTGAGGATGAAGTTGCAGGTGCCGTTCAGGATGCCGGCGAGGCTGTCCACTTCGTCGGCGCGATGGCTCAGGTGACGCAGGATCGGGAGCGCGGCCGCTGCCGCCGCCTCGCAGTAGAGCGGCGTGGCGGTTCGTTGCGCGAGGACGCCAAGCTCGGCGAGCTGCGATGCCAGCAGCGTCTTGTTCGCGGTGACCACCGGCTTGCCCGCGGCGAGAGCCGCCGTCAGGACCGGGCCGACCTCGGTGCCGCCGGCCACTTCGACGACCACGTCGACTTCCGGATCGCTGACGAGCTCGAGCGGGCGGTCGGTGATCGGGATGCCGGCCGCGCGCGGCGCCTCGAGGCTTGGAGAGATCGCGCACCGCGATCTTCGTGACCCGGAATCGGACGCCGTAGCGATCGGCGACCGCCGTCGCGCTGCCGCTCGAGCATGTCGAGCAGCCCGCCGCCGACGACGCCGCAGCCGACGAGGCCGATCCGCAATTCGCGAACCGGCTCGATGCCGACGCCTTCGAATCGCGGCCGGCTTGCGTCACGCGGCTCGCCACCGAACGCTCCGGCGCCGCGCAGCAGGTCGGCCAGGCGTTCCTGATCCGCGAGAAACGCGTCGTGTCCGTATTCCGATTCAAAGACCCAGAGCGACGAGTCGGCGCCGGCCGCCTGGAGCTCGCGGTGGAGCTCGACCTGCAGCGGCCACGGAAACAACATGTCGCCGGGCACGCCGACGACGAACGTTTCGGCGGTCACCTGTTCGAATGCCTGCCGCAGCGCCTGTCGGTCGGTCGCAATCGATCCCCGATCGATCGCTTCGCTCAGGAGCAGGAACGTCTTGACCGGAAAACGTCTCGGCGAAGCGCCGGCCATGATGCTCGAGGTATCCGGCGACGGGCGGCTCGTCGAGTCCCGGCATCAGCCGGCCGAAGCGGACGTCGAGCTCGCTGCGGCCGCGATAGGTGAGCATGCCGATCTGCCGCGCCCGCCGCATGCCGGTAGCCACGTCGCCGTTGCGCAGGCCATCGCGCACCAGCTCGCGCTGCAAGTGCCGCGTCGCCGTGCCCCAGCCGTCGGGCCGCAGGCCCGCCGAGATCGTGATCAGCTTCGCGCAGCGTTCGGGATAGCGAACCGCGAAGGCCGACCCGACCATGCCGCCGAGGCTCGCGCCGACGAAGGTAATCGGCGTCTCGCATCCGCAGCCCTCGAGCCACGCCGCCATCAGATCGGCGAGCCCGAGCACCGAAATCGCCGGAACGGGCGCCGCGACGTCGTCGAAGCCGCGCCAGGTCGAGCCGTTGCCGGGCCAGCACGGGCACAGCACGGTATGGCGCGACGGGTCGATCAGATCGGGCGCGAACAGCGATGGCCACCAGGCCTCGCGCACTTCGCCGGCCGGCGGATTGTCGTCGCCCAGGGGAAACGGCGACGCCGTGATGCCGCCGACGATGACGACCACGGGGGCCGTGCCGAGCTCCGGCCCGTACGCCCAGCCGCTCAGCGACACGTCCTGAAGCTCATGGCCCTCGACGGTCATGGCGTCACGGGCGACGGTCAGGCGGCGGGGCGAGGTCGTGGCGGCAGTCGGGGTCAGCATGGGCTCGCGGAAACACCCTCACGATACACCGGGATTGCGGTAGTCTGTGCCAGGCCCCGCGGCACCGACTGGGCGCTTCAAGGAGTTCCGTGAAACAGGACCTGCGCGAAGCGACCCGATTTCTGGCCCGCAACCCTGGGTTTGCCGGGGTTATCGTGCTCACGCTCGGCCTCGCGATCGGCGTCAACTCGACGATCTTCAGCGTCCTCAACGGCGTTCTGCTGCGGCCGCTCGACTACGACCGGCCCACCGAGCTGGTCGGTCTCTGGGAGAGCAACGTCGCCGCCGGGCAGGACCGCGCCCAGGTCGCCGCGGCGACCTATCTCGACTGGCGCGAGCGCAGCCGGTTGTTCGAGTCGATGGGCATCTACCGCTATCGCGGCTACACGCTCACCGGGATCGGACGAAGCCGGAGCGCCTGATCACGGTGGACGTCTCGCCAAAGCTGTTCACGCTGCTTGGCGTGCCCACAGTGCTCGGTCGCACCTTCACCGAAGACGAAGAACGACCCGGCGATCAGTCGCGCAAGGTCGTCCTCAGCTACGCGCACGTGGGTGCAGCGCTTCGGCCGCGACCAGAGCGTGATCGGCCGCACGCTCATGCTCGACGACGCCCCGCACGAGATCGTCGGCGTGATGCCGGCGACGTTCCGGCTGCCGGCCGAACGATCCGGATGTGGACCTCTGGTCGCCGCTGACGCTCAACCTCGGCGCGCTCGCGTCGCGGCCGCATCGGATGTATCACGCGATCGGCCGTCTGGCGCCGGGCGCGGACATCGATCAGGCGCGCCAGGAAATGACTGCGATCGCCGCGCCGGATCGCGCGCGAGAATCCCGATTCGAATCGCGACTGGAGCGTCGCGCTCGTGCCGGCGCACGAGCAGGTCGTGGGCCGCATCGGCGATACGCTCTGGGTGCTCTTCGCCGCCGTCGTGCTCGTCCTCGATCATCGCGTGCGCCAACATCGCCAATCTGCTGCTGGCGCGTTCGGCGACCGCCGCCCGCGGCTTCGCGCTCTGCGCGGCGTTCGGCGCCAGCCGCTGGGCGCTGATTCGCCGCTCGCTCGTCGAGAGCAGCGTGCTGACGCTGGCTGGCGGCGCGGTCGGCCTGCTGTTCGCGTGGTGGGGCACGCGGGCGCTGCGGCCGCTGATTCCGGCGAACATCCCGCGCGCCGAGACGATCGGCCTCGATCCGCCGGTGCTGCTCTTCACCGCTGCCGCGACGATCGCGTCAGGGCTGCTGTTCGGCCTGCTTCCCGCATGGCGGGCGATGCGGCCCAATCTGCTCGACGTGCTGCAGGAATCGACCCGCGGCGCCACCGGCGGCCGCGGCACCCGCCGGCTCTCGAACATCATGGTCGGCGCCGAAGTCGCGCTGGCGCTCATGCTTCTCGTGAGTGCGGGACTCCTGATCCGCAGCTTCATCCGGCTCACCGCCGTCGACCCGGGATACAAGACGGCAGGCATCGTTGCGGCGCACGTCGCGCTGCCCGCCAGCCGTTATCCCGATCCGGCGTCGAAGCGCTTGGTTTTCGATCGTCTCGTCGAGCGCGCGAAGACCGTCCCCGGCGTTGAGCGCGCCGCGGCCGTGTCGGCACTGCCGATGAGCCCGCTCGGCGTGCAGTTCGATCTGCCGTTCACCATCGACGGCTTCGCCGAGACGTCGCCCACCGAGCGTCCCCGCGCCCGCTACCGCGCCGTCGTCGGCGACTACTTCCAGACGATGGGGATCGAGCTGAAGCGCGGACGAGTGTTCGACAACTTCGATGGGCGGGAGAACGGGCCGCGGGTGGCGATCGTGAACGAGGCGGTCGCGCGAAAGTACTTCGCCGCGACCGATCCGATCGGCAAGATGGTCAAGATGCCGATGGCCGGCGACCTGCAGATCGTCGGCGTGGTCTCGGACATCATTCACGATGGCTTGCAGGGCACGGCGCAGGCCGAGGTCTTCGTCCCGTACTTCCAGTTCCCGCTGACCGAGATGCAGATCGTCATGGCATCGACGGCCGACGCCGGCCGGCGTAGTGGCCGGAGTCAAGCGCGAGATGGCGGCCATCGACGGGCTGCTCCCGATCGTCAAGGTCTCGCGGATCGAGGACCTCGTCTCGACGTCGATCGCGCAGCCGCGCTTCAACATGACGCTGCTGGCGGGCCTGGCGATCTGCGCGGCGCTCCTCGCCGCGGTCGGGGTCTACGGCGTCGTGACCTATTCGGTGGCGCGCCGCACGTCTGAGATTGGCGTGCGGATGGCGCTGGGCGCCGACGCCGACACGACGTTCAAGCTGGTCGTCGGCGGCGCGCTGAAGGTCGTCGGGATCGGCATTGCCGTAGGGATTGCCGGCGCTGCGGCTGCCGGGCGATCGCTGCAGAGCCTGCTCTTCGGCGTGCCGCCGCTCGACCTCGTGACGTATCTCGTAAGCGGCCTCGCGCTCTTTGCGGTCGGCTTCATCGCCGCCAGCCTGCCGGCGCGCCGCGCCGCGAGGATAGATCCGGTCGGCGCGCTTCGCACCGAATGAGGTTTCGAAGTTCCTGACGTTTCTGTGTTCCTAGGTTAGAGTTCCAGTTCCGAAGTTTCGTGGTTCCGGCGTTCATCAACACCTGACCCCCGATCCCTGATCCCTGATCCCTTCCAACATGATCACCGCCGAAGGCGTCGTCGACTTCTACGACACCCACCCCATCAACGAGCACGAGATCCTGAACAAGCTCGCCGCCAAGGGCATCGCGCTCGAGGGGCTGACCGAGAACGAGCTCAAGGAGTTCGATCAGGATCACTACGGCGGCTTCGAGGCCACCGACGCGCTCGCCGAGGCCGCTGATATTCGCGCCGAGCATCGCGTGCTCGACGTGTGCAGCGGCATGGGTGGGCCGGCGCGCTATGTCGCGTACCGCACCGGCTGTCGCGCGACCGGCATCGACTTGACGACGAGCCGCGTCGAGGGCGCCAGGCGGCTGACCGAGATGGTCGGGCTCGCCGATCGCGTCGACTTCGTCCAGGGCGACGCGACACGCATGCCGTTTCCGGATGCGTCGTTCGATCGCGTCTTCGGCCAGGAAGCCTGGGTGCACATCGCCGACAAGGCGGCGCTCGTCGGAGAAATTCGCCGCGTGCTCGTACCTGGCGGCGTCCTCGCCTTCACCGACATCGTCTCGATCGCGCCGCTGACCGACGAGGAGAACGCGAAGCTCGCCGCCGAGATGCAGTTTCCGCCGATCGTGACCGCACAGCGCTATCTCGACGAGCTGTCTCGCGCCGGATTCACGATCGATCGCCACGACGATCTGTCTGCGGCATGGAAGGGGATTCTCCTGGCGCGGCTGGAGATGTATCGATCGCTGCGCGACACCACGATTGCGAAGTTTGGCGAAGCGCACTACGAGAAATGGGATCGGAAGTACGCGGCTTTCGTCGGCCTTTACGCGGCGGACAAGCTGGGCGGCGGTCGATTCGTCGCGACGAGGGCTCGCTAGCGCGAGAGGGCTTGCTGGCGCGAGCAGGGCTCGGTCGCTCCGCTCCCGAGCAGGGCTCCTCTCGGAGCAGGGCTCGCGGCGCTTCGCGCGCGAGCGGGGCGCCTTCGCTTCGCTCGGCGCAGGTGGGTTCCTCCTTGCAGTTCTCAGGAGGCGCCGCGATGTCCCTTGAGTACAAAACCTTGGTGGTCTGGCAGCGGGCGGACGATCTGTTCATCGATATCCATCGGCTGACGTATCAACAGTTTCCGCGCGACGAGCAGTTCGAGTTGGGCCGACAGATCCGGCGAGCGGCGTATTCGGTGCCGGCGAACATCGTGGAAGGATTTGCGAGACAACACGGGCGCGACAGGATCAATTTCTTCAACATCGCGTCGGCATCCCTCAGCGAGTTGACCTACGGTCTCCATGCAGCGCACCGCCTGGGATATCTGGACGACGAATCCTACCGGGCACTCGACGATCGGACGCGGATGGTCGCCGCCCCGCTGAACGGCCTGATCCGATCCACGCGCGCGAGAACGGTCGCCGGCGCCGCGATCAAACTGACCGCTTTCGCGCTTGCGGCGGTGCAGCTGTTCAACTGGCTTTGAACTGCGCGCCCGAAGGCGCGCGCCCCCTGCTCGGCGCGAAAGCGCCGAGCCCTGCTCGCGAGCGAAGCGACGCGAGCCCTGCTCCGAAGGAGCCCTGCTGAAGCCGCCGAAGGAGCCCTGCTCGAAGGAGCCCTGCTCCGAAGGAGCCCTGCTCGCGAAGCGAGCCCTGGGTTGCGCTATACTTCGCAACGTGATCAGGGTCCTGACCTGCGCATGTACGAGCGTCGGAGAAGAAGCCTCCGACTGCCGCGCTGTGTCTTCCCGGATCGACTGGTCCTAATCAGATTCGATCGATAGATCTCGTTACCGATCAGGCCCGGGAGGCGCACAGCTTCCCGGGCCTTTTTCTTTTTGGAGTGATGTCAATGAGCGGGATGAACGTCAGAAGGGGTGGCGGACTCGCGATGCTGCTGTTCGTGGCGGCGGCAAGTCTCGGGGCGCAGAACGGAGCCGCCATCCTGGCCGGGCGGTGGGATGCGGTGGTCACCGCCAACAAGGTTGATGTGCCCTTTGTGTTCGAGGTCGCGGCGGACGGCACGGGGCTCCGCGGGTCGTTTTTCAATGGCGACGTGCGCGTGACGTCGACGGCGGCGACGCTCGAGAACGGCGTGGCCACGTTCACGTTTGCGCAATACGGCGCCACGCTTCAGGCGACGCTGGCCAACGGGCAGATGGCCGGTGAATACAAGCGGGCGCGCGGCGGCCCCTATCCGTTCCGCGCCACGAAGGCCGCGGCCGCCGCGCCGCGCGCGACGCGGCAACGCGCCGTCGATCGCCGGCACCTGGATCGTGAGCGCGAAGAGCAACAAAGGCGAGATTGCGTGGCGGTTCATCGCGAAACAGACCGGCGCGGATGTCGCGGCGACGATCCTCCGCGTGGACGGCGACACCGGCACGCTCACCGGCGGTTACCGCGACGGAAAGTTCGTCCTGAGTCATTTCTCGGGCGCGCGGCCGTTGCTGCTCGAGGTGACGCCCGCGGCCGACGGGACGCTGCGACTCACGCAGAACGGCCAGACCGAGCTCATCGCGGCGAAGGAAGGGGCGAGCCGTGCCGCGGCGATCGGCACGCCGACCGATCCGGCCGAACACACGCGCATGAAGAACCCGGGTGAGCGGCTGCAATTCAGCTTCCGCGATCTCGAGGGCCGGACGGTGAGCCACACCGATCCGAAGTTCGCGGGCAAGGTGCTGCTCGTCAACATCAGCGGCAGCTGGTGCCCCAATTGCCACGACGAGGCGCCGTTCCTGGCGGATCTCTATCGCAAGTACCGTGCGCGAGGGCTCGAGGTCGTCACGTTCTCGTTCGAGGAAGAAGACCAGCTCGCCAACCCGACGCGGCTTCGCGCGTTCATCAAGAACTACGGGTTGGACTACACGGTGCTCCTCGCCGGCATTCCTGACGATCTGGAAGCCAAGGTCCCGCAGGCCGAAAACCTCAACGCGTTTCCGACGACGTTCCTGCTGGGGCGTGACGGCCGCGTGCGCGCGATCCACGCGGGGTTCCCGAGCGCCGGCAGCGGCGAGTTCTATTCGAAGGCGCAGCGCGACATCATCGGCCACGTCGAGCGGCTGCTCGCGGAACGCGCCGGGACGCGGTGACTAACAGGTGCGATCAGGTGCGACGGGTGCGCTAGGTGCGACAGGTGCGGTGCAGTGCACAGGGGTGTCGGCAGGTGCGCAGGGCGGTGCTCAGGTGCGATGGGTGCGTGAGGCTTCGCGCTGGCCGCTGACGACCGCGACAGCCGCGGCCATCGCGAGGCCTCCCGCGGCGACACACTGACCGAACACCAGCCAGCGCTCGGGCTCGACGTCGAAGGCGAGCCGCCCGTCGTAGAACATCGCTTCGAGGATGGGCTCGAGGATCTGGCCGATGAACAGCGCAATCGCGCCGTTGAGCGACGCCGCGAGCCAGGGCGCACGCGGAAAGCGCCGCGCCAGGTACCAGCCCGCGGCCGCAAACCCGATGAGGCACAGCGTCCAGTGCAGCGGCCATCCGAGGCTCAGACGGTGATGCGTCGGACGTGCGACGTGCCAGTCGACGTGAACGAGGACGGCGAGAGCCACGATGACCGGAATTGACAGGAGCGGTTTCATCGCGCCTCCGGTCCCGCAGTGAGTGGTCGCATGCGCCTATTCGTGCGCGGCACCGGCGATGGCGCCGAACAGCCGCTCGAGCCCGAGGGGCGAGAGATCCGGCTCGACCCACTCACGTCGTGCCTCGACCGAGAACAGCCGGCCCTTCGAGTAACACGCCAACAGCGCGTCACGCGCGACAAGCGGTGACGCCAACAGCTCCCGAACCCGCCCGCTGAGATCCGCGTCGGTCGTTGGCAGTCGCCGGAGGAACTCGGCGATCAACACGACATAGGCCCGCGTAATCGTCTCGTGGTAGCCGCTGCTGTCGGTGTTCGCGGTTCCGTGGGTGTCGTTGAGCCGTCGAATGGCCGTGCGCAGCGTGGGCAGTGCGCGTTCGGGACCTTCGGTATGCACCTGCCACGCTCCGACCGCGAGATGCGCGTGGTGTGTCCACTCGCTCTTCGGCAGAGTGTGCGCGTGAAACCGGTTCACGAGGCTGTCCAGATCCGAGGGTGACGGCCAGGCCATGGCGGGCGCACGATATCACGCGTTGAACCGGCACGGTGACGCCGCCGTATTGGTGAGGGAATTGGCCGAGAGCCGAGAGCCGAGAGCTGAAAGCCCCTGAGAGGAGTCTGGTGATGAACGCTTTTAGCCGCGCCGCGCGATCGAGTCTGCTGCTCTGGAGAACGAATCCCGGCCTCGCACTGACCGCTCTCGTCGCCCTGGCCATGGGGATTGGCTTCACGACGACGATGTTCAGCATCGTCCATGGCGCGACGCGGCCGCTGCCGCTGCCCGAGGGCGACGAGATCGTCGCCATGCAGAAGCTGGCGGTGCGGCCGGACGTGGATGCGTCTACCCGGCCCTACGATGTGCGGCGCTGGTCGGAACGGGCCCGCAGCTTCGAGGCGATCGGCGCCTACGAGTCGCTGGCATTGACGCTGGCGACCGGGTCCGCGGAGCCGGAGCGCCTGCAGGCGACGCGTACCACGCCCAACCTGTTCACGATCGCCGCGCGGCCGGCCTGGTTGGGCCGCGCCCTGCAGCCTGGCGACGATCGGCCCGGGGCGACGCCGGTCGTGGTGCTCGCATACGACGTCTGGCAGACGCGGTTCGGCGGCGATGCGGCGGTCGTCGGCCGCACGATCCGCCTCGGCGGCCTGCCCCATGTCGTCGTCGGCGTCATGCCGCCACGATTCGGATTTCCGATCAATCCGGACCTGTGGGTACCGCTCGCAGTGACCGGGGCTGAAGCGGAGGGCGAGGGCCCGCGGCTGCAGGCATTCGGTCGCCTCCGCGCGGAGGTCACGCTGCCAGCCGCGCAGGCCGAGCTCGACACGCTGTTGCGCGAGGGCGCCACGCCCGAGGTTCGCGTCGAGGTCCTGCCGTTCAAGGACATCGAAACGCCGCGCGAGGTGATTCGCGGGCTGTATCTGCTCGTGCTCGCCTCGTCTTTCGTTCTGATCATCGCGTGCAGCAACGTCGCCAACCTCCTGTTGGCGCGCGCCGCGATTCGGGCGCGTGACGCGGCGCTGCGCCTCGCGCTCGGGGCGACGACCGCGGATCTCGTGCGCGAACGTGCGGCCGAGATCGTGCCCGTCGCGTTCGGCGCCGCGCTGCTCGGGCTTGGCGTGGCGTTCGCCGGCACACGGCTTTTCGCCGTCAACACGGCGCACATCATCGAAGCGTTCTGGGTGGACTTTCGCGTCGATCTGGCCGTCGCCACCTGCGCGGCGCTCCTCGCGGTCCTGGCCACGCTGGTCGCCGGGGTGTGGCCGGCGCTCCGGGCGTCGCGCGCCGGCGTCGTCGAGGTGCTGAAGGATCGCGCGGCGACGATCGCCACTGGCCCGGGCCGGCTCGGACGCGCGCTGATTGGCCTGCAGGTTGCGCTGGCGTGCGCGCTGCTCGCGTTCACGATGACGCTGGGACGCACGGCGGTGGCGATCCGCGCCGTCCCCTGGTCGTTCGATCCGTCCGCCGTTCTGACGTTCGGTCTGGACCTGCCGTCGCGTGACGGGGAGGAACCGCTGGCGCGACAACGGCGGTTGGCCGCGGTGCTCGAGGCGATTGGCAGCGCATCCGGCGTCGAGGCGACTGCGGCCGCCACGGCGCTGCCGGGCCGCGGCGCCGGCAACTGGCGGTTCACGCTCGACGCACCGCCCGTGTCCAGCGGCGCGAGCCAGGTGACGCCGGTCGCGTTCGTCAGCCCCGGCTTCTTCGACGTGGTGCAGGCAAAGGCGTTGAGTGGCCGGCTGCTTGGACCTGGCGACACGACTGGTGCGCCGCGCGTTGTGGTCGTCAACGAGAGCTTCGTGCGCCGCTTCTCGGCGACGCAGTCGCCGATCGGCCGCCGCGTGTATTTCGGCGAGCGCGAGTTCGAGATCGTCGGCGTCGTCCCCGATCTGATGGCGGGCGACGTCCAGGACCGCCGTCAGGACGGCATGTATGCATCGATTCTGCAATCACAGCCGTTCGGGTTGCGGGTCATGGCACGCGGCGCGTTGGCGCCGATGTCGCTGTTGCCGGCGGTCCGGGCGGCGATCCGCGGCGTCGAGCCTGACGCTGCGATGGCCGAAGTCCTGACCTTGTCGGACGCGGTCTATCTCGACAAGCGGATCCTCGACGTCCTCAGCGGGCTGTTCTTCGTGTTCGCGGTCGGAGCGCTGTCGCTGACCGCGGTTGGACTCTACGGTGTGGTGGCGTTTGCCACCGCGCAGCGGACGCGCGAGATCGGTATCCGCCTCGCGCTCGGCGCGACCCGCCGCCAGATCGCCGTGCTCGTCGCAGGGCAGGGCGGCCGGCAGCTCGGGATCGGCCTCGGCGCGGGACTCGTGCTGGCGGTCGCGTTGTCGCGCGGCTTTGCCGCCGCCGTCGAAGCCATTCCGCCAGCCGACCTGCCGCTGCTCGCCGTCGTGGCGGGAGTTCTTGGCATCACGGTCGCGGCCGCGGTCGTCGTCCCTACTCGCCGGGCGATCGCGCTCGACCCGTCCCGGGCGCTCAGGGACAACTGACTGAATCGATTGGTGGCGTAGAATGGCGCTCTTCCGGAGGCGCCATGCACGCTCGTCACCTGCTCGTCCTGTTTTGCCTTGCAACTGCCCTGGTTTTCCCGGCCCCCGCTTTCGCTCAGCTCCGCGCCGCTGACGGCGTGACGCTCAACGACGAAGGGCTCCCGCAGTACTCGACGTTCTCGCTGTGTGCGATCGATCCGGCGACCGGGCAGTCGGGCGCCGCCGTGACCACGCGAGTGCCGTTCGTCGGCCGAGCGGTACCGCACGTGCGGGCTGGCGTCGGCGCCGTGTGCACGCAGGCCTCGACGATGGTCGAGTACGGACCGCGCGGGCTGGATCTGCTGGCCAAGGGCGTCGAGCCAGCCGCGGTGCTGCAGCAGCTCCTCGCGAGCGACGCGCAGCGGGAATCGCGGCAGGTCGGCGTGATCAACATGAAGGGCGTCGGCGCGGCGCACACCGGCAAGGGGAACGGCAACTGGGCGGGCAGCAAGCAAGGCCCGAACTACACGGTGCAGGCGAACATCATGGTCGGCCCGGAGGTCGTCGACGCCGTCGCAGCGACCTTCGAAGCGACCGAAGGCACCGGGCTGCCGCTGGCGGAACGGATGATCCTTGCGATGGAAGCCGGGCAGCTGAAGGGCGGCGATCGACGCTGGGGCAATCTGCAGTCGGCGGCGATCAAGATCGCCGATCCCAACGATCCAGGGCGCGGCGGCGACTACATCGCGCTGGCGATCGAGGTCGGCGAACACGCCGAACCGGTCGGCGAAGTGAAGCGGATCTACTACACGACCCAGCGGCGCCTCGGTTATCGCACGTTCTCGAACATCAGCGGCCCCGATGTGATCGAGCTCAAGCGGATGCTGCACGCGCTCGGCTACTTCCGGCCGACGCTGAGCGCATTCCCCGATCCGCCGCCTTCGACCAATACCCCGAAGATGCAGGAACTGCGCAAGACGAATCCTGCGGAGTTCGAGAAGATCACCGCGGAGTCGCGTCGATTGAACACCGAATACAACCGCGACCTGGGGACCTACGACGCTGAAGCGATCGCGGCGGTCGACAAGTTCCGCGCCGATCGCAAGCTCGATTACCAGGGCAATCCCGCGGGCCTCGTCGACGAGCGCTTCGTCCAGGCGCTGCGCGCTGCGTATCTCGACAAGAAGAAAAAGCCATGACTGGTGTGAGGCGCAACTTCGCTCTCCTTGCCGCTCCCGCTGCCCTCGTCCTGGCGCTCGCAACCGGGCCGACGCTCGGCGCGCGGCAGGCGATCACGCTCGAGTCGCTGCTCGCCCCGCCGTTTCCTTCAGAGATCGCGGCCGCGCCGACGGGCGGGCGTGTCGCCTGGATCGAGAACGCGAAGGGCTCGCGCAATGTGTGGGCCGCGGCGGCGCCTGACTTCGCGCCGCGACAGGTGACGTCGTACTCGGGCGACGACGGTCAGGACATCACGACGCTGGCGTGGTCGCCGGACGGCCGCGTCGTGTTGTACGTGCGCGGCGGCGGCGCGAACCGTCAAGGGGAGATTCCCAACCCGGCGCTGCAGCCAGAGGCGGCGGAGCAGGCGATCTGGGCGGCCGATGCCGTCGGGACGGCACCGGCCCGACGGCTCGCGCAGGGCAGCAGCCCGGCGGTCTCGGCAGCCGGCGATGTCGCGTATCTGTCGCGTGGACAGGTCTGGTCGGTTGGTCTTGCCGGCGAGGGCAAGCCGTCGCAGCTCTTCACGATTCGCGGGCAGGCGCGCGATCTGCCCTGGTCTCCGGACGGATCGCGGCTCGCCTTTGTCAGCGGCCGCGGCGACCACAGCTTCATCGGCGTCTACGATCGCGCCGCGAAGTCGCTGCGATATCTCGATCCGAGTATCGACCTCGATGGCAATCCGTCGTGGTCGCCCGATGGCACCCGGATCGCGTTCACGCGGATCCCGGCGACCGGCGAGAACTTCATGTTCGCGCCGCGCCGCGAAGCGCTGCCGTGGTCGATTCGCGTGGTCACTGTGGCCACGCGGACAAGCGAGCGAGGTGTGGAAAGCGCAACCGGGACCAGGCAGCGTGTTCCAGGGTGTCACGTCGGCCCAGCAGATTCGCGTGGGCCGAGGGCAACCGCCTGATCTTCCCGTGGGAGCGCGATGGCTGGATTCACCTCTACGCCGTTCCCGCCGCCGGTGGCACCGCCTCGATCCTGACCCCCGGTGAGTTTGAAGTCGAGCACGTCGCGCTCTCGCCGGATCGGCGATCGCGTGGTGTACAGCTCGAATCAGGCGGTCGAGGCGAATCCGTCGGATATCGATCGCCGGCATCTCTGGCGCGTGGCGGTCGACGGCGGGTCGCGGCCGGTCGCGCTCACCCGCGGCGAGGGTGCCGAATGGATGCCGGCGCCGATCGACGCGAACACGGTGGCGTTTGTCCGCTCGACCGCGCAACAGCCGGCGCACGCGGTGGTGCAGACGGCCAAGGGCGTGCAGCCGCTCACGCGCGCGACCGGACCTGCCATCCCGGCCGATCAGCTCGTCGTGCCTCAGCGGGTGACGTTCGCGGCGGCCGACGGCATGACGATTCCCGGACAGTTGTTCCGTCCTCGAGGTCTCGCCGAAGGCGAACGGCGTCCGGCGATCCTGTTCTTTCATGGCGGCTCACGCCGGCAGATGCTGCTGGCGTGGCACTACATGGGCTACTACCACCACACCTACACGATGAATCAGTTTCTCGCGAGCCGCGGCTACATCGTGCTCTCGGTGAACTATCGCAGCGGCACCGGCTACGGGCTCAACTTCCGCGAGGCGCTCAACTACGGCGCCACCGGGGCGAGCGAGTTCAACGACGTGCTCGGCGCGGCGTTCTATCTGAAGCAGCGGTCGGACGTCGATCCGCAGCGCATCGGCGTCTACGGCGGCTCGTACGGCGGGTTCCTGACCGCGCACGCGCTCGCGCGCGCCTCGGATCTGTTCGCCGCCGGCGTGGACATTCACGGCGTCCACGACTGGAACGTCGGCATTCGCACCTTCATGCCCAACTACACGCCCGACGCGGACACGGCTCGACGCAACTTCACCTCGTCGCCGCTGCATTACGTCAAGGGCTGGCGGTCGCCGGTGCTGCTGGTGCACGGAGACGACGACCGCAACGTGTCGTTCGCGGAGACGGTGACGCTGGCCGAAGCCTTGCGCAAGCAGGGCGTGACGTTCGAGCAGCTCGTGATCCCCGACGAGATTCACGGCTTCCTCCGCTACGACAGCTGGCTGCGCGTCTTCCAGGCGAGCGCCGAGTTCTTCGACCGTCACCTCAAGGGCAAGAAAGCGACGAACTGAGTGATGGCCGCATCCGGTTACGAGTCCGCGCGCCTCGCCCTGCTCGCCGTTGGCGTCGCGGTCGTGGCGGCGTGCGCGACGCGTGCCGCGCCGGCTGCGACGCCGACGGGGTGGCCGCGCCGCAGGCTATCGAAACGTCGCTCGAGTATCGCGCGGCGCGCGAGCGGCTGATTCAGGAGGATCGAGGCGCGACGGCTGGGCGCCGGGCTCGTGCTGACCGCGGCGGAAGAGGCCGCGAACACGCGGCTCATGGCGCTCAAGCAGGCCGAGCTCGATCGCACGCGCGACTACTTCCCGCCGGCCCACAGTTTTCTTCGCGAACGAACCAAGGAAGCGATGGCGGGCTCGCGCGTGCTGGAGGTGATGCGACGCCTGCCAAAGGGTGGGGTCCTGCACGCGCACGGCGGTGCGCTCGGCGACTTTCGTTGGCTTGTCGCAAACGTCACCTACCGCCCCGATTGCTACATGTACGTCGGCGCCGCCGCGGCGCCGCCACGCGGCACGCTGAGGCTGGCCGATCAGTCGCCGGGCGAGGGCTGGCGCCTGGTGCGCGAGCTGCGGGCTGAGGCCCCGGATGCCGCGGCGTTCGATGCCGAGATTTATCGTTCGATCACGCTCGGCGAGGAGGATCTCGACGGCGCCGGACATCTGGGTCGAATTCAGCACGATCTTCCGGCGCCTCGGCGGCGTCGTCTCCCATCCGTCGGTCGGTCCGGATTACTGGCGCAACCTGCTGGGGGCGCTGATCGACGAGAACGTGCAGTACCTCGAATCACGGAGCGTTGGCATCGACCAGGCCATCATCCGCGATGCGCGCGGCCGCGATTCCGCGTTTGGGGTGCGGTTCATCGCCGCCGGTGGCCGCTCGGCCACGCGCGAACGGATCGCCCAGAGCCTGCAGGCGGTCGTGGATTTGCGCGTCAAAGACCCCAATCGCGTCGCCGGCTTCGATCTCGTGGAAGAAGAGGATCGGAACAACACCAATCTCTTCTACGTGGAGGAGCTGCTGGCGGCGCAGCAGGAGGCGGCGCGCCGCGGCGTCACGCTGCCGTTTTATCTCCACTCCGGCGAGAGCAACTGGGCCGAGAACGAGAATCTCTACGACGCGGTGCTGCTCGGCGCGTCGCGCATCGGGCACGGCGTGGCGCTCTACAAGCACCCGCGGCTGATGGAGATCGTCAAGGAGCGCGGCATCGCGGTCGAAGTGTGTCCGCTCAGCAACCAGATGCTCGGCTACGTGCCGGATCTCAGGAATCATCCGGCCGTGCTCTACATCAATGCCGGTTTGCCGGTCGTGCTCTCGACCGACGATCCGGCGATCATGCGCCACTCGCTCTCGCACGATTTCTATGTGGCGTTCATGGCCTGGGGCCTCGACCTTCGGAGCCTGAAGCAGCTGGCGATGAACTCCCTGATCTACTCGGCGATGAGCGACGAGGAGAAGCGTGCGGCGCTCGCCGCCTGGGAGACCCGGTGGCAGTCGTTCGTGGCGTGGGTCAATCAGGGATCAGGGATCAGGGATCAGGGATCAGGGATTAGGGATCAGGGATTAGGGATTAGGGACTAGAAACAGGAGCCAGCGATGTTGCATCCGATCTCTCAGCACGGCCGTCGCCGCAACGCGGTTCGTACGACGGCGATCGCGGTCTGTGCGATTGTCCTCAGCGGTGGGTTGGCGCCGACGCTGCGCGCACAACGCAGCGAGGTCGCGCCAGCCCCCAACTACGATCTGGCGGCCCAGTGGACGTCGCAGAAGGTCGCGAAGCTCGTGTTCGATACGACGGTCACGCCGCGCTGGCTCGAGTCGAGCGACCGCTTCTGGTACGCCTACCAGACCAGGCAGGGCCGGCGATTCACCCTGGTCGATCCGGTCAAGCGGACCAGGGCGCCGCTGTTCGATCACGCGAAGATGGCGGCCGCGCTCACCTCGATCACGCGCATTCCGTACGACGCGCAGCACCTGCCGTTCACGACCGTGCGATTCGTCAGGAACGACACGGCGTTCGAGTTCGACGTCCAGGTGCCGGCCAACGCCAGCGTCTCGACCCCGCCGCCGCGCAGCACCACCGAGCAGGGCACGCGCCAGCAGCAGCCCGACGACGACGACCCGCAGGGGCGCGGCGCACAGGCTGGCACGCCGGCGCGCCCGGCGGCTCCGCGCAACAAGACGCTGCGCTTCGAGTACGACCTGGCGACGGCGCGGGTCGGGCTGGTCAGCGAGGACTACAACGAGCCGCGGCCGCCGCGCTGGGTCGCGCTCTCGCCCGACGGTCGCACCGTCGTCTTCGCCAGGCGCCACAACCTCTTCATGATGGACGCCGACAACTACGCGAAGGCGCTCAAAAAGGCCGACGACCCGACCATCGTCGAAGTCCAGCTGACGACCGATGGCGAGGAGCACTACAGCTACGCGCGATCGGCCCGCGAGATCCAGCAGCAGCGCGAGCAGGAACAGCAGCAGCAACAGCAGGAGCGCGACGAGACCGGCGTCGAGCAGCAGCAGGACGACGAGCGCGATTCGACCGACCAGAACGCGCGCATGCCGGCGATCACGCTCGTGTGGTCACGCGACTCGAACAAGTTCGCGATGATTCGGCGGGATGCCCGCAAGGTGCAGGATCTGTGGGTCATCAATGCCCTGGCGCAGCCGCGGCCGTCGATCGAGACCTACCGCTACGCGATGCCCGGCGAGAAGAACATTCCGCAGTCCGAGCTGCACGTCTTCGATCGGGTGTCGCGCCAGCGCGTCACGGTCAAGGACGACCTCTTCACCGATCAGACGCTGTCGATCTCGACCCGGGCGCCGCGCACGAACGTCCAGCGCGACCCGCGCCGCCCGATTCCCGCCGAGTGGGTAAGCGATTCCCCCGCGCGCCTGTATTTCACGCGCTTGAGCCGCGATCAGCACCGGCTCGACGTCGTGGTTGCCGATACCGCGACCGGCGAAGTGAAGACCCTCATCGAAGAGCGACTGAACACCTACGTCGAGTCGAAGCCGCTGCGCCTGGTCAACGGCGGCGCCGACATGGTCTTCTGGTCCGAACGCGACGGCTGGGGTCATTTCTATCTCTACGACGCCACGACCGGGGCGCTCAAGAATCGCATCACCGAAGGTGAGTTCGTCGCCACCTCCATCGAGGGCGTGGACGACAAGGCGCGCGTGCTCTACATCAACGCCGGCGGCCGCGAGAAGGGCGAGGATCCGTACTACACGCACCTCTACCGCGTCGGGTTCGACGGCACCGGCCTCAAGCTGCTCAACCCGGGCGACGCCTCGCACAGCGTGTCGATGACCGACTCGGCGCGCTTCTTCGTCAACAACGCGTCGCGGGTCAACGGCGCGCCGGAATCGACGCTGTACGACGGCCTCGGCTCGAGGTGCTGAAGATCGAGACGCCGGATCTCGGCGCGCTGCTCGACGTCGGCTTCAAGTTCCCCGAGCCGTTCATGGTCAAGGCCGACGACGGGATCACGGATCTCTACGGGGTGATGTACAAGCCGTTCGATTTCGACCCGGCGCGCAAGTATCCGATCATCGCGTTCGTCTATCCCGGGCCGCAGACCGAGAGCGTCACCAAGACGTTCAACCCGCGCAGCAACAACGTCGCGCTGGCCCAGTTCGGCTTCATCGTGATCGAGGTGGGCAATCGCGGCGGCCACCCGCAGCGCTCGAAGTGGTACCACAACTACGGCTACGGAAACCTGCGCGACTACGGACTCGCGGACAAGAAGGCCGCGATCGAGCAGCTCGCCAAGCGGCATGCCTTCATGGACATCAACCGGGTCGGCATCTGGGGCCACTCGGGCGGCGGATTCATGACCGCGGCGGCGATGCTGGTCTACCCGGACTTCTTCAAGGTCGGGTGGTCCGAGTCCGGCAACCACGAGAACAACATCTACAACAACAGCTGGAGCGAGAAGCACCACGGCGTCCGCGAAGTCGAGAAGGACGGCCAGGTCAGCTTCGAATACGAGATCGAGAAGAACTCCGAGCTGGCCGCGAACCTGAAGGGGCGGTTGATGCTCATCACCGGCGACATCGACAACAACGTCCATCCGGCCAACACCTACCGGCTGGCCGATGCGCTCATCAAGGCCAACAAGCGCTTCGACATGTTCGTGCTGCCGGGCGTGCGCCATTCGTTCCAGCCGGTGTCGGGTTACGTGAACTGGCTGCGCGGCGACTACTTCGCGCGCCACCTGCTCGGCCGCTCCGCCGACAGCGTGGACATCGTCGAGCTGAACCGCGAGCGCGAGCAGACCGGCGACAAGCGCCGCCGGCGGTGACAGGCCGCAGAAGTCGGCCATCCGGTGTGCCAACTGCCCTTGGTAACTCAGGGCGGTTGCAACGCCTACGGCAGTAGCTACCGCGCGCTCGGAACATGCGCAAGAGGAGACGGATATGCCGAAGATGTTGATCAAGGCGTCGTACACCGCGGACGGCGCGAAGGGACTCATCAAGGAAGGCGGAACGGCGCGTCGCGCCGCCGTCCAGAAACTGATCGAGGGATGGGCGGGAAGATGGAAGCGTTCTACTTCGCGTACGGCGATGCCGACGCATATGTCATCGTCGATGTGCCGGACGCGGTCGTCCGGGCTGGCGTTGAGCATGGCCGTCAACGCGTCAGGCGTGGTGAATCTGCGACGGTGCCGTTAATCACGCCCGAAGAGATGGACGCCGCCTGCAAGAAGAACGTGAATTACCGCGCGCCGGGCGCGTAAGCGCGGCTGCAGACACGCTGGACACGCGCGGGTCCACTAGGCTGGTAGGCCAAAGGACGGAACGTGAACCAGAAGACTGCCAAAGTACTCAAGCGCTGGGCGGCGAGCTCGGGCAAGACGGCGAAGGAAGCCAAGAAGTGGTGGCTTCGCCTCAACCGGTTCGAGCGCGAAGCTGAAGGCCGCAAGATTCGATCGAAGACAGCGTAGACATACGGGCCCGTCGACTCACGTTGACGGGCGGGCCACGACCGGCGGCTTGCCTGAGCCGAGCGAAGGGCGGCACCCGGCCGCCGGCGTGGCGTACTCCCCACTCCACCATCGCCCGCATCACGGGCCGCAGGTCTTCACCTTTCTCGTCAACGCATATTGCAGCCGCGGCGGATGCTCGCTGTACCGCTCGGCGCGAATCACGCCGGCGTCGATGAGGCGCTGCAGCCGCTCGGTGAGGATGTTGGTGGGAATGCCTTCCGGCGACGCCACGAACTCCGCGAAGCGCCGTTTCCCGCGCATGAGATCGCGCACGACGAGCAGCGACCAGCGATCGCCGAGCGACGTCGAGCGTGCAGGCGACCGGGCAGCGCGATCGCGGGGCGCCGACGGGAGGCTTGCGGCGCTCGGCGGATCGTAACCGGGTCATGATCCGGCGAAGCGATCTAGCATGTCACTTGCGAAATGCAAGTGACTATTGATAGCATGCGCTGCTCATGCCGATCGGCGCTCGGCCGGGCCTGGTTTCGGCCTCTTGATCCTCCTGACCGTTCCGACGCTCGTCCGCACGTCGGCCGGCCCGCCCTTCGCGCCGCGGCGGCCGCGGCTCCACCGGTCGGTTCCGACGCGATCGTGCAGAAGCGACGCGGACGGCCGGATCACGGTGCGCGCGACGCGCGCCGTCGAGCCGCTCCGCATCGACGGCCGGCTCGACGAAGCGATCTACGCCGCGACCGAGGCCATCACCGGCTTCGTCCAGCAGGAGCCCGACGAAGCGCAAGCCGGCGACCGAGCGGACCGACGCCTGGGTCTTCTTCGACGAGGACTACATCTACGTCTCCGCTCGCTGCTGGGAGAGCCATCCCGAACGGCGCGTCGCCAACGAAATGCGGCGCGACACCAACCAGCTCCGCCAGAACGACACGTTCCTCGTGCTGTTCGACACCTTCCACGATCGCCGCAACGGCTACATCTTCTACGCCAATCCGATCGGCGGCCTCGCCGACAGCCAGGTCACCGACGAGGGCGCGCCGAACACCGACTGGAACACGGTCTGGAACGTCAAGACGAGCACGTTCGAGGGCGGCTGGACGATCGAGATGGCGATTCCGTTCAAGTCGCTCCGCTATCAGCCGGGCCGCGCGCAGACCTGGGGCATCAATCTGCGCCGCGTCGTCCGCTGGAAGAACGAGTGGTCGTATCTCGCGCAGGTGCCGCGCGCGCTGACGACGTTCCGCGGAATCACCAAGATGTCGTCAGCGGCGACGCTGATCGGGCTGGAGGCGCCGTCGGGCAGCCGCAACATCGAGCTGAAGCCGTACGCGCTCGGTGGCGTCGCGACCGACAACACCGGCGACGCCGCGGCAGCAGAACGACGGGACGCTGCGCGCCGGCGCGGACGTGAAGTACGGGCCTGACGCCGAACCTCACCGCGGACCTGACCGTCAACACCGACTTCGCGCAGGTCGAGGTCGACGAGCAGCAGGTCAACCTCACGCGCTTCAATCTGTTCTTCCCGGAGAAGCGCGACTTCTTTCTCGAGGGGCTCGGCATCTTCGCGTTTGCCGGACGTGCGAGCGCGGGCCTGGCGGCCGGCAGCGGCGACACGCCGTACCTGTTCTTCAGCCGCCGGATCGGTCTCGACGGCGGCCGCGAGATGCCGCTGCGCGCCGGCGGGCGGCTGACGGGCAAGGTCGCCGGCGTCACCCTCGGCGTGCTCAACGTCCAGACCGGCAACAACGACGCGACCGCGCTCGAGGAGTCGTCGAACTTCACGCGTCATCCGCGGCAAGCGCGACATCCTCCGCCGCAGCAGCATCGGCGGCATGTTCACGCATCGCTCGGCGACGCCAGGCGTGGTCGGTTCGAACGACGGCTACGGCGTGGACGCGACGTTCTCCTTCTACCAGAACGTCCGCATCGACACCTACCTCGCGGGCACGACGGAGCGACGGCAAGAGCGGCGACAACCTGAGCTATCGCGGCTTCTTCGACTACAACGCCGATCGCTACGGCCTGCAGGTGGATCGTCTCGTCGTGGAGCCGAACTTCCTGCCGGAGGTCGGATTCCTGCGGCGCACCGAACATGCGCCGCAACTTCGCGCTCGCGCGCTTCAGCCCGCGGCCGACGGCGATTCCGCACGTGCGAAAGCTGACGATGCTGGGGAGCGTCAGCTACATCACCAACAACGCGAATCAACTGGAGACGCGCGATCTGCAGGGGCAGTTCCAGACCGAGTTCACCAACAGCGACGTCGCCGGCGTCACGTTCACCGACAACTTCGACCGGCCGGTGCGCTCGTTCGAGGTCTATCCCGGCATTCGCATCCCGGTCGGCGCCGTACGACTTCCGCACGCTGCAGCTGCTCGTACACCGGCGGCCAGCAGCGGAAGATCTCCGGGCAGGTGGTGTTCGAGACTGGACCGTATTACGGCGGCGATCGCCAGTCGATTGCGGTCAACACGGCTCGGCTGCAGATCACGCCGCAGCTGTCAGTCGAGCCGAGCCTGGCGCTGAACCTCGTCGATCTGCCGCAGGGCTCGTTCACGGCCACCGTCGTCCGCAGCCGCGTGACTTACACGCTGACGCCGCGCATGTTCGTGAGCGGCATCGCGCAGTACAACTCGGCCACGCGATCGGTCGGCAGCAACCTCCGCCTGCGCTGGGAATACCTTCCCGGCAGCGAGCTCTTCGTCGTCTACACCGACGACTACAACACCGACGCGCCGCGGGACCTGACCGCGCTCCGGAATCGCGCGCTCGTGGTGAAGGTGAACAGACTCTTCCGCCCTTAGCGCGGCGCGTGGCGAGCGTCAATGTCAGTTGCAGTTCCAAGGGATCTGCCGGATTGCGAAGCTGAGGCCCCTGGACTGGCTGCAATTGAAACTAAGGATGCACCTCCACGAGTGAATCGCTCCTCCGCTCGTGAAGTGCCAGGGTCCGGCATTACGTCTATTGCCAGGTGCCGCTGGACACCGATTTGACGGGCTTCCGGCGATCGCGACGTTCCGTGAACCGGAGGATGGACCGTGATTCTCGAGGAGAACGAGGCGCTGGCGCGCAGCCTGGAGCCGCGTTTCCGGGCCACCTGGATCACGCTGACCGTCTACTCCGACCTCGAAGCGGTCGGCCTCACCGCCGCCGTTGCGGGAGCGCTCGCCGACCGCGGCATCAGCTGCAATGTCGTCGCCGCGGTCGACACGACCATGTGTTCGTGCCGGTGCCGCCGCCGCCGAGGCGCTCGAAGCCCTGGTTCTCCTCTCGAAAAACGCGATTTTCCGACGAGAACGCAGGGTGCTAAATCGCGAAATTGGGTGTAGTCTTCTCATGGTCCGCGGGGCGTCATACCCCTGCAGGCCTTTCAAAGGAGATCGGATGGCTAAGAAGAAGGCCGCGAAGACGGCCAAGGCTGCGAAGAGTGCAAAGAAGTCCGCGAAAAAGGCTCCCGCCCGCAAAGCCAATGCGGCATTCATGAAGCCGGTCACGCCCAGTTCTGCGCTGGCGGAGATCGTTGGTGCAACCCCGATCCCTCGCACCGAAGTCACCAAGCGGCTCTGGGCATACATCAAGAAGAACAATCTGCAGGACCCGAAGAACAAGCGGATGATCAAGGCCGACGACAAACTCAAGACCGTGTTCGGCGGCAAGGCGCAGGCCAACATGTTCGAGATGACCAAACTGGTCGGCAAGCACCTGAAGTAGTCGGATTGGTGTCGGGGTGCGCCCTGCACCCCGCACCCTCGTTTTCTCCGCTGGCGGCCTCTCCCGCACCTTGAGCTGGCTCTCTCTCCCTCGTCATTGCGCTGCTCACCGGTATTGCCGGTCTCGCCGGGCCGGCTTCGTGTCGGCGCTCGCGGTCGAGTGGTACAGCATCTCGTCGTTCGAAGGCGGCTGCGGGTTCTTCGTCGTCGGCATGGCGCTCCTCGGCGGCATGGCCGGGACGATTCTCGGGCTGATCGTCGCGAGAATCACCGCGGCGCGCCCGCAGCCGACATTCCTGAAGGGCCTCGGAACGCGCTCGCGACGGTTGCGATCATCCTGCTGGCGATCGCCGGCGTGTCCCGCGTGTTCGCCGACATTCCGCCGGAGATCGACGGCGAGACGCTCGTGCTGCTCGTGGAACTGCGGTCGCCGGCGGGAGACACGACCGATCTGCGCGCGCTGCCGGGCCAGCCGTACGTGCGGATGGCCGCGACCGCGCCGTTCAGCACGACCGAGCGCGTAGAGCCAGAAGGGCCGCTCTGGATCGACGATCTGCGGCGCGAGGACGGGCGGTGGATCGTTCCCGGCGCCGTCGAGATTTTCACGGCGCGGGGCAAGAAGGTGATCGACGCCGGCGTCGGCGACAAGATGCTGATGGGCCTGCTGACGCCGCTGCCGGGCTCGCCGTCAGCGCGCGACATGGAATGGAGCCCCTGGTATCCACAGGCGCCGGAGGGACAGCCGCCGCTGCCCGATCAGTTCACGATGCGCTATCGCGTCGTCCGCGCCAGCGATCCGCTGCGCACGCAGAAGGCCGGCCCCTTCGACATCGACCTGATGGTCTCCGGGTTCTACAACGTCTCCGACGGCGGATGGTTTCGCTGCGCGCACGACCTTTGCGGTGCGCCATCAGGGCCAGCCAGTGGAGGGCCTCGAGCAGCTCGACGGCGTCGCGGTCGTCGGCGGCGCCGTGCCGGCGCTCGTCGTCAAGCTCGGCGAGCAGGCCAGCTATAACGCCTGCCGTGCTCGTGACCGCAGCCGACGGCAAGGTCAGCGATCCAGCCGATGTCCGCTGTGCGAACGCGGGCGACGGCGACCTGTTGACCACCGATCGCGCTCGCTACATCGAGGCGCGCGACCGCGTCCACGTGGCTGGCTGGATTGACCGCGAGGCGATGGCCACACCCGGGCTCTACGTCTTCGCCGACGCCATCCTCGACACGCGGAGCATGATCGCTGCGGACGGTCAGGCTCGTCGGGCCGTCGAACGAGTCGCCCAACGTCAACGTGCCGCCCCTCGGCGTCTCGCCCGACGAAAAGAGCGTCGCGTGGTACACGAGCGGCTCCGACGACGAGCGGCAATTGGGGTGACCGACACGGTCAGCGGCCAGCCACGCGCTCCTGCCCATCGACCGTCCGCGGATGCGCTTCGCCAACTTCGATCAGCTCGACCCGGCGTGGCTGCTCCACCATTTCGAATGGGAGCGGGGGAGCGACGGCATCGATCGGCTCGTCGTCCGCGGGGACTTCGTCCCGCTGCCGTATCGCGGCGAGTACTCGAACGAGAACGACTATTCGCACTACCAGCTCGAGCCGGCCGGCGCGGCGCTGCGCGTCGCCCTCGAGGAATGGCTGGTCTCAGCGCTCAAGGCAGAGGCGTTGCCCGGCAACGGGCCGGACGAATTCAGCCACGGTTTCCTCGTCAACGGCGTCGAGGTGAGCGTGATGGCGAGCGACGGACTCGGACTACGTGTCGATTGCGATGCCGACCGGGGCGAGCGACACCACCGGCCTCATCGCGTCGATTGGCAAGCGGTTCGATGAAGAGCTCAAGAGCGGCAAGTACGAGCTTGTTCGGGCGCCGCAAAAGGAACTGAGACGAACAGCAGCCTGACATCTGGCGATCTGATGATCTATTGATCTGGCGATCTGAATGCTCCGGATCCCCAAAATCACCAAATCACCAGATCACCAGATCACCAGATGACAGCTACGGATCGTAAGTAAATGGCCGTGCGATGCGGGCCGAGCTCTCGCGTGCCGGCCAAGATCGCGCCTCGGCGACGAAGCGCCCGGGGGCGAGCCGCACGAGCGGAAGTTCGGCCGCGCCACACCCCACGTGCCGTCCTGGTGCGATCGACCGCGCGGTCGCGGTGACGCGGACGATGCCCGCGTCGAGTCGGTCATGTCGACGCGCACGAGGCGCCGTCGAGCCGCGGCGGGTCGAACGGCCTGCACTTCGAGGTAGGCGACCAGCCGCGTGACCGGTCGACGCGATCGATGATCGGCTGCAGTGGATCGCTCGGCGCTCGCCGGTGCCGGCGCGAGAATCAGGTCGCTGGTGCGCAAGCTCGCGGCCCGGCGATCGATCTGGACGCGAACGGCCGCTCGACGCGGCCGCGCCGGCCCGAGCGGATCGATGCCGGCGACGCGCAGCGTGTAGTCGCCGGGCGGCACCACCGTGCTGAACGCATGTGGCCCTGCGGCGCGGTCTGCGCGCCGCTGGCGACGATCACGCCGCGCGCGTCGGTGAGCACGTATCCGAGCAGCACCGCTCGCGCGGCTCCGGTCCTCGGCCTCGGTGCTGACGACGACGCGCAGGTTGATCGGACGCCGGCTCGGGATACGGTGTAGGTCGCGACGCGGACCGGCAGCTCGGTTGCCGGTTCGGCGCCGCGCAGCAGGCAGGCTCAGATCCTGCTGCTGCAGCGCCGCCGATGGCCGGATCACCGGCATGCGGAACGCCGGGCGCGCCCGGAGGCGGTCGCGCCGCCGTCGCGAGCGAGACGTCGATGCGATGGATGCTTGCCGTCGCGATCGCGCTCGACCGCCTCGAACGCGAGCAGGTAATAGCCGGAGAGCTCGTCGCGCGATCCGCGCGAACGGCGCCGGATCGCTGCCGACCAGCCGATACACCGCGCCGCGCGTCGCGCCGGTCAACCGCGAGAGGCCGTCGCCGCCGAGCGCGAGGTCGCGCAGCAGCGTCGGCGAGACGCGATCCTGCGACGCTTCGAAGAGCGGCACGTCGATGTGCAGCGCGTAGATCGCGACCCGCGCGTCGTGCGCCGCCGCCGCGAGCTCCGACGTGTCGACGAGGCGCGGATCGAGCACCATCCCTTCGGACAGGAGCACCACCGTCTTCGGTCCGTCGAGCGGCTTCAGCGCCGCGACGAGCGCCTCGAGCGCGTCGAGCGAGATGCGCGCCTGCGTGCGCGCGTGCTGCGACAGCGCCCGCGCCTCCTGTTCCACCTGCTCCGGACACGCATCGCGGCCGCCGCGGCATCGTCGACCGCGCGCGGTCTGGATTGATGTACTCGGTGAGCGATCGGCCGCATTCGCGCAGCACGACGTCCGTCAGCCGCGCGCGGCCGCCGTCGGCAATCTCGACGGCCTCGCGAGCCCGATGTTGAACTGCAGGAACACCGGATCGCCCTGGCCGACGATCGCGCTCGAGCCGCCGCTTGAGGGCCGGGCGATCGCGCGTGAAGCTCGACGGTGCCCGATGCCGGCTCAGCGACGTGACCGCGACCCGATCGAGCGGATCGAGGCTGTCGATGAAGCGCGCCGCCGCCGTCATGCGCCGGCGTCCCTCGAGCCGGCGGATGTGCGTCTGATCGACGGCCACGACGACGAGCCGGCCGGCGTCGATGTCTTCGTTCGGTCGTGAAGTGCCGCGCCGCGATCGGCGCGCGCGCCGCGTGGCCGAGGTGGCATGGTCGACGAACTCGACCGAGACGACCGGGCGGACCTGGCCGTCGACTTTGAGCACGAAGTCGGCCGGCACCGAGGCCCTTGACCGGCCGTCCGTCGCCGCCAGCACGGTCGCATCGACGGTGACGAGGTCGACACCGGTACGGAAAACGACGTCCTGGGCGGCTGACTTGCGCGACGGCGGCAGCCGCGAGGATAGCGCCGCGGCGGTCGCGTCAGGGAGACTCGGCATTGCGTTTCTTCCTTGACTCTACGCCGTTGACGTTCTATTTACCCCAATGCCAGGGCTGAAACAGCTCGAAATTTACGTCGGTTGTAACGACTCGTGTCTGACGTGACGAAGACGGCGCCGGGATGGCCCGTTGCGACCGTGTATCGCCAGAGGGGGGAGGGCGGTATGTCGTCTGTCACGCGGCTGTGCGGAGTGTGTCTGGTGACGTCCTGGTTGCTCGTGGCATTGCCGCGTCCGCCTGGGCGCAGGCCGGAACGGCGTCGCTGGTCGGCGAGGTGACGGACCAGCAGAAGCAGGTGGTGCCGGGCGCCAGCGTCACCATCACCAATCGACAGACCGGCGTCGCGCAGAGCCACGGTCTCCGACGATCGCGGCGCGTTCCGGTTCGTCAACATGCGCCCGGGCCGCTACAACCTCAAGGTCGAGCTGGCGGGTTTCAAGACGTTCGCTCACCGAGGACATCCCGCTTGCCGTGGATGTCACGGTCCGGCAGAACGCCACGCTCGAACTGGGCGGCGTCAACGAGACCGTCTCGGTGGTCTCGCAGACCGTCACGCTCAACACCACCGACGCCAGCCTCGGCAACGCCGATCTCGAGCCGAGCAGATTCGCAACCTCCCGATCGAGGCGCAGAACGTCGTTCAGCTGCTCAGCCTGCAGCCCGGCGCGGTCTTCATTCCGGTGCAGAACTCCGACGACCGACGACCCGCGCTACGGCGCGGTGGCCGGCGCGCGCGCCGACCAGCAGAACGTGACGCTCGACGGCGTCGACGTCAACGATCCGCAGCTCCAGACGGCCTACACGTCGGCGGTGCGGATGACGCAGGAAGCCTTGCAGGAGTTCCGCGTCAGCACGTCGAACTACAACGCCGACAGCGGCCGATCGAGCGGCCCGCAGGTGTCGCTGGTCACGCGCAGCGGGACCAACCAGTTCAACGGCTCGGGCTACTGGACGTTCCGCCGCACGGCGACGTCGAGCAACGAGTATTTCCTGAAGCTCTCGCAGCTGCAGGCCGGCAAGGAGAGCAGGCGCCGAAGCTCGACAAGGACATCTACGGCGGCTCGTTCGGCGGGCCGATCCAGCGCAACCGCCTGTTCTTCTTCGGCAATCTCGAGCGCCTGAAGGAGCAGAGCGAGAGCCCGGTCGTGCGCGGCGTGCCGTCGCAACTCGTTCCGTGACGGCGTGCTGATGTATCAGTGCGCCGTGGCGCGCGCTCTGCCCCGGCGGCACGCGTCCGCGGGTTCGCCAACAACCACACCGTGCCGAACGGGCTGGTACGGGATGACGCCCGCTGACATCGCGGCCATCGATCCGCTGCGCATCGGGCCGAGCCGGGCGGCGTCGCACGTACTTCGCGCAGTTCCCGTCGCCGAACGAGCCGGGCAGCGTCCCAACAACATCGACTGCGTTCCGCTTCGCGTCGCCGATCGAGAACCAGTTCTACACGTTCATCAGCCGCGTCGACTACAACCTGTCGGAGTCGCGGCAACCACAAGCTGTTCGGCCGCTTCGGCAAGCAGGACGACACCATCAACGATCCGTCGCAGTTCCCCGGTCAGGAGGCGCGGCGGCAGCGGCTCTTCAACAACTTCGGCCTGGCGCTCGGCTACGACACGGTGCTGAGCTCGCGGCTGACCAACAGCTTCCGCTACGGCATGACGCAGCATCGACGAAGCGAACGCGGGCCGCACCAACAGCAACTACGTGACGTTCCGATTCATCGATCCGTTCGACGCGGTCGGCTCGACGTTCACCGATGCGCGCGAGCCGAACACGCACAACTTCGTCAACGACCTGCAGTGGTTCAAGGGCGCGCACAGCCTGAAGGTCGGCACCAACATCCGCTTCAGCCGCGTGCCGAAGGAGCGGTTCCAGAGCTCGTACCTGAGCGCGACGATCAATCCGTCGTGGGTGGCCGGCATCGGCCGGCGCAACATGCCGGGCAGCGCGTTCTGCACCGTGGCCCGTCTGCTCGGAGCTTCCGGCGGTGGCCGGCGCCGGTCAGGCCGGCTACGCCGACGCGTGGCTCAACATCCTCGGCGTCGTCTCGCAGTCGACGCAGCGCGCCAACTACGACCGCGACGGCGTGCCGCAGCAGCCCGGCACGCGCGGTCGCGCGGACGATCGCCGTCCGACGAGTACGAGTTCTACGTGCAGGACAGCTGGCAGCTCCGCTCGAACCTGACGCTCACGGCCGGCGTGCGCTACGGCCTCTCCTCACCGCCCTACGAGGTCAACGGCCTGCAGGTGGCGCCGACGATCAGCATGGGCGAGTGGTTCGACGCAGCGCGTCGCCAACATGAAGCAACGGCATTCCCGTCGAACGCGCAGCCCACATCGTGACGTTCGATCTCGCCGGGCCCGACGAACAACCAGCCCGGGCTTCTACGCGTGGGACAAGAACAACTTCGCGCCGCGCGTGGCGGTGGCGTGGAGCCCGACCGCCGAGGGCGGCTTCCTGCGCACGCTGACCGGCGACGGAGCGCTGATCGTCCGCGGCGGCTACACCAAGGTGTTCGATCGCGTCGGCCTCGGCCTGGCCACCAACTTCGACGAGGGCTTCGCGTTCGGCATGTCGACGACGATCAGCAGCCCGTTCGGCGCGCCGTACGAGGAGAATCCGGCGGTCCGCTTCGTCGACACCACGACGCTGCCGCCGACCGTGCCGGCCGCGCCGCCCGGCGGCTTCCCGCAGACGCCGCCGCGCCGCGCCGGCGTCATCACGTCAGAGCATCGACGACACGCTGATCACGCCGTCGGCGCACATGCTGAGCGCCGTCGTCGGCCGCGATCTCGGCCGCAACTTCCAGATGGAAGTCGGCTACCTCGGACGCTTCGGCCGCGACCTGCTGGTGCGTCGTGATATCGCGATGCCGCTCAACCTCGTGGACACGAGAGTCGGGCAGCGACTACTTCACCGCCGCTCAGGCGATCATCAAGGCCGCCCAGGCCCGCGGGATCACCGGCAACTCGCCGGCCGCGGCCTACGCGGCCCTGCCCGCACGTCGCGTACTGGGAGAACCTGTTCCCGGCGGCGGCCGGCGGCGGCTTGACGGCGACGCAGGCGATCACCCGCGCCTACATGCAGAACGGTCCGGACTGGATCACCGCGCTCTACGACCTCGATACGTCGTGCAGCCCGGCGTGCAGCGTCTTCGGGCCGTACGCGTACTTCGCCGAGCAGTACGACTCGCTGGCCGCGATCAGCTCGATCGGCCGCTCGAACTATCACGCGATGCTGCTGACGCTGCGCAAGCGCTATGCCGGGCGGCACGCAGTTCGACATCAACTACACGCTGTCGAAGTCCGAGGACATGGGGTCGCAGGTCGAGCGCGGCAGCGCGTTCGGCAACTTCTCGAACGGCGGCAACTCGGGCTTCCTGATCAACTCGTTCGATCCCGAGCTCAATTACGGCACGTCCGACTTCGACGTGCGCCATCAGATCAACATCAACGGCCTGGCGGAGCTGCCGTTCGGTCAGGGCAAGCGCTGGGGCGGCAGCGTCAACAACTTCGTCAACGGCCTGATCGGCGACTGGTCGGTGGCCGGCCTGATGCGGCTGACGAGCGGCTTCCCGTTCAACGTCGCCAACTGCCGCTCCTGCTGGGCGACCAACTGGAACCTCACCGGCAACGCCGATGCTCGTGGATCCGGGCCGGCTGCCGGAGACCGAGACGACGCTGAACGCGGTGGACAACCGGCCGAGCCCGTTCGCCGACGCGACGGATGCGCTGACCTACTTCCGGCGCGCAGCTGCCGGGCGAAGCCGGCATCCGCAACCTGCTGCGCGGCGACGGCTACTTCACGATCGACACGAGCATCAGCAAGGCGTTGGGAGTCGGGCATCTCCGATCACCGCCTCCGCTTCCGCTGGGACATCTTCAACGTGACCAACACGCCGAAGTTCGACGTCGGCCAGTTGTCGGTCGACGCCGGACGTCGGCGGCTTCGGCAAGTACAACGGCACGCTGGCCACCTGCGACGCACAGGCGGGCCGTTGTATGCAGTTCGCGCTGCGCTACGAGTTCTAAGCCGGCCACGGCGGCTACGGCCTCGGCTCTCGGCTTCCCGCCGAACGCTGAAAGCTGATAGCCGAAAGCACGGCTGCGATCCGGGCCGATGTTATCCGGATCGCGCGCCGTCTTCGTCGTATCGCCTTGCGGGATGGGCAGTTACCTGCAGTTCCCGCAGGCAGTTTTCGTCCCGACGGCTCAGTAAAACTCATGTAAACTGGAGGCTGATGGGGACACACCCCACCGAGCTCAAACTCACCCTCGCCCCCCAGCGCCGTTTCGAAGCGATCGACGTCAATTCCCGCATCGCCGATGAAGCGGGAGATCTCCTCAGCCGGCATCGCCGCACGCTGTATTGCTCGTTCCACACGACGGCGGGGTATCTCGATCAGAGCCTGTCGGCGCGGATGCGCCACAGCCAGGACCTGCTGTCGCAGTTCTTCCGGACCTTCCACGCCCTCTTTCCGCAGGGCGGCGGCTACCGGCACGATCGGATGGAGCTGCGCTCCGAACTGAGCGACGCGCAGAAGGAGGTCGAGCCGAAGAACGGCGACTCGCACCTCACCTTCATCGGCGCCGGCCTCCGCAACTGCGTGACCTATCGCTCGCGGCCGGAGTCGCCGGTCTATTTCATCGAGCTCGATGGCATGAGCGAGGCCGTCCGCCGCCAGCGGACGACGACGGTCCTCGCCTACGACGAGGAACACGTCGTCGAGCGCACGGCGGTGACGATTCCGGTCTCGAAGCACCCGGTGGATTCGGTCAATCTGGCCGATCCGCGGCTCGGGCTGCTCGAGACCGTCAACGAGATCGTCGCGAGGAGCGGCCTCCGCCACGCGCGCGTCGATCTCGTCCTCAACCCCAACGAACGCAACGTCGGCCTCACCGTCAACGAGTACGAAACGCTGCTGATGCAGAACGACCTCGCCGACGTGCTGCGCGATCCGCTGCGCTTTGCGCGGATCAAGGCGCGGCACGTCCTGAACGATCCGCTCGCCGTTCCCGGCAAGACGCTCAACTACGCGAAGTACGACGTCGTGCACATGCTGAACTCGCTGATGGAGGCGCTGCGCCTCGATCAGTCGTCGTTCGAGCGGCTCGTGGCCAAGGTGATGGCGGTGCCGGCGCGCCGCTTCCTGCGGTCGCGGCGCGTGTCGTTCCTCGCGTCGGCAGAAGCCGATCGCGGCGCCCGCCTCGTGCGCGGCACGTATCAGAGCCCGATCCTCGTGCAGTGGCAGCCAGCTGAGCGGCAGGCCCGCGAGGTCGAGATCGTCCTGGTTCAGCTGTCCTGAGCTGCGTCACGCAGAAAACGCCCGGATTCTTGGCGTTTTTGCCGATCCACGCCGCACAATCACAGGCAAAGAAATACAAAGGGTTACATCGATTTCGGCGGATCCAGCCGTATCCTGTCCTCACAACGACAGAGGGGAAGCACCGGGTGGGGCGCCTCCAGTGAGCCGCAGCGCTTCACCCGGTTTTTTTTGTGCTCGGAAACTGCCAGGGAATGTCCTCATGAATGACCGCACGATTGGAAACGCTCCCGCCTTCGCGCACCGGTGTCTGACTCTAGAGTGCTTCGGCGAGGCAGTAGATCGTCGTAGCTTTCTCCGCGGATCCAGCCTGTTCGCCGCCGCATTCGGCCTGAGCGTCGTCCCCGCTCTCGCCCAGCAGCCGCAAGAGAAGCCGAAGCCGGCGCCCGAGCCGGAGAAGAAGGCGAACCGAAGAAGCCCGCCGACCCGCTTGGCGAGCCCGAGAAGTCGAAAGACGGCAAGCTCTACGACAAGGAAGGCCGCGAATACCGCGTCTGCCCGCAGTGCGGCTACAACATGTACAAGCAGGGCCGCATGTGGGTGTGCGAGAACTGCGGATACAGCTACGTAGAGTAGGGATCAGGGATCAGGCTCTCAGCTCTCAGGAACGCCCGGGCTGCCGCACGGTGGCCCGGGCGTATTCTCGTTGTAGACCGTCGACCGTCGACTGTGGACCGTAGGGCGCCGTGCGCGAGAACCTGCGATCCGCTGGCCCCTGTCTGATCGCACATCCTGCGATCTCCGACTCCGTCTCCAGCGAAAACCCCCGAAAACCCGATCGGAACGCCGCGTGCACCGGTCGGCAGCATGCTCGCGACACGCCGCCCCCAAAATCCCAGCCCTGAACCGATTCCCGGCATCTATCTGACATGTGACCAGTGGTGCATGTACTGCCGGCTCACCGATCGCTGCCTCGCGTTCCGCAGCACGAATGCCGCCGAGATCAACGGCGTGTGGGATCACGCCGGCGAGGCTACCGGCGAGGACATCAGCGACGGTCTGTTGTTCATCCAGGCGCTTGCCGATGCTGAAGGGCGCGCATCGCCGCCGGAGATCGCGGCCGTCCTCTCGCACGATCCCGAGCGGCAGCGGGCGGTCTTCACACTCGACGATCCGCTCGAGCGCCTCGGCGGGAGCTACATGGCGCTGGCCACGGCGTATCTCACGTCACGACCTGACTTCCCGCCGCAGATCCTGCGTCGCGACGATGGTCCGACCGCGATCGAGGTGGTGACCTGGTATCACGTGCTTGCGCCGGCGCGGGTGTTCCGCGCCATTCTCAGTGCGGCCGAAGCGGCACAGGGGGTGGCGGGCCGTCACCACGACGCCCTCTGCGCTGCGAAAGTCGCACTCCTTGGCATCGAGCGATCGCTGACCGCCCTGGCCGCAATCGCGAGCGACGACGCTGATCCTCGCGTTGAACTCATGCAACGGTGTCTCTGCCGGCTCCGCGATGCCGTTGAAGCACGCTTCCCAGAAGCACGGTGCTTCATCCGGCCAGGCCTGGACGACGAGAGCCCTCTCGAGGGGCGCGTGTCGTGCCGCATGGACTGGTGGGTCGGTCCGCTCACGGCCGTTCGCGCGCTGCTACACTGGCGGCATGAGCGCTCCGTCGGGCCGACGTCCGGCGACGTACGAGGACCTTCTCGCCGTCCCGGAGACGCTCGTGGCTGAGATCATTGACGGCGAGCTGTACACGTCGCCGCGCCCGGCGGTGCCGCATGCGATTGCCACCATCGGGTTGAGCGCTGGCCTGGTGAGCCCATTCGATTGGGGGCAAGGCGGCCCCGGCGGCTGGTGGATTCTGGCGGAACCCGAGCTTCATTTGTCGGGGAATGTCCTGGTGCCAGACCTCGCCGGCTGGCGACGGTCGCGGCTGCCGGACTTGCCGCGCGGCGCGTCTCTCGACATCGCCCCCGATTGGGTCTGCGAAACCCTCTCTCCGGCGACGGAGCGCATCGACCGCGGGAAGAAGCAGGCCATTTATGCTCGCGAGGGCGTCGCGCACCTGTGGCTGATCAACCCGCTCATCGAGACGCTCGAAACGTATCGACTGGACGGGCATCAATGGGTGCTGCTCACCACGATGCTCGGTGACGTCACGGTAAACGTCGAACGCTTCGACGCAGTGGCGGCTCAGCTTTGGCGGCTCTGTAAATCAGGAGCGAGTCGCGCGACGGCGCCGGCCTCCGATGCTGGCTACATTGGCGCATGCAAATTCGCCGCACCCTCTTCATCACCGGCGCCAGCCGCGGGATCGGCAAGGCGATCGCCCTGCGCGCCGCACGCGACGGCGCCAACATCGTCGTGGCCGCCAAGACCGTCGAGCCGCATCCCAAGCTGCCGGGCACGATCTACAGCGCGGCGGACGAGATCGCCCAGGCCGGAGGCCAGGCGCTGCCGGTGGCGATGGACGTGCGCGACGAGGCGCAGGTCGAGGCGGCGGTCGCGCAGGCCGTGTCGCGGTTCGGCGGCATCGACATCCTCGTCAACAACGCCTCTGCCATCTCGCTGACCGGCACCCTCGAGACGCCGATGAAGCGCTTCGACCTGATGCACCAGGTGAACGTCCGCGGCACGTATCTGTGTTCGCAGAAGGCGATTCCGCACCTGAAGCGCGCCGCCAACCCGCACATCCTCAACCTGGCGCCGCCGCTCGAATCGACGCTGCAGGCGCGCTGGTTCGCGCCGCACGTCGGCTACACGATGGCGAAGTACGGGATGACGTTGTGCGCGCTCGGGATGGCCGAAGAGTTTCGCGCCGACGGCATCGCGGTCAACGCGCTGTGGCCGCGCACGGCGATCGACACCGAGGCCATCCGGCTGATTGCCGGTCGAGGACGCGCGCCGCTTCACACGCAGCCGCCGACGATCATGGCCGACGCGGCGCACTGGATCTTGACGCGCCCGAGCCGCGAGTCACTCGGGCCGATTCCTGATCGACGAAGAGGTGCTGCGAGAGGCCGGGGTGAGTGACCTGTCACGCTACAACCCACCCGGGGTCGCGGACGATCAGTTGATGCGGGACTTCTTCGTCTAAGCGTCAAGACCCGTCAGTTTCCAGTTTCCAGTCGCCAGTTCAAAGGGCTCTCAGCTCGACGCTTCGCAAGCTGAGCCCCTTTGAACTGGAAACTGGCAACTGGCAACTGACAGTGGCGCTCGGCCGGGCCTACTGTTCCTGCGGCGGCGCTTCAATCCCCACGAACCGGCCGGCGCCTGACCAGAACGCTTCCTCTTCGCCCGTGAAGTTGCGGAAGGTGAGCTCCGGCGTCGGCCCGCAGTGGTTGAAGAGCATGTCCACCGCGTAGACCGTGCGCGAGCCCTGGCCGATGCCGGCGCCGGCGAAGTACGTGAACTCGTCGCCGGCGGCGGTCACCGGGACGCCGTCGTTGTCGGCCGCGGTCCGCGTCGGCTTGCCGTTGTAGCCGAAGCGCGTGTCGTACTCGCGCAGGCGATCGATCGATGCGGTCCTGCCACGGGTTGTTGTTGTACTTCAGACCCGTGCGGGCACGACTGCGTGACGAGCAGGCCCGGCGTTCTCGCTGTTGATGCGGGCGATCAGGCCCTGCACGTCGGGGAAGCCGAGCGTCGTGCCCGGATCCGGATCGGCGACGCGCACGCTGTTGCTCGGGAACGCCAGGGTCACTTCGTTCGAGGCCGCGCTGTTGCCGCACGGCGAGGTGGCCACGACGCGCGCGAAGAAGGTGCCGGCGGGCGCATTGGCGTTGAGCGTCGTCGACCGCGGTGGGGAACTGCGTGAACGTCTGTCCCGGCGCGTTGCCGACCTGCACCGAGTATCCCGAGACCGAACCGACCGCCGGACGCCGCCAGAACAGGTAGAGCTCGGTGCCCTTGATCATCGCCCGCAGGTTGAACGGCGCGCTCGGCGCGGCACAGCCGCTCGTGAGCACGACCGTCGACTTCATTCGACGGCGCGCTCGTGCCGTCCGCGTTCACCGCGACGACGCGGACGTAGTAGGTGCCGGCGCCCGCCGAGGCGTTGAAGAACGTCTGCGACCCCGGCGAGCGGAACGGTGATCGCGGTCTGCCCGGGCGCGAAGCCCGGCCTGCAGGATGTACTGCGTCGGCGCGTTGGCCGAGGCGCCCCACGTGAGCGTGACGTTGAGCCCGCTGACGCTGGCGGCGAGATTCGCCGGCGCCGTCGGTGCGACGGCGCGTACGGTCGCGATACTGCTCACGGCGATGATCAGTGCAGCAGCGGCGACGAGGAGGGTGGAACGAACGTGGCGGTGATGAAGCATGGCGATTACTTTACTCAGCCGCTGACGAGCGGTCGCAAGCTTCTAATGGAGAATCGGACGCCGGGAAACGCGCGTTCGAGCTCGTCGCGATCGACGCGCCGCCAGTGGCCCGGCGCCAGGCCGTCGATCGTGAGCCCGCCAATCTGCACGCGTCGCAAGCGCGTCACCGCGTGACCCACTGCGTCGAACAAGCGACGGATCTCGCGATTGCGACCCTCGACGAGTTCGACGACGAGGTGGCTCTCACGCGATGACGCTTTGCGAAGCGTGACGGCGTGAGGCCGCAGCGCTTCGCCGCGTGACGCGATACCGCGCCGCAGTGTCTCGAGTGCGTCCGGGTCGACCCGTCCACGCACCGTGACCAGGTAGACGCGGACAATCGCGTTCGCCGGATCGGTCAGCCAGTCGGCGAGTCGCGTGTCGTTGGTGAGGAGCAGCAGGCCGCTGGTCGCAAAGTCGAGCCGGCCCACCGGCACGACGTGCGTCTCGAGATCCCGCAGCATGTCGTAGACCGTCGGCCGGCCTTCCGGATCGCGCCGCGTCGTGACCACGCCGCGTGGCTTGTGCAGGGCGATGGTGAGGGCCGCCGGCTCGCGCGGCCTCCCGTCCATCGATCGCGACGGCGATGGCTTCGGGTCTGACCGCGGCGAGCGGATCGCGCGCCACCCGTCCGTCGATCGTGACCCGACCGGCCAGGATCAGCGCCCGCGCCTCGGACCGCGTCGCCAGGCCCCGCTTCGACAGCGCGCGCTCGAGCGAGACGGTGCCTGGCGGATAGGGCGTGAGTCGGGCAAGTAGGGCAGGTAGGGCAGGTCGGGCAGGTAGGGCAGGTGGGGCAGGTAGGGCAGGTGGGCAGGTAGGGACTACGAGCGATAGTTCCCGAACTGGAGCGCGATGCCGAAGTCCTGGTCCTTGAGGAGCTGAATCGCGGTCTGCAACTCGTCGCGGGACGGCGACTGGATCGCGGACCTGCTCGCCCTGGATCGACGCCTGCACTTTCTTGAGCTTGGCGTCCTTGATCGCCTTCACGATCTCGCGCGCCGCCTCGGTCGGGATCCCGACCTGCAAGGTGAACACCTGCCGCACCGTCCCGGCCGACGCCGGTTCGATCTCGCCAGGCTTGAGGTTCTTGACCGGCACGTTGCGGCGGACCATCCGGGTCTGGACGATCTCCCACAGCGCCCCGATCTTGAACTTGTCCTCGGCCGTGAGCGTGAGCGTCTTGTTCTTCTGGTCGAGCTCGATGGTTGCCGGCGAGCCCTTGAAGTCGTAGCGCTGCGCCACCTCTTTCTTGGCCTGATTGAGGGCGTTGTCCACCTCCTGCATGTCGATTTCGGAGGTGACGTCGAAGGAGTTCATCGGTGGCATGGAGAGAAATGTTACACGGTTGCCGTGCGGGTTCACGTTTGACCGCACTGTTGTGCTTGTCCCGCACGGATCGGCCAGCTACAGTAGAACCGCGATGGCACAGCCAGCCGAACCACTCGTGCTCGTCGTCGACGACTACCAGGATGCGCGCGAGATGTACTCGCAGTACCTGCAGGCGTCCGGGTTTCGTGTGGCTGTGGCGCAGTCGGGTACCGAAGCCGTCCGGGTGGCGCGCGAGCTGAAGCCCGACTGCATCCTCATGGACCTCGCGCTGCCTGGCATCGACGGCTGGGAAGCGACGCGCCAGCTCAAGGCCGACGGATCGACGTCGCGGATTCCGGTCGTGGCCATCACCGGCCACACCTCGGAGCTCGCGTCGCGTGACGCGCGCGCTGCCGGCTGCGCGTCGTTCGTGATCAAGCCCGCCCTGCCCGACGCCGTCGTTTCGGAAGTCCGCAAAGCGCTCGGGACGGCGTAGGCAGCTTCGCCTAGCGACTTCGCCGTAGTCGCCGGTCTACAGTCCACAGCCACGGTTCACCGCTTGCAGTAGCCGCGAACGCTGAGAGCCGTCGACCGTAGACCGTCGACCGTCGATGTCGATCGCATAATGCACTTGCCATCGCCGGAAGCCGGGAAGTGCGACTGGTCCGCGTCGGCCTCGGTAGCAGCCGCGGCGATTTCCACGATCGCGTCGCCGTTGAAGAGCCGATGGAGGTCCGCGTCAACGGTGCGTCGTTTGCCGTCATCATGCGCACGCCCGGCACCGACCGCGAGCTGGCGGCGGGATTTCTCCTCGCTGAAGACGTCATCCGCGGCAGCGAGGAACTGGCGCTGATCGAATACTGCCAGGATGCCGACGCCGAGGGGCGCGACAACACCCTGAACGTGACCGTGGTCGGAGCCGCGGTGGAGCGGCTGGCTGAAAGGCTCGGCGAGCGGCGGCAGGTGATGATGACCGCGTCGTGCGGTCTCTGCGGGCGCCGGACCATCGAATCGCTGCGGTCGCGCGTCGCGTCGACGAATGGGCAGTGGCACGGTGCCCGCGGCCATCGTCAGTGGGCTGCCGCACACGCTGCGGCAGGCGCAGGACGTGTTTCAGACGACCGGCGGTCTGCACGCCGCGGGGCTGTTCTCGCTCGAAGGCAGCCTCGAGGTGATTGCCGAAGACGTCGGCCGGCACAATGCCGTCGACAAGATCGTCGGCCGGCGGCTGCTCGAAGATCGACTGCCGCTCGATCGGACGATGCTGGTCGTCTCGGGCCGGACGTCGTTCGAGCTGGTGCAGAAGGCGCTGCTCGCCGGCATCCCGCTCATCGCCGCCGTATCGGCGCCGTCGAGCCTGGCGATCGATCTCGCGGAGGAGTCGGGCGTCACGCTCTGCGGCTTCGTTCGCGGCGACACGTTCAACATCTATTCGCATCCCCAACGCATTACCTGAACGCCACAAGAAAAGCTCGCCACGAAGGCACGAAAGCACGAAGGGAATCCCGGAAAGTGATTAAGGCATGTACTTCGTATTCTTCGTGATCTTCGTGTCTTCGTGGTGCCTCAAAGGTGGCAGTCTGGCAGCTCGGACACCAGTAGGTGACGCGCGCGGCGTCGCCGTCTTTGCGGCTGGCGATCGTCGTGCCGCATTTGCGGCAGGGCTGACCGCCGCGGCTGTAGACCCACAGGCGATCCTCGGGATTCATGCGCCCGGTCGTGCGGCGCAGGCCGCGATAGGTCACGATGCCGGAGGCGCCGTCGGCGACGTTGGCTCGCAAGAACGACTGGGCAGCGTCATCAGCTCGCGCCATGCCTCGTCTGTCACCGCGGCCGCATCGGGTGTCGGGATGCAGGCGCGACAGAAACAGAATCTCGGACTTGTAGACGTTGCCGATCCCGGCCATCACGCGCTGATCGAGCAGGACCTCGTGGACGGCGCGCGAGCCGCCGGCGCGGATGCAGCGCGAGCGCGCGGTCCGGATCGAAGTCGCCGAGAAGATCCGGTCCCAGCGTCGCGAACGGGCGATGACGCGCGAGGTCGGTCGGCCCGAACGAACTCGGCGACATGGACGTTGAATGCGACGGCGACCCAGTCGGGCGTCTCGATCAGGATCCGCATGGCCCGCGCCGGCATCTGCCACTTCTCGCCGGGGCGGTAGATGTGCCACGAGCCGTTCATCCGCATGTGGGTGCGGAGGACGAGGCCGCTTGCCAGGCTGCCGGGCTCATCGCCCGCGGCGCCGGTCGCCTCCGCTTTCGCCGCCGGCGGCTTCGGCGTGACCGCGCCGAAGCTCGCGCCCGAATGCAGCGCGAGCGGAGACGGGGAGAACGTCATCAGCAATGCTTGCCGGCTGCCTCCACGCGATCGATCGTGCGTCCGGCGATGGGCGCAACGCGATCGACGTCCGCGAGCTGGGCTGGCCGGTCGCGAACCGGGTGACCGTGTTTCCGGCGAGCGCGCGCTGCAGCGTGCGCGCCGCCCGGAAGATCGTGTCGCCTTCTGGCATCGCGGTATCAGAAACTCAGTGGTCTACAGTCCACAGTCCACGGTCGACAATGCGGTCAACAGCCCGGTCAACAGTCCACAGCTCACGCTACTCGATTTGCGGGCTTGTCGTTTTGGCCGTCGACCGTAGACTGGAGACTGTGACCGCGAACCGCCAATCACTCACCGATCGCGTCCTGATCGTCGACGGCGCCAGGCTCGCCGGTGTACGCGGCTGAAGCGCCTGGCGACCCTGAGTTGCAGACCCATGGCGGTCATCGCGAACCCGCCTCGATCAGGAAGGCCGCGGCGGGATCGGTCGCGGCGCTCGCGCCGTTGATCTCTTCGACGAGCCAGCCGCGGCGGCCTTCCGGCGCGCGCATCGCGAGAGCGACCAGCTCGCGCGCAAGAGCCCGGCCGACGCGCGATCGATCGGGCTCGTCGGCTGGCAGGCAGATCAGCATCTGTCGATCGCCGCGGCCGATCCAGGCCGCGAGCTGGCCATCGACGATGATCACGCGCGCGCCTGCCGAACGCGATGCGCGCGCACCGGCCGGCGATTTCGTCGCGTCGGTGCCGTCGCCGCCCGACCAGTCGGGCCATGGCGAGCAGCGCGCCGTACGGATTCGCCGGGTCGGTCGCCGCGAGCGTCACGGCAAGCGGGACGTCCCGCTCTTCGCGCGCCGCCCGCAGGAGATCGATGGCGCCTGGCTGCGCGAACTGCGCCGCACCGAGGCCGGCGACGAAGTAGCCGCGGCGCACCCGGCCGGTTTCTTCCATGCGCCGCAACACCGGATAGAGCGTGCTGAAGCCGCCGGGGATCTGTTCGATGGCGGTGACTTCTCGAGTGACGACGCCGTGACGCGTGAGCAACTGATTCGCGAACGCGGTTGCCCACTCGGTGAGTGAAGGCTGGTGAGGCAGGTCGGGCGGGTGGGGCAGGTCGGGATCAGATCGATCCGGCCCATCAGTGGCCTCGACCCAACCAGCCTTACCAGCCTTACCTGCCCTACCTGCCCTACCTGCCCTAATTGTCGCGGTCCAGCGTCCTTCGGCGGTTGGCGGCGCCAGCCGCCGCGAGCGGAACGGCGCGGTGCGTGCGGAGCGGCGGTTTCGTTCTGGCGGCCGCAGGTAGGCGCGCAGGGCGTGGAAGGTGTCGTTGGTCACCAGGCCTTTCCACACGAGCGACCACAGCGCATCGACGGTTTCCTGCGGAAAGCCGCCGCCGGTTGAGGCATGGAGAGCGGCGAAGAACGCCGCGCCGCCTTCGCGCAGGCTCTTCAGGACGTCGGGCTCGCGGCCCGTGAGCGGCGCCTCGTCGCTCGACGGCGGCAGCAGGCGGGCCAGGTGGTCGGTCAGGTACAGCGCGATGCGGCCGTCGCGCTCGCCGAGCGGCTCGACGCCGACCCAGGACACTTCACCCGCGCCGAGCAGCGTGTCGAGTTGCGACGGCGCGTAGTCGGCCAGGCGCGCCGGCAGGATCTCGTACTCGAGCAGCGACGCGACCAGCGGGATGCCCTGCAGCTGCTCGATCGTGTCGAGGAGCGCGGTCGAGGCCGCCGCGCACGCGACCGATGCCGTGCCAGGCGGTCAGAAACCGGCCGAGGACCGGTGTCTCCACCGGTTCGACCTCCTGTCGCAGCCGGGCGAGCGATCGGCGGCGGATGCCACGCAGGACTTCGGCATCGCACCACTCACGGCCACGTCCGCCAGGACGGAACGCGCCTTCGATCAACCGTCCGGTCGCCGTGAGCCGCGTCAGCACGGCTTCGATCGGCCCGAGCGGAAGGCCAAACCGCATCCCGACGTCGCTGGCCGCAAAGGGCCCGTGCGTGCGGGCGTAGCGCTTGACGAGTTCGCCGAGCGCATCGGCCACGGGCTCGAGAAATGCCGCAGGCAGCCCCGGCGGCAGCGGGATGCCGATCGCATCGCGGTACTGCGCCGCGTGCTCTACCGCCACGAAGCGCGGATCGCCGGCGATAGGGATCTCGACGATGCGCCGCGCGCTGAGCGAGGGCCGTGATGGCTGGGTCCAACACCTCGGGGCGCGATCGAGCGGCGATCTCATCACGGGTGAGGTCGCCGACCCGCAACAGCAGATCGTGAACGCCGTCGATCGACTTCGCGCGGTAGCCTTCGGGCAGGTGTTGCAGGTCGGCTTCGATCGTTTCGATGGCAGTGGTGTCGAGCAGATCGCGAAGCTCCGCCTCGCCGATCAGCTCGCGCAGCTGTGATTGATCGACCGACAGGGCCTGCGCCCGCCGTTCGGCGAGCGGCGCGTCGCCGTCGTAGATGTAGTTGGCGACGTAGTTGAAAAGCAGCGACGCGGCAAACGGAGACGGCGTGCGCGACTCGACCGTCGCCACGCGCAGCGAGCGGCTGCGAATCCGGCGCAGCACGTCGATCAGGGCGGGGAGGTCGAAGACGTCGCGCAGGCATTCGCGATAGGTCTCGAGGATGATCGGGAACGATCCGAAGCGGGCCGCGACCGAGAGCAGATCGGCAGCGCGCTTGCGCTGCTGCCAGAGCGGCGCGCGCGCGCCGGGCCGGCGGCGGGGCAGGAGCAGCGCCCGGCCGGCCGCCTCGCGGAAGCGGGCCGCGAAGAGCGCTGTCGATCCGAGCTGACGGAGGACCAGGCCTTCGACTTCATCCGGGTCGGGCAGCAGCAGCGCCGGGTCCGGCGGCGCATCGCCTTCAGGCAGCCGCACCACGAAGCCGTCGTCGCTCCACATCGATTCGACCTCGAGGCCGAGCTCGTCGCGGAGGCGCGCGGTCACCGCCATCGCCCACGGCGCGTGGACGCGGCTGCCGAGCGACGACAGCACGAGGACGCGCCAGTCGCCGAGATCGTCGCGCGTGCGCTCGATGACGAGCGTGCGATCGTCGGGGACGGCGTCGACGGCCCGCTGCTGGTCCTCGAGATATTGGAGCAGGTTGGTCGCGGCGCGAGCATCGAGGCCGTGATCGCGCTCGAGCCGCGCCTGGGCGAGGTCCGGCGCCTGGTGTCGCAGCTCGCGCACCAGCTTGCCGATCGCGATGCCGAGCTCGATCGGCCGTCCGCCCGCTTCGCCGCGCCAGAACGGCATCTTGCCCGGCTGGCCTGGCGCCGGCGAGACGATGACGCGATCGTGCGTGATCTGCTCGATACGCCAGGTGGACGCGCCAAGGAGGAACGTCTCGCCGGCGCGCGCCTCGAACACCATTTCCTCGTCGAGCTCGCCGACGCGGGCGCGGTCGCGCTCGGCGCCGAGGAGGAACACACCGTAGAGGCCGCGGTCGGGAATCGTGCCGGCGTTGGCAATCGCCACGTGCTTGGCGCCCTGCCGTGCGGCGATGAGCCCGTTGACGCGATCCCATGTCACGCGCGGACGCAGCTCGGCGAACTCGTCGGAGGGATAGCGGCCCGACAGCATGTCCAGGACGCCGTCGAAGACGCGTCGGCTCAATTCGGCATACGGCGCCGCCCGGCGGACGGTGTCGAACAGATCGTCGACCGCCCAGGTCTCGACCGCGACCATCGCGACGAGCTGCTGCGCCAGCACGTCGAGCGGATTTCTCGGATAGCGGGACGGCTCGACCTGTCCCTTCGAGCATCGCGTGCGTCGTCGCTGCACACGACACGAGGTCGCCGCGGAACTTCGGAATGATGATGCCGGCGCTGACCTCGTCGATGCTGTGTCCGGCGCGGCCGATGCGCTGCAGCCCGCTCGCGACCGAAGGCGGCGCCTCGATCTGCACGACGAGATCGATCGCGCCCATGTCGATGCCGAGCTCGAGCGAGCTGGTCGCGACCAGGCCGCGGAGTTGTCCGGCTTTCAGCTGGTCTTCGATCTCGACGCGCTGGGCGCGGGCGAGCGAGCCGTGGTGGGCGCGGACCAGCGGTTCGCCGGCGAGTTCGTTGAGCGCGCCGGCCAGCCGTTCGGCGAGCCGCCGGCTGTTGACGAAGATCAGCGTCGAGCGATGCGAGCGCACGAGCTCGAGCAGCTGCGGGTGAATCGCGGTCCAGATCGACGGCGGCGCCTGGCTTCTGCGCCGCAGGGCCGCTGCGGATAGGGCTGGTGGGGCTGGTGGGGCTGGTAGGGCTGGTAGGGCGGGTAGGGCTGGTGGGGCGCTTCCGCCGCCGCGCGACTTCCGCATCGTCGTACTCTGCCTGCCGGCCCTACCTGCCCCACCTGCCCGACCAGCCCCAGCCGACGCCATGTCCTCGATCGGCACCTGGACGCGGATGTCGAGCCGCTTCGGCTGACTCGCGTCGATGATGGTGACGGCGCGGTACTCCACCGCGCTCGTCGATGCCGAGAACTCCTCGTCGACAAGCGCGGTCGGATGGGCAGGTCGGGCAGGTGGGCGGGTCGGGCAGGTCGGGTTCATCACTCTTCTCCCTACCTGCCCCACTTGCCTTACCCGCCCTACCAGCCATAAATCGCGCAACTTCGTCCAACGGCCTCTGCGTCGCCGACAGCCCGATGCGCTGCAGCGGTACGGCGCACAACCGTTCGAGCCGTTCGAGCGACAGCGCCATGTGTGCGCCGCGCTTGGTCGACACCAGCGCGTGGATCTCGTCGATGATCACGGTCTCGACGCTGCGCAGCCGATCGCGGGCGCCCGAGGTGAGCATGAGGTAGAGCGACTCGGGCGTGGTGATCAGGATGTCGCCCGGATCGCGGAGGAAGCGGGCGCGTTCGGAGGATGGCGTGTCGCCGGTCCGCAGCGAGATCGTCGGCGTGTGGAACCGAACGCCCTGCGCGAGCGCGACGTTCGAGATCCCGGCCAGCGGTGCCCGCAGGTTGCGCTCGACGTCCACCGCCAGCGCCTTCAACGGCGAAATGTAGACGATCCGACACCGCTCGTGTCGATCCGGCGCGGGCCTGAACATGACCCGATCGAGACACGCCAGAAACGCCGCGAGCGTCTTGCCGGTCCCCGTCGGCGCGAGGATCAGCGTCGACTTGCCGCTGGCAATCGCCGGCCACCCGAGACGCTGCGGCCGCGTCGGCTCGGCAAACGACTGCCGAAACCAATGCGGACGGGCTGGTGAAACAAACTGAGAGCACATTGACGCAGTTTAGTGTTCGGCGAGCCGGCAGGCGAACGAAGAACAAAGAACTAAGAACTAAGAACAAAGAACGGAACGTTGAACGTTCGAACCGAGAACGCTGAACGGAACGACGGAACAGACAACTGAGAACAGGGGAACTCAACGAACGGACGAACGGACGAACGGACGAACGCACGGACGAACGGACGAACGCACGGACGAACGCACGGACGAACGGACGCGACGGACGGGCCGGACGCTCGACGGGCCGCCCAGTGGATGTCGCGCTCGCCGCGCCGCCCATGTTTCTTGGTCCGGGTCGACGTTCCGTTCCGAAGACGCTCCTCCCGCTACCGTTTGCGCACTGCCGCCGCCCCTTTGCCCGCTGCCCTTTGCCGTTTTGGCTTTTGCCCTGACGACAACTTTGTTCGAGCTATGAAGAATCTGTAACCTTGACGTTCTACCGTTCGTTCGGTTCTCAGTTCTGCGTTCTGCGTTCAACGTTCCGTTCGTGCGTTCAACGTTCAACCGTTCAACGTTCCGTTCTTCGTTCTTAGTTCTTTGTTCTTCGTTCTGTATAATGTTCCCCCTCATGGGTGATGCAGGCGAAGGCTTGATTGATGCTGACACCAGACTCCAGGAGCGCATGGACGAACTGGAGGAAGAACGCAAGGCTGCGCGCTCGAAGAAGCCGCTCGAGGATCCCGAGCGGGTCCGCCAGCGCGAGTCGCTGAAGCTGGCGCGGATCGAACTGCAGCGGCAGCTCGAAGCCACCGAGCATCCCGCGCGCAAGACCCAGATCGGTCATGCGGTCGCGGAGATCGAGCGGCGTCTCACGGCGCTGGACGCGAAGAAAAACTGACGCGCAGCGCGTCGGCAAACGCCAGCACCGTCGCCGGACGCTCGTTGCGATTCAGTGCCAGTCCGCGTCCCAGCGTCTCGGCGATTGCCGCCGGGACGTCCGCAAGCTCGATCCGCGCGCCGGCGCTGGCCTGGTTCACGCCGATCTCGTAGAACGACCCGCTGCCGAACGGCAACCGCCCGGTCAGCATCTCGTAGGTGACGACGGCCAGGCTGTAGACGTCCGCGCGGACGTCGACCGTCTCGCCCTTCAACTGCTCGGGCGCCATGTAGGCCGGCGTCCCGATCACCGACGTCGCCGTGTGTCCCGGTCACGCCGGCATCAGTCGCCGTCGGATCGGTCATCTTCGCGACCCCGAAATCGAGCACCTTCGGCCCGATGCCGTTCGAGGGCAGCAGGATGTTTTCCGGCTTGAGATCGCGATGCAGCACCCCCGCGCGATGCGCGTGCGTCGATCCCTTCCGCCACGCCAGCTGATGAGCGACGAGCGTGTGATGCGTCGTGAGCGTCCGCACCCGCTTGAGCAGGTGGCGCAGGTCTTCGCCCGCGACGTATTCCATGATGAGGAACGCGGCCCCGTTCGGGAGGCTGCCGTAGTCGAAGACCGTCACGACCGCCGGGTGCTGGAGCCGTGCGACGATCTGCGCCTCGCGCTCGAAGCGGGCGCGCGCGTCGGGATCGACCACCATGTCGGCGCGGACGACCTTGACCGCGACGTCGCGCGTCAGCCGCAGGTCGCGCGCGCGGAATACCGCGCCCATGCCGCCGCGACCGATCACGGCATCGACGCGGTACTTGCCGTCGACGACCGGCACCATGCCCAGCACCGGCTGCAGCGCCGCGCTGTCATCCGGACAGTCCGCCGCCCGGCTCGACGCGCGAAGCTTGTCGAGATCGAAGCAGCGAAGGCAGACCGGACACATGCCGAGCGCCGCGGCGCCGGCCTCGGTCGTGCCGCCGACCATCGTCGGTGTCGCGGTAGGCGTCGCGACCATCCGGCGCGAGCCGGTTCGACGCCTGCTTGCGCAGCTTCGACAGGTCGTGCGCGACGCTGAGTTGCGCCGCGATGCTGCTCAAGAGCCGGCGATCCTCCGGCGTGTAGGGCTCTTCGGATCGCTTGGTGCCGAGCGCGATGACGCCCTCGAGCGTGCGCGCCTCGCCGGTGCCCGACAGGATCGGGCACGAGCAGCGTGATGCCGCTTTCCGCCGAGCCACGCGCGATCCGCCGGCGGCAGCCGCGCCGCCGGCGAGCGCTCTTCGTCCAGAAACACTTCGAGCGGTTCGTCCGACCAGCGGAGGAGCGTGGCGAGCGCCCCGTCGGCGCGAAGCGGTGCGACGGTGACGCGCAGCGTGGACGACGACCTCGAGCTGCGAGTCGGTCCCGGCGAGGACCGCAATCGCGCGCGGTTGGAGCGCCGAATCGATCTGCGTCAGGACGAGCGTGACCAGCTTGGTGGCGTCGGTTTCGTACGGGACGCGATTGGCGAGCGCGATCAGGATCTCGCGCGCGTCGTACTCGGCGCGGAAGAAGCGCTGATCGAGCCAGCGCTGGGCCTGCAGCCGGTAGCGGAATCCCAGCGCCGCGAGCCCGAGGCTCAGCGCGTAGAACCAGGGACGCTCGAACACGATGTCGCCGAGCGGACGATCGCGTTCGTTGATCAGCGAGAAGGCGAGGACGGCGGCGGGCAACGCCGCGAGAAGCGACAACGTCCGCCGCGCCAGCGCGTACTGAAGCCCGCTGCGAAGCACCGTGCGCGGGCTGAAGACGTGCTTGACGGCGACGGCATAGGGCAGACCGAACGCCGGCAACAGCTCGAGCGCCTGCAGCGGCGCTGCGATCGCCCACGGCAATTCGATCGGCCGGCCGACCAACGACGACAGCAGCGGCAGACCGATGCGGATCGCGTAGGCGAAGACGGCGGGCACGCCGGTGAACACCACGATCTGAATGCGGCGTCGCTCGTTGGCGTCGAGGTTGACGCGGTAGCGCCGCAGTCCCTCGACGACGATGGCGATGTTGGCGCCGAGCGCGAGGGCGAAGGAGACATCGAAGATCCACGGCCGCGTCGCGAACCACGCGAGCGCCGGGAAGGGCCGCGTCGGCGCCAAGGAGGAACGACGCCGCGGTCAGGCCGACGACGAGCATCGGCAGCGGCAGGGCCAGCAGCAGCGCGGTCAGACCAGCGGATAGCGATCGAGGATCGGCGCGCGACTCGGGAAGTGCAGGACCGCAAGGCCGAAGCACGGGAACGAGATCGGCGTGACGATCCAGCTGAAAAGCAGGAGCAGCTCGCCGATGATCGGGATGCTGAGCTCGGCGCCGAACGTCGGACCGCCGTTGGCGATCGTCGTCGTCGCCATCGTGAGCGTCATCAGCATCGCGGTGAGGCCGCGGCTGCCGAGCGCGACGAGGATCAGCGCGCCGAGAAGCAGCGCGCCCATCTGCAGCAGGGCGCCGAGATGGGTGCGCAGCCAGACGTCGCGCGTCGCGCGACTCCACTCCCACACCGGGTGCATGTCGGCCGGAAGAGCGACGCCCGCATCGATCGGCGCGTCCAGCGTGCTCAATCGGAGGCCCGCCCAACCGCTGGGCGCGGCTCGATAGAACGATCGCCACAGCGTCGAGCGTCTGTTCCGGCGTCTCGGGAAAGCGCACCAGCGGCGCGGTCGGCTCGCCGATCGAGATCGCGGAGGCCTCGGTGCGGGTCATCTGCACCGGTGCGCCTGGTACCAGTTCCTCGAGCGCGCGCCGCCGCACTCTCCGCGCGTCGACGCGAGTGACGACGACAGGGCGTGCCGATGACGCTGTCGAGATACGGCGGGCGGATGCGGCCGATCGGCGTCGGCTCCGAAAACATGCCGAGCGTCGAGTCGCCGGACAACGCGACACCGATCCCGGCCGGCCACATGCGGCGGCCGGACCGACGTGAGCTGTACGCACGTACAGCAGCACGCACAAGGCGAGGATCAGCCAGACGACGAGCTGCACACGCGGGGACGACGGCGTGTCTGACATGCGTTCACGCGCCGAAGATGTCCTCGAGCCGATCGGCGACGCCCATCTCGCGGGCGATCGATCGTCCGTGCGCCGACGCCGTGTCGTCGAGGTGCGGCGGCAACGCGATCGACGGCGCCGTCAGCGACGCCGGCCAGCGTCATCACGCGCTCGTAGGCATCAGCCATCGCCGGGAGCTGATGGTGCGCCGCCCACCAGGCCCGCGCCGCGCGTCCGATGGGCTCGCAGCGCGCGCCGTTTCCGATCAGGCCGTCGAGCGCGAGCGGCAGCGAGTGGTCTTCGTCGACGACGTCGATGCTGACGGCGACCGGTTCGCGCGACGGGTACGCGGTGTCGAGCACGCGCCAGCCGCGCGGATCGAGCGTCGGCACGTCGCCGAGATCCGCGAGATCGCTGACGAGCGTCGCCCGCCCCGCGGCAAGGCAGCGCAGCCACGAAGCGGACGTCTCGCGATTGGTTGGCCACCGCAGGCACGCGCAGAGGTCGGCGGCGGCGAGGTAATCGGGCAGGCGTCGTCATTGGCGACGTAGCCGGTGACGTGCACCCGATCGGCGACGCCCCAGCGGGCAGCGTCTTCGGGGACGTCGTAGTGCGACGCCGCTTGTCCGACGAGCAGAAGGTGCAGCTTCGGATGACGCGGCGCCAGCGCGCTGAGCGCGCGCAGCAGCGACGGCAGCCGCTTCTCGGGGGTCATGCCGCCAAACGCTGCGAACACCACGGCATCGGACGGAATGTCCATGCGCGCGCCAGAAGCGGCGCGGCGACTCTCGCCGCTGGCCGTCCTGCACGAGCGGATCGGCCACGCCCATCTCGATCGCCTCGAGCCGCGCCGCCGGATATCGCTCGCGCAAGATCGGCGAGCAGCCGCCGGTTGTGCACGACCGTCAGGCGGCGCGCTCTCGATCACCAGCCGCACGTGCGGCCAGTGCGGGTAGAGCGACTGGCCGAAGCCGGCGGCGACGACGTCGCCGATCGCGGGAGGGGCGTCGGGATGATTGGCCGCGAACTCGGCGAGATAGTCGTCGCGGCGCGGCAGCCAGCGCTTGGTGAGCGCGAGCGCGCGCGCCTGGTGCAGCTGCGCGTCGTGCAGCACGACCAGTGCCGGGGTAGTGAAAGAGGTAGGCCCACATGTAGTCGTGGCAGGCGGCGTTCCCCAGCTGATAGACGACGAGGTCGTACGGGGCGCGGCGCATCTTCCAGACGAAGTCCTGGGCGTTGGCGGCGGTGAAGCGGTCGATCAGGTGACCGCGCGCGTCGAGCAGCGGCAGCAGCTCGGCCGAATAGGCGGCGATGCCGGACGTGCTCGGCGGCAGCGGTGAGAACCAGGCGATTCTGCACGCGAGGGATTCAGGAGTCGCGAGTCAGGACAGTTCTACACCGCGCATGGTATTAGGGGAAGGACCCAGAACTGGGGTTCCGAAGTTCCGAAGTTCCGGAGTTTCGAGGTTCTCAGAACCCCGGAACCCCGAGACCTCGGAACCCCGGAACTCTCGGAACCGCCGTGGTAGCATCAGTGGTCGAACTTGCGAAATTCTTCACAAGCTCGTCACAGAGACTCATGGCAGGCTGGGGCGGTTTAGCCATCATGATCGCGGTGGGCGTCGGTTTCGGCGCCTTCTCGATCCTCCTTTCCAGTTTCATCGGCCCGCGCAATCCGACTCCGGAAAAGATGGCGCCCTACGAGTGCGGCATGCCGCCGGTGGGCGACGCGCGCGAACGGCAATCGATCAAGTTCTACCTGATTGCCATGATCTTCCTGCTGTTCGACATTGAAATTGCGTTTCTCGGCCCGTGGGCGATGGCCATCCGCGCAGCTCGGCTGGCCGGGCTTCATCCAGATCGTCGTCTTCTTCCTGATCCTCGTCGTCGGCTACATCTACGTGTGGCGCAAGGGCGTGCTCGATTGGGGACCGGAACACGATCCCGACTACGTCCGCCCGCCCGCTCCCGGGCCGGCGGTCGTGAAGAGATACCAGTATGGGACTCGAAACTGAGTTTGAAATTCCGGTCCTGACGACCAGCGTCGAAAAGCTGGTCCAGTGGGCGCGGCGCTCGGCGATCTGGCCGGTGACGTTCGGTCTGGCGTGCTGCGCCATCGAGATGATGGCGATGAGCTGCAGCCGCTACGACATCGCCCGCTTCGGCGCCGAGGTGTTTCGCGGCTCGCCACGCCAGTCGGACCTGATGATCATCGCCGGCCGGCTGTCGCGCAAGATGGCGCCGGCGCTGCGCCGCATCTACGACCAGATGCCGGAGCCCAAGTGGGTGATCTCGATGGGCGCCTGCGCCTCGTGCGGCGGCGTCTTCGACAACTACGCCATCGTCCAGGGCTCCGATCAGGTCGTGCCGATCGACGTCTACATTCCCGGCTGCCCGCCGCGGCCGGAATCGGTGATCTACGGCATCGTGCAGTTGCAGAAGAAGATCGCTGCGTCGAAGATGTAGCCGGCCGTCGAGTAGCCGACGGTCCGATGCGCGGATCGCTCGAACCTGATCGCCGACTTGCCGACATCGCATGACCGCCGCCGAAATCATCGACGCGCTGACGCCGCTGGTGCCCGGAGCGACCTACGACACGCAGTCGCCGCTCGACGAAGCGCTGAACCCGACGATTGTCGTGCCGGTCGCGCACCTGCACGCGACCTGCCTGGCGCTGCGCGATACGCCGGGCCTCGAGTTCGTGGCCTTCAGCGACGTCACCGCCGCGGACTTCCATCCGCGCCGCAATCCGCGCTACGACGTCGTCTATCACTTCGTGTCGCCGCATCGCCGCGACCGCGTGCGGCTGAAGGTGCAGGTCGCACCTCGGCGAGCCGGTCCCACCATTTCGGATATCTGGCCGGGCGCCGGGTGGCTGCGAGCGCGAAGTGTACGACCTCTTCGGCATCGTGTTCGAGGGCCACGCCGACTTGCGGCGGCTGATGATGCCCGACGACTGGGAAGGGCACCCGCTCCGGAAGGACTACCCGGTGCAGGTGCGCAAGGATGCCGCGACGTTCATGCCGCTGCAGGTGACGGAGGAAGAGTTCAAGGCGAACATGGAGCGCGATCGGCACGTCCGGCCCAAAGGCCGTGAACGAGGCACGACAGGTCAGGGACGGCGAGCGAGTCGTCGATCGGCTTCGACTGGCGGCCGCGGCGCACGAGCGCATGGCCGCGAGCGGACGCGGACGCGATCGCCGCGGCGGGTCGAGGCGATGATCGACGCGCTGGCCGCAGGCCGCAGCGATTCTGGTGTTCGGCAACGGCGGCAGCGCCGCCGACGCGCAGCACTTCGCGGCGGAGCTGGTGGTGCGCTACGAGCGCGAGCGGCCGGGTCGATCGGCGATCGCGCTGACGACGGACACGAGCATCTTGACGGCGGCGGGGAACGATCTCGGGCTTCGAGCGCGTGTTCGCGCGGCAGGTCGAAGCGCTTGGCCGGCCGGGCGATGTCGCGCTGGCGATTACGACGAGCGGCACGTCGCCCAACGTGGTGCGGGCGCTCGAAGCCGCCAACGCAGCGCGGGCTGGTCACGATTGCCTTGACCGGCCGTGACGGCGGCGAGGCGGGAAGCTGGCACGATGCACGTGAACGTGCCGGAAGCAGCGCACGGCGCTGGTGCAGGAAGTCCACACCACGGTGCTTGCACGTGTGGTGTGAGTTGATCGACGCCGCGGACTGATTGAGACGCGGAGCGGAAGGCCGGCATCGAAACTAGCGACGAAGGACACGAAGTTCACGAGACGTTCGGAGAGATCCAAGATTTCTTCGTGTCCTTCGTGCCTTCGTGGCCAGTGTCTGGTGCGCTACGAGCGACATGGCTGACGTTCGAACCGAGACGATGACCGTCAACATGGGGCCGCAGCACCCCAGCACGCATGGCGTGCTGAGGCTGGTGCTCGAGCTCGATGGCGAGACGGTCGTGTCCGTGTCGCCCACCATCGGCTATCTCCACACCGGCATCGAGAAGACCGCCGAGCAGAAGAAGTGGCAGCAGGTCATCCCGCTCGTCGAGCGCATGGATTACCTCGCGGCGCAGTCCAACAGCCTCGCCTTCGTGCTCGCGGTCGAGAAGATGCTCGGCCTCGAGATGCCGGATCGCGTCAAGTGGATCCGCGTGCTCATCGCGGAGCTGCAGCGCATCAGCAGCCACCTCGTGTGGTTCGGCACGCACGGCATGGAAGTGGGCGCCATCACCGCGATGCTCTACGCCTTCCGCGAGCGCGAGATTCTGATGAATCTCAACGAGCTGCTCGCCGGCTTCCGCTTCTTCCCGAGCTACCTGCGCGTCGGCGGCCTGCGCGAGGACATCCCGCGCGGCTTCAAGGAAGCGGTCGCCGCGTTCCTCGATCGCTTCCCCGGCAAGCTCGACGAGTACGAAACGCTCATCACCAAGAACCCGATCTGGCTCGATCGCACCCGCGGCGTCGGCGTCATCACGCTGAAGGATTGCTACGCGTGGGGCCTCTACGGGCCGATCGCCCGCGCCGCCGGCGGCGACTACGACGTCCGCCGCGCCTTCCCGTACAGCGGGCTACGAAACCTTCGAGTTCGACGTCATCGGCGCCAGCAACGGCGACGTCTACGACCGCTATCTCGTGCGCGTCGCCGAGATGCGCGAGAGCGTCAAGATCTGCCGCCAGGCGCTCGAGCGCATTTCGCCGGTCGGCGAGTGGGCGGTCAACGATCGCCGCGTCGTCCCGCCGCCGAAGGACGAGGTCTACACCGAGATGGAAGCGCTGATTCAGCACTTCCTGATCTACTCGCAGGGCTTCACCGTCCCCGCCGGCGAGACCTACTTCCCGGTCGAGGGGCCGCGCGGCGAGCACGGCACCTACATCGTGTCGGACGGCACCAATCGCCCGTGGCGCGTGCACATGCGCTCGCCGGGTCTGATGGCCTGCCAGGCGCTGCACAAGTTCATCGTCGGCGGCATGATCGCCGACGTCATCGCGGTGATTGGATCGCTCGATGTCGTGATGGGAGACGTGGATCGATGAGTTTCCATCCAGCGATGCCGTACGGCACGGCGGAGTGGCATCGCTCGCAGCGCGTCACGCTGCCCGAGGGCCCGGAGTTCGCGTTCACCGCCGAGAATCGCCAGCGCTTCGAGGAGTTTGCCGCGCACTACCCGCCCGAGCAGCGCAAGTCGGCGGTGCTGCACGCGCTGTATCTGGCGCAGGACCAGCAGGGCTACATCACCGGCAACGCCGCGCGCCACGTCGCCGACGTGATCGGCATGACCACGGCGGACGTCGAAGACGTCGTCTCGTACTACGTGATGTTCTTCCGCAACCCGGTCGGCAAGTTCGTGCTGCAGGTCTGCACGACGCTGTCGTGCGCGGCCGCCGGCGCCGGAGCGCGTGGTCGAGGAGCTCGAGCACAAGCTGGGGATCAAGGCCGGGCGAGACCGATCCCACCGGCATGTTCACCATCCAGCCGATGGAGTGCCTCGGCGCCTGCGACCGCGCGCCGGTGGTGATGGTCAACAACGATCCACTGGCACGAGAACCTGCGCGCCCGAGCAGGCGCCGGCGCTCGTCGACGCGATCAGGGCGAAGGGCGTCGAGGCGCTGAACGGCTGCCACCTCGCGATCGAGGGCCGTCCCGAGAGCGAGTGGAAGCACAAGACGACGACGCCCGTGAAGCCGAAGGCGATGCCGGACTACGAGCCGGTGCTCACGAAGTACGCCTTCACGCCCGGCGGCAACACGCTCGATCACTACCTGAAGAATCAGCAGGGCTACGAGGGCTTGAAGAAGGCCCTGGCGATGACGCCCGAGCAGGTGATCGACGCGGTGAAGGCGTCGGGCCTGCGCGGCCGCGGCGGCGCCGGCTTCCCGACCGGCCTCAAGTGGCAGTTCGTCGACAAGAAGTCGCCGAAGCCGAAGTACATCGTCTGCAACGCCGACGAGAGCGAGCCGGGCACCTTCAAGGATCACCTGTTGATGGAGCGCAACCCGCATCTGCTGATCGAGGGATGCCTCATCGGCTGCTACGCGATCGGCGTCGAAGGCGGCCTACATCTACATCCGCGGCGAGTTCTTCCACATGCAGCACATCCTCGAGAACGCGATCGAGGAAGCGCGCAAGGCCGGCTATCTGGGCAAGAACATCCAGGGCAGCGGCTTCGACTGCGAGGTCTACGTGCACCGCGGCGCGGGCGCGTACGAAGCGGGCGAAGAGACGGCGCTGCTCGAGTCGCTCGAAGGCAAGCGCGCGCAGCCGCGCTTCAAGCCGCCGTTCCCGGCGGTCGCCGGCGCATGGGGCTGCCCGACCGCGGTCAACAACGTCGAGACGCTCTGCAACGTGCCGCTGGTGCTGACGCGCGGCGTCGAGTGGTTCGCGTCGCTCGGACCCGAGAAGAACGGCGGCCCGAAGCTCTTCTGCGTCAGCGGCCACGTCAAGCGTCCCGGCGTGTTCGAAGCGCCGATGAAGGTGTCGCTGCGCGAGCTGATCGACGACTACGCCGGCGGCATGCGCGACGGCCACACGATGAAGGCGGTCATCCCCGGCGGCTCGTCGGTGCCGATCCTGATGCCCGATCAGATCGACATCCCGGCGAGCTTCGACGACATCGCGAAGGCCGGATCGCTGCTGGGCTCGGCGGCGATCATGGTGCTCGACGACACCACCGACATGGTCTGGCTCGCCGAGAACCTGCTGCACTTCTACCGCCACGAGTCGTGCGGCAAGTGCACGCCGTGCCGCGAAGGCACCGACTGGCTGTATCGTTTGCTGCAACGGCTGATGAAGGGCGAAGGCTCGGCCAAGGACATCGACGCTGCTGCAAGAGCGTGGCCGACAACATCAACGGCAAGACGCTGTGCGCCTTCGGCGATGCCGCGGCGACGCCGGTGCTGACGACGCTCAAGTGGTTCAAGCCGGAGTTCGAGGCGTATGTGAAAGGCAAGGCGCCGGCGGCCGCGGACTATCGCGCGCAAGGCAGCCGGTGGGGGCGCACTAGGTCATGGCGGAGCTCCTGACCCCGCAGCTCGCGGTCTACGCCGGCATCGTCCTGACCGTCTTCTTCGGGCTGCAGATGGGCGCGGCGGTGATGGTCTACGCCGAGCGCAAGGTCGCGGCGTTCATGCAGCAGCGCGTGGGGCCCCTACCTGGTCGGCCCGCAAGGGCCTGTTCCAGCCGATTGCCGACATCGTCAAGCTGATCTTCAAGGAAGATCTGCGGCCGAAGGCGGCCGACGCGGTGCTCTTCCTGGCGGCGCCGGTCATCTCGGTGGCGGCCGCCTACGTCGCCTTTGCGCCGATTCCGTTCGGCGCCGCGTCGACGTTCTTCGGCTTGCTCGACGAGCCGATGCCGCTGCTGGTGGCCGACATCAACGTCGCGGTGCTGGCCGTGTTCGCCGTCGCGTCGATGGGCGTCTACGGCATCGTCCTCGCGGGCTGGGCGAGCAACAGCAAGTACTCGCTGCTCGGCGGGCTGCGCAGCTCGGCGCAGATGATCAGCTACGAGCTGTCGTACGGCATCGCGCTGGCGACCGTCATCCTGCTCGCCAATTCGATGTCGCTGCGCGAGATCGTCGACGCGCAGGCGGGCTACTGGTGCTTCGGGCTTCGTGCCGAAGTGGAACGTCTTTGCGTGTTCCCGCTCGGCTTGGTCGCCTTCGGCGTCTACGCGATCGCCGGCGTGGCCGAGACCAACCGCGCGCCGTTCGATTTTCCGGAAGCGGAGCAGGAGCTGGTCGCCGGCTACCACACCGAATACAGCAGCATGGCGTTCGCCATGTTCTTCATGGCCGAGTACATCAACATGATCACGGTCTCGGCCGTGGCGACGAACCTGTTCCTCGGCGGGTGGCACGGACCGTTCCTGCCGCCGGAATACGGGCTTGGATCTGGTTCCTGATCAAGCTCGCGCGTGCTGCTGTTCGGCTATCTGTGGCTGCGCTGGACGCTGCCGCGGTTCCGCTACGACCAGCTGATGGCGTTTGGCTGGAAGGTGCTGCTGCCGGTGGCGACGGTGAAGCTGCTCGCGACGGCTGCGGGGGTGATCTACTTTGGGCTCTGAGCAGATCCTCTTCTACGCGTTCGCCGCCGTCGCGGTGTTCGGGTCGCTGTTCGTCATCGTCGCAGCGCAACCCGATTTACAGCGTGCTGGCGCTCATCGGCGCGTTCTTCGGCCTGTCCGGGCTCTACGTGCTGCTCGAGGCGCCGTTTGTCGCCATCGTGCAGATCATCATCTACGCCGGCGCCATCATGGTGCTGTTCCTCTTCGTGGTGATGCTGCTCAACGTGCCGCGTGAGGACGCCGCCGAATGGGATCGCACGCATCCGCTCTACCGGCCGTGGCCGCGGCGCATCGGCGCGGTGCTGGCGGTGATGCTCGTCGGTCAGCTCGGCTGGGCGCTGATGCGCACGCCGGGCATTTCCGACGCGATCGGCGCACAGAGCCCGGCCATTTCCGACGTCGGCGAGCTCGGCCGCGTGCTCTTCACCGATTACATGTTCGCGTTCGAGGTGACGTCGATCCTGATCATCGCGGCGATGGTCGGCGCCGTGATCCTGGCGCGAAAGCAGGTCGAATGAACGCCGCGCTGATTCCGCTCGAACACTACCTGATGCTGTCGGGCCTGCTCTTCACGATCGGCACGGCCGGCGTCTTCCTGCGCCGCAACGTGATCACGCTGCTCCTGTCGGTGGAAATCATGCTGAACGCCGTCAATCTGGCGTTCGTCGCGTTCGGCCGGCAGTTCGGGACGGTGGACGGCCAGATCATCACGTTCTTCGTGATGACCGTCGCCGCCGCCGAGGCGGCGGTCGGCCTCGCGCTGGTGATTGGGCTTGTTCCGCCATCGCGAGTCGCTCAATCCCGAAGCGTTCACGTCGCTGAAGTGGTGACCGCGTGCTGTCGCTGATCCCCCTGTTCCCGTTCGTCGGCTTCCTCGTCAACGCGTGCGTCGGGAAGCGGCTGACCGAAGAGCGTGTCGGGCGGCCTGGCCTGCCTGATGATGCTGGCGGCGTTTGCCGTCTCGGCGATGCAGGTCTGGCCGCTGGTCGGCATGGAGCCGGACGCGCGCGAGATCAACGACAACGTCTTCACCTGGATCAGCGTCCGGCGACTTCTTCGTCGACCTCGCGTTCCGGCTCGATCCGCTGTCGGCGGTGATGATCCTGGTCATCACCGGCATCGGCTCGCTGATCCACATCTACTCGACGGCCTACATGCACGAGGAGACCGACGCGGAATACGCGCGGTACTTCTCGTACCTGAACCTGTTCGTCTTCTTCATGCTGCTGCTCGTGCTCGGCTCGAACGTCCTGGTGATGTTCGTCGGCTGGGAGGGCGTCGGCCTCTGCTCGTATCTGCTGATCGGCTACTACTACACGCGCAAGTCGGCCTCCGACGCCGCCAAGAAAGCGTTCGTCGTCAACCGCATCGGCGACTACGCGTTCATCCTGGGCACGCTGCTTACTGGTCGTCACCGTCGGGACGCTCGACTTCAAGGAGATCGCGACGCGCGTGGCGGCGATGCCGACCGAAGCGACCTTCGGCACGCTGTCGCTGATCACGCTGCTGCTCTTCATCGGCGCGACCGGCAAGTCGGCGCAGATTCCGCTCTACATCTGGCTGCCGGACGCGATGGAGGGCCCGACGCCGGTGTCGGCCCTCATCCATGCCGCGACGATGGTGACGGCGGGCGTTTACATGATCGGGCGGAACGCGGTGCTGTTCGAGCACGCGCCGATCACGCTGACCATCGTCGCCGTCGTCGGCACGGCCACGGCGCTCATGGCCGGCACGATCGGCCTGGTGCAGAACGACATCAAGCGCGTGCTGGCCTACTCGACGGTGTCGCAGCTCGGCTACATGTTCCTGGCGATGGGCGTCGGCGCGTTCGGCGCCGGCATCTTCCATCTCTACACCCACGCGTTCTTCAAGGCGCTGTCTCTTCCTCGGCTCGGGCGCGGTGATTCACGCGCTGCACGGCGAGCAGGACATCCGCAACATGGGCGGGCTGAAGAACAAGCTGCCGATCACGTTCTGGACGTTCATGATCGGCGTCGCTGGCGATCGCCGGCGTTCCCGGCCTGGCCGGCTTCTTCTCGAAGGACGAGATCCTCTTCGAGACCTTCTACTCGCGGCTACCAGTGGCTGTGGGTGGTCGGCGTGATCACGTCGCTGCTGACGGCGACCTACATGTTCCGGCTCGTCTACCTGACGTTCTTCGGCGAGTCGCGCTTTCCGCGCTCGCGCATGCCGGGCATGGCCATGACGCCCGGCGCACGGCACGCATCGACGGCCACGGTCGCCGATGGCCACGCGCGCTCCGGCGCACGGCGGTCATGGCGCACGGTGGCGCGTGCACCTGCACGATGCGCCGCCGGCGATGGCGATCGCGCTGGTCGTGCTGGCGATCGGGTCGGTGCTCGCCGGCTACATCGGCATCCCGCATGCGCTCGGCGGCCACAACCAGCTGGGCGCCTGGCTCGAGCCGGTGTTCGAAGCGCACGCGCCCGGACCGAAGTGGCGGGCGCGTGCTCGTCGCACCGCCGCACTCGTCGCACGTGCACGCGCATCGGGCACGGCGCACCTGCCGCACGTCGCACTCGCCGGGCTGACCATGCCGCGCCGTGCGAGCCCGGGTCGCCGGATACGAAGACGGCGGGCGGCGCGCTGGCGGGAATGGCGATCGCGCCGTGCGAGGCCACGCCGGCCGACGCCGCAGCCGCGGCGAATGTCGCCGCGCTGCCGCGCGGCGCACTTCGACGCATCGGCGCCTGCAGCGGCCGGCCTGCAGCTGGCCGCCGGCCGGCTTCGGCGCAACCCGCGGCTGACGCCGCAGCCGCGCGCACAGGCCGAAGCCGCCGTCGACGAGCACGCGAAGGAGCAGCTCGAGCTGATGCTGATGGGCGTCTCGAGCGCTGATCGCGCTGCTCGGCATCGGCCTCGCGACCTGGCTGTGGCTGAAGAATCCGGCGACGGCCGATCGCATCGCCGCGACGTTCCCGGGGCTGCACCGGCTGCTCCTCAACAAGTACTACGTGGACGAGTTCTACGACGTCACCGTCGTCCAGCCCGTGAAGATCGTGTCGGAAGACGGCCTGTGGCGCGGTGATGGACGCGCGCCTCGTCGACGGCGCGGTCAACGGCGCCGGACAGGTGGTGGCGCGCTGAGCGCGGTCCTCCGTCTCTTCCAGAGCGGTTCGGTCAAGACCTATGCGGCATCGACGTTCCTCGGCGTGGTCGCTCATCCTCGCCTACTACATCTGGAGATAGCGCGACTTGACCGGATTGCCGCTCCTCTCCATCGTCATCTGGCTGCCGGTCGTCGGCGCGCTGCTGCTGCTCCTCATCAGCAACCGCGACGGCAGCGAAGGACGGGCTGATCCGCAACGTCACGCTCGGCGCGTCGGTGGTGACGTTCGCCGGCGACGCTGGCGCTGTGGGCCGGCTTCGACATGCAGCGGCCAGGCGCGGCGAGTTCCAGTTCGTCGAACGCCTGCCGCTGGATTCCGGCGTTCGGCATCGAGTACTACCTCGGCATCGACGGCATCAGCCTGATGCTGATCGTGCTCACCGGGTTCCTGACGCCGATCGCGCTGCTGTCGGGGTGGGAGAGCATCCACAAGAAGGTCAAGGAGTTCTCGATCTTCATGCTGCTCCTCGAGACGTCGATGCTCGGCGTCTTCGCGGCGCTCGACGTCTTCCTGTTCTACGTGTTCTGGGACTTCGTCCTCATCCCGATGTATTTCCTCATCGGCGTGTGGGGCTACGACCGCCGCATCTACGCGGCGGTGAAGTTCATCCTCTACACGATGGCCGGCAGCGTCCTGATGCTGGTCGCGATCATCGGGTTGTCGTGGATGCACCAGACGGCGACCGGCAGCTACAGCTTCGACCTGCTGAAGCTGTATCAGCTGCAGATTCCCGAGAACACGCAGGTACTGGTTCTTCCTCGCCTTCGCGCTGGCGTTTGCGATCAAGGTGCCGCTGTTCCCGTTCCACACCTGGCTGCCCGACGCCCACGTCGAGGCGCCGACGCCCGGCTCGGTGATCCTGGCCGGCGTGATGCTGAAGATGGGCTCGCTACGGGCTCGTTCGCTTCGCGTTCCCGCTCTTCCCGGAAGCGGCGCTGTACTTCGCGCCGACGCTCGCGACGCTCGTCGGTCATCGCCATCGTCTACGGCGCGCTGGTCGCGATGGTGCAGCCGGACATGAAGAAGCTGGTGGCGTACTCGTCGGTGAGCCACATGGGCTTCGTCGTGCTCGGCACGGCGGCGATGAACGTGCAGGGCGTGCAGGGCTCGGTCTACCAGATGCTGGCGCACGGCGTCAGCACCGGCGGCGCTGTTCTGCCTCGTCGGGATGCTGTCCGATCGGCGGCACACGCGCCTCATCAGCGAGTACGGCGGCATCAAGAAGGTCGTCCCGCGGCTGACCGCGGCGTCGCTCCTCATCACGCTGGCGTCGGTCGGGCTGCCTGGCATGAACGGCTTCATCGGCGAGTTCCTGATCATGCTCGGCGCCTTCAAGTGGGATCCGCGCTTCGTCGTCGTCGCCGGCCTCGGCGTCATCCTCTCCGCGGTCTACATGCTGTGGATGTTCCAGCGCGTCTACTACGGCGAGATCACCAACGAGCACAACCGCGAGATGCCGGACCTCTCGTTCCGCGAGTGGGCGATCGTCGGCCCGCTCGCCGCCGCCGCGATTTTCATGGGCGTCGTTCCCGAACGTGTTCCTGAAACCGATGGAACCCGCGGTCGACGCGGATCGTGCAGCGGATGGAGCAGCGCCAGCCGATGTCCGCCGCCGCGTGCCGGCACCTGACGCAGCACCTAGCTCTGGCACCAGCACTCGGCACCTGGCACCTGGCGCACCTCGCACCCGGCGCACCCTAAATGCTAGACGCTTCCTTCGACGCCATCGTCCCTGTCCTGGTGATCGCCCTCGGCGGCCTGGTCGTCCTGCTTGCGGAAGTCGTTCCGCATGAAGAACGAGCGGATGCCGATCGCCGGGCTGCCGCATCATCGTGCTCGTCGGCGCCGCGATCGCGTCGGTGTTCCTCTGGGATCGCAACGCCACCAGTTTCGGCGTCGTCACCGCGGACAACTACGCGCTGTTCGTCAACCTCGTCATCGTCGTCGTCGGGATCCTGACGGTCTTCCTCTCGTCGCAGACGGTCGAGCGGGACGGCCTGCCGGCGGGTGAGTTCTACGCGCTGATGCTGTTCTCGATCGTCGGCATGATGCTGATGGTCCAGGCGACCGATCTCCTGCTGCTGTTCCTCGCGCTCGAGACGATGTCGATTGCGGTCTACGTGCTGACCGGCATCCGCCGCGATCAGCCGGCGAGCACCGAGGCGGCGTTCAAGTATTTCCTGCTCGGCGCCTTTGCCAGCTCGTTCTTCCTCTACGGCATCGCGTTCATCTACGGCGTCACCGGCAGCACCAGCCTCGATCGCGTCGGCTCGGTGATTGCGGCGCAGTCGATGAGCGGCAACCCGATGATCCTGCTCGCGGTCGGCCTGCTCATCGTCGGCTTCGGCTTCAAGGTCGCGGCGGTGCCGTTCCACATGTGGTCGCCCGACGCCTACGAAGGCGCGCCCGCGGTGGTGACCGGGTTCATGTCCACCGGCGTCAAGGCCGCGGCGATCGCCTCGTTCGCGCGCGTCTTCCTGTCGGCGCTCGAGCCGATGATCACCGAATGGGCGCCGGTGCTCTGGGGCGTCGCGGCGGCGACGATGATCGTCGGGACGGTGCTGGGGGTGGCGCAGACCAGCCTGAAGCGGATGCTCGCCTATTCGAGCATCGCGCACGGCGGCTATCTCCTCGTCGGGCTCGTCGCCGGCAACGACGTCGGCAAGGCCGCGATCCTCTATTACCTCGCCGCCTATGCGCTGACCAACCTCGGCGCCTTCGGCGTCATCGCGCTGCTCGGCACGCGCGAGCGGGCGAACGACGACCTGCGCGACTACGCCGGCCTCTGGTACACCCATCCCGGCGCTGGCGACGCTGATGACGATCTTCCTGCTCTCGCTCGGCGGCTTCCCGCCGACCGCGGGCTTCATCGCCAAGTGGTACATCTTCAGCGCCGCGATCGGCTCCGGGTACTACTGGCTTGCGATCATCGGCGTCCTCTCGAGCGTCGTCTCGGTCTTCTTCTACCTGCGCATCGTGGTGATGATGTACATGTCCGAGCGCGACGCGCGGCCCGTGCCCGCGCCGCTCGCGGCGGTCGCCTACACCGGCCTTGCGCTCTCGCTCATCGGCATCCTCTATCTCGGGATCCTGCCCGCGCAGATCATCGATCTCGCGCAAGCGTCCGTCGGGACGATCTTCTAGCCGCTGCTTCACCGGGGGGCCGCTCAGGGAGCGCGCACCTTGCCATCAAGAATCGTCAGCCAACGTGCGTGGTACCTCGTGATCGGATTGGCCTTCGCCGTTCACAATGCGGAAGAGGGGATGGCCGCCGAACGTCTGCGCGAGTTCATGCAGTTTGACGCCCCGATGGCCTTTCGCGCGTTCTATGCGGGCATCACTGCCGGCGAATTGCGGTGGAGTCTCGCGATCCTCACCGGGGTTGGCCTGGTCGTCACGGCCCTCGCGGCCCGTCGCCCGCTCAGCCAGCGCGGGGCGTATGTAATGCTCGTGTTTGCTGCGGTCATCGGTCTCAACGCGCTTGCGCACCTTGCCCTCTCCGGCGTCGCCCGCACGTTCATGCCTGGTCTCGTGACCGCAGTCCTCATTACACTCCCTGTTGCCATCGTGGTGTGTCTCCGCGCGCGTCGCGACCGTTGGGTCTCGACGACCGCGTACTGGACAGCGTTCCCGATGGCTCTCGTGATCCATGGGCCTGTTCTGGCTCTCTCCGTGCGCGCAACCATTGATACCCTGCGAGTCCTCACGGGCAGGGCAACCTGACACGCAACGCGGTGAGATCGTTCGAGGCCCTGCTGACCAGCCGATGCGGCATCGAGCGTCGTCGTCTGGCACGTGGACCAGACGCTCGAAGCGCTCAGCATCGTGCATTCACACGGTTTTGTCTCGTAGTGGACCTTGAGACCATACGGCGCACATTGAACGCACCGAACAGCAGCCTGCGAAGGCTGCCCCGCAGTCCGTGCGCGTCGCGGTCAAGGAGGTGTCGGCGTGGCCCGGCCGGATCTTGATGCGCTGATGAGCGCCCTCCTGCCGTTCGCGCAGCGGATGCTGTCCAAACATGGCGAGTTCTACCCGTTTGGCGCGGCGATTGACCGCGACGGTCAGGTGCGATTGATGGCCGGCGGCGCCGACACCGATCGGCCGTTGGCGGATCAGGTCATCGACGCGCTTGTCACAGGGTTCCGGCAGGCTGCGGCCGAGGGCGAGGTGAGGGCGGTCGGGCTGTGTTTCGACGCCCGTACGATTCCACCGGGGAGCGACGAGAAGGTCGATTCGATTGTGCTGGAACTCGAGCACGTGGACGGCGACTGCGTCCTCGTCGCGTTGCCGTACTACAAGGGCCTGTTCGGCCGAATGAAGTACGGCGACTCGTTTGCCGCATCGTCAAAGCCCCGGGTCTTCGGTCGCGGAGATGATGCCTGACCCGCGGCAGCGTCCACCGGTCTTGCCTGCCTTCAGGTCCGGTGCAACAACTGGCTACTCTTCGCGGTCTGGAAGCAGACGATCACGAATCCAGGCTGTCAGTCTGGCCTCGGTGAGGCTGCCGTTGGCTAGCGCGATCTGTGATCTGCGATTACGCGATCGATGCACCAGCGAGGGGACGATGTAATGTTGGATGGGGCGACGCCGACGCAGGTTCGAGGAGACCGAGTGGCGGAATAGCCGCAAGCTGACCGACGAACGGACTGCGGAGATCATTGATGTACCTGCAGCGTCTCTGGAAACTCGCCGCATGGCTGACTGGCCGGCGTCCTCCACCCTCCGGGCGCTCGCCGCTGGGCGAATTACTGCGCGGCTGGCATCCGCCATCAGAGCCGCCGCCGGATCCGTTCGCCGGCGTTCGTGAGCCGCATCGACGCAAACCCGGAGGTCGCAGTTCCGCCGTCGCATTGGCGGAACCGGAGCCTCCGCAGTTGGTCATCGCCACTGGACGACTCTGGCGCCAGCATCGCGGCGCCGCGGACGACGAAGACTGAGAGGTTGCTCGAGCAGCGTCACGTGCTGCACTGGAGGCGTTTTTGTCGCTGGTCGTCTTCTTGAGGGGCGTGAACGTGGGCGGCCATCGAACGTTCCGCCCAACACAGCTGGCGGCGCAATTGCGGCACTTGGACGCGGTCAACATCGGCGCGGCAGGGACGTTCCTCATCCGGCAGCCGATCGGTCAGGAGCAGCTGCGCGCCGAACTGGCGCGCCGCCTGCCCTTCGACGCCAGCATCACGATTTGCGGAAGCAGCGAGATCGTCAAGCTGGCGACTCGCGACCCCTTTGCCGCATACCCTCCTCGGCCCGACATCGTCCGTTTCGTCAGCGTTCTGCCGCGACGGCCGCGGCCGATGCCGGCACTCCCGATGACACTCTCTGCCGACCGACGATGGCTGGTGAAGGTGCTTGCGTGCGACGGCCGTTTCGTCCTCGGCGTCCATCGCCGGCACATGAAGGTGATCGGCTGTCTCGGCGCGCTCGATCGCGTGTTCGGCATGCCGCTCACGACCCGCAACTGGAATACCATCGTCGCGATTGCGGCGCGGCTAGCGTAGGTGAGATCATGACGGCAGATGCGCGATTGGTGTCTGAGCGATTCCCGCGCTCGTCGAAACATGCGACGCCCCGCCATTCTCACCGCAATCGGTTGGCTCTTCATCGTCGTGGGTGCTGTGGGCCTGATCAATGACCTGTGGCCGCTCGTCACCGCCGACGCGGCTCGCCAGCTCGCGAAGTTGAAGGGTGATGGCTGGGCCGACCTCGGCCCAGCCTGGACGTCGCGTGTCCTCGCGATCATCGGTGGCGCGGCGCTGCTTCGCGGCCACAATTGGGGCCGCTGGCTCGTCGCCGCATGGATGGTGTTTCACATCGTGCTCAGCCTCCTCCATGGGTGGGTCCAGCTGCTCGTGCACGTCGCGATCTTCGTTCCGATCTTCTACCTGCTGTTTAGACGCTCCGCCGCCTACTTTGATGTGCAGGCGCGGTCGTGAATGGTCAATCAATTGCGAATGATGCTGTTGCACCCGATGAATCGACGCGAGGCATTGAAGAGCCTGGCCGTGCTGTTGGCGCCGTCGTGGGCCGTCGAGGCCGAGCCTTCGGTGTCCAGTCGTGAGCGCATGACTCCCTTCACCTTCGTCCTCGTGTTGGGCTGCTTTCCGATCTAGTCACGCGCGGTCCGGCCGAGCTGGCGCGCACTCATCGGACGCGTTGTGGTGTCACTTCGCAGCTGCCCGACTTTGCTGAGCCCGGCGACCCTGAATCCCCAGAGTAAGATTTGCAACACCCGTGAAGCTTGCTCCAGGGACGCGCGTCGGCCCGTACGAGATTCAGGGCTCGCTTGGCGCCGGAGGGATGGGCGAAGTCCATAAGGCGGTCGACACCGAGCTCCATCGCGTCGTCGCGCTCAAGGTGCTACCCGATCTGTTCGTCGGCAATGCCGAACGCGTGGCACGGTTCGAACGCGAAGCCACGATGCTGGCGTCGATCAACCACCCACACGTCGCGCAGATATACGGTGTCGCGCGGGGTGATGACGACAGCCGCATCTTGGTGATGGAGTACGTCGAGGGCGATGACCTCGCGGCACGGATTCTGCGAGGCCGGCTGCCTGTGGATGAAACGCTGGCGATCGCGCGTCAGATTGCCGCTGCGCTCGAGGCGGCTCACGAGATCGGCATCGTGCATCGCGACCTGAAACCGGCGAATATCAAAGTGAGATCCGATGGCGTCGTCAAGGTGCTCGACTTCGGCCTCGCACGGACCACCACGGAGCCACCTGAACTGTCGGGCGCCGGTTTGGACTCGCCCACGGTCGCCTCGGCCCTGACCGAACGCGGAGTCATTCTTGGAACGGCCTCGTACATGTCTCCGGAACAGGCGAAGGGGTTGAGCGTAGACCGCCGCAGCGACATGTGGAGCTTTGGGTGTGTGCTCTTCGAGATGTTGAGCGGACGTCGCGCATTCAAGGGCACGACGACCGGCGAAACGGTGGCCTCGGTTCTTACCGACACGCCCAACTGGACCCTACTGCCCGTCGAAACGCCTGAGCCGATTCGCAAGCTTCTTCGGCGCTGCCTCGTGCGCGAGCGATCGCAACGTCTCGACTCCGCAACGGTGGCGCGAATCGAGATTGACGACGCGCTGACCGGTGCTACGACAGGTGTCGGAGCCAACGTCGCATCGGGGCGCCGCGGGCTCGCGTGGACGCTAGTCTGGGGTGTGACTGTTGTTGCCATCGGAGCGATCGCCGCCTTGAGTTGGCTGGGAAGATCGTCACCTGGGCCAGGCGAATTGCGCCTCGACATCGCCACACCACCCACCGCGGATGCATATTCGTTTGCATTGTCACCCGATGGCCAACGGATTGCGTTTGTGGCTGGCGGATCGAGTGGTCCTCTACAACTGTGGCTGCGGGCCTTGGACAGCGCCACCGCAGTGCCACTGCCGAACACCGAAGGCGCGGTCTATCCGTTCTGGTCTCCCGACGCGAAATCGATCGGTTTTTTCGCGAATGGCAAGTTGAGGCGCGTCGATCTGTCGGGCGGTGCCGCGGTCACGCTCGCTGACGCGGGAGCTGGCCGTGGTGGGTCGTGGAGCGTGAACGGACAAATCCTGTTTACCCAGAGTGCGTCCGGACCGATCAGTCTCGTGTCGGCCACGGGCTCGGCGGTGCGCACAGTGACATCGCAAGTTGCGGGCGATGGCGGCCACGTGTCTCCGAAGTGGCACCCCGACGGACGACGTTTTCTCTTCTTTCTTCAGAGTGGCGACCTCGACAAGCGTGGCGCCTACCTGATGACGATCGATCGACCGGATCGCGTCCGATTGCTGCGGGCCGACGGCACCGCCGAGTTTCGTGGGCCGAGCGAAGTCATGTATGTCCGCGAGGGTACGTTGTATGTCCAGGCGTTCGACGATGCGAACAACATCGTGACCGGCGAGAGCGTGTCTGTGGCAAGTCCGGTTCCCTCGATTCTGGGCCGTAGCGCCTTCTCGATCGCTCGTTCGGGACCCGTCGCGTATCGGGCAGGACGGATTGCCGGAACGCAACTGCGATGGTTCACACGTCGTGGCGAAAGTCAGGAGGCATTTGCCGCTCCCGACGCCGAGGCTCCGTCGGGGCCTCGGCTCTCACCCAGCGGACAGCGGGTAGTCATCGTCCGCAGTGCCGGCGGCAATTCCGACCTGTGGATCGTCGATCGTGCGGGCGGCGCCGTCACACGGCTGACGATGAACCCCGCTCAGGAAATCTTTCCAGTCTGGACGCCTGATGAAAGCGCCGTCGTCTTCCGATCGAGTCGTGGCAAGACCCTCGATATCTACGCGACGCGTATCGACGCCGGAGGCAGCGACACGCTCCTGCTGAGCGCGGCGGCGCTCGGCGTCAGTCAGATTTCACCCAACGACATTTCCCGCGACGGCCGTTCGATGCTCTTCCATAGTCACGCCTCAAGGCGCCAGCCGCGATGTGTGGGTCTACCCGATGGGTCAATCCGGAGCACAACCGCACAAAGTCATTGGAACGTCCGCCGACGAAAGCAACGCGCGGTTCTCTCCCGATGGCCAGTGGATCGCGTATCAAACGAATGAATCGGGGAGCTTTGAGGTCGCCGTACGCGGATTTCCTTCGAGCGAACGGATGTGGCAGGTCTCAGCAGGGGGCGGCGTCCACGTCCGCTGGAGCCGCGATGGAAGCGAGTTGTTCTATGTGGCCCCAGATGGTCGGCTGATGGCCGTTCAGGTCAGCAGCAGCGGGTCGGCCTTTCGCACAAGTCCTCCAGTCGCATTGTTCGCGCCGCGCTTCGCAGAAAGCCCGGCGGCAAATCCCTTCAACCCACAATACGACGTGGCTGCCGACGGCCGTTTCCTGGTCAACGTTGCCATCGATGATCTGGCATCGGCGCCGATCACTCTGATTCTGAACTGGACAGGCCGAAACTGACGGCGCACGTTTCGTCAGCGCTCGGTCCCGTGGCGGCGGCCGTGTTGGAGAACTGATGAGGGCACCGCCATTCGTGGAAACACCCCGGCTCGTCCTGGCGGCGCCCGTTGCTGCGGATGCCGAAGCCGTCTTCCAACGGTACGCCAGCGACGAAGAGGTGACGAGGTACCTGGGATGGCCCCGGCATCGAACGGTCGCCGATACGCAAGGATTCCTGGCATTCAGTGCGGTTCAGTGGGAGCGGGAGGGGGCTGGGCCTTACCTGATTTGGGCGCGGGCCGATGGTCGACTGCTCGGCAGTACAGGTCTCGGCTTGGAGCCGCACGGGCAGGCGATCACCGGTTACGTTCTGGCGAGGGACGCCTGGGGGAAAGGTTACGCTACCGAGGCGCTCACCGCCGTCGTGGAGGTCGCTACCGACATCGGTGTCTCGCGACTCTACGCGTTGTGTCACTCGCAGCACCGAGCATCATGGCGCGTGTTGGAGAAGTGCCGATTCGAACGGGACGCCAGCTGGAACCGCCGGGTGGAGTTTCCCAATCTCGTGGCGGGAATCGCGCAAGAGGTCCTCTGCTTCCGTCGGGGACTTAGTCGGCACGCGGGCTCACCAACGCTTGGAGCCGACGCGCCCGTCGTCACCTAGTGTCGGGACACTAACATCATGTCGCCGCGGAACTGTGACGCTAGACGAAGACTAGGCCACTGAGAACTCCATGACTGCAGACCAGCGATTGGTGTCTGAACGATTCCCGCGCTCGTCGAAATACCATCCCGAATGGGTGATCGCCAGCGCGAGCGGCGGGGCTCACGCGTTGTGGCTCACCGAGTGGCTCGCCGAGGCACTCGACTTGCGGCCCGAGATGCGGGTCCTGGACCTCGGCTGCGGGCAGGCGATGTCGTCAGTCTTTCTCCGCCGGGAGTTCGGAGTCCAGGTCTGGGCCACCGACTTGTGGAATAGCGCCTCGAACAACCTTCGCCGCGCCCGAGATGCGAACGTGGACGACGGCGTATTTCCAATCCACGCGGATGCCCGGTCGCTACCGTTCGCCACCGAGTTCTTCGACGCAATCGTGTCCATCGATTCGTTCGTGTACTACGGGACCGATGACCTGTACCTGAACTACCTTGCCCGCTTTCTGAAGCCGGGTGGTTGGTTGGGGGTGGCAGGCGCCGGCCTGATGCAGGAGATCGAGGGTTCCGTGCCTGACCACCTGAAAGCGTGGTGGGAGCCGAGCCTGTGCTGTCTGCATACCGCGGCGTGGTGGCGGCGGCACTGGGAGCGCACCGGCATCCTGGACGTCGACGTGGCCGACACCCTTCCGGAAGGTTGGCGTCTATGGAAGGAATGGCACACAACGGTCGCCCCGGACAACGCCGTGGAGATCGAGGCGGTGGAGGCGGACCGCGGCCGCTATCTCGGCTACACGCGCCTGATCGGCCGTCGCCGTCCGGACGCGCGCCTGGACGATCCGATCGTGTCCCTTCCTGGTTCGTATACGAGGAAGCCCTTGCTCCGCAGCCAAGGGCAGTCGTCGGGCTGATTCATGGTGATGGCCGATGGCGGCGTTACTGAGGACGACGTGACGAGAGAGCGAACCGGGCGAGCCGCAATCGTTGGCGTCGCCGAGCACGCGAACTCGGCGGTGCTCGTCACTATCGCGCCCGGCGGTGAGCTTCTCGATCGCCGGCACATCGTCCTCACCGACCGGGGTCTGCCGACGCACCCGCATCACCACGAAGGCTCGTGGGCGGTGGGTCGTTACCTGAAGACTCCCGGCGCGCGGGCGCTGTCGCTCGCCGACGCCGTGGCGCTCGTCGATCGCGTGCGCGCGTCTGCCGACGCGCGGCGCGCGCGCAGAGCCTCGAGGCGCTGTCCGCCGCGGTGCCCGTACCGATTGCCGCTATCGCGATCCGCGCGTGCCCCACGCTACCGCCGACGACCGAGGAGCGGATTGCCGACAATCGCGCGCAGACCGTCGCCGACTCCGTCATGTATCGCGAGGCTCTCGCGACCGCCGCGGAGGCGCGCGGCTGGTCGGTGCACTGGTACAACCGCGAGCGCGTGTTTGGCGATGCGGCCGCGGCGCTCGGCCGCAAGGATGTCGACGCATTCCTGCAGGCGATGGGCCGATCGATCGGGCCGCCGTGGCAGGCGAAACACAAGCTTGCGGCAGCAGCAGCACTTGCGGTCAGCGGACGCCGCGATTTGGCCGCGCCGCCACTGATCGCCGGATGACGTACAGTTGCCGCAATGAAAAGAAAGCTGAGGATTGCTCAGTACGGTTGCGGAAAGATGTCCGTCTACACCATGCGCTATGCCATGGAAAAGGGTGCGGAGATCGTCTGCGCCTTTGGTCGGAGTCCTCACACAATCGGCAAGGATGTTGGCGAAATCGCGGGAGTAGGGAAGACAGGCGTGCTCGTCCAGGATTCAAAGGACGCGGCTGCGATCCTCAGGGAGAAAAAGCCAGACGCCTGCATCATCACCACCGCGAGCCTCATGCAGGATCTCAAGGGCCCAGCTGCATGGTCCGCCGCGGAACAAACAGGCGCTGTGATTGATTCACGGGCGAGCCCAACACCGAGGTCATCATCAACCGGCCGGCAACCGTCGAATTGACGTGCGCGACCGTCGTGAACCGCATTCCCGATGTGATCGCTGCCGCGCCGGGATTCATCACCACTGAAAAGATGCCGACGAATGCCTTTCGCGCGAAGGACCTCGGTTTTTACGTGACAACGGAGAGCCGCGCGTGACCGACGGACTGGTCATTTCGACAGAGCGACTCGACTTGGACCTGGAATCAACCGAGGCATTGCTCGCCCGCATTGAGGCCATGTCCCCCGCGGACCGCGCGGAAGTGTCTCCGGTCTGGCTGGCACAGCTACGCGCTGCGGCGCCGGGCGATCCCTGGACCCACGGCTTTGCCATGGTTGAACGCGCGAGCGGTACCGTCGTCGGGAGTTGCGGCTACAAGGGACCGCCCAGTCCGGAGGGAATCGTGGAGATTGCCTACGGGGTGGCGCCCGAGCACCGTGGGCGTGGCTACGCCACCGAGGCGGCCCTGGCGCTCGTCGCCTTCGCGTCCGGCGCTGCCGCGGTTTCGAAGATCCTCGCTCATACGCAGCCGAGCAACGGTGCGTCAGCCAGAGTGCTGACGAAGAGCGGCTTCGCATGCCTTGGCGAAGTTGTTGACCCGGAAGACGGCCTGGTCTGGCGCTGGGAGCGGACCCGGCCGGCAACGTGATGGACGATGCTTGGCGGGGAGGACAACATGACGCTGATTCGAATTCGTGCTGTAGCAGTCGTGCTGAGCGTTGCCTTCGGATCCGTTGGCGGCGTCGGCTCGACGCCACTTCAGCGAAAGACCAGAACACGTCCGGCCCGATCGCTTCCAGGCGGATGGCGGACGGCAAGGAGTGGACGACCGCGAATCTGAGCGTCAACGTCCCGCCATCGTTTTGCTACGGCGATGCCGAAGCGAATTGCCGTCGCTACGGCCGTTTGTATACGTGGGAGTCGGCGCAGCGGGCGTGCCCTTCGCTCGGAGAGGGTTGGCGCTTACCGAGCGATGACGAATGGCGACAGATGGCGAAGCGCTACGGTGGAATCAGCGAAGATTCAGCTGACAAAGGGAAAGCGGCGTTCACGGCCCTCCGGAGCGGGGGCACATCCGGGTTCAATGCGGTCCTGGGCGGCAACCGCTCTGATGGACAGTACGCACGCTTAGAGGCGCACGGCCTTTATTGGACGGCATCGGACCGCGATCCGGGCACCGCCCCGTATTACAACTTCGGCCAGGGCGGACAAGCTCTCCATCGTCAGCCCCAGGGCCAGAAGACGATGGCGATTTCCGTGCGGTGTGTCAGGGAGTGACCGCTGAAAGAACCGAGTAGGATCGGCCTATGAAAGTTCGACGCGTAGTCACGGGACACACCGCCGATGGGAAAGCCACCGTTGCGAGCGATACGGCGGTCGATGCGATCACGCTCAATCTGCTGCCGGGAGCGGAGTTCTACCGACTGTGGGGCGCCGACCAGGCGCCGACGTTTCCAGACGACGGTTCGGCTCGACCGGTGCCGACTTACTTTCCACCGGTTGGAGGATTCCGGTTTGGCATCTTCACGGTCGGACCAGGCTCGGTCGCCATGCCGAAGGATCTGAACATCCAGCTCGCCCTCGCGGAGATCGAGGAGAAGTTGCCCGGACTGGCAGCCCACCTCGAACCCGGCAATCCCGGTATGCACACGACCGATACCGTCGACTTCGAGTACGTGATTTCAGGTGAGGTCTGGCTCGAGTTGGACAACGGCGAGGAGGTTCACCTGCGGGCAGGGGACACCGTCGTGCAGAACGGGACGAGGCACGCCTGGCGCAACAAGGGCACCGAGCCTTGCCGGATGGTCTACTGTCTCGTCGGTGCGCATCGAACGAAGGGCTGAGCAGCCATGACGACCGACGCCGTTCGCGCCACCGCTCGGCTCACGGGCATTGCGCCGCAATTCCTCGTCGACGATCTCGAGGCCGCGATTGCCTACTACCGCGACAAGCTCGGCTTCGTGCTCGATTTCAATTACGACTCCTTCTACGCAGGCGTGAGTCGAGACGGTCTGGCCATACACCTCAAAGAAGCGCCGAAGCTTGCCGGAGACCGAGCGCATCGCCGGGAGAACGAGCACCTGGATGCTTATGTCGCGGTTGTCGACGTGCGGGCCTTGCATCAAGAACTGCAGGCGCGCGGTGCCCGCATCGTCAAACCAATCGAGGAGCGGCCCTGGGCGTGTGTGGACTTCTACGTCGAGGACGCGGACGGATACATTCTGTGCTTCAGCGAACAGACCGCGTGACGTACAGACGCGAGACTTGACGACATGCTCACATTCGCCCTCCGGAGCGCGATCGTTCTTTTGCTGTTTCCATTGTCAGCGGCCGCTCAGACGCCAACTGGCCCAGCGACACAGGTCGATGCGGTTTCGGTGTCGCCAGATCGGTTCAAGGTCCTGCTCGAGAACCCGCATGTCCGGGTGGTCGAATACGTCTTGCTCCCCGGTGAACGCGACCAATGGCACACGCATCCGCCCAAGGTGTCCTACGTCGTCAGCGGCGGCACGCTGCGCATCACGACCGAGGACGGCCAGTCGTTCCTGACCGAAGAGAAGGCCGGCTCCGCCACGTGGATGGACACCCTCGGGCGACACTTCGCGACGAACGTAGGCAAGACTCCCGTCCGGATCGTGCTGGTCGAGATCAAGAGCGCGTCGTGAGCACCGACAAGGGAGCGAGTGTGCACAGTCTGCTGATGGCCGTTCTCATCGCGTTCACACTTGCCGTCGCAGGCCCTGCGGGCCAATCCTCCACGTCGATCGTCGGCACGTGGAAGGTCGTGAAGTACGAAGACCGGGCAGCGGACGGGACGCTCAGCTACCCATACGGCACGAATCCGGTCGGCTACTTCGTCTACGACGCCACGGGCCATCTGTCGGTGCATATCATGCGCACACCCGCGTTGAAGAGTTTTCCCGGCATGCGCGACGGCACTGGCGACGGCGCCGTCGTACCGCGACGCCTTCCTCGCGTACGTGGCCTACTTCGGCACGTATACGGTGGATGCCGCGAAGGGGACGGTGACGCACCACGTGGAGGGCAGTTTGAGGCCCGACTACACGGGGACGGACCAGGTGCGCCCCTTTCGGATCGAGGGCGACCGGTTGATCATCGAAATCCGCCAGGGCCAGCAGTACTTGCGGCGTGAATTGATCCGCGTGAACTAAGCTGCGAGCTCCACGCAACTCGAGTTGAGGTCGATCTACTTCGGATCGATTTTCGTGATCTTGTTGCCCTGAATGCCGAGACCCGCCATCAGCCCCTTCTGACTGAAGACGAACGCGTAAATGTCGTCCTTCATCGTGGTCGTGGTCGCGGTTTTCGCCTTGCCCTCATCGATCAACACGACGCTCGGTCCGACCCCCACCTCGAAGCCATTCGCGTTGTCGAGCTGCGCGAGCGCTTTCTCGTTCATGAAGAACATCGCGTAACCGTATTGCTGGGCGCCAGCCTGGAGGCCAAACGAGGCGCCGGTCGTCTTGTAGTACCCGAGTGCCTTTCCCGCCTTGAGGAGTGCTCCCTCGCCGTACTGACCACCGATGCCGAGCCCGGCTTTCGTGATCTTGGGAAACACGAGAACGGCGTGCGCGGTGGGCGCCAGACCCTTGGCGAGCGGAACGTTCGCATAGAGTTGTGCCAGCGCTGCTTGCGACTCGCTCGTGATTTCAGCAGCCTCTGTCTTATCCTTGTCCTGGGCGATGGATGGCGCAGTCGCAAGAAACAGGGCCGCGGCAAGCGGTACCGCGAATGAAAGCGTGGTGGGGTTCACGGGCGTTCTCCTTGTGTGGTTTCTACGGCTGTCGCATCCTGATCCTTATCTATGAAATCAGCATAGACTGCGTTCAACGAACAGCGGAGCTGACTCTCAAGGCTCTGTCACTTTTTTCGGTTGGAGCGTGTAGATTGAAGTGCCCATTGCTGTTCGTTCTTACAGGTGTCGTTGGCGTTCTCGCGACGACAAATGCCGCCCAGACCGCGGCGCCAGCGCAGAGCTCCACCTACACCTACGCGGCTCCTCCGGCCACCGGCGATGGCTGGACGACGGGGACGCTCGAGCAGGCGGGGATCGACCGCCAACGCCTCGAGCGGATGACGGAGCACGTTCGCGCCAATCCCGATCTCAACGTTCACGCGATCCTGATCGAGCGCGAAGGGCGGCTCGTCTACGAAGAGTATTTCTCTGGCAAGGACGAGCGGTGGGGCCAGCCGCTCGGCCAGGTGTCGTTCACGCGAGACACCATTCACGACCTCCGCTCCGTCACGAAGAGCGTGGTGTCCGCGCTGGTCGGTCTTGCCCACGACGCAGGGGCCATCCCGTCACTCGATGCGCCGCTGCTGGATTACTTTCCCGAGTACAAGGATCTCCAGGTCCCCGAGCGCCGCCGCATCACGATCCGTCACGCGCTCAGCATGAGTGCCGGCCTCGAATGGAACGAGGACATTCCTTATAACGACCCCAAGAACGACGAGATTGCGATGGACCGCAGCCCGGATCCGACGCGTTACGTCCTGAGCCGGCCGATCGTGGCCGCGCCCGGCACGGTCTGGCGGTACAGCGGGGGAACGACCCAGGTGCTCGGCGTGATCGTGCAGCGGGTGACCAAGCAGTCGCTCGCCGACTATGCCCGCGCGCGTCTCTTCGCGCCCCTCGGCATCAAGGACTTCGAGTGGCTCGGCAGAAGGGGAACGCAGTCGGCGGCGTCGGGCCTCCGCCTCAGGCCGCGCGACCTCGCCAAGTTCGGGTCGCTCTACCTGCACGAGGGCCAATGGAACGGCCAGCCGGTCCTGCCACGCGCATGGGTTCACGAGTCGACGCGGCGGCGGCTGACGTTTCCGGAACGAGAGGCGCGAGGATACGCGTATCAGTGGTGGCACGCCTGCTACGCGACACCGTCCGGCGTCGTCGAGGTGCCCACCGCCGTGGGCAACGGCGACGCAGCGCATCTTCCTGCTGCGCGCGCATCGCACCGTCGTCACCGTGCTCGCCGGCCGCTACAACGACTTCAGCTCGAACCCTCCCGAGCGCCTGCTGCTCGATTTCATTCTGCCGGCACTGCCGCCGGCCGCCGCGTCGAAATGTCCGTCATGAACAGCAGACACGCACACCGAGGAACGCGAATCACCTTCTTCATGTTGTGCGCGGTCATGATGAATGCGAGCCTCGCCGCAGCGCAGGATTCGCCGGGCGCAGTCTATGTCAGTGGTGGTGTATCGCTTTTTCATCAAGCCGCCATCCAGGCGAGCTCTCCGCCACCGTTCGCCGCCCCTGGTGGAACCACTGTGGGAGCGGTTGTCGGTGGCGGCGTGTTTCTTCCACGGCGTCTGTCTCTCGAGGCCGACCTGTCGCGGACCGGCGTGATGCATTCGCGACAGGAAGGTCGCCATAACACCAGCGAGGTTGCGACGAGACAGGACTGGTTCGTCACCGTTGGTCTGAAGGCTCATTTCCGGCCACTCTCCTCTGTCGGCATCGAGCCCGTCGCGGGGGTCGTTTTCGTCGGAAACGAAGGGACGTTCTCGTCCTTCTCGGGCGATGATCGCGGCTATTTCCCGCTCGCATGGACCCCCGGCCTCATGTTCGGCGTTGACCTCCGCATCGGTGGCCGGCGCGTCGCCGTCGTTCCTGGAGTTCGCTTCGCCTTCACCGGCGCGCCGAACGGTGAGCGGTGCGTGATTGGTTTCTCGGGGCAACCTCTGTGTGACGAAGGGGAGCGGTGGGATTATTACTACCCGGAGTGGACGCAGCGGCCATCGGTCTCGTTGAGAGTCAATTTTTAGATGACGCTGCTGATCGAAGCGGTCAAAACGATCGGCGGACCGGGGTCGATCGGGCTTCTTTGTGCTGTGGTTGGTGCTGGCCCTGGTGATCGGGCGACTTGGCTGGAGAAGAGTGTCACGGGCGCTGCTGGCGTCGCTGATTGGCCCTGTATCTGATCCTGAGTCTTCCGCCCGTCGCACACAGGCTCGCCGAAACCCTGACGAGTCACCAGCCGCTGACCGACCTTGCACCGTTGACAGGCGTCCGCACGATTCTGGTGCTCGATGGCGACAACCGCCGCGGCCGCGTCGGTGAAGCCAAACGGCTGTTCGATGCTCTTCACCCCGATCAAGTCGTCGTGTCGGGGCAGACGTGGATGGTGGATGCGATCGTCGAGATCGGGATACCCGGGACCGGATCGCCCACGAGTCCGAGTCGCGCAACACCCGCGAGCAGATCGATCTCCTCCGCCGGTGGCCGCCGCGATCGGTGGTGATCGTCGCGTCTCGATTTCAAATGCCGCGAATCGCGGCGTTCCTCGGTTCAGCCGCAAGCGACGTCTATCTCGCGCCATCGCCGGCCGACATTGAAATCTCGACCTTGAGCTCGATTCAGTGGCTGATCCCGCGCTACAGCGCGCTGCGGATCAGCCGCGATGCCTTGTACGAGCTCGCGGCGCTGTACTACTATCGCCGGTCTGGTGACATCGAAAGCGCTCGCATTCCCTGACGCAGTTGAGTGGGCACGTCGCGCACCGGGTTACGGTACCCGGTCGGCGCTGCGATGGCAGCCGAGGGCCGCTTGACGGAGCCCCAACGCGTGCACCGTTGGCGTTGGGGGCCCTGCTCGCGGATCCCCACCGCCTTCTCGCGCCGTCGGTGCTTGCGCGGGCACCTCCACACGGCTGCGCGCCGCGCCCACTCAACTGCCTACCGGGCGGTCTCGCGCGCACGTGCACGCCGCACGGTGCACGCGGCACGCGCACGTCGCACGCGCACGGCCGGCACGGGCACCGCACGCCGGACCGCGCACGCGAGCACTCGCACGAGGAACACGGCTCGAGGAACGAGGAACGGTCTCGACTGTGACGCTGATGCCTCGGTCGGCCCGAACCCTGGCAGGAACGCGTAAACGCGCGCCTCACCCATATGGTCGGTCGTCGTCGTGAGCAGGTGGTAATCCGGATGACCCTCGAGCGCCTGGACGAGGGCATCGTATTCGCCAGGACGGAAGAGCTCGCGGTGCAGGATCACCCGTTGGATTCCGGTGCGCGCCATCGCGCGTGACGACCGCGCATCGGGAAGGCTGACGAGCGCTTTCAGGAGATCGATGTAGTCCTGGGTGTAGAAGCCGCTGTAGCCGTTGGCCAACGGATGCCAGTGCCACGTCTGTGCGTACATGTAGAACGCGTCGTGGAGCGGCAGCGCGGTCGGGAGCGGGACGGGCAATTCCAGCGTGACCTGACGCGGCTCGCGACTGATCCAGGTGTAGACGTCCGGGCGCTCGCGCGGAATGGTCTGAGTCGCCAGCGGCGCCGTGCTGTATTCCACGACGATCAGCGCCGCCGCGGCGATCACGACCACGTGGCTCGAAGACGTGCGCGCGAGTCGAGCCAGCCCGATCGCCGTGAGGACGCTCAGGGCGAGCAGGACGATCATCGCGAAGCGGGCCGGCGCCCGCAGGCTGCGAAACGGCGGCAGCCACGCGCGGAGCAGGGGATAGACGCGACCCGAGGTGCCGAGCGAGCCGTCCCACGCCACGATCATCGAAGCGCCGTAGATGACGGCCAACGGTTGGAGTGGCGGGATCAGCGCGACGGCACTCAACGCAATCGGTGTGATCCCGGGAAACAGTCGCTTCTCGTTGTCGCCGAGCGACTCCGTGAGCGCTCCGTAGAGAAGATTGTCGGGCGTCGCCGCGAGATAGCTCGACGCGTCGGCGCTGTAACGGGCGGTTTCGTCGAGATCGCGCTCGCCGACCTGCTCGCGGGCCAGCGAATAGGGCCGGTTGTAGGCTGCGGCGGCGATCGCGACGACACAGGCACCGGCGGCCAGACCACCGAGCGCCCCGCGTCCCAGCCGGCCACGCCGCCACGCCAGCGTGAGCGGGCCGATCACCGCCAGGGCGACGGCGAGGAACACGCCGTAGTAGATGGACGACAGCATCTGAAGCAGGACGAACGCCGCGCACAGCAGTCCGTCGCGCGTGCGGCCGCTGTCGAGCGCCCGGTGCCACGCCCACAACGCGAGCGGCGTCCACAGCGCCCACTGCAGCTCGAGGTGCTGAAGGTGATCGCGCCGATAGGGGGCAAAGGCGAACACCAGGCCGGCCACGAGCGCACCTCCCGTGTGGCCTGTGATTCGGCGGGCGAGCACGTAAGCGGCCGTCGCCGACCCGGCGACGCCAGCCATGGTGAGCAGGTTGAGCACCGCAAGCGGCGTGAGCCCGATGGCGAGAAGCGGCCAGGCAAGGGCTGCCTGCACCAGCATCGCGTCCGAAAACGCCAGCGTCTGCCGGGCCCGCCAGAAGATCTCCCCGTCGAACAGCGGTCGTCCTTCCGTGACGTTGTGGACGACGCGGGCCAGCCGCCAGGCGGAGAAAGGCGGGTCGAAGTGCGCCACCACCTGCGTCGAGAGATCCGTCGCCAGCGGCCACGTGAAGCACACGGTCAACGCCGAATACAGGAGGACGACCGCTGCGCCGCGCGAGACGCGAGACCGTCGTGCCGATCCGGTCGCAGAATCGGTGGCGCCGCGATCGACGTCAGGCCTGTCGGACGAATGAGGACTCACAGTATTGCAATCGCAGAACGTGCCGATAGGAACTCGTGGAGGCGGCTTCTGACGAGGCTGTTCCTTGCGATTCTTGCAGATCGCACCAGCGACGCAAGCTCAGGCAATGTCGATTTCTGACTGCCGTCGTCGCCTGCAGCGGTGCCTTTTCGCGCCGGAAGTGCAATATTGTCAGGGTTCTGAATGCTGAGGTTGCACTGAAGAGCTTTAATTTGCCCACAAATTGCCTCCTGCGCGGAGGCACGTCTGTTGCAAATCGACGATTTTCCGGAGTGCTATGACCGAACACCGCAGAATCCTGGTCGTCGCCCAGACTGGCGAACTGGCGAGCACGCTGGTGTCGTGGCTGAGTGACTCGGGGAACGACTTCGTCCTGGCAAACTCCTATGCCGGCGCGAAGTTGCACCTGACGTCCCATCCAGATGTGCTCATCACCGAGCTGAAGCTGGGCGAGTACAACGGTCTGCACCTGGCGCTCCGCGGACAGGCCGCGGGGATTCCGACCATCATCCTCGGCCCGGAAAACGAGGGGTTCGAGGGCGAAGCGGTGCGGCTCGGCGCGATGTACCTGTCCGCGGACGGCCTCGATTCGAGCGAGCTCACCTTCCTGATCGAAAAAGCGGTGTTCGAACACAGCGAACCCTCAATCGTCGAGGGCCACACGGCGAGTGTGTTCGGCCAGCAGTTCCGGCTGCACTGAATCGTCTAGCACTGTCGCTCAAGTCGTTTCGAGCGCGTTGACGTCCATCTAAGTCTTCGCTTCGACGGACACGAAGTCGCCTCCACGGCCGATTAGGCTCCCAAGCACAACTGTAAGTGCAATGTCCTCAACGGCTTGCGACCACCACTAAAGTGGCGGTTGCATTGCACATGCTCTCGGCGTCGGTCGATTGCCGACTGACGTCCCCGGAGCTGTTCATCGCGTGAACAAGACAATTGCAATCCTCGGTGTGGTCGGCTGCCTTGCGGTCAGCCAATCCGTTGCGCAGGCTGCCGAAATTACCTTTGCCGCCTACACCAACGGATGTTTCGGCGTCGGGTGCACGCCGCTGAACAGTTCGGCGGCGGCCGAGGTCGGCGTTTCGGGATCTGACCTTCTCCAACACGACCTTCGGGGGCATGTCGTCGTCCGGGGCGCTCGCGGTGAATCTCGGGGCCTTCGACCTCGATCCGCACGGAACGACAACTACGCGGGCGGCGCGTTCAACCTGCGGATCACGTTCACCTCGCCGGGCGGCGTCGCGGGAGGATCGACCTCTACTTATACGTCGGTGCTTTCGGGTACGACGAGCGGCGCCCCGGTCAGTGCAATCCCAACCCGGCGCCGTGCGGCGCGGTAGTGATCAACTTCGCCAACGCGCCGTTGCTGTTCACGTTCGCGAATGGGACTACGGCGGGATCGTTTTGGTTCAGCGTGAACGATCTGACGGTTCTGGCGGGACAGACAGCGCAGTTGACGGGCAACATCACCGACGCGTATCAGACGACGACAACGACGACGCAGTCCGTGCCACCGGTCCCCGTGCCGGAGCCGGCGTCGCTCGTGTTGCTCGGGACCGGTCTGCTAGCGCGCTTCGCCTCAAAGCGCCGAAGAACTCGGTCGCTTCGCTGCGCGTCGGGGCATAGTGTCGCGTTCCCGGCGACGACTGCTCCGCGACGGAACCTTTCGTTCGGCCAGGCGGTTCTAAGCGCGACGCTTCGAACTTGCCTCGCGCGTGCAGGTCGGCCGGCGCCATCCGGAACCGCTGGAACGGCACGTGGCATTGGTACTTCCGCAGGAAGTTGAGGAACTTCTTGTAGTCCTCCGGCGGCATGTTGAACGTCGTCACGAGCAGCTTGTAATTGCCGCGCGTGTGCTCCAACCCCAGTCGGACCAGCTCGCGGATTTCGTGACGCGTCAGGTCGCGCGCCATGATCAACGCGGCTAACTATTGGGAAACCTGAGGACGGGAATGATGACGACGAACCTCTCGTGGCCACGCTTGCCGGCAGCTAGGAGTGGGACAAGACGACCATCGAAAGATGCTCAAGGACGGCGCCAAGAAAATCACGTCGGCGAAAGCGGGAAGGTCCCGTCTCGGGTATCCGGAGCGCGCTGCCTTTGCGATCGGGCAGGATGGAAACGGCCGCGAAGGCGAAGCCCGAGCTGAAATAGCGCTGGCCATGCGATGGCACCAAAGAACGACATGTTCGAAGGGACCTCATCAACGTCATCGACGAGGTCACCGGCAAACGGCAGCCAGCTTTTCGCAGAGATCGCGACTTACCGTTTTGCACGAGGCCTTACAGCTCAGATAGCGTCAACACACCGGTGACTTCCGTGCACCGCGGGTGGTTGGAACGGGGTGATGGGATGCAACTGGATATCTACGTGAACTACCGGGGCCGCTGCGAAGAAGCCTTCCGCTTCTACGAGCAGTACCTCGGCGGCAAGCTCACCGGCATCGTCCGACATGGCGACCAGCCCAACCCCGCCACGCCTCCCGACTGGAAGGACAAAGTCCTTCATGCGCGCATCGAGATCGGCGGGACGGTCCTGATGGGCGCGGACGTACCGCACGCCGAGCCGATGCGAAGCGCGTATCTGTCGCTGTCGCTGGACCGCGAAGACGACGCCGAGCGGGTTTACGAGCTGCTTGCCGAGGGAGGAGAAGTGTTCATGAAGATGGAGAAGACGCCGTTCGCCAATCGCTTCGCGATGCTGCGCGATCGGTTCGGCACGTCATGGATGCTGCTCCATCAGCCTGAATCCGCATGATCCGGACTTCGCTGGATCGTCACGCGGCGCGATGACTCATCGCGACTGGCACGCCAAGGTGCAGCGGCTGTTGAGACTGGGTGAGCGCCGCCCAGCGCTCGCCGCGCGCGGGTTTCATCGTCTCGCCGCCGCCGCCGAGCGAACCCTCAAGAAGGGGTTGCACGACTGGCACGTCGTGCAATCGCTCCATCTCGCCGGCGCTGCAGAAGCGGCCGCGGGCGACCAGCGCTCGGCCGCCGCAACCGTCGCGAAAATCGTCGCGTACCAGAAGGCGCTGCTGATCTCCGAACAGCGCGCCTATGTCTCAGCGTGCGCCGCTGCGGCGATTGAGATGGCGAAGGGCGGCGATCTCCCTGGTGCACGGCGCATGGTTCGAAGCGCCGCCCCCTGGGCAAGGCTTCTCAGGCCGAAGGAGCGTCTGTTCGGCGTGGCAGAGAAGCTCGTGCGCGTCCGTTCATCGAGCCGCCGCGCCTGAAGCGTGCGCGCGACTTGCCGCAGGCAGTCCTGTGGGTAGTCTTCACCCATGACACGAGCACCGCTGACCCTCGGCTTCGTCGTCGCACTGTCTGTCGCCGTTCCCGCGCAGGCGCCTGAGCCGCCGCTCGGCGATACGCGTATCGCCGTCCAGACGCTGCTCAGGGAAGACATCTTCGCCGGCATGTTGCAGAACGACATGACCCGTCTGGCGCGCAGCGAGAAGAGCATCGAATCGCTGCTCGCGAGCCGGCCGGCCGACCGCGCGGAATTGACCGCATGGCAAGGTACGACGGCGCTCACCCGCGCCGTTGCCGCCCACGAGGCAAAACAGCCGGACCAGTTCCGCACCCATCACCGCCGCGCCGTCGAGCTCTTTACCGAAGCGATCAAGCTCGCGCCGGAGAACGATGGCGTCTGGTCCATTGCGGGAGGTTCCTATGCGGTGCTGTCCGACCGCTTGCCCACAGCTGACCGCGCCGCCGCATGGGAGCAGGCATACACCGCCTACAAGCAGCTGTGGACGCGGCAGCAGGGGCGATCGAGAAGCTGCCGCTCCATCATCGCGGCGAATTGCTTTCGGGGCTGGCTCAGACCGCGCAGCGGACGGGGCGAACTCGACGAAGTCGGCCCGCATCTCGATCGGATGTTGTCGCTCGTGCCGGACACGGCGTACGCGAAGCGCGCGCAGCAGTGGAAAGACGAGCCGGCGTCGCGTAACGGGAGTCGCTTGACCTGTCAGACATGCCACGCGCCTGGGACGCTCTCCGCGAGGCTCGCCGAGCTCGCGAAGTAACTTCGCTCACGACGGCGGGTTCGGCTGACCGAGCCCGCACCTCCCGTTGCAACGCGTGACCAAAGCCATTCTGTTCGACCTCTACGAAACGCTCGTCACCGAGCGCGACACTGCACAGACGCGCGCCGGTTCGCTGGGCGAGGCGCTCGGCCTGGATCCAAAGCTGTATCGCCCGAGATGGAAAGCGCTGCGGCCACGCGTCGTCCGCGGCGAGCTGTCGCTTGCCCAGGCACTCCACGACATCGGATCGCAGCTTGGCGTGGCGGTGGAATCGGAGACGGTTCAACGGTTGTGTCTCCAGCGGGCACGCGAGAAAGTCGTCGTGTTCGAGCGCATCGACCCGGATCTGGTCGCGATGATTCGCGCGCTGCGCGACGAGGGCCTGCGCCTTGCGGTGTTGAGCAACGCCTTGGCCGAGGACGTTTCGTCGTGGCCCGGCTGCAGCCTCGACGGGTTGTTCGACGTCGAGATGTTCTCCTTCGCGGCCGGCGTCGCGAAGCCGGACGCAGCCATCTACGAAGAGGCGCTTCGTCGTCTCGGCGTGACCACGGCGGACGCCGTATTCATCGGCGATGGCGGTGACGACGAGCTCGGTGGTGCGACGCGGGTCGGGCTGCGCGCCTACAGGGCCGGTTGGTATGCGACCTCCGCGCTCCCGAACGCTGCGCAGACGAGCGTGCCCACGCTGACACACTGGCGCGAAATCGCTGCGATCCTTCAGCTTCAGTAAAGCGCTTGTTGAGGTGCTGCGTTGCGCGCGTCGCAGGCGCGACCGTCATGTACACTCTCGACGCATGGGAAGACTCGTGATTGCCGCAGCGGTCGCGCTGCTGGACGGAGTCGGGACGTCGGCGGCGGCGTCGTTCTATTCGTGAACTGACTTCGGAGCGAGGAGATGCCTGTGCCTTCCTTGATCGTCGCTGTCCTTGTTGTCCTGACGGCGCAACCCACCAGCAGTGACGAGACGGCGATTCGTGCGGCGCGCGTCGCGCAGAATAAGGCGATCGCGGCGGGCGAACTCGACACGGTCGCGGCGTTGTGGACCGAGGACGTTACCGTGCGCCGGGCATTGGGGCACTCGCTCGACGGTCGCGCGGCGGCACGGCAGGCGTTGGAGCCCGTGGCCGGGGCGACGACACGCCTCGTCTATCAGCGGCAGACGCAGGGCGTTGAGGTCAGCGCGAGATGGCCGCTGGCGTTCGAGACCGGCACCTGGAGCGGTCATCGCGAAAAAGTTTCGGGGCCTGTGGTGATCGGCGGCCGGTTCTCCGCGCAGTGGGTGAAACGGGACGGCAAATGGTTCATTCGTTCCGAGGTCTTCGTGGCGTTGTCATGTTCGGGCGTGGGATGCGACGCGGCCTGCGGGCAGCTGCCCTATGGAAGGGCGCCGTATGGCTGACGACCTTCCACGTGCCGACGTTGAAGCCGCGATGCAGCGGATCAACGCCGCCTGGCTCGGCGGGAAGCTCGAAGACCTTGCTGCCGTGCTTCATCCGGATATCGTCATGGTCTTCCCTGGATTCGTGGGGCGCGTCCAGGGGCGCGACGCGCTCGTCGCGGGGTTCGAGGATTTTCGCGACAACGCCCGGCTGGAAGACTTCCGCGAGAGCGAGATCGACATCGACGTTGCCGGTCACACGGCGGTAGTGACGTTTCTCTACGAAATGCTCTACGAGCGATCGGGCCAGCGCTATCGCGCGACGGGACGCGACATGTGGATCTTCGAACGGCGTGGACCGGAGTGGCTCGCGGTCTGGCGAACCATGCTCGATGTTCAAGAGACGCCCGCGTAGGACGCGAGGATTCCGTCGGCGCCACCGCATGACGATCAAAGCCGTGGTCTTCGACATGGACGGGCTCCTGCTCGACACGGAGGGGCTCTACAAGCTGGCCTGGCAGCAGGCGGCATCCGATCTCGGATTCGAACTGGACGACGACGCCTACGCCACGTTGGTGGGGCGCCCGAACGATGCGTGTGAAGGCGAGCTGCGCCGCCGGTTCGGATCGGAGTTCCCCATGCCGTCCTTTCGCACGCGCTGGGCCGATCTCTGGCGCGAAGCCGTCGCGACGCGCGGAATTCCGTCGAAGCCAGGCCTCGAGCCGCTGCTGGCGTTTGTCGAGGCGCGCGGGATGGCCCGCGCCATCGCGACGTCGAGCGATGCGCGCTACACGGAGCTCAGCCTGCGGAAGGCCGGGCTCGCCGGCCGCTTCGAGGTCATCGTCACCGGCGATCAAATCGCCCGCGGCAAGCCTGCTCCGGACATCTATCTCGAGGCGGCGCGGCGGATGGGACACGCGCCGGCCGAGTGTCTGGCATTTGAGGATTCCGACGCCGGTGTCCTCGCGGCGACATCGGCCGGCATGACGACGATCTGCGTGCCCGACATCAAGGCACCCTCTGACGCGACCGTTCGCGCGGCGTACCGTGTCATCCCCTCGCTCGAGGCAGCCCTCGACGTGATGGCATCTCTCGTCGAGCGGCCGTAGAATCCCTCGAATGAACGGTGAACCTCTATGATTCGGTCGGCCGCGGTCGGGTTGCTGGTGGTGTGCGCTTCGGCTGCCGTCGCAACCCGGCAGCCGCGCGAGCTCGAGCTGCCGCTGACGCCGGCCAACGTGCACTGGGGCTACTACGACGCCCGCGTGGCGCCGGTCCTGCGCATGGCATCAGGCGATCGCGTGCGGATCGAGACGATGATCGCCGGCGGCCTGCAGCGCGTGCGTCTCGCCGGAGCGACGGAGGCGGAGATCCCCGATTCGCTGAAAGCCGTTGAGAAAGGTGTGACGGAGCGCGGCCCCGGCGCCCATCCGATGACCGGGCCGATCTTCGTCGAAGGCGCTGCACCGGGCGACACCCTCGAGATTCGCATTCTCGACATCGAGTTCCTGCATCCGTTCGGGATCATCGCGTTCAGCCCGGGCGGCGGAACGATTCCCGACGACTTTCCCTACGCGCACTTCCGCCTGCTGCGCTGGACGCCTGGCGCCGCGCGCGTGGACTTCAGCGCCGGCGTGTCGCTGCCGTTTGCGCCGTTCTTCGGATCGATCGCGGTCGCGCCGCCGCCGCTCGTCGGCCGTCTGTCGAGCCGTCCGCCTGGCTGGCACGGCGGCAATCTGGACAACAAGGATCTCGTCGCCGGGACGACACTCTTCCTGCCGGTCCACGTGCCAGGCGCACACCTGTCGGTCGGCGATGGGCACGCGATGCAGGGACATGGCGAAGTCAGCGGCACCGCGCTCGAAACCTCGCTCCGCGGCCGGTTCGAGGTTCGCGTCCGGAAGGGACCGCGATTGCGCTGGCCGCGCGCCGAGACGCCCACCCATTTCGTCGCGATGGGGCTGCACGAGGATCTCGACGAGGCCGCGCGTCTGGCCACGCGCGAACTGATCGACTTTCTCGTGACCGAGAAAGGGCTGTCGCGAGACGATGCCTATACGCTGTGTTCGCTGGCCGCCGACCTGCACGTGACGCAGGTGGTCGATCAGACGAAGGGGATCCACGCGACGATCGCCAAATCGCTCTTCAAGTAGGCCCGAACATGTGCCTGATGCTGTATCTCGGCACGGCGACGCCGCTGCCGCTCGTCTCGTCGCCGGAACTTCGCGTCGAGACTGTCGAAGACGCGCGGTCACAGGTGCGGCAGTGGTTCACGCAACCGGTGGTCCACTTCATCGGCGCGCATACGGGGTGCAGCTGTGGGTTTCCCTCGGTGACGGCCGAGACGCCAGTGGAGTATTACGAGGGCATGCCGCTCGACTCCGACGACCGGGACGCAGACCTGCGCAGCGTGTCGGCGCTGCTCGATCTGCTGCGGCAGACGCTTCGCGAGAACGCGCTCGTCGAGCTGTATCCAATCGCCGACGGCGACGAGCTTCTGCCGCCCAAAGGACATATCGATTGGCCGTTCTCGGAGCTCGACGCAAAGCGACTGTACTTCAACGAAGGCTTCATGCACGATGTTCGCGACCACACCAACAACGGCGAAGCCGGGCCTGATCGCACCACCCGGCGAGCGCTGCTCCTTGGTGCGCTCGGCGCGGTGGCCCTGCCGCGACCAGCGTTCGCACAAACCGCGGCGTCATTCGCTGGCGTTCGAGCTGGCGACGAACGAGAGGTGGACAGCGTCAGGCTCTGCTGGTGCCCGCCGGGACGATTCGTCATGGGCAGTCCGCGCAACGAACCCGAGCGGCGGGCCGGCGAAGATCAAGTCGAGGTGACGCTGAGCAAGGGCTTCTGGATCGCGAAGTTCGAATGCACGCAGGGGCAATGGAAACGGCTGATGGGAGCGCTGCCGGGACCGCTGACCGCGGAGCTTCCCGAAGGCGATGACCTGCCGGTGGGTAACGTCAACTTCGCCGAGACCGAGGCGTACTGTCGCGCGCTCACCGTTCGTGGCCGCGCCGCCGGCACACTCCCATCAGACTGGGAGTTCCGGCTGCCGACCGACGCCCAGTGGGAATACGCCTGCCGCGCCGGCACGACGACCGCGACGGCGTTCGGCAACGCCCTCAGCAGCACGCAGGCCAACTTCAAGGGCAAGCCGTACAACGGCGGCGGTCCTGGTCCGTCGTTGAATCGCGCCGCCAGGGTCGGCAGTTATCCGCCCAATGCGTGGGGCGTGCACGACATGCACGGCAACACCTTCGAGTGGTGCCGCGATTGGTATCACCAGCGACTTCCGGGCGGTACCGACCCCGATCTATACCTGGCCCGGGATTCGGCGACCCGCAGCGAACATGGTGTCATCTCGCGCGTGCGGCGCGGTGGCTGCTGGGCAGACGAGGGCTGGCCGTGCCGATCGGCGTTTCGCCTGCGCTTCGAACCGGAGCGCCGCTACGACCACATCGGGTTTCGCGTGGTCGCCGTTCCGGTGGGGTGAGGAGGGAAGAGGGGAGGGAGGGGTCAGGTCGTGAATCGTGAACGGCGCCCAGCGACTGGGCGCCCGTTCACGATTCACGACCTGACCCTACCCCTCCCCCCCCTGCGCCGCGGGGCAAAACGGCCGTCTACTCCCAGCGGAACACGCGCGACGCGATCACGCTGAACAGCACGAAGAAACCCAGCGAGCGCGGCGACGTCAGTCGTATGCGCCGACCACGCTTCGCCGATCCAGATCCCGCGCAGGAGCGAGACCGCATAGGTCAGCGGCAGCGATTGCGCGACCGTCTGTCCCATCGGCGGCAACGAATCGAGCGGCGCGAAGAGGCCGGAAATCGCGACCATCGGGTAGAGAATCAGCGACCCAAGCGGTTGCGCGAACCGCGCCGACGGCACGATGCTCGCAATCAGGAAGCCCATCGACATCAGGCTGATCGTGGCGATCGCCAGCGCGAACGCGAACGACAGGAGCGGCGCGTCCATGTCGACCGGATAGAACCGCCGTCCGGCCAGCACCATGGCGGTCAGGCTCGTACCTCGTCAACAGCAGCTTCACCAGCACGTGCGCCGTGACGATCGTGATCGGCCGCAGCGGCGTCGCGCGCAGCCGCTTGAGGATGCCGCCTTCGCGGTAGATCGAGATGATCGCGACGAGCGACAGGACCGCGCTCAAGACGATGATCACCACCGTGAACACCGGCAGACCGATCCGGAGAAAGCCGTTGGTCGCGAGCGCCGACGGCTGCAGCCGGCTGCCGACGAGCCGCCCGAGCAGCACGAAGACGAGCACCGGCAGCACGAGCGACCCGATCGCGCCAAGCGGCTCGCGCAGGAAGATCTTGAGCTCGAGCCAGGTGAGACGCAGGAGCCCGTGTGGCATCGGTTCGTCTACTCCCGAATGGAGTGGCCCGTCAGCGTCAGGAACACGTCCTCGAGCGTCGGGACCACGGTCCGAAAATCAGTCACCCGAATCCGATGCTCCGACAGGCAATGAATGACATCGGTGATCAGGTTGTCGCCGCGCCCGGCGACCGTGAAGCGACCATCCTCTTCGCTGACCTGGTCCACTCCCGGAATCGAGCGGAAGTGCACGGCATCGCCGGGCTCCTCGAGCCGCAGCACGACGTGCCGCTCAGGGCAATGCCGCGCCACCAGCCGCTCGGGGGCGTCGATATCGACGATGCGGCCGTGATCGATGATCGCGACGCGATCGCACAGCCGTTCGGCCTCTTCCATCAAGTGGGTGGTGAGGAAGACGGTCTTCCCGCGCTCGCGAATGCCGCGAACGAGTTCCCAGATCGTGCGCCGCGATTGCGGGTCGAGACCGGTGGTCAGCTCGTCGAGGAAGATGACCTCGGGATCGTTGATGAGTGCGAGGGCGATGAAGAGCCGTTGCTTCTGTCCTCCGGAGAGCGACATGAACGGCGCTTGCCGCTTCGGGCCGAGCCCGAGCTGCTCGAGGAGCTGATCGCCGGCCTGCACCGGACGGCCGTAGAGCCCGGCCCAGAAATGCGCCGCTTCCCACACCCGGATGCGCTTCTGCAGCTGGGCCTCCTGCAGCTGGACGCCGATGCGGCGCTGGAGCTGGTAGACGTCTCGCACCGGATCGAGGCCGAGGACCGAGATGCGGCCGCTGTCGGGGGTGCGCAGGCCCTCGACGCATTCGAGCGTCGTCGTCTTGCCCGCGCCGTTCGGGCCGATGAGGCCGAAGATCTCGCCGTCGGCGACGTCGAACGAGACATCGTCCACGGCGACCAGCCGTCCGTAGGTCTTGCGGCAGCGGTCGACGTGAATGACCTGATCGGCGGCGGTGGACGACAACCCACCGAGCATAGCAAAAATGATGTATGACAGAATCCGACGACCCTTATCGCCGGTTGCTGTTGTGACGCGCGCGCGATTCCCAGTCCAGTGAGGCCCATCACAGGTGACGTATGTTCTTGATGCTGGCCCTTCTCGCCGCGCTGGTGCAGGACGCGCCGCGGCCGGGCGGGCAGTCTGCCGTTCATGAGCGACGAGTGACTCTCAACGGCCTGACCAATCTGCGCGACCTTGGTGGGTACACGACGTCGGACGGGAAGCGCGTCCGCTGGGGATTGGTGTATCGCTCCGATCAACTGGCGCAGCTCACCGACGAAGGATTCGCCGAGCTGGCGCAGCGCGGGATTACGACGATCTGCGATCTCCGGCGGGACGACGAGCGGCGGCGTGCGCCAACGCAGTGGCGAGGATCCGTCGCGCCGGAGATCCTGCTGCGGCTCCCGCCGCCGCCAACCGATCAAACCGTGCCGGATCCTGTCGGCGCCGCCACGCGCGGCGGCAGCGCCGACGAAGTCGCCGCAACCATGCGCGCGAGCTACGCTTCGAACGTGACCGCGCTGGCAGCGACCTACGGCATGATCTTCAAGCGCATCCTCGATGGCCAACGCGTGCTCGTGCACTGCACGGCCGGCAAGGATCGCACCGGCATCTTCAGTGCGCTGTTCCTGCGGCTGGTCGGCGTGCCGAGCGAAGCGGTCGAACAGGACTATCTGTTGAGCAATACGTATTACGGGACCGACGAACGCATTGCCGGGCTCGCGCTGAGCCTGAAGACGTCGCCGGACTCAGCGCGTGCGCTTCTCGGCGTTGACGTCAGTTATCTCCGGGCGGCATTCCAGGAGATCGACCAGCGCTACACCTCGCTCGACAACTACCGGCGCACGATGCTGGGCCTCTCCGATGACGATCTGAAGCAGCTCGAGGAGCGAGTGCTCGAACCGTAACGCGCGAAACACAAGGAGGGACGAATGGGCCGAGTCGTGATCTCCTGCTATCGACCAAAACCCGGGCAAGAGGAGGCGCTGCGGGCGCTGATGCGCACCCACGTATCGACCCTGCGCACGGCGGGACTGGTGACGGATCGCGTGCCCATCACGGTCGAGGCGAAGGACGGCACCGTCGTTGAGGTTTTCGAATGGGCCTCGCCCGAGGCGATCCAGGCCGCGCACAACCATCCGGTCGTCCTCAAGATGTGGGAGGCGTACGGCCAGGTCTGCGACTACATCCCGATTGCTCAGGTGCCTGAAGCGTCGCAGCTCTTCTCCGAGTTCACGCCGTTCGACGTGTAGCAGACTGTAGTACGTGCGCCGACACCTCTGCCTCGTTCCGTTGATTGCCGTAGCGGTCACTGCCGTCCGCGCGCAGGATGCGCCGCCGTGGCCGGATACCTTCGAGGCGCGGGTGCAGGCGCTGGCGCTGATCCAGACACTCAACGCCGCCATCCTCAGCAGCAGAAGCGCGACGACGACGCTCGAAGGGTGGTGCCGCGATCACAAGCTGGCCGCCAATCCCGTGATCGTTGCCGATGTCGTTCGCGGCGCCGATGCGCCGGCCGATGCCGAGCAGCGGCAGCGTCTCAAGGTGAACGACGGCGAGACCGTGAAGTACCGGCGCGTCCGGCTGCGCTGCGGCGAGCGCATCCTCTCGCAGGCCGAGAACTGGTATGTGCCGGGCCGTCTCACCGCGGAGATGAATCGGCTGCTCGAGACGACCGATACGCCGTTCGGCCGCGCGGTGCAGTCACTCGAACCCTATCGGCAGACCTTCGGCGCGACGCTGCTGTGGTCGCCGCTGCCGCCGGGATGGGAAACGGAATCGAAGACAGTGCCGCCATCGACGGGCCGGACGCTGTCGATTCCCGATGCGGTGTTTTCGCATCGGGCGCTGCTCTACACCCGCGACCACACCCCGTTCGCTGAGGTCAACGAGGTGTATCAGCGGCAGATTCTCGCGTTTCCTCCACCGCGCCGGCCGCATTGATCGCCAGGTAGCCGCATGGTCGCGAGGAGCGATAGTGTTCGCGCTTGCGATAGTCGTTGCGTGCACAGCGGGCCCGCCGCCATTGGAGTCGTTCGTGCACGGCGGTTCCGGGCCGCCGACGCTGATGCTGCTTCACGGATATGGATCCGCGGCGGAAGAATGGATGCCGTTCACGAAGGTGATTGCGTGGCCGGCCGAGGGCCGGTTTGTGTTCCCGCAGGGCCCTGGGTTCCGCCCTGGCGGCGGGCGGGCGTGGTGGCCGCTCGACCTCTACTCGAACATTGCCGCCGATGGCGTGCCCGACCTCAGCGCGACCACACCGCCGGGCTTGCCGGCAGCCGCCGATCGAGTCATTGATCTGTTGAAGGAGATTCGCGCCGCGGCCGGACCACCGGTGGTCCTCGGCGGATTCTCGCAGGGGGCGATGGTCACGAGCGATGTGGCGTTTCGGACGGACACTCCACTGAACGCGCTCGTGCTGTTGTCGCCGACCATCGTCAACGAATCGATCTGGAAGGCAGGCTATTCGCGGCGGAGAGGAATGCCCGTATTCATCGCTCACGGCCGGAACGATCGGGTGCTGTCGTTCGCCATCGCCGATCGATTTCGCCAGGAGCTGGAAGGCGCCGGTCTCGAGGTGACCTGGCTGCCGTTCGACGGCGAGCACGAGATTCCGGGTAAGGTTGTCGCTGCGCTGAACACGTTTCTCGCACGAGTGCTGGCCGCCGAGGAGAAGTAACCCATGAATGTCGTTGGCATCACCACACTCGTGCTGGCTGCGCTCGTGCTCAGCGATTGCGACAGCGGGCCCGCGTCGTCAACGCCGACTCAGCCGACACCGACTGGATCGCCGGTCCGCGTGCTGATGCTGACCGCGACCGCCGGCTTTCGTCATGATGCGATCGACACGGCGCGCCAGGTGATGACGGGTCTTGCCGCGTCGACACGCGAGTTCACGGTCACGGCCACCGAAGATGTGGCGTCGATCAACGCCGCTGCCCTGGCGAACGTTGACGTGCTTTTCTTCGCGCTGACGAGCGGCGAGCTCGCGTTTTCCGACGACCAGAAACGTGCGATCGTCGCATTCGTCGAAGGTGGTGGCGGATTTCTCGGTGCTCACAGTGCCACCGACACGCTCTACAGTTGGCCGGAGTACGGACGGATTGTCGGTGCCTATTTCCGCGAGCACCCGTGGACGCAGCAGGCGACCGTCGCCGTCGAAGACGCGTCGCACCCGTCAACGACCGGCCTGCCAGCGCGATTCGCAATCCTCGAAGAGTTCTACACGTTTCGCGAGAACCCGAGGCCGCGCGTGCAGGTGCTCCTGACGCTCGACGCCGCCTCGGTCAACGCGAGCGGCGACTATCCGCTGGCGTGGGCGCACACTGTCGGTGCCGGCCGCGCCTACTACAACGCCCTCGGGCATTTTCCAGCCACGTGGCAGGATGCGCGGTTCCAGCAGCAGTTGCGCGGCGCCATCCGATGGGCGGCCAGAGTCAATCGCTGACGCAGGCCCAACTCGGCGCGGGTGGGGGGGGTAGGGCTCGGAAGGCGGGTATCGCGGGTAGGGCGGGTGGGGCGGAGGCGGACGATGATTGCGGCGCTGTATGACATTCACGGCAACCTCCCGGCGCTCGAGGCCGTGCTGGCAGAGGTCCGAGCGTTGTCGGTCGACCTCGTGCTCGTCGGCGGCGACGTGTTGCCCGGGCCGATGCCGCGCGAGACGCTGATGTCCCTGCGCGAGAGCGGCATTCCTACCGAGGTACATCAGCGGCAACGGCGAGCGCGAAGTGCTGGCCGTGCTCGCTGGCCGTGAGCCGACGACGGTGCCGCCGGCATTCAGAGGGCTGATCACGTGGACGGCATCGGAAATCGACGAGGAGACGCGCGCCTTTCTTGCGTCGTGGCCGCCAACCCGCCGCGTGTCGCATCCCGTCGTCGGCGACATCTGTTTCTGTCACGCCACGCCGCGGAGCGACACCGAGATTCTCACGAGGCTGACGCCCGAGCCTGAGGTGGCGTCGATGATGGCGGGAACCGACGCGCCACTGATCGTCTGTGGCCACACGCACATGCAGTTCGACCGCGTGGTCGGCCCGGCGCGCATCGTCAATGCCGGCAGCGTCGGGATGCCGTTCGGCGAGCCGGGTGCGTACTGGCTGTTGATCGACGAGCGGCTCGAATTGCGGCGGACGCCGTACGATCTCGTCGCGGCAGCGGAGCGAATTCGCGCGACGCAATATCCACAAGCCGAGGCGTTCGCGGCGACCAACGTGCTGCACCCGCCGTCCGAGGCCGACATGCTGGCACTGTTCACACCCGCAGCGTCTCCGGTCGCAGCGCCGTCGCCGTCCTCATGACCCCGGAAATCCGCCAACTTCGTGCCGGCGATCGGCCGGCAATCGTGGACGCGCTTCGCGCCTGCGGCTCGTTCACCGACGAGGAGGTCGCGGTTGCGCTCGAGGTCCTCGACGCCGGGCTCGAGACCGGGCTCGACGGCGATTACCCGTTGTTCGCCGGCGAGGTGGACGGGGTCGTGAAGGGTTACGTCTGTGTCGGCAAGACGCCGCTCACGCGCGGGACCTGGCACTTGTACTGGATCTGCGTTCATCCGTCGGTGCAGAAACTCGGGCTTGGAGGCCGGCTCCAGGCGCAGGCCGAGGATTTTGTCCGGTCCCGCGGCGGCGAACGGATTCTGCTGGAGACGAGCAGCACGCCGGCGTATGCATCGGCACGGGCGTTTTACGATCGGGCCGGCTACAGCATCGTCGGCCGCGTGCCGGATTTCTATCGACCGGGCGACGACTGCATCATGTACTGCAAGGTGTTCGGGGACGGATCGCGATCGTGATCACGGTACGGCCCAGCCCCGGCAAGGGACGCGGCGTCTTCGCCACCCAGAGCATTCCTGCCGGCCGGCTGATCGAAGAAGCGCCGGTGATCGCGATCCCCAACAGCGAGATCGGGTATCTCGACCGCATCACCTTGCAGGACTACTACTTCCTGTGGGGACCGGACCAGCAGGACGCCGCGGTCGCGCTCGGGCTCTGCACGCTCTGCAATCACTCGTTCGATCCGAATTGTCAGTACATCCGGCGTCCCGAGGTCGAGACAATCTGCTTCGTCGCCTTGCGCGACATCGCCGCCGGCGAAGAGCTGACCATCAACTACAACGGCAACCCGGATGCCGATCGGCCGCTCTGGTTCGAGGTCCTGCCGTGACCGCCTCACCCACGATCGTCAACGTCGGCTATCGCTCGACGAACTACTGGGTGATCAGCGCCGGCCGGTCGCGTCTGCTGGTGGACCTTGGCTATCCCAACACCATGGGCCTCATGCGCAGCAACCTCGAACGCATGGACGTGCCGCTCGCGGAGATCCGATTCGCGGTGGCGACCCACTACCACCTCGATCACGCCGGCCTCGCGCAGGAACTGAAGCTGGCCGGGGTGCCGCTGCTCGTGCTCGAGTCGCAGGTCGCGTGGATTCCCGCCCTCAAGATTCACATGAAGCCGCGCGACTGTTTCGTGGACATCACGATGCACGACAACGTGACGATCGCGTGCGGCGAGAGTCGCGCACTGTTGTCGAGCATCGGCCTTGCGGGTGAGATCGTCGCGACCCCCGGCCACTCCGACGACAGCGTCTCGCTCGTCCTCGATGACGGCGCGGCGTTCACCGGCGATCTCACGCCGCTGTCGTTGGCTGGCGACGATCCCGACGGCCGCATCATGGCCAGCTGGCGCCGGCTCCTCGAGGCTGGTGCCACCCGCATTTATCCAGGTCACGGGCCGATCGCTCCGATGTACGACCGGTCGCAACTCGATCGCAGCCAACTCTATCTTGATATCCCAGAGCCTGCTGTGACTATTGGCGCACTCGGCACGCCTTGCCAACCACTAGACGACCGCGTTCAGTCCGCCGCTCAACGGTACAAAATGCTGGTTGAGGGTCGTATAGCGAGTCCAATGATCGACATCCGTCACGCCGAATCCAACGACGCCGTCGAGTGGCTCGCACTTCGCGCCGCCCTGTGGCCCGAGGCCGCTGCCGAGAACGCGCTCGAGGCGGACGTCGCCCGATTCTTCGTCGAGCCGGCGCCAAAGCCTTCGGGGGCCCTCGAAGCGGTGCTCGTCGCTGTCGATCCCTCGAGCACACCCTCGATTGTCGGCTTTGTCGAACTGAGCCGGCGGGCCTACTCCGAAGGCTGCGACACGAGCCCGGTGGCGTTTCTCGAGGGCTGGTACGTCAGCCCGTCCCATCGCCGCCGCGGTGTCGGCGGTCTGCTGATCGCCGCCGCAGAGGCCTGGGGCCGCGCCCAGGGCTGCAGCGAGTTCGCGTCCAACGCGCTCGTTGACAACCTCGACAGCGCCGCCGCACACGTCGCGTTGGGTTTCGAGGAAGTCGAGGTCACGCGCTTTTTCAAGAAGGATCTCAACGTAGGTGCGTTGTTGCCCGCACCCACCGCGCCCTCGTCGACGAAGACGATGCTCTGGCGCCGGCTCGATCAGCCTGGACACGACGCCGCCCGGCTGTGGGAGACACCGAAGGACCGGACGCTGGAAGGGACGGCGATCTTCGAGGACGCCGGTCGCGCGTGCCGTCTCGACTATCGCGTGCTGTGCGATGCGAGCTGGCGCACACTTTCGGCGACCGTGCGCGGATGGATCGACCACGAGCCGTTCGCGGTCGCGATCGCGGCGAACGCGGCGCGCGAGTGGACGATCAACGGCGTCGTCGCCGCGGCTGTCGAGGGCTGCGACGATGTCGATCTGAGTTTCACGCCGGCAACGAATCTTCTGCCGATCCGCCGGCTTGGGCTGGCTGTCGGCCAGAAGGCGAGCGTCCGCGCCGCGTGGCTGAAGTTTCCGGAAGTCGCCCTGTCGCCACTCGACCAGTCGTACACGCGCGTCGATGCGGAGCAGTACCGTTACGAGAGCGACAACGGCGCGTTCGTCGCGACGCTGGAGACCACGCCGGACGGGTTCGTGCGTCGATACTCGGGTCTCTGGGAAGCGGAAACGCCCTGAGAGGCGTGACCGCCGGCCTTCCATTGCGGTGCGGCTGAGGTTAGGCCATGATGTGGCCCCCTCGGACGGTTCTTAAAGAAGCGACGACAAGGCCATGTCGATTTCGTCAGGTCTCCCTGCGCGGCCCAGTCCCGTCGCCGACGCCGAGCGCATCGATGCGCTCGACGCGATTCGCGGCGTCGCGATTCTTGGTGTGCTCTTGGCCTACACAGTGTGGAGCCTGGGCAGTCCGCCTACTGAGACGTGGAGCGCAGCCGACCGCTGGGTGGCGCAAGCCGGCCGACCGATTCGTCGACACGAAGTTTCTGAGCCTCTTCGCGTGTCTTTTCGGGCTTGGCGTCTCGCAGCAGTGGCGGCGCTGGGAAGCGGCCGGCGACGACGTTGCGGCACGGCATGGCCGCCGGATGCTGTTCCTCCTTGCGATCGGGCTGGTGCATGCCGTCTTCATCCGCAACGGCGATATCCTCGTTCCTTACGCGTTGCTCGGGCTGATCCTCCTGGCGTTCCGGCGCGTCAGCTCGCCGGTGCTGGCAATCGTCGCGGTCATCCTCTTTGCCCTTCCGTATGCCGTTCCGTTCGTCCGATCGTCGTTCGGGCTGTCCTGGCCGTCGCGCCCGACCGGCGTCACGGGCAACTACGTCGTCGAGAACGTCAGCTGGCTTGTCTATTGGTACCAGACCAATCCATTCGTCGCGTGGCCTCGCATCCTCACGCTGATGATCGCCGGCGTGCTGCTCGGGCGCGCACGCGTGGTCGAGCGACTGGCCGCCGATCGCGCCTTTGCCGCGAAGGTGCTGGCCGGCGCGATGCTTCTCGCCGTCGTGTCTCGTGCCGTTTTCGAACAATTGACGCTCGCTCCTGTTCAGGCGCCCACTGGTCCGCTCCGCGGAGTCGGCCTGAATTTCGTGTATCACGTCAGCTCGTGGACTTTGGCTGCGACGTATGCGGCGCTGCTCCTGCTCGTCATGCAGCGTCGCGCGGTGACCGTCGCGTTGTGGCCGCTGCGCGCGCTCGGCCGGATGGCCTTTACGAATTACCTCGGCCAGGGATTGATCGTCGTCCCCGTCTGCCTGATCTTTGGCCTGTTTGATAATGTGGCGCCGCTTCGTGGCGTCGCGATCGCGGCAGCAGTTGCGCTCGTGCAGATGCTGTTCAGCGTCTGGTGGCTGAGCCGGCACTCGATGGGCCCATTCGAACGCCTGTGGCGCACCGTGACCTATGGCGGGCGGCGAATCACGATCGCGCAACCGGTGCTGTGACAGCGCTCGACGGGAGGAGAGCATTGGCAGACGGAAACGGATTGATTGACGTGTCTCACGCCATTGCCGGAGCGATCGCCGACCGGGACGGCGCCCGGCTGCGCGGCTTCCTGGCGTCCGGATTCATTCATCGCACGCACGGCGGCGGTCGCGCGGACGCCGACGGCTTCGTGACGGCCATTGAGCAGATTCCCGGCGACATCGCCTTCGTCAGGCTCGAGCAGCTCGTCGTCGATGAGCGAGACGCGTGGGCGATGGTCACAGGCACGCAACACGCGCAGGTCATCGTCGATGGGCAAACGATCGACGATCGCCGGGGCTTCGTGGACTGGTTTGTAAGAGAGCACGGTCAGTGGAAGATTCAGGCGGCCGTCGATCTGCCGGCGGCGACGACAGCGTGAGATGTTCATCACACTGGGGGAGCGACGATGTTGGACGCGCACGCACACAAGAATTTCGTACGGCAATGGTTCGAAGAGGTCTGGAACAAGCAGCGCACTGATGCGATCGACGAGCTCGCGTCGCCGAAGTGCCTCGTCCGCGGCCTCGGCGAGGACATGGTCGGTACCGACGGCTTCAAGCCGTTTCATGCCTCGTTCCTCGACGCGTTCCCCGATCTCGCGGTGACAGTAGACGATGTGATCTGCGAGGGGAGCATGGTGGCGGCACGGTGGACCGCAAGCGGCACACATCGCGGCGGCGGGCTCGGCGTCCCGGCAACCGGCAAGTCGATGACGGTCACGGGCATGACCTTCGCGCGCATCACTGACGACGGAAAACTGTGCGAAGGGTGGAACAGCTTCGATCGGCTGGGGATGCTGCAGCAGCTCGGCGTCATCCCCACGATGTAAGCCACTGGGAAAAGAGGTCGGCAGGGGTCAGGCGGGAGGGCGGAGGGGTCAGGTCGTGAATCGTGAATTCGGTCTAACGACCGATTCACGATTCACGACCTGACCCCTCCGGCCCTCCGCCCCCTTTTGAAAATTGCGTACGCAATTTCGTGAAATAGACCCGACCCCTTTTCTCAAAATCGATCATGAACGTGTTCGTCGGGATTTTGCTCGTTGCGGCCGCATGGCTCGCCGTGCAGGCACCCGCCGCGCCGATCGCGATGCAGGCGCTGACGCTCCAGGCCGACCGCTTGCCCGAGGGCTGCGCGCTCTCGACTCAGGGGCCGTATCCCTCGAACCCGTGGATCGGCACCGACGAGCCGACGATTGGCCGTCTGCGCCAGCAGTTCAACGCGCGGGTGCCGGTTCCCGATGCGCCGCCGCTGTCGCGGCGCGATCAGGCGCGCTTCGACGTCCGTGCCGCGGAGGGCGTCGTCGAGGGCTACACCGCATGGTATGCGCTCGAGGGAGGCGTGCGCACCCAGGTCGTGGCGCTGCGCTTTGCCAATCAAGCGGACGCCGATCTCTGGCCGAGCCGATCGCAGCGTCAGCGGGTGGATCGGATTGCGTTGGGCTCGCTCGTGGCGGTTGTCTACGGGGCGCCCGGAGCGTGCCGGCAAGCGATCGTCGCCCACATCGGCGCGCTCAGCCGGTGACGCCGCGGTGCTGGCTGAGAAGGAGCGCGGCTCGCCGATGTGTCAGGATAGCGATCGCCACTAGCCTCCCGGAGCAGCCATGATCGATCTCTACAATTCCGATACCAACCAGCCGATTGGCAGCATCAGCGACGCGGACCTGCAAGTACTCATGGATGCGCTGGAGGAAGAGTCGTCGGACGATCGCGACTACTACATCAACGCCGACACCATCGACATATTGGCCGAGAAAGCGACAGCGGAATTGGTCGAGTTGTTGCGATCGGCGCTCGGGTCGTCCGAAGGAGTCGAGGTTCGCTGGGAGCGGCGTTGAGCGTCAGCGTTCTTCTTGCCGTCCTCGTGGTTGCGCGTGGCGTTCGACACCGGTCAGACGCCGGCGCAGCCGGCGGCGCCGTGTCCGCTCGAGGAGAACTGCGGCTGCGAGGTGCCGGGCATCACGGTGCGCTGGCAGGCGGCGTACTGCATGGCCCTCGAACAGACCGACGACTTCGAGCACGCCGGCGTTCAGCGCTGCCTGAGTCGCGCCGAACCGCCGGCGATCAGGAACGCCGCGGCGTGTCAGAAGAACGCCTACTGGAAAGGCGAGATCTGTCGCGCCACGCGCGGCGCCGCCGCGGTTGACGACTGCGTCCGCGACCCGCTCTTCGTGCCGCGCATCGTCGCGCGCGGCGCCGGTGGGGAGCGGCCATGACGCTTCAGTCGCTGCTCGGGATCGACCTGCCGATCGTGCAGGCGCCGATGGCGGGCGTGCAGGGCAGCGCCCTGGCGATCGCCGTCTCGAACGCCGGCGGACTCGGATCGCTGCCGTGCGCGATGCTGACCCTCGACGGCATGCGCGCCGAGCTCGACGCGATCCGGGCGCAGACCGACCGGCCGTACAACGTCAACTTCTTCTGTCATCAGCAGCCGCCCGCCGATCCGGTGCGCGAGACGATGTGGCGCGCGGCGCTGTCGAAGTACTACGAGGAGCTCGGCCTCGACCTGGGGGCGGTCCCGAGCGACGCTGGCCGCGGCGCATTCGACGAAGCGGCGCTCGAGGTGTTGACCGCGTTCAAGCCGCCGGTCGTGAGTTTCCATTTCGGCCTGCCGCCAACGCTACTGCTCGCCGCCGTCAAGAGTTGGGGTGCGAAGGTTCTGTCAACGGCGACCACCGTTGCCGAGGCGCGCTGGCTCGAGCTCCGCGGCGCCGATGCGATCATCGCGCAGGGCGTCGAGGCTGGCGGTCACCGCGGCATGTTCCTCTCGGACGATCTCAACACCCAGGTGGGGACGCTCGCGCTGGTTCCGCAGATCGTGCGCGAGGTGTCAGTGCCGGTGATCGCCGCCGGTGGCATCGCTGACGCGCGCGGGGTTGCGGCTGCGTTCGCCCTTGGCGCCGCCGGCGTCCAGGTGGGCACCGCGTTTCTTCTGTGCCCGGAAGCGAAGACCAGCGCGATTCACCGGGCGGCGTTGAAACAGGCGGCGGCGACCACCGCACTCACGAACGTCTTCACCGGACGACCCGCCCGCGGTATCGTCAACCGGTTGATCCGCGAGGTCGGACCGATCAGCGCGGTTGCGCCGCCGTTCCCGCGCGCGGCCGGCGTGGTCATGCCGCTTCGTCAGGCGGCCGAGCAACGCGGCAGTAGCGACTTCTCGCCGCTCTGGTCCGGCCAGAACCGAAGCGGCTGCCAGGAGATACCGGCGGCCGATCTGACGCGGGCGCTCGCCGCGGGTGGAGTCCTTTGTGGCTGAACTGAAAACCAAAGTCTCGAAAGCCAGTGTCACGCGCTTCCTGAACAGCATCGCCGACGAGCAGAAGAAGCGCGATTGCTTTGCGCTGGTCGAGGCGATGCAGAGCGCGGCCAAGGCAGAGCCCGAAATGTGGGGCCCGTCGATCGTCGGGTTCGGCCGGTACAAATACAAGTATCCGAGCGGCCGCATCGGCGAGTGGTTCGTCGCCGGTTTTTCACCGCGTAAGCAAAACCTGACGCTGTACATCCTGCCCAGCATCAAGCGCTACGCCGACCAGCTCGAGAAGCTGGGCAAGCACACGACCGGCCAGTCCTGCCTGTATGTGAAGTCGCTCGACGGCGTCCACATGCCGACCTTGAAGTCGATCGTCCGGCAGGCCTTCAAAGACATCAAGCAGTACGAAGCCAAGTAGCGTAGACGGCAGAGGTCCACAGCCCACAGCCCACGGTCCACAGCTCACGGCCCACACCCTGCAGCCCAGACCGTAGACCGTAGACTGTAGACCGTAGACCGACGGAGCAGAGACGTATGTCGATTGCCTCGAAAGCCGATCGGAATGGTATGGAGAAAGTTTCGGCTGTCGTCCGCCGGACTCTCGAGGCGCTGGCGGCGGCGGTGCGGCCGGGCGTGACGACCGCGGACCTGGACGCGATTGCCCGCGACGTGGTGGTTGCGCACGGCGCGAGGTCCGCGCCGGCGCTCGTGTATGGATTTCCCGGCACGGTGTTGATCAGCGTGAACGACGAGGTCGTGCACGGCATTCCTGGTCCACGGCGATTGCGCCGTGGCGATCTCGTCTCGCTCGACGTCACGATCGAGAAAGACGGGTATATCGCGGATGCGGCGCGGAGCGTGGTCGTCGAGGAAGGCGAGGCGCCCGCGGCGCGGCTCGTCGCCTGCGCCGAGGCGGCGTTCGACGCGGCACTCGACGTCGCGCGCGCCGGTACGCCGGTCAACGAGATCGGGCGAGCCGTGGAGCGGGAAGTGCGGCGCTGGGGATTCGCGATCGTCCGCGGCCTGACCGGACACGGCGTCGGCCGCGCCATTCACGAACCGCCGACCGTCGCCAACGAATACAACCCGCGCCAGCGCGACATCCTCACCGAAGGACTCGTCCTCACCATCGAGCCGATGATCAGCGCCGGCAGCGGCCGGACCGTTCAGAGCGGCGACGGCTGGACGATCCGGACGCGCGACGGCAGCCTGGCGTCGCACCACGAGCACACGCTCGTCATCACCCGCGATCACCCGGTCGTACTCACCGCGGCGTAGAACCCCGATCGAAGGTTTCGAAGTTTCGGGGTTTCGAGGTTTCAGAGTTCCGAAGTTCTCGGTTACGAGGTTACGAGGTTGCGAGGTTTCACGGTTCATCGTTCCAAAACGTCGCGGTCTCAACCCGAAACCTCAAACGTCATAACCTCGTAACCTCGTAAACCCCGAAACCGAGAACTTCGAAACCCAGAAACCCGAAACCTTGAAACTTTGAAACCTCGAGATCGAGTGATGCCAATGTCAAACCGCGTGGCGGCCTATCGCCGTCTCCACGAATCCGGCTGCTTTGTCCTGCCGAATCCGTGGGACGTGGGCAGTGCCCGGCTGCTCGTGCAGCTCGGGTTCAAGGCCCTCGCCACGACGAGCTCAGGGTTCGCCTGGTCGATGGGCCGCCAGGACAATCACGTCACGCTGGAAGAAACGCTGGCGCATCTGCGTCTCGTCGCTGCGAGCGTGGACGTGCCAATCAATGCGGACTTCGAAGGCGGCTTTGCCGTCGATCCCGAGGGCGTGGCGCGCAACGTGCTCGCCGCGACTGAGACCGGCATCGCCGGGCTGTCCATCGAGGATTCCACCAGCGACGCCGCGTCGCCGCTCTTCGATTTTCCGCTTGCGGTTGAACGGGTGCGCGCCGCACGCGAGGCCATCGATCGCAGCGGCACGGGTGTCGTCCTCACCGCCCGCTCCGAAGGCTTCATCGTCGGGCGGCCGGACCTCGACGAGACCGTGCGCCGGCTCGTCGCCTTTGCGTCGGCAGGCGCGGACTGCCTCTACGCGCCAGGTATTCGCACCCCTCACGAGATTGCGACGGTCGTTGCGGCGGTCTCGCCGAAGCCGGTCAACGTGCTGGTTGGCGCCGGGTTCACGACCGTTGACGCGCTGCGCGACGCAGGGGTTCGGCGGATCAGCGTCGGTGGCGCCCTCGCGCGCGCCGCGTGGTCGGGCTTCCTCGACGCCGCAAAAGAGATCGCCGAGCATGGCACGTTCACTGCTCTCGGCCGCGCCGTTCCCTTCGCGGATGTGAATGGCCTCTTTCGCCCCGCCCCGTGATCCCTGCAGATCACCAGATCACCAGATCACCAGATCACTAGATCACCAGATTACCTGGACCCTGCCAATGAACTCCGCTGTCTTCCGTCGCCTCGCGCTCTCCTTTGACGGTGCCGTCGAAGGCGCGCACATGAATCACCCCGACTTCCGCGCCAACGGCCGGATCTTTGCCACCATCCAGCCCGGCGAGCGCACAGGCATGGTCAACGTCGCGCCGGAAGAGCAGGCGCGTCTGGTTCGCGACCACCCGACGATGTTTTCGCCAGAGAGCGGCGCGTGGGGCCGTCAAGGCTGTACGCGGGTCCAGTTGGCTGCGGCCGACGAGGAAGTCCTGGGCGAGGCGATGACCCTGGCATGGCAGAAGGCGATGCGGACGCCTCCGCCCAGGAAAAAGGCGCGGCCCCGCCCTTGAGCGGCGGCACGACTCCCATCGGGCGCGATTCGTGATAGAACCCACAGCGGCTCACCATCGAGGACCCGCCATGAGTCGTATATTCGCGCTCACGTTCGCCGCCACCGCCTTCGCTATTGCCGCGGTTGCCGCTCAAAGCCAGGCGCCTGCGCGCGGCCAGCAGAACCGGCCGCCGCTCACACCTGAACAGCAGGAGGCGCAGAAGGCGCGGCAGGCGGCATCGGCGCCGGACGCGCCGCGGCCGATCGACGCGCTCGATACTGTCTGGATCGAAGAGCAGACGTGGATGGAGACGCGGGACGCGATCAAGGCCGGCAAGACGACCGCGATCATCGGTACCGGCGGCCTCGAGCAGAACGGTCCGTACAACGCCAACGGCAAGCACAACTACGTACTCAAGGCCACCTGCGAGGCGACGGCGCGCAAGTTGGGCAACGCGCTATGCGCCCCGGTCGTCACGCTCGAACCGGGCAATCCCGAACGCCCGAACCTGACACCGGGCAGCGTGTTCATCTCTGCGGAGACGTTCAAGGCGATCCTCGCCGACATGTCCACGAGCCTCAAGAGCATGGGCTTCACCGACATCGTCTACATCGGCGACAGCGGCGGTAACGTCAACGGCATGAAAGAGACCGCTGCCATGCTCAACACCAAATGGCAGGGCGCGTCGGCGCGTGTCCACTTCCTGCCGGAGTACTACGACGAGGACAAGTGGAGCTTCGAGTTCCTGAAGTCGATCGGTATCCACCAGAAGCCCGACGTGCAGTCGGCGACGCGCTACGACATCCACGACGACTACCACTATCAGGCGCTGGTCGCGCTGACCGATCCCAAACTGGTCCGCGCCGATCAACGGATCAAGGCGAAGAAGTTCATCATCAACGGCGTCGAGATTGGGTCGGTCGCGACGTTGATCGAGAATGGCCGGCGCATCCAGGATCATCGCGCGACGCTCACAGCCAACGCCATCCGCAAGGCGATCGCGGCGCCGCGGTCGACGCAGCCCGCCTCCGCCAAGGCTTCGGCGGGCAAGCAGTAATGGGAGGTCTTCGCATGCGCGTCGGCGCCTTCGTCGTCGTCCTGGCGGCGCTGGGATCGAGCGGCTGCGGCATCCTGGACCGCCTGATCGGCTCGGCCGCCGAAGCCAACGAAGCGGGAGCCCTTGGGACCGTTCGAGTGATGCTGTCAGGGCAAATTGCCTATTCGGTGAACAACGGCAATGCGTATGGCAGCGTTGGTTGCCTGGAATCGCCGAGCCCCTGCGTTCCGAAAGATCCCGGCGTGCCGTACCTGACGCCGGGGACGACGACCGGCGAGCGCGCGGGCTATATCTTCGAGTTCCATCCAGGGCCAGACGCGCCAAACGCCGCAGGCCGACCTCCCGGATCGGCTCTGGCATCGTTTGCCTACGTAGCCAAGCCCGTACGACCAGGCACTACTGGCATCAGGACGTTCTGCGTCGACGCAACCTTCAACATCTGCACGATGCCAGACGGCGTCAGCGTGACCGGCCCGCAGTGCCCGGCGGCCTGCCAGATCCTGAAATAGCGATGAGTCGGCGACGTGCGCGACACAAGAGGGAGTTGGTGATGAAGCGAGGAACGTGGCTCGCGCTCGCGTTGGTGTTCGTCGGAATCGGTGTAGCGGCACAAGTGCCGACGCCTCAGACGCCGCCGAAAGGGCAGATGCCGGATCTCGGCCGCCCGACGAAGGGCGACGATACGATTCCGCCGTTCGACTTCGACGCATACTTCCTGGGCACATGGACCTTCGAGTGGGACATGCCGGAGGGCCCGCTCGGCCCGCCAGGGAGGCTCGAAGGGAAGACCGTCTACACCGCGGTCGGCGGCGGCGTGTATCACGCGGTGACCGACGCGGTCGGACCGGCCGGCAAGATCACGATCAAAGAAGTGATTCGCTACAAGAAAGGCGACAAGACCCTGTCGCGAGACGTCACCGACAGCCGCGGCTATAGCTACACGCAGCGCGGCACCATCGGCGGCGATCTCGGCGGCCTGTATTACATCTACTTCGACAGCGATACGGTGCAGGTCGGGGGCAAGCCGGTGCGGCTGAAACACAGCCTGCGGCTCACCGCCCCGCTCAGCTATCGCCTCGGGGTGTCGGTGTCGGAAGACAACGGGCCGTTCATCAACTACGGCAATCCGTGGTGGCGCAAAGAACTGAAGTAGGTGAAACCATGAAGAGGGCACTCCTGATCACGGTTGCCGGCGCGAGTTTGCTCCTGGCGCCGCGGCTCGACGCACAGGGCGACGGCGGATATCGTCTCGTGCCTGGCTGGCCAAAGCTGCCGGCCGGCACCTACTTCGGATTGAAGGATGCGCCGCCACCGCCGGCTGAGCGTGAGGCGCAGGCGGCGGCCCGACGCGCGCGTGGCACCACGGGTGGTGGTGGTGGCGGTGGGCCACAATCGCCGCAGCCAGGCATTTCGGGCCTTGCGATCGATCAGCGGGATCGCATCTATGCCTTCAATCGCGGGCCGAAGCCGGTGATGGTGTTCGACACCGCCGGCAACCTCGTGATGGCCGGCGGCGATCAGGAGATCAACGGCAAGACGATCAATCCGTCGTGGCAGCACTCGGGCGCGGTTGACTGGGAAGGCAACGTCTACATCATCGAGCGCGATGCGCATCGCATCGTCAAGCTCAGCCCGAATCTCGACAAGTTCCTGCTGCAGCTCGGGACAACCGGTGAACGCGGCAACGACGCGACGCACTTCGACCTTCCGTCCGGCATCGCCGTGCTCCGCAACGGCAACATCATTGTCACCGACGGCTACGGCAACAATCGCGTCGCGATGTTCTCGAAGGATGGCAAGTTCATCAAACAAGTGGGCAAAGGCGATGGTGGTCCCGAGGGAAAAGGCACCGGCCCCGGCGAATGGGTGCTGCCTCACAAGCTGGCCGTTGACGCGTCCGAGAATCTCTACATCATCGATCGCGAGAACCGCCGAGTGCAGGTCTTCGACAAGGACCTGAACTACCTGCGTCAGATCGTCAACGAGGGCTGGAACCCCTGGGACATCGGGATCTCACGCGCGGGCAAGGACGGCTTCGCGTACATCGCCGATCACGCGCTCGAGCGCATGCACAAGATTCAGTTGAGCGACGGCAAGATCCTCGCGACATGGGGCAAGCAGGGCCTGGGTCCCGGCGAGTTCGACTGGGTCCACGGCGTCGTCGTCGACTCGAAGGGCGCGGTCTACGCCGCCGATACCTACGGGCAGCGACTGCAGAAGTTTGTTCCGTCCGGAGCTCCGACGCAGTAGCTCTGCTTGACGGACTACAAGGCTCGCCACGAAGACACGAAGGCCACGAAGATTTCTAACGGATCGGACTGGCACTCGATGTTTTTACTTCGTGTCTTTGTGGCTTCGTGGCTAGCTCTTACTGGTGATATTTCACGATAGGCGTGTGATCGTCCAGTAAACCCCCACCGCCGCAATCGCGAGCGACGCGGGAATAACGACGCGCTGGCGGTACCAGGGCTTGTCGCGTGACCACGCGACGACGAGCGCGGCGAGGCCGATGATCGTCAGCTGTCCCGCCTCGACGCCGAGATTGAATGACAGCAGCGCCGTCAGGAATGCGCCGCGCGGCAAGCCGAGGCCGGACAGTACGCCGGCGAAGCCCATGCCGTGCAGCAGCCCGAACAGGAAGACGAGCGCGAGCCGCCACGGGCGAAGCTGCTGGCTGACGAGGTTCTCGATCGCGACGTAGGCGATCGAGAGTGCGATCAGCGGTTCGACGATGCGCGGTGGCAGCGAGACGATGCCGTACATCGTCATGCCCAGCGTGAGCGAGTGCGCGAGCGTGAACGTCGTGACCTGCAGCAGGATCGGCCGGAGGCGCGTGTTCAGCAGAAACAGGCCGAGCACGAAGAGGATGTGGTCGAGCCCCTTCGGCAGGATGTGCGTGTAGCCGAGCGCGAGGTAATCGCGGACGATCTCGAGACGCGTCGGTTCGCGGAACTGCCCGGAGAGATCGATCGTGCCGCTCCAATCCGATCCGGTGATCCATTCGGTGTGCGACCGTCCGTCGGCACGCGTAATGGTCAGCGGATACGGATCGATGACCAGTCCGTAGAGCCAGCGCAACGTGCGCGCGTTTGAGGGCATCGTGCCGCGCAATCGGTAGGTAGCGAGCGCGGGCAACGGGCCCGGCGCCGGCGTCGGCGGCAGGTATTCGGCCGACGTCGGGCGGATCTCGTGACCGTCGACGAAGAGCACGATCCGATCGATGAAGACCGGCGCGAGCGCGCGCAGCCTCGCGTCCCGGGCGTCGGCGGTCAGACCGGCGGGGACCTGGCCGCCCGCAAAGCTCTCGAGCCGGAGCAGCAGCCAGTTGGGATCGTTGGCGACGTCGAGCACGAAGCTGCCGTCCTGTTGGAACGACAGCGAGATCAGCGTCCGCTCGAGATCGTGCGCGGCGGTGGGATCGACGACGACGAGCATCGATGCGACGAGGACAACGGCGCGGATGCGAGCCGACGACGTGGACATCTTCAAGAGCGCTGGTATTCTAGGCGGCAACTTTGAGGGGGCCCATGGTGATCGTCGCAGCGCTTGCGTTGTCGGTGTCGTTTGCGGCCGGTGAGCCGGGGCAGACCCCGGCGAAGACCGAGAAGGCTGAAGTGGTGGCGTCTGTCGGATGCCTCCGCGAGGCCTCGCCCAACACGTGGACGCTCGACCAGGCAACCGACCCCGTCCCCAGTCACGCCAACGCCGTCGCGCCCAAGGAAGTGGAGAAGATGCCACGGCGCGGCAAGCATCAGTTCCAGCTGATCGGCGTCACCGTCTTCAACCTGCCGGCGCACCGCGGCCATACCGTGCTCATCAAGGGCACCGAGGTCAAGGCCACACCCATGAGCCGCCTCAATGTCACGTCGGTGACCATGGTCGCGCCAACCTGTGAACCGGCCGCCAAATAGACCCCAGGCTGCGCTAGAATCGAGCGTTATGAAGCGTGTCGTTTCGATCGGGCTCGGCGCGTTGGCACTGTTTGTCGTGACCTCCAGCCGGGTCGATACCGCCGACGTCGCTGGCCCACCGGCCAACGTGCCCACGTTCGCCAAGGACGTGGCTCCTATCGTCTTCAACCATTGCGCGCAGTGTCACCGCCCGGGTGAGGTCGCCCCGATGTCGCTGCTGTCGTACAACGACGTGCGGCCGTGGGCACGCGCGATCAAAACCAAAGTCGTCTCGCGCGAGATGCCGCCCTGGGGCGCCGATCCGGCGCAGTCGTTGAAGATGCGCAACGACCCGAGTCTCTCGCAGGCGCAGATTGAGACGATCGTCGCCTGGGTCGATGGCGGTGCGCCGCGCGGCAACGACGCGGACCTCCCGCCGGCGCCGACCTTCGCGACCGGATGGACGCACGGCAGCGAACCCGACTTCATCATGGAGATGCCGGTCGAGTTCGACATCCCGGCCGAAGGCGAGCTCGGCGTGCAGATGTTCTATTCGCCGATTCCCTTCAAAGAGGACCGCTTCGCCGAAGTGCTGGAGCTGCGTCCAGGCAATCGTTCCGTCGTCCACCACGCCGGAATCTTCGTCGTCGATATCCCCGAGGGGACGACGCTGGTCAATGGCCGGCTGATCGACAAGGATGGCAAGGTGATCGGCGATCGCGGCGCGTCTGGCCTGCCGCGGACCGAGGGCATGGGCCTTCCCGGTTCGTCGAAGCTGCTGTCGTGGGTCCCGGGTCGCGGTGTCGATGCGCATCGCCCGACCGTCGGCAAGCGCATTCCCGCCGGCAAGTACATCAACTGGCAGGTGCACTACAACCCGACCGGCCGGCCGGAGAAGGATCGGACGCGGCTTGGCATCTGGTTCAACAAGCAGCCGGTCACGCACGAAGTGCTGATCCGCCAGGCCGGCGATCCGCTCGCGACGCACAAAGGCGGCCTGTCGCTCTATCGCGCCGAGGGCCAGGAAGTCGAATACATCTACGACGAAGGCAGCACGCGCCGCCGCGGATCGACGCCGAACATCCCGCCCTACGTCGAGAACTGGGAGCTGATCGGGATCACGCCGGTGACCGAAGCGATCACGCTGTATGCGATGTCGCCGCACATGCACCTGCGCGGCAAGAGCCTCAAGTGGGTGGTGACCTATCCGGACGGCCGCGATCAGGTGATCCTCAACGTGCCGCGCTTCGACTTCAACTGGCAGTTCAACTACGAGCTCGCCGAGCCGCTGCACATCCCCGCGGGCAGCAAGATTGTCGGCATCGGCGTCTACGACAACTCGGTCGAAGAACAAGTGGAACCCGGCGCCACACCTGCCGGTCTACTGGTCCGAGCAGAGTTGGGACGAGATGTATCAGGCCTTCACCGAGTATTCGGTGGACAGCCAGACGCTGATCGAAGTGAGCCGCAAGACGACGGCACAGCAGCAGCGGTAGAAATCTGATGATCTGATGATCTGATGATCTAGATAGATCGCCAGATCACCAGATCGCCAGATCACCAGATCACCAGATCACCAGATCACCAGATCGACGCAGATCACTAGATGGCTACATCGGCTCCGAGTCGGCGGCGATGAAGCTCATGAGCCGCTGACGCAGCGTGATCTCCTGACGCGCGCTGACGGTGCGGAGATCGAGCACGACGCGGTCGTGTTCGATCCGCGCGATGATCGGCGGATCGAGCGTCCGCAGACGTTGTTCGAGCGCGGCCGGCGACAGTCCCGGCCATTCGATCGCCACCAGAATCGACGGCACCTCGACTCCCGGCGCGCTGCCGCCGCCAACCGCCGACGCCCCGCTCGTCAACACGACATTCCAGCCGCCGTCGTGCAGCTCCTCGGCGAGCATCGTCGCGCGCGCTCTCGATGCTGTCCGCGTTCTCCTGCAGCATCCGCACGACCGGAACCGTCTCGCCGGCGCGCCCGGCCAGATACTCGAGCAGCGTCCCTTCGAGCGCCGCGAGCGTGAGCTTGTCGACGCGCATCGCCCGCATCAGCGGATGTCTGCGCACCTGGTCGCACGAGCGCGCGGCGCCCGACGATGATGCCGCACTGTGGGCCGCCGAGCAGCTTGTCGCCGCTGAAGCAGACCAGGTCGGCGCCCGCCGCGATCGACGCCTGCACGGTGGGCTCGTCGCGCGAGGCCGTCGATCAGGCAGCCGCTGCCGAGATCTTCGACGAGCGGTACGTGTGCCGCGTGCGCCGCCGCCACCAGGTCGGTCAGCGACGGCCGCTCGGTGAAGCCCTCGATGCGGAAGTTCGAGGGGTGGACGCGCAGCAGCATCGCCGTGCGCGGCCCAATCGAGGCGACGTAGTCGGCGACCCGCGTCCGGTTGGTCGTGCCCACTTCACGCAAGGTGGCCCCGGACTGCGCCATGACGTCCGGGACGCGGAACCCGCCGCCGATCTCGACCAGCTCGCCGCGTGACACGATCACTTCGCGTCCCGCCGCGACCGCCGCGAGAATCAGCAGGGTCGCCGCGGCGTTGTTGTTGGCGACGGCCGCGGCCTCGGCGCCGGTGAGCTGGGCGAGCAGCGCCTCGGCATGGACGTGCCGCGAGCCGCGCCGGCCTTCGGCGAGGTCGTATTCGAGCGTCGAATACCCGCGCGCAACCCGCTGCACGCGGTCGAGAGCCGCCTCGCTCAGCGGCGCCCGCCCGAGGTTCGTGTGAATGACGACGCCGGTCGCGTTGATGACCGGCACGAGCGAGCCACGAGACTGGGCCGCGACCTGGCGTACCGCGAACTCTTCGATCCAGGCCGCCGCCGCCGTCTTCATCGACGGGCCGTGCCGACGCCAGCGCCTCGCTCTTGAGGATCTGCCGCAACGCGTCGGTTCCGGTTCGCAGGGCCGCGGTCGTCGCCGCGTGACCGTGTTCGCGTGCGAGGCTGGTGAGGCGCGGCCGCTGCAACAAGGCGTCGATCGACGGGATCAAGCGGAAAACAGACACGGGCTGATTGTAGGAGAACACTGTCAGTTCTCAGTTGCCAGTTTCCAGTTCACAGGGCGCGTTGCTCGAAGCGCGGAGCCGAGGCCCCTTTGAACTGGAAACTGGTGACTGAAACTGACAGTTGATTTCCGTATGCTACGATCCCGTGGAACATGGCCGTCGATCGTCGCACGCGTCCGCTGGAGCGATTCTGGCCGTACGCAGAGCATCCCGAAGAACCGACGGTTGACGAGCTCGCGGCGCTCGATCCCGATCTGCACGCCGCGTTGTTCGGACCGCGCGACCTCCCGTTTTCGATCACGCTCGTGTTCCCGCGCTTCGAGGGCGCCGACTACGCTCGCGCCGTCGAGATTGCGAAGCAGTCCGCCGAGTACCGCGAAGTCGGGAGCGGCGCGGCCTTCCGCCATCGCGCCCGGTTCTTTCCCGGCGACGCCATGGCGCTTCGCGACCTGTTCGAGCTGACGTCACGATTCGACTCGACCGAGGTGCTGATCGACGATCGCCCGATCCCCTACGCGCGCGAGCTCTGGTTGCCGCTCGTCTGGTTGCTGTTGTTGCGGTAATCAGCCGCGAACCGCCGATGAAGCCGCGTCCGACCGAATTCGATCAGGAGATGAACAGGCTCGAGGCCGAGATCAAGCGCCTCGAGGCCGAATACAACATGTTCTTCGCCGGGCGGCTGCCGCGGCTGCCGTGGGAGACGCGCGCCCGCGTCGAGAAGATGGTCAAGCGCTACGACCGCACGCCGCTGAAGAACACCGCGCAGCGCTTTCGCTTCGACACCGTGCAGGCGCGCTTCATCAAGTTCTGCGAGCTCTGGGAGCGCAGTCTCAGGAGCAAGGAAGAAGGCCGGCAGCTGCGCGGCCACCGGAACCTGACCGAAGCGCCGGCCCGCGCCGCGGCGCAGGAGAAAGGCGAAGACGCGCCGCAGGCCAAGGTCGTCGCCGTCGCCGCGATTCGCGATCCCGGCCGCGACGCCGATCAGCTCAAGTCGCTGTACGAACAGCTGTCACAGGCCCGCAAGGAGGCCGGGGTGCAGCCGCTGCCGTTCAAGCAGTTTGCCGCGGTCGTCAAGGCGCAGGTCAGCAAGCTTGGCGGCGAGAATGCGGCCGTCAAGTTTCGCGTGGCAGTGCAGGATGGGAAGGTGACGCTGGCGGCGAGGGCGGAGAAGGAATAACCGAGGGGGAAGCCGGCGCCGGACGTTCCGGCGCCGGACAGGTCAAGCGGTCAGATCCGGACGACGTTGCCGGCCTGAGGACCCTTGGGGCCGTCGACAATCTCGAACTCGACGTTCTGGCCTTCTTCGAGCGACCGGAACCCCGAACCCTGGATGGCCGAGTAGTGCACGAAGACGTCACTGCCGCCTTCGCGCTCGATGAATCCGTACCCCTTGGCGTTGTTGAACCACTTGACCTTGCCTGTAATGCGCATCGTTTCTTCTTCCTGGCTTGCTGATGGTTGTGGCCACCAGGACCGTCGTTCCGCGGCCCATCGCTTTGATGAGCCGGACTCGCGAGCACAAAAAAAAAGGCCGCACTTCGCGGCCTTTCTCGGGTCCCGAAAAGCTGGACCGCACGGGGATAATACTGGCGCTTCTGCCGAGTGTCAATTAGCTCTGCCGTTCCCAACTCTCACAAATTCACGCTTTCGCGTTTAATTCGCCAATAAAACATCCCAGCCCCATGCCTCGAGCGATTCTCAGTGTTTCCGACAAGACCGGCCTCATCGACTTTGCCCGCGGCCTCGCCCAGCGTGGCTTCGAACTCGTCTCCACCGGCGGGACGGCGCGGGCGCTGGCCGACGCCGGCCTGGCGGTGCGCAGCGTCTCGGACGTCACCGGCTTTCCCGAGATGATGGACGGGCGCGTCAAGACGCTCCATCCCAAGATTCATGGCGGCATCCTCGCGCGCCGATCGCATCCCGAAGATCTCGCCGCGGCCGCATCGCATGGCATCGGCCTGGTCGATCTCGTGTGCGTCAACCTCTATCCGTTCGTCGAGACTGCGGCGAAGCCGGGGATCGCGTTCGACGATCTGATCGAGCAGATTGACATCGGCGGACCCAGCCTGGTCCGCGCCGCCGCCAAGAACTTCCGCGACGTGCTCGTCGTCGTCAGCCCGTCCAGCTATGCCGAGGTTCTGACGGAACTCGATCGCGACGGCGGGCCGAGCGTGGCGTTCCGCTTCGAGCTGGCGCGGCGGGCCTTTGCGCACACCGGCTCGTACGACTCGGCGATTGCTACAACGCTCGACGAGATTGGCTTCGAGGACGGCGATTTCACCCGCGCTGCGGGCTCACCGCTCGCGCCGCCGCGGCTGGCGATCGAAGCGCACAAGATTCGCGATCTCCGCTACGGGGAGAACCCGCATCAGCCGGCAGCGTGGTACGGCCTCGATCCCGCGGCCGGGCTCGGCGCGCCGGCCATCCTGCAAGGCAAGGAGTTGTCGTTCACGAACCTGCTGGACCTCGACGCCGCGGCGCGGATCGTCCTGGAGTTCAGCGAGCCGGCGGCATGCGTGATCAAGCACACCAACCCGTGCGGCGCCGCCACCGGCGACCGCATCGTCGAGGCCTACGAGCGGGCCCGCGACGCCGACAGCCTCGCCGCCTTCGGCGGCATCGTCGGCCTCAACCGGCCCATCGACGAAGCCGCGGCGCGCGCCATCGTCTCCACGTTCATCGAGGCGGTCATCGCGCCGTCGGTGCAGCCGGAGGCGCAGGCCGTGTTGCAGACCAAGGCCAACATGCGCGTCGTGACCACCGACTTCGCGCAGTTGTCGGGCGGTCGCCACCGCCGCGAGCTGCGATCGATTCTTGGCGCGCTGCTCGTCCAGCAGCGCGATGAGGTCCTCGAAGGTCGCAGCGCCTGGCCGGCCGACAGCCTCAAGGTCGTGACCAAACGCCAGCCGACGACCGAGGAGTGGGAAGCGCTGCGCTTCGCCTGGCGGGTGATGGCGCACGTGAAGTCGAACACCGTGATTTTCACCGACCGATACCGCACGCGCGCGATGGGCGCGGGGCAGATGAGCCGTGTCGACGCGGTCAAGGTCGCCACCTTGAAGGCGGCGAACTGGGACGCGCAGAACCATCGCCCGCTCGCCGGCACCGTCGCGGCGTCGGACGCGTTCTTCCCGTTCCGCGACGGCCTCGACGCGGTCGCCGCCGCCGGTGCCACCGCGGTGGTTCAGCCGGGCGGGTCGGTGCGCGACGCGGAGGTGATTGCCGCAGCCGACGAACACGGGCTGGCGATGGTATTCACCGGCAAGCGACATTTCCGGCATTAGGGACCGATGTTTCCATCGTTGAGTGCGGCGCGTGCGCGGGAGTTGGTCGAGAGCCTTGCGAAGCGACGGATCCTGGTGATCGGCGACGTCATGCTCGATCAGTTCACGATCGGCAGCGTGACGCGGATGTCGCCCGAGGCGCCGGTGCCGGTCGTTGCTTTCGATCGTGACGAGTTTCGCGCCGGCGGTGCCGCGAACGTCGCCGTCAATGTCCCGCGCGCTCGGGGCTCAGGCGTCGACCTGATCGGGGTCGTCGGGGCGGACGGCGCCGCGGATCGGCTGCGCGAGCTCTTGAGCGCCGCCGACGTCGCGAGCCACGCGCTCGTGACCGACGACAAGCGGCGGACGACGGCCAAAGTGCGAATCGTCACGCACCCGCAATCAGCAGGTCGCGCGGATCGACTACGAGACCGACGACAGCGTGGCCGATGACATCCAGCAGGCGTTGATCGATCAGGTCGTCCAACGCTGTGCGATCTGCCGACGCCGTTGTGGTCTCCGACTATCTCAAGGGCGTCGTCACGCAGCCGCTGATGGAGGCCGTGGTCACGGCCGCGCAGGCGCGCGGCGTCGCGGTGCTCGTCGATCCCAAGATTCCTCACCTCGACTACTACGCTGGCAGCACGCTCATCACGCCGAATCACGTCGAGGCCGAGACCGCGACCCATCTGCGCATCAGGACCGACGAGGACGCACGCGTTGCCGCGGCTAAGTTTCGCGAGCGGGCGCGCTGTGACAGCGTGCTCGATCACCCGAGGCGAGCACGGGATGTGGCTGGCCTGCGGCGAGGTCGAGGGCGCGCTATCCGCCACCGCGCGCGAAGTGTCGGACGTCACCGGTGCGGGCGACACGGTTGTAGCCACCTTGGCGCTCGCCCTCGCCGCCGGTGGAACCTACGCCGAGGCTGCACAACTCGCCAACGAAGCCGCCGGCATCGTCGTCGGCAAATTCGGCCCCGCCGTCGTTACACCGAACCGAGCTGCTCGCGAGATTCTAGACGTCGTTCCTCGTTCCGCGGTCGTCCTCGTGCCGTGCGGCGTGCCTCGGGCCTCGTGCACCTCCCGCACCGGTCGCACCTAGCTCTACGGCAATCCCCCGTCGCGCTCCGCCGCGAACGGCAGCGTGAGCAGAATCAGGTAAAGCATCAGGAATTCCGAATCGCCGAAGTTGTACTCGAACATGCCGGCCGTGAGCATCGCGATGGTGGCTGCGACCGCGGTGCCGGCGAGGACCCGATGCCGCGCGCGATCGAGCAGCGGACGGAGCGACACGAGCGCGCTGGCGACGAAGGCCAGCCAGAACCCAAGCGCTGGCAGTCCGCGCTCGGCCGCGATCTGCATCGGCACGTTGTGCAGGTGGATGTTGCTCTCCTGCACCGCGCTGGCGACCCGATAGTCGGCGTAGACATGGCGGACCATGTCCGGCCCGACGCCGGTCAGCGGATGATCGCGGACGATGGCGACGCCGGCCTGCAGCATGGCGACTCGATCGCGGCTGGTCGGATCGTTGAGATCGAAGATCGAATACATGCGATCGATGACCTGCGGCGGCGACATCGCGATCGCGAAAGCCGCCGCAATCGGCAGGAGCCGCCACCAGCCGGAAATCGCGAAGCAGCAGGACGATGCCGACGCCGGCGGCAGCGCCGACCCAGGCGCTGCGCGTCGAGGTCAGGAGCAGGCTGACGATCAGCGCCGGCATCACCACCGCGGCCCAGGCGCGATCGCGCGTGTCGTAGAGCAGGCGCGCCACCGTCGCGCAGACGACCAGCATCAACGTGCCCGAGTAGGTCATCCAGTGCGACAGCGTCCCCTGCGGCCGCCGCCCGAGGATGTCGTAATTGAAAACCGCGAACTGCACGACCCCGACGAGTGCGCTGATCGCGCCGACCGTGATGACGATCGTGAGCAGCAGCCGGGCTCTGGGGCCGCGGGCGAAGTCGTAGACGACGGGAATCAACAGGAATAACGAGAGCTGTTTGCAGTCGGCCACGCTGATGCCGGGGTCGCGCGAGAATCCCGCGGCGAGCAGCGTCAACATCGCGTAGCCGAGGAGTGGCCAGAAGAACCCCGGTGCCTCGAGCCGTTCGCGGCGTCTGATGTGCAGCGCGAGCCAGCAGAGTCCTGCCACCGCCAGCAGGATCTGCGCGGCCGCAATCGACAGCTGGGCGGCCGCGACCATGCCGATCAGCGCGAAGACGCCAATCTGCTCGAGTCGCTCTTTCGCCGTTATCCCCGCCGCGAGGCTGATCGTGGTCACGCTTCGGTCGTCTCCTCGAGCAATGTCGCCGCCGCGCCGACGACCTGCGCCGGCGTAATCCGCGTCAGGCACCTGAAGTCGCCGGGCACGCAGTGCCGCTGGTGACAGGGCCGACACGGGAGCGGTCCCGCGTCAACGGCTGCCGCATGCCGCGTCGCCGGGCGCCAGGGCATCGACCGCTCCGGCAGCGTCGGCCCGAAGAGCGCGACGATCGGCGTCGCGGTCGTGCCGGCGATGTGCAGCGGCCCGCTGTCCCCGCCGACATACAGCGCGGCGCGGGCCACGAGCACCCGCAGTTCCGCGAGATCGAACTCGCCGCAGCGCACGATGCGATCCGCGGCCGCCCCCGCCACTCGTTGGGCGTTCGCCGCCACGGTGTCGGCCGCGCCCGATTCCGACGGTCCAGAGGTGATGATAATCCGCCTCGCGGGATCGACGAGGGCGAGCTGGGCCGCAACGGCCGCGAAGTGTTCCGCCGGCCAGCGGCGAAACGGGTTGCCGGCGCTGACGTGGATCACGACGAGGCGGTGATCCGCGGAGACGCCGGCGCCGCGGAGACGCGCCTCGACTCGGCCCGCGGCCTCCGCGTCTGGCGCCATTTCGACCGGCGGATCTCCGGCCGTGGGTGACGGAATGCCCAACGGCGCGAGCAGGTCCCACTGATTCAGGACCGAGTGTCTCGGCGGCACGAGCGACCGCGTCCACGGGAGCCGCGTCGTGTAGCACCACCGGCGCCCCGGCAACTCGTAGCCGATGCGCCGCGGCGCGGCGGTCGCGAAGGTGAGCCACGCGCTGCGTGGGCCGCCATGAAAATCGATGACCAGGTCGAATCGCCGGGCGCGCAGCCGTCGCGCCAGCCGCACGTCGTAGGCGACTCGCGCCCAGCCTCGTGGCCGCTCGACGACGATGACTTCGTCGAGGTGCGGGTTGTGGCGAACGACTGGCTCGGCGGCGGACTCGACGAGATACGTGAGGCGGGCGTCCGGGAATCGCTGGCGGAGAGCGGCGACGGCCGGCGTCGTGAACACCACGTCGCCGATCAGGCGGAGCCGGATGAGCAGAACGTTCACCCTTCGACTCCGCTCAGGGCTAGCCCTTCGACGTCGCTCAGGGCTCGACCGTCGCCTCGTCGATCAGCATGATCGGAATGTCGTCCTTGATCGGGTAGACGCGATGGCACGTGTCGCACTTGAGCGCGGCGCCGTCCTTGACCAGGTGCACGGGCGTCTTGCACGCGGGGCAGGCGAGGATCTCCAGAAGCTCAGGGTCGACTGGCATTGGGACACTATATCTCCACCCGCACGAGGAACGAGGAACGCGGCTCGCAGCACGGGTTAAGATCGGTCCATGCGCCTCGTTCTTGCTGCTGCGCTTGCGACCGCTCTTGCCACACCTGTTGCGGCTCAACAGCCGGCGCCGGTGCCGCCGCCGGCACAGGCCTACTTCGAATTCCTGCTGGCCCGGCGACTCGAGTCGCAGGGGGACACTGCGGGGGCACTGGCGGCGCTCAAGCGCGCGCAGGGGCTCGATCCGAAATCGGCGGAGATTCTTGCCGAGCTCGCCGGCTTTCATGCCCGTCAGAACGAAGGCCCCGAGGCGATCGACGCGGCTGAGCGGGCACTGAAGATCGATCCCAACAACCTCGAAGCGCATCGCATGCTGGGGCTCGTCTTCGCGGCGCTCAGCGAAGCCGGCGGTACGCCGGTTCCCGGCCGTACCCCGCAGCAGATGCGATCGTCGGCGATCGATCACCTGACGAAGATTTTCGACACCCCGTCCGTCGCCACCGACCTCAACTTGCAGTTGACGCTGGCGCGCCTGCTGCTGCGCTCCGGCCGCGCCGAGCGCGCGGTGCCGGTGCTCGAGAACATCGTGTCGCAGGCGCCCTTCGCCGCCGAGCCGTACGCGATGCTCGGCGAAGCGCGGCTCTCGCTCGGCCGGATCGACGGGGCGATCGAGGCCTACGAGATGGCGGCCGAGATCAACCCGCGGAACTACGCGGTGCTCGGCGACCTCTACGAGAAGCAGGGCCGCTGGGCCGACGCGGCGCGGTCGTACGAACAGGCGCTCGCCAACCCGCGCGCGGTGACCCGCGAGCTGCGCATGCGCTATTTCACGGCGCTCCTCAACTCCGCTGACAAGGCCAACGCGGCCAAAGCCCGCGATGGCTTGAGAGACTACCTGATGACGACCCCGCAGGACGTGCGGGGGCTGTTGCTGCTGTCGCGCGCGCAGCTCGAGCTCGGCGACTTCGCCAACGCCGAAGAAACCGCGCGCCGCCTCCTCGCGTTCGACCCGACCAACGTGCGCGCGACCCACGCCCTCGCCGACACGCTCGCCGCGCGGCGCGAGTACCGCAAGGTCGTCGATCTGCTCACGCCGTTCGTCCAGGATCTCGATGGCCGGAGCAAAGGCTACGAGAGCGACGCGGCGCTGCTGCTCTCGCTCCTCGGCCACGCCCACCTCGAGCTGAAGGAGTACGACCGCGCGGTCTCGGTGCTGATGACCGCGGTCAAGCGCGATCCGCTCAGCGCGCCTGCGCTCAACTCGCTCGGCTACATGCTGGCCGAGCGCGGCGAGCGCCTGCCCGAAGCGGTCGGCTTCATCGAGCGGGCGTTGAAAGTCGATCCCGACAACCCGTCGTATCTCGACAGCCTGGGCTGGGCGCTGCACAAGCAGGGCAAGACCGACGAAGCCGAGCCGCACCTGCGCCGCGCCGCCGATGCGCTGCCGACGCAGTCGGTGATCCAGGATCACTACGGCGACGTGCTCGTGAAGCGCGGCAAGATTCCCGAAGCCATTGGCGCGTGGGAACGCGCCCTCGCCGGCGACGGCACCGACATCGACCGACCGGTCATCGAGAAGAAGATCAAGGACGCAAAGGGTAAGCAGCAGTGAGCCGTCGCGGTCGTCGTGGTGGTGTGCGCCGCGATGTCGCCGGGTGCGCCGCGCGCGTGCCGCCACGCCCGGCCGGCGCCGCGACGGCGGATCCCACAGCCGGTCGAAGCCTTCACGCAGGCCGACGGCCGCGTGCAAGGGGCTGAAAACCATGACCGGGGCGCTGCGGTTGTCGGGCCGCGCCGGCACCGAGCGCCTTCGCGGCACGCTGCTCACCGGGCTCGCGGCGCCGGCCTCGGTCAGGTTCGAAGGCGGTCGCGCCGTTCGGCCAGCCGTTCTTCATCCTCGCCGGCCGCGACAACCGCGCCACGCTGCTCCTGCCGCGCGAGGACCGCGTGCTCCAGCGACGCTGCCGTGCCGCGACGTCTCGAGCCGACTGACCGGCGTCAATCTGTCAGCGCCTCGACCTTCGGCTCGTGCATGACGGGCTGCCTGGCGGAAGGCCGTGACGGCGACAGACGGCAAGAGCTTTCCCGGCGGATGGCAGTCGGTCACGCTCGCCGGCGACGGCGCGAACGTTCCCATGACCGCGTACCTGCGGACGATGAACGGCACGCGCGTTGTCGTTGCCGCCGATCGGGGCGAGTGGCGCCTCGACTACGCGAACCATTTGAGCGGCTTCCCGCGCAGCGTCCGGATTCGCAGCGCCGAGGGCGGCACCATCGATCTCTCCGCGGTCGTCGACGAACTCGAGATCAATACCGGCATCGACGACAAGGCCTTCGAGGTGACCGTGCCACCCACTGCCGTCCCGATGACGCTCGACGACCTGAGGGCCGTGGCGCCGTTGCGGGAGAAGAAGTGACAAGTTACAAGCTCGACAGTCCAAAGTTCTGAAGTGCTGGCGCAGGTTGATGTTGCACGTTCGAACTTGCACTTGACACTGTAAACTGTCATGCAGTTTTCAGTTTCAGCCCATGCCTCCCTCCCTCGTCCTTCCGGCGTTCGCCAAGATCAACGTCGATCTCCGCGTGCTGGGCGTGCGGCCCGATGGCTTCCACGACCTTCGCACGGTGTTTCAGTCGCTGGCCGTGCACGACGTCCTCACGTTCACGCGGCGGACCGGGCCGTTCGCAATCGAGTGCGACGATCCGACGCTTCCTGTCGATCGGCGGAACCTGGTCTGGAAGGCGGCGTCGCTGCTGTGGCGCACGGTCGGGCGGCGGCGGAGCGAGACGCCGCGCGACGTGGTCGTCGGCCTGCGCAAGCGCATTCCGCAGGCGGCGGGTCTCGGCGGCGGCAGTGCCGATGCGGCGATGACCCTCCTGGCCTTGTCGCGGCTCTGGGACCTCGACGTGGACCTGCCGACGCTGAGCCGACTGGCGGCGCGTCTGGGCGCCGACGTGCCGTTCTTTCTCGTCGGCGGCACCGCTCTCGGCCTCGGCCGCGGCGACGACATCTATCCTCTCGCCGACTTACCGCGCACCCACGTCGTCGTCGTCCGGCCGCGGTTCGGGGTGGCCACGACCGACGCCTACGCCTGGTACGACGCCGAGCCGCGGCGGACGATTCGCGAACCCGTGCGCAAAGGCGTGCCGGCGAGTTGGCCGGATTGGTCGATGAATGTCCGGAACGACCTCGAGCCGGCGGTGACCCGGCATCACCCGACGATCGCGCGCATCCGCCATGCCGCTTCTCGACGCCGGTGCGGTCGTCGCCGCCATGTCGGGGTCGGGATCGGCGGTTTTCGGCCTGTTCGAGCGGCTCGACGCCGCGCGCCGGACGTCGACCGACCTCGCCCGGCCCGGCTGGCAGGTCGCCTGCACCCGCACCTTGTCCCGCTCCGAGTACGGGCAACGGCTCAGGCCCGTGCTTGCGGGGATGCGGAAGTCTCGGATAAGCTAAGGTGTTTCGGAACGCGCGCAAGGCCGCGCAGGGGTAATGGGGCGTGGCCAAGCGGTAAGGCGCGGGTCTTTGGAACCCGTATTCGAAGGTTCGAATCCTTCCGCCCCAACCATAGTGAATTGGTGGATACGCTCCACTAGATGGACCGAAGCGAGACCGAGTCGGGTCGGGACAGGAGTGTCCCGCCGTCGTCTCGTCCTGTAGCGAGTATGCGACCGACCGGTTACGGCGATCTCAAAGTGTTCTCCGGAAGCGCGCACCCGCAGCTCGCAAAGGACATCTGCGAGTTCCTGGGCGTGTCGCTCGGACAAGCGCGCCTGCGGCGCTTCCCGGACACGGAAGTCTCGTTCCAGATCGACGAGAACATCCGTGGCACCGACGTGTTCATCGTGCAGCCGACGTGCGCGCCGGTTGACGAGCACCTGGTCGAGCTCTTGATCATGGTCGACGCCTTCCGGCGGTCGTCGGCCTCGCGCATTACGGCCGTCATTCCGTATTACGGCTATGCGCGGCAGGATCGCAAGGACAAGCCGCGCGTCCCGATCTCCGCCAAGCTCGTGGCCAACGTGCTGAGCGCGGCCGGGACGAATCGCGTGTTGACGATGGATCTGCACAAGGCGCAGATCCAGGGATTCTTCGATATCCCGGTGGACCACCTGTTCGCGGCCCCGGTGATCATCGACTATCTCGCGCGCCAGGATTTTCCGCGCCTCACGATCGTCGCGCCCGACGCGGGCGGCGCCGAACGGGCGCGGGCCTACGCCAAGCGCCTCGATGCCGAGCTCGCGGTCATCGACAAGCGCCGCAGCGACGATGGCACGGCGGAAGTGATGAACGTGATCGGCGAGGTCGGCGGTCGCACCTGCGTGGTGGCCGACGACATCATCGACACGGCCGGGACGATTCAGAAGGGCGCGCAGGCGCTGGTCGATGCCGGCGCCGAGCGGGTGCTCGCGTGCGCCGTGCACGGCGTGCTGTCGGGACCGGCGCTCGACCGGATTGAGAAGTCGCCGCTCGAACGCCTGATCGTGACCAACACGATCCCGATGGCGGACAAGCGGCTGAAGTGCGGGAAGATCGTGGAGCTTTCGGTGGCGCGGCTGCTCGGGCAGGCGATCCGGAGCATCCACGAGGAGACATCGGTAAGTTCGCTGTTTGTGTAGAAAGCCGGACAGGAAGGTCGGCACGTCAGTTTCCAGTTGTCAGTTACGCAGTTCAAAGTCATTCGGGTGAAGTTGGAACAGAGGGAATCTTTGAACTGCCGAACTGGCAAACTGGCCACTTGCCACAGGATTCAGCATATGGAAGCCATACTCGACGCAGTCAAACGTTCCAGCCGCGGGAAGAACGAAGCGCGGCGCCTCCGGGTCGCCGGGAAGATTCCGGCCGTCGTCTACGGCGCGCAGAAGGCCGGCGACGCGGTCAAAAACATCCCGGTGGCGGTCGACCCCAAGCCGCTGATGCGCATCCTTCACTCCGGCTCGGGCGTCAACACGCTGATCACCCTCAAGGTCGACGGCGACGGCGACTCGCGCGTCCTGGTGAAGCAATTCCTGGTCGACCCGGTCACGAGCCAGCTGCTGCACGCGGATTTCTACCGCGTCAACATGGACAAGAAGATCACGGTCACCGTCCAGGTGATCGTCAAGGGCGAGCCGCGCGGCGTCAAGGTCGAAGGCGGCGTGCTCGACTTCGTCCACCGCGAGATCGAGCTCGAGACGCTGCCGGCCGACATTCCGAGCGCGATCGAGATCGACGTCAGCAACCTGGGTCTCAACGACGCGATCCACGTCCGCGACGTCGCGGCGGGCATGCGCTGGACGCCGATCAGCGACCCCGACATGATGCTGGTCCACGTCATCATGCCGCGCGTGGTCGAAGAGCCCGCGGCGGCCGATGCGGCCGCAGTGGTGGCGGTGCCTGGCGCGGCGGCCGAGCCCGAAGTCATCAAGAAGGGCAAGACCGAGAAGGAAGGCGACGACGCCGCCGCGAAGGACAAGAAGGACAAGAAGTAGACGTGAAGCTGGTCGTCGGTCTCGGCAATCCGGGACCGCAGTATCGCGACACGCCGCACAATGTCGGGTTCAGGGTCGCCGACGAACTGGCGGCGCGGTGGCGGGTCGAGAGCCAGTGGCGACTGGACTGGGATTCGATGTGGGTCAGGAGCGGTCCCGGACCCTCTGCGGTGCTGCTGCTGAAGCCGCAGACCTACATGAATCTGAGTGGTCCCGCGGTGCAACAGGCCGCGGCCTACTTTCAGATTGCGTTGCCCGACGTGCTCGTGGTCGTGGACGATGTCGCGTTGCCGCTGGGGCGGCTGCGCGCGCGCCGCGGCGGCAGCGCCGGCGGGCACAACGGGTTGCGATCGTTGATTCAGCACCTGGGGACCGATTTTCCCCGGTTGCGGATCGGGGTCGGCCGGGGAGAGTCGGACGCCGATCTCGCGAACCATGTGACCGGCCGGTTTCCCCCCGGTGTGAAAGCGGAAGTCGAGGCGGCCGTACTGCGGGCCGCCGATGCCTCGGAGGTGTTCCTCGCCGATGGCATCGAACGCGTGATGAACGTGTTCAACGCAGCGTCGGATAACAAGCAGGAAGACGCCGGCGGCTAGCGCCGGAGATACTCCTTGCCACTTCGGTGGCTGGCTTGGGCAAGTAGGGCAGGTAGGGCGGGTAAGGCAGGTAGGGCAGGTAGGGCGCGCAAGCCCGACTTGCTTACCCGCCCCACTTGCCCCACCCGCCCCACCCGCCCCTGGTCATCCACAAGGAGCAATGAATGACACGCACGTACGAACTGGTCTACGTCATCAGGCCTGACGCGACCGAACAGCAGGTCGCCGATCTGCACACGCAGGTCGAACAGATTGTCGGGCGCACTCACGGCGCGATCATCGCCAAGAACGAGGCGCAGCAGGCCTTCGGTGGCCGCCGCAAGCTCGCCTACGAGATCGGCCATCACAAGGAAGGCATCTACGTCCTCGAAGTGATCACCGGCGGCGGTGAGGTCGTGCGCGAGCTCGATCGCCGGCTGAAGGTCACGGAAGGCCTGCTCCGTCACTTGATCGTTCGCGTCGACGAGGATCAGATCAAGGCCGAGCGCGCGCGCACCAAGCGCAAGGCCGAATCGGTCCGCCGCCGCGTCGCGCGCGGTCTGCCGCCGGAACGGCAGCCGGGCGAGGGACCGCAGCAGGACGATCAGGAAGACGGCAACGATTTCGACGGCGTCGAGGCGGAGGCGTAAGCACATGTCACCAATGGGACGAGGCCGGTCGAGCGGACCGGGAGGCGGCCGCGGCCGCGGCGACGACAAGAAGGCCGACGGCAAGATGGGGCAGCGCCGCGGGCTGTTCCGCCGGCGCAAGGTCTGCAAGTTCTGCGCAGACAAAATCGACGACATCAACTACAAGGACGTGAAGCTGCTGAGCGGCTTCGTGCCGGAGCGCGGCAAGGTGCTGCCGCGGCGAATCTCGGGGACCTGCGCGAAGCACCAGCGCGGACTCCGCATTGCCATCGTCCGGGCCCGGCAGATCGCGCTGCTGCCGTACGCGTCCGACTGACGGCAATTCGTCGATCGACCCGAATTGCGTGAGGTCCACGGTCCACAGCCCACGGGCAGTCCGGAGACCGTCGACCGTCGACCTCACCGACAACCTAACTGAACACTGCATCAGGAAGCACTCATGGAAGTCATTCTTCGAGACCACGTAGAACACCTCGGCAAGCGCGGCGAGATCGTCAGGGTCGCCGACGGCTACGCGCGCAACTTCCTGTTGCCGCGCAAGCTGGCGCTGCCGGCGACCGATGCCAATCGCAAGTGGGTCGAGCGCGAACGCAAGATCGCCGAGGTCCGCGACTCGGAAGAGCGTGGGGCGGCCGAAGCGATTGCCACGCGCCTCTCGGCGCTCGACGTCATCATCACCCGCCGTGTCGGTGAGAACGATCAGCTCTACGGATCGGTCACCAACGCGGACATTGCCGATGTCCTGGCCAAGAAAGGATTCGAGCTCGATCGTCGCAAGATCCTGCTGCCCGATCCGATCAAGGCATTAGGGGTGTCGACCGTGCCGGTCAAGCTTCACCGCGATGTGACGGCGCAAATCAAGGTCACGGTGGCAAAAGAGGCGTAGGCAAGTCGGGCAGGTAAGGCAGGCTGAGCGGGCGGAGCGGATAGGGCGAGTCGGGCGGGTTCAACAACCTGCCTCACTCGCCCTATTTTGCTTTTCGTTGCCACCCCACCTGCCCCACCAGCCCTACCTGCCCGTATGATCGCCCTGTGGCCGACGTGGCAACTGTCTCCGCTCCCGATCGCACCCTCCCGCACAACCTCGACGCCGAGCGATCGGTGCTGGGCGCCATCCTGATCGACAACGAGGCGTACAACGTCGCTGCCGCGGTCATCGATGCCCCGTCGTTCTTCCGTGACGCGCACCGCCGCATCTTCGAGCGGATGATCGATCTGGCCGAGCGCAGCTCGCCGATCGATCTCGTGACGCTGAAAGAGGAGCTCGAGCGCGCCGGCGAGCTCGACGAAGTGGGCGGCCCGGCCTACATCGCCTCGCTCGTCGACGGGGTCCCGCGCGCGACCAACGTCGAGTATTACGCCCGCATCGTGAAGGAGAAGTTCACGCTGCGCAGCCTGATCTTCTCGGCGAACAAGATCCTGTCGAACGCCTACGAGGCCGACCAGGACGCCGACCTGATCCTCGACGAGGCCGAGAGCGCGATCTTCTCGGTCGCCGACGATCGGATCAAGTCCGGCTTCGTGCCGATGCGCGATCTCGTCAAGGAGAGCTTTCCGAAGATCGAGCGGCTGTTCGAGCACAAGAGCTTCATCACCGGGGTCGCGACCGGGTTCGACGAAATCGACAAGATGACCCGGGGCTTCCAGCGCGGCGACCTGATCATCGTCGCCGCCCGCCCGTCGATGGGGAAGACCAGCCTGGTGCTCAACATCGCCCAGCACGTCGCGACCAACAACGGCGTGGCCGGCTTCTTCAGCCTCGAAATGTCGAAAGAGCAGCTGTTCATGCGCATGCTCGCGTCAGAGGCGAAGATCGACAACTATCGCCTGCTCAGCGGGCAGATCGGGCAGCGCGAGTACGGGAACATCACCCACGCGCTCGAGGTGTTGAGCGCGGCGCAGCTGTACATCGACGACACGGCGGGCGCCGGCGTCCTCGAGATGCGGGCCAAGTCGCGGCGGCTGCAGTCCGAGCACGGCCTCGACCTGCTGGCGGTGGACTATATCCAGCTGATGACCGGGCGCGGCCGGTTCGAGAATCGCACGCTCGAGCTCGCCTCGATCTCGCGGTCGCTCAAGGGGCTCGCCAAAGAGCTCAACGTGCCGATCGTGGTGCTGTCGCAGCTCTCGCGTGCGCCCGAGGCCCGCTCCGACAAGCGGCCGCAGCTGTCCGACCTGCGCGAATCGGGCGCCCTCGAACAGGACGCCGACGTCGTGATCCTCATCTTCCGCGAGGAGATGTACAAGCAGACCAACGAGCCCGCCGAGACCGACGGCATTGCCGAGCTGATCCTCGCCAAGCAGCGCAATGGTCCGACCGGCCTCGTCAAGCTCGCGTTCCTGCGGCAGCAGACGAGGTTTGCGAATTTAGCCGCGGGAGTAAGAACCGCGGGACAGGTGCGATAGGTGCGCTCGGTGCGCAGGGTACACTGGGTGCGGTGCACGGGTGACAAGTGCGGTAGGGCGCGGGTGGGTGCCCGGGTGCGGCCAGGCGTCCGGTCGGCGCGACCTCGCGCCTGGCGCACTCGACCCGATGAACCTGGCGCACCTCACGCACCTGTCGCACCGCACCTGTGACCAGGCGCACCGAGCGCACCTGACGCACCTGTGCTGGTGCCGGCATCGGATTCGCCATGTCCCGATCGATCGAGATCACCCGCCACGAATCTGACCTCGGCCGCTGGGAGTCGGTCGTGGCCGCGCCGCATCCCGCGCTGCGCCCGTTCGTGCGCGAATACGTCGGCGGTTCGGAGTCGACGACCCTGCCACTGGTGCGGCGCGAGCTGCCCACCGAAATTGCGCCGGTCATCTTCAACTTCGGCGCGCCGTTCCGCGTCTTCGATTCGGCGGACCCGTCGCGGTTCGTCGAGCAGTCGAGTTTTGCCACCGGCGCCTTCGATTCGTATGTGCTCGTCGGCTCGACCGGTTCCTATTCGTGTCTGCAGGTCAACTTCACGATCCTCGGGGCGCGGTTCTTTCTCGGCATGCCGCTGCGGGCGCTGGCGAATCAGGTCATCGCGCTCGACGAAGTGCTCAGCGCGCGCGGGACGCCGGCTCGTCGAAGATCTCGGCAACGATCTCGGATTGGGCCGCCCGCTTCGATCGCCTCGACCGCGAAATCATGGCGAGAATCAGCGCCGCCAGCGTCCCGCCCACGATGAGCTGGGCCGTCAATCAACTCGTCCGTCGTCACGGGCAGCTCTCGATCGGCACGCTGGCCGAGGAAACCGGCTGGAGCCATCGCCATCTCGTTCGCCAGTTCACCGAGGAGATTGGGTTGACCCCGAAAGTCCTCGCGCGCGTGCTGCGATTCGGACAGGCGGCCGATCGGCTGGCGCACACGACCGGCGGCCACCTCGCCGATATCGCCGCCGACTGCGGCTACTACAATCAAGCCCACTTCACGCGCGACTTCCGCGCCTTCGCCGGTGTCACGCCGACCGAGTTACTCGCGAGCCGGTTTCCGAATCGAGGGGGATACATCGTTTAGGCAGGTGCGACAGGTGCGCCAGGTGCGCTGGGTGCGTCAGGTGCGGTGCGGTGCACAGGTGCGGCAGGTGCGGTGCACAGGTGCGGTGCACAGGTGCGGTGCACAAGTGCGGTGCCTCTAGGTGGTCCACAGGTGCACCTCGGTGCAGCTGCCCGGTGCCAGCGACCCTGCGCACCGTACCTGTGCACCTGCGCGCCGCACCTGTGCACCTGCGCAACCGCACCTGTGCACCCGTGCACCGCACCGCACCCGTCGCACCTATCGCACCCATCGCACCTGCCGCACCTGTAGGAAGGTCAATTTTTTCCAATCCCCCGTCACAGCCAGGGAATAGTCTGCCCTCGGAGGCTTCATGACAACCGCAACCGCACCCATCATCTCGCCCGTCCTGCGCTACGCCGACGGGCCGGCGGCCATCGAGTGGCTGATCGCCGCGCTTGGCTTCGAGAAGCTCACCGATTTCCGGACGCCCGATAACGCCGTCGCGCACGCGGATCTGCGCTTCGGCACCCGCACCATCGGGGTCAGCTCGGCCGCCGTGTCGAAAGCCGACAGCCCGTGGTCGCAGGTCCGGCAGGGACTCTACGTGCAGGTCGACAATCCCGATGCGTATCACGACCGCGCCAAGGCTGCGGGCGCGGAGATCGCCGTCCCGTTGACCGACACCGACTACGGTTCGCGCGATTTCTCGCTGCGCGACCTGGACGGCCGGCTCTGGGGATTCGGCACCTACGCGATGGGCGGCTCCGCCGCCGAGCCGACGCTCTGGCCGGAGCTCCGCTATCCGGACGCCGCGGCGGCAAAGACCTATCTCGAACGGGTCATGGGCTTCACGACGACGCTGGCGGTGCGACGGGGCGAGGACGACGCCGCGCCGCTGATGCATGTCGAACAGCGGCTGGGATCGAATGTCGTGATGTTCGGCGCCGACTGGCCGGCAGCGCCGGACTGGACCGACATCAACCTCGTCGTCCACCTGCAGGTGAGCGATCCCGACGCGCACTTCAATCGCGCTCGCGCCGCCGGCGCGGTGGTCGTCCACGAGCCGCAGACCGCGCCGTACGGCGCGCGCTACTTCGCCGTCCGCGATCCGGAGGGATTCGTATGGTGGGGCAGTGACTACGTTCCCAAATGATGACGTGTTTAGTTGCGATCTCGTTGATCTCGTGATCTGAAGATCCGCTCGCCAGGTCGCCGGAACCGGAACCAGATCACTGAGATCACTGACAAGATCACAGTTATCATCGCCTTCGTGGTTCGCTGCACTTCCGCGCACGTCGATCTCGATGCGACGCGCGCCAACTATCAGGCGATCGTCGCGTATCTGTCGCGCGAGGCGGCGCTCAATCGGTCGGCGTCACGCGGGCCGGCGACCGCGCCGGGCGTGATCGCCGTTGTCAAGGCCAATGCCTACGGGCACGGGGCGATTCGCGTTGCCCGCGCGCTCGAAGAGGCTGGCGCGACCTGGCTCGCGGTGGCCGACATCGAGGAGGGTATCGAGCTTCGCGAGTCGGGCACGCGCGCGCGAATCCTGATCTTCGGCGCGTTGAGCGTCAGCGATCTCGCCGGCATCTTCGAGTACGACCTGACGCCGACGATTGCGAGTCCTTCGGCTGGGCGGGCGCTGCAGACGGCGGCGAGCGCGCGCAACACGCGGGTCCGCTACCACCTGAAGATCGACACCGGCATGCATCGCCTCGGGTTCAGGCACGAGAACCTGGCGTGGACGCTGCCGGACCTGCTCGCGAGCCCGAACCTCGAGCTCGAAGGTGTCTACACCCACTTCGCGACCGCCGACGAGCCCGAGCACGCGCTCTTCGATCAGCAGCGCACGGCTTTCGACGCCGCGTGCGCGACGCTCGACTCGCTGGGCGCGCGGCCGCAGTTTCGTCACGCCGCGAACAGCGCGGCGCTGCTGCGCGATTCCCGCGTCTGGTACGACCTGGTGCGTCCCGGCCTCCTGCTCCACGGCGTGGTGCCGCCGCCGCTCGCCACGACCATCGAGTTGCGTCCGGTCATGTCGCTCACCAGCCGCGTCGTCGCGGTCAAGGGCATCCGCGCCGGCGAGTCGATCGGCTACGGGGCGCGGTTCAGCCCTGAGCAGCCGATGACCGTGGCGGTCATTCCCGCGGGATACGCCGACGGGCTCGATCGCCGTCTCGAAGGCCGCGGCTTCGTCCTCATCCGCGGCCAGCGCGCGCGCATCGTCGGCGCGGTCAGCATGGACATGCTCACCGCCGACGTCTCGGACATCGAGGGCGTCAATCCCGGCGACGAAGTCGGTGTTTCTGGGCGCGCAGGGCGATGCGCCGCTGCAATCGCTCGACGCCCGCGAAATGGCGTACGCAGTTTCGACGATCCCCTATGAAGTCCTGTGCCGCCTCGGCGCGCGCGTGCATCGCCTCTACCGCTGAAATCAGCCACAGGAACAGCTTCAGAGACACTGAGAATGACTTGTGGTGATGGGCTTCGCAAGTGGGTTCTGGCTGCTGACTCATCTGTCTCGGCGTTCTGCTTCTCGGTCCATCAGAGTCATCGCGTCACATGCCTTGCGCGCATGTCGATGAAGTCAGCAAAGCCGGTGTTCGTCTGCCAGGTCTGCGGATCGCAGAGCCCGAAGTGGCAGGGCCGCTGTACCGACTGCGGCGCGTGGAACTCGTTTGTCGAGGAGCGGGCGGCACCGGAAGGAGCGGCGGTCGCGATCGCGGCGGGCCATCGATATGCGCTGCCAGGATCGACGACAACGGGGGCGCGGCGCTACGCCGACATCGAAGCCGCATCCACGGCGAGGATCCCGAGCGGGATCGGCGAGTTCGATCGTGTGCTCGGCGGCGGCATCGTGCCCGGTTCGCTCGTCCTGCTCGGCGGCGAGCCTGGCATCGGCAAGTCGACGCTGCTGCTGCAGGCGGCGGCGCTCTTCGCGCAGAACGTCGGGCCCGTGCTGTACGCGTCAGCCGAGGAGTCGGAGCATCAGATCAAGTCGCGTGGCGATCGCCTCGGCGTCGGCGACGCGCCGCTCTTCCTGCTGGCCGAGACCTGCGTCGAGAGCATTCTCGAAGAGATCGGCAAGGTCCGGCCGCGGCTCCTCATCGTCGACTCGGTCCAGACCGTGTTCTCGCTGAAATTTCAATCGGCGCCGGGAAGCATCGGCCAGGTACGGGAAGCGGCGACGCAGTTTCTGTTCACCGCCAAGGGACACAACATTCCCGACGTTCCTGGTCGGCCACGTGACCAAGGACGGCAACATCGCCGGACCCAAGGCGCTCGAGCACGTGGTCGATACGGTGCTCTATTTCGAGGGCGAGCGGCACCATTCGCATCGCGTCGTGCGCGCGGTCAAGAACCGGTTTGGCGCGATCAGCGAGCTCGGCGTGTTCGAGATGACCGGGAGCGGCCTCAAGCCGGTCGCCGAATCCGTCAGCGCTGTTTCTCGCCGAGCGGCCCGAGGCCACGCCAGGATCCGCGGTCCTCTGCTCGGTCGAGGGTTCGCGGCCGATCCTCGTCGAGGTCCAGGCGCTTGCGAGCACGACGTCGTACGGCATGGCCAAACGGATGGCGGTCGGCATCGATCAGAACCGGCTCTCGCTGCTCCTCGCGGTGCTCGAGAAGCGCGCCGGGCTGCACCTGGTCAGCGACGATGTGTTCGTGAACATCGCCGGCGGGATGAACATCGAGGAGCCGGCAGCGGATCTGGCGGTCATCTCTGCCGTCGCGTCGAGCGTTCGCAACCGGCCGCTGGTCGGCTCGACCGCGGTGTTCGGCGAGGTCGGCCTCGGCGGCGAGATCCGCGGCGTGCCGCACGCGACGCTCCGCGTGCGCGAAGCCGAGCAGATGGGCTTCACGCGGGTCATCCTGCCTGCCGCCAATGTCGACGGCGAGCTCGCCCCGGCTCAGCGCCGCAGCGCCCCGGCCGAGCTCGTCGGCGTCCGAAACGTCGGCGAAGCCCTGGACGTCATTCTGAGCTGACGCAAGAGGGCTCCTTCGGGGCAGGGCTCGAAACCTCGTCACCGAGCAGGGCTCAAAACGCGGGCAGGGCTCCCTCGGGAGCAGGTCAGGTGCGGTACCTGTTTCCTTGACCTCTCGAACCCCTGCGGTTCTACTGTTCATCCAGTTCATATCGTCGTCATACCGGAGCGTACGTTCATGACCTGGTTCATCATGGCCCGCCTGCTCTTTACAGGCGCGGTCGCATACACAGCTTTTCTGCTTCGGCCCGTCGGCCCCGATCCCCTCGTCAACGTGCTGTTCGGGCTGGCGTTGGCAGGCCTTGCCGTCGGCTTCGAGTGGATGCTGCGCGACCTCGCGCTCACGAGCATGCTCGGGGCGCTGGTCGGCGGCGCGATTGGGCTCGGCATCGCGAAGGGCATCGGGGCGGCGCTCTTCTGGGCCGATCCCAACGACGAGCGCGTCGCCTTCTTCCACGGCTTCCTGCTCCTCGTCCTGCCCTACATCGGCCTGGCCATCGGCGGCCGCCGTGGCGAATGGCTCGAGCCGTCGCGGCTGGTGACCCTGTTTCGCGCCAGCGGACCGCAGCGCCGCTACCGCATCCTCGACACCTCGGTCATCATCGACGGCCGCATCGCCGACCTTTGCGACACCGGGTTCATGGATGGCACGCTCGTCATTCCGCAGTTCGTGCTCAAGGAGCTGCAGCTCGTCGCCGATTCGGCGGATTCGATGAAGCGGAACCGCGGCCGCCGGGGCCTCGACATTCTTCAGAAGATCCAGAAGATGTCGGGCGTCGAAGTCACCATCTCCGACGCCGACTATCCCGAAGTGCGCGAAGTGGACCTGAAGCTGATCGAGCTCGCCCGCACGCTCCAGGGAAAAATCGTCACCAACGACTTCAACCTCAACAAGGTCGCGCAACTGCGCGGCGTCGAGGTCCTCAACATCAACGAGCTGGCAAACGCGTTGAAGCCGGTCGTCCTGCCCGGCGAGATCATGAAGGTCTTCATCCTGAAGGAAGGCAAGGAATACAACCAGGGTGTCGCCTATCTCGACGACGGCACGATGGTCGTCGTCGACAACGCCCGCAAGATGATCAGCAAGACCATCGACGTCGTCGTCACCAGCGTGCTGCAGACCACGGCCGGCAAGATGATCTTCGGCCGCTACATCGATCCGATGATTTCGCAGTCGTCGGCGCAGGGCGCGACGAGCGATCGTGACGAGCCGCGACGGTCGGGCCGTCATCTGCCGGCGAGTGGGTCGAATCGTGCGCCTGCGGGGCCGTCCGACCCGATGCAGGACCGACCCGAAAGTCGCGCCGCCGGATCGAGTGGCTCGGTGCCCGCGGTGGCCGCCGCGCCTGCCGCAGGATCCGCCGCCGTGCAGGCGGCGCCGCCGGCGATCAAGTAACGTCTGACGAACGCCGCGTTGTCAGATTCAACGAACGAGCCTGTCGCCTCGTCGCCGGCTGTCGAGGCGGAGCCGCATGCGCTGACGCAGTTTCACTGGTGGCGCACGGTGTTCTGGCTCATCCCCTGCATCACCGTCTACACGGTCGTTCTCGGCACGCTGTCGATCGGCTCGACCTTCGTCGGCGGCAAAGGCTATTTCGCGCATTGGTGTGCGCGCTCGTGGTCGTGGCTGATTCTGGCGACGACCGGCGTGCGCGTGCAGGTGCGCGGCCTCGATCGCCTCGAGCCCGGCCGCACCTATGTCTTCGCGGCCAATCACCAGAGCATCTATGACATCCCGGTGATCTTCAGCTCGCTGCCGTATCAGCTCCGCATCATCGCGAAGGACTCGCTGGGCAGCTTTCCGTTCCTGGGCTGGCACCTCGCGCGCACCGGCCATCTGCTGGTCGATCGGCGCAAGCCGGATCCGCGCAGCGTCTTCACCTGGGCCAACAGTCTGACGGCGAAGGGTCTTTCGTTGATTGTCTTTCCCGAGGGCACGCGGAGCGCGACCGGCCATCTCGGTCCGTTCAAGGGCGGGAGCTTGTACCCGGCAGTGCAGGCCGGCTTGCCGATCGTGCCGATCTCAGTCGCCGGCAGCCGTCATGTGATGCGGAAAGGGCGGTTGATGACGTGCCCCGGCGAGGTCGAGCTGACGATTCACGAGCCCATTCCCGACCGTGGCCGCGGCCGAACCGAATATCCGAGAAGTGCGCGCCCTCGCCGACCAGGGTCCGCGCGATCATCCAGCCCGCCGTCGAGGCCGAGGCGGCGCGGGCGCCTCGATCCGGCAAACGCCCCTAACCGCCGAGACGTCCGCAATCACGGCCTGGCTTCCGCGACCAGCTGGTCCGGCGACGGCACCTGGTCCGGCGTCCACATCCCCTCGCTACGCGCCACCCACGTCGCCGCGGTGAGGTCGCCGCAGACGTTGACGGTCGTGCGCGACATGTCGAGCACGCGGTCGACGCCGAGCACGATGGCGATGCCCTTCCCCGGGCACACCGAACATGGTCAGCACACCGACCAGGAGAGGAATCGATCCGCCGGGCACGCCGGCCGCGCCGATCGCGGTGATCACCGACATGATCATCACCGCCGCCATCTGGCCGAGCGACAGATCGACGCCGAAGATCTCGGCCAGGAAGATCACGGTGATGCCCTCGAAAATCGCGGTGCCGTTCATGCACATCGTGCTGCCGATGGGCAGCACGAAGCCGGCGATCCGCTGTGGCACGCCCAATTGCTCGTGTGCCACATCCATCGCCGTCGGCAGCGTCGCGCTCGACGAGCTGGTGGAGAAGGCGGTGATCAGGGCGGCGCGGGCCCGCGAGAAGAACAGCAGCGGCGACATCCCGATCAGGAACCGGATGATCACCGACAGCGTCACGCCGACGTGCGACGATGAGCGCCAGCAGCACGGTAACGACGAAGGCAAAGATCGCGATCATCAGGTCGAAGCCGAACCGCGACGACACAGTGAAGATCAGCGCGGCCACGCCGAACGGCGCCAGCAGCATCGCAAAGTGAATGATCGCGGTGACCACGGCGTTGAGCGCCTCGAGCACGTCGATCATCGGCTTGGCCTTGGCCGCCGGGATCACGGTCAGCGCCGCGCCGAACATCAGGCCGAAGAAGATGACGCCGAGCATGTCGGTGTCGGCGGCGGCCCGGATCGGATTGCGCGGCACGATGTTCACGAGCGTCTCCATGCCGAACGTGGACATCGCCGCTGCTTCGACCCGGCTCGACGCGTCGTTCTTGAAACGCTCCATCAGCTGGACCCGCGTCTCCGGGCTGACGCGTTCCCACGGTCGCATCAGGTTGACGATGACGAGCCCAAGCGTCGCGGCAAGGCAGGTGGTGATGAAGAAGTAGCCGATGGCCTTACCCCCGATCCGGCCGACGCGCCGGATGTCGCCGAGCCCCGCGACGCCGAGGGCAATCGACGCGAACACCAGCGGCATCACCACCATGAAGAGCATGCGCAGGAAGATCTGGCCCAGCGGGACGGCGATGTAGCGGTTTACCCAGTCGACGGTCGGGTTCGCGGTGCCGACCGTCAGGTTGACGGTGATCCCGAGGATCATCCCGATCAACAGGCCGAGCAGAATCTTCGTGTGCAGCTTCATGCCAGTGCCTGAGGAGGCCAGCGGTTCGCTCATCGCTCGCGTGCTCCCGGACGAGTTGTTGTGACGACAGGTGGTTTAGTGGGGGTCGGTGCGCCGCGCCACGCCTTGTAGGTTTCGATGGCCAGCGGGATGAGCGACACGAAGATGATGCCGATCACGACCAGTTCGAAGTTTTCCTTGACGACCGGAATGTTGCCGAACAGATAGCCGGCGCCGACGCAGACGCCGACCCACAGAATCGCGCCGGTGACGTTGTAGAACGCGAACGCGCGATACGACATCCCGGCGCCGCCGGCCACGAAGGGCACGAACGTCCGCACGATCGGCACGAAGCGGGCCATGACCACGGCTTTGCCGCCGTGAGTCTCGAAGAAGTCGTGGGCGCGCCGCACATGCTCGCGCTTCACCAATCGAAACAGCAGGCCGGTGTCCGGCGCATCGTCCAGGAAGCGCCTTGCCAGGCGGCGACCGACCGAGTAGTTGACGGCGTCGCCGATGATCGCGGCGGCGATGAGGACCGGCATCAGCACCCAGACGGAAAGCGCGCCGGTCGCCGAGAGCGCTCCGGCCGCGAAGAGCAGCGAATCGCCTGGGAGGAACGGCGTCACGACGAGGCCGGTCTCCGCAAAGATGATGGCGAACAGGATGCCGTAGGTGAGCGTGCCGTATTCCTGGACGAACGACGTCAGGTAGGTATCGAAATGGAGCAGAAAGTCGAGCATTCCCGGCCATCTTACCCCGAGGGCTACAATCGTCGGCGGTGTCCGAGGCGCTCTTCACACGTGCGGCCACGCTGGCCGGCATCGTCAGGCCCGCGCTGCTCTGGTGCGACGGCGCGCGCGTCGTCGATCGGGAACCGCGGCTTGATCCGTTGCTTGGCCGACGTCGAGCAGCGGGTTCGCGTGCATCCGCCGGAAGAGTCGGCGTCGGTGCGGACGATGTACAAGCGGGTCGGGATCGATCCGACCAAGACCCGCCCCTCGAACGAAGCGCTGCTCCGCCGCGTGCGCAAGGGACAGCCGCTGCCACGCGTGAACTCGCTCGTAGACGTGATCAACTGGTGCTCGGTCGAGTTCCAGCTGCCGTACGGTCTGTACGATCGGCAGCATATCCGCGGCGCGATCACGATGCGGCTTGGCGCCGACGGCGAAGAGTACGCCGGCATTCGCAAGGACGTTGTTCACCTCGGCGGCCGCATCACGCTCGTCGATAACGGCGGGCCGTTCGGCAACCCGACATCGGACTCGGCGCGAACGATGGTCACGACCGCGACGACCGACGTCCTCGTGGTCGTCTTTGCCCCGCCCGATGTCGCCGAAGCCCGGCTGAATCAGGTCCTCGATCAGACCAGCGCGCGCATCGCTGACATCGCCGGCGGCAGAGAGACGCATCGGGTGATATGCGAGTAGCGGCGATCCTGGTGGCGGCCGGAAAGGGCCTGCGGGTCGGGGGCGCGCGGCCCAAGCAGTTTCTCGAGCTGACGCCGGGGCGGACGCTGTTGCAGATGAGCATCGACGCGCTGGCGCGCTGTGAGCTCGTGACAGAGATCGTGGTCGCACTGCCGCCAGGGACGGCGGGGACAGTCCCCCGGATCGATCGCGGTAACTGCCGTGTCGTGCTGGTCGAGGGCGGCGATCGACGGCAGGATTCGGTCGCGCGTGCCTTCGAACGGGTCTCGACCGAGGCCGACGTGATCGCCATTCACGATGCGGCGCGGCCCTTTGTTTCCGCCGCGCTCATCGAGCGGACGATTCAAGCGGCGGCCGTGCATGGGGCCGCGATTGCGGCGGTCCAGGCGGTCGATACGGTCAAGCAGGCCGTGGGGGCGACGCGGGTCGTCGGCGCGACTTTGCCGCGCGACTCGATCTACCTGGCCCAGACACCGCAGGCGTTTCGACGGGACGTCCTCGCCGAGGCCATGGCAGCAGCTGGCGACCTTGACGTGACCGACGAGGCCATGCTCGTGGAGCGGGCGGGCTTTCAGGTTCATCTGGTCGAGGGCGAGGCGACCAACCTCAAAGTGACGACCGCCGAGGATCTCGTGCGCGCCCGCGCACTCGCCGGAGAGGACAACACGCGCATGCGCATCGGCACCGGGTACGACCTGCATCGCCTGGTCGAGGGCCGGCCACTGATCCTCGCCGGGGTCACCATTCCGTTCGAGCGCGGGCTGCTCGGCCACTCCGACGCCGACATCGTCTGCCACGCCGTGACCGACGCCGTGCTCGGCGCGGCGGCGCTTGGCGACATCGGCCGGCTGTTTCCCGACACCGACCCGCGATGGAAGGATGCGGATAGCCTCGAGCTGCTTCGGGCTGCCATGCAGCACGTCCGCGACGCCGGCTACTCCGCCAGCAATGTCGACGTGACCGTGATCGCCGAACGCCCGAAGCTCTTGCCGCATCTCGATGCCATGCGGGCGAATCTTGCCGCCGCGCTCGGGATCGAGGTCGCGGCTGTGAGCATCAAGGGCAAGACCAACGAGCAGGTCGATGCCGCCGGCCGCGGCGAAGCAATGGCATGTCACGCCGTGGCGCTGCTTCACGCTGCGCTGTGAGCAGCGCCCTTTCAGTTTCCAGTTACCAGTTGCCAGTTCAAAAGGCATTCGGGTGTAAACGGAACTGAGGGGCCCTTTGAACTGGTAACTGAAAACTGGAAACTGACAGAATTCACTGAAGACCATGCGTGTCCGATTCGCTCCGTCTCCCACCGGTCACCTCCACGTCGGCAACGCGCGAACCGCGCTGTTCAACTGGCTGCTTGCGCGCCATGCCGGCGGCACGTTCATTCTTCGCGTCGAAGATACCGACCTCGAGCGCTCGACCCGCGAGTCGGAACAAGCCATCAAGGACGATCTCGAGTGGATGGGGCTGACCTGGGACGAAGGCGTCGAAAAAGGCGGGCGTTACGGCCCCTATCGCCAGTCCGAGCGGCTCGCGATCTACGCCGACCACGCGCAGCAGCTGATTGCCGCTGGCGCCGGCTACTACTGTTTCTGCTCGGCCGAGAAACTCGAAGCGGAACGGCAGGCGATGCTGCGCGCCGGGCTGCCGCCGAAGTACGCCGGCACGTGCCGATCGATTCCGCAGGACGAGGCGCAGTCGCGGGTTGCCAGCGGCGAGAAGGCGGTCATCCGCCTGCGCGTGCCGGGCGATCGCACGGTGAGCTTCGACGACGTCGTGCGCGGCCCGGTGTCGTTTCACACCGACGTGATCGGCGATCCGGTGCTCGTCCGCTCCGACGGAATGCCGGCCTACAACTTTGCCGTGGTGATCGACGATGCGCTGATGCAGGTGACGCACGTCGTGCGCGGCGAGGATCACATCTCGAACACCCCGCGCCAGGTGTTGTTGTACGAAGCGTTCGGCTGGCAGCCGCCGACCTTTGCCCATCTATCGCTGGTGATGGGCCCCGATCATTCGCCGCTCTCGAAGCGGCACGGCGCGACGTCGGTCGCCGAGTTCAAGGCCAAGGGTTACCTGCCCGAAGCGCTGGTCAATTACCTTGCGCTGATCGGCTGGTCGCCCGGGGAGGGCGAGGAGATCCTGCCGCTCGACGAGCTGGCGCGGCGATTCGAGCTTTCGAAAGTGGCGCACAGCGCCGGCGTGTTCGACGAAGACAAGCTGGCGTGGGTGAACCGCCACTACCTGAAGACCGCGGACGCGCCCCGGCTGGTCGAACTGGCGTTGCCGTTTCTCCGAGAGCAGCGGATGGTGGTTGCCGACCTGAGCGCGAACGGCCGGTCCTGGCTCGAGTTTGCGGTGCCGCCGCTCGCCGGATCGCTCGATCGACTGTCGCAGATTCCAGAACGGCTGCGGACGATCTTCGCGTTCGACGCCGAGGCGGCGCTGGCGCGCGAGGAGATCCGCCGCGAGCTGAGTGAACCGGCGGCGCAAGCGGTCGTGAACGCGCTGGCCGACGAACTTGCCGCGTCCGCCCGCCTCGTCGATCGAGACACGTTCCGCGCGGCCGCGACGCGCGTCCGCGAACGCACCGGGCAGAAGGGGAAAGCGCTCTTTCACCCGATTCGGGTGGCGCTGACCGGCGACCAGGAGGGACCGGAGCTCGATTTGCTCGTGCCGGCGATCGATCGCGCCGTCGAACTGACACCGATCGACGGACTGCAGTCGGTGACCGGGTGTCGGGAAAGGGCCGCCGCCATGCACACGGCCGTCTCGAAGAAATGACGCCGCGTCAGTTTCCAGTTGTCAGTTCCCAGTTCAAAGGACCGTCTGTGCCGACTGTCAGCACGAGGGGCCCATTGAACTGGCAACTGGTAACTGAAAACTGACGGGATCAGCTTTATCAGTTCGATGATCATCTACGGCATCCACTCCGTCGCCGAGGCGCTCCGTGCGGGACGGGTCCGCGAGATTCGCGTCGCGGGGCGAGACGACGAGCGGCTGCGCCGAGTGGTGAGCGAGGCGACGGCGAAGGGGGTGCGGGTGGTGCAGGTGACGCGCGAGGCGCTCGAACGCGCGGCCGGCGACGGGCGTGCACCAGGGCGTGATTGCCGACGCCGTGCCGCCTCCCGAGGCGTCGCTGGAGTCGCTGGTCGCCGCCGCGGTGGGCGCTCCGCTCATCGTCGTCCTCGATGGCATCGAGGATCCGCACAACGTCGGCGCGATCCTGCGGACCGTTGATGCCGCGGGCGCGACCGGCGTCGTGCGGCAGAGTCGTCGGGCGGCGCCGCTCGACGGCGCGGCCGCGAAGGCGTCGGCCGGCGCGGTGCATCACGTCGCCGTGGCCGACGTCGTCAATATCGCGCGCGCCGTCGAGGAACTGAAGGAGGCGGGCGTGTGGACCGTGGGGCTGGACGCCGACGCCAAAACCACCTACTATGAATTGGATCTGACGGTTCCCACCGCGCTGGTCCTAGGCGCTGAAGGCCACGGTCTTCGGCGGTTGGTTCGTGAGCGGTGTGATTTCGTGGCGGCCATCCCGATGGCCGGTCACGTCGGCAGTCTCAATGTGTCGGCGGCAGCGGCGGTGGTCTTGTTCGAAGCCGTCCGCCAGCGTCGACGCGGCGATCGCCCTGCTGCCAGGGATTCTGGCGGCTCGGAATAATGGGATTCCCTCGGAGCGCGTCCACCGCGCCCCGGGGAGAGACGCCGGGGGAGGCAGGGTTCACCAACCCCCCGTCCGGGCTTCAACAGCCTGGCGGGCCCAATGCCGTCGACCCCGGAGGAGGACCGTTTGTATGGGGCAGTCGAGGCCCGGCCCGGTGGGTTGCACGGCTGGCACGGGACGTGCTACCATCCCCGTTTTGTCTGGCTGGCGTAGCTCAGCTCGGTAGAGCAGCTGATTTGTAATCAGCCGGTCGGGGGTTCAAATCCCTCCGCCAGCTCCATCGAACGGCGCATGCGGCCGCTACTAGGAAACTGTCGAGCACACGGGGACAATCCTCCAATACAAGCAATGCGGCAGGGCCGATGGCCGCGCCGGGCGTTCTCTCGACCGGGCGCCAACGAAGCGAGTGCCAGGGTGTCGCATGCGGTGCGCGTCTGGCTGACGGTTTGACGGGCAGGTGGCGGAGTGGTCAATCGCAGCAGACTGTAAATCTGCCGCCCAACGGGCTACGGAGGTTCAAATCCTCCCCTGCCCACCAACCTTCGCTCGCGACAGCAGCGGAGGCGCTGCATCGCGAGCTCGGCTAGGCAGGCTGTGGCCGCGTCGGAACGAGGGATCGAGCTTCGGGTGATGAGCGGCACGCCGGTCGCCGAAGCGCGAAGGAGCGTCGAAGCGGGCACGAAGAGCGTCTGGCGGGCCTGCCTCGCCGTAGCGCGCGAGCGGGAGCGCGAGAGGCGAGCACGAAGGCGGGAGTAACTCAGTGGTAGAGTCACAGCCTTCCAAGCTGTTGGTCGCGGGTTCGATCCCCGTCTCCCGCTCCATTCGCTCGTTGGCGCTTCGCCACGCTGAAGCCAGGCTTGCGCATGGCTAGCCAGGCTCGGCAAGGCCAGACCTTCGCCTAGCGCGAGTAGGTTCGGATATCTAGGGCGAAGGCCGACTTGTCGGCCGTAGCGCGAGCGGAGCGAGACAGCGAGCGCGAAGGCCGATGTAGCTCAGTTGGCAGAGCGCGTCCTTGGTAAGGACGAGGTCACCAGTTCAATTCTGGTCATCGGCTCCATCCTTCGCTCCGATGCAGGCGAAGGATGCCCACCGTAGCCTTGGCGAAGGTGGGCCGGTTCGGTTGGCCCGAGAGCTACGGATGGCAAGCCATCGCTTCACGGGAGTGCAATTTCACGTTTTCGTTTCGGTGACTGAATAGACGAGGGACCGGGGTCCCGCACAAACAATCGGAGCAGCGCGAGTCATGGCGAAAGAGAAATTCGATCGGTCCAAACCACACGTCAACGTCGGAACCATTGGCCACATCGACCACGGCAAGACCACGCTGACAGCGGCCCTGACCAAGGTCGCCGCCGACAAGGGATGGGCGAAGTTCATTCCCTACGACCAGGTGGCCAAGGCCTCGGAGTCGCAGGGTCGCCGTGACGAAACCAAGATCCTGACCATCGCGTCGAGCCACGTCGAGTACTCGACGGCGAACCGCCACTACGCGCACGTCGACTGCCCGGGCCACGCCGACTACATCAAGAACATGATCACCGGCGCGGCGCAGATGGACGGCGCCATCCTGGTCGTGAGCTGCGTCGACGGCCCGATGCCGCAGACCCGCGAGCACGTGCTGCTCGCCCGCCAGGTCAACGTGCCGTACCTCGTCGTCGCCCTGAACAAGGTCGACATGATGGACGATACCGAACTCGTGGACCTGGTCGAGCTCGAAGTGCGCGACCTGCTCAAGAGCTACGGCTTCCCCGGCGACGACGTGCCGGTGGTGCGCGTGTCGGCGTCCAGGGCGCTCAGCGGCGAGCCCGACGGCGTCGAGGGCGTCACCAAGCTGATGGAGGCGCTCGATGCCTACATCCCGGTGCCGCAGCGCGAGGTCGACAAGCCGTTCATGATGCCGATCGAAGACGTGTTCTCGATCTCCGGCCGCGGCACCGTCGTGACCGGCCGTGTCGAGCGCGGCAAGGTGAAGGTTGGCGAGGAAATCGAGATCGTCGGCTTCAAGCCCACCAGCAAGAAGGTGGTCACCGGCGTCGAGATGTTCCGCAAGCTGCTCGACTCGGGTGAGGCGGGCGACAACATCGGCGTGCTGCTGCGCGGCGTGGAAAAGACCGACGTCGAGCGCGGCCAGGTGCTGGCCAAGCCCGGCTCGATCAAGCCGCACACGAAGTTCAAGGCGCGCGTCTACGTGCTGTCGAAGGAAGAGGGCGGCCGTCACACGCCGTTCTTCAACGGCTACCGTCCGCAGTTCTACATCCGGACGACCGACGTGACCGGCTCGCTCCACCTCGGTGAAGGCGTCGAGATGATCATGCCGGGCGACAACACCGACATCACCGCCGAGCTGATCGCGCCGGTCGCGCTCGAAACGGAAGCGCGCTTCGCCATTCGCGAAGGCGGCCGCACGGTGGGCGCCGGCACGGTGACGGAAATCATCGAGTAGGGATCAGGAGTCAGGCAGTCAGGGAATCAGGAAGGTTCAGGAACCTGCCTGATTCCTGATCCCTGGTTCCTGGTCCCTGCAGGCTTTGACCATGAGAGACATCATCCAGATGGCGTGCGGCGAGTGCAAGCGCCGCAACTACAGCACGACGAAGAACAAGAAGAAGACGACCGAGCGGATCGAGCTGAAGAAGTTCTGCCCGTTCTGCCGCAAGCACACGCCGCACAAGGAGCAGAAGTAGCGCGCGGCGCGCTCGGCGCCGCGACGCGTTCGGCTGTGCAGGCCAGTAGTTCAATTGGTAGAGCACCGGTCTCCAAAACCGGGAGTTGGGGGTTCGAGTCCCTCCTGGCCTGCCAATCAGCGACGGCCTTCGGCCGCAGAGTCCACGGTGGCCAGTCTCCGGTCAGGTTGAGCGCGAGTGCGCTGGCCTGCGAACCGTGGACTGGACCGGAGACCGTAGACGGCGAGCGAAGCGAAGCAGAATGGCGACGATCGAAAAGTACGAGAGCGACGAGAAGACCGGGCTGCGTGCGCCGCTCGGCTGGTGGGAGCGCGGGCGCGACTTCCTCGACCGAGGTCCGCAACGAGATGAAGCGCGTGACGTGGCCGTCGCGGAAAGAGGTCTACGCCACGACGGTGGTCGTGATTCTGACGTCGGTGTTCTTCGGGCTGTATCTGTTCGGCGTGGATTTGGCCCTGAACGCGCTCGTTCAGCAGATCTTCCAGCGATTCGGTGCCGCGTGATGACCGAGGTCAGCGGCAAGAACTGGTACATCGTGCACACCTACTCGGGCTTCGAGAAGAAGGTCGCCGAGTCGTTGCAGCAGCGCGTGCAGGCCTACGGGCTCCAGGACGAGATCGGCGAAGTGCTGATCCCGACCGAGGACGTCGTGGAGATGCGCGCGGGCAAGAAGGTCGTGTCGTCGAAGCGCTTCTTCCCAGGCTACATCCTGGTCGAGATGAACATGACCGACAACGCGTGGCACGTCGTCAAGAACACGCCGAAGGTCACCGGGTTTGTCGGCGCCGGCGCCAAGCCGACGCCGCTGACCAAGGACGAAGTCGAGCAGATCCTCACGCAGGTGCGGACCGCGGCCGAGAAGCCGAAGCCGAAGTACACCTTCGACAAGAGCGATCAGGTGCGGATCAACGAGGGGCCGTTCGCCGGCTTCAACGGCGTGGTCGACGAAGTGAACACCGACAAGAACACGCTGAAGGTCATGGTGACGATCTTCGGGCGCTCGACGCCGGTGGAACTGGATTTCTTGCAGGTGGAAAAGCTTAGGTCGACGGTCCACGGTCCCGGTCTACGGCACGACCGCGCGCGACCGATGACCGTAGACCGTAGACCGGAGACCGAAGCGAGCGAAGCGAGATGGCAAAGAAAGTACAAGCAATGGTGAAGCTCCAGATTGCCGCGGGCAAGGCCACGCCCGCGCCGCCGGTCGGGCACCGCGCTCGGTCCGCACGGCGTCAACATCATGGACTTCTGCAAGGCGTTCAACGCGCGCACCGCGAAGGACGAGGGGCTGATCATTCCGGCCGTCGTGACGATCTACTCGGATCGCTCGTACAGCTTCATCACCAAGACGCCGCCGGCGTCGGTGCTGCTGAAGCGCGCCGCGAATCTGGCCAAGGGATCGGCCGAGCCGAACAAGAACAAGGTCGGCACGGTGACGCAGAAGCAGGTCGAGGACATCGCCAAGCTGAAGATGCCCGATCTGAACTGCGGCTCGATCGAAGCCGCGGTCAAGACGGTCGCCGGCACCGCGCGGTCGATGGGACTGGACGTAGTCGGGTAAAGACCTGTCAGTTACCAGTTGTCAAGTTGCCAGTTCAAAGAGCGAGTTGCGGCGAAGCGGCACGACGACCCTTTGAACTTGTAACTGGAACTGGTAACTGACGGCGAAGTCACGTGGGAGGCGCCGCAGGCGCCGACAAACCACCTGAGGAACAGTATGAGGACATCACGGCAAGAAGTATCTGGCGGCGCGGCAGCAGGTCGAGGACCGCGCCTACGCGCTGGACGAAGCGCTGCCGCTCGTCCAGAAGATCAAGTTCGCGAAGTTCGACGAGACCGTCGCGCTGTCGATTCGCCTCGGCGTCGATCCCGAAGCATGCCGATCAGATGGTGCGCGGCACCGTCGTGCTGCCGCACGGGCTGGGCAAGTCCAAGCGCGTGCTCGTCATCGCCGGGCCGGACAAGCAGAAGGAAGCCGAGGAAGCCGGCGCCGATTTCGTCGGCGGCGACGAGGTCGTCGAGCGGATCTCCGGCGGCTGGATGGACTTCGAGGCGGTCGTCGCCACGCCCGACATGATGCGCGTCGTCGGCAAGCTCGGGAAGGTGCTCGGCCCGCGCGGCCTGATGCCGAACCCGAAGACCGGCACGGTGACGCCGAACGTGTCGCAGGCGGTCAAGGAGATCAAGGCCGGCAAGGTCGAGTTCCGCGTCGACAAGACCGGCATCGTGCACGCGCCGGTGGGCAAGACGTCGTTCGAGGCGCAGAACCTGATCGACAACGCCGCGGCGCTGCTCGACAGCATCGTCAAGGCGAAGCCGGCGGCGGCCAAGGGCAAGTACCTCCGCAGCATCACCGTCTCGTCGACGATGGGGCCGGGCGTGAAGATCGACGAGGGCCGCGTCGAAACCGCGGCGAAGAAGTAGGGAGCGCGGAACAATGGCAGTCACACGAGCCGACAAGGAAGCCGAGCTCCAGATGCTCGAGGGCGATGTTTCAGGGGAGCGACGCCGCGATCCTGATCGACTACCGCGGCATCAACGTGCCGCAGGTGACCGAGCTGCGGGCGCAGCTGCGCAAGGCGAAGGCCGGTTACAAGGTGGTGAAGAACACGCTCGCCAAGCGGGCGCTCAAGGGCACCGACTTCGAGACGTTCGGCGACCACTTCGAGGGGACGACGGCCGTCGCCTACACCGAGGAGGATCCGGTCGCGCTCGCCAAGACGCTGACGGCGTTCATGAAGAACGCGCCGACGCTGCAGATCAAGGCGGCGGTGGTGCAGGGCCAGGCGATCCAGCCGGCGCAGGTCACCGACCTCGCGAACATGCCGGGCAAGCCCGAGCTGTACGCGAAGTTGCTGTTCCTGCTGCAGGCGCCGATGGTCAATCTGGTGCGCGTGCTGAACGCCGTGCCGCGCGATCTCATGAGCGTGCTGGTGCAGGCAGAGAAGAAACGCAGCGAAGGAACGTAGGTTCCGTAGTTCCTGGTTCCGGGTTCCTGGTTCCGTTCTTAGTCCTTAGTTCTTTGTTCTTTGTTCGTCGAGGAGACAGCAATGGCAGATCTGACGCAGCAGCAGGTGGTCGACTACATCAAGGGCATCAGCGTCCTCGAACTCAGCAACCTCGTGAAGGTCGCTCGAGACCGAACTCGGCGTCTCGGCCGCCGCAGCGATGCCGATGGCGATGCCGATGATGGGCGGCGGCGCGGCGCGGGCGCTGCGGCTCCGGTCGAGGAGAAGACCGAGTTCACGGTGACGCTGACCGAAGTCGGCGCCGACAAGATCAACGTCATCAAGGTCGTCCGCGAAGTCACCAGCCTCGGCCTGAAGGAAGCGAAGGACCTCGTCGAGGGCGCGCCCAAGCCGATCAAGGAAGGCGTGACCAAGGACGAGGCCGAGGCGATCAAGAAGAAGTTCGAAGAGGCGGGCGCGAAGGTCGAAGTCAAGTAGTCAGGCAGGTTGGGCAGGAGGCCGGCGGGGTCGCACAGTCCCGCAGCTGCCCGACCTGCCGACCGCCCGACCGGCCCAACCAGCGCGCGGTTATAGCTGCCGCGATCCTCGATTCGGCCCGCGTTCTCTCTTCGAGCTGAGGGTTTTTCCACGATGTACAGCCTTCCCAAGAACGTCTACCGCGAGCGCAAGGACTTTTCGAAAATCCGGACCACGGTCGAGATCCCGAATCTCATCGAGATCCAGCGGAAGAGCTACGAGCGCTTCCTGCAGATGAACCGCCTGCCCTCGGAGCGCGAGGACCAGGGCCTGCAGTCGGTGTTCAAGTCGGTTTTTCCGATCAGCGATTTCCGGGAGAACTCGTCGCTCGAGTTCATCGAGTATTCGATCGGCAACTGGGAGTGCAAGTGCGGCAAGCTCCAGGGCCTGCACCACCTGCGCAAGCCCTGCAAGACCTGCGGCCACACCCTGATCGCCGATCCGTACGGCGACAAGGACGTGCTCTGCCCGAAATGCGGCACGCCCAACCAGGCGCGCGGCGACGTCTGCGACATCTGCGGCCACACGGTCGCGCTGAAGCTGAAGTACGACGTCGACGAGTGCCAGGAGCGCGGCATGACCTACGCCGTGCCGCTCAAGGTCACCATCCGGCTCGTCGTGTGGAACAAGGATCCCGAGACCGGGGTCAAGACCATCCGCGACATCAAGGAGCAGGAGGTCTACTTCGGCGACATCCCGCTGATGACCGACAACGGGACGTTCATCATCAACGGGACCGAGCGGGTCATCGTCTCGCAGCTGCACCGCTCGCCGGGCGCGTTCTTCCACTCCGAGGACAAGACCCTCTACGTCGCGCAGATCATTCCGTATCGCGGCTCGTGGGTCGAGTTCGAGTACGACACGAAGAACCTGCTCTACGTCCGCATCGACCGCAAGCGGAAGTTCCTCGCGACGGTGTTCCTGCGCGCCCTCGGGCTGCGCGGCGCCAACGAGATCATCCGCGCGTTCCACCCGGTCGACGTCATCAACCTGAAGGACAACACGCTGCGCTGGACGGTCGGCCGACAGCCTGGTCGGCATGCGCGCCAAGCGTGAGGTCAAGAAGGGCGACGTCTCGATCGGCGAGGGCCGCAAGATCACCAAGGCGCACATCGACGGCCTCCGCAAGGCGGGCGTCGAGGACATCGAGGTCGTCGACGAAGCGCTCGAGGGTGCGTTCAGCGCCCAGGACGTCGTCGATCCGGCGACCGGCGAGGTGCTGCTCGAGGCCAACGAGGAGCTGACCGCGCGCGTCATCTCGATGGCGCAGGAGAAGGGCGTCGAGCAGATCGAGGTGTTCTTCCCCGAGCGCGACGAGGTCGGCCCGATCCTGTCGCAGACGCTGAAGAAGGACGCGATCCGCACCCACGAAGAGGCGCTGATCGAGATCTACCGGCGCCTGCGTCCGGGCGATCCGCCGACGCTCGACAGCTCGCGCAACCTGTTCGAGAACATGTTCTTCAACCCGCAGAAGTACGACTTCTCGCGGGTCGGCCGGCTGAAGCTGAACACCAAGCTCGGGCTGAAGACGCCGCTCGACGAGAAGATCCTGCACCCGCAGGACTTCTACGAAGTGATCGGCTACCTGCTCAAGCTGCGCCGCAACCCGGCCAACGTCGACGACATCGATCACCTGGGCAACCGCCGCGTCCGCTCCGTGGGCGAGCTCCTCGAGAACCAGTTCCGCATCGGGCTGGTCCGGATGGAGCGCGCCATCAAGGAGAAGATGTCGGTCTACCAGGAAATGGCGACGGCGATGCCGCACGACCTGATCAACGCGAAGCCGGTCATGGCCGCGATTCGCGAGTTCTTCGGGTCGTCGCAGCTGTCGCAGTTCATGGACCAGACCAACCCGCTCTCCGAGGTGACGCACAAGCGGCGTCTCTCGGCGCTCGGGCCAGGCGGTCTGTCGCGCGAGCGCGCCGGGTTCGAGGTTCGCGACGTCCATCCGACGCACTACGGGCGCATCTGCCCGATTGAGACGCCGGAAGGTCCGAACATCGGCCTGATCAGCTCGCTCAGCTGCTACGCGCGGATCAACGAGTTCGGGTTCATCGAGTCGCCCTACCGCAAGGTCAAGGACGGCCACGTGCTCGACTTCGTCCATGGTCACCAACGCCGGCGGCAACCCGAAGTACAAGGTCGGCGACATTGTCGATGCCGACGAGCTGGTCAACGCCGAAGGCCGGCGCGAAGAAGAAGGGCGTCGAGTCCGAGCCGTACTGCTTCTATCTCTCGGCGTGGGAGGAAGACCAGTACATCATCGCGCAGGCCAACGTCGAGCTCGACGAGAAGGGCCGGCTGGTCGCCGAGCGCGTCAACGCGCGTCAGGCCGGCAACTTCATCCTCGCGCCGCGCGACCAGGTGCAGTTCATCGACGTCTCGCCGAAGCAGCTCGTCTCGGTGGCCGCGTCGCTCGTCCCGTTCCTCGAGAACGACGATGCGAACCGCGCGCTGATGGGATCGAACATGCAGCGCCAGGCCGTGCCGCTGCTCCGCGCGCAGGCGCCGTACGTCGGCACCGGCATGGAGTACATCACCGCGCGCGACTCGGGCGCGGTGGCGGTGGCGCGTCGAACCGGCTCGGTCGACTACGTCGACTCGCAGCGCATCGTGGTGCGCGTCGAGGGCGAGCAGGAGTCCGCGAGCAAGGAAATGGGGGCGGACATCTACCCCATGACCAAGTTCAAGCGGTCGAACCAGAACACCTGCATCAGCCAGAAGCCGATCGTGCGGGTCGGGCAGAAGGTGCAGAAGGGGCAGGTCCTCGCGGACGGTCCCTGCACGGAGCTCGGCGAGCTCGCGCTCGGCCGGAACGTGCTGGTGGCGTTCATGCCGTGGCGCGGCTACAACTTCGAAGACGCGATCCTCGTGAGCGAGAAGATGGTGAAGGAGGACTACTACACCTCCATCCACATCGAAGAGTTCGAGATCGAGGCGCGCGACACCAAGCTGGGCCCGAGGAAATCACGCGCGACATTCCGAACGTGTCGGAAGGCTACCTGCGCGATCTCGACGACAGCGGCATCATCCGCATCGGCGCCTACGTCAAGCCCGGCGACATCCTCGTCGGCAAGGTGACGCCGAAGGGTGAGACGCAGCTGACGCCGGAAGAGAAGCTCCTCCGCGCGATCTTCGGCGAGAAGGCGGGTGACGTGCGCGACGCGTCGCTCATCTGCCCGCCGGGCATCGAGGGCATCATCGTCGGCGTCAAGATCTTCTCGCGCAAGGGCATCGAGAAGGACGACCGCGCCAAGGCGATCGAGCAGGAAGAGCTCGATCTGATGGAGAAGAACCTGCAGGACGAGGTTCGCATTCTCCACGACGAGACCAAGAAGCGCGTCATGCAGATGCTGGCCGGCACCGAGCTGCGGTCGGACCTGTTCGACGAGTACGGCCGCGAGCGGCTCCTGAAGAAGGGGACGCAGCTGACGACCGAAGTGATGCAGGACGTGCCGTTCGCGGTGCTCGTGCGCGCCAAGGTGCTGACCGAAGACACCGGCCTCGAACCGGATCTGCGCGCGCTCGAAGAGCGCACCGAGCGCCAGGTCGAAGTCATCAAGCAGCTCTTCGAGGAGAAGAAGGAGAAGATTCGCCGCGGCGACGAACTGCCGCCGGGCGTGATCAAGCTCGTCAAGGTCTACGTGGCGATGAAGCGCAAGCTGTCGGTCGGCGACAAGATGGCCGGCCGCCACGGCAACAAGGGCGTCATCGCGCGCATCCTCCCCGAAGAGGACATGCCGTATCTGCCGGATGGCACACCGGTTGAGATCGTGCTCAACCCGCTGGGCGTGCCGTCGCGCATGAACGTCGGCCAGATCCTCGAGACGCACCTCGGCTGGGCGGCGCACGCCCTCGGCCTCTACTTCGCGACGCCCGTCTTCGACGGCGCCCGCGAGGGAGAGATCAAGGGCTGGCTCGCAGAACGCGGCGCTCCCGAGCAGCGGCAAGACCCGGCTCTACGACGGGATGAGCGGCGAATCGTTCGAGCAGGACGTGACGGTGGGCTACATCTACATGCTCAAGCTGTCGCACCTGGTCGACGACAAGATCCACGCCCGCTCGATCGGGCCGTACTCGCTCATCACGCAGCAGCCGCTGGGCGGCAAGGCCCAGTTCGGCGGCCAGCGCTTCGGCGAGATGGAGGTGTGGGCGCTCGAGGCCTACGGCGCGGCGCACATCCTCCAGGAGCTGCTCACGGCGAAGTCCGACGACGTGACGGGCCGCGCGAAGATCTACGAATCGATCGTGAAGGGCGACGCGAGCTTCACGCCCGGGTTGCCTGAATCGTTCAACGTGCTCATCCGCGAGCTGCAGTCGCTCTGCCTGGACGTCGAGTTGATCTCGACGAAGCGTCCGCCGCAGCTGAAGCCGCTCGAAGAGACCGAACCGGTGCTGAGGCACGGTTCAGCGATCAGTCAGCTCGATACGCGCGTCGCCGAGCTGAGAGCGATAGCTGAAGCTAGTCAAGGATGACAGGAACACTATGCGACCAAGCTTTACCGACAGCAAGACCGCCCTCAGGGCCGACTTCGACGCCATCCGCATCAGCCTGGCGTCGCCGGAGAAGATCGAGCAGTGGTCGTTCGGCGAGGTCACCAAGCCGGAGACGATCAACTACCGGACCTTCAAGCCGGAGCGCGACGGCCTGTTCTGCGCCAAGATCTTCGGGCCGATCACCGACTGGGAGTGCCTCTGCGGCAAGTACAAGCGCATGAAGCACCGCGGCGTGATCTGCGACAAGTGCGGCGTCGAAGTCACGCAGGCCAAGGTGCGGCGCGAGCGCCTCGGCCACATCAAGCTGGCGACGCCGGTCAGCCACGTGTGGTTCTTCAAGGGGCTGCCGAGCCGCATCGGCCACCTGCTCGACATCTCGCTGCGCGATCTCGAGCGCGTGCTCTACTTCGAGGCCTATGTCGTCAGCGAACCGGGCGACACCGACCTCAAGTTCAAGCAGCTGCTCTCGGAAGAGCAGTTCCGCAAGGCGCGCGAGGAGCACGGCTTCACGAAGTTCAAGGCGCAGATGGGCGCCGAGGCGATCAAGGAGCTGCTCAAGCGCGAGCACGTCGACAAGCTCGCCGAGGAGCTGCGCGTCAAGATGCGCACGGAGACCTCGGCGCAGAAGAAGCTGAAGTTCGCCAAGCGCCTCAAGGTCGTCGACTCGTTCCGCAAGTCGAGCAACAAGCCGGAGTGGATGATCCTGGACGTCATCCCGGTCATTCCGCCCGAGCTGCGTCCGCTCGTGCCGCTCGACGGCGGCCGCTTCGCGACCTCGGACCTGAACGACCTCTATCGCCGCGTCATCAACCGCAACAACCGGTTGAAGAAGCTGATGGAGCTCAAGGCGCCGGACGTCATCATCCGCAACGAAAAGCGCATGCTGCAGGAAGCGGTCGACGCGCTGTTCGACAACGGCCGCCGCGGCCGCGTGCTGCGCGGCGCCAACAACCGGCCGCTCAAGTCGCTGTCCGACACGCTCAAGGGCAAGCAGGGGCGCTTCCGCCAGAACCTGCTCGGCAAGCGCGTCGACTACTCCGGCCGCTCGGTCATCGTCGTCGGTCCCGAGCTGAAGCTGAATCAGTGCGGGTTGCCGAAGAAGATGGCGCTCGAGCTGTTCAAGCCGTTCATCTACAACAAGCTCGAGGAACGGGGCCTGGTCGCGACCATCAAGCAGGCCAAGGAGATGGTCGAGAAGCAGGTCGGCGAAGTGTGGGACGTGCTCGAGGAAGTGATTCGCGAGCATCCCGTGCTGCTCAACCGCGCGCCGACGCTGCACCGCCTCGGCATCCAGGCGTTCGAGCCGGTGCTGGTCGAGGGCAAGGCGATTCGCATTCATCCGCTCGTCTGCACGGCGTTCAACGCCGACTTCGACGGCGACCAGATGGCGGTGCACATCCCGCTGTCGCCGGAGGCCCAGATTGAGGCGACCGAGCTGATGATGTCGTCGAAGAACATCCTGTCGCCGTCCAACGGCGCGCCGATCGCGGTGCCGTCGCAGGACATCGTGCTCGGCTGCTACTACCTGACCAAGGCCAAGCCGGGCGCGAAGGGCGAGGGCAAGGTCTTCGCCGGGCTGGACGACGTGGTTCTGGCGCTCGAAGCCGGCGAGCTCGAGACGCTGACGCCGATCCGGCTCCGCTACACCGGCGACCTGCAGGACCTGACCACCGCGCGCGACGATCAGGACGTGCTGCACACCGAAGTGCAGCAGGTCGACGAACAAGATCATCAACACGACGGTCGGCCGCGTGATCTTCAACACGGCGCTGCCGAAGAGCGATGCCGTTCGTCAACGGCATGCTCAAGAAGAAGGGGCTGCAGCAGCTCGTCCAGCGCTGCTACCTCACCTCGGGCCTGCAGACGACGGTCGAGATGCTCGACGGGTTGAAGCACATGGGCTTCACCTACGCGACGCGCTCGGGCATGTCGATCGGCATCGAGGACCTGATCATCCCGCAGAGCAAGTCGGAGCTCTCGGAGAAGGCGCGCGACGAGGTCATCAAGGTCGAACAGCAGTACCTCGAAGGCGCGATCACCAACGGCGAGCGCTACAACAAGGTCATCGCCGTGTGGTCGGACGTCACCGAGAAGATCGCGGACGCGATGTTCAAGGAGATGGAGCGCCGCGACGAGGCGGGCAAGTTCAACCCCGTCTTCATCATGGCCGACTCCGGCGCGCGCGGCAGCAAGCAGCAGATTCGGCAGCTGGCCGGCATGCGCGGCCTGATGGCCAAGCCGTCGGGCGAAATCATCGAGACGCCGATCAAGGCCAACTTCCGCGAAGGCCTGTCGGTGCTCGAGTACTTCATCTCGACGCACGGCGCGCGCAAGGGTCTGGCCGACACGGCGCTCAAGACCGCCGACTCGGGCTACCTGACGCGTCGTCTCGTCGACGTCGCGCAGGACGTGATCGTCTCCGATCGCGACTGCGGCACGCTCGACGGCATCGAAGCGCGGGCCATCGTCGAGAGCGGCGAGATCATCGAGCCGCTGCGCGACCGCATCATCGGCCGCGTCTCGCTCGAACGCATCATGGACCCGCTGTCCGGCAACGTGCTGCTCGACCTCAACGCAGGAGATCGACGAGGAGAAGGCGGCGGCGGTGCAGGATTCGGGCATCGAGAAGGTCAAGATCCGCTCGGTGCTGACGTGTGCGTCACGCCGCGGCGTCTGCGCCAAGTGCTACGGCCGCGACCTGGCGACCGGCAGGCTGGTCGAGATGGGTCTGGCGGTCGGCGTCGTCGCCGCGCAGTCGATCGGCGAGCCGGGCACGCAGCTGACGATGCGCACGTTCCACATCGGCGGCACGGCGTCGCGCATTTCGGATGCCTCGACGCTCGACTCGAAGCACAAGGGCGTCGTCAAGTTCGACAACCTGCAGGTGGTCGAGCGGCCGACGCCGCAGGGCGGCAACGAGCTCATCGTCATGAACCGCAACGGGCCATCTCGTGATTCAGGACGAGAAGGGCCGCGACCGCGAGCGCTACCAGATCCCCTACGGCGCGCGGCTTCGAAGGTCACCGAGGACTCAGCAGGTCGAGAACGGACAGATCCTGGTCGAATGGGATCCCTACACGTTCTCGATCCTCACCGAGGAATCGGGCCAGATCCGGTTCAAGGACATCATCGAGGGCCTCACGGTCCACGAGGATCTCGACGAGGTCACGGGACTGTCGCGGCTCATCATCGTCGACTCGCCGGATGAGAAGAAGCAGCCGACGGTCGAGATCAAGGGCGCCGAACGGCAACGTCATCCGCCGCTACATCATGCCGGTCAACGCCCACATGATGGTGCAGGACGGCGAAGAGGTGCATGCCGGCGACGTGCTCGCGAAGATTCCGCGCGAGACGACCAAGACCAAGGACATCACGGGCGGTCTGCCGCGCGTGGTGGAGCTGTTCGAGGCGCGCAAGCCGAAGGATCCGGCGGTCATCAGCGAGATCGACGGCACGGTGAAGTACGGCGGCGTGGTCAAGGGCCAGCGGCGGATTCTCATCAACGCCGACGATCCGCAACGCCGAGCCGCAGGAGTACTCGATTCCGCGCGGCGTCCACGTAAACGTGCAGGAAGGCGAGCGCGTGCGCGCGGGCGATCCGCTGATGGACGGCCCGAGCAACCCGCACGACATTCTCCACGTGCTCGGCGAGAAGGAGCTGCAGAAGTACCTGGTCAACGAAATCCAGGAGGTCTACCGGCTGCAGGGCGTCAACATCAACGACAAGCACATCGAGGTCATCACCCGGCAGATGATGCGGTGGGTGCGGATCGAGGATGTCGGCGACACGGAGTTCCTGATCGACGAGCAGGTCGACAAGTTCCGCTTCCTCGAGGAGAACGAGCGCGTGATCCACGCGGGCGGCCGGCCGGCATCGGCGCAGCCGCTGCTGCTCGGGATCACAAGGCGTCGCTCTCGACCGAGTCGTTCATCTCGGCGGCCTCCTTCCAGGAGACGACCCGGGTGCTGACCGAGGCGGCGATCTCCGGGCAAGATCGACTACCTGCGCGGTCTGAAGGAGAACGTGACGATGGGCCGGTTGATTCCGGCCGGGCACGGGCTTCTGGTGGTATCGGCACGTGCAGATTCCGGCGGACGAGCCGCCACCGCCGCCGCCGGTGCATGCAGCCGAGCGACGAGGACATGGAGCTCGATCGCGAGATGGAGTACCTGGCGGAGCCGGAAGAAGCGCTGGATCGGGGCGGCGACGAGGGCATCTAGCCAGCGCTGTTCAAGAAAGCCACAGTGACGCAGAGGCACAGAGAAGGTTTTATCTGTGTCCGTCGTGACGGGAGCTGCGTCGGCCATCGGCTCGTTGCCGAGGCACAGTGAATCCGTTTTAGCTGTGCCTCGTATAAATTGCCAGGTCCGCAGGAGGTGTCCGTGAAGTACATTTCTCGCTGCTTCAGAGGCGACCTTGCGAACAGTGGCTATGACAACGCTTGGCGCCAAGACAATTTCGGTCTCCGGGTGGCCGAAGAAGAAGCGCCCTTCTCAAGGTTGCTGGGAACGGTCAGCGAGTGGAGTGGTTGAATCCCCACACGGGTCGGACTTCTGACGTTCGCAGCTCAGAGAATGCGGGCAAGGCCTTGAACATGTGGCATGGACGATGGGCAGTCCTCGATGGCTGATGCGGAGCTGCGCTGGAAGCGTATGCAGATCGGCGACGAAGTCGCCGCCGAAGGGTTTCATGTCGCCGAGCGAAAGGACATCGGAACGCACACGTGGTGATCCTGGTGAAAACAGGGGAGCGGCGTTGCCGCGGCGAGTGAAGGAAGCGAGACCATGATGCGACGGCAAGCTCAATCGCCATGGCGGCTCGCGGCTCTGATCTTGCTCGGCGGCGAGTCGAGCGCGAGTGGATCGGCTTCGGACCAAAGGCATGGAACCGCCGATGGCAACCAACACGTCGGCTCCGACGCCGGGACGAGTCGACGGAGGCCGGATCTTGCCGGCGTGCGGGCAGGCGACGAGCGACCCGAACGACCGGCGGGCGGCATCGAAGGGATTCGTCGCGCCGAAGTATCAGATCAACATCTTGCGCGACTACAAGATCGCGCGATGACCGAATGGGCGCTGGGCTTTAGAGCAGCGGCAACGCCAACAAGCTCGCGACACCCCATGATCCGCTGCCTGCCCGCGGGTGTACCCAGGCTCAACGCCACACGCATCCGTTCAAGACGTGCAAACGGCGGACTGATCGTCGATCCTCTACGAGTCACAAACCAAATTCGCCAGATATCCTCGAAGGCCGCGCGAACCGAAGGATCCGGAGCCGAGCTCTGCCGATTCGGTCCAGTGGGACGGCGACGCCTGGTCGTCGAGACGGTGGATTCAACGCTAGACCTGGCTCGACGGCACTGGCCATCCGAAGCGACGCGATGCGGTTGACCGAACGTTCCGGCGCCGCGAGTCGGCCTCATGGATATCAAGCGTGATCGACGATCCGAAGGCCTATACCAGCCAGATTCGATACGTGCAGCAACAGGAGCTTCAGGTTGATGGCGAGTTGATCCAGTACATCTGTAACGAAAACGCGAAGCCCGTTGGCTGACCGCGCGTTGCACAAGGCGGCGTAGACCTTTCCCACGTTCGGCTCATCGGACCACAGCGGTCGCCCGACATCGAATGCTCCCGCGATCGTTTCGACTGCGTCTCGGTTGCTTCTGAGCATATCGCTGCCATCGCGTGGCGCGTAGACGTGCACCGCCGCGGCCACCAACGCCGGTGATTCCGACGTTGTGCACGCTGCTATCATGCGCCGCATGACGCTCACCAGACGCGGACTCGTGCAGATGCTCGAGCAGATGTTGCGTCGAGGAAGTCGTGGCCATGCGCCTCGGCATCGTTTTCGTCGCCGCCGGACTCGGGAGTGTCGCCGTCGCGACTGGGAGTCAACCGTCCGGGCAGGGGACGGCCGCATCATCGAAGGGCGGCGACGAGCGGAACGGGGCGTACGATGCCGTCGCCGGCTGGTGGAAGCCCGCGCCGGACCACGATGCGATCTGGACCTGGGGCGAGGTATCGGGTCTGGCCGCAGACAGCCCCGACCGGATCATCGTTGCCGTCTGGGGCGATCGGAATCGACAAGGTGACGAGCGGCCGAACGGCTCCAACTACCTGGTGGTCGTCAACCGCAACGGCGACATCATCGAGCGCTGGCAGCAGTGGGACTCGATCCTGAACAAGCCGCACCAGGTGTATATCAGCCCCTACGATCCCGAACGACACGTCTGGGTTGTCGAGCGCGGCGGCGGCCGTAACGTTCCGATGTCCGTCCTCAAGTTCACGAACGACGGCAAGCAGCTCGTCATGCGCCTTGGCGACGGCAACGATCCGCGGAACAGGGCGGAGGCCCGGGCCAATCCCAGGCCGGGTCCGTTCGACTACGGCGATCCCGCATGCCTCGCGTTCCTCCCCGATGGCAGCTTCCTGCTGGCTGACGGCTACTGGAACTCTCGGATCGTGAAGTACAACGCGAAGGGCGAGTTCGTGATGGAGTGGGGATCGCTGGGGAGCGGCCCCGGCCAGTTCGATCTGGTCCACGGCGTGGCCGTCGATCGCGAACGCCGCGTCTATGTGGCCGATCGCACGAACAATCGGGTGCAGGTGTTTACCGAGCAGGGCACGTTCATCGAGCAGTGGCCGGACATCACCGATCCGGTGGGGGTCTACATCGATGAGACGAATGCCGTCTGGATCGTGTCCGCGGCGCTGAACCGGATCCTGAAGTACAACCGCGACGGCGTGCTGCAGTATTACTGGGGCGCCTACGGCGGCACCCGCGGCGGCTTCGCTGGCGGCCTCTCGCGGCCCCATCAGATCGACGTCGACCGCGAGGAAATGTGTACATCGCCAGCTGGGACGGCGGGTGGGTCACGAAATACGTGCCCAAGATCGGCGTGGATCCCGGCAGGCTCGTGCGAAGACCCATGGTTCTACCGAAGTGACCACTGCGGCGGAAACACCGCCGTTCGACAGGCCAGCCGGGCGATGGAGGTGAGCTTCAATGGCCGCAGCAGAGCTCGAGGACGACGTCTGGTATCAGGCGGTTGTCGCGATTGATGCGGGCGATGTGCAGCGGCTAGGGCTCTTGCTCGCGGCACATCGCCACTTGGCAACCGATCGACTCGACGGCTCGCCCGAATGGTTGCGGCGCCAGGTCGGCGACGCGGCTGATGGTTTCTTCAGTCGTCCTTATCTGCTGTGGTTCGTCGCGGAAGATCCGGCGCGAAATGGCCGTTTGCCACCGAATATCGCTGAAATCATCGGTCTCATTGTTGCGGCGGCCCGCGCCACGGAGGCTGCGACCCTCCAGGAACAGCTCGATTCGACCTTGCGCCTGGTCTGCTGGTCTGGCGTCGCAGCCGACGCGGGTCTGCAACTCGACATGATCGACGCGCTCGTTGACGCGGGCGCGGCACCGGCGAAGAACGCCAACAATGCGCTCGTGAACCGTCACGTCGCGGCTGCCCAACACCTTCTGTCACGGGGTGGCACTCCGATGCTGGGAGCGGCCGTCTGCGTCGGACGCTGGGCGGAAGCCGAGCGCCTCAACGCTGAGTCCACTCCAGAGATTCGGCAGTTCTCTCTCGTTCTCGCGGCACTGAACGGCAAGGCGGCTGGCGTCGAATGGCTTCTCGCGAGAGGTGCTTCAGCGAACGAGCCTAGTGGCGACCTTTACGCGCACGGCACGCCACTCCATCACGCCGTATGTTCAGGATCGCTCGACACGGTCAGAGTGCTGGTCGATGGAGGCGCCGACCTACAGCGACGCGATTCGGCGTGGAACGGGACACCGCTCGGCTGGGCGGAGCACTACATCGAGAACTCCGACGCCGCACAGAAGCTGCGGTATTCAGGCATCGCCTCGTATCTGCGCGACGCCGCCGCATCGATGAAGTGAATCGATGCCCGTCAGTTATGGCAGCTTGAACTGCACCGGGACGGTCATCCTGACGGGGATCGGTACACCGTTGAGGAGTGTCGGCGTGTATTGCCACTGGCGTGCGGCCGCGATCGCCGCCGCATCGAGCAGGGGAATCGATCGGATCACTTCGGCGTCAGCGACGCTGCCATCCGGCGCGATGGTCAGCTCCAGAATGACCACATCTTGCACGCGCGCCTGAATCGCGGCAGGCGGATACACCGGCCGGACATCTCGCACTTGGGTTGGTGGATTGATCGGACCGCCGACACGCACCGGCCCCGCGTCATCCAGCGCTTCGCGCCGGGCGTTGATGATGCCGACGCCGATCGGGACCAGGACGAGCAGAACCATGCTGAGCGTGAATATGCGGCTCGAACGGGCGCCCGGCAGCGCCAGCGTGCCAGGAGCGCTGGTATCGAAGAAGCGCTTGAGCGGGGACCCAGCATAGAAGCCATTGAGCCACGCGACGAGCCTGGCAAACGTGACCGTCGCCGACTCGCCCGTTCCACCGACTTCGGCCATCCGCGCGTCGGGATCGAGCGCCATGTTGAGCCACGTCGCGCCGTCAGGGTAGCGATTGAGGCGGAACTGCAAATGGTTGCCCGGACCCCAGGCGACGTCCGTGACGCCGTACGGGTGCGGCACGTGAAGAATCCACTGATCGCGTTGGACGTCGCAGAGGAGGAGTTCGTCGATCCAAATGTCCATGCGGACGTTGTGTGACGTCGTGACGGCTACGAAGCGGCGGTCCGGCGACGCGTAGTGCTTCGAGTAGCCCGTCTGCTGGTCGAGCGGAACCGTCGCGTCGGTGAGGATGCCCGCGCCGTCAGTGCGGTTCCGACGCCAGCGCACGACCAACACCACCAGGTAGCACGCCACGCCCGTCATGAGGCTCAGGAGCGGCAGACCGGCCCACTTGGGGAGCTGCTGGAGGAGGGGGACGACGAAGAAAACAAAGGCCGCAATGACCGCCACGAAGGCGAGGTTCGCCGTCAGCGATCGAAGGGGAAGATACATGGTAGCGCCGACTCACTTGCGGCCGCGCATGAAGTCGTCGATCTCTTGAATGGTGCGCGGCACTTTGGCCGACAGCCGGACGAGCTCCTTTTCGGTCAGCAGAAATGAATCCTCGATGCGGACGCCAATGCCCGTGTATTTCTTGACCGCGGGGCCAACCTTTTCGCGGAACATCCGATTCTCCGGTGTATCCGGCAGCTGCTCGAGCGCCTCCGGACGGATGTAGAGTCCCGGCTCGATGACGAAGGCCATGCCGGCCTCGAGCGGCCGCTTGTAATCGCCGACATCGTGGACGTCCATGCCGATCCAATGGCAGATGCCGTGCGTGTACCAGGTTCGAAACTGCGGACCGGTGGCATCGGTGATGAGGCCAAGCTTGAGCAGGCCCGCCTTCGCAACAGCCTCGGCGGCCCGCTCGATGTCGAGCGTGCGCGCACCGATCCGTGCTGCCTTGATGCCGGCGTCCTGTGCCGCCAGCGCCAGCTCGTAGATCTCGCGCTGCGCCGGAGTAAACCTCCCGCTTGCCGGATAGGTTCGAGTAATGTCACCTGTCTGTCCTTTGTAGTTCGCCGCCGCGTCGACCAGCAGCAGATCGCCTTCGAGCATGCGGCGCGACGAGGCGGAGTAGTGAAGTGTGGTGGCGTTTGGACCGCTGCCGACGATCGACGGATATCCAGGCGACATCGCACCGCGGGCGAGATAGACGCCTTCGATCGCGGCTTCGACTTCATGCTCGAATCGTTCGGGCCGCGCCGCCCGCATGCCGGCGATGTGCGCCTCCGACGAGATGTCGACGCTCTCCCTCAACACCCTCTGCTCGTAGGGCGTCTTGACCTGACGCAGCGCGTGAACGGCCGGCGCCACGTTGACCACCCTCGCGCCGATGAGACGCTCGCGCGCGCGACTCGCGAACGCGTATTCATCGCTCAGCGATTCGTTCATGCTGGGCGCCGACTCGAGACGAAGCGCCAGCCGCGCCGTCCCCTCGTCGAGCGCGCGGAAGAATCCGTCGTGGTCGGTGTTGTCGCGGGCCTCGTCGACAGCAAGGCCGTAAGTCCGGCGGTTGAACATCGACGCCAGGAACGCGTCGAACTCCGTCGTGAACAAGACCGTCTCGATGCCGGTCCTTGCGCGCGCCTCGTCCTTGCTGAGGAACCGGCCGACGTAGTGCTCGACCTTCGGGTTGGACGGCGTGATGAACAGGAACTCGCTGCGGCGAGGACTGCCGGGCAGCAGAACGAGGATGGTCTCGGGCTGCTCGACACCGGTCAAATAGAGGAAATCGCTGTCCTGCCGGTATTCGTAGTCGACGTCCCTCGAATACACGCGGGCCGGCGCACTCCACAGGATCGCCATCGCGCCAGTGCCCAGCGTCGTCATCAGGCGCGCCCGGCGGGCCTTCAGATCCTCGCGAAGCGCGGCCATCTCGGCATCGGGCTGTGCCGATACCGTGACGGTGTGATGCCAGCCTGCCGCGAGCGCTACGACAAGAACGGTCTTTAACAGGCCAGATGCGCGTGTCATGCGCCAAAGTCTAGCAAACGCGGTTCAAGCCTGCGGACGGCGCGTCAGCGCCTGACGGTTCTCCTCGAGCTCGACCTACACGTACAACGGCTTGCGATCGCGAAGCGCGAGCCAGCCGCGGACGATGCGGTAGACGAACCAGATGCTGACCATGCCAATCGGCAGCCAGGCGATGATGATGCCGATGCCCAGCGTGAGGATCACGAACGCGACACACAGCGCGACCCACAGCAGTCCGAACCAGAACGTCCGGATCTGCCATGCGCGATCGAACCTATCGGCAGCTTTCTGAGCGCGGTGGTGGCGGCCCGCGTTGGATCGGAAACAGTCGACGTGCCATTTTGTCTGATGGCGACGACTTCTTTGTCGTCGACGTAGTAGGGTGTCGATCCAAGCATTGGTCGTCCCAATGATGACATAGTTAAAGTAACAGCGATGTGAGACCGTTGATGACTTGGCCCGATCCTGGGATGGTCAGTGGCTTTATCGTACGCGGGCCGTCTGCATTCAGACTTCTGGTTGATGCAGTGAACGTTAGGCACGTGAACGTGCAGGAGGCGAGCGCGTGCGCGCAGGCGATCCGTTGATGGACTGGCCGAGCGACCCACACGACATCTCCACATGGTCGGCGAGAAGACTGCAGCGCTACCTGGTCAACGAAATCCAGGAGGTCTACCGGCTCCAGGGCGTCAACATCAACAACAAAACACACGGCGTCGACTACCCGAGCGTGCTAAAGGAGAACGTCACGATCGGCCGGTCGATCCCGCCGAGCGGGCTTCTGCCGGCGCGTGCGGAGCGCGGCAAAGCAAATGTGCGACCGAGCGAAGCGGAGTCCTCAAGAACGAGCACGACGGAGCTCGCGGGCGGCAGGTGCAGATTCCCGCGGACGGTTGCGCGCCGTAGCTGCAAACCAGCGAAGGCGGGAGCCGCCACCGCCGCCGCCGGTGATTGAGCCCGGCGACGAGGACATGGAGCTCGATCGCGAGATTGAGTTCCTGGCGGAACCCGAGGAGGCCTCGATCGGGAAGCCGACGAGGGTATTTATCCGCTTTTCCCCCCGTAGCTCGCGGTCCTTCAGGTGCGAGCGAAGGCGGGGGAGCGTGATGGGGGCGCGGACAAAGGTATCTAGGCACGGGAAACACGGGAGCACGGAGCTTCCGGAAGACCGCTTGTTGTGTACGGCCCAGCTCGGATGACGAATGCTAGGCTGCCCGGGTGGCCAGGCCGCTCGACTCGGTGAGCCATCCTGGACGCTGCGATCCACAAGCGATCGGTTGGCAACAGCGCCGGCCGCGCACGACAATCGTCGGTCAGCCATGTCAACGCCACGCCGGAGATGGATCGCCGCACTCGCTCTGGCGTCCTTGCCACCGCCGCACTGACCGCGTCCGCCGACTGGCTCTGGGTCAGCGCCGCGGTACAGCACGACCTGCAGCGGTTCCCCGAGGACGTCGTGCCGAACCGGCTCGACGGTCCGGCCGTCGGCTCGACGGCCGGTGTCTCGGCGCTGGTGCTCCGCCACATCATGGTTGACGTCGAGTGGTCCGACGGCGGCCGCATCGACGACTTGGAACGATTACGTTCGACGCGAACGGCGGACGGTGACCATCACCTCTTCGCTGGTGCACCGGACGCGCGCCCTCCTCTTCCTCGGCGGCGTCGGCCACTGATCACGTCGCGCGTGCGGCTGGGTATTCGCCGGGGCTGCGGTGACCGACGTCCGCCGGGAGTTCTCTTCGATGGGGCGCTTTGATGTGGTCCCGCCGTCAACACGACGGCGCCCGCCAGTCGTCGAGGATCGGTCTCCCGCGCTGACGGCCGGGGTTGACGCGCGCGTGGGAATGCTCGCCGCTCCATGCCGCGGCCGGCGTCCGCGCCCAGCTACTCCGTCTCGGACAGGATTTGCGCGGCTGGAGTCTGGAACCTTCGGCGGCGCCGGTGGGCATTCTGACACGGCGGGACCTGTCTCGCGCCTCGCCGGGACGCTCGCGGCCGGCCGTGCCGGTGACGGCGAGCGAGCGAAACACCGGCAAGGTACGGTGCGATGTTCTAGTGGTGGTATACCGAGCTGCCGAAGGACCACGTATCCACCACGGATTGCTGGATGCGCGCGAACCGGCGTGGTGGGCGGCGGTCGTCGGCGAGGCCGCGACGCGGGCCGGATGGCTTCCGTCGGAAGCCTCGGGCGTGGACACGACGGCGATCCAGCGTTGCTGGGGCCGCTGCTGACGGCCATCGATCGGTCAGCGCCGGGGCTCAAGATTGCGCTCTTCGACGACACGAGTCCGAAGGACTGCGGAAGAACCGCGCCCGCGGCTACGAGCTGGACGCTCGACGTGCGCTTCGATCTGTCAGATCTCGGCTGGCGCCGGGAGGGCGGGCTTCACTACTTCTACGATCGAGCAGTGGAAGCGATTCTTTCAAACTGTGCCGCGCACGAATCGCCTGGCCGTCGACGGCCGTCCCGTGGTGTTCATGTGGCACGGCGGTGCCGAACGGTACGCGCGCCAGAATTTCTTCCACGCCCTCATCGACGCGCTGAGGCGCGGCGACTCGTCGCGACTTCGGCGTCGATCCGTTCGTGATCGTCGAGGAAAGCTGGACGGCGCCTCGACCCGACGTCGAGGGTTGACGGCGTGTTCGACTGGTTCCATCCGGGACGGTCGTTTGCCACGGTCATGGCGTGGAATGGTTTCCGCGTCGGCCACGTCGTGCCCGGGCTATGAATGCAGGACCTGCTTTCGCCGCCAGTCTGGGGTGATTCCGCGACAGGACGGCAAGCTGTATCAGGCCGGCCTCGCCGCGGTGGCGCCGGCCGCCGATTCCGTGCTGATCGAAGGCATCAAACGTGGACGAAAACGCCCACCTGCTCGAAACCGGCGTCTGGGGCCGCTTATATCTCGCGATCACGAAGTGGTTCGCCGCAAACGTGCCGTAAGGCGGCGGCCGGCGGCCTGATTCCTCGACCGCGGGCGTCGATGGCAGCGGATTGTTGACCCCGGCTGCCATTGCTTCCTGGACAACCCGTCCTACACGGTACAGCAGCTTGCGATCGCGAAGCGCGAGCCAGCCGCGGACGATGCGATAGACGAACCAGATGCTGACCATCCCAATCGGCAGCCAGGCGATGAGGATGCCGATGCCCAGCGTGAGGATCTACGAACGCAATGCAGAGCGCGACCCACAGCAGCCCGAACCAGAACGTCCGGATCTGCCAGCGGAAGTGCGACTCGAGCCAGGTGCCGCGGACGTCGCTCCGCTTCACGTAGTTGAGGATCACGGCGATGATCGACGGCCACCCCGTCCAAAAGGTGGCGACCATTGTGGCCGCGCCGAGGATGCCGGTCAGCAGGCTGAACGCGTGCAGGCCGTAGATCACCTGAGTCCAGCCGATCAGCGAGCGTTCCGTCTCTTCCGCTGTGCCCATGCGTCGATGATGTCACGGCTGTCAAGGATGAGCTGCGCTGCGATCCCCGCCGTGTAGACGGGAGACGCAGTAGGATCCCTGCACTGGGAGCTGATCCTGTCTTTACCCGCCGGTACGCGCCTCGGTCCTTACGAATCATCGCCCCGATCGGAGCCGGTGGGATGGGCGAGGTGCACCTCGCCAACGACACCCGTCTCGATCGCAGGGTCGCAGTCAAGGTCCTGCACACGAGTGCTGCCGCACGGGGCGTGTCCCGGGAACGGTTCCACACCGAAGCGAGCCATCTCCAGTCTGAATCATCCGCACATCTGCGCGCTTTATGACGTGGGCGAGCAGGATGGTCGCGCCTACCTGGTCATGGAACGGTTGGAAGGCGAAACCATTGCCCGCCGCCTGGTCCGTGGCGTCTTGCCACCGGATCAAGTGCTGCGCCACGCAATCGAGATTGCCGAGGCGCTTGATCATGCGCATCGGCACGGCATCGTGCACCGCGACCTGAAGCCGGCCAACGTCATGCTGACCAAGGCGGGCGCGAAGCTGCTCGACTTTGGCGTCGCGAAGTTGCAGGGCGATTTCGCCCGACGACGCCAATCCCCACCCTGACCGAGCCTTCGCTGACCGGAGAAGGTCAGATGGTCGGAACGTCCAGTACATGGCGCCCGAGCAACTTGACGGGCAACCGGTCGATGGGCGAACGGATCTGTTTGCCTTTGGCGCGCTTGTGCACGAGATGGCGACGGGGCGAAGAGCGTTCGAAGCGGCCAGTCAGACTTCTCTCGCGCCGCGATCCGTGGTGACCACCCACCCCGATCTCCACGCTACAGCCACTGTCCCCGCCGGCGATGGACCGCGTCGTCCAGAAATGCCTCGCGAAGGATCCGGATGAACGGTGGCAAAGCGCGCGCGATCTCGCCGACGCGCTCAAGTGGATCAGTCAGGACACCTCACAAGCGTCATCGAGGCCAACACTTACCGCGGCGCCCGCGCTAAAGGGACCGCGTCGCACGATGGCGATTGGTGCTGTCACTCCTTTTGCTCGGGCGCTGGCGCGGTAGGACTCTGGATGTGGCGTCAGCAGACTCGGCCCTACAGGCCACCAACCTTCGACTCGTTTCGACGTTTTCAGGCGAGCACTGGGGTGCCAGCTTCTCGCCGGACGGGCGCTTGTCGCGTTCCTGAAAGAGGGCGAGGGAGGTCCCGCAGGTCTGGGTGAAGAACCTCGCCGAAGGAGAGCCGATTCAAGTCACGTTTGGCGATGTGCCTGTGCGGCGGCTGACGTGGTCTCCGCACAACGATCGGATTGTGTTCCGTCGTTTTCGCGCGGGCCTGTGGTGGGTGCCCCCCTTGGGCGGTTCCGCCCGTCGTCTTCTGGAGTTTGGCGATGCGCCAAGATTCTCGGCGGATGGCACGCGGATGGTCTTCACTCGAGGCATGGCGATCTGGACCGCCAAGGCCGATGGAAGCAATGCGCGTGAGGTTTCGGGTGTGCCACCAACTCCATGGACGGCCGAGCGGTCGCCCGCGCTGTCGCCAGACGGTGAGACCATCGCCTTCTTCCACCCGCGCGAAGCGCCGATTCTACGGCGACATCTGGGTCATTCCGGCAATCGGAGGCGAGCCCCGCCAAGTCACATTCGATTCGTCCGAAGCCGGATGGCCGAGTTGGACACCTGACGGTCAGTCCATCGTGTATCTTCGGCACGCGGTGGTGGCCTACGCTCTGGCGAGTGCCGGTGGGGGCGGGACGCCAACGGCGTTGACCACGGGTGCTGGTGAGGACACCGAGGCGGATATTTCCGCCGATGGACGCACGCTCCTGTCTAACTCAGCGCAAGAGCTGGGAGCCTGGTGCAGGCTGGATCCGGCCACCGGCCAGGAGAGGGAGGTGCTCTCGCGTCGGAATCGCCTGCTTTTCCCGAACCTGTCCCCGAGCGGCGATCGGATTGCTTTCATGCAGCCGAGCGAGGGGGGTTGGTACCTCTTTGTGGTGTCCACTGACGGGACTCGACCTTCGGCAAGTCACCCA
>CAWJEO010000033.1:0-44765 GCA_963841895.1 uncultured Acidobacteriota bacterium
CAAACACGGATTCAGCGGAAGCCTCGCGAGACCATCTTGTCTCGTATGCAAACTCTGGCGCCGAATCAATTCTATGGCACACGGTGCCTGGTGGCTTTCGACTCCGCGGAATTGTGTCGGCGAACGCGGTCGTCCAAATCTTCACACGATCCTAATGACAACGGCCCCCGTCTTCAGACTTCGCAGAACGTAAGAGGGAACATTGGCGAAAGTGGTCGGGGCGAGAGGATTTGAACCTCCTCAACTCCGCGGTCCCAAACCACGCGCTCTACCAAGCTAAGCTACGCCCCGTTAGATAGTAAACGGTTTATAATAAAATATTTATGATTATTCCCGTCCCCACTGCTCTTTTTCCGTTTGATACTGTATTATGATACTACTAACGTATTTTCATGCAATTTGATACTGTCTACGTCGCACGAAAAACAAAACAAACTGGCACAAAGTTAAGCGCGTCTCCGGCCTCTATCAGGTACTCCCGTTCCGGCGTGTATCATGCACGCGTCCGGCACGGCGGCAAGCTATATCGTGAATCCTTGAAGGTAAAAGACCTCGCCCTTGCCAAGCCCAAGCTGCGCGACTTCAAAGACACGTCTTGAGCGCACAGATCCCGCGTCTCGGCAAGGTTACACTGATCGCGTGGCTGGAAAAAATTTATGCGCCCGACCCTCAAGAGGCGCTCCCGGCGCGATCAAGGCGAAAAAGAGAATCATCGAGAAAATCAAAAGAGACGCGGTTCGACGCTCCGAAAGCCGATGCGCGAGTTGAAGGACAGCCAAGTCGTGACGTGGTTAAACAAGCAATATGGCGATGGTCGGAGTCGTACTGGAACTCTGCGCTGAGCCTAATCGGGGATGCCCTCGACATGGCCGTCCGCGATCACCTCATCATGGATAATCCCGCCGCTCGGCCTCAAGTATCTCAAGCGCAATAACCCGATTCGGCTGACACCAACCTTCGACCAATTCAAAGCTATCGTGGCCGACATTCGGGCGCAGCCGTTCAACCGTGAGGCCGAGCATTCAGGCGATTTCGCCGAATTTTTCGGCTTGGCCGGGCTCGGGCAGGCTGAGGCAGCGTCGATCAAGCGGACATGTCGGTTGGATGCCGGGCGATCGATCATTTACCGCCACAAAGCGGGCGAAAGATTTACAATCCCGATCTATCCGCAGTTGCGCCCGCTGCTGGAGAAACTCTGCAAAGGCAAAAAACACAACGAGCGTTTGTTTTCGATCAACCAAGCGCGTAAGGCGATCACCAATGCTTGCGGGCGGTTTGGAACTCCCGATCTACACGCACCTATCACTTCCAGGCGGATGTTCATCACCCGCGCAATCGAAAAGGGCGTGGATGTGAAAGTGATTGCCGAATGGCAGGGCCACCGTGACGGCGGCAAACTGATCTTGCAGACTTACAGCCACGTGAACCGGATCATTCTAATCGCATGGCGCAACTCATGAGCGACAGCCAACCGGAGAACGTGATTCCGATCACGGCGCAGGCTCAATCTTTATGATCACCGTTGGCGTTTACGCATTTAATCAGGAGAAAGACGAAACGGAAAAGGTCGGTGACATCATCTGGGACGGGGAAAAGATGAACGGCACCACTGATCACTCCGTGGTTGACTACGTGCTTACGCATTGCGTCACCGATCCCCTAGGGTATGGTCGCCAAGTGTTTCCCGACAAAGGAACCGGAACTGTTTATGAGACTGTTGGCAGCGGAATATCACGGCTCGTACGCGCATTGCGCAATAGCGGTGGAAACTTGAAGACAAAAGGGAGTGAGATCGGCAGGCTGCGGCTCGCGTAGTTCACACATCGCAGTTTGCGCCGCATGGTAATCTTAGAAGATCTATTGCGCTCGCAAGTCGCCTTTGCACGTAGAGAGCGGTTCTTTTTGAGTAAGACATGCGCTAAACCCGCGCTGTAAATACGGGGAGCCTCAAAACATGGACAACTTGAGGCCACGCTGCGAAATCTGAGGAACAGCACGAGCAATCGTGCTGCATTTTTTTTACATCAGTTTGGTGGTGCGGTTGCAAAACGGAATCCAAACCGGCAACCGACACCAACAATAAATCCGAAAGTCGAACGCCCCAAAGTAGGCCAAGGCGGCCATTACATTCCGAGCCGCTCCAAGAAACGCTGCCGTCCTCGCGGCTACATCCTCCTTGGGGATTTGCCGCGCAGTCCCAAGGCCGACGCTGTCCGCGCAGACATCCTTGACCGTCTGCGGCAACACGACGCCGAAGACACCCTCCCCGTGGTGGCCGTGGACTGTTCTACGATCTCCGACCGCACGGCCTGCCGGACAATCCCCGTGGTGTTACCTACACCAAGCATCCCACGGACAAGGGTCGTGGCTCCATGGAAGCAACTCCTGGTTAGGTGGCCGAACTCCTCGTCCTGATGCGTCGCGTATGGAATCCGGAGAACGGGAGTGGCTCGTGCCCGAAGATTGGATCGCTGACAGTCGCATGCCCGATCCCCTCACACCTAACGAGACCTCAGAGGCAGCCGACGCAGCCCGGCGCATCGCCTCGTATATTAGGACGGTCTGCCTTGCTCGGCAGGCCGGGCAGCCGGTTTATTTGGAATTGCGCTGTGAGGCTGCTGATCTCATGCCGCGAATTGCGCGTGTGGCACTGCCTTACGGCGTGCATGTCCACTCTGGAAGCGGCATGGATGGACTCAAACCCAAGAAAGAAGCGGCAGAACGCGCCGCGTGGCGCAATGTCCCGACCATAATCGGCCATCTGGCGGACTACGATGAAGCCGGTGGCAACATCGCGGACGCCTTTGCGGAAGACGCCATCGCGTTTGCCGCGTGGTACGTAAAGAAGAAGAAGTGCTTCCGGCTCCCTCTCGATTGTGCGCCTTGGGCTTACCTTCGCACAGGCGCGAAGACATGATCTTCTGGACGCTGACGGCAAGGCCGAACTCGATGGCTTACCTGTGCCTGTGCTCGACGCGCTCGTGCGCAATTGGATTGAGAGGCACCTCGACCCTGACATTGCGCGTGCTGTGATCCAAGCTGAGCCCAAGATGCGTGAGGTCGCCCGTCACGCTCAGCGCATCGTGAAGAAACAGCCTTCGCTTGACCAGCCTGACATCGATGAAGATTGGGCGTGGACAAAAACGTAGCGGGAAAAAAATTTCTGAACTTTTCCGAATCGCGGCAACGAAAGTATCTTAGAAAATCTCTTGCGCTCCGAAAAGTTTTTTGGAAAAGTAAGAGCACAAAGTGTTCACGCAAAGCCGAGCTTTAACCGCATGAAACATGACAATGGAACCTATCGGCGCTCCAAGGAAAATCATGTTTTATGCGCAACAAACTCGCGCCGACTAACGGCGCTCTAAAACTTAAAGAGGCTCGCGCCTATCTCGGCGGCTTGTCGGTGCCGACCATGCACCGATTGATTCAGCGCGGCTTGCTGAGCGAACCGCAAGCTCCGCCATCTGTTATTCTCGATCAAGGAGCTTGATCGGTTCCTAAGCAATAAGATGCACGAGAGGGCGAATCGGTTACAAGCTCGAACGACGCTGCGCTGATCGTCGGCCACCAGCGAACGCTGCTTGCGTATCTAATGACCGAGCCGGACGCATGCGACAAGTTTCTGCACCGGATTTCACCGGCCATCTTCTCTGAGCCTAACGACAAAATCGTCGAAGCGATTTGCGATCTTCACGACGAACGAGAGAAAGTGAATCTCCTTACCGTCTCGAATCGCCTGAGCGAAAAGCGCGTCCTGGCCGCGTGCGGCGACAGAGCGGGCATCACCGCCATCTCGACTGAGACGACCAGCGAAGCCATCGCCGAGTCCGCACTGGATTGCATCCTCGACGAGTATTGCCAGCGGCAAGCGGCGAAGATCGGAAAGCAGTTGCACATCGGCGAGATCGGTCTCGTTGAAGCTGAGAAACAATTGGCGGAGTTGAATCGCCGGACTGCCACAATCGAGCCAGAGAAGTGTCTTACCGTTCTAACCCCGGACGAAATTCTTGCGCGGCCACGTGATGACCACTCATGCTTCTTAGGCGACAGGCTATTTGCAAAAGGTCAATCGCTGGTCATCGTCGGAATCGGCGGCAGCGGCAAAAACACGGCTGCTTGAACAACTCTTTGTTGCGTTCATCATCGGGCGAGATTGGTGCGGACTTTCAACTCATGCACCAGGGCAGAGTTGCCTGTTGTTCCAAACCGAGAACAGCAATCACCGACTACAAGACGACCTGACTGCGCTGAAAAAATGGACAGGAGAAGATTGGCCGCTTGTAAATGCCAATCTCAGAATTCACACGCTCGAAACGGACGCAGACAGTCTGCTTTACCTGAGCGACCCCGATAATGTTCGCCGTATAGAAGCAATCATCCGAAAATTTAATCCCGCGATTGTGGGATTCGACCCGTTGCGTGATTTTGGCATTGGCGACCTTAACAGCGATGCTGACATCAGCGCGACGTTGCGAGAACTGGCCGATAAGTCGCATCGGCAACCCTGAGCGCGGAGTTGTCTGGTACTGCATCACGCGCAAACCGGACGCGCAGGCGCAGCAAGAGCGTTTGGTTTAGAGCGCACCGGATTCGGCCGGAACAGCAAGGTGTTACAAACATGGGCGCGTGGAATGATTAACGTCGTACCCGGCTCAGAGGACGACAATCAAACGCTCATCCTGACCTGCGGCAAGAATAACAACGGCAAAGAATTTCCGCCAATCGCCATCCGGTTGAATGGTGACATGATCTATGAGGTTGATGAGGAGTTCGACATCGGCGCGTGGCGTGAGCACGTCGCAAGCGCGAAAGGCAATCGGAGGCCGCCCATCAAGGAGACGCTGCGTAAACTTTTGAAGCGTGACCATGATTACGACAAGGGACAAATCGCGGAGCTGATTATGAAAGACAAAGGCGTCGCACGAGCGACTGTGTACCGTTGGATTGACCAAGGACACGCCCAAAAAGTCCTGCGCTTCAACAAGACCATCGAGACCTATGCGCTCGCCTAACTTTCTCACGAAACTTTCTCATGAGAATTCTCGTGAGAAAACAGGTGGCTTTTCTCACTTCTCACTCACCCCTATAGGGGGTGAGAATGAGAAAGAATTAGCCACCCACGAGACACATTCACCGCGACCAAAGCCTTGATTGTGCAGAAGGCCGTGGCGGAACCAAATTCTGGAAGCGTGGCAGAGTGCACCGGCAAAAAAAGCTGATGATCGACGTATGAGACTGAAACCAATACGTTGACATCAGCCATGGACGTCGCATCACAATGAAAAAGCGCGGCAGACCAACCCGAATCAACGCGGAATTAACGCGCCAATTCTGCGAGCTTTTCCGCGAGGGAATCAGTGTGACCGCGACTTGCGCGGCTCTCGAAGTCTCCGAATCCAAGTTTCACGAATGGATTAAGAAGGGAGAGCAAGGCGAACAACCATACGCTGAATTTCGGCAGATGACTTTATGCGCGAGAGCGTGGGGAAAAATCGCACACCTTAGGGCGATATTTGCAAACAAAGACTGGCGTGGTCGCGCATGGTACTCGGAACGCACATTTCCGCTTGAATTTGGTCGCTGTGCTGAGCGCGATCTACCGGCAGACCCGGAAAAAGAAAAAAAGATTTCGGTCGCATTCATTTACGAGACCGGGCGGCAAAAGCTTGAAAGAACTGACAAATTTTCCGATCTCTGGCGACCTAGCGCCAAAGGCCGGAGCAGAGCAAAACGAAGCGGAGCAGGTGCCAGGCTCCGCCATGAGCCGGACGCCGCCCGATTGTGGGAGCAATGGGCAAGGTGATTGGCTGGACGGACGAAGAAGACGACGCCGAGCGTGGGTGAGTGCCGATAAGAGCACCTACCTCCCGGCGATTCGACGGAAGGTCACAAAGTTTCCAGCCGCATAAGAGGCGGAAATTCGCGCGTGAAATCCTGGGAAATCATCGCTGACAACCTCAGCAAAGCCCGTTGGAGTTGGAGCTGCGTCTCAGCGATAGATTCCAACGGGCGAACGATCTGGATTGCAGATGCGCATCGCGGCGACGGAAACCCAGTCTCGGCCCTGTCAGGCCAGTCGTGACTTTCCTGCTTGACGAGCTTACGGGAGTTCTTCAAGACAAACGGTCGGGGCAGCAGCGATAGTTTCCCTATGCCATCTTTAACTCCAATTCCCACGGTCCTGCGAATCGATATCGAGCCCGACGAGTGGCAACCCGAGGTCGGGCAAAACACCATGGCAGGGCTTCGTCAGCATGGCCACTCTTACCGAAGAACTGCGAGAACGCTTGGCAAGTCGTTCTGGACACGCGTTTCACCCACGTGGTTCGTACGCCTGGATCCTGATATCGAGCGTTGCTTTGGCCGGGTCGATTTCGTCGTTCATCGGCATAGGAACCTGTTCGATCGATTAGTTGCGCACAGCGATCCTCTTGGGATCCACGTTCATCCTCATCGATGGGATGAAAAGCGGTCGGTTGCGTTCTCTGACCACGCCGACAACGCCTGGACAACTTATTGCCTGACGGTCGCTGGTGAAGCTTTTGCGCATTGCTTCGGCGAGCCAGTCCGTCGCTCCTCCCAAGGCGGTACTTCTTGACGGAAACCATCCTCGATGCAGCGATCGCGGCGGGGATCAAGGTTGATGTGACGGCCGAGCCAGGCTTGCCGCCAATGACCGCAGACCCGTCGTTTGGCGCGTACGCGACCGGGCCCTCCGGAGATTTCCGGGATTGTCCTCGGCGTCCCTACTACCCATCACGGAACCGGCTCACCGTTCCGTCATCGTCAATCGCCGACAGCCGCCCGATACTGATCGTCCCCCTCACAGCCTATGACTACCTGACCGCGTTACAGCCGTGGCCTCGCCGATTCGCCAAAAGGCTTTTGCGGAGACCCCGTCGTCACCTTCCCCTCAATCCGTGGAAAGAGTGGCGGAGCCCGAAAATCTACTGGGATCTCGTCGAGCAGGCCGCAGACGACCAACCGGCGTGCTATTTCGCGCTCGCCATTCGCACCGACACACCGGGTTCTGTCACGCAGGAACGCTATCGACAGCTTCTCGAATACCTGCCGAATCACCCCGTCGCCAAGCGATTGCAATTTGTTGATCCGCTCGGACCAGAAATCCGGGCGCTAGCGACGCCATCAGTGGAATAACTCTAGGGCTTCACGGTAAACACAAATCACAGCATCATGTGAACGGTTGTAAAACTTTGCGTATCCGATTGCATCCGGGTTTAGATTTGACCCCTTTCCCCTTTTTCCTCTACCTTGCTCCTCTTGACATCGACCGCGTTGAACTCCCGGCGAAGACCGTGAATGGTTCCCGAAATCCAATATACAGCGCAGCAGAGCGTGACTGACGCGGTTGGCTCCCTGGGGCGCACGGAAGATGTGCGCTTCTCGCCGAGCAATCGGCGTCTTGCCGTAGCTCATATTACCGAAACCACATCGTCGTCTTCGACATCGACATCGCGTCATCTTCGGGCGCAACGCAAGTCGCGCTCACGGGCGGCGTGGAGCTGTCGTCACCCGCTCTGCAGTTGCCACATGGGCTGGACTTCATCGATGACAACACACTGATTGTCACGAGTCGCGGAAGGTGACGTCGCTCTATTCAAGCTGCCGCCTGGGGAGGAGATCGTGCGGACCCACGAAGTGCTACCGATCGCAAGGTGGCCTGCGAACGGGACAACTCTCTTGAATACGCCAGGTTCAGTGGCTGTCACCCGCGTCAAGGAAGACGTGGGTGAGGTTCTGATCTGCAACAATTACGGACATACCGTCACCAGGCATCTGTTGGATCGCGCCGCGGGTGGTGCGATCAGAAACAGTGAGATCCTGCTGCACAAATACCTCAACATCCCGGATGGCGTGAGCGTGAGTCCGGATCGGCGATGGATTGCCGTGAGTAACCACACCACCCACAACGTGCTGCTGTATGAGAATTCACCGGCCTTGAACTCGGACGCCAAGCCGGATGGCATACTGCGCTGCGTTCAATATCCGCATGGTTTGCGCTTCAGCGCGGATGGTCGCCATCTCTTCGTCGCCGACGCCGGAGCGCCCTACCTGCATATCTACACGCAGGATTCCGACCAGTGGCGCGGCGTGCATCATCCGGTCGCCACCATGAGGATCATGGATGAGGCGGTATTCCAGAGGGGTCGGCACAATCCCGAGGAAGGCGGACCCAAGGGTCTCGACATCGACGCGTCTTCCAAAATCCTGGTGGTCACCTCGGAGTGTCAGCCACTCGCCTTCTTCGATGTGCCCGCTCCTGTTGCAGCACGCGTTCGCAGGCGGTTCGGAGCGCGAGAAGAGGAATCTGAGCATCAGTCACGAACTCAGCCTGATGCAGGAGATCCGTATGATGGCAGAGAGGGCCAGGAAGCATGGAGACAAACGCCTTGCGGAACAGCCTACCTTGCGAACAGCATTCGTGGCGCATCACCGCACCGTTGCGGCGCCTCAAGTCCATCTTCCGCCGGCCTCATCGTAAACGTAAATCATCGCAGCATGTGACCGGCTGAAAAACTTTGCGTAGCCGATTGCGTTTCCGACTGCGTCCGGCTCGCAGACCACAGCCAACCGACTGGCAGCGCATCGGAAATCAGATCGACGCCCCGATGATCTTTGCGCGGGCGGACTTCGTAAGCGTGCATCAATTTAACTTGTTAGAAGCCCCTCATTTTCATCGCAAGCGCATCCCGCTGTTTCCTTTGCCCGCTCCGAGCCTTAAAACGCAATCCTGAGCGAACGTGGTATCCACGTTAGTCACCACCTCTCGCACCGCCGACTGCGGCCGCTGATTGACGGTCAGAAACGTCCGACCGAGATACTCGCCGATGAGGCCGAGCATCACCAGCTGCGTCCCGGAAAACACGAGCAGCGTCGCCATCACCCAGCCCCAGCCGTAGGCCGGGCCGCGATTCGCGAGATACAACGCCACGACGACGCGACGAAAGCGGCAAGACCGGCGATGGCGGTCGCAAAGCCGAGAAAGGTCGCGAGCCGCAACGGGAGCAGCGAGAAATTCAACCAGGCGCTCAACCACAGCCGCACGAGACGCGACAGCGTGTAGCCGCTCTGGCCGGCGCGGCGCTGCTCGTGGCGCACCGTGAGCGATCCGATGCGCTGCGTGACCTGCAGCAGCAGGCCGTCGATGTACGGATACGGCCCGGCATACCCGATGACCTGGCCGGCGATGAAGCGCGCTGACACAGCGAAAGCTGGACAGGTAGAAGCCCGCCGGCTTGTCGAGCGCCGCGTCGGTCATGCGGTTGGTCATCCAGCTGCCGGCGTTCCTGAACGCCGAGTGCTGCTTGACCGCATAGTGGCCGTACACCACGTCGAGCCCGCTCGCCTTCGCGTGCTGCCACAACCGCACCGCCTCGTCCGGCGGATTCTGGCCATCGTCGTCGAGGTTGACGATGTGATCGGCCGCGCGCGTGGCGCCAGCCGGTGAGACGGCGTTGTGCTCGCCGAAGTTGCGCGCGTGTTCGACGAGCGATGATCGGGATGCGAACCGTGCGCACGAGCTCGCGGCAGACGTCGAGCGTCCGGTCGGCGCTGCCGTCGTTGACGAGGACGAACTCGTGACCGCCGTCGATCGGAGAGCGCCTCGATGTCGCGAACCAGCGCCCGATGGTGTCGGCGCTGTTGTACATCGGGATGACGAACGAAAGCGCGGGCGCAGACATGTTCAGCGACGGTTCTCCTGCGGGAGGCTGCAGCGATCGGCGGCCAACGCGTCGAGCGCGGCGGCGGCCAGACGCCGATCTTCCGGCAGCGTCGGCGCCGACGCGATCTCCTTCGCGTTCAGCGGAGTCTTGTATGCCGTCGCAATCTCCTCCGCCATGCGGCGGCTGAGCGGCAGATCGAGCACGAGCCTGCCGGACTTCAGATCGACACGATAGACCCAGGCGACCAGCCCGGATTCGTATTGCACCATGCGTGGCGTCAGGAAAAAGCTGGTCCAGAGCACGAACTCGGCCTGCTTGTCGCCATCGCGATCGGCGACCCAGGGCAAGCCTTGCGGCCCGAACGATCGGAGGCTCCGCCAACCAGCCGTGCTCGTCAAGACGCAGACGCCGCGCGTGGGCGCAGCGCCGCGAGACGCCGAGAGACCGACCGTGATCGTCCAGTAGCGGCCACTGCCTTCCGGACCGGCCGGATTCACAGTCAGTTCGCCCGCACTCAACGGCCCGCGCAGCCAGTCGCCCGAGACCGCCTCGCACGCACGCTTTTTGTCCGGCTCGTCGGCGTCGATGAAACCGGTCGGCGGCAGGACGTAGACGGCGGGTGGCGCCTGCATGAGGCAGCTGGGCCGGCCGGCTTGGTCAGCGGATGCGGAGTTGAAGGCCGCGGCAATCACGACGGGAGCCAGCGCCGCCGCGCGAAGGCGTGCGGTCATGGTCAATCAGCGGGCCCGTCGGTGCGCGATCGCATCAGCAGCAGGTAGATGACGACGCTCAGCGCGAAAGTCACGAACCACGCGTAAGTGTAAAGCGTATCGAACACGGTCGGATTGGCGACCTGTCCGCCGGGCGTCGCCGCGGCGCGAATGAAGCCGGGCAGCACTGGCAGGATCGAGAGGACGAGCGCCACCATCGCGCGGCCGTTGACGCCGTTGCGGTAGCTGTAGCGGCCGTCGAGCGCAAAGAGGTCGGGCACCGACAGCGTGCATTTGCGGAGGATCCAGTAGTCGGCAATCAGGATGCCGCCGATCGCGCCCATCAGGCTCGAGTAGCCGATCAGCCAGGTGAAGATGTAGGCGGCGGCGTCGGCATACAGCTTCCAGGGCATCATCACGATGCCGATGACGGCCGTGATCAGTCCGCCGGTGACGTAGCTGATGCGGCGCGGCGCGAGGCTGGAAAAATCGTTGGCCGGCGAGACGACGTTGGCGGCCATGTTGGTCGTGAGCTGCGCGGCGAGCACGATGAGCGCGCTGAAGATGATGACGGCCGGCGATCCGATCCGCGCGATCAGGGCGACCGGATCCCAGATGGCCTCGCCGTAGATCACGATCGTCGCGCTGGTCACGGCGACGCCGATGAACGCGAACGCCGTCATCGTCGTCGGCAGGCCGAGCGCCTGGCCGAGCATCTGCGAGCGCTGGTTCTTCGCGTAGCGGGTGAAGTCGGGAATGTTGAGGCTGAGCGTCGCCCAGTAGCCGACGTTGGCGGTGAGCGCGGCGGGAAACAGCGTCCAGAACGGCGTCTGCGACTGCTGCAGCTTCTGCGACTCGACGAGGATGCGGCCCATCCCGCCGCCGGCGTCGACCGCCCACCACGAGCAGCGCGACCCCGCCGCCGAGCAGCAGCGGCGCCGACCAGCTCTCGAGCATCCGGATGCCCTCGAGGCCGCGGAGGATGATCGCCACCTGCACGAGCCAGAAGGCGAAGAACGCGATCCACAACGCCGCCGGCACGTCGTTCCACGCCGGCCACGCCGCGGCCAGGAGCTGATGCAGCGCCAGCCCGCCGATCCACGTCTGGATGCCGAACCAGCCGCAGGCGACGATCGCGCGGAGCATGGCCGGCACGTTCGCGCCGCGTGACGCCGAACGCCGCGCGGCACAGGACCGGAAACGACACGCCGTACTTCGTGCCCGCGTGCGCGTTGAGCACCATCGGGACGAGGACGATCGATGTTGCCGAGCAGGATGGTGATCATCGCCTGCCACCACGTCATGCCCTGCTGCATGATGCCGGACGCGAGCGTGTAGGTGGTGATGACCACGCTCATGCCGATCCACAGCGCGGCGATGTTGTAGGTGGACCAGGTCCGCGCCTGCAGCGTGGTCGGCGCGAGATCCGGGTTCCAGAGCGGACTGTGCTGCAGGTCACCCGCCTGACCTGCGCCACCTGCCAGCTGGTTCCTTATCGGCCCTCAACCGCGTAGCCTTCGGCGTCGTGTCCGCCGTGGTACTCCTTGGTTACCGGACGCCTGATCTGCGAGTGCGTGACGACGCGGTCGCGACGGAGGCCGCGGAAGTCGTCGAGCGATTTCCAGCCGCTGATCGCCGTGGCGATCGAGGAACTCTTCCATGCCGCTGATCAGCGACTTGATGATGTTCGGCCCGATCGCGTGATCGAGCATCGCGGCGGTGCAGACCTGCACCGTGCCGCAGCCGAGCAGAAAGTAGTTGAGGGCATGGGCGAACGTCGCGATGCCGCCGATGCCCGAGAACGCGCCGTCGGGAAACGCCTGCGTGAGCTGGGCCATCTTCGCCAGCGACTGCGGGAGAATCGCCGGGCCGCCCAGACCGCCGCTCGACACGAAGCCGTCGACGTTCATCTCGAACTCGAGCGACTCGGGATCGACCAGCGGGATCGACGGGAAGGTGTTCGACGACACGACCGCGTCGGCGCCGCCGAGAAACGCGCCGCGGGCCTCGACGACGATGTCGGTGGTCGAGGGCGTGAGCTTGGCCCACACCGGGACCTTCGCGACTTCCTTGACGACCTTGGTGACGATCGAGATCTGCTCGCGATCCTTGCCGATGTTCGAGCCCATGTCCTGCCGATCCATGTGCGGGCAGGACAGGTTCAGCTCGAAGGCGTCGGCACCTTCGTCCTGACACGCGACGGCGAGCTCCTGCCAGTGCGCGAGCTCGCGATCGCTGCCCGAGCCGGCCATGATCGACGCGACGAGGATGCGATCGGGATAGGCCTTCTTGATTCGCGAGATGCGCGGGATCCACCAGTCGAGCGGCTTGTCGGAGATGAGCTCCCAGTTCCACGACGAGTGGAGCGCGGTGCCCGGCCGCTTCTGCATCGAGAGATGGCCGTCGGTGGACGCGCGCAGGAACTTGGTCTTCGGCCCGTCGACGTTGACGACCGGATGGAGACCGATGGTCTTGGTCACCACGCCACCCCAGCCGGCATCGAACGCCCGCATGATGTTGGCGTCCGATTCGGTCGGCGGCGCGGACGAGAGCAGGAACGGGTTCGGGAACCGCAGCCCGGTGAAATGCACTTCGAGTCTGTCAGCCATAGCGGGCTCCTGGCGCCAACTATAGCCAAAACGGCGCGCGGCTGCGCCGCCGATGGCTCTCGGCTGTTAGCTCTCGGCTTTTGGCGCTACTCCTTTGCATACCAATCGGTGTGGCGCGACCAGCCGTGGCAGCGGAGGCAGGACGTCCAGGACCACTGGTGGAGGCACCCGGGGCACTTGCCGCGGGTCTGAAAGGTGTTCCACAGCGTGCCGCAGCCGCCGAAGAACGGCTCCGGGGTGCCCTCGCTGTAGCAGGCCCACACGCTCAGGGCCGTCGGCTGCCATTCGCACAACGGGCAGCGGATCCGTTCGAAGCCCTCCTCGTCGTCGACGCTCGACGTGGTGTGCGGGATGAAAGTCGGCGTCGGGCCCTTCTTGAACGCGTAGATCTCGACCATTCCCCAAAATAACACCGCCGTGGTCAGATCGGACCGCGGCCTTCGAGAGCGCTCTTGAGGTTCAGAACGAGCCGGGTGAGGACCGCCGAGAACACCACAATGATCACGACGAGGGCGGCCGCGCACCCCTGCAGCAGCCGGCCGCGGCGGCGTGCGGCGGCGCCGTGAATCGATTGCGCGGCGCCGGCCCATGAGACGTTCGAGGGCGGAAATCGCTGCTCGCGCACGGTGCGGGCGCCGAGCCGCCAGAAATACCAGGCGGCCAGGAGCACTGGCACCACGATAGTGACCGCCATTACCGGCAGCATCAGGTTCAGCGCACGCATCGGGTCGTCCTGCGCCCAGCCGGTGAGCTCGCGGCGGTAGCTGTCGGTCAGCGCGATGATCGCGCCGCCAAGCACGAGACCCACCACCACGATGAGAACGGCCCGGCGCCGCGCCACCGGATCGACGACAGGCTCGTGCGACGACCGCCGCTCTGCCGGGCGATTGCGCTCGCGCTTGAAGGTCTTGTCGGCCATGTCAGCGACGTCAGGACTCGATCAGCGGCCCGCCGCGGACGGCGGCCGGTAGATCCCGTAGACGCTGGACTGGACGCCGTTGACGAGGTCGGATCGTTCGAACGACTCGCCGACTTTTTCGGCGACTCGGATCGAGCGATGGTTGTCGGGCTGAATGATGCTGATGATGTGGTCGGTGTCGACGTTGGTCCACGCCCACTCGAGCGCGGCCCGCGCGGCCTCGGTCGCCAGCCCCTGGCCCCATCGCTCGCGCCGTACGATCCAGCCGAGCTCGACCCCCGGCCAGCCCTCGGGGTACCAGAGCCCGACTCGTCCCACCACGGTACCGCTCGCGCGCTCTACCACCGTCCATTGGCCGTAGCCGCGCAGTTGCCAGTGCCCGACCATCATCGCGACGCTGCGCCAGGCCGCCGTCAACCCGCCTTGCGCGTTGCCGAGCAGCACGTACTTGACGACGGCGGGATCCTGATGGATCTCGAGCATCGGTCCCGCGTCCTCCATTTGCGGAAGACGGAGTATCAGGCGGGGGGTCTCGACGGGTGGAACGGTCACACGGACAGTCAAGGATAACCTCCCCGTCCCTCGTTCCTCGTTCCCGTTCCTCGTGCGGTGCTTGGTGCCTGGTCCTGAGTGCGGTTCCGCGTGCTGCGTGCGGGGTGCGGCGTCGTATGACCGAGTGCTAGTGCCGCTTGTGCGCGCCCGCCGGGATCGCGAGTCGGAGGTTGCCCTTTGCCCTTTGCCCTTTGCCCGTCGCCCTTTGCGCTGGCGTTGGCTGCCCTTGGCCCGGCCTTGCCCTTTGCCCTCTTGCCCTGACTGCGCAGCCCGTGCCCTGTCCCCGTCCCCTGCCCAATGCCCCCGCCGCCTGATCGCGATCCCTTCTGGATCAGGGGCTACTCGGCGCGGGTCGGCGGCAGATAGATCGTGAACGGAATCTCGCGCTGCAGCAGCACGCTGTGCACGTTGCGCACTCACCGAGCGGCACAGCCGTGCTCCGACAGAGCGGATACTTCGCCGCACGCCTGCCCCGCCGTCGTCCGCATCGCTCGTGCCAGATCCGGTAGCTCCCCAACCCACCATCGCGACGGAGTAGAACCCCTGCAGCGGATGCGTCAGCACGACCAGCGCCGCAGCACGTACTTGACGACGGCGGGATCCTGATGGATCTCGAGCATCGGTCCCGCGTCCTCCATTTGAGGAAGGCGGAGTAACAGGCGGGGGGTCTCGACGGGTGGAACGGTCACGCGGTGCTTGACAGGATAACTCGGGCGTGCGGTGGGCCGCGTCACTCCACCCGCAGCGGCGGCAAGTAGATCGTGAACGGTATCTCGCGCTGCAACAGCACGCTGTGCACATTCCTCACATCACCCACCGGCACCAGCCCGAGCTCCGACAGGACCGGATACTTCGCCCGCACCGCCCGCCCCTCCGTCGTCCGCATCCGCTCATGCCAGATCCGATAGCTCCCGAGCGCGCCGTCGCGCCGGAAGTAAAACCCCTGCAACGGATGCGTCAACACAACGAGCGCGGTCTCGAGATCCGGAAATCCGCTCAGCGTTGCCGGCGCGACACCCGAATCCTCGACCTCGACGTCTCCGGGTGCCCACCGCGACGTCGTGGAGACGCGATACGACGCGTACCGAGCGGCCGCCGCGTCGTAACGGCAGTCGAACGCCATCCGCGCCCGATGCCACGGCAGATTCCAGACATGCCGTGGGATCGCGACAGTGGCCGAATCGACGCAGGTGCCGAAGAACCACGCGACGTGACCGCCGGTCGTGCGATCGATCACGTAGGCGCGGTAGTTGGTCTGTCCGAAGCTCCGGGCGATGCTGGGCCAGTTGAGAAATCGGAAATCACGATCGAAGAAGGTGACGACCGAAACCAGCCCGCGTTCGGATCCGTCGGGCGCGCGCACGCGCAACGGTTCGAAGCGCGGGTGCAGATGCCGTTTCAAGAGCGTCGGATCGACGAAGTAGGTGACGATCGCGAAATGCTGCAGCGTCGTCTCGGCGCCCGACCGTCCGGGCTCGGGACGGTCGAGAACGTCCGGCGTAAAGCGGAGTTCCTTCAAAACGAGCGGATCGTGGTCCGGCACGTCCAGGTTCATCGTCAGGGTCGAGCCCGCGGACGGGTTCGTCGGGCGGCCATCACGCAAAGCGACGGATCGACCGCTCTTTTGCCTTCTGCCGCTCTTCCTCGCGATTGCGTGGCGGGGCGTTGATCTTGAGCGACCGTATCAGCTCGGTCGCGGCCGCGGTGACGTCCTCGAGCGCCTGGTTGAAGGCCTCTTCATTGGCCTTCGACGGCTTGTTCGTGCCGCTCAGCTTCCGGACGAACTGCAGCGCCGAGGCGCGGATCTCATCCTCGGTCGCCGGCGGTTCGAAATTGGCGAGCGTTTTTATGTTCCGGCACATGGGACCAGCCTACCCTACCTGCCCTACCTGCCCTACCGGCCCCACCCGCCCTACCTGCCCTACCTGCCGCCTCCGCTGCGCCCCACCCGCCCTACCTGCCCTACCGGCCCCACCTGCCGTATATTTCCCCCGTGAGCCTCCTCATCAAGAACGGCCTCATCGTCAATGCCAGCGACATCTACCGCGGCGACGTCTTCGTCGAGAAGGACGTGGTCACGACCATCGGGACCAACCTCTCGATGCCGGCCGACCGGATCATCGACGCTGCCGGACGCTATGTGATCCCCGGCGGCATCGACTGCCACACCCATCTCGACATGCCGTTCGGCGGCTCCACCTCGGCCGACGACTTCGAGTCGGGCACCACCGCCGCGGCGTTTGGCGGGACGACGTCGATCGTGGACTTCGCGATTCAGTACCGCGGCCAGACGCTGCACCACGCGCTCGAGACGTGGATGAAGAAGGCCGAGGGGAAGGCCGTGATCGACTACGGCTTCCACATGATCATCACGGAGCTCACCGACGAGGTCGAGTCCGAGATGGACGCGCTGGTCGCGCAGGGCGTGACCTCGTTCAAGCTCTTCATGGCCTACCCCGGCGTGTTCATGCTGGACGACGCGTCGATCTTCCGCGCGATGCTGCGCACCGGCAAGAACGGCGGGACCATCTGCATGCACGCCGAGAACGGCGGCGTGATCGACGTGCTGGTCAAGAAGGCGCTCGCAGAGGGCAAGACCGCGCCGAAGTATCACGCGCTGACGCGGCCGGCGCGGGCCGAGGGCGAAGCGACGCATCGCGCCATCGCGCTCGCGGAGATGGCCGACGTCCCGGTGTACATCGTCCACTTGTCAGCGGCCGAAGCGCTCGAGATGGTGACCGAGGCGCGCGATCGCGGCCTGCCGGCCTACGCCGAAACCTGCCCGCAGTACCTGTTCCTGTCGTACGACAACTACGAGGAGCCCGACTTCGACGGCGCGAAGTACGTCATGAGTCCGCCGCTCCGGCCGCGCGAGACGCAGGACAAGCTCTGGCGCGGTCTCGCGTTCAACGATCTGCAGGCGATCTCGACCGACCATTGCCCGTTCTGCATGAAGGAGCAGAAAGAGCTCGGGCGCGGCGACTTCTCGAAGATCCCGAACGGCGCGCCGGGGATCGAGACGCGCATGAGCCTCGTGTTCGACGGCGGCGTGCGGCAGGGACGCATCTCGCTCAATCGCTGGGTCGAGCTCACGTCGACGTCGCCGGCGAAGATCTTCGGTATGTTCCCGCGCAAGGGCACGATCGCGCCCGGCTCCGACGCGGACATCGTCATCTTCAATCCGGACAAGACGACGACGCTCTCCGTCAAGACGCTGCACATGAAGGTGGACTACAACCCGTACGAAGGGCGGACGGTGCAGGGCGTCAGCGAGACGGTGATCTCGCGCGGCGCCGTCGTCGTCGAGGACGGGAAGTTCGTCGGCCGCCCGGGTGCTGGATCGTTCCTGAAGCGAAGCGCGCGGTCCTAGTCCGCCGACGCGCTCAGTCGCGCCGAGCCGGGGCCCAGTTCACCATGACGCGCAGATCATCTCCTCGAGGATCGCTCGTGTCGGGAAGACGCAGCAGAAAGCGCTGACCGTCGGCCGTGACGTCGAACACCACGTTCCGTTCGCGCGGCGGTGAGTAGCGGTCCGCGGCCGAGACGCCGTCGATGCGGAACAGCGGCTCTGGCGTCGCGACCTCGGCACGGGGATTGACCGCCATCAGCATTCCGTCCGCCTGCAGGAAGTACAACTCGCCACCATCACCACGCCAGCGCGGACTGAAGCCGCCGGCGCGAGACAGCCGGCGAGGCTGCGCGGCGCCGTCGAGAGGAGCGACGTAGATCTCCGGTTGGCCCGATTCATCCGACGCATAAGCCATCTGCCGACCGTCGGGAGAGAATCGGGGGTCGAACGTGTTCGCAGGCGTTTGACGAAACCGACGCGGCTTGCCGTCCTTCGGGAGCAGCCAGACATTGCGCTGGTCAGCGCTGTTCGGCCACAACTCCAGGAAGGCAAGGTCGCCCGTCGACGACCAATGCTGCGCCAGTTGCACACCTGGCGCTTCGAGGATCGGTCGTGGCGTCGCGCCGCCGCCGTCGGAGTCGATCTCGAAAATGTCCGGAGGGCCAGTGGCCGGGCGGCCGTACACCAGCGCCCGTCCGTGCGGGGCCCACGACCCGAGATACACATCGAGTGGATCGAAAGTGACGCGCGTGGAGACACCGGTCGCGACGTCGATCGTCCACAGATCGCGGCCGCCGTTGTTGTCGTTCCAGATGTCGACAGCGACCCGTTTGCCGTCCGGCGACAACTGCACCAGGTTGTACATGCCGGGAGCGGCCAGCTGATTCAGCTCACGGCCGGTGCGATCGACCCACACCAGCCGCCGGGGCCGTCGACGCCTTCTGATACACGAGCGTTCGTCCGTCAGCCGAGACCGCGAACATCCCGATGCCGACGGGACCGAACCATCGCGTTCCACGTGCCAGGGTGGCCGCCTCACCGCTGGCCCGCCGCTGCTCGACGTCGAAGGGCAGCGCGACGAGTGATCCACCGCGAACGAACACGAGGTGACCGCTGGCCGAGTAGTAGGCGTTCGAATCGCCGGCAGCCACGCAATCGACCGATTGATCGTTCGTCGAGCCAATACAGATCTGCCGCTTGCTGACCAGATCGCCGCCACTGGCACCGCGGGTGAAGAGATAGTGGCGCCCGTCCGGGAGATAGGAAGGATAGGCGCGGAGGCTCGCCGGATCCTTCGCCGCTTCGATGAGCCTGGGCTCTCCGCCTCGGCCCGACACCTGCCAAAGGCCGGAAGTGGGACCGATCCAGATGTTGTAGAGGATCGTGTCGTCGGCGGCCCATGTGCCCGCGTTGCCCGAGGGCGCGCGCGTGATCAAGCTGGCCGGACCGCCGGCGACCGCAACCCGCCGCAGCTCCTCGCCGTGCGAAGAACCCGATGTGGTTGCCATCGGCCGAGAAGAAGGGCGCCGCCGCGCCGACCGTGTCTTCGACCAGTCGCGCCGCGCCCGCTGTTGCCGACCACAGCCAGATCCCTTCGGGACCAACCGTGGCGACGTGCTGGCCGTCTGGTGACACCGCGAGGGCGAGCGTCAGGTTCTGATGGTTGAGGCCCGCGACGCTCGATGCCAGCGGAATCGCAAACTGCAGCGGCCTCGCCGGTGTCACCACCGCCGGTCGTGACAACCATGCCGCGGTCCCGATCCAGCCCGCAACGAAGCAGTCGCGGCGATTGCCGGCCACCACGCACTTCGCCGTCTGGCGGCGGGCACTTCCGATGGCGCGACGATCGGCTGGAATGCCCGGCGGCTGTTCGAGCACGATGCGCGCTTCGCCGATGTCGCGCAGTCGCCGACGGACGTCGCGCTCGAGACACCGCTCGAGCAGCGCCCGCAGATACGGCGGCGTCGCCGCGGGCAGCGCATCCCACGGCGGGTCGTCGCGGATGACCGCGGCGATGATCTCGGTTGCGGCCGTACCGTCGAACACGCGCCGGCCGGCCAGCATCTCGAACAGGACAACGCCGAACGACCAGATATCGGCGCGCCGGTCAACGGCCCGGCCGCGCGCCTGCTCGGGTGACATGTACGCGGCGGTGCCGAGAATGACGCCGGCCTCCGTCGCCAGCGGCAGTTCGGTTGGCGAGGCCGACACGTCGGGCACGTCCGTTCCCGGCACCAATGCGCGGGCGAGTCCGAAGTCCAGCACCTTGACGACGCCGTCGCCGCGCAGCTTGACGTTGGCAGGTTTGAGATCGCGGTGCACAACGCCGTGGTCGTGGGCGTATTCGAGTGCCTCGGCAATCTGCCGCGCAATGGCGATCGCTTCGACGCTCGGCAGCGGCCCTTCAGCGAGTCGATCCGCGAGGGTTGTCCCCTCGACCAGTTCCATGATGAGCGCGGCCGACGCCGGCCCCGACTGGCGTTCGATCTCCTCGACACCGTACATGTGCGCGATGTTCGGGTGGTTCATCGCGGCCAGGAGGTGGGCCTCGCGCGTAAAGCGGGTCACGCGCTCGGGATCGGCGGCAAACGACTCCGGCAGGAGCTTGACGGCGACGTCGCGCGACAGGCGGCGGTCGCGGGCTCGATAGACCTCACCCATTCCGCCTGCGCCCAGCGGGCCGACGATGTCGTAAGGACCGACGCGGGTGCCGCTGGCCAGGCTCATGAAGAGGGCGGTAATTATAGTGCCCGGGTTCCTGACCGCACGGGCGGTTGGTCCCTCGTACGGTTGTAGGCTATTACTCCTGGACGATCACATGGCATCCACACCGACCGTAGCCCCGGCGCCCATGACCGGCGAAGACATCGTCGCCCTCTCACGCAAGCACACGATCTACGAGTGGTCGGCGCAGTCGAAGGTCGATCCGATTCCGGTCGCGCGCGCCAAGGGCATCTACTTCTGGACGCCGGAAGGCAAGCGCTTCATCGACTTCAACAGCCAGCTGATGTGCGTCAACATCGGCCACGGTGACGAGCGGGTCATCAAGGCCATCCAGGATCAGGCGGCGGTGCTCGCCTACGCCAACCCGTTCATGGCGACCGAGGCCCGCGCCCGGCTGGGCGCCAAGCTCGCCGAGATCACTCCTGGCGACATCGACGCGTTCTTCTTCACCAACGGCGGCGCCGAAGCCAACGAGAACGCGATCAAGATCGCGCGCTGGTACACCGGGCGCCACAAGATTCTGGCCTTCTATCGCTCGTACCACGGCGGCACAGCTGGTTCGATCACGCTGACGGGCGATCCGCGGCGGTGGGCGGCCGAACCGGGATTGCCGGGCATTGTCCATGTCCTCAATCCGTACCACGGCGTGCAGCGCGGCTGGGATACCGCGGCGGATGCGCTCGCGTATCTCGAAGAAGTCGATTCAGCTCGAAGGGGCGCAGACGATCGCCGGCTTCATCATGGAGCCGGTGGTCGGCACCAACGGCATCCTGGTGCCGCCGGACGGCTACATCCAGGGCGTGCGCGCCCTCTGCGACAAGTACGGCATCGTGATGATTGCCGACGAGGTGATGGCCGGCTTCGGCCGCACCGGCAAGTGGTTCTCTGTCGATCACTGGAACGTCGTGCCCGACATCATCACGATGGCGAAAGGATTGACCGCGCGCCTACGTCCAGCTTGGGGCCGTCGGCCTTCGCCGCAAGATTGCGGATCACTTCAAGGACAACGTGTTCTACGGCGGCCTGACCTACAACAGTCATCCGCTGGCCTGCGCCTGCGCGCTGGCGACGATTGCCGTCTACGAAGAGGACCGCCTCATCGATCGCGCCGTCGAGCGCGGGGCGCTGATGAAAGAACTGCTCGCCGATCTCGAGGCGCGGCATCCGTCGGTCGGCGCCGTCCGCTCGATCGGACTCTTCGGCATCGTCGAGCTGATCCGGAATCGGACGACGCGAGAGCCGATGGCGCCGTTCAACGGCACGTCGCCGGAGATGCAGGCGCTCGGAAGCACTTCCGGACCGAAGGGCTCTACACGTTCGTCCGATGGAATACGTTCTTCACGAACCCGCCGCTCTGCATCACGGAAGCCGAGCTGCGCGAGGCGTTTGCGATCATCGATCGCGGTCTCGACGACGCCGACCGCGCCGTAGTGTAGGAAAGGGCCTGCCCCATTTCTTCTGCAACAGTCCGCGAACGCGCGGGCATCCTGGCCGTTTTTGCCGGCCTCTCGATCGCGATCTCGTGGCCGCTGGCGCGTGACTTCACGACGGCATTGACCGGCTCGGGCCTCGACGCGCTCGCCGACCTGTGGAGTACCTGGCACACGGCGCAGGCCGTGGCCGGCCGTGAGCCGTTCTTCTCGACCTCCCTGCTCTACTACCCAACCGGCATCTCGCTGCGGCTGCAATCGGTCGGGCCGTTCGCCGGCATCCTCGCGTTGCCGTTCTGGCCGCTGGGTCCGATCGCCGCGCACAACGGCGGCTTGCTGATCGGGCTGATCCTGACCGGTGTCGCGATGTACGCGCTCGCCCGCGAGCTTGGGTGCTCGCGCGCTGCGTCGTTGGTCGCCGGCGTGGTCCTGCTGAGCGCGCCCGTGCATCTCGTCGGGCTGCGCGGTCACCTCGCGAAAGTTTTTCTGGGGCTGATGCCGCTCGCGCTGCTGGTGCTGCGCCGTGCGCTCGACGCCCGCCGGTCGCCGGCCTGGTGCGGCGCCTTCGGCGTCGTGTCGCTGCTCCTCATCCTGCACAGCCCGTTTCAGTTCGTGCAGGTCGCGTTGATCGCCCCGCTCGTCGCGCTGGCGGCCCTCCTTGGCGAGATCGATCGACGGGCGGTCGCGCGGCGGAGCATCTGGGCGGCGCTGGCCGCGCTCGCGCTCGCCGGCCCGCAACTCGCCGCCATCGTCAATGCCGCCGCCGATCCAGCTGTCGTGGTCGATCGCCAGAGCGAGACGGCGAGCCATCAGCCGGACGCCGTGCAGCTTGTGCTGCCGCCGTCGTTCAGCCAGATGTTCGGCGACTGGACCTCGGCGACTCTTGCGGCGCGCGGCATCCAACCGGAGATCGAGACCGAAGTTGCGGTGCCGTTGATCGTGGCGATCCTCTGTCTCGCGGCGGTGATCAAGGATCGTCAGCGGTCGTTGCTCTGGGTCACGATTGCGACGGCCGGCGTCGTGCTGTCGCTGGGGCCAACGCTGCGGGTCGCCGGCAGCGAGACGGGAGTGCCGCTCCCCTACGCGTGGATTGCGGCGCTGCCGGGACTCGACTTTCTCCGCACACCCTCACGGTTCCTGCAGGTCGGGTTCGTCGGCCTTGCCGCGGCCGCCGGGCTTGGCATGAGCGCGCTGGTCACCGCACGCCGGCGCGAATGGACGGTCGCGGCGATCGCGATTGGGGCTTTACTGCTCGAGACGTGGCCGAAGCCATGGCCGACGCTGAAGCTGCCGCGCGTGCCTGGCCTTTACACCGCGCTGGCGCGCGACGGCGAGCACTACGGCGTGCTGGACCTGCCGATGCGTCCGCTGCCCACATCTCGCCAATGGACTTCTCGGCGCGATATCAGGCGCTGCAGATGACGCACGGGAAAGGCATCGCCGGCGGGTACGTGTCGAGAGGCTTCGCGCGTCATCCGGTCTCGCCGTGCCTGTTTGCCGAGGCGCGCGCCGCCGCTCGATATCCGCGTCAACGGCACGCCCTCCCAATGCGAGCCGGCGGCGATCCATCAACTCGCGTCGAACAACTATCGCTACGTGGTGTGGCATCTGCCGTCGGCGAAGACCGCGTCAACAGATCGGGACTCGTTCGCCGCTCGCGATGCCGAGGCTTTGTGACGGCGGCTTTCCCGGTCGTCGGCCCGGACATCGGCGACGAGCTGTTCAAGCGCGTGGCGATACCCGCCGCGGAGGAGGCGCTGCCGACAACGCCGTTCATCGAGGTGACGACGCGGCTGGTACCCGGCAGAGCCGCAGCTGGCGCTGGGCGCGATCGCCGGCGCACTCCGGATCACGTCGCGCGATCGAGCTGCAGGCCACGCTGGTGCTGGCGGTCGCGCTCGTGCACGGCCTCAAGACTCCAGTCGGCCTCGCGCAGGAAGGCGTCCTGATTGTGACGAACGGCGGCGAGACCACCTCGTTCGTGATCAAGCCGGACGAAGTGATCCGGGTGCCGGTGACCATCCGACGGGGGATCACCGACCTGACGCTGGCGCTCGGCGCCGGGAACTTTTCGCCCGCGGATTACGGGCAGGACGATCGGCGGATCTTGAGCGTGGCCTTCGAATCGATCGACCTGGTGACGACGGCCGTCACGACGCTTCAACCCTGACGCGGTCAGTCGCGAGTCACGCGGGAGGCGGCCGTCGGTCCTCACGCCGGCGGGCTGTCGCACCGGCACGTCGAAGACGGATTCGTGCGAACCGCCGCCGAGGATCGGCACGACCACGTTCACTTGCCAGATGATGCTCGAACCGGTCCGTTGGTCGCGCGACGCGATGCCGGTCTCGGGTAGCGGCAACTGGAATCGTCATCCCGTGCTGCGGCGTGAGCGTCGTGACTCGCAGCGTCCCGCCCGTTTCCCAAAGCGTACATGCCCGTTGTGTGGGTGTGAGTGCCGCCGCCGTGCTCCCGGTGACGGGCCACGTGCCGCTCGATACACCGGAGCTTCCACTGCACCTCGCCGTCAACGGTGATTGATTTGGCCGGCAGGATCGACACCGGGAATCGCTGGCCGAGGACGCCGCCGCCATCCTGGCAATCAAGCGACCAGGTGCCATGGCGAACCAAGCTAAAGAGCGTCTTGAGTCCGGCATAGAGCAGGAGCACGCCCGTCAGCCCGAAGATGCTGAGGACGATCATGAGGCCGGTGGGGACCCCACCGGCCTCAGCCGACTTCAGTTTCCAGAACGTCCCGATCAAACCGAGTATCACCGCGGAGGCGGCGATGAAACTCGCCGGGAGCACCCACGAATGGGATCGGATGCGCATGGCCGGATAGCCTAGCGCACGAGATGCGATTTTTCAGTCCTTTCGGGCTTCGGTGTTCATCCGCGACAGGCTTGCCGCGAGCTCGGCGAGCTTGACGAACTCGGCGCGGTACCCCTCGGCATCGTCCTGCCGGAAGCGGCGCGCGCGCGCGACCGCCGCGGAGTAGCTCGCCGCCGGCGCGTACTTGGACTGCCGGAGCAGCATCCCGACTTCCGCGACCGCCGACGCGAAGCCGACGTTCGCGGTCATGGTCTGCGCGCGGGTGCCGACTGTGGCGGAGATCAGCCGGCTCTCGTCGCCATCCGGCGCCTTGTAGCGCAGCTTGACCGTCAGCAGCTCGTCGGCCGACGCGCCGGCCGGACGCGCCGGCGGCGCCTGATACTTCAGCGGATCGACGCGCCGGCGCGTCCATCGCCACGCCGGCCGGCACGATCTCGTAGAGCGCGGTGACCGTGTGGCCGGCGCCGATCTCGCCGGCGTCCTTCTTGTCGTCGTTGAAGTCCTCGTTGCGGAGCATGCGGTTCTCGTAGCCGATCAGGCGATAGCCGGCGACGGTCGCGCGGATTGAACTCGACCTGGATCTTCACGTCCTTGGCGATCGTGCACGAGCGTGCCGCCCGCCTCTTCGCACCAGCACCTTGCGCGCTTCGTGCAGCGAATCGAGGTAGGCGTAGTTGCCGTTGCCCTTGTCGGCCAGCTTCTCCATCGTCGAGTCCTTGAGGTTGCCGGTGCCGAAGCCGAGCACCGACAGGAACACGCCGCTGGCGCGCTGCTCTTCGATCAGGCGAACGAGCTCGTCCTGGCTGGTGACGCCGACGTTGAAGTCGCCGTCGGTGGCGAGGATGACGCGGTTGATGCCGCCGTTGACGAACTGCTCGCGCGCGACGCTGGTAGGCGAGCTGGATGCCCTGCGCCGCCGTTGGTCGATCCGCCGGCCTCGAGCTCGGCGATCGCGCGGTGGATGCGCGTCTTGCTGATCGCCGCGCGTCGACGGCAGCACGAGCCCGCTCGAGCCCGCGTAGACGACGATCGCGACGCGGTCGCGCGCGGTGAGCGTGTCGACGAGCATGCGCATGCGCGTTGCGGACGAGCGGCAGCTTGTCGGGCGTCGTCCATCGAGCCCGACACGTCGATCAGGAACACGAGGTTGCGCGGCGGGCAGCTTCTCGTCGGCGACTCGCGGCCCTGCAGGCCGATCAGCGCCAGCCGGTGCTTCGGGTTCCACGGGCACTCGGCGAGCTCGGTCGTGACCGAGAACGGCTGCGTCGCCGTCGGCTGCGGGTAGTCGAAGCGGAAGTAGTTGATCAGCTCTTCGATGCGCACCGCGCCGGCCGGCGGCAGCGATCCGCCGTTCAGGAAGCGGCGCACGTTGGCGTACGACGCGGTGTCGACGTCGATCGAGAACGTCGAGAGCGGATCGACGGCGACGCGCCGGAAGGGTTCTCGTCGATGGGGTCGTAGGCTTCGGTGTTGAAAGGATCGGCGTTGCGGCCTCCTGGCGAGCGGCATCCGGATAGTGGGCCTCCCGGCGCCGCCGACGATACCCGCCGGCGCGGCGGACGAATTGGTGGCGGTGGTGGGGCCGCGAGCTCGGCCACGGTACCCCGCGGCGTCCTTGCTGGCCCGGCTGATCGACTCGCGGCGCCTCACCCGTGACCGTCACGGATTCCTGGAGCGACGCGACCGCCATCCGTGCGGTCAGCCTCGCTGTCGCGCCCGCCTGGACGGTGGCGGCCTGCACGACGTCGTTGAAGCCGGCCAGCCGGAAGCGAATCTGATATGCCCCTGGCGCGAGAAGCCCGAACGAGAAGCGGCCGCGGGCATCCGACACCGTTTTCCGAGTGTCAGGTCCCGTGAGTTCAACCGCGACACCGGGCAACGGCGTGCCTGATCGTCGACGACGGTGCCGGTGATGGTGCCGCGGTTCTGGGCGATCAGGCCGCTGATGGAGAGAAGGGACAGTGCCGCGGCCGCCACAAACAGTCGAGTACGCATGACGCGCTCCTTGGAGAGGCCGACACCGCGCGCCCCGCGGTCCTCGCGGGGCGAACGGCATGCGGTCGCCTCCCCCGTAGAACGGGGAAGTCGAGAAACCTTGCACGGGAGTGACGCCAGGCGTTGCCGGCCCGGCAGTGCACATCCCGGGCCAGTCCGGCCATGCGGCGGAATAGTGCGGACTTTCGGCGATCCGAGGGACGGAGCGCGGAGCTCCAACCGGGCGAATGCGGGGCTCCGGCTTCCCGATTACCGGTCGAGGTTTCGAGGTTCCTGGGTTCCTGGGTTCCGAAGTGCTCCGGTTTCGGGTTGCGGAGTTTCAAGGTTCGCGAATCGTCAACCCCGAACCGCGCAACCCCGGAACTTCGAAACCGGAAACCTGGAACTTAGAAACCTCGGAACTTCGGAACTTCGGAACCTCGGTTACGCGTCAGGTCCAGCGCCATGAGTCGATCGGTCTGGCGGTCGCGGCCGAGCGCGAAGGTGTGCGCGCCGATGTCGACGAAGTCGTACTTCCGATAGAACTTCTGCGCCCGGACGTTGTGCTCCCACACGCCCAGCCAGAGAGTTTCCGCGCCGCGGGCGCGCGCCGCGTCCATGACCGCGGTCATCAATCGCTGCGCGATGCCGCGGCCGCGATGCGCGGCCGTGACGTAGAAGCGCCAGAGCTCGAATCGGCGCCGGTCCGCTCGCAACCTCCGGCGCGCCTTCTCGCAGTTGTGCGTACGCGACGAAGGCTCCGCCGGCATCCGCCACGACCAGCGTCTCGATTGCCGCATCGGCAATCTGTGCGCCCTGAATCTCCGGGGCGAACGCCGAGGCGCAATAGACCGCCATGTCGTCCGGATCGTTGCCGGCGGCAAATGCGTCGCGGAAGGTGTCCTCCGCGAAACGTGCCAGCGCAACGGCGTCGGCGGGGACGGCCTGGCGAATGAAAAGCCCCCGATCGAGCTGGTCGACGCTGTTCATGGTTTCAACTCGCCGATGGCCCGCCACGGCGGCGGCGGTTTGCCGGACCAGACCCAGGCGATGTAATCGACGAGCGGCGGCTTCGCTCCGAGCTCCCGCAGCCGCGCATTGATCTGGCCGCGGTGATACGTCGAATGGCTGGCGACCTGGAAGCAGGTCTCGCCGACAGTCGAAATCGAGGCGGGCCGTCCGATCTGCGGTTCGATCAGCTTGGCCCACGGCAGCTCGAACGGCGCCGCGAGGCTCTCGTCGTTCTGCAGATACAGAAACGCTGCGAGCTCAACATAGAGGGGCTGGGCCCACGTCCTGACCTCGTCCAGCGTCGCAAAACTTTCCGGTGTGCGAAACGCGTCTGTCAGGGGTTTCGCGGTCCACATCCACAGGAACGCTCGCTGAACCGTATGGACGTGGACGAGCAGCAATCGAAGCCGTAGGATCGGGCGGGCCGTCGAGCGGGACCGCCGCCCAGACTTCGGCGTCGGCCCATTCCATATGACGGTAGGCGTCGCGGAGGAATTCGCGGGTAAACATGGTGGCATCCAGTCTTCCCGTCACCGGGAGCGAACCACCATGCTACAAGTGAACGGCGCTCGCTACTAAATGCTCAGAGTCGTCCAGCTGAATCTCGCGTTCGACGAGCGGCTCGCGAGTCCCGACGCGCTGCTCGCGAACTACCACACGCTGACCGGATGGAGCGATGCCGTCGCCGCCGGCGGCGCGTCGGTCCAGACCGTTCAACGCTTCAGTGCCGAGGCACGCCTGCGACGCGATGCGGTTGAGTACGTCTTCGTCGCCGACGGCGGGCGCGGAACGCCGCGCCCATGGGACGAGGTGGCAGGGACGGTCGCGGTCGTCGCCGCGGCGCAGCCGGATGTGGTCCATGTCAACGGCCTGATGTTTCCCGCGGCGGTCCTCGCGCTCCGGGCCGCGCTGCCGGACGCGGTCATCGTGCTTCAGGATCATTCAGGCGCGCTGCCAAGGACACTACCCTGGCCGCTCGATCGGCTCACCGCGGCGCGGTGGTCGCAGGCATTCGCGGTCGTCGATGCCTGTACGTTCACGGCCGCCGAGCTCGCTGACAGGTGGCGCGCGGCTGGACTGCCGGCGTCGGTCGCGGTGATCGAGATCCCGGAAGCGAGCACGACGCTGACGCCGACCGATCGACGCGAAGCCGCAGATCGCACGGGAATGCGCGGTCCGCTCGAATTGCTCTGGGTCGGCCGCCTCGAACCCGGGAAGGACCCGATGACCATGCTCGATGCGTTCGAGCAGGCGTTGCCGCACCTGCCCGAGGCCCACGCCACGATGATCTTCCAGGGCGGTCAACTCGAGGCCCAGGTGCGCATGCGCGTCTCAGGATCTTCGGTGCTGAACGGCCGCGTCGCGCTCGCCGGCGCGGTGCCGCACGAGCGCATCGCCGACTACTACAGCGCCGCCGACGTGTTCGTGAGCGCGAGCCGCCACGAAGGGAGCGGCTACGCGCTCATCGAAGCCCTCGCCGCGGGCGTCACCCCGTGCGTCACCGACATCCCGGCATTCCGCGCGCTCGCCGGACCCGTCGCCGTGCTCTGGAAGCCTGGCGATGCCGCCGCCTGCGCAGCCGCCTTTCGAACCACCGCTCATCTCGAACAACGCCCAAGCCGAGCCGAAATTCGCGATTACTTCGCGACAACGCTCGACTGGCCCGTCGTCGGCCATCGCACCGTCGATGCCTACACAGCGCTCGTCGCGCGCCGGCGACGCTAGAAGTCATCTCACGAATACCGCAGCACGATCAGGCAACAGGCGCCAAACGTTCCGATCTCGGCTGGTGCGCCGTCAGCGGATGACGAACTGCTTTTCCCACAGGACGGTCCCATCGGCTCCGCGCAGCTCGACCTTCCAATCGCCTGCCTGTTCTGGGCTGACGGTATTGCTGCTGAACATCCGATACCCTCTGCCTGGACTCGCGGTCACCCGAAGCCGCCTGACCTGCTGCACGCGTTCGCCGCGGTACCAGCGATGCTCGACGGTCGTATCCGCGTTCGTCAGCAGTCGCATGTAGAAAATGTAGGTACCAGGTTGCAGATCGCCGTTCGCTGGCGCGCACTGCCAGTCGGGTGACCCTTGCTTTTCGAGGGCAGTGCACAATTGAGCGTTCAGCACGCTCACTGATGCCGGCGTGATGCTCGTCTCTGGCCGATCGGGCCGTTCGATAGGCGCCGGCGGCGGATCAGCACGCCTCTCGAGTGTGATCGCGGGTTGGTGCTTCGCTTATGGGGGCCGGTGGCGTCACCGACGTTGTCGGCGAGTCAGTGGCAGACGACCTGTTCTGAGCCTGGAGGAGGGGATCCGACGTATCGGTGGTCTCCCTTTGTACGGCGAACGCGATGGCGACAACTACCGCCACGCCGAGAGTGGCCACCGCGATCGTGCGAAGCGGCCACGCCCTGCCAGGCGTGTCGACCGGCCGCACCGGCTCGGGCAGCGCCTCGGTCTCAGGTTCTGGCGACGAGGTCTCGTCGTCTGACGGGGCGGCTGGTGGCCGCCAAATCGGAATGTCGTGCGCCGCGCAGAAGTCGACAAGGTTTTTGAGGCTCGTCGTGACGAACGGATGCCCTGGGCTGAGCGAGGCGACCGCAATCGCGTGGGCGCGCCGGTACCCGCGCTCGGCCTCGTCAAGCTTGTTCGTGCGCTCGCAGACGAGGGCGAGGTTATTTAGCGTGCTCGCGAGGTCCGGATGGAGTGAGCCGAGGCTGAGTTCCTGTTTGGCGGCGGCCTCACGCAAGAGCCGCTCGGCTTCGGAATAGTCGCCGTCAGCGGCGGCTTGCTGCGCCGCCTCAATCATGCGCGCAGGATCGAGCACATCGGTCATGAGTCAGTGCGCAGCACTTTAAGCTACTCGCTCCTCGAAGCAAAGGGCGGCCTTCCGAGATCCCGAGATCCCTAGATCCCCAGATCATCAGATCACAGATCACGAATCTCTACATCGCGACATTCCTGCATCGCCACATCGCTACATTCCTACATCTCTGCATCTACACTTGTCGTCATTCCATGAAGGTCGCGGTGGTCGTCACGGGCGGGCTCCATCCGAGCGGGACCGAGGAGGTGATTCCGCTGTTGCTCACGCTGGTCGAGCGGCTCTCGCAGTGGCACGAGGTTCATGCCTTCAGCGTCCGCCATCTCCCGAGCACAAGCGTCGTATCCGCAGTCGGGCGCCACCGTGCACGACCTCGGGCGGCCGGCGGGTCTGTGGGCGCAGTGGCGGGCCCTCGCCCGCGCGATGCGGCGACACGGGCCGTTCGACATCGTCCACGGCTACTGGATCGATCCGGCCGGGCTCCTCGCTTCGATTGCCGGCCGCCGCTTCGGCATTCCAAGCATCGTCACCTGCAGCAGCGGCGAGTTCGTGCATCTGCCGGCCATCGACTACGGCCAGCTGCGCACGGCGAAAGGACGAGCCGCCGTGTCGCTCGCGTGCCGCCTGGCGACCTGCGTGCACGTCACGACCGACTACATGAGCGCGGCCGCGCGTGCGCAAGGTCGCGATTCGGTCATGGTGCCGCTCGGCATCGACGTCCCGCCTGCGATCGTCGATCGTCCTTCGGGACCGCCTTGGCGTTTGCTGCAGGTCGCCAGCCTCAGCCCGGTGAAGGATCAGACGACGCTGCTCCGTGCGGTGGCCCGCGTCAGACAACACGCCGACGTCCGGCTCGATCTCGTTGGTGAGGACACTTTGGGCGGCCGGGTTCAGAAGGAGGCGGCGGGTCTCGGGCTGAACGACGCGGTCACGTTTCATGGGTTCGTGAGAAATGCGGACCTTCGGCGCTTTCACGAGGCCGCGCATCTCTACGTGCAGTCGTCGCTGCACGAGGCGTCCGGCATCGCCGTGCTCGAGGCCGCAGCGGCAGGTGTGCCCGTCGTCGGCACCCGTGTCGGGTTCGTGCACGACTGGGCGCCGCAGGCGGCGTGCGCGGTTGCGCCGGGCGATCACGAGTCGCTGGCGGATGCGATTCTCTGGCTGGTGCAGCACGGCGACGAACGGGCAAGGCTGGGTGCGGCTGCGTGCTTGCGCGCGACCGAGTACGACGCCGACTGGTCGGCGCGCGCGATCTCGGATCTCTATACGTCGCTCGTGCCGACGTCGGCAAGAGGCGAGAGGCGCAGCGAACACACGCAGCGCTGACACGTCTCGTTGCGCGAGACGTCGAGCGAGGCGCGGAAAGCGACGGCGTCACTGGAGTTGAGCGCGTCGAGCAGCCCACCACCGTCAGGCCGCGGATACGCGGGCTGAAAGAAGCACGGACGGACGCCGCCGTCGGCCTCGACGACGGCCGAGACCCACGGTGCATTGCAGCGAACCTGTGGCAACGACCCGAGGCCGGCGAGCGCCGCGTAGTAAGCGTGAATCCGCTGCAGCGCGGCCAGGCCGCCGGCGACAAAGCCGCTCTCGAGCACAACGGCGCAGCGATTGCGCGCGTCGCCGATACTCGCCTCGAGCGCATGCACCTGGTCAACGCTGAGGGCGACCTCCGCTCGGCGTTCGGCCGGCCAGGCGGTCGGGCGGTTGAACGCGGACGAGCTCACGTCCGCCGCCAGGAACGACAACTGGCCGACGCCTAGACGCTGGACGGCCTCGATGGTCTGCGGCAGTCGCGCGTGATTTGCGCGCTGCACCACGGAGCGGACGATCGTGCGTGGGACGCTTGGGCTCGGCCTGCAGCGCCTGCAGGCCGCGCGCGATCCGGTGGAAGCCGTTCTTCGTCCCTCGAACGGCGTCATGGACGTCAGGCGGACCGTCGATCGAGACGACGACTTCGTCGATCGATCGGGCGATCGCTTCGGCGTGCTGCTGGATCAGCAACCCGGTCGTGACGAGGGTGATGCCGATGCCGGCGTCGCGGAGCCGATCGCACAGCGTCCATAGGTTGCTGTGCATCAGCGGTTCGCCGCCGGTGAGCATCACCCGCTGCACGCGCAGCGCGCGGATGTCGTCGAGATGCCGATCGAGATCCGCCGTCGAGATCTCGCGCTTGTCGGCGTTGGCCTTCCAGATATCGCACATCACACAGCGGCAGTTGCAGGCGCTGTGCACCGTCAGCGCCAGGATCGGCAGCGACTGAATCCGGTGGCTCCATCGCGTCTGCAGCCGCCGGCCGGCTTCGCTCAGCGCGAACATCAGGCGCTCACCCGCGGGGTGGCGCGGGTGGCACGGGGGCAGGGGGTCAGGTCATGAATCGTGAACGCGGCACCGGTCAGGGGGGTCAGGTCGAGAATCGTGAACTCGTGCAGAAATTTCAATGTTCGGCCTGTCGGAGCATGGGCCAATTCATGATTCATGACCTGACCCCACCGGCTTGCGGGCCAATGCAACACGACTGACCCCCTCCCCCAGTCGCCGACGTCGAGGCCGGGCTCGCGGACCGTCATGGCCGCCGCGCGACGCGCAATCCAGCGGGCCAGGAGCCGCGGCTCGTCGTCCACGCGAACCGGGGCATGCGCGATGCGGCATGCGTCGAAGACCGGCTCGAGCGCCGGTACCCCATACAACGGCTGGCCTTCGATCATCGTCAGCCGCACGTCCGCACGCGTCGACGTCACGAGCGCCTGAGCCGGCGTCTCCGGGCGAGGCGCGAGCACGGTGAGGTCGGCCGGCAGGCCGGGTTCGAGCCGGCCCGCACACGGAAGCCGCAACACTCTTGCCGCGTCAACGGTCACCGCGCGCGCAACGGCGGCGGCCGAAATCTGTCCTGCCGCGGCCGCGCCCTGCATCTCGTCGAGGAGATCGCCGGCGCCGCTCAGCCGCGAATCAGACCCGATGGCGAGACGCGACGATGCCGCAAACTGCCGCACGTCCGCGGTGCGGTCGAAGAGAAACGCGTTCGACGTCGGGCACCAGATGAGCGACGCGCCGCGCTCGAGCACGCGCGCGCACTGCCGTGCATCAATCGCTACGCCGTGGACGAGGACCGTATTCGGCCCGAGACACGAGAGCTCATCGAGCGCGTCGATTTCGTGCGCGGCCTCGGCGTCGACGCCTTCGGCGGCGTGAATCACCCACGGCCACTCCGACGGGGTCGCGCGGCAGGCGTCGGCCACCGTGGCACCGTCGATCTGCAGCGAGTGGCTGAAGCGGAACTGCTTGACGACGCGAACCGGAAACCGCGCGAAGAGCGGCCGGTGCAGCGGGTTGTGGTGGCAAACCGTCGTCACGCCGCTGAACAAGTTCTTGAGTCCGCCGACCCACAGTCGATCGGGGAGCGTGTCGGGGCGTGCCAGCGCGAGATCGGGATCGGCCGCGAACCGCGGTTGAAAGTCAGCAATCCACTCGCGAACGTTCGCGTGCTGAGGCCGCCACTTCAGACGGCCGAAGGAGTTGAGCTCGAGGTGATCGTGCGCGTTGATCAGGCCGGGAAAGACAATCGCCTGATCGAGATCCACGACGACGTCAGTCGGCGTGCGGAGAACCGCCGAGGCGATCGATGCGTCCGCCGCGCACGGTGATCGAATCAACCTGTTCGTCACCGGGCGTCACAACGCGCGCGTTGGTGAACGTCACTGCCCGCGCACTCCAGATCACGGCAACCTCGGGCGCCTGGCGCGAAGAACCAGCGCCACGGGCAGCGATGCCGCCGCGGATCGCGCGCCGTGACGACGGCCCGCCTCGAGGCTCGGTTCGAGACTCGGCGTCGAGGCACGGCTCGGCCACGGCATCGGTGATCAGGCCTGCTTCGCGGCACGCCCGACGCTGCTCGTCCAGGGTGTGCCAATGCGCGGGAATCGAGCGCGTGCCACGCGGCGTGTCGAACGTCCGCGTCCAGCCGAGCTCGGCCCCGACAGGATGGAGCGTCGAGCACACGATGACGCCGCCCGGCTTGAGGACGCGGTGCCATTCCGCGAGGACTCGTCCGAGCTCGTCGACGTCCGGCAGCATCAAGCCAGAGACGATCAGGTCGGCACTCATCTCGGGCAGTGGCAGCGCTCGAATGTCGGCGCGAACATAGGTCGCGCCGCACTGGCACGCATGCGACAGCATCGCGGCCGAGCGATCGATCCCAATCACCGACGCGGCGCCCGCGTCTTTCAACAGCCGCGCGTAGCGGCCGGTCCCGCACCCGGCGTCTACGACCCGCTGACCGGCTGGGTCAGGCAGCAGCTCCATCACCGCCTGCTGCTCGACCCGCATGAGCGGATTGTGCGCTTCCGCGGCGTAGTGCGGCGCCCACTCAGCGTAGAGATCGCGATCGATGCACGTCGAAGAGCGCGCCATCAGAATCCCGTCGTCTCTGGACGTTGATAGTGCAGCACCCGCTGGAGCAGGTTCAGCTCGAGCGGCCGCGACTCCATGCCGCTGTGGTACCGCCAGGCCGAGGCCGCGCGCAGCACGCCGCGGCGAACCTTCGTCAGCCGCAGATCGGTCACGGTTGGATAGTAGGCGTTGAGTACAGTCTCGAAGTTCCGGACGCGTCGGCGAATGTCAGCCGGCGACCACGGCGTGCGCGGATCACGGCGCAGCGAGAAGGCCTGCCAGCGATCGCTGACCCATTCGTCGAGCGTCTCCGGAAATGGAAACTCCCCGCCGAGCGTCGGCACCGGCGCGTACACGTAGAGGATGATCTCCGCCGCCGGATTGATCGCCTTGATGCGGCGGATGAACGCCAGCGTGCCGGCCACATCGCCTTCCGGATCCGGTGGGTTGCCGACGACGAACGAGAACTCGGGAACCACGCCGTAGGTTTTCATGCGGCGCGCCAGGTCCAGCGTCAGCTCCGCGGCCGCGGTTCCTCCCTTGTTCATCCGCGCGAGCGTCTCGGTCGAACCGGACTCCGCGCCGCAGAACACCATCTTGAGGCCGCTCTTCTGCAGCCGCTCCCAGGTGGTCGAGCGATAGCGCATCAGTTCATCGACGCGGCCGAGCGCCCACCAGGTCAGGCCGAGCCGCTCGATCCGTTCGGCGATCGCGGTGGTCCGCGGCTCGGAGATGAAGAAGTCCATGTCGTGGAACTGCACCGCGTCGGCGCCGTACTGCTTGTGCTGCAGTTCGAGGACGGCACCGACGCGATCGGGCGACTCGGCCACCCACTTGCGGTTCGCGATACCGACTACCGCGCAGAAGCTGCAACCGAACGGACAGCCATAGGACGAATGGTGCGTGCCGACACGATCGCCGAGGTAGTGGCGATGAAAGTACCGCGGCATCTCGACCCGCTCGTAGGGCCACATCGGCAGGCGCGTCGAGCGGGACGAGCGGCGCCAGCGGCGTCTCCACGATCGCTCCGTCAGCGCGATAACTCAGGCCGGGAATGTCCCCGAGCGCGCCTCCGTTGGTCAGCACTCGGGCGAGCTGCAGAAACGCCCGCTCACCTTGTCCGCGAACGCAGTAGTCGACCGCTCGATCGCGAAGACAGACCTCGGCATGCTGTGACGGAAAGTAGCCACCCCAGACAATGGGCACGCCGGGCAGGCGCGCTTTCAGCGCCCGCGAGGCCGTGACGGCGTGCTGCAGCTGCGGACCCGGCATCACCGTGATCGCAATCGCCGTCAACGGCTGCCGCGCCGCATGCCCTGCGATCGTCTCGACCGGCTCCGGGTCGAGGTTGCCATCGACGATGGCGTAGTCGAACTCGCCCTCGAGGAGCGCGCCGACTGCAAGGAGCGACATGGGCAGCGGCTTCTTCGCCGACGGCGTGCTCCACGGGTTGAAGAGGACGATCATGACTGGCGGCCGCTCCCCTCGAGTGCGGCGACGACCTTCATGCCGGCCCGTCCGACCAGCGCGGACGAGGCCGCGCGCAGCGAGCGCGCGTAGCGCCGTTCCTTCCAGTGACGGTGGCGATCGACTTCGCCGACGATCCAGCGCCGCGCGAAGTCGTAGTAACGCCGCGTCGGCCGTCCGGCAATCGTGAGATCACGGTCGCTCCGCTCGGCCCACGGCCGATCGCTGAGGATCCGATCCGCCACGGTGTCGTAATACGGCGTGCCCTTTATTGGATACGACAGGGTGGTGAGAAACACATCCGGCGCGGCGCGCTTCAGATGCGCAATCGTCGCCCGCAGGTCGTCGTCTCGCTCGCCGTCGTAGCCGAGCATGATGAACATTCCGACCTCGATGCCGCGCCGTTGAAGAAGCCCGGAGGCATGGACGACGCGATCAACGTCCACCCGCCGCTGCATCGCGTCGAGCACGCGCTGCGATCCGCTCTCCGAGCCAATCCAGACGCGCCAGCAACCCAGCTCGGACAAAGCGTCGGCCACCTCGTCGTCGATTCGCTCGGCCCGAGAGATGCATTCGAACGGGAAGCGGAGCCTGCGCCGCTGCAGCTCGCGCGCGTACTCGAGCGTCCAGGTTTTGTGGATCGCGAAGACATCGTCCGCGTACCACAACCGCTCGGGGCGGTAGCGCGATGCGATCATCTCGACTTCGTCGGCGACGTTGGCCGGCGAGCGGCGCCGATGCGTGGTGCCGAAGACCGACCGGCTGCACCACGTGCACGTGTACGGGCAGCCGCGTGCGGTGATGAGCGAGACGGGCGCGAATCCGTGATGCTTCCGCCACGCCGAAAGATAGGCGGGGATGTCCACGGCTTCGCGATCGGGAAAGGGTTGATGGTTGAGATCTGGTATCAACGACCGGGCACTCGTGTGCCGAGTGCCAGGCCCATAGACGATTCCTGGCACACTCTCCAGGCTCTCCCACCGACCATCGATCAGGATTGGCAGCAGCTCTTCGAGTGTCTGCTCGCCTTCGCCGATGACCACGACGTCGGCGCCCGCCTGAAGGTATTGCTCCGCATGATGCGGCGGATCCGGCCCGCCCAGAACGACGCGAGCGCCGGCCGCGCGGGCGGCCGCGACCATCCGGAGCGCGTTGCGCTTGGTCATCAGGTTGACGGCGATCCCGACAACGGCGGGACGCGCATCGCGAAGGCGCGCCTCGAAGTCCTCGAACCGCTGAAACGTGCTGTCGAAGACCGAGACGTCGGCGCCACGCGCCTTGAGGTGCGACGACAGGTACAGCAGGCCGAGCGGCGGATGCGGCCGCATGATGCGCTGCTCTTCCGCGTCCTCGGAGAGAAAGTAGCCGTGGGTGAGCAGGAGATCCATTACGACACCTGCTGCGGCGGGCGGACGAGCTCGACGAGCGCCTTTTCGACGGGGAATCCGTACCAGTCGCGATCGCAGCGCCACCGCGACGCGGCGCGGAGCGGCCAGCGCCAGGCGGCGCCGGCGTCCCACGCATGCCGGGTGTAGAACTTGAAGCGCTCGACCTGCCGCCATCGCGCGGCGGTGACCCAGGGGCCGCGGCCGCCGACGTAGTCGAAGTCAGCCCACGCTTCGAGGCCGCGCGGGAACTGGAACCCTTCGGCGCGGGCTCGATCGGCGAGTGGATTCCCCGGATACGGCCGGTAATAGAAGATCGGCGTGTCGAACCGCGGGTGCATGCTGCGCAAACGCTTCGCGAGCGCAAGCGTCGCGTTCATGCTGTCGTCGGACTCGTGGGGAAAGCCGATGATGAAGTTGAAGATCACGCCAACATCGTGGCGGGCGCAGAGCTCCGCGGTCTGGAGCACCTGCTCGATCCGCATGTCCTTCTTGAGGCGGTCGAGGGTCGCTTGCGAGCCCGATTCGACGCCGACCATCACGCGGCGCAAACCGGCCCGCACCGACTTGGCAAAGAGTGGCTCGCCCATACGGCAGGCCTGATCGGCACGGAGCGTCGCGGTCCAGTCGACGCGCACGTCGCGCGCGATCAATCGGTCGGCCAGCGAATCGACTCGCGCGGCATGCGTGAAGAACGTCTCGTCCTGGAACGCGACCTCCTCGATTGCATACCGCTGCTTGAGGTCGGCGATCTCGGCCGCGACGCGTTCGGGATCGAGCCCGGTCCAGCCGCGCCCGTACACCGCGGGGTCGGCGCAGAACGCACACCGGAAGCGACAGCCCTGTGACGAGATGTAGTCGAGTTGACGGCGGCGCTTGAGCGCAAAGTAGCGTTCGACCGGCAGCAACGCGTAGTCGTGCGGCGGCAGCTGATTGAGATCGGTGAGGGGTCGCGGCGGTGCATTCACGAGAGTGCCGCGATCGCGCGCGACGGTGCCTGGGCACCCGGCCACCGGCTCGCCCTCAGCCAGCCGCTCGACGATCTCGACGAACGTGCGCTCGCCTTGTCCGATCACCGCCACGTCAATCGAAGGTTCGGTGAGGCAATCGTCGGCGAAGAGCGACGGATGCCAGCCACCCCAGACCACCGTGCAGTGTGGATGGCGCGCCTTGATCGCGCGCGAGACGGCGAGCGCGTCGTGAATCGGCGCGCCGGTCAACACGCTCAACCCGACGCACAGCGCGCCGTCGGCGGCGTCGATCACACGCCGCAGCGGATCGGGCTCGAGCCGGGCGTCCACGATCACGACGTCGAACCGCGAGCGGTCGATCGCCGACGCGAGCGCCACCAGCGCCAGCGGCATCGTGAAGAACACCGCGTGCGGGTTGTACAGAACGATGCGAGGGCGCGCGGCGGTCATGTTTCCGCGGGCTCCGGACCGCTCGCCGCATGCACCGCCGGCCCGAGTGCCTCCTGGCGAGTCGGAATCGCGGCCGCGGGCTGGGTCAGCGCCGGTACCAGGCGGCCCGGTGCCGGAGCGTGGCGGGTCTGCCGCGCCAGCGCGCGAAGCCGCCGGTCGGCAATCGGCAAGGCGGCGCGATTGTAGGCCCACGCGGCAAACTGCCGCAGGTGCGGCGCCCGCAGCCGCGCCGGCCGCTGCACGGCGGCGCGAAGCTCGCGCGACAGACGGGTTGCGCGGAACTCGTGATGGACGACGTCGTGAAGGACGCGATAGAACTCCGGCTCGAAGGTCGCGCGGTACATCATCGCGAGATCGTCGGAGTCGAACCAGTTCTGCTTTTCGCCGAGCTCGGCGCGAACCCGCTGATAGAAGCGGGTCCCCGGCAGCGGATACGACACCGATACGCCGATGTCTTCGGGGCCGATGGCACGCACGAGTTCGAGGGTCGCCTGGACGTCGTCCCATCCCTCGCCCGGATAGCCAAACTGCAGAAAGAGGCCGACCTCGATGCCGGCGGCCTGCAACCGTCGCGCCGCGTCGCGGATCTGCTCGACACGCGTGCCCTTCTCCATCGCGTCGAGAATGCGCTGCGATCCTGATTCGGCGCCCATCCACACCATGCGGCAGCCCGACGCCACCAGCGCCCGCACCGTGTCGGCCGACACCTGGTCGGCGCGCATCAGGCACTTGAAGGGGATTCGGGCATGCATCCGATCGATGGCCTGCGCGAAGCGCTCCAGCCATCCCGGCTGCAAACCGAAGACGTCGTCGACTACCGTGAGCTGGTCGGGCGCGTAGTCGCGCTTGAGCCACGCGATCTCGTCGGCGACAGTCGCGGCGCCGCGAACCGCGTAGCGCTGGCCGTAGATCGGCTTCGCGCACCAGTTGCAGTGGTACGGGCAACCGCGAGTGGTCGCCAGATTCATCGCGTGATAGCCGTGGCGGTGACGCCACACGGCGCGATAGCGATCGACGTCGACAAGGTCCCACGCGGGAAATGGCAACGCGTCGAGATCGCGGACGAACGGCCGCGGCCGCGACCGCTTCACGTCGCCGTCGGGTCCGGCGAACGCCACGCCGTCGATCGACGCGAGGTCTTGCTGTTGTTCGATGGCGTCGACGAGGGCGGCCAGCGTCAGCTCGCCCTCGCCAAGGACGACCGCCGTGGCCCCGGCCTCGAGGTAGACCTCGGGGTGATCGGTGGCGTCGGAACCCGACACGATGACCGGAATCCCACGGGCCCGCGCAAGCGCGGTCATGGTCTGCGCCGCCTGCCGCATGCGCAGCAGGCACATCTTGGTCAGGTAGTTGAAGCTGTCCTCGTAGATGACCGCGACATGCGGCCGGGCCTCGTCGAGCGCAGTCGCCCAGTCGCGTTCGGAATGGGCGAGCATCGCGTCGAAGAGCGCCGTCGAGTGCCCGCGCGTGCGCAAGTACGACGCTGCGTACAGCGTACCGAGCGGGGCGTACGGTTGCTGCGCCCGCCACAGCTTGGCATCGAAGCGAAGGTAGTACGCCTGCCCGAGGAGCACGTCACGCATGACGGCCTCCTCGTTTCACGAACTGCAGCAGCACGTGATCGCCGACGCGGTTGAAGGGCGGGAACGGCGCCAGCAGCGAGTCGAGCGTGGTCACCAGGCCCCGCACCGTGCGCGGAAGCTGCTGCCATCGCGGCTCGAGGTACGGCGGCGGAATCGCCACCCCGATTCCTTCGATCGACTGCAGCACCATCTCGGTGCCCAATGCGTTCCGCACGTCAGCGATACGGTGGTAGAACGTCGGCACGTCGATGCCGGCGACTGGCACCGCGACCGCGCCAACGTGACGGCGGCGCGACGCAAGGTGTGCCCGTCTCGTCGCCGTGAGGTACAACGCTTCGACGGCGCACGACCGACCCATCAAGCCGAGCAGCGCGACGCCACCGTCGCGCAGGTAGGTCCGCGCCAGGGCGCCGAGCGGCGCCAGATGCTCGACGCAGTTCAGCGCCCCGAAATTCGAGACGATGCCGTCGAAGCCGTGGGGCGAAGCCAGCGCGTCGAGAAACGACGCGAGGTCCTGGAGGCCGCACGGCAGCACGGTCGCGCGCGATTCGAGGCCCGCATGGGCGAGCCGGCGCAGCGATCGGCTCACCATCTCCTCCGACGGATCGCAGGCGACCACGCTACGGACCGTCGTGGCGAGGAACGTGGCGTCGATGCCTGTGCCGCACCCAATCTCGAGGACCCGCGATTCGGGGGTGAAGCAGCGAGCGAAGGTGTTGTGGGTGCGCTGTCGCAGCAACTGGAAGATCTCGCCGGCGGCGAGCGCATCGTAGTCGTGTGCCAGGCGATCGAACGCGCGCGTCGTCGCGCGGGCCGCGGCGCGGCCGGCGGACGCGGTCATGACAGCGCCCCGCGAGACACCGACTTGACCGCGACGCTGGCATCAGACGGCGGTGTCGGCGACGGCACCGGCGTGACACTGAACCCGGCTGCCCGCGAATAGATGCCGAGCATCTCGCGCGCGGTTCTCGCCCACGAGAACTGCTTCGCCCGCACGAGGCCGAGAGCAGACAGCTGCTGTCGCAGGTCGGGGTGTGCCGCGAGTCGCGCGATGGCCCGCGTCAGTGCCGCGGTCTCCAGCGGGTCGACCATCTCGGCGGCGCCGGAGGCAATCTCCTCGAGCGACGAGGTACTCGCCGTGATCACCGGCGTCCCGCATGCCATGGCTTCGACGACCGGCAGGCCAAACCCTTCGTAGATTGAGGGGAAGACGAAGAAGTCGGCGAGGTTGTAAATGACCGGCAGATCGTCAACCGGCACGTAGCCGGTGAAGTGCACCGCGCGTCGGAGGCCAAGCCGGTCGATGTGCTCGTAGAGATCCCGCGACGACCAGCCGTACGGGCCCACACAAACGAGATCGTGGGCCACGCCCTGACGACGCGCGTCGGCGAAGGCGTCCATCAGCCGCGGCAGGTTCTTGCGCGGTTCGATCGCCCCGACGTACAGCAGGAATCGCTCGGGCAGGCCGTAGCGCGCGCGAATCCTGGCAAGGCGTGACCGATCGTCGATCGGCACGAATCCCGGGCCCGCCGCTTCGTGCGCCACCGTGACCCGTTCGGCGGGAATACCGTGGAGCCGCAGCAGATCCCGCCGCGCGCTGTGCGAGACGGTCACGACCTCGTCGGCCACGCGGGCCGCCAGGCTCAGGAGAGGGCGATTGATGACGAGCCGGCGAAGTGGATGACAGCGCGGAAACAGCGTGAGGCTCATGTCGTGAATCGTCACGACCCGCGCCGCGCCCGTACCGAGCGGCAGCATGCCGTTTGTGAAATGAGCCACATCGGCGCGGATGTCCTCGAGCACTCGCGCCGCCAGCATCTGCATCCAGCCGATGCGGAGCGGGAACCGCCGCCGGTCGTGGACGCGCACATGCTTCGGCAGCGGCTGCGCGGTGTCGATCGGCTGATTCGAGATGACGGTGAGCTCGTCGCCCGAGACTTCCACTTCGCGGGCAAGGTGCTGCAGCAGGTGCTCGGTGTAGTAACCGACACCGGTCCGCCCGGGCGTGAGCGTCGTGCCGTCAAACGCGATACGCATGACTACCAGGTGCGACAGGTGCGTCAGGTGCGACGGGTGCACTAGGTGCGGTGCGGTGCACGGGTGCACCAGGTGCGACAGGTGCGATCAGGTGCGACGGGTGCGACGGAGGGCGACACCCCAGGCGCGCGAGAAGGCGGCGCCGGCGACGACGGCAAACGTCAGGTAGGTCGAAGTGAAACTGAGGAACGAATCGACCAGTCCGTGGCCGGCGATGACGATGACGGCGGCGAGAAACGCGGCGGCGGCAAAGACGCGATCGCGCGGTGCGGTCAGGGTGCGTCGGGCGAGGGCGGCGACGACGGCGATGACCAGCCACAGCAGCGCGGCGAGTCCGGGCAATCCGGCGCCAGCGAGGACCTCGAGGTACATGTTGTTCGCATGGACGCGCGGATCGGGCCGATCGATTCCGGCGTAACGGCCGTAATTCAGTCGGAAGTTGTCCGGACCGATGCCGAGCCACGGCCGATCGCGGGCCATGGCGAGGGCCGCGCTCCAGAGTTCCGGCCGCGCCGGACGCGCTGCCGCCCGCGGCAATCGCGCCATCGTCGTCACGACCGCCGCGCGGGGGGCGCCTGAGACCCGAACGTCCGAGCGGGCCGGCGTGACGCCTTCCGTGCTGAGCCACGCCCGCGTTTCGTGGACGACGTCCCACACCAGCGTGTAGTCGCCGGCCTGGCCGGGCGCGATCACCGCCGCGCGCAGCGCGATCCGCTGCCCCGGCGCAACGGGTCGCGGGAAGCGCGAGCGCTGCCCGTCGAACTGCACGACCGCGTCCGATCCACTGCGCAGCCAGTGGTAGGCCAGCGCGAATGCCGGCTCGCGACTCGAATCCCAGGTGAGGCGTCCGGTGTTGGTCAGCGTGACGTCAACTTCGCGCAGCGAACCGGTCTCGAGCTGCAGCGTCGGCGGGACCTCGTAGCGGGCACCGTACCAGGCTTGCGACCCCTCGGTGCTCATCCGCGTCGCCAACAGCTCGGGCGAGTGCAGCAGGAACACCGCGGTCACGACGCTGATCGTGAGCACCGCCAGCGATCCCAGCTGAACCCGTGAGCGCCCGCACCGCCAGACGACGAGAGCCATCAGTGCCGTCGCCGCTCCCATCCCGAGCAGCCCGGCTCGTGTGAACGTGGCCGCGATGCCCGCGCCGATTGTCGCCAACGCGACGATTGCGAGCAGGCGCTCCCGGCGCGCCCGCGGCGCCGGTTCGATGACCAGCCAGAGGCCAAGCGCAAATGCGACCTCGAAGAACATCGAGGCGATGGTCGGATACATGAACGTCCCGGTGGCGCGAAGCTGCCCGCCGACCACGTGAAAGCCCGGCCGGAAGACCGTCAGCGCGTTCATCACGGACGCCACCTGCAACGCCTCGAGAACGGCGACGGCGGCCACCAGCGCGGCAATTCCCACGATGGCGCGGACGATGGTCCGCACCTGCGACACATCCTGGACAACGTTGGCGACCGACGAGAGCCGCAAGCCCAGCCATCGCCATCCGCGCGACGAACCGCAAGGCATTCGGCACGTCGGCCGGCGCCATGAGTGCCGCGACGAGGAAGACCGCGACGAGCGCGACGCCCGGCAGAGCCGGTCCCGGCCAATGGATCCCGGCCCGGCGAATCGCCAGCGCCCATCCGCAGAGCGCCAGGGCCACTGCGGCAACGGCTTCGAGCGTCGTGACGGTGAGGCCGCCTGGAACCTGAAACAGCACTCGTTCGAAGGGCAGCGCAGCGATCAGCAGCGAGACCGCAGCCATCGCCAAACGCGCGGGCGTGGCCAAGGCCGCGGGCACACGGACCTGCGGCGTGGAGCGATCGATGAGAGCTGACTGCGCAAGGCTGGACACGGGACGACGCAGTCGCGTGGTTT
>CAWJEO010000034.1:0-378893 GCA_963841895.1 uncultured Acidobacteriota bacterium
CGCGCGATGACCTCGTTGGGGCTGAACGGCTTGGTGATGTAGTCGTCGGCGCCGAGCTCGAGACCGACAATCCGGTCGGATTCCTCGCCCTTGGCGGTCACCATGATCATCGGGATGCCGGCGGTCTGCTCGTCGCCACGAACCGCGCGGCAGACCTCGAGCCCGTCCACGCCTGGCAGCATCAGATCAAGCAGCAGGAAGTCGGGTGGCGCTTTCTCGAGCCGTGGCAATATATCCCGGCCGGTCTGCACCAGTTCGGCTCGAACCCCGCGCGCTGGAGATAGTGCGCGAGGAGGCTCGCAATATCGGGGTCATCCTCCGCGACGAGGACTCGCGCCATGGCGGGAGTATAGAACGTGCCGCCTCGCCGCGGTCGGGCCGGTGTCCTCGGGAGGGCTCAGCGCCAGCCGCTCGACAGGACGCGTCGCCTTGTCGACAGAGCCTAAATCATTGAGGAAATCGTGCTCTAGCTCGGATGCCCACGTGGCACATTCCTTGGAGCGTGGGCCGCAAGAGGAGTTCGACGATGATGAGAGCCGTTCTTGGATTGGCCATCGGTGGAGTGGTAGCCGGTGTGGTCGCTCTGGTGGCGTCAGCGCAAGGACGAGCGCGCCCGACCCCGCCTGGGCCACCTCCGCGCAGATGAATGCGCCGTATGCCGCGACCGTTGCGGACGTACAAGGCCTGAGCTCGGCGGCGACGTCCGCGCCGACGCTGGTGCAGTGCGAGCCGACGCAGGAAGCTGTACTCCAGCGCACGCTGGTGGCAGGCCGCGAAGTGGCTCAAGTCACGTGCGTGACCCGCACGATGCCGGCCGGCGTGCCGTACTACGGCCAACCGGCAGGGTATGTGCAGCCCGTCTCCTACGTGCAGCCCGACATCGTCGAGCGCCCCGTCGCTCGCACCGTCCGCCCGCGCGTTCAGCGGACAGTGGTCCGTGAAACCGAGCCGAAGCGGTCGTGGAAGAAAACTGCGCTCGTCATCGGCGGCAGCGCCGGCGCTGGCGCTGGCGTCGGTGCCATAGCTGGCGGCAAGAAGGGCGCTCTGATCGGCGCCGCAATCGGCGGTGGCGCGGCGTCGATTTACGAGGCGGTTAAGCGATAGAGCTCGGGAGGCGGGTGCCAGGGTGCCAAGGGTGCAGGGTGCCAGAGTGCTCGGGTGCCATAGTGCTCCGTGCCATCAGTGCCGTAGCACTGACGCACCGTGGCACTGGAGCACCCTCGCACTGGAGCACCCTCGCACTGGAGCACCCTGGCACTGAAGCACCCTGGCACCCTTGGCACCCTGGCACCCTGGCACCGAGTAACCGTTTCGTCTCTGCAGCGTCGAAGCCTCTGTAAGATGATCCTGATGCGCCGACGCCTCTTCCTCTTCGTTCCTGCGGTTCTCGTCTATACGGCCCTGGCGGTCGGCGCCCAGCAACCGGATCTGACGAAGGTCGGACCAGCGTTGGCGCTCGAGTGCCGGAATTCTCCGGTGTCGATCAGTTCGGCAAGACGCAAACCTTGCAATCGGTGGCGGGAAGCGAGGGCACGATGCTCGTGTTCTTTCGTTCCGCCGACTGGTGACCCTACTGCAAGACGCAGCTCGTGGAGCTGCAAAGCCATCTCGACGATCTGAAGAAGGAAGGTCTCGGACTGGTCGCGATCAGCTACGACAGCCCTGAGACGCTGAAGGCGTTTGCCGATTCGCGTCGGATTACTTTTCCGCTGATCTCCGATCGCGGCTCGGCGATCATCCGGCGCTTGGCCTGCTCAACACGACGGTCGAACCGGGCACGCAGACCTTCGGGATCCCGTTTCCGGGCACGTTCATCGTCGATCGTCGCGGCACGGTGCAGTCGCGCCACTTCGAAGACGCCTACCAGGAGCGCAACACCGCGGCCAGCCTGCTGGTCCGGCAGGGCGTGAGCGCGTTTGGTCCAGCGGTGACCGCCGAGACCCCGCATCTCATGGTGATGGCGGCGGTGAGCGACGCTCAGGTCGCACCCGGCGGGCGGGTGTCGATCGTGGTCGACGTCCAGCCGAGGCGTGGGATGCACGTCTATGCCCCAGGCAAGCACACCTATCGCGTCGTGCGGCTCGCGCTCGATGCCCAGCCATGGCTCCGTTCACATCCGCCAACGTATCCGCCGTCCGAGATCTACACCTTCAAGCCGCTCGACGAACGGGTCGAGGTGTATCAGAAGCCGTTTCGTCTGGTGCAGGACGTGACGATTCTCGCGACGCGCGAGGCGCAGAAGCTCCTCGCTTGCAACAGTCAATCACGCTGAGCGGCGCGCTTGAATACCAGGCGTGCGACGACAAGGTCTGTTACACGCCGCAGCGCGTGCCGCTGAAGTGGACGCTGGCGCTGAAGCCGCTCGAGCGGAAGTAGCGTCGGGGCGCTCTGTGCACTGAGCGACTCGAGTCAAAACGTCACCCTCAGTCCGAGTCTCACCCGACGTGGTTGACGCCACAGAAATGGCACGCCCAGGTTCGGGCCGGAGGCCGAATTGACGATGTCCGGGAACTCCGAGTCGGGCACCCCCTGGTTCCACACATTGAAGACGTCGGCATAGCCACCGAGCGTCCGGCCCCCGAACCGCGCAGTCTTTTCGATGTGCACATCGAGCTGGTTGATGTTGGGCAGCCGGCGTGTTCCGCGTGGCTCGGCGCGGATCTGCGCACTGCCTTGCAGCAGGTCCGTCGCGACAAAGGTGCGCCCCCAGGCACCGCCCGTCAAATGGCGGAACACGCCGCTCACGATCCAGCCTCCATAGCGCTGCGGGTTCCAGAGGGCCAGCACCTTGGCTTCGTTCGCCGGGTCGAACCCTGGAGGGTCGCCATTGATCAGGACGTTGGGAGTGGTGGTGCTCCCCTGGAAGCGAACCCCGGCGTTGGCATGGAGGCCCGTCGTCATCGTGCCGCGCGTCTGTGAACGCGTATACGACGCCTGCAGCTGCCACGGACCAGCGGCCGTCGTGCGGACGACGACCTGCCCACTGCGATACTGCCGCCAGGCGTTGTCGAGATTCGTGTAAACGCTGGTCGCAGGGCCGGTCACCACGCGCGAATACACGGTGAAGACCGCGCCATCGTCCGCGGTCCCGAGGAGCGCGTCGGGTCCGGGGTCAGGACGCTCGACGGGCAGCCACGACAGGTTCTCGGTCACGTAGGCGGCGAACGCCCCGAACTCGCGGTGGATGTACTGACCGAGGATGGCGAGTCGTCCGCCGAGCTGATGCTCGACGCCGCCGACGAACTGGTCGACGTATGAGTGCCGGATGTCGGGATCGATGCGCCGATCGCGAAAATCCTGCCGCGAGATTTCCTCGAAGACATCCGGTGCGACGACCCGCGCGACGATCTGCACGGACCGGTTGGCATAGTCGGTCAGGAGGACTGGCTGGACGAAGGCCGGATCCGTGTACCGGCCGTAGTGGGCGCGCACCACCGTGCGGTGATTCGAGCTGACGTCCCACGCCACGCCGATCCGCGGCGACACCGGGCTCGTCGCCAGCACATCGTCGGTTTCGGCCGTTGAGCGGCGGAACCGATCGACACGCAGTCCCGGCGACAAGGTGACACGCGTGCCGAGCCGTAGGCGATCCTGTACGTAGAACGTCATACGGCTCGTATCGCCGCGACTGACGCTCTCGTCACTGAGATACACGAGGTCAGGCAGCACACCACGGTCCAGGAACGTCCGGCCACCGGGATACCCGAACGTGGTCTCCTCACGCGCCCGCTCGATCTGCAGGCCGAACTTGACGTCGTGGCTCGACCCGACGGTATTCCACGTGCCCGCGAGCGCAAGCGTGTGACGCCAGCGGTTCTGCCGGCGTATGACTGAGCGTTCACGGAAGAGTTCCCGGTGTTCTGATCGTAGTGGCCCGGCGGGCCGTTCCTGGAACCTGACTGCGGCTCCACGGATTCCGGGCTGTCGTAGCCCCCGTACTGTGCGTCGAGCAGCAGCGATGGACCAACGGTTTGCGTGAGGCGAACGTTTCCGCTCAGTTGCGGTTGTCGGTACGCACTCGCCGCTTCCGCGGGGACCTGGGCACTGAGCCCGCGGTTGCGAATGCGGCGGGCCCCGCCCTGCACGAATCCATCGATCCGCGCTGACGGCCACGCATTCCACGTCAGCTTGCCGATGGCGCGCGTGTCGTCTTCCTGTTGACTGTCGGTGCCCTGATATCCCGCTGGCGCGCCATCATTCGTCGTGTGGTCGAGGCCGGCGAAGAACCAGACATGGTCGGTCCGGAGCGGGCCGCCGATCTGGCCGTTGGCGTTCCAGTACCGAATCGATCCGCGCGGATGCAAACTGACGCTGGAGCGACTGCGACAACGCTTGCGTGTTCGTCGCCACCCAGTCGCTCGGGGTTGTCCAGAACTCGCCAAGTCCCGCGTACTGGTTCGTGCCAGACCTCACGAGGCCGAAGGCCGTCACGCCCGTCGAGAGTCCGTGTTCGGCCTCGGCGCCGAGACCGACCACCTGCACTTCCTGCAGCCAGTTCTGGTTGAACCGCAACCACGGGTTCTGTTCGGATGATTCGGTCGTGTCGACGCCGTCGATATACAGGCCGTTGCTCAGTTTCGACCCGCCAAAGGCCTGATCGCCCGCGACGCCCGGCACGAGGTTGATCAGATCCGCGAACGTGCGCGACGTCGGCAAGCCGCGCAGCAGCTCCTTATCGAGGTTGAAGGCGACCGCGGCGCTCGTCACGTCCACGACCGGTCGCGAGACCTCGACCTGTGCGCGCTCGGTCCTCGGAGCGATGGCCAAATCAACGTCGACGATCAGGGTCGCACCGGGGAGCATGCGCACGCTGTCCCGCACGACAGCGTCGAACCCAGGCGCGGCGACGTTGATGGTGTAGTCCCCGGGCGGAAGCGCCGACCTCCGCCACTGGCCATCGCCCCCGGTCGACACGGTTTGCGGTCCGCCGATCAGTTGCGGCGAGGCAATCGTGACCGTGGCATCGACCACCACCGCCCCGGTCGCGTCGCGAACGGTGCCGCGAAGCTGTCCCTCCGAGGGCACCTGACTGGCGGCGGGTGCGGCGAACAGGTGAATCGCCACGAGATACGCCCCGAGAACGCGACGCTTCATCGCTCCTCCATTGAAGACTAACCGGGCCACCGCGCGATCGTGGCAGACAGCCTACCAGTGCCGGGGCGGTCCTGAGGTACGTTTGTACCGCTGCCAGTCCAGAAAAAGAGGGTGGACCACGACGGTCAACCCTCATCTTGTGTGCTTGCCCTGTCAGTCGTCCGTCTCGCGCTCCAGTAGTCCGTCGCGATTGGCCAGGACCGCCAGTTCCAGACGGTTGCGCACGCCCAGCTTGTTGTAGATCACCGACAGCTGGTTCTTGACGGTCTGCTCCTGCAGTCCAAGGCGTCGGGCGATCTCACGGTTGGTCGAACCCGCCAGCAGGGCGTGGATCAGGCGCCGTTCCCGTGGCGTCAGCCGCGCCGTCACGGTCGGCGGAGCCCGCTATCACGGGCACTCTGCGGCATTCAAGCACTTGACCGTCAGCGTGAACGGCATCGAATACGTCCCCATCGAGGTGTACGTGCGGTCCTTCCCGGCCTTGATGTCCCTGATCAGGTCCCCACGGTCGGTGCTGTTCGCCGAGATTCGCCACTCGTCTGACGCGATCCGGCGAATCCGGGCGTCCGTGCTGGTGTTCGAGGGGTCCTGCGAACAGGGAGCGACGACCTTGCGCGAATCGAAACAGACGTTCCAGTAGGCAGGATCGCTGTCCAGGGGGATATTGAATTTGATCCACATCGGCAGTTCACCCTCGGCGGTTGTCATCGCCATCAATCCGCCACTCGGGACAACGCCGCCGCGCAGCACGTTTCCCTGAAGGCCGCTGGGTTCGTTGAGGGACGTCCACCGGAGCGTCACAGTCCTCGGGAGGCGACAGGCAGGTGCGTCGTCGAAGAAAAACTGGAGCGTGCGGGTTGCGCTATTCTGTATCGTCCCGAAACCCAGCGCACCGTTGTGAGATGTGTTGATGGAAGCGAGGACGCCTTCCACGCCATCCTCGTAGGTGCCGCCGCCATCGCTTTGGATCCGATCGCCGGCGTTGTCGTGAAACGTGACGCTCACCCTGATGTCCCTGGGCGGTCGATTGGTTCGGCGCCGCCGCCAGGTCGATCGCCGGCCCGGCGGCAACGAGCGCGGCGGTCAGCGCGAAGGCGGTAGAGATCAGTAGTCGCATGTGAATCCTCCTGGGCAATGACCGGAGTCTCGATCGCCTTGCTGGCCGACTCGTCGATCCGCCGTCACAGGGAATACGTCGCGAATCGCCGAGGCGGACAGTGGACACTCTCGCGCGCAGCTTTCGGGTAGCATTCGGCACGAGCCGGACTGTGGACGGGCCCCCTCTTCCTCCCTCGCGAGCCGCGGACTCCACGTCGACGCTGATCGAACGGGCCCGTGCCGGCGACCGTGCGGCCGCCGACGCCCTGTTCGCCCGCTGCTGGCCGCCGCTCCTGCGCTGGGCCCGCCGCCGGCTGCCGCCGTGGGCGCGCGACCTGGCTGACACGCAGGACGTTGTCCAGGAAGCGGTGGTTCAGACGTTTAAGCATCTGGACACGATCGACGCGCGCGGCGAAGGCGCCCTGCAGGCGTACCTGCGCCAGGCGGTGATGAATCGCATTCGTGACCATATCCGCCGGGTGGCGCGGCGACCGGCGGCAACGGCGCTGGACTCGCAGCACGTGGACGAGGCCCCTTCGCCGCTGGAGCAGGCGGTGGGCCACGAAGCCCTCGGACGCTACGAGGCGGCGCTCGCGCGGTTGAGCGACGCCGATCGCGAGCTGATCGTCGCGAGCGTTGAGCTCGGGTACAGCTATGAGCAACTCGCGGAAGCCACCGGACGCGCGTCGCCGGACGCGGCGCGTAAAGCCGCGCGGCGGGCGCTCGTGAAGCTGGCCGAGGAGATGGAGCGTGGATAAGGACTCGCGGCTCGGCATTCTCGCCTCGGCGATCCTCGACGGCACGCCTGTCGACTGGAACGCGGCTGACTCGACAGCCGAGGCGAGCGAGCGTGGGGTCATCCGCAACTTGCAGATCGTCGCCGAGATTGCGGCCCTTCACCGGCAGCCCGACGCAGACTCGAGCGCTCGTCGGAGTCACGGACGGGGCCCCTCGAGCGGTTCCGTCAACGGCATCCTGGGGGCACCTGCGACTGCTCGAACCCGTCGGCCGCGGCACGTTCGGGCAGGTGTATCGGGCATGGGATACGCACCTCGATCGAGAGGTCGCGCTCAAGTTGCTCCGCACCGCCCCCGCCGTTGACGATCCGTCCGCGTCGCTGAGCGATCCAACGCGCGTCGTCAACGAAGGCCGGCTCCTGGCGCGCGTGCGGCATCCGCACGTCATCACGGTCTACGGCGCCGAACCGCGCGACGGCTCGGTCGGCATCTGGATGGAGTTCATTCGCGGCCGCACGCTGCACCAGATCGTCGAGCAGCAAGGCCCACTGGGCGCGCGCGAAGCCACGGGCGTCGGCACGGACCTCTGTCGTGCCTTGTCGGCGGTGCACGGGGCCGGGTTGCTGCATCGCGATGTGACCGCCCGTAACGTCATGCGGGAGGACGGCGGTCGCGTGGTCCTGATGGACTTCGGCGCCGGCCACGAGCGGCACGACACTTCCCCGCGCCAGGGAAGGACGTGACGGGTACCCGTTGTATATGGCCCCCGAACTGTTCGCAGGCGGGCCAGCGGACGAGGACCGACATCTATGCACTCGGCGTGCTGATGTTCCACCTGGTGACCGGGAGCTTCCCAGTGATGGGCCGTTCGCTCGCCGACCTCGGCGCCGCGCACCGCACGGGCACCCGCACCCGGCTGCGCGACCTCCGAGCCGATCTGCCCGCGCCGTTCGTGCGCGCCGTCGAGACGGCCGTTGCTGCCGATCCAGCCGACCGCTTTCAAACCGCTGGTGCCCTCGAAGCGGCGCTCGAACGCGCGGTCGCGACCGCCGCGAGACGGTGCCCGCACGCGAGGAGCGCTGGATGCTGGTCGCGTCGGTCGCGGCTGCCGCTGCATCGTGGCAGGGGCCATCTGGGCACTCAGACCCGGTATAGATGATCCGCCGCGTACAATTCGAGTCCTCGCGGTGGCGCCGCCGAGCTGACGGCGCGACGGGTCTCATCCCGGACAACGTGTGGCCGTTCAGCAACCCTTCCGACAATGGTCGCTATGTCGCCGGCAGGTCAACAAGAGCGGCGATGTCGCGATCGTCGATCTCGCGACGGGTGACTACCGACCTTTCGCATGGGGCGGGGCGATGGCAGCGACGGATACGCATCGCTGGGCGCGCTCTCGCCCGACGCGCGGTTCGTCGCCGTGGACTGGTACAACGAGCGTGACGGATCGCTGCGCGTCGTCGGGACGGACGGCACGCCACCGCGCGTGCTTGTCGACCCGTCCGGGGATGTCAGCGCCTATCAGTGGTCGCGCGATGGCTCGCTGATCCTCGCGGCGCTTGGGCGGGAGGCCGGCAATGCCCTGGCGCTCGTGGCTGCCCGCGATGGCGGCGTCCGCATCCTCCGTGAGCTCGGTTCGGCGGTCCCGAATCATGCGGCGCTCTCCGATGATGGCCGCTATGTCGTGTACGACTATCCGGAGCAGGATGGTGCCGCCGACCACGACCTGTATGTGCTCGATGCGCACACTGGCGAGCAATGGCCGCTCGACGTGTCGCCCGGTCACGATATCTCACCCTTCTGGACGCCTGACGGTCGCGCCGTTGTCTTCCTCAGCGACCGCAACCGCAATCCATCGATCTGGGTGATTCCCGTCGAAAACGGACGCCCTCAGGGCGCCGCGCGTCTCATCAAGGACAACATCGGACGAGTCGTGGTCCGTGGTTTCACACACAGTGGCGCCCTGCATTACCAGCTGTCTGCCGGCTTTGCCGAGGTTTATGTAGCGTCGATCGATAAGTCGGAGCGGCCGCAGCCGATCTCGCCGCGTCAAGCGCTGTCGAACTACAACCCAATGTGGTCGCGCGACGGCCGGTACGTGGCCTATACGTCCGAGCGACGTCTGCGCGGTCGCGAGCTATGGGTCTACGACGCTCAGACGAGGAGCGAATCGCGCGTGCCGGTCACGTTTTCTCTCGGACGACCGTACAGGCTGGTCGCAGGATGGGCGATGGATCCTGGTCGAGTGGCCCTGACGACGGGCGGCTCTACACCGTCGAGCGTGCCACCGGCCGCGCCGAGCTCGTCGCCAGTGGCCTGCAGCGCGGTTCGGCCTGGGGACCGGCAGGGATCCTCTACGACGCCGGCAGGCGCATGATCGTCCGCGACCCGATCACGAGTCGAACGGTACGGACTTTTGACTTCAGCAACGCGGCGATCGCGGGCGTGGGGCCTCCGTCGCTCGACGGCCGGTCGTTGATCTCGCAGGGCAAGGACGGGCGTCTCACAGTGCACGAGACAGCGACCGGCAGGACCCGAACGTGGGTGGACTCCGGTGTCGTGTCGCTGCGCGGACACCTTGTGGCTCCGCACACAGGCGCGGTCGCCTATGTTGCCGGACGAAAGGACCTCGGCGGCGAGGCGTGGTCGCTGATGCTCTGGGGTGGCTCGGGCGAGCCGCGCGAGATGCTCCGCGTCCATGAGCCTGCGGAACAATTCCAACTCGCAGGTTGGACGGCCGACGGGCTGAACCTGCTCGTGATCCGGTGGTCATTCGATGCCTCGAGGTCCACGCGCGTGGGGAACGAAACGCTGTGGCGAATCCCGACGACCGGCGGTGCGCCAGTGTCCACCGGCGTTGCGCACGATCGACTGCGCGACATCTCGATTCACCCAGACGGGCGGCAGATTGTCTTCAATGCCGGCTGGCGGCGAAACGAGCAGTGGGTGATGGAGAACCTGCTGCCGAGATAGTCTCACCATAGACCCCGTCCTACGTTCCTCGTTCCTAGTCAGTTCCTCGTGCGGTTCGTCGTGCCGCGTCCTGAGTGCGTGCCGGTGCTCGGTGCTCGGTGCTCGGTGCGCCGTGCGCCGTGCGCCGTGCGGTGCTCCGTACGGCGAGTTGCGCGCGCTATCGTCGCTCCCACACGCCGATGTCGGACGCGGTGCTGAGCGGATCGCCCGAATCGAACCGCACGAAGACGCCATTGAGCGCGGTCTCAATCGGCACCTTCGGATCGAACGGTCCGCTCAGGCAGATCACGGTCGGCGTCGCGCTCGGCGGAAGTCCCAGCCGCGGGCGGCCGCCGGTGAAGCCGCCACCGGTCACGACGGCCACGTCCAGCGCCACGCCCGGGAACCCGGGAATGCCTCGCGACGTTCTCCTGAATCGAGAGCCCGGCGTCGAGCGGGGAGATCAGCGCAAAGCCCGAGAGCGTGCCGGGCAGTTCCAGACCCATCGCCGTAATGCGGGTTTCGACCCGCGATGTATTCGTCACCTTGATGCAGGCCACGCTCAACCCCGTGTCGAAGATCGGGATAGGCAGGTCCGACGGACTCGCGGTCGGACTCTGGACCAGAGCCGTGACCAACGTGGGATAGGCGCGGCCGATGACGCGATGGGCCAGCACCCGGACGGGGAAGGCCACCAGCGCGATCAGCGCCAGGGCGCTCAGGGTTTTCAGGACGAGACGGGACGGGCGAGGGTTGAACATAACGACTCCTTGCCTTGAAACCCTACGGGCCGTTCACGCCGAACACCATGGATGCGGGGTGGGAATCACAAGCCGCGATCTGCAGCCGCAAGTCGTTGTCCGCACACAAGTTGGGGAGCGAACTGCAAGAGCAGGGTTGGGGAGATCAGGAGATCAGAGGCGCACCGCGCGCGCGTGGTACCATGACCGCGTTTTTTTGGGCGGGCTCGCCCGATGATCCACCAGCCAGACCCTCCCACCTCCTACCGCTTCGGCGTCTTCGAGCTCGTCGTTGATCCGTTCGAGTTGCGCCGGCAGGGACGCCGGGTGAAGCTGCGACCGCAGTCGCTCAAGCTGTTGCGCCTGCTCGTCGAACGTCCGTCCGAGACGATCTCTCGCGAAGCCATTCAGCAGCACTTGTGGGGCGCCGACGTCTTTGTCGACGTCGAGCAGGGTGTCAATCACTGCGTCAAAGAGCTCCGCGCCGCGCTTCGAGACGATGCCGAGGCGCCGCGCTACATTCAGACCGTCCCGCGGCAGGGCTATCGGTTCATCGCGCCGGTTGAGCGGGGCGGCCCATCGGTGTCCGCGCCGGCGGCCCCGACCGTGGCGGGTCCGGCGGCACCGTCGACACGGTCAGTACCAGAACCATCACCGGCCAGCCGGCCATCGCCCGCATTCTGGAGCTGGAGCGCACTCACGGCCCTCCTTGTCGTGGGGGCGCTGTTCATGATCGCGACGCGCGATCAGGCGGCGCCGGCATCATCGTCACCTCCCGCGCTGGCGGTGCTGCCATTCACGGTCGGCCATCAGTCGCATCCCATGCCGTATCTGGGCGTGTCGTTCGCCGACGCGGTCATCTCGCGGATCGCGCGGACCAGAACCGTCACGGTGCGTCCAATCTCGGCGGTCGTGCGTTACGAGACGGCGCCGGCGCCCTTGACCGACGTTTCACGGGCCCTGGGCGTCGAGTACGTCGTCACCGGCACCATCGAGCAATCGGGGAGTACGCAGCGCGTCGAGGTGACGGTCACACGCAGTCGCGACGGTTCGCCGGTGTGGAGCGGGGCAGTGACCGGGTCGGCCGATGCGCTCGAGAAGCTCGAGAGCCTGGTGGCGTCTCGCGTCGTGGCGGCACTGAACCTGCGACCGGGACCGGCGGTCTCGCCGCCTGCGGTGCACCCCGACGCGTATCGCGCGTACCTGGAGGGCCGCTACCGGCTGACACGGTTCACCGCAGACGACACCCTGGCCGCCGTGACAGCCTTCGAGCGCGCGTTGGCGGTCGATCGTGCCTACGCGCCGGCGCATGCCGGGCTCGCGATTGCGAGCGCACAGATGTACATCCGCTTCGGTTCGCAGGCGGACGTCGGCACCTGGAAAACCCGAGCCGAACGACACGCCGCCGATGCGCTCGCCCTCGATGCGAACCTCGCCGAGGCGCACGAGGCGCTCGCGGCGGTGGCGCGCTACACCGAGGTCGATTGGGATCGCGTCGTCAGCGAAGGCTTCGCGGCGACGCGGCTGAATGCGAGCCTCGACTTGCCGCACTACTACGTGGCGGCGGCGCTCCAGCATGCCGGCCGATTCGATCTGGTCGAGGGCGAGGTCGTGGCCGGTCTCGAGGCCAACCCGTGGAATCTGGCAGAAGTGTACCGGCTCCGCGGCGTTACCGCGCTCTGGAGCGGCCGTTTTGCCGATGCGCGGACCGAGCTCGAGCGAGTCAGGCAGCTTGCCGGCCGTCCGGTCTCGGACCCCATCTCGCCGCCGCGTTGTATTACGGCGGTGACGCGGCCGCGGCCGAAGCGATGCTCGATGGTCTGAAAGGCAGCGCACAAGCCGAACAGCGCGCGGCCGCGCTGCTGGCCAGCATCGTCGCCGCGCGTGGTGATCGTCAACGCGCTGCGAGGTTAGCTGATGGAGTGCAGGCGCAGCCGTATCGCGATCACCATGTCCTGTACAGTCTCGGCGCGACCTACGCTGGACTTGGCGACCGAGCGGCGGCGTTACGCTGGTTGCGCGAGGCGGTTCAGCAGGGATTCCCGTGCTTCCCGTGGTACCAGCACGACCCGCTGCTCAAGCCGCTGCACGGGACACCTCAGTTCGAGGCCCTTCTCGAGGAGGCGAAAGCCGCCAGTGATCGGATTGCCGCCCGATTCGTGGCGGAGCGGGCGCGGTAAACCAGGCGCGTCGTCTATTTCTGGATCTGTCCGATGAACGCCACCGGCTCGCCCTTGGTGATCGGCGGCGTGCCCAGCACGTAGAGGACGACGCCGGCGAACGGGGCTTTGACTTCCTGCACCACGGCGCCGTGGAAATCAGTGATCCGGCCGATCACGGTGCCGGCGACGACGCTGTGGCCGCGTTCGACGGCGGCGGTGAAGATGCCGGTCGCCGCGCTGGTGAGGACCTCGCTGCGATCGATCCAGGCCGGCGCCGCAACCGGCGGTGGGCCGTCGCCGCGCATCTTGAGCTCGCGCAGCCAGCCGGCGACCGCGCGTTCGATCCGCGCGATTGATTCCTCATCGGTCGCCGCGAGATAGCCGGATTCGACCGTCAGCGCCGGCTTGCCTCGGAGGATCGCGGTGTTGGACAGATAGATCGACTGCGCCGGATCGGTCGGCCGGCCGCGATCGATCACGATGTGATCGAAGCCCGAGGCGAGCGCGAGGCGGCGGCTGGCTTCCTGCACGTCGGCCGTGCCGTTCACCATCCAGTACACGTACGGGCCGCAGCGATTCGTTGCCGTCGCCGCAATGAATGTCGACGACGTGGGTGGCCCGGGCAATGACTTCGCGCGTGATCGCTTCGGCGATCCGCTCCGAGAGCGTCCCGTCGGCCTTGCCGGGGAACACGCGATTCAGGTTCTTGCCGTCGGCCGGCGAGTAATAGATCGTGCGGCTGAGAAACGACGGCATGTTCGCGACGTGCACCATGACAACGGTTCCGGCGAGCGTCGCCGGATCGATCGCGCGGCGCAGCCGCTGCAGCGCCACGATGGGCGCGTACTCCATGCCGTGCGTGCCTGCCACCAGCGCGAGGACCGGTCCCGGCTTGGCGCCGTGAACGATCGAGAACGGGATCTCGGTGCCAGTGTCGCCGGCACGAGCGGCGATGCGCAGCGTGCCAGACGCCAGGGTGCCTGGCTGCGCGGTGACGTCCCGACAGTGAAGGGTGATTGTGCGGAGCTGGCACGGGGGCGCGAGGGAGAGGAGCGTCAGTGCAAGGTGTCGCATGGCGCGTATCTTAAATCCGTCCCACGTTCCTCGTTCCGAGTTCCTCGTGCGGTCCCGGGTGCCGCGTCCCGAGTGCGGTGCTACGTGCCACGTGCCACGTGCCGCGTGCCACGTGCGGTGTGCGCGGTGACCGTAGACCGTAGACCGTAGACCGGACTGTCGAGGACCGTAGACCGTGGGCGCATGTAAGAATCGCTCAAATCTCCCGCAGTCCGTGATCCCGCGTCATCGCGATGAGCGCGACGATGGTGAGCAGTCCGCCGTTCAGGGCGAGCACGTACGGCGCCGAGCCGATCTGCGTGACCAGCCAGCCGCTGATGAGCCCGCCGAGTGGCGAACCGCCGCGGAATGCCACCATGTAGATGCTCACCACGCGTCCGCGGAGTTCCTGCGGCGCCAGCAGCTGCACGAGCGACGTCGTCAGTGAGAAGCAGGTGACGAGCATCGCCCCGCCGGCGAAGAGCAGCGCCTGACTGAGCCAGATCGTCTTCGACAGTGAGAAGCCGATCGCGGTGAGGCCGAGCAGCGCCTGCATGGTGAGCAGCAGCAAGCCCATGTGCCGGTGCTTGCCGACCCACGCGACGATGAGCGCACCGGCGACCGCGCCGGCGCCGGCCAGCGTCATGAAGTGCGTGTAGAGCGTGACGTCCGACTGGAAAACATCTTTCGTGATGATCGGCAGGAAGGTCAGGAGCGGCAGGCCGAGGAACGCGGAGATGAACCCGAGCACCGTGAGCGTCACGAGCTGCGGCTGATCGCGCACGTAGCGGAGGCCGCCTTTCAGCTGATCGCGCATCCGTTCGGTCGTCGCCGTCTGCACATGGGTGATGTGCAGCGCGAGGATGGCGGCCATGACGAAGAGAAACGAGATGCCGTTCAGCCCGAAGCAGGCGACCATGCCGAACGCGGCGAGGGCGGCGCCGGCAACGAGCGGTCCGATCACCCGCGCGAGGTTGAACTGGATCGAGTTGAGCGCAATCGCGTTGGGCAGGTGCTCCTTCGGAATGAGCGAAGGGATGAGCGACTGATACGCCGGCCCGCCGAACGCCTGGGCGATGCCGGTGATGAACGACAGCGTGAGGATCAGCCAGACGCGAACCGTGCCGGTGTAGACGAGCAGCGCCAGCGTGAAGGCGACGGTCATCTGCACCACCTGCGACATCAGCATCAGATGACGGCGATCGCGGCGATCGGCGACGACGCCGCCGATGAGCGTGAAGAGCAGGATGGGGACTTCGCTCAGGAACGCATCGAGGCCGAGAAAAAACGCCGAGCCGGCGCCGGTGAGCGTGACGATGAGCCAGGCCTGCGCGACCTTCTGCATCCACGTCCCGATGCTGGAAACGAGAGCTCCGAACCAGAGGAGACGGAAATCGCGGAAGGTGAGGGCGGCCGCGACTCGGCGGCCGGCCTGATGCACGAGGGCTAACAAGAGAGAGTGATCCTAACAGGTGCCTAGGCAGTGCCAGGTGGGTGCGGTCCGGTACCGTGCCTCACCCGCCTCACCGCCCTACCCGCCGGGTATTGACTTTCGCCTTTTATTCACCATATAACAATGGCGAAGAAACGACGAAAACGAGGCGTCCCCCATGGCATTTCCCGCGCGCACGGCTCCGACCTCCCTGGCCCCTGCGGCTCCCTCGGTACCCCACGCCCCTCAGGCTCTTCGCCGTGGGCAGCTGGAAGCACTGCTCCGCGAGCGCAAACTCGACCGCACGCTGACGACAGCGATCCCGGAGACCGGTGGTCACGACGCCGCCGGGTTCGGCGTCACGACGCTCGACACGCCACTCGGCGGGGGATTGCCGCGAGGGCAGGTGTCAGAGCTCACCGGCGCGCAGTCATCCGGCCGGACCTCGGTGGCGTGGACCTGGCTCGGAGCCGCGACCCGGCGTGGCGAATCCGTCGCGCTCATCGACACGTTCGATCGGCTCGATCCGTTCTCGGCGGTGCAGTGTGGCCTCGATCTATCGCGGCTGCTCTGGGTGCGTGGACAGGCGATCACGAAGACGGCGGCGGCGATCGATCCGGCCTGGTTACCGGGAGCGCGAACGGTCGAGGGGCCTGGCACGCTGCTCGAACGCACGATCGATCGCTCGCTCAAGGCGCTCAATCTCGTCCTGCAGTCCGGAGTGTGCACCGCAGTCGTCCTCGATATGGCCGACGTGCCCTTGGCCGGCATTCGCCGCGTGCCTCCGACGACGTGGATGCGGTTGCAGCGGATTGTCGAAGGCACGGACACCGCGTGTCTGCTCATGGGCCCGGTCCCGCTGGCCCGAAGTGCCGGTGGCGTGAGTCTCACGGTGGGCTCGGCCCCCGCGCATCGCTGGGAAGGAGAGCACGATCGATCGCGGCGCTTGGCCGGTCTCTCGGTCTCGGTGCGATTGAGCTCGCCGCGATGGGCGACGCCAGGTCATGGCGACGATGGTCACCGCCACTCGCAGCGATGCATGGGCCGTGGACTAAGTGGACTAAGCGTCGCGGGGGTCGATCATGTTTGCCTGTCTCTATTCGTTGTCCACGCCGCTGGCCGCGCTGGTCTCGCTGGCCGAATCGTTCACGCCGCGATTTGACGTCCGCGGGCCGCTGGTGATGCTCGACGTCAGCGGCCTGTCGCGCCTGCTCGGATCGTTTCAGGAGATTGGCGAGCAGCTGCGGCGGTCGTCGCCGGGCCCGGTCCGGATTGCGATTGCGCCGACGCAAACCGCCGCGGCGCTGCTGGCGCTCGGACGCGCGGGCCTTACGGTCGTGGCCAGTGGGGAACAGGCGGCGGCGCTGGCTCCGCTCCAGGTCAGTGTCCTGGGCGAGCTCGATCGCTTGCGGGTCGGGCCGGAGCCCGATCGCGCGACCAGGCATCCGCGGGATGCGCAGGCGCCCCCTCCTGCCACGGCGTCGGTCGCGCCGCGGGCGGTCAAATCGCAACCGCCGCAGGTGGGCGACATGTGGGACGCGCTGCCGTACTTCGAGTCCTCGCTCGAGCGCACCTCCGAGCTCGTCGTCAAAACCCATTGCGGGGGAGGATGGACGCATCCGCGTCAGGCGCATGCCGCCCACCAGACCCGGCCGCCGCGGCGCCCGGTGACGGCGATGCGTGACACCGAGCATCCGCCTCCGCTCGCGCAAGATGCACGAGCGAGCTTCGGCGAGACGGGTCCGCCTCCGCTCGCGCAAAATGTCCGAGCGAGCTTCGGCAGCGTCCGCCGACCGCCTTCGCGAGTCGCGCGAGCCTCGGGGCGGCCGCTGCGGCCTGGCCGCGCGGGAGCCGTCGGCGATGGTGACGCGGCCGGCCAGCCGGAAGTCGGCGGAGTCGATGGCGCAGGCGCTCGATCTGTTGCAGACGCTGCGGCGCTGGGGGATCAAGACGCTCGGGGCGCTGGCCGTTTTGCCGTCGGGCGAGGTCTACGAACGGCTCGGGGCTCGCGGCGTCGCCTGGCAGCGGCTGGCACGTGGCGAAGACACGAGCCCGATGGTGCCGTGGGTGCCGGAAGAACCGTTCGATGCCAGCCTCGAGCTCGAATGGCCGATTGAAGGGCTCGAGCCGCTGTCGTTCGTGCTGGGCCGGCTGCTCGAGCCGCTCTCGGCCCGGCTCGAGCGCGCCGATCGCGGCGCGGCGATTGTGCACACGCACCTGCGTCTCGTGTCGAAGATCGTGCACGCGCGCACGCTGCAGCTGCCGGCCCCGATGCGCGATCCGAAGACGCTCCGCACGCTTGTCTTGCTCGATCTCGAAACCAATCCACCCGGCGCGGCGGTCGACGAAGTGCGACTCCTCATCGAACCGACGCCGGCGCGGGTCGTGCAGTGGACGCTCTACGAGCGTGCACAGCCGTCTCCCGAACAGACCTCGACGCTGCTCGCGCGTCTGACCGCGCTCATGGGAGAGAGTCATGTGGGCTCGCCGCAACTGGCCGACACCTGGAAGCCGGGGCAGTTCACGATGACTCCTTTCGAGATCCGCCCGGTGGCGCGCACCGAGCACCGCACGAAGCACCGCACTGAGCACCAGGCCCGAAGCACCGCACGAGGAACTCGGCGCTCCGCACGCTGCACTCGGTGCTGCGCTTGCGCCGCTTCCGTCTTCCGGTTCCGGTGCGGGTCAAGGTGCAGGAAGGTCGTCCGATCCGGATCAGCACCGACCGTCGCGGCGTCACCGGCGGCCCGGTCGTCCAGGCTGCCGGTCCGTGGCGGACCTCCGGCGAATGGTGGAACGACGCCGCGCCGGTGCACCTGAACGCGTCCTGGGACCGCGACGAGTGGGACGTCGCCATCGACGACGGCACGGTGTATCGCCTCTACGTCGAGCGCGAGGTCGGCCAGTGGTTCCTCGACGGCATCGTCGACTGAGCGAACGCCGACGCTTTCGGCTTTCAGCTCTCGGCTTTCGGCACGGCGCACAACGAACGGCGCACAAAGCACCGAGCACCGCACGCGGGACCGGGCACCAAGGACCGCACGCGGAACCGGGAACCTCGAACGAGGCACGATTTCCCTGACCCCGACCCTGATCCCCGATCCCTGCTAAAAGCCGTGTCCTACGTCGAGCTCCATACCGCGTCGGCGTTTTCTTTTCTTCGCGGCGCCTCGCTCCCCGAGACCTTGATCGAGCGCGCGGCCGCGTTGGGCTACCCGGCGCTCGCACTGCTCGATCGCGACGGCGTCTATGGTCTGCCGCGGTTTCATCAGGCCGCCAAAGCCGCCGGTCTCCACGCCATCGTCGGCGCCGAACTGACCATCGCGCCACCTGTCGCCCCCTCCTCGCGCCGGAACCTCCGCCGCTCCGCATCCGTCGCACCTGCGCACCGCACCGCACCGAGCGCACCTGTGCACCGCACCGCACCTGTCGCACCCGCCGCACCTGGCGCACCTGGCGCACCTGTCGCACCTGGATTCTGGTCCCTCCCCGTCCTCGTCTCCTCCCCCGAAGGCTGGCGCAATCTCTGCCGTCTCATCACGCGGATGAAACTTCGCTCGCCGAAAGGCGAAGGGGCGCTGACGCTCGCCGATTTCGAGGGCATGACGCTGGGGCTGGTGGCCCTGGCGGGGCGGCCGTTGCTCCTGGCCGAGCGGTATGGTGTGGGTGGGTTGCTCGATCAGTTGATCGGGCTGTTCGGCCGCGGCAATGTCTACGTCGAGCTGCAGCGTCACCTGCGCCGCGATCAGGAAGACGACAACGACACGCTCATCTGCCTGGCCGAAGCCTTCGGTGTGCCGATCGTGGCGACCGGCGGCGTGCGGTTTGCGATGCCCGACGAGCGGCCGCTCTTCGACGTGCTCACGACCATCCGCGAGCACACGACGCTCGATGCCGCGGGACGCCGGCTGGCCGCCAACGCCGAGCGATATCTGAAGCCGCCGGCGCAGATGGTCCGGCTCTTTGCCGATCGGCCCGAGGCGGTCCGCGAATCGCTGGCGCTCGCCGAGCGGCTGCAGTTCACCATGAAGGATCTCGGCTACCGGTTTCCGTCCTATCCGGTGCCGCCGGGCGAGAACGAGACGTCGTTTCTCCGCAAGATCACCGAGGTCGGCGCGCGCAACCGCTATCGCCCGTATCACGACAAGGCCCGCGCCCAGATCGCGCGCGAGCTCGATCTCATCGAGAAGCTCGATCTCGCCGGCTACTTCCTGATCGTCTGGGACATCGTGAATTTTTGCCGCCAGCAGGACATCCTCGTGCAGGGCCGCGGATCGGCGGCCAATAGCGCCGTCTGCTACAGCCTTGGCATCACCGCGGTCGATCCGGTCGGGATGGATCTGCTGTTCGAGCGGTTCCTGTCGGAAGAACGCGGCGAATGGCCGGATATCGATCTCGACCTGCCGAGCGGCGATCGCCGCGAGCGCGTGATTCAGCACGTCTATCAGAAGTACGGCGCGCAAGGCGCGGGGATGACCGCCAACGTCATCACTTATCGCGGCCGGAGCGCGGCGCGCGAGGTCGGCAAGTCGCTTGGCCTCGACCCGGGCCTCGTCGATCGGTTGGCAAAGGTGATGAACCAGTTCGAGTTCGTCGATCCGGCCGACAGCATCGCGCGCAACCTGGCGGCGGCGGGCTTCGATGCCGGCGATCGCCGGGTCCAGCACTTCGCGCGGCTCTGGTATCAGATGCAGGATCTGCCGCGGCATCTCGGCCAGCACTCGGGCGGCATGGTGATCTGCCAGGGCGAGCTGTCGTCGGTTGTTCCGCTCGAAAACGCCAGCATGCCCGATCGCGTCGTCGTGCAGTGGGACAAGGACGACTGCGCCGACATGGGCCTCATCAAGGTTGATCTGCTGGGCCTCGGCATGATGGCGGCGATGCAGGACGCGTTGCGGCTCATTAACAGCCGCAGCGCTCAGCGGTCGAGGCTGCGAGCCAGTCGGCACGTGCAGGGTCCGGAGCGCGACCTGCGCGCCCGACGCACCTCGCACCTGCTCGCACCGTCGATCTCGCCCACCTTCCCCAAGATCCCGCCGTCTACGACATGCTCTGTGCCGCCGACACGATTGGCGTCTTCCAGGTCGAGTCGCGGGCGCAGATGGCGACGTTGCCGCGGCTCAAGCCGCAGTGTTTCTACGATCTCGTCGTCCAGGTCGCGATCATCCGGCCCGGGCCGATCGTCGGGCAGATGGTCCATCCGTTTCTCAATCGCCGCGCCGGTCGCGAGGCGGTGGTGTTCGATCATCCACGGCTCGAGCCCGTGCTGGCGCGGACGCTGGGTGTGCCGCTCTTTCAAGAGCAGCTGCTGCGGATGGCGATGGTCGTCGCCGACTTCACCGGCGGTCAGGCCGAGGAACTGCGCCGCGCGATGGGCTTCAAGCGATCGGAGAAGCGGATGAAGCAGATCGAAGTCCAGCTGCGCGAAGGGATGGCGCGCAACGGCATCTCCGGCGAGGTCGCCGATCGCATCGTCCTGTCGATCACATCGTTTGCGTTGTACGGCTTTCCCGAATCGCACGCCGCCAGCTTTGCGCTGCTGGCGTATGCGAGCGCGTATTTGAAGCTGCACTATCCGGCGGCGTTTTATACCGCGCTCCTCAACAACCAGCCGATGGGGTTCTATCACCCGGCCACGCTCGTCAAGGACGCGCAGCGCCGCGGCGTCCGCTTCGCGCCGATCGACGTGCAGGCGTCGGACTGGGACTGCACCGTCACCCCCGACGGCGCGATCCGTCTCGGCCTCCGATATGTCACCGGCCTCCGCGAAGAGGTGGGGAAGTCGATCGCACAAGCCGCTCTCAGCTCTCGGCTCTCGGCTCTCGGCACGGCACGCCGCACGGGGCACCGAGCACGCCGCACCGCACACAGGACGAGGCACGAAGCACCGCACGAGGAACGAGGAACGAGGAACCAGGGACGAGGTGCCCGAAATGTGGTTGCGACGATCCCTCCATGATCGAGCAGAACGACGGCTGCTTCTGCAACGTCTGCTCGCATCACTGGAGCGATCGGCCGGCGCTGCCACGCCGGTTTGCGTCGATCGACGATCTCGTGCGCCGCATCGGCCTGCGCCGCGACGAGGTCACGATGCTCGCTGAAATCGGGGCGCTCAATGCCTTCGGCCTGGATCGCCGATCCGCGCTCTGGCAGGTCGAGCGCGTCGTTCGGCCAGCCGGCGAGTTGTTCGAGATCGACGGCGATGCCGATCAATCCGACGAGGGCAATTGGACGCCGGCCGCGCCGATGCCGAAGATCGGCCGACGATCACGCCCCGTCGCCGCTGTCGCCGATGACGCCCAGCGAGCGCCTCATCGCCGATTACGCGGGAACGAGCCTGACGATTGGCGCCCACCCGATGACGTTCAGACGCCACGAGCTGGCGATGCGCGGCGTGCTCCGGGCGATCGATTTGCCGCAGATTCGCACCGGCCGCCGGGTGCGGACGGCGGGTATGGTCATCACCCGCCAGCGTCCCGGTACGGCCAAGGGCTTCGTGTTCCTCACCCTCGAGGACGAAACCGGTGTCGCCAACATCATTGTCCGGCCGGATTTCTACGATAAGGAGCGCGCGACGATCATCACCGCGTCTTTTCTGATCATCGAGGGGATCGTCCAGACCGTGGACGGCGTCACGGCGGTTCGTGCCGAGCGGGCGTACCCGCTCGAAGGGCTGTCAGCGGACTCGGCGTTCGACTCGCACGACTTCCATTGAGAATGTGGAGATGTAGCGATGTAGAGATGTGGCGATCTGATGATCTGAGTCGATCTGATGATCTGATGATCTGATGATCTGGTGATCTGACGATCTGGTGGTCCAATTGGCGCAAGTGGGCCATCACGACATCGACCACATCTTTACATCGCCACATCGCGACATCGCTACGTGGCAAGAATCACCACGCCGCTACCACCTTGGCGGCCACGACGATCCAGAGCGTCAGGACGCATGGCACGAGCAGCGGTTGTTCGCGCAGTGTCGCGATCCGTCCGGTCAGAAACCATCGCGGCTGCAACAGCCCAATCGGCACGTGCACGGTGAAGATTGTCGCGACCAGCGCAGTGGTGGCCGCAGGCATCGGGTGCAGCACGAACCCCACCAGCAACGTCAGCTCGCCGATGACATACAGCACGTGCAGCCAGCCGGCAACCGACAGATCGCGCTGCCACGTCCCGTACGGACGCGCCGGCCACATGTGTTCCGGCGAGTGTGAGTCGCGATGGCCGCGATACCAGTGGATGTGGACGAACACCGATGCCGCGACGGCCAGCACGACCGCGGCCACGATCCAGCGGCCCTCTGACAGGTGCGGCGTGATCACCGCATTCGCGATCGGCAGCAGGATCATGTCGTCCCACATCCCGCCATGATCGGCGAAGCCCATCGCAAGGCCCGGCCGCCGCCGCCAGTTGCCCTCGAGCCACGCCGCGGTGCCGGAGACGGCCACCGCGAGCACGCTGACGATCCAGGTCGTCCAGCTCCACTCCACGGTTCCACGCTAACACGCACGCGCGCGCGGAAAGCCTGTCTGCTTCCGCGCCCTCGGCTGACGGTCGTGCGAAGATGTGCGCCGTGGGGATCGTCAAGCGGTTCGTCGTGCTCGTCGGAGTTGTCGCCGCGGGCCTTGGCGCGATGCTGTGGATGCGAGAGCCAACGACCGCGGCTGTGGACCCGAAGCGGCTGACATATGTCGCCACCGCCGAACAGCTTGGCATTGTCGGATACCGCGACCCGGCCGGCGCGGTCTCGCTCGACGGCCAGCGCATCGTCATTGCCGAAGGCCGGCGCCTCTTCGAACTGCCAGTCGGCGGCGGGGCCCGGGTGCCGATCGCGATCGCGCTGGGACAGATCCGGCACGTCGTCGCCGACGGCCGACCGGCTCGTGGATCTTCGAGGACCCCGGGGCTGGCAATCGATGGTGGGTCGCGTCGAGCCGCGCGCCGATGCGTCCGCTCTTCAACGAACGCCAGGAGATCGAGGCGACGCCGGCCGGCGAGTCGACGCCGACGCGTCGACAGGTCAACGAGCTCCGCCAGCTTGCGGCATCGCCGGATGGCCGGTTCGTCGCCGGCCTCGCGAATAGTTCCGCGGGCGCCGAGCTCTGGCGCGTCGGCGATCGACGGCACGCGCGCCGAGATGCAGCGCGTCGCCGATCGGATCGCGTGGCCTGCGTGGACGCCGAACCGGTGAGGTCGGCTGCACGCTCCTCAGAGATCGCGTCTGGCGGCTGTCGCTGCCGTGCGGCCAGCCGCCGCTGACGCTGACGCCGGATCGCGAGGTCATCGGGCCGCTGGCATTTTCACCTGCGACGACCGACGTGTTCTTCGCGACGCCGACCGACGATGGCTTCGTCGAGTTGTGGTCAGCCGATCACTCGAACCGCCGGGCGCTGCGCCGGGCGGGCTTCGATCGTGATACCTACGCCCCATCGATCACCAGCAGTGGCGACGTCCTGTTCAAGACGCAGACATACCGCACGTCGGTCGCCGAGATCGATCTCACGTCACGCGCATATCAACAACTCTCGACGTTGCAGGCGAGACGCCGTCGTACCATCCCGACGGCCGCCGCATCGCCGTCACCTACGGCACCTGGCGGCGGGTGATGGACGACGCGAAGTATCCAGATATCGCGCAGGAGATTGGCGTCATCCCGTCGATGCCGATCGATGCCCCGGCGCACCAGCCGACCGAGATCATCGCCGCGTCGGACTCCGAGGATCAGGCGATGACGTGGTCGCCGAACGGCAAGTGGATCGCGTTCCACACGCACCGTGAGCAGTCCGACGACATCTGGCTGCGGCCCGTGGACAGGAGCGCAGCCCGACCGCCGGATCTCGTTTCTCGGACGCGGCGCGGAAGTCGGGTGGCCACGGTGGTCGCCCGACGGCCGCTGGGTGCTCTACAACGGCGCGAGCCCGGCGCACGGCGGTTCGGTGCTCTTCGTGATCGGCGTGAACCAGGACTCCGGCGAGATCACGACGCCGCCGCGCGAGATCGCGGTGACCGGCGTCGCGGGCGAGCTCGTTCACGGCGAGTGGTTGCCCGACAGTGCCTCGATCGTCGCGATTGGAAAAGAAGCGCCCGGCCGCCACCTGATCGCGACAGTGTCGCTGGGAGGGGGACCGGCCACGATCGTCCATCGCTTCGAAAGCGAGCACGATTTCCCAGGACTGGCCGCATCGCCTGACGGCCGCCACGTTGCGTTCGTCGCCCCCGCACCGGACGGATTCTTCCAAATTTTCAGGATGCCAATCGCCGGCGGCACGCCCGAGCAGGTCACGCTCGATCGCGGCCACAAATCCCAGCCCGCCTGGTCGCCCGACGGCAACCGTATCGCCTACACGATCTGGAGCTACATGGCGCAGTTCTGGCTCACTCACTGATCCGCATCTGGCGATCTGTTGATCTGGTGATCTGGTGATCTGAATCTGGCGATCTCAGGGATCAGGGGGTCGGGTCGCCGATATCGAGATCACCAGATCACCAGATCACCAGATCACCAGATCACGAGCTGCAGCGCTACTCTGCCCTGAGCGCCGCTGCGGGCTGCACCCGCGACGCGCGGACGGCCGGAATGAGGTAGCCGAGCACCGCGGCCGCGGCGACGCCTGACGCGGTTGCGGCGAAGACGACCGGATCGGTCGGGCTGACCTGATACAGCAGGGCGCGAATCAGCCGCGACGCGCCGAACGCGCCGGCCAGCCCGATCGCGATGCCGATGACGCTCAGCACGAAACCTTCGCGCAGGACGAGTCGCAGCAGGCCACGATTCGACGCGCCGAGCGCCGACCGAATCGCCATCTCGCGCATTCGCTGCGCGACCGTGTACGACATCAAGCTGTAGATGCCGACGATCGCGAGCGCGGCCGCGAGCAGGCCGAAGAGCGCGGTCAGCACCGAGTAGAGACGCGAGCTCCGCGTCGCAGTGGTAATCACTTCATCGAACGTGCGGACCGCGGCCATCGGCAGCATCGGATCGATCTGCGCCAGCTCGCGGCGGATCGCGGGAACGAGTGCGTCCGGCGCGCCCGCGGCGCGGACCGTGAAAGCCATCGACGGCGTCGGAATCTGCGCGTGCGGCACGTAGGTCTCGGCGTCGGGCAGCGAATCGGGCCGCCGTGATCGGACGTCGCGAATGATGCCGATCACTTCGCGGAATCGCTTGCCGCCGTCGGCACCGATGCCAAGCTGCCGGCCGACGACCGCCGCCGGCGGCTCGCCTGGCCACAGGGCGCGTGCCAGCGTCTCGTTGATCGCCACCACCGGCGCGCCGGTCGGCAGATCGCGCGCATCCGGCAGACGTCCGGCGACGAGCGGGATGTTCACCGAACGGAAATAGCCCGGCGTCACCGCGCGCAACTCGGCAAGCGGCGATTCCTCCGGCTTGATGACGCGATCGGGCAGCGTGACCGGGCCATTGAAGCCGGTCTGCGCAATCGGCAGCATGTTGATCGCACCCGCGGCCTCGACGCCGGGCAGCGTGCCGATCCGTTCTTCGAGCGTCTGCACGAAGCGGGCAACCGCCGCCTGGTCGTTCTGCCGTGCGTCGGTGATGCTCACCGAGAACGTCAGCACACCGCGCGTCGTCAGGCCCAGATCCTGATCGACGAGGCGCTGCAGGCTGCGCAGCGTCAGGCCGGCAGCGGCGACGAGGACGACCGCCATCGCGATCTCACCCGTGACCAGGATTCGGCTCATGACCCTGGCGCGGCCGGCGGTCGCGCCGCGTGAGGTATCGCGAAGCGCCTCGCCCGGTTGCGCGCGCGCGCCGTGCAGTGCCGGCAGGACGGCGGCGACCAGGCCAGTGAGCAACGCGACGACCAGCGAGAACACCAGCACGCGCCCGTCGAGTCCAATCGCCGCCAGGCGAGGGAAGTTCGCCGGCGCGACCAACGCGAAGATTCGCAACAGCGCCGCCGCGAGCACGATGCCAATGGCGCCGCCGATGAGGCCAAGCAGGACGGTTTCGGTCACCAGCTGCCGCACGAGACGCCCCTGGCCGGCGCCGAGTGCGGTGCGCACCGCCATTTCTTTTTGACGCGTGACCGCCCGGACGAGCAGCAGGTTCGCGACGTTGGCGCACGCGATCAGGAGCACGACGCCGGTCGCGCCGAGCAGAATCCACAGCGCCTGGCGCGGGCCCTGCGTCAGCACTTCCTGAAGCGACATGCGTGAAGAAACCGTACCGATCGTCAGGGTAGTCGCGCGACATCTCGCGGCCCAGCTCGTCGAGGCCGGCGCGCGCCTGCTCTCTGCTGACGCTCTCCTTCAGCCGGCCGACGACGACCAGGAAGTTGCTGCCGCGGTGCCGGGATCGACGGCCCGGGCGAGCGGGACCCACGCGTCCACACGCCACATCTCGGTGTAGACCGCCGGCGCGATGCCGATGACGGTGTGCGCGTCGCCGTCGATGGTCAGCGTCGATCCGATGAGCGCCGGAGCTACCGCCGAATCGCCTCCGCCACAGTTGCTCGCCGACGACGATCGACCTTGGCCCCGCCAGGCCGGTCCTCGTCATCCGTGAAATACCGGCCGGCAACCGGAGGAGCCGCGAGCGTTCTGAAGAAGCTGGCGCTCGCCCGGGCGCCACCCAATCGCTCTGGCGCGTCGCGGCCGGTCAGCGTCAGGCCGCCCGGTCCGTAGGCGCCCATCTCCTGGAAGACGCGGTTCCTGGCCCGCCAATCCACGTAGCGTGGGTACGACGCCGAGCCGTACTGCAGCCGCGGCAGCTCGGTGCGCCACACCTGGAGGAGCGCCCCGGAATCGGGGAACGGCACCGGGGTCAGCAGGACGGTGTTGACGATGCTGAAGAGCGCGGTGTTGACGCCGGTGCCGAGCGCGAGGGCGAGAAGCGCTGCCCCGGTCACTCCGGGAAAGCGCCACAACAGGCGTGCACCGTAGCGGAGGTCCTGCCAGAATCTTTCCATGCCCCCTTTGACGGGGACGGCTTCCGGAGTGTTGACCCTGGAATCGTTCCAGCCTTTAAGGTAGAGCCATGAAACGACTCTTCCTGTTGTGTTTGCTGTTTGCCGGCGCGGCGCCCGCGGCTGCTCAGACCCCCGATCATCACGCCCAGATGATGGCGCGCGGCGATCATGCGATGGGCTTCGACCAGACCAAAGCGACTCACCATTTCCTGCTGTACGAGGATGGTGGCGCCGTCGAGATCACCGTCAAGGATAGGCAGGACCGCGCCACGCTCGACGCCGTCCGCGCGCACTTGCCGCACATCGTGCAGCGGTTTGACTGCCGGCGACTTTTCCGTCCCGGGTTTCATCCACGATCGGCCGGTTGCCGGAACCGAGGCGATGAAGGCGAACAAGGACCGCATCGCCTACGTCTACGAGGAGATCGCGGACGGCGGCCGGCTGCGGATCACGACTCGCGCCGCAGCCGCGCTGACCGGTGTGCACGAGTTCCTGCGGTTTCAGATCACCGATCACAAGACCGGCGATCCGCTCGAAGTCAGACGTACGCCGTGAGCGGGACGCTGAGCAGATCGGCGCTGGCCCGCCTGACCGGCGTCAGTCCCGACACGCTTCGTCACTACGAACGCAAGGGTGTGCTGCCGGCGCCGCCGCGCGGCGACAACGGCTATCGCCGGTATCCGGCTGACGCGGTGGCGCGCGTGACGTTGATCCAGCGGGCGCTGACGATCGGCTTCCGCCTCGACGAGCTGGCGCGGGTGTTGAAGGAGCGCGAGTCCGGCGGGGCACCGTGCCGGAAGGTCCGCGCGCTCGTCGCGGCGCGTCTCGCGGATCTCGAAGGGCGACTGGAGCAGCTCTCCACGCTGCGTGACGATCTGCGCGCGTTGCTCGAGGAATGGGACGCGCGCCTGGAGTCGGTCGAGCCCGGCCGGCAGGCCCGGCTGCTGGAGGGGCTCGCTTCGCGGCCCGCACTCGATCGCAGGTGCGGGGGAGCGCGCAGGAGCCCCGGCAGGTTCCTGAGTTCCTGGGTTCCGGCGTTCCTTAGTTCCGAACGCGAACCTTGGAACAGGAACCTTGGAACCCTGGCACCGTGGAACCTCTCGAGCGTCAGCCCCTGCTGCCGACCAGCTCGCGCAGGTCAGCGTCCACCGTTGACTGCTGCGGCCGGCGCCAGTAGTCCATGGTCGACACCCGATGGACGCAGCCGATCGTGCAGTACGGCGCGCACGACTTGGGCAGGTCGAATGCGGCGCGGATGTGATCGCGGGTGTATTCCGCGAGCGGAATGCCGGGCCAGCCGCGCTGTTGCGAGCAGTAGTGGACGAGGCCGTTCTCGCAGACGTAGAGATAGCGGGCGCCTGCGCGGCAGCGCCAGTCGTTGGGCTGACCGTCGGCGAGGTTGTCCTGGAAGCCGCGCACGCCCGAATACAGGTTCTGCAGCACGAACTTCGCGCCGTTGATCTGATTCGAGACGTCGTCGTAGACCTTGCGGGCGTCGCCGTCGAGCGACTTCAGCTGGCCGCTGCCGTCGTGGATGATGCCGATCGACGTCGAGAACCCGAGCGCTCGCGCCCGCAGGAAGATCGTCCGCGCGTCCTCGGGATTCTTGGTCCCGCCGCCGACCACTGAATTGATGTTGACGTCGAAGGTCGCGTGCTCGGCCAGCCACTGCAGCTTCTTGTCGAGCAGGCGCAGGCTCTTTTTCGACACCTCGTCAGGCTCGATGTTGTCGATGCTGATCTGGAGGTAATCGAGGCCGGCGTCATTGAGCGCCTGGATCCGCTTCGGCGACAACAGGTAGCCGTTCGAAATCAACCCGGCCATCATCCCGTGCGAGCGGATGCGGGCGACCAGCAGGTCGAGATCGGGATGAAGCATCGGCTCGCCGCCGCTGAAGGCGACGACCGAGCTCTGCAGCGCCGCGAGCTTGTCAATCCGTTCGAGCATCTGGTCGGTGGGCACCGGCGGCGATACCTTGTCGTACTCGTTGCAGTACCCGCAGTCGATGTTGCACCGACGGATCGGGATGATCTGCACGAGGAGCGGATGCTCGGTGTTCACCAGACCCTTGGTGAACTTGGCTGCCGCCCGGGCGGTGCGCGTTGTTCGCGCCAACCACTTCATGTGTAAACGAAAAGTATAGCAATTACGGCCGTATTGATAGTTTGCCGAGTCCCGGAACGGCCCCCAGCACGACTGAACGGGACATGCGGCGTCCTGAACGGGAGGTGGGGTCAGGTCGTGAAAGGTGAACGACGACCGAAGAGGGGGTCGGGGAGGGGGTCAGGTCATGAAAGATGAACGACCAGGCGCCCCATTCGGGCCTGGCGTTCACGATTCACGACCTGACCCCACCCACCCCGCCGGGCTATGCCGGCCAGGACCGCGCCGGCCGAAACGATGTAGCCGCGTCGGCAATCGGGCACGGTAACATGCAGACATGAGACCGTTTGCCGCACCGATTGCGATCGTGATGATGACGGCCGCGCTATCGGCGCAAGGTGGCCTGGGATTCGATGCACCGAAGGAATGGGTCACGCAGCCATCGTCATCGTCGATGCGCGTCGCGCAGTATGTGCTGCCGCGCGCCACCGGTGATGCTGAGGATGCCGAGTTCATCGTGTACTACTTCGGCGGCTCCGGCGGATCGGTCGAAGCGAATCTCGATCGCTGGCTGGGACAGATGGAGCAGCCGGATGGGCGTCCATCGAAGGCGGTTGCCAAAACGTCGGCGCTCGACGCCAACGGCTTGAAGATCACGGTGCTCGACGTCTCAGGCCGCTACGTCGCAGAGATGACGCCCGGATCGCCGCAGCGGCACAACAAGCCGGGCTTCCGGATGAAGGCCGCGGTAATCGAAACCGCGAAGGGACCGTACTTCGTGAAGCTGACCGGCCCGGCGAAGACCGTCGAGCGATGGGACGCGTCGTTCGCAGGCGTTCCTGAAGAGCGCACGGTTCAAGTAGTCAGCATAAGGCACCCACCTCGTACCTGCCCGTACCTGCCCAACTCGCCCTACTTTGCCGCGACGAACATGATTTCGACCAGCCCGTCCGCGTTCACGAGGCCAGTGCGAACCGTGGCGCGGGCGGGGAAGTCCTTGGAGAAGATCGTCCGGTAGCCCTTGTTCATGGCGTCGAAGTTCTTGACGTCCGTGATGTAGACGATCCCGTCGACGACGTCGGCCCAGTCGTAGCCGGCGGCCTTCAGCGTGCGGCCGACGCGATTCATGATCTCGACGGTCTGCGCTTCGGTGTTGCCCTTGTTGTCGGCGTTATTGCCGAGGATGCCGGACACATACAGCCGGTTGCCGGTCTTGATCGCGCTGCTCAGGATCGCGCTCGGCTTGCCGGGTGTGCCGTCAGCAGCCGGCGTCGTGAACGCCTGCTTCGGCAGCCGCGAGGCGGTCAACGAGATCTCGACGACGTACTGCGGTCCCATCAGCGGGGCGACGACGGTCGCGCGGGCCGGCGGTTCCTTCGTGAAGTAGGTCGTGTAGACCTTGTTCATCTCCTGGAACTTGGTGCTGTCGGTGATGAACACGCGCGACGACACGACGTTGTCGAACGACATGCCCGCCGCCTTCAGGATCTGGCCGGCGTTGTCGAGGACCGTCGCGGTCTGCTTCGCCATGTCGCCTTCGACCACCGAGTTGTCCTTGCCGTTGCGCGACACGAGGCCGGCGAGAAACAGGGTGTCGCCCGATCGAATGCCGTAGCTGTACGGGTTCGGCGACTTCGTCCAGTCCGACGGATGAATGACGACGCGTTCGCCGCCGTTGGGCACGGCGACCATCGCCATCTCGACGAGCCCGCCGGGGAGCGACGAGGTCGGACACGATGGTCGTCCGGACCGGCGGATCCTTGACCCAGAAGGTGCGATAGACCTCGTTCATCGCCGCGAAGTCTTCGGCCTTGGTGAGGTAGACGTGGACCGAGGCCACGTTCGCGAGACTGGAGCCGGCCTTCTGCAGCACCTGGCTCATGCTCTCGATCACCGCCTTGGTCTGGGCGCGGATGTCGCCCTGCGGCACGATCTGCCCGGCGATGTAGATCAAGCCATCGGCTTTCACCGCCGCGCTGAATGGGAGGTTCGCAGGACTTGGATAGATCTGACGACCTTGAGCCATGAGCGTCACACTCGTCGCCATGACGGCGATCAACGAAACACAAGAAAGACCACGCACGGTGGCACCTCCACTGACGGAGCAATGACGGCTCCGGCGCGCGACACTCTACCACGCGCCGCGCGATGCTACACTGTCGTCAGCAGTTATCAGTTTCCAGTTTCCAGTTCAAAGGCGCTGCTCGGCCACATTGCCGAGCTGAGGCCTCTTGAACTGGCAACCGATAACTGGAAGCTGACAGTCCTGTCACGCCAACCATGCCTCGTCCGATTGAGCTTCCCAAGATCCGCCGCAAGCGTTCCAGGCTCCATGGCTTCGGCGTCTTCGCCGTCGATTCGATCAACAAGAACAAGCGCATCGTCGACTACGACGGCCAGTTGATCACCAACAAGCAGAGCGAGAGCCGCGAAGATCGCTACCTCCGCAAGGGCTGTATCTGGGTGTTCCGCGTCAACCGCTACTGGAGCCGCGACGCCAACGTCGGTGGCAACGTCGCCCGGTTCATCAATCACTCCTGCAAGCCCAACTGCTGGGTGGATGTCGTCGACAAGACGATCTGGATCCGCGCCGCGCGCAACATCAAGCCTGGCGAGGAGCTGACCTACGACTACAACACCGAGGGCGACAAGACGATCCCTTGCCGCTGCCGACCGGGGTGCAAAACGAAGCTGTGACCGTCGCGCGCCGAGGCCGCGTCGTTCTTCTGTGCGCGGTCCTCGTCACGGCTGCCGGCACGCCGGCGCCTGGCCGACAGCCTGCGGCCACGTCCAATCCCGGCCCGGCCTTCTTCCTCAGGTCGCTGCAGTCGCCGGCGGAGCGTCGCGAAGCCCGCCCCGACATCCTCGACGCGCCCGTCCTGCCTGGCTCGATCGTCAAGGTCGTCACGCTGGCGGCGGCGCTCGAGAGTCAGGTGATCGAACCCGATCACTCGCGCATGTGCCGTCGCGTCGACGACCGTTGACGGCCGGCGCTACGTCTGCTCGCACCCGGATCTCAAGCGGCCGCTGACCGCCAGCGAAGCGCTCGCCTATTCCTGCAACGACTTCTTCGTGTCGCTGGCGCCCCGTTTGCCGCGCGCCGCGCTCAACGATCGTGCGCACGCGCGCGGCCTGGCGCCGCTCGGCGGCGACGCCAACTACGCCGCCTCGATCGTCGGTCTCGACGGGCCGCGGGTGACGCCGCGCGCGTTGCTCGACGTGGTGGCACGGCTGGCCGGCGTGGATCGCGGATCGGCCCGTGTCACTCAAGGCCACGACGCCGGCAGGTGATCCTCGACGGCCTTCGCGGCGCGGCGCAGTTCGGTTCGGCCTCCGCCCTCGGCGATCGCAAGATCTCGGCGCTCGCCAAGACCGGCACCGCGCCCATGCCCGGCGGCTCGTGGATGGGCCTCGTTGTCGCGCTCGAGCCCGCCGACCGGCCCACGCGCGGCATCGTTGTCGTCGCCCCGGGCGCGGCCGGACTCGACGCGGCGGCGATTGCCGCCGACCTGCTGACGCGACGCGAAGCGCCTCGCCGCTCGCGCGCCTCTCACAGGAGCCTGCTGCCAACACCCGGCCAACGCAGGTTCGAGTCAGCACCACGACCAACGGCCGTACATCCGTCGTTCGCTTCGAACTCGACGACTACATCGCTCGCGTCGTCGCCGGCGAAGGCGAGCCGCGGGCCGCAGAGGCGGCGCAGCAGGCCCTGGCGATGACGGCGCGAACGTTCGCGCTGGCCAACCTGAATCGCCATCGCCGTGAAGGCTACGACTTCTGCGACACCACGCACTGCCAGGTTCTGCGTGCGGCCACGGCGGCGAGCACTCGCGCTGCGACGGCAACGTCGGGCCGCGTATTGCTCGCTGCAGGGCCGGCCGGCGACGGTGTTCTACTCGGCGCTCTGCGGCGGCATGTCGGAGCTGGCCTCGAACGTGTGGCCAGGCGCCGTGGATTATCAGGAGTCGCCGCACCGCGACGAAGCTTGTGAAGGCGATGCCGGAGTGGGAGAGCGAAGTCCGCGTCGATCAAATCGAGGAGGCGCTGCGCGATGCTGGCCATCGCGGCGGCCGGTTGCGCGGGTTACGGGTGCTGAGCCGCAACGCTTCTGGCCGCGTGGCGCGTCTCCAGCTCGAGGGGTTCTCCCCGCCAGAGATCGCCGCGGCTGACTTTCGCACTGCCGTCGGGCGCGTCGCAGGCTGGCAAAGCCTCAAGAGCACGGCGTTCGACGTGCGCCGGACCGGGGCCGGGTTTCGTTTCCGCGGCCGCGGCAACGGCCATGGCGTCGGCCTTTGCGTGATCGGCGCCGGTCGGCGTGCGACGGCAGGTCAGTCGGCCGACGACATCCTGCGTTTCTACTTTCCCTCGTTGCAGATCGGTCCGCTCTCCCAGCAGCCGACGACGACGGCCGACGCGACGGCAGCGACCAAGCCGGCGCGGCCGACCGTCGCCGACAGCCGAGCCGACGTGCGGATTGCGCTGCCCGGCATCGAGGAAAGCGAGCGCGCGTCGAGTGGTCGATCTCGATCCGCCGCGCCCGCGACCAGATCGCGGCGGCGGCCGGTGTGCCGGCACCCGCGACGATCACCGTGACGGTTCATCCGACCGTCGAAGCGTTCGGCCGCGCGACGGGGCAGCCGTGGTGGGTGTCGGCGGCGACCGAAGGCGCCGCGATCGAGCTGCTGCCGCTCACCATCCTGCGGCAGCGCGGCCAGATCGAACGGACGATTCGCCACGAGGTGGCGCACGTGCTCGTCGACTCGGCGCTCGCGAAGACAACCGCTGTGGGTGCGCGAGGGCGTGGCGCTCTACTTCGCCGATCCGGACGCGCCGGTCGATCCTGGCGCGTCACGCGTGACCTGCCCGAAAGACGACGAGTTCCTGCGCCCGATTTCCGCGGGCACGCATCGCGCCGCCTATGCCCGCGCCGAAACCTGCGTCCGTCGCGCGATCGCCGCGGGCAGGTCCTGGCGCGAATCAGTAGCTCGAACCCAACCAGTCCGCCTCCGCTCGCGCCGTCATCGCTCGAGCTACGGCGCGACCGCGCCATAGCGGCCTCGGCCGCGTAGCCAGCGCCCTACCTGCCTTACCTCTCAGCACGCTGTCGAGCTCGTCGGGATGACCGGCGCGGGCCTGCGCATCCGCCGCCGTGATCTGTCCGCTCTTGACCAGCCGCCCGAGCGATTCTTCCAGCGTCAGCGATCCCTGCTTGCGGGTAATCGACATCTCCTGATGCAGATGCTGCAGGGCGTTCTTGCGAATGTGCTGGCGCGCGCCGTAGCTGACCATCAGCAGTTCGGCCGCCGGCACGCGACCGCCGCCGATTCTTCGGAATCAGCGTCTGGGTCATCACCGCCGCGAGCGCCAGCGCCAGCTCCTGGCGGATCGTGTTCTGCCGCTCGTTGGGGAACGAATCGCAGATGCGCGAAATCGTCGAGGCGATGTCGGTGGTGTGCAGGCTGCTGAAGACCAGGTGCCCGGTTTCGGCCGCCGACAGCGCGATTCGCATCGATTCGTGATCGCGCATCTCGCCGATCACCAGGACGTCGGGCGCCTGCCGCACCGCGCTCCGCAGCGCGGTAGGGAAGTCGGGCGCGTCCTCGCCGATCTCGACCTGCTCGACGATCGATCGATCGTGGACGTGTTCGTACTCGATCGGATCCTCGACCGTGATGATGTGACGCGGATCGCGCCGGTTGATCTCGTTGACGAGCGCCGCGAGCGTCGTGGTCTTGCCGGCGCCGGTGGCGCCGCCGACGAGCACCAGCCCGCGCGACGAGCCGCGACAGCGGCTCGATTTCCGGCGGGAGTGACAGCTCAGAGAGCAGCGGCACCCGCGACGGCAGGGCGCGTATCGCCGCCGCGGTCCGGCCGCGCTCGCGGTGCAGGTTGATGCGGAACCGGCCCAGCTGGGGCAGCCGGAGCGACGCGTCGCAGACGCCGCTCTCGGCGAACTGCTTCCGGGCCCGCGGTGGAAGCAGCGGGCATGACGATCTCCTCGATATCGAGGCCGTCGAGAACGCCGCCGGCGGTCCGTTCGACCGCGCCGTCCACCCGAATCGCCGGCGGGCTGCCGGCGACGAGCAGCAGATCGCTTCCGCGGCGCTGCACGACTTCGGCAAGCATCGACTCCAGCGGGACAACGTTGTCGCTGTTCCGCGCGGCCCCGCCGGACTCGTTGAGCTCCGAGATGAGCGCGTTGAGGTCGTCGTCCATCATGGCTGTTCCGCGGCGACGGCGGTGGGCGGCGCGACGGCGCGGCCGGAAACGGAAAGGAGAACGAGAAGCGCGGCGCCGAACGACCACAGCAGCACCGCAGCGAAGAGTCGCAGGCCCGCGACGGTGGGTTCGACCCACGTCGGCGGCACCGCCGGCCGCCACGTCGTGAGCCGCCACGGCAGCACGAAGAAGAGGACGAAGACGATGGTCGCCATCGCGAGCGTGCGCCAGTGCCAGGCGCGGCGGAGCCAGCGGACCGCCCACGCCGCGAGCGCCGTCGTGCAGAAGCGCGGCGAGCAGCGAGACGGCGGCAAGCGGGACGACGACCCAGCCGCAGCCAGCGGACTGCCCACGCTTCCGCGCGTCATGAGCGCGCTGATGTCGGCCCAGCCGAACCGCGCGATGAACCACGCGTTGATCTCGCCTGAGTGCTCGACCACCCACGCCTGACCAGCCGTCAACGCCCCACCACGCGATGCCCAGCGGGATCGAGCGTCAGGATGAACCACAGCGTGCCGCGCAACCCCCTGGCGATTGACGCGCCGACACTCGCACCGCCGCCGATGAGGACGGCGGCGTTCACCACGAGTGCCGTCAGGACCAGCAGGAGCAGCAACAAGACAACGGACGCGCCCAGCGCGAGCGCGTTGGTTTCCGGCGTGTTCAGGAACAGCCAGTAAACCCCGCTCAGACAGCACCGCGCCGAGGCCCAGCCAGCACGGTGAGACGAACCACCCGCGCGATCATCGCGATCCCTCCGGCACCGTCACCGTCGACCGTCTGCGGTTCCGACGAGGCGCTGACATCCGGCACATACATCGGCGTGACCTGCGCCGGCACGGCGCGAAACTCGCCGGAGGAGATCGCCTTCACGAGATAGACGAACTCGGCTGCGCCCGTCAGGGAACTCCTCCTGGAAGAACACCGTGCGGTTGTCGCGATACTCGACCTGCGATCCCCACCACCAGCGCCAGCGATCCTCGCGCTCCATCGGGTACGCCGTCGTGTCCTGCACGGCCTCGACGCCGGCCGGCAGCGGATCTTCGACCATCAGGTAGCGCCAGTCGTTCGACCCCGCAATGGTGATGCCGGACCGTCAGCACGTCGCCCGGGTTCATCCGTCCGTCGAACGGCTCTTCACGATAGACGATCCGATCCTTCACTTTGACCGGCGACAGCCGCGCGTACTTCCGCGTGATCGCGAGCTGCCGGCTGCCGCTGCGCTCCTGCGCGCCGGCGGTGTCGTAATAGCGTCGCCCGCGCCGACCAGTAAAGCGTGCCGCCGCCTTTCTTGACCAGCCGCACCGTGTTGGCGCCCTCGCGACCGGCGGCGCTGACGACGATCGGATCCGGCGCGGTCAGCGAGGCGGCAGTGAAGCTCTGCGTGCCGGCCATCGTGCCGTTGACGTAGACGTCGACCGAGAACGGCTGCGCCGTCTCGTTGCGCGCCTGCAGCACCGTCACGCAGGCCGTAGAGCGCCATCGCCGTCTGCTTGGTCGAGTGCCAGTAGCCGCCGCGGCGGTTGAGCATCAGCCAGCGGACGGCGCGATCGAGCAGCGGGTTGCTCGGATCGCGGCGGGCCAGCGCCTGCAGCGCGGTCGCCGTGACCTCGACGCTCGTATCGGCGAAGTCGAAGAGCAGCGGATCGCGATCGAGCGCCCACCACGACAGCTCGCCCTTGGTCTGCGCCTCGGCGACGAGCGCCGCCGCCAGCTCGTTGCCGCGCGGGTCCTTGGCCTGCGTCGAGAATCAGCAGCAGCAGCGCGCGGCCGTAGGACGACATCCGCGCGCGCGCGTCCCACAACTCGTTGCGCGCCTGATCGTGCCGGTAGGTGCGCGTTTCGTCCTGATCGGGGCCGCCACGGTAGTTGACCTCGTCGCGATCCGGCACCGCGCGTCGCAGGACGTAGGCCATGTAGGCCTTGAGATCCGGTTCGGCGCGCGGGTAGTCCGCGTACATCGCCGCCAGCGCGCGGGCGCCGTTCTGGACCCGGTATTCCTCGATTCGGTAGCCGGCGCGCTTCGCTTCGGTGCAGGCCGTAGAGCGCGTACGCCGTCATGAACGGATGGTTCTCGTCCGTCTTCCACCATCCCCACCCGCCATCGTCGTGCTGGAAATCGCCAAGGCGCTTCGAGCCCTTCGGCGACCTGGCGATCGAGCAGCCGAGAGGCGTTCGGTTGGCGCGAGCTTCAGCTGCGTGAGCGCGCGCGTGACGACCACGTTCGGCAGGAAACTCGAGAGCGTCTGCTCGGTGCAGCCGTACGGAAACGACGTGAGGTAGTCGAGCGCGCCGAGGAGCGAGCCGCCCATCGACGGCGCCAGCGCCACCGAGACCATGCGCGACGCCGGGTTCGACGCGGCGGGAATCGTGACGTCCGTCGACGCCTCGCCGGCGTCGAGCAGCGTGCCGCTCGCGCCGCGCTTCGCGGCGCAGCCCGTACGGCAGCACTGGCAATCGGCAGTTCGACGGCGTCGCCATCGCGCGTCGGTCCGCGCCGTCGCCGTCACCGTCGCGGTGCCCGACTGTCGACGCGCGGAGCCGCCAGTCGTTGCGCCGCTCGCCGCTGCTGGCGATGCTGCCGGTCGTCGGTGCCGGCGGCGTCGCCAGGATCGGCGTCCAGGCCCTTCGCCGCGAACGAGACGCTCACGTCCTTCGCGTCGGGTCCAGATAGTTGTGCGCGATCGTCGGCACGACGACCTGATCGCCTTCGGTCAGGAACCGCGGCGTGATGACGCGGACGATCAGATCCTTCGTCGTCGTCGTCCGCGCGACCGACGGCGCCCGCCTTCGTGTCGCGCGTCACCGCGCGTGCGGTCAGGCGCCACGTCGTCAGCGCGTCTGGATACTTGATCGAGACCTTGGCCTGGCCCGGTCGCGTCGGTGACGAGATCGCCGATCCAGTAGATCGCGTCCGGGAAGTCCTTGCGGACCTGCGGCTGGACCTGCTTGTCGCCCTTGAAGTCGGCCAGCGTGAACGGGCGGCGGCGTGCGCGCCGCCAGCTGCAGCCGATCCGATGCCGGAGAAGCCCGTGAAGTAGTAGTCGCGCGAGAACTCGGTGCCGACGCGGCTGTATTCGCGGCGATAGAAGTGGCGCACCGGATCCGGCGTGTCGTCCGGCCGGATCGCGTAGATCGGCTTCGTCGATGACGCCCAGGCTCACTTGCGCCTGCGCCGGCGCGCCGCGTGGCGTCCTTGATGCTGCACGGTGAAGACGCCGGGCTCCTGCGGCTTGGCCGTCGGCCCGGTCGGCCGTGAGCGTGATCTGCAGCGCGCGATCGGCTCGCCGGCACCGACAGCCGCCGCTCGGCGCGATAGAGCCGGCCGTCGCGCATGAACACGACGTTGACGTAGATGTCGCCGACGTCGCCGCGGTCGATCGGCACGTCGATGCGCGTCGCCCGCATTGGGCCGCGCCACGCCGATGCCACGTGACGTGCTGGCCTTCCTTGGTCACCAGCACCGGGCCGGAGACCGGCTCGCCGCGAATGACGATGCGCGCCGTCTCGCCCGGCGCGTAGGTGCGCTTGTCGGCGAGCAGCTCGAGATACTGATCGCCGTCGCTCAACTCCTGCCCTTCGGCGAGCGCCGGGCACCCAGATCCACGTCTCGGCCTTGATCTCGCGATCCTCGTACGGCGTCGTGACGCGGACGCGATACGACCCGGCTTGCGCCGGAACCGTGAGAGTCGACGTTCGCGGTGCCGTCGGCGGCCGTCGTCGCCGACGCGTCGCGAGACTTCGGTGGCGGTCGGGTCCGAGTAGCGACCGTCCGGATAGGTGATGCGCTCGAGCAGCGACGGTCACGGCGACGCCGCCTGCGGCTTGCCCGTGTAGTCCAGCGCGCGCAGCGTGACCGGCGACGGCTGCGCCGGCCGGAAGAGATAGCCGTCGTCTGCGCCGAGATGAGGAACGGCCCGGCGGTCGCGTGGACGACCGTATTGCCGCTGACCTCGCGGCTGCTCGCATCGGTGACTTGGGCTTCGATGCGCGCGCTGTAGTCGTGGCCGTTCTCGTCGACCTCGAGCGGCACCTGGATTTCGCCGCGTGCCCTGCGCGTCGAGCCGAAGCTCGCCCTCGAGCCGCTGGTCGCCGCCGTAGAAGTAGCCGCCGCCCTCTTCGCCACCCTCGGCGCCGTCGTCCCAGCGCAGCGGCGAGTAATAGCCCTGCATGTTGACGACGTAGCGGACCTTGGCGTTGGCGACCGGCTGTCCGAAGTAGTAGCGCGCCTGCACCGACGCGACCGCCGTCGTTGCCCTGCACGACGAAGCGCGACTGTGGGCGAGACGATGACCTCGAACTCGGGGCGGCGATACTCCTGCGACCTCGAAGCCGCCGGTCGGCCTGGTACTCGCCGCTGCGCGACGCGAATGCTGTAGTAGCCGAGCGCCGCCGTGCGGGCACGGGAACGACGCGTTGACGGCGCCGAAGCGCGTCGACGGTCGAGCGGCTGCCGGAACACGACCTTTTCGTTGGTGTCGGTGACGCTGACCTCCGCGTTCGGGCGATCGAACGGCAGCAGCGCGTCCTGCTGCCCGCCAGCGCAGCACCGCCTTGATGTGCACCGTGATGGCCCGGGCGGTAGATCGGCTTGTCGGTGTAGATGTAGCCGACCAGCTCGCGCTGCGGCTCGCTGGCGTACCAGCTGCCGGGCGACGCCACGGCCATCTGATCGCCGCAGCGGACGATGCCGACGATGTCTTCGGGCTTGTCCGCCGGCAGGCTGACCGTGAGCACGCCGTCGGCCGCGGTCTGTGCCGCTGCCCGACCGCCTTCTGGCTGGCCAGCACCTGCACGTCGCAGCCCGGCTCTGGGCTCGCCGGTGAAGCGATCGCGCGGCGAACATCAGCATCTGGCCCGGCGACAGCTTGGTCACGAGGCCGATGTCGGAGACGACGACGATCGTGTAGGCGCGGAGCAGGCCGGACACGGCCTCGACGAGATAGATGCCCGGCTGCTGCTTGACGTCGAGCGGCACGCGGCGGTACTGCGTGTCGCGGTAATCGGGCAGCAGCTCGCGCCACGCGGTGACGAGCTGATCGGGGTTGAGCAGCGGCACCTGCGCGAACGACGTCTTGATTGAGCACGACGCGCTGCGCGATCTCTTGCTTGTCGCTGCGCGCCGCGGCGGACCTGGCGGTAGTCGGAGCTGACTTGCCCGCGGAAGAAGCCGCGAATCGCGCGGCGCCGTTGGGCCTTCCAGTCGGCGATGCGCTCGATCCAGCTCCGCTCCTGCGCGACCGGCCGCTCCACGCTGCCGAGCTCATGGGGATCGCGCAGCCCGGCGAAGAACGCGAACGGATCGCGCACGCGATAGACGCGGAAATCGAGCTGCGGCAGGTGCCGGAAGGTCAGGTTGAACGCCGGATTGTCGCGCGTCGTGTAGACCTCGCTGCTCGACAGCGTGAACGCCGGCTCGGCCGGCTCCTGGCTATCGCGCTCTGGCGGCTGCGCCGCGGCGTGCGACGCGAACGAGCAGGCTGAGAGTCAAGGACGGACCGGGACGCGCGCGCGTAATCTCATAAAGCGGCCAGCCGAAACACGCCGACGAACTGACGATTCGACGTGAGCGGCCGCCAGCGTGGAGAGGGGTGCTGCTGCAGATCGCGAAGCCGCACCTTGCGCACTTCGCCGGGGCCGTCAGCACTCGGCCCCGTGTGATACACGACCCAGTCGCGGGCGTCGGCGATCGAAGAACGATCGGCCGACGAACACCATCAGGTGATCCGGCTGCGACTGTTCGGGCTGATGGAAATACAGCAGGTCGCCCGGCTGCAGCGCGCGCGACGTCGCGGCCGAGCGGCCGCGCGTTGAGGGGATCGAGCGTTCGCGCGTCGGCGAATTCGGCATAGCGCGCGGGCGCTGCCGGGCGACACGCGGAACAGCGGCCAGCCGCTCGTCGCCGGGTTTCGGGCCGAACGGACGTCGGGAAAGGTCGGCGTGAAGGGCAGCGCGACCCGGCGCGCCCATTCGGGCGTGTGCGCCCGCAGCGCCTCGCGATACGCGAAGCGGACCAGCGCGGCGCAGTCGGTCACTTCGGGCGCCGGGCGCTCGAACTGCGCGTCGGCGAGCAGCACGAACCACGAGCGGAACGCCGCGCGATCCGACGCGTCCGACAGATGCAGCTGCGCCGACATCCGAGCGACGAGGCGCTGACGACGTCAGCGCGAGCGCGATCGCCGCGACAGCCGATGCCGCGTCGAGCGTCATGGAGCGGCTCATGTCGTCACGCCTGCCGAAGCGGCAACCAGACGACCATCGCCGGCAGCCGGCCGTTCGTGCTGCACTTCCTCGATGCGGCCCCCGTGCGCGTCGATGATCGATCGCGGCCAGGGGCAGGCCGCAAACCCAGCCCGCCGCGGAGGATGTTCGACCGGAGCGCTCGGTCGATGTCGCCCGTCAGCGGCGCAGCCGGCCACATGCTGATCGGACGCGCGGACGCCGTCGCGTTGGTCGGCTCGACGCGGCTGGCGATCGGTCACGGCGGTCGTCGCGCGGCCGCGCGGCGGCGACGGCCGGCGGCACGGACGCGAGGGCGGTCGCGACCAGACGACGCGTCCGTCAGGAGCGTCGGCCTCCGGAATGGCGCCGCGCTCGACGGCGACGGCCGCTGTCGCGCGTCGCCTGCTGCGGCGACAGCCGCGTCGACAAGCGCCGCCAACGGCGTCGGCTGCGTGTCGATTGGCGTGTCGCCGCAGTGCAGGTGCGCGAAGGCGCTGACTTCGCGAGGAGTCGGCCATCCGCTCGCTGGCCCGCAGGCTGGCCGCGACCGCCTGTTTCTGCGGATCGCGTCAGCGCGCCGCCTGCTTGTTCGAGCAGCTGAGGTAGCCGCGGATCACCCCCAGCGGCGATCGCAGCTCGTGCGACGTCAGGGACAGCAGGCGGGAAACCTGCATCGGCATCCATGGCCTGAAGGCTGAGGCGCGGGCGCCCGGCTGTGGCTGCTACTGTATATGGAGACCGGCTGCGGATGGGAGGCGGCCATCGGTCCACGCGTGCAGCGTCGTGAAGCCGCGTTTCGGGCATTTCACGAAGGTTCGGGGTTCGATTCTCGAGGGTGCGAGCGGGCGAACTGCATGTGACGCCATCCAGCCCGGACCGGCATCCAAGGCTCAGCGACCGGCCTCCCGGCGACAGGGAGGCGGTTGATCGAAACGCTCGGGCCCATGGCGGGCCAGGATGCCACCGATCGCGAGTGACCGGAGACACGTCGATGCTCATCAAGAAACAGCCTGATCTTCGCGAGTCCGAGGTCACGCCGCGGGAGCTGTATCTGCGGCGGCGGGAGTTCATCCAGGCGGCGGGCACCGCCCTGGCCGCCGTGGCGGCGACCACGGCGCCGCTGGGACTCGCTCGTCGAGCGAGGCCGAGGCGGCGCAGAACCCGAACGCCCAGAAGCTCACGATCGCCAAGAAGGGCGACTTCTCGACCACCGAGAAGCTGAACTCGTACAAGGACGTCACGACCTACAACAACTTCTACGAGTTCGGCCTCGACAAGGGCGATCCGGCGCGCTACGCCTCGAGCGCTCAAGCCGCGGCCGTGGTCGGTGGTCGTCGAAGGGCAGTGCGGCAAGCCGGGCACCTACAACATCGAAGACATCCTGAAGTGGTTCCCGCATCGAGGAGCGCATCTACCGGATGCGCTGCGTCGAGGCGTGGTCGATGGTGATTCCGTGGATCGGCTTCCCGCTGGCCGACTTCGTCAAGCGATTCGAGCCGACGACGAAGGCCAAGTACGTCGAGTTCAAGACGCTGGTCGACACGCGGCAGATGCCGGGCCAGACCGAGCCGGCGCTGCAGTGGCCCTACACCGAAGGGCTGCGCATGGACGAAGCGATGCACCCGCTGGCGATGATGGCCGTCGGGCTCTACGGCGAAGTGCTGCCGAACCAGAACGGCGCGCCGATCCGCCTGGTCGTGCCGTGGAAGTACGGCTTCAAGGGGATCAAGTCGATCGTGCGCGATGCGGTTCGTCGAGAACCAGCCGCTCAACACGTGGCAGCAGACCCGCGCCAGTCGAATACGGCTTCTTCGCCAACGTGAATCCGGACGTCGATCATCCGCGGTGGAGCCAGAGCCAGCGAGCGCCGGCTCGGCGAGTTCTTCCGGCGCAAGACGCTGCCGTTCAACGGCTACGCCGATCAGGTCGCCTCGCTCTACGCCGGCATGGACCTGCGCGGTTCTACTGATCGCAGGCGAGCACGAGCCACACGAACAGCGAACGGAACGTTCGAGGTCCGTTCATTCGTTCTCGTCCTTTGTCTGGTTTCGGACCAACGATGCGTAAGGTCCTCAAGCCCGTGGTGTTCCTGGCCTGCCTGTGGCCGCTGGCCTGGCTGGTCTACAACATGTTCTTCGGCGATCTCGGCGCGAATCCGGTCGAGACGATCACCAACACGACCGGCATCTGGACGCTGCGCTTCCTCGCGATCACCATCGCGATCACGCCGATCCGCTGGCTGACGAAGTGGAATCCGATCATCACCTTCCGCCGGATGATCGGGTTGTTCGCGTTCTTCTACGGCACGCATGCACTTCCTGATCTACTTCGTCCTCGATCGCTCGCTGATGTTCGACGGCCTCTGGGAGGACATCGTCAAGCGGCCGTACATCACGGTCGGCTTTACCGCGTTCGTGCTGATGATTCCGCTGGCCTTGACGTCGACGCAGGGCTGGATCCGCCGGCTGGGCGGCAAGCGCTGGAACCTGCTGCACAAGCTCGTCTACGTCTCGGCCGCGCTTGGCGTCGTCCACTACTGGTGGAAGGTCAAGCTCGACGTCACCGATCCGATGGTCTACGCCGCGATCGTCGCCGCGCTCCTCGGCGTGCGCGTGGTCCGCTGGTTCTCGCGACGTCAGGCGGTCGCGACGACGCGCACCGCCACTGTTCGTTCCTGACAAACCCCCGACTGTCGCCTGCCTAGACGAGCTGCACGAGAACACGCGGCGACTTGCACAGTATTTTTCGCTGATGCGCAAACTGGCACGGATTCGTCGTGCAAGTCAGGGCATCATGTGGGCTGTCGACGGTCGCGACCCCCCTTAATGACCGTCGCAAGGAGACCGTCGTTGTCAGCCACGTCAGGTAGAGAGCCTCAGCGCGCTACGGACCGGCGCCATCGGGTGCTCGTGGCCGATAGCGACCAGGCCGAAGGGGCGATGCTCGCCGAGCTGCTGACCGGCGCCGGCTTCACCGTCGACCTGTCGCGCGATGGGTCATCGGTGCTGGCGGCGCTGGTCAGCCGGCCGCCCGACGTCCTGCTCGTCGACGTCGACCTGCCCGGTCAGAGCGGCCTCGAGGTCTGCCGCCGGGTCCGTCAGAACGCCACCACCCGACTCCTGCCCATCATCCTGATGAGCGCGCCGGAGGCGCACGACGACCGCATCGAAGGGCCTCGAGGCGGGGGCAGACGATGTGCTGTCGAAGCCGGTGGATACGCGGGAGCTGCTGGCGCGGGCGCGGGCGCTGCTGCGGATGAAGCAGTACACCGACGACCTCGACTCGGCGAGCGCGATCCTCACGACGCTGGCGTCGATGATCGAAGGGCGTGACGGCAACGCCGCCGGCCACTGTTCGCGGATGGCCAACTACGCCACCGCGCTCGGCCGCGCGCTCGGGGTCAGCGAAAGCGAACAGCAGGTGCTCTATCGCGGCGCGTTCCTGCACGACGTCGGGATGCTCGCGATCTCGGACTTCGTCCTGCGCAAGCCGGGCCCGCTCAGTCCCGACGAGTTCGAGCTCGTCAAGTCGCACACGATTCTCGGCGACGAGCTGTGCGCCAACCTCCGCTCGCTCCAGGCCGTCCGGCCGATCGTCCGCTGGCACCACGAGCGGCTGGATGGAACGGGCTATCCCGACGGCCTGCGCGGCGATCAGATTCCGCTCAGCGCGCAGATTGTCGGCATCGTCGACGTCTTCGAGGCGGTGACCAACGAGCGGCCGTATCAGCGGAAGCGGACCGGCGACGAGGCGATCGAGTTGCTGCGTGCCGAAGTGGCGCGCGGCTGGCGCCGGGCGGATCTGATCGAACCGTTCGCCGCCCTGATACAACAGCGCGCGCTGCCGATCTGACGCGGCTCCTTTCCGGGGCGACGGTGTAGCGACGGCACTTGGCGGCCTAAACGCACGCGTCTTGGCGGGACCTCTGCGAGCGTGATAGGATCAATTTCTTCTGTGTCGCGGGGTGGAGCAGTCCGGTAGCTCGTTGGGCTCATAACCCAAAGGTCGGGGGTTCAAATCCCCCCCCCGCAACCAACTCACTGAGCAGGAAACCCGCGAGTATTAGTGCGGGTTTTCGTCGTACGCGCGGCTCTCTTGCACAGCAGAGCCGTTCCAATTCTGCGTGCTCCCAACGTCGCCAGTGAGGCCGGCATAGTCACCGTTTCGGCGAGCGGAATGATCGAACGGGTTCAAGCCGAGGTGGCGAGCGCCTTGGGAAGAGCCCTCGAGTCGAACACGCCGTCGAACTGAAGACATCTTCGACCGTCCTGGGATCCAACACGGGTCGAGGCGCGGCAAGCCTCCTGACGTTGAAGCCCTGGTGAACGGACCGCAGCCGAACTCTCAAGCCGCCGGGCGCCAGCGACTCACCGCCACCAGAAGTCGGCCATCCATCGAGCGACTACCGCCCCGAAGCGGCCAGCTCGCCGCGCAGCTTCATGCCCCTGTGGAGCGGCTCGGAGACTGGCCCATGTGCGCGGTGACCCATGGGCGAGCGAAACATGGCCTCAAACAGGGTCAACTGGGACCAACAGTGGTACCTGCTTGACGCAGTCCGTCCCTGGCGTAGGGTATCGGTAACTCTGCGCCTGTTTTTGAACCCGCACCTGTTCGCTTGCGAAAGGGATGAAGGTCATGAGCCAAGGATGGGTACGACTGGTGACGGCGGTTGTGTTTGTCGCCGCAACCGCGTCGAATGCGCTCGGGCAAGCCTCCTCCACTGCGTCCATCTCCGGGGTCGTCACCGATGCTGACGGCGGCGTTCTTCCCGGCGCAGACGTCATCGTCAAGAACATCAAGACCGGAGAGACCTTTACGACGGTGTCCTCCGACCGCGGCGTCTTCGCGGTGCCGGCGCTGATCACCGGCACCTACAGCGTGTCGGTGTCGCTCCAGGGATTCAAGTCCAGTCAGATCGACAACGTGATCCTCAACTCCGGCGTGCCAGTCAACGTGCGCGCCACGCTGGAGCTCGGCGGAGTCACCGAAACGGTCACGGTGCAGGCCAACTCCGATCTCGTGCAGACGCAGACGGCGACCGTCGCCACCACGCTCGACACGCGTCAGATCCAGAACCTGCCGCTGGCCAGCCGCGACGCGTCGCAGTTCATCGCGTTCATGCCGGGGGTCTCCTCGCCTGACACCACGCGCAATTCGAGCGTGAACGGCATGCCGCAGAGCGCGATCAACATGACGCTCGACGGCGTGAACATCCAGGACAACACGCTGAAGAGCACTGACGGCTTCTTCGCCATCGTCGGCCCCCGCATCGACGCGATCGAGGAGATCACGGTCATCACGGCGGCCGGCGGCGCTGAAGCGCTCGGCGGCGGCTCGACGCAGATTCGCTACACGACGCGGTCGGGCACCAACCAGTTCTTCGGGTCGGGGTTCCACCAGTACCGCAGCGACTCCCTGAACACGAACACCTACTTCAACGAGCGCGACAAGCTGCCGAAGCCCGAGCTGCTGCTGAACCAGCCGGGGTTCAACGTCGGCGGCCCCATCAGGCTGCCAGGTTTCGACGGCCGCAACCGCGCGTTCTTCTTCGTCAACTACGAGGAGCTGCGGCAGCCGTCAGATCTGCCGCGCAACCGCCAGCAGTTCCACCCGGATTCGATGAACGGCGTGTTCCGATACAGCACCACCGGCGGCGGCGTCGGGACGGTGAACCTGTTCGAGCTTGCCGCGCGCAGCGGCCAACTCGCGACGGCCGATCCGATCGTGTCGAAGCTGTTCGCCGACATCCGCAGCGCGATGGCCAGCGAAGGCAGCACGCGCGACCTGTCCGATCCGCTTTATCAGCAGGTACTCGAGGAACGTGCCGACCGAGTCGAAGAATCGCTACCCGACCGTGCGGCTCGATTACCAGGTCAGCGGCCGCCATCGCGTCACCTGGTCGATGAACAGCCAGTACTTCGGTGGTGGTCCCGACACCACCAACAACCGCGAAGCGTACTACCCGGGATTCCCGGTGCAGGCCAACCAGTCGTCCACGCGGCGCGCCACGAGCGGATCGCTGCGGTCGACGCTCGGCAACACCATGGTCAACGAGTTCCGCATCGGGTACGGCGGCGCGCCGGTCGTCTTCGCGGAGGAGCAGTTCAATCCAGACCAGTGGAATGGCTCGGTTGCGAACCAGGGCGGCTACTACCTGAACTTCGCGAGTTCCATGGGCTTCACCCAAAACCTGCAGACCCTCATGAACGCGGGGCCCGCAGGCACGACGTCGTCACGTGACGCGTATCACCGCATCATCGAGAACAGCTTGAGCTGGCTGAAGGGGTCGCACAGCATCACCATTGGCGGCAACTACATGAACTACCAGTTGTGGAACAAGGGGCAGCAGATCGTGCCCGAGCTGCGCTTCGACGTCGTCACCGGCGATCCGGCGGAGGCGATGTTCAACAACGCGGCGAACTTCCCGGGGGCGTCCGCAACGGACATCACGCAGGCGAGAAGGCTCTACGCGATTCTGACCGGCCGCGTCAGCGAAGTGCGCGGTATCGCGCGGCTGAACGAGACCACTGGCGAATACGAGTATCTCGGACAGGGCATCCAGCGCGCCCGCCAGCGGCAGGTCGGGTTGTGGCTGGCCGATTCGTGGCGCATGAGCTCGAACTTCACGCTCAACTACGGCGCGCGTTACGACCTCACCTTCCCGTTCGTCGCCGAGAACAACAGCTACTCGGTCGGTAACTGGGAGGACGTGTTCGGCGCCTCCGGCGTCGGCAACCTCTTCAAACCCGGCACGCTCACGGGCAAATATCCCGAATTCCATCAACTCGAGGAAGGCGTCCGCGTCTACCCGATGGACTGGAACAACGTCGCCCCCAGCGTCGGGTTCGCGTGGCAACCCGGCGCGGGCAGCGGGAAGCTCGGCTGGCTGTCCGGCCAGAGCGGCGATCTCTCGGTGCGTGGCGGCTACAGCCGATCGTTCACGCGGCTGGGACTCGCCGACTTCACCAATGAGACCTCGGCAAATCCCGGTGTGGCGTTGAACGTGTTCCGGCAACAGGGTCTCAACAACCTCGGGGCGCTGCCACTGCTGCTGCGCAATCGCGTCGCAGCTCGGCCCGGCCAGCTTCCCCGATACGCCGGTCTACCCGATGCGGGACGTCGTCACCGAGGACATCAACCACTTCAGTCCCGACTTGAGGGTGCCCTCTGCCGACACCTGGCAGGCGGGCATCACGCGTGCGCTCGGAACCAACATGTCGATCGAGGCGCGCTACGTCGGCGCGCGCACGCAAGGCAACTGGCGCACCAACAACTACAACGAGATCAACATCATCGAGAATGGCTTCCTCGACGAGTTCAAGCTGGCGATGACGAACCTGCAGGCCAACAACGCCGCCGGCGGCACGCGCGCCGGGTCGTTCGCGTACTTCGGGCCGGGCACGGGTACGGCGCCGCTGCCGATCTTCCTCGGCTACTTCAACGGCATCAACGCCGCTCGCGCCGGTGACAGCGCGCTGTACACGTCGAACCAGTTCCGCTCGACGACCTACTTGCCCACGCTCGCGCGGTTCAACCCGGATCCGTACACCGCGGCCACCGCGCTCGGCGGCACCACTTCGGTTTTGACCCAGCGCACCAACGCGATCAACGCGGGGTTGCCGTCCAACCTCTTCCTCGTCAACCCCGACCTGATCGGCGGCGCCGACGTGGTGGAGAACACCACCGGAACGATGTACCACTCGCTGGCGCTGGAGTTCCGGCGCCGCGCATCGCGAGGGCTGCAGGTACTCCGGCAGCTACGTGTTCGGACATGGCGACGAGTCGATGTACCTGTCGAAGCGCATCGATCCGATCAACGTGCGCAACGGCGGCACGGTCGGCGACCTCACCCACGCGTTCAAGCTGGCCGCGGTGTACTCGTTCCCCTTCGGACGCGGCGAGCGGTGGGGCAACAGCGTCAACGGCTTCGTCGATCGCGTGATCGGCGGCTGGCAGGTGGCGGGCAGCGCGCGCGTGCAGAGCGGGCGCCTGCTCGACCTCGGGAACGTGCGCCTCGTCGGGATGGACCAGGACTACCTGCAGAGCGTGTTCAAGCTGCGGACCAACGCGGCCGGCCAGGTGTTCATGTTCCCGCAGGAGATCATCGACGAATCGTTCAAGGCGTTCAGCGTGAGCGGCACGTCGGTCAACGGCTACGGCAACCTGGGCGCCCCCAGCGGCCGCTACATCGCCCCGGCGGACAGCCTGGATTGCATCGAGCGGATTCGCGGCGAAGGCCAGTGCGGTCTGCAGTCGGTTGTGCTGACCGGTCCGCTGTACAAGCAGTTCGACCTCGGACTCTCGAAGAAAATCGCCATCGCCGGCCGCGTCTACGCCGAATTCCGGCTCGACGCGCTGAACGTGTTCAACACCGCGAACTTCGTGCCGGTCACCGGCATCACGACGACGAACAACCGTTCGACCGGCAACGCGCTGGCGGCGTACGAAGTGACTTCGCTCGTCGGCGGCAACCAGGCGCGCATCCTCCAGATCGTCTCGCGCGTCCGGTGGTGACGCACGTGGGCAGGTAGCTACGTGGGCAGGTAGGTCGGTCGGGTCGGCCTACCTGCCCTCGTCTTGGAGTCGATTCGAGCGGCGACGCGCTCCGGCGACAGGAGTGCATGCGGTGAGTTCGCGGTATCGAAAGGCTACCGCTGCGCATCCGTCGAGCGGTTCACCGTGCGCTCGCGCCAGAAGAACGGCGGCAGCGGCTTCTGGTGGGGCCACTCTTCTGTCATCGATTCGGCGTCGTAGAGCTCGCCATTCTTGATCACCCAGCGAATCTTCGCGGTGTTGCGGATGTCCGACAGCGGATCGGCGTCGAGCACCACGAGATCGGCCAGCTTCCCGGTTTCGATCGAGCCCAGGTCCGGGCCGAAGCCAATCTTCTCGGCCGCATGGATCGTCGCGGCGCGCAGCGCGTCGATCGGCGACATGCCCGTGCGGCCGCCCGTGGCGCCGGCGCCGGCTTGCGCCCACAGCTCCCAGTGGTAGCCAAGGCCCTGCAGCTGTCCGTGCGCGCCGATGGTGACGCGTCCGCCGGCTTTCGCCACCTTGGCCGCGCCGTCCGCGACGATCGGGAAGTGATACTCGTCGAGAGGAATGAACATCCGACGCCGGCCGAGGTTGTCGAAGGATCGATGCGGCGTGAAGCGATTGAGCTTGGGATCGTCGTGCGGATTGCTGGTCTGCCAGAAGTAATGCTCCGCCGTCGGGCCGCCATACGAGACGATGAGCGTGGGCGTGTAGTACGTCCCTGATTTCGCCACGAACTGCGCGACGTCAGTGCGCAGTTCGACCGGCAGCGAGTGCTCGAAGGCCGTGAACCCGTCGAGCGCCATGGTCAGATCGGTGTGCAGCTCGCCGGCGCCTTCGGCCGTGAGCAGCATCTTCTGCTCGCGCGCGGCTTCGGCGAACCAGATGCGCTGATCGCGGCGCGGCTGCTGATAGACCTTGATCATCCGCGCGCCATACGCCTTCATGCGCTTCACCTGCCGGCGGGCGTCATCAAGGCTGTTGACCTCGGCGAAGATCGGCGCCTGCTGGCCGCCGTACAGGACGTCGCCCGAGGAGTAGACGCGCGGCCCGGTCATGACCCCGGCTTCCACCATCTCGCCCTGCGCGAAGACGTCGAGCGAGTGCGCCGACGGGTCGTAGACCGTGGTGACGCCGTAGGCGAGGTTCGCGATGTATTCCCACTTCGTTTCCGGGAACGTCTCGAAGCCGGAGTAGTGCAGGTGCGCGTGCGAATCGATGAACCCGGGAACGACCGTCTTGCCTTTCGCATCGAACTCCCGGGCCCCGGCCGGCAGTCGCGGCCGATCGAGCGGGCCCGATCGCCGCGATCCGGTTGCCGGTCACGACCACGTCGACGTTGTCGAGAATCTCGTCGCGCCCGGCCGCGTCGCGCTTCATCGTCAGGACGCGCGCCCCGCGCAGCACGAACGATCCCTGCGGCGCCGGCCGCGGCATGGTGAGCGTGATCTGGATCTGCTGAGACGAAGGGACGAGCGGCTTCGTCTTTCTCCTGCTCATCTTTCTTGGCTTCCGCCTTCGCTTCGTCGCTCACCGCTTTAGCCTTCTGATCCTGGACGAACTTCATCGCGTCCGCGAACGGCAGCCGATGGAACGTGTCGCCCAGCGACCAGGTGATCACGGTGCCGTTGGCGGCCCACGCGACCGATGCTCCCGCGGCGTCAGACAGCCGCCAGACCGGCACGGCGCCTTCCTTGGCGCCGACGGTAGCCGGCTCTTTGGTTTGGGTCATCGGCAGCGCGGCGACGTAGACGTTGTCGCGCGAGGTGAACGCGACCCATTGGCCGTCGGGTGACGGCACCAGATCGTCGACCGCCGGCAGACGCAAGTGGGTCTTGCGATCGGTGCCGTCGAGGCGAATCGACACCACGTCGTTCTGCAAGGGATCGGTGGGCTTCGTCTGTTCGACGGACTTCCGGTAGATCAGGCGCGTCCCATCGGGCGCCCAGAAGGCCTGCGGGTGAAACCGCATCGCGTTCGCCGTCGTCACGGTGGTCACGAGGTTCGTGTCGCCTCCGTTCGCGTCGATCCAATGGATCTCGAAGAAGTTCTCGTCCTCTGGCTGCTGGCCGCGGAACTCGAGGCCCGACCCGCGAATGAGCGCGAGGCGATCGCCTTTGGGCGACCACGACGGGTTGGCGTAATGGCCCGGCGCGCGCGTCAGTTGCCGCGGCGCGCCGCCAGCGGTCGGAGCGCTCCAGAGCTGACCGCCCTCCGTATCGCTCCAGGTGACGTAGGCGATCGATCGGCCGTCTGGAGAGAATGCGGGCGCGTATTCGCGCGCCGGCAGCGTGCCCGACGTCAATCGCTTCGGCGAGCCCACTGGCTTGCCAGCGGCGATCTCCTGCAGCCACACGCGGCCGAACGCGTCGAACGCGATCCACTTGCCGTCCGGGGACTCGGTTGTCCAGCGCAGGATGCGCGCGTGCACCGGACCGGTGTCGATGCGCTCCTGCCAGGTGACCTGAGGCGCGAAGGTCTGCTCGACGGTCGCGCGGAACGCAATCTTCTGCGTGTCGCCGCTGTCGAGCGCGACCTTCAGGACCGAGCCCTGGTGCGGCACGATGACGTGACGGCTGTCGGCGGTGAACGCATAGTTCGGCCAGACGTCCATCGGCGCGAAGCCTTCCTGCTGATCCTTGTCCATGCCGCGCAGGACGATCCGCTCGGCGCCGCTCGCGGAGATCGCGCGCGACGAGCACGGTGTCCGCGTCGCGCCGGCCCAGGAACGCGAGCGTGTGCCCGTCCGGGGAGATCGCCGGCCGCACCGCGCCGCCGAAACCCGTGGTCAGCGGATGCGTCTCGCCGGTCTGCCGATCGAAGCGGACGATCTGCCAGAGGCCCTGCGTCATGTCGGGCACGTAGTTGAAGCGTGCCTTGCGCGCCGAGAAGTAGATGTACCGCCCGTCATCCGACACGACTGGTCCGGACGCGTGGTGCCACTCGTCGGAGGAGGTCAGCTTGATGCCGGTGCCGCCGAGACGGTGATACATCCAGAGTTCGACGGGCGGGATACCCGCTGGCTTGGCGTCCTGCTTTCTGGCAACGAGGTAATTCCCGTCCGGTGTCCAGGCCGCACTCCTGACATACGCGTTCTTGTCATCGGTCAGCGCACGACGATCCTTCCCGTCGACGGCCATCAGCCACAGGTTTTCCATGCCGCCTTCGTCCGATGTGAAGGCGATCGTCGTGCCGTCGGGCGAGACGCGCGGATGGTGGTCGTACGCCGGACCGCGGCTGATCGCGCGTGCCTCGCCGCCTTCGATCGGCATCGTGTAGATGTCGCCGAGCAGGTCGAACACGAGCGTGCGACCGTCGGGCGTGACATCCACGGACGCCCACGTGGCCTCGGTCGTCTCGAACGTCACCTTCCGACCGTCTGAGCGGGGTTTGTTGATCGCTGCCGCGGGATCTTTCGGCTTCTCGGGTGCGGGCGGCTTGCCCGTGTCTTTCTTTTGCGCGGCGAGCGCAACCGTGCAGAGGACGACGAGGAGGGCAGCGAGCGTCTTTCTCATGGGTGGAGTGTAGACGAACGGGTGCGATCCGGCTTGGCTCGACCTTTGAGCCGTGGTGCTATCGTGTTGACCCGAACCTGGCTCGGCGTTCGTCTGCTAGATTCTCGACAACGATACTGACGCTCGCATGAAAGCCGCTGTCCGGTCACGGTACGGTCCGCCCGACGTTCTCAGCGTCCAGGAGATAGAGAAGCCGGTACCGAAAGACGGCGAGGTACTGATCCGGGTACATGCCGCCAGCGTCAACAGAAGCGACTACCACGTACTTACTGGTGTGCCGTGGCCGATGAGATGTTTCACCGGTCTTTTCCGGCCGACGCTGGCGTCGACCGGGACGGACTTTGCCGGCCAAATCGAATCGACTGGTTCGAAGGTCCGACGGTTCAAGCCTGGCGAGAACGTGATGGGCTTTGGTGGAGTATTCGGGGTTGGATCGCATGCACAGTATCTTGCGTTCGACGAGAGTCGTGGAGTTGTCTCCATGCCGAACAACGTTACCTACGTACAGGCGGCCGCGTGTCTCGAAGGCGCGTATTACGCTGCCACTGCTTTGACGCAGATAAACCCGCGCGCCGGACAGAAAGCGCTCGTGTATGGCGCAACCGGCGCGATCGGATCCGCCTACGTTCAGTTGCTGAAATGCTGGGGTTTGTATGTGACGGCCGTCTGCGCTGGAGAACATCGAGAACTGGTGATGTCGTTGGGCGCTGACCGGATGGTTGACTACAAGACCGAAGACTTCACGCGTGATACCGAGCGCTACGATGTCATCGTCGACGCGGTTGATAAGACCAGTTATGTGGCCTGTCGAAAGCTGATGCAGGACGACGGTGTGTTTACGTCATCAGGCGGCTTTGAGAACCTGTTCCTCGCGCTCATCACACGGCTGCACGGCCGAAAGAGAGTGCTCTTCCTCGGCCCGAAGGACATTCCCGGCAACCTGAGCTTGATCAAGGATTTGGTGGAGAGGGGACGCTTCAAACCGGTGATCGACAAACAGTACCCGATCGAAAAGATATCGGAGGCGTTTGTGTACGTCGCGACGGGCCAGAAGATCGGCAACGTGATCGTGACGATGGACTGACGAGGAAGTCCCTCGAGCCTTGCCCTCATTGTTCGTTGGGATGAGGTGACCCTAACGCTCGCGAGTTGGAGCCCTTGGTTATGGCCAGATGTTCGAACCCCATTGCCTACGTGCGTCGTCAGCGCCGGGAAGGACCACGATAAAATCAACGGGTGGTAGCATCGTCTCCCGTTCAGCGAATGAAAATCGACGTCTTTGCTCATCTACTCCCACCGCGCTACCTGCAGGAACGCAACCGCCGCGCGGATGGCCGCTTCGCCAGCCAGTACGCCAGGTACGCGACCGCCAACCGGGGATTGACCGATCTCCTGCTGCGCTTCTCAATCATGGACAAGTTCCCGGACGTGCGGCAGATCCTCACGATCGCCGGGCCAAACATCGAGAGCATCACCGCGCCGGCCGACGCGGCATTGTGCGCGCGGATCGCAAACGACGAGATGGCGGCGCTCGTCGCCGCTCACCCCGATCGCTTCATTGGTGCGTGCGCGTGTCTGCCGATGACCGACATCGACGCGGCGCTCGCGGAGGCGGAACGGGCGATCGACACGCTTGGCTTTCTCGGCGTCGAGATCTTCACCGACATCGCCGGCAAGCCGCTCGACTCGCCGGAATTCCTGCCGATCTTCGCGCGGATGGCCGAGTACGACCGGCCGATCCTGCTGCACCCGCGCCGGACGAACACGACCATCGACTACGCGGGTGAGGCCAAATCACGGTTTCTCGTTTACACGAACTTCGGCTGGCCCTACGAATCGTCCATTGCCATGGCGCGGCTGGCTTTCGGCGGCGTGATGGATCGTTTTCACAATCTGAAGATCATCACGCATCACGCTGGCGGGCTCGTGCCGTTCTTTCACAAACGGATCGAACTGTCGTGGGACTTCAACGAGCAGTTGATGGGCTACGAGCGCGACGGCGCACCCGGTGACACGCCGCCGATCGAACGCTATCGCCGCTTCTATTGCGACACCGCCATCCAGGGCAACACTGCCGCGCTCATGTGCGCGCTCGAGTTCTTCGGCCCCGACCACATGGTGTTTGCGACCGACACGCCGTACGACAATCAGTTCGGCGAACGCGTCTACCGCGAAACCATCCCCGCCGTCGAAGCCATGCCCGTGTCAGACGCCGTGAAGCACCAAATCTTCGAAGGCAACGCGCGGAGACTCTTTCGACTCACCTGATTGGTGAATGTGGTGATCTGGTGATCTGGTGATCTGGTGATCTGGCGATCTGGCGATCCGGTCGGGCCACGTCTGCTTCTTCTGTGTCTTCTGTGGACGCTTCAACGCACACCGGGTCTGACAACCACCACGATCGCGGTCGTGAACACCGTGAGAATCGTCGAGATCGCGGCCATTGACGGATCGAATTGCCACTCCACATAGGTCAGGATGCGGATCGGAAGCGTCACGGTCTCACCGCTGATGAGAAACATCGACAGGACCACGTTGTCGAACGACGTGATGAACGCGAAGATGAACGCGGATGTGATGCCCGGCAACATCAGCGGAAGCAGGATGCGGCGGAACGTTCGCCAGGGACCCGCGCCCAGGACGTGCGACGCCTCCTCCAGCGCCGGATCGATGCCGTAAAGGCTCGCGGCAATGCTGCGGATCGCATAGGGCGTGCAGATCACAACGTGCGCGAGCACGAGCCGCCAGAATGACGATCGAAATCCGATCAGGCTGACGAACTGAAGGAACGCGACACCGGTGATGATCCCGGGCAGCGTCAGCGGGCTCATCAGCACACCCTCGATCAGCGCTTTGCCCGGCAGGCGTTCGCGCACGAGTGCCAGCGACGCCAGCATGCCCAGCACGACGGCCGCCACCGACGCGGCGACCGCAATCTTCAGACTCACAAGCCCCGCCGATAACAGTTCGTGACGCTCGGCGAGATACGCGAACCAGCGGAGAGAGAAACCGCTTGGCGGAAACGCGAAGCTCGGGTCGGCGCTGAACGAAAACAACACAAGGACGGCGAGTGGCAGGACAAGCGCCGCCAGTACGAGCGCGGTATACGCGACGAGCAGCGGCCTACTGGACGAATGTGTCACTGAGCACCCGTCCGGCCCTGAGCCGTCTGGCGAACCTCATCCCACCGGCGACCGCCAGCACGGACACGACGAGCAGCAGCACGCCAATCGCGGCGCCGAAGCGCCAGTTCTGCGTCGCGGTGATCTGCTGATACATCAACACGGCGGCAAAGCGGCTGCCGGTGGCGCCGCCGACGAGCCGCGGGATCACGAATCCTGCTGCCGTGAGGCTGAACGCCACGATGGCGCCGGCGACGACTCCAGGCATGCTGAGCGGGAACACGACAGTGCGAAACACTCGCGGCCCGCTCGCCCCGCACACACTCGCGCACTGCAGCACTTCGTCATCGACGTTCGCCAGGGCGTTCGCCAGGAGCAGCACCACGAACGGCAGGCAGCGGTGCACGCTGATGAACACGACCGCGGCGTATCCGTTGAGAAAGTCGATCGGGGCGGCAATCGCTCCGGCCTTGATCAGGAGCACGTTGACGACGCCGCCGGGAGCGAGCAGGACGATCCAGCCGAAAACCGTGACCACGATGTTCGCGTAGAACGGCGCGAGCAGGAGCGCGAGCATGATCGAGCGCGCCTGGCGGCTGGCGCGCCAGTACAGCAGGGCAACGGGATACGCCAACACGATCGCCACGGCCGCAACAAGGACAGCCGTGGCGAGTGTCAGGCCGAGCGAGCCGGCGTAGTAGGAATCGCTGAAGAAACGCGCGTACTGGTCGACGCTGAGCGTCGACCCTGCCATCGGTGCCGCGCAGAACGAGACTCTCGACCGCCATGATGGCCAGCGGGATGAGAAACAGGAGCGCGGTCGCCAACACCGGCAGCGCGAGCAGCGTGGCCGCACGAGACGTCGATCGGCTCACGATTGCGTTACCCGAATCGCGTCGGCGTCGGCGGAGATCGTCAGCCGATCACCGGCATCCGCGCGGCGTCCGTCGATGAGAGCCGGCTCCGATTGCCGCGCTTCGACGCGTTGGCCTCCGACGTTCAACGTGATAGCTGTATCCGGACCCGAGATAGGACACCGCCAAGACTTCGGCGTCGAGATCGCCCTTCGTTGATCGATCGCCGGACGCCCGGACGCGCTCAGGTTTGATCATCAGTGCGACGTTCGCGCCTTGCGCGACGCCCGGAGGCGCGTGCGCGGCGAGAATGCCCGCACCGCGCACGTTCACGCTGCAGGAGCCACTACCGCTCACGTCGACGACCGTCCCGCGTAGCAGGTTCGTGCCGCCGACGAAGTCCGCGACGAACGCCGACGACGGCGACTCGTAAATGGCTTCGGGCGTGCCGATCTGTTCGAGGGATCCGGCGTTCATCACCGCCAGGCGATCCGACAGCGCCAGCGCTTCTTGCTGATCGTGCGTGACGAAGACGGTGGTGATGCCCAGCGTCCGTTGAAGCTGCCTCAGGTCCGTCCGGAGCGACGCGCGCAGCCGCGCATCGAGGCTGCTGAACGGCTCGTCGAGCAGCAGCACGTCCGGCCGGTACGCAATGGCCCGCGCCATCGCGACGCGCTGCTGCTGTCCACCCGACAGTTGATGCGGGTAGCGTTGGTCGAACCCTCGAAGCGCAACCAGGTCGAGCGACTCCGCGACGCGAGCGGCCATCGCGTTCCGCGCGAAGCCGCGGTTCTCGAGCCCGTAGGCCACGTTCTCCGCCGCGGTGAGATGCGGGAAGAGCGCGTATTTCTGGAACACCATGCCGACGTTGCGGCGGTGTGGAGGCAACGCGGTGACGTCGCGCCCGCCGATGATCACGCGGCCCGAGTCGGGCTGCACCGATCCCGCAATCGCTCGCAGCGTCGTCGTCTTGCCGCAGCCGCTCGGCCCGAGCAGCGAGAAGAACTCGGCGTCGGCGATCTCAAGCGTGGGAATGTCCACAATACGCTCGGAGCCGTATGATTTGCGGAGCTGCTCAAGGCGAACGCCCGCCACGGTCAACCCCGGACTTCGCGCGTCCAGCGATCGATCCAGGCTTCGCGGCCGCGGCTCACCTTGTCGGCGTCGAAGAACACGATCCGTTCGCCGATGCGGGACTTGAGGCTGGCCGGCACATCCGCGTTCTGGTTGAAGACCGACACGAAGTACTCACGGGCCCAGCCGCTCTGCGCGTCCGGCCGGAGGTAATAGTCGATGAAGCGCTCGGCCATGGCCTTCGCGCGCGACCCTTTGACCACCTGCGCCGCCGCCGGCGACGCGAGGCAGCCTTCTTGCGGCATGACGACGGCGACGGGATTGCCGCGATCGATCTCGCCCTGGATGATGTTGGTGCCGATCGCGACCACGACGTTCTCGTTGTTCAGCATCGGGCGGACTTCGCCGATGCTGCGGTAGAAGCGGCGCAGGTTCGGCTTCAGACGGCGCATCGCGTCGAAACCAGGCTCGACGTTGTCGTAGCGTGCCGCCATTGAGCACGTTCGCCTGGAGCAGGAACAACAGCCCCGGCGTGAGCTCGATGACGCCCGGAACCACGAGCTGCGCGAAGCGTGCGTCCCATAGATCCGCCCACGAGCGCGGCGGCTCGACCTGAAGCCGTTTCGTGTTGTAGCCGATCGCCATGTTGTGACAGTGCACGATGGGACCGTATCCGGCCGGGTCGATTGCCTCGGGCGCGAGGCTCTCCATGTTGGGAATGTTCGACCGATCGATCTTCTCGAACAGCGAGTCGTCGAGATTCGCACCGATGACCAGCCGATCGACGATAGCGACGTCGATGGTTGGTGCAGCCTGTTCGGCGCGCAGCCGCGCGATCATTTCGGCGGCGGAGCCAGGGACGATGTCGACGCCGACCCCGGTCTCGCGCTCGAACGGCTGCACGACGAGCCGGCGGGCGAGCTCCTCGTAGATCCCGCCGTTGAGCATGACGCGCAGGCGGCCGGCCGATCGATCGCCGGACGCGCATCGCGACGCCCGCGGCGGCAACCGCAGCGGCGCCGGCGAGAAACTGCCGGCGACTGATGGCTGCGTGTTGTGGATGTGCGTCGATCACCGCTTGAACCGCTCGACACTCTATCAGGTCCGAGCCCAAGCCATTCGTCACCCCGTGGCGCGGACGGCGTGGCTGGCTAGGACCGCTTTGATGCCTCCCACTCGCCGCCACCCGAACGTTGCAGGTACGTGTTCTCCGCTTGCTGTGAATCGTGTGAGGACATCCGGCCTTGTGGATTGTTACAACCAAACTCGCTTGGCCGTCGTGTCACACGCTGGGGAGCGCGTGCCTGGCACCGAGCGCCGTCCTGATCTGCGCGAGATGGTGGGCGTTGTGCGCCGCGATCTTGTGCATCTCGTCTTTGAGGGTCCGGACGCCGGTCACGCTGTGTACAAACTCCCGATGTCCGTCGAGTTCATACCTGGTCTCAACATGGTCCGCATTCGCGGTGCGCAGTGAGTCATACACCGGCCGCGCCAATGCCAGGGGTTTCTTCGAGTAGTCGATCCCATTCGCCCAGGCCTGTTCGTCGTAGACCCATAACACCTGCCTCGGCTCACTGAGCACCCGGCAGATTCGATCGTAGAACACCGTTTCCGAATCGGACAGGTGATGGAGGATGTAGCGAACCGACCACTTGCCGGGGCCATAGGTGCGCGACAACTCGACGTCGCTCAGATCGTAGCAGGCCAGGGTCTCGTCACGAGTGGCCTTCAGATTCTCGAGAAGTGTGGTGACGTCCATTCCGCCTCACTTGCGCGCGTCGCGGATCGATCCGCCGTGGCCGAAATCGCTGACGACGATGATCACGGAGATTCTGACGCTGCGGCCGACGATCAGTCTCGGCCTGGCGCGAGAAGAGCGGTGAGGACGCGCACCGAGGCAGCGTCCGCCCTGAAGCGGTCTCCGGGCAAGAGCCGGTTGTTCGATATTGATTGGACCAGCACGCTAGCGGGCCCGCCGGGGAACGGCGGCGGCCATGCGTGGTGACGGCGTCCGGCAGCTCGCGCTCATTGAGCCAGGCAAAGCTGAAGCGGGCGAACGGCGTCGATCGGCCGTCGAAGGCGTATCGGCGACCCGTGTACCAGAAGACGCCGCGTTCGAGTCCCCGGCTCACCCAGCGTTCCCAATCGACGTCCATCCGGAATCTCACCCAGAGCGCCATGCCGCCCGGCGACGCGGTGAACTCGACATCGTCGTTGAAGGCGTGGCGCAGCGCAGACGACAAGATCTCACGACGCTGCTGATACACGCGCCGCACGCGCGCGACGTGCCGCTGGATCTCGCCGTCCTCGAGCAGTTCGGCCACGGCCGCTTCAGTGGCCAGATCACCCTGGATGTCGAGGAGCGATCGAATCGCGCCGATGCTGTTGAGTACCGGCCGGGGCGCCACCACGTAACCGATGCGCAGTCCCGGCGCGAGGATCTTCGACAGCGTGCCAATGTAGATCACCACTCCGCCGTGATCACTCGCGGCGAGCGGCAGCACCGGGCGTCCGTCGTAGTGAAACTCGTGGTCGTAATCGTCTTCGATGATCGCGAAACGCCTGGTGCGCGCCAGCGCCAGCAACGACAACCGGCGTGGCGCCTTCAACGTGACGGTCGTGGGGTACTGGTGATGCGGCGTCACGTACACGGCGCGCAGTGTCGTCGCCTGCGCGATGCGGCCGATCGCCTCAACGTCAATGCCATCGTGGTCGACGCGGACCGGCACCACCGTTGCTCCTGCCGCGCGAAACGCCTCCCAGGCGGGGCGGTATCCCGGCTGTTCGACGGCGATGGTATCTCCCGGACGCAGCAACGCCCGAGCGATCAACGTGAGCGCCATCTGGCTGCCGCGAGTGATCACGACATCGTCCGCGCACGCCGACAGCCCGCGGGTCGCGGACAGCATGGACGCCAGCGCCGCTCGCAGGGCGGGATGCCCGGCGGCATCCCCGTAGCCGAGCAGTTCGGGCGCGCGCAACGCGAGCGCCCGCCGGTACGCCCGCCCGAGAAGGCGGGCGGGAACGAGGCGAACGTCCGGCGCGCCGTTGCTCAGGTTCAACGTCCCGCGCGGCAGCGGCGGCTGTCGATAGTCGGCCGTAATCTCGGGCAGTGCAAAGGGCAAGCGCATCGACGCCTGCGGACGTGGCGCCGCGCGCCGCGCGGGTTTCGCGGCAGAAGGCAGGTCCGTCGCGACAAAGGTGCCGCGGCCGGGCGATGTTTCGATCCACCCTTCGGCCAGCAGCTCCTCGAGCGCCGCGATGACGGTGTTGCGATGCACGCCGAGCGACGCCGCCAGGCTGCGGCTGCCCGGCAACCGGTCGCCTGGGCGGAACCGGCCACGCTCGATCTCCGCCGCCAGCGCCCGGGCAATCTGCAGGAAGGGTGGCAGCGAGGCGTCGCGATCGAGCCGCAGCGTCACTGTCCAGGCTCCGGCGGGCATCAACGCAATGGTAACGCGCCAGCGCGGATAACTGGTCTAATCGAAATCTTCGATTCGGACTTTTCACTTAGACCACACAAGCGGATATGCTCGCGCGGGTGTCAATCCTCAGCGACCTTCGCCTCGCGGTCCGTCATCACGTGCAGCGGCCCGCATTCGCGCTGACCGTGCTGGTCACGCTCGCCTTGACGATCGGCGCGACGACGGCGGTCTTTGCGGTTGTGGATGCGATGCTCGTTCGCGGCTTGCCGTTCGCGCGGTCCGATCGGCTGATGTGGGTGGCATCGATGCGTGCCGACAACCCGTCGGCGCCGTTCACGCTGCCGGAGTATCTCGATTACCGCGCGCGCACACGATCGCTCTCCGGACTGGCGGCTTTCGCGAATTGGAGCGGGAGTGTGGCCGGCGACGGTGCCACCGAGCGGCTGACGGGCGTGCGGATGTCCGCCAATGCGTTCACGGTGCTCGGCGTCACCCCCGCCGCGGGCCGGCTGCTCACCGAGGCTGACGATCGTCCTGATGCCGCACCGGTCGTGGTGTTGAGCTATCGGGTGTGGCAACGGCGCTTTGGCGGCTCGATGTCAGCGATCGGCCAACCGCTGCGCATCAACGGCGAGTCATTCGTTATCGCCGGGGTGCTGCCCGCACAATTCCCGATGCCGGTGGCGGATCTCGATCTCGTCACGGCCCTCAAACCGGAATCGGATCCGTTGCGGCACCGGCGCAACTCGGTCAACTTTCTCCGATTCTTCGGACGACTTGCTGATGGGGTGAGCGCAGAGCAGTCCCAAGCCGAACTCACCACGATCTGCCACTCGCTTCGCGATCAGTTTCCCATTGAGTACGCGCGCAAGCAGGGAATTGTAGTGGTGCCGCTTCGGGACCAGCTCGTCGGAGCGCATCGACGCACGATACTCACGCTGTTTGCCGCGGTGGTCGTCGTGCTCGCGACTGCTCTGGCCAACCTCGTGTCCCTGACGCTCGTCCGCGCGCAGGCGCGGCAGGGTGAATTGACGGTGCGTGCGGCGCTCGGCGCATCGCGGTGGCAGCTGGTCCGGATGCTGGGCGCCGAGGCCGCGATCCTGGCGGGGATCGCGACGACGGCCGGAGTGATTCTCGCCGCGCAGACGCTTCGCGTGGTCGTCGTGATCGCGCCGACATCGGTGCCGCGTCTGGGTGAGGCGTCGATCGATTCGGCGGCGACGCTCGTCGCGGCGCTGATTGCGGCCGTGGCTGCGGGATTGCTCGTCGCGACACCGCTCATCAACGTGGCACGCGTTGACGGCGCGGACGCGCTACGCTCGAGTCGAGGCGCTATTGGCCATCGGTGGAACCGGCGCATCCGGGACGCGATCGTCACCGGAGAGATTGCGGCCGCGCTGGTACTGCTGCTTGCCACGGTGCTGTTGGTGGAATCACCTGCGCGATCTCGGCCGGGTCGATGCCGGGTTTGTGACCGATCAGGTCTTCGCGGCACAGGTGGCCCTGCCGTCGAGGTATCGCAGCGCCGCCGATCTCGCTCGGTTCTACGACCAGCTCGGCGAACGCCTGCGGCAATCGCCGGACGTCAAGCGTTTCGGCCTCATCAACGTCGCGCCGTTGTCGGGCCTGATCGCCTCCGTGCCGTTTTCCGTCGAAGGCGAGGGCGGTTGATGCGCGCGAACGCGTCATGGCGAACCTGCGCATCGTCTCGCCGGCGTATCTCGAGACGGTCGAGACGCCGGTCGTCGGCGGACGAACCTTCACGGAAAACGATCGTGAGAGCACACCCGACGTCGCGCTGATCAGCGCGAGTCTGGCGGCGCGCGTCATGCCGTCCGGCTCAGTGGGCAAGCGGTTGGTGATCAACGACAACAACGAGGGTCCGCGGCCGGTAGAGATTGTGGGGGTGATTGGCGATGTGCGGCATACGGCGCTGGATCAACCTGGTGGCCTCGATATCTATCTTCCGCTTCGCCAGATTCATCGCGATCGCGTCTCCGCGCTCGTCACCAATCAGTTCTGGATGGTGAAGACCGGATCCGATCCGGCCGCATTCGGCAGGACCTTTGTCGGTCATCTCCAAGCGATCGATCCGGACGCCGCGGTGTCCGGGCCGGGGGCGATGCGCCAGACACTCGATACGTGGTTCGGACCACGGCGGTTTACCCTCGGTCTCTTCAGCGCATTTGCGGTGACGGCGGTGGCCCTGGCGGTGTTCGGACTCTACAGCCTCGTCGCGTTCGTCGTCGCACAGCGGTCGCGCGAGATTGGCCTGCGCATGGCGATTGGGGCGTCACGTGGCGAAGTGGTGCGAATGGTGCTCACCCACGCAGGTCGGCTGATTGCGCTCGGTGTATCCGTCGGCGTGATCGGTGCCGCGATCCTTCGTCCCTATGTGGCGACGTGGTTTTCGGGCATCGAGGTGAACGCGATCACGGTCACCACAGCCATCATGCTGCTGGTCCTGACGGTGCTCGGAGCAGCCACTCTGCCGGCGCGGCGAGCGGCCCACATCGACCCGGCGCTCGCGTTGCGAGGCGAATGACCGCGATTCAAATTCTCGGGTTGCCGAGCTGGCTTGTGGGCACGTTAGCCGACAAGTACACAGACTGTGCGGGTGAGGATCGATCGCGTCTTCCTTTACGGCGACGGTAAGAACCTACGTAAGCCGTAATCGCGTCTCGCAGAACCGCGAGCAGTTCTTCAACCATTCCTGAACGAGGTGGGGCACGGCGATTGCAGTGCCACGGTCCGTGCGTCACGCTCCTGTGCGACAACGAGACTAGCGTCAGCCGTTGAAGGACGAGCCTGAGCCATGCGACTCCTCCGCGTCAGTACTTTCTCCGGCTCGCGCGTGACAATTCGTGACCGACCGTGATCGCCGGATTCGTATAATGCGTCAGTTCCCGCGCGTTCTCCCAGCCTGCGCCAGCCGGGCGGCGCCACTCTCGCGGATCGTGAAACACCGTCTGCCAGCAGGAGGATCAATGCGTGGTGTTGCGGCTGGACTTACAGCTCTTGCTTTCGCGCTCACTCTCGCAGTGAGCATCGGCGCTCAAGACACGGGCGGCAATCCCAAGGCTGCGGCGGTGAAGAACCCGGTGCCGGCGAATCCCGCGTCCATCAAAAAAGGGGAGCAGAACTACAACAAGGCCTGCGAACATTGCCACGGATCGAAAGCTCAAGGCGATGGTCCGCTCGCGCCAACGAACCCGAGCCCTGCAAATCTCACCGATGACAAATGGGACCACGGGTCGAGTGACGGTGAAATCTATTTCATCATCGCCAACGGGATTCGAGACTCCGAGATGAAAGGGGTCAGGAGCGAGATGTCGGCCACCGACATGTGGCACATCGTCAACTACCTCCGTAGCATCGGTCCAAAGCCTCCCTCTCGCTGACACAGCTGTGGTGATCACGCACCGCAGGTTCTTCGGCCGCGCATTCTTTGTCTGCGGCATCGCTCTGGCCACCAGCATCGGCTGTGGACTGTTCGAGAGCAACGTACCCACGACCACTGCTCCACCTCTGCTGCCGGGCCAGACTGCGGATGTGTTCACGACGGCGCAGCCGTCGATGGCTGCGGCGGTGAACGATTTCTTCGGCAGACGGCCAACCCCTGTACAACCGATCGAGTTCCCGCACGACGTGCACGTCCGAAGGAAGATTGCGTGTACGGCGTACTGTCACGAGAACGTGAAGACAGGTCCGGTGGCGGGGCTTCCAAGCGTCCGGACGTGCATGCGCTGTCACAACAGCATCGCGCGCGATCGACCGCGGATCCAACAGATCACCGAGATGCGAAAGAAGGGCATCGACCTCGCGTGGCAGCGCGTGTTTGGGTACCCGCAGAGTCGCACGTGAAGTTCAATCACGCGCCGCACATCCGCGCCAAAGTGGACTGCGCGACGTGCCACGGCAACATCGCGGAGCAGACGGTCGCTCAGCGCAACGTCGAGCTGACCATGGGCTTCTGCGTGAATTGCCACAACGAACGGAAGGCGTCGGTCGACTGTTTGGCTTGTCATTATTGAGGCGACCTCCGGGATTAGACACATGGATCGACGCTCCTTCGTCAAGCTCACCGCCGTGACCGCAACGAGTGCCGCGCTGGCCAGCTGCGGCAACCCGGAGAACGAGCTCATTCGCTTCGTTCCCGACGAAGACATCGTTCCGGGCGTGGCGGTGTGGAAGCCGAGCGTGTGCCCGCTCTGCGCCTCTGGATGCGGGCTGACGGTGCGGGTCATGGAAGCCGATGCCGAGGTCGTTCGCGGCGGTCAGGCAGGGAGGGTGCGCATCAACGCGGCCAAGAAACTCGAGGGCAGCCCGGCACACCCTGTCAATCAAGGCGGCCTGTGCCCACGCGGCCAGGCGGCGATCCAGGTGACGTACCACCCCGATCGGATCACCCAGCCGCTCAAGCGCGCCGGCGAGCGCGGTGACGGTCGCTATGAAGCGATTTCCTGGGATGACGCGATTGCGGAGGTCGTGTCGCGTCTCGACGCGCTCGAGGGTACCGCCAGCCGCCACCGACTCGCGTTTCTCAAGAGGCCGACCTCCAGTCATCGAACCGTCCTGATCGAGCAGTTTCTCGCCCGATATGGCGCGCCCAGACCGGTCACCTACGAGCTGTTCGACAATGACGTGCTTCGGCGAGCCAACGCATTCAGCTTCGGTCGCGAGCAGCTCCCGACCTTCGATTTGCCGAATGCCCGGTACGTCCTTGGCTTCGGTGCAGACTTCCTTGGCACGTGGAATTCACCGGTGTCGCAGGGGCGCGGCTATGGCGCGATGCGGCAGGGGCGTCCCGGCATCCGCGGCACGTTCGTGCAGGTGGAATCACGGATGTCGCAAACGGGCGCAAACGCGGACGAGTGGGTGCCGGTGCGGCCCGGCACCGAGGGTGTGCTGGCGCTCGGGCTCGCGAACGTCATCATGGCAGGGAAGCTCCGTCCCGCTGAAGCCGGAGGCCGGGCTGGGTCGCTCATCGAGGGCTGGAGCACGGGTCTCGTCGCCTACACCCCAGAACAGGTGGAGAAGTTGACCGGGGTCGCCGCACGCCGCGTCGATCGACTCGCGCGCGAGCTCGCCGAGAGGCGTCCGTCGGTTGCGATCATCGGTGGCTCGCCGCTTGCGCATACCAATGGCCTTTTCAATGCGCTCGCCGTCAATGCGCTCAACGCGCTGATGGGAAGTGTCGAGCAGCCCGGCGGCATGTTCTTTACGCCACAGATCGATATCGCTCGTAGCTTCCGGCTGCCGCCTTCGCGCGCTGAGCGACAACTCGAACGCCTGGCCGCCGACATGCTCTCAGGCGCGGACGCCTCTCCACAAGTGCTGCTCGTCGACGGCGCAAATCCGGTCTTCACGACACCACGTGCGTGGAGAGTTCGCGAGGCATTCCAGAAGATTCCCTACATCGCGAGCTTCGGCAGCTTCCTGGACGAGACCAGCAGTCTTGCGGATCTGATCCTGCCGGATCACTCATTCCTCGAGTCGTGGGCTGAATCGGTGCCTGAGTCGGGTGCCATGGTCGCCGTCGTCGGCGCGGCGCCACCCGTCATGCAGCCGCTGCACCAGACCCGCGCGACCGGAGACGTGCTGCTTGCGATCGGCCGTGGCCTTCGACGTCCGCTCGATCTGCCGTGGCAAGCGTTCGACGAGATGCTCGCCGCCACGTTCGCGGCGCTGCCAGCGCCGAGCGCCGACACCGACGCCTGGACCGATGCTCAGGAAAAGGGTGGCTGGTGGGGAACCCTTCCGGCCGGCCTGGGCAGTCCGGCACCCGTTGTCACATCCGGCACACGAACCGTGACGTTTGTGGAGCCGCAGTTCGACGGTGACCCGCAGCAATTCCCCTTTCACTTTCTGCCCTACGCGTCGAGCGCCTTCCTCGACGGATCGCTCTCGCACCTGCCTTGGTTGCAGGAGATGCCCGACCCGCTCACGTCTGCGATGTGGAGCAGCTGGGTCGAGATCAATCCCACGACAGCCGAACGCCTCGGTATCGGGCAGGGAGACGTGGTGGAGGTCGCGTCGGCTCACGGCACCGTGCGCACGGCGGCCGTCGTCTCGCCGGGAATTGCGCCCGATGTCGTTGCGATGCCGGTCGGCCAGGGACATCGAACCTTCACGAGGTACGCAAGCGGACAGAGGTGAAAACCCGATCGAGTTGCTGGCGTCAATCAGCGAGACAGCCACGGGCGCCCTGGCTTGGGCGGCGACGCGGGTGCGAGTCTCTCGCATCGGCGGGCCCGACGGACGGCTCGTTCTGTTTGCGGGTGGACTGCGTGAGCATGAGGAACGCGGACGATGACGGTGGTCAAGGAGAGAGCCAATGCCTAGATGGGGAATGTCGGCCGATCTCGATCGATGCACGGGCTGTGGTGCGTGCGTGACGGCCTGCCATGCCGAGAACAACATCTCGACGGTGGGCGCCGATCAGGCGGCGCGTGGCCGCGCGAAGCACTGGATCCGGGTCGAGCGCTACTGGGAGGGCGACTTTCCTGACGTTCGGCTCAAATTTCGCCCCGTGATGTGCCAGCAGTGCGACAACGCGCCGTGCGAGCCGGTGTGTCCGACCTACGCCAGCCACCACACCGAGGACGGTCTCAACGCGCAGGTCTACAACCGCTGCATCGGCACGCGCTACTGCGCCAATGCGTGTCCATACAACGTCCGGTTCTTCGATTTCTTCAACCCGTCATGGGACAAGCCGCTGCATCTGCAGCTCAACCCCGACGTCTCACTGCGCAGGGTCGGCGTGATGGAGAAGTGCACGTTCTGTGTGCAGCGCATCAAGGCGGTGACGATTCAGGCGAAAGCTGAGGAGCGCGACCTCCGGGACGGCGACATTCAGCCGGCCTGCGTGCAAGCCTGCCCGCCGAAAGCACTCGTGTTCGGTGATCTCGACGATCCCGAGAGCGAGGTGTCGCGACTCTCGAGATCGTCGCGCGGCAGCAAGCTGCTCGAGGACCTTGGCACGCGCCCCGCGGTGACGTATCTGAGCCGCCAGACCTAGATCGTGATGAATCTCCCGACCATTCAGCGTGTCAACAGCGACCTGCTGCGGCCGCTGCTGCACACCTCCTGGAGGTTTTACCTCCTCGTCGCCTTCTTCGGAGGCATCGTCCTGACCGCGCTGGCGGCCTGGATGTCGCAGGCCTATTTCGGCTTCGGCATCACCGGCATCAGGTGGCCGGTCTATTGGGGCTTCTACGTCACCAGCTTCGTCTTCTGGATCGGCATCAGTCACGCCGGAACGCTGATTTCCGCGATTCTTCGTCTCGTGAATGCCGGATGGCGCCGCCCCGTCACGCGGTGCGCCGAAGTGATCACCGTGTTCGCGCTGATGATCGGCGCGCTGTTCCCGATCATCCATCTCGGGCGTCCGTGGCTGGCGTTCTGGCTGTTCCCGTATCCGAGCGAGCGCCTGATCTGGCCGAACTTCCGCTCACCGCTCGTCTGGGACTTCTTCGCCATCAATACGTATCTCACCGGCAGCGTGCTCTTCTTGTTCCTGCCGATGATTCCGGACCTGGCCGTCGTGCGCGACAAATCCACGGGGCTCAGGCATCGCATCTACAAGATTCTCGCGCTCGGGTGGCGGGGGACGCCGAAACAGTGGCACCGGCTCGAGACGGCGATGGCCATCATGGCCGTCGTCATCCTGCCGGTTGCGGTCTCGGTGCACACCATCGTGTCGTTCGATTTCTCGATGGCGCCCGTACCGGGGTGGCAGACCGCCATCTTCGGACCGTATTTCGTGGCGGGCGCGATCTTCAGCGGCATCGCCGCGCTCGTCATCGCGATGGCGGTCTTGCGCCGCTTCCTGCATCTTCACGACTACCTGCAACCATTGCACTTTCAGAACCTGGGGAAGCTCCTCCTCGTCATGGCGCTCCTCTGGGGCTACTTCGTGTTCAACGAGCGCCTCGTCACCTACTACGGGAACGAGCCGGGCGAGATGGCCGTCTTCTGGCAAACGCAGCGGGAGGACTTCGCCCCGCTCTACTGGACGATGGTCGTGTGCAACTTCGTCCTGCCGCTGGTGCTGATGGGCATCCGCCGGTTCCGCACGATCACCGGGTGCGTCATCGCCTCGCTTGGGGTCATCGTCGGGATGTGGCTCGAGCGGTTTCTCATCATCGTGCCGTCGCTCGGGCACAAGTACCTGCCCATACAGTTTTGGTAGCTATCGTCCGCAGCCGGTCGAGATCATCATCGCCGGCGCGACCTTCGCCGCCATGACGCTGTTGTATGTGCTGTTCGCCAAGGTGGTGCCGATCATTTCGATATGGGAGCTCAAGGCCGGCCCGCCTGCCGGAGGCGAGCAAAATACATCCGCGCCGGTCCCAGGCGGAGCCTCGCTAGAGGTGCACCCATGAAAGCCGTGTACGCGCTCTATCCGGACGGGGCGTCGGCGCAACAAGCCGTCAATCGCCTGAGGGCAGCCGGGCTCGCCGATCGGGAGATCACCGTGCTCTCCTCCCAGCCGATGGACGACTACGAGTTCGGCCAGATGGACAAGGCGACCTGGATGTGGTGGATCGCCAGCGGCGGCGGACTGCTGGGGATGGCGTCGGCGATCGGGCTCGCGTGGCTGACCGAAACCTCCTGGCCCATCAACACTGGTGGGCTGCCGACGTTTGCCTGGTGGCCAAACCTCATCATCATGTTCGAGCTGACGATGCTCGGCGCGATTCTGGCGACGGTTGCCACGCTGGCCGTCAGCGCGCGTCTTGGCCCCAGCTCGAAGCTATACGACCCCGAGGTGTCCGACGGAAAGATACTGGTGGGGGTTGAGAATCCGCTTGAAACGAAAGCTGGCGATCTGGAAGCTGCGCTACGCGCCGCCCCAGATGCGCAGATCAAGACGATCTAACTCGCCGAGTCGACAGCCTCACAGTCACTCAGCATCCTGCTCGTGCATGGCGGGCCAGATGTTGTATACTGATAGCTCGTCTCTCGCTACACGTAAGCCCGCCAGCGTCTATCCAGCGCCTACCGGCCGCCGGCAGCGTTGGACCTCACCAACGTCCTCCTGCCTATACGTTCGTTTCAATGGACTCGAAGGAATCGACACATGGCTTCTATGAACGGCACGATCAAGCGTCTTGTCGCGGACAAGGGTTTCGGCTTCATCCTCGCGGGTGACGGCAACGAATACTTCTTCCACAACTCCGCGTGCAGCGAGATGCGTTTCGATGATTTGCGCGAAGGACAGGCAGTAACGTTCGAACACGGGCAGGGCCCCAAGGGTCCCCGAGGCGAAAACGTTCGCATCGCGTAATTGCCTCATCACTCGGTAGCCGGAGAGCGACGATGACCACCGCAAAACTCGAAGCACTAATGCGCAACATCATCCAGCATCGCCGGCTGCCGTTTACATTCCACTCGGTGTCCGCAGCCGGCAATTCTTGGCACATCGTCGTCTGCGACGCCGCCGGCGCCACGCTCTCGCTGACTGTGCCGGCCGGCCGCCCGCTAGATATCCGCACCGCGATTCAAGATCGGCTCGAAACCGCCGTCGAAGACGCCGAATTCCGCCAAGCTGCCCTTACCGGGACTCGTTAGACACCGCGCTCTTATACTCCACGCCTCGCCGTCTGAAGACCTTCGGAGCGTTCCGTGCGGCGTCTGGCGGCGGAGAATGTCGTGGACATGAACTTTCGCGGCCGCGTCGCCGTGGTGACCGGTGCTGCCAGTGGAATGGGGCGCGCCCTCTCCTGGGAGCTCGGCCGCGACGGAGCCTGCCTGGCCTTGATCGATCACGACCAGGTCGGCCTGCAGCGCCTGCACGAAGGGCTCGGCCAGGTTGGCGTTCGGTCTGCCATCGCCGCCGTTGACGTCAGCGATCGCGAAGCGGTGCGCTCGGCCATCAGCAGCCTGAGCGCCCAGCTGGGACCTGCGGAAATCCTGATCCCCTGCGCCGGCATCTGCGGCTTCGATCTGGTCGACCGACTGGACGTCGAGCAGATCGAGAGGATCTTGCGCGTCAACTACCTGGGGGTGGTCTACACGCTCGATGCCGTCCTGCCGGGGATGATCGAGCGGCGATCCGGCCGGATCGTCGCGCTTGCCAGCATGACGGCGATGCGTGGCGTCCCGTTCGAGGCCGCCTACGGAGCCAGCAAGGCAGCTTTGCCGAACTTTCTGGAGAGCCTGCGGCCGGCGCTGCGGCCCCGCGGCATCCTGGTCACGCTGGCCTACCCCGGATTCGTCGGGACGCCGCTCCTGGAAGATCTGATCCAGCGCGGCATGGCCCGGCCGCCCGGCGTGATCGACGCCGAGACGGCCGCCCGCGCGATCCTCGCCGCCGCCCGTCGCGGCGACCGGATCGTCAGCTTCCCCTGGAGCCTGAGCATGGTCGTGGGGCTGGGACGACTGCTGCCGCACTTCCTCTACGATCGCATCATGACGCGCCTGGCCAGACAGGTCGATCTGCCGTATTAGAGCAGCCCTTCGGCCTGCATCCAGCGGTAACAGTCGTCGAGCATCACGCGCAGCGGCACGGGGCGATAACCCAGTTCGCGGATGGCCTTGTCACTGCGACAGATGAGCGTGGCGCTCAGATATGCGGCCGCGTCGGGCGTAACGAACGGCTCGCTCCCGGTGAACCGCGACACCAGACCCAAGGCCTGGCCGACCAGATGCAGCACGGGAGCCGGCACGCGGCGAGCGCGCAGGTCGCGCTGCATGATTTCGCTCAGGGTGCGTACCACCTCGAGATAGCTGGCGTCCGCCCCACCGAGGATGTAGTTCTCGCCGGTCTTGCCGCGCTCGGCCGCCGCGACGTGGGCGCGGGCGACCTCGGCCGCATGGCAGAACGAGCAACCGCCCGGCGGTACGGCGGGCAGCCTGCCCTCCGCCGCCAACCGGATGAGGCGCGACCAACCGCGCACGTCGTAGGGGCCGACGATGTTGGACGGATTGAGGATCACCGCGTCCAGCCCACGGTCGATGCCGCGGCGCACTTCATCCTCGGCCAGCGCCTTGGTGTGCTGGTAGTGGAAGCGCGAGCCGCGGCCCAAGTGCGGGGCCGTCTCGTCGAACGGCTGGCGGGGCAGCCCGTAGACGCTGGTCGTCGAGGTGTGAACGAACTTCCGGACGCCGTGGCGAATGGCGGCGTCGACCACGTGGCGGGTGCCGTCCACATTGGCGCGCGTCTGCCGGTCGCGGTGCCCGTGCCACGAGCTGATATCGGCGGCGACGTGGAACAGCGCGTCGAGTCCGTCGGGCACGGCTCGTTCAGCGCGTCGGATTCCAGGGGGGCCTCGGTCAGGCGGACAGGGAAACGGCGAAGGTATTTCAGGTCCGACCCTCGCCGGTGGAGCGCAATGACCTCCCAGCCCGCGTCAGTGAGCTGGCGGACGAGGTTCAGGCCCAAAAACCCCGTCGCCCCGGTGACGAGCGCCGTGCGCGTCGGCGGCAGTGCGCCGTCGGGAGGGCGCGCACTCATCGCCTCCACCGAATCTACCCGTGACGGACACGGCGCCGTTTGGCGGAGGGATTCGCCGCCCGTTCGGCCAGCAGCGCTCGCAGTTGGGCGAGGTCGGGCGGTTTCGCCAGATGATGATCGAATCCGGCTCGAATCGATCGTGCGCGATCCTCGTCCTGTCCCCATCCTGTCAGCGCAATCAGCAGGACGTCGGCGTGGGCTGCGATCGATCGGATCTGCCGGGCCACGTCGTACCCGTCGGTTCCGGGCATGCCGATGTCAAGCAGCACGGCATCGGGGTCGGCGGTATCGAGAGCGTCGAGGGCATCCGGACCACTGTAGGCGACCGTGACCGTCGCGCCTAACGCGCTCAACAGGGTGCTCAGTGACTCAGCGGCGTCGCGGTTGTCGTCAACGACCATGATCCGCTGCGACGGAAAGGGTTGCAGCGACTCGCTGACCGAAGGTTGCTGGGGCGCGTCGTGATGCACTGGCAGTTTGACGACGAACTCGCTGCCCATCCCGATCCCTTGACTCCGCGCTTCGACCGTACCTCCGTGCATCGACACGAGACTGCGAACCAGCGTCAGGCCGATTCCCAGCCCACCCTGCGTGCGGCGTTGTGTCCGATCCACCTGCATGAACATGTCGAAGACGGTGCTGAGCTGCGACGGCAAAATGCCGATGCCGTTATCGCGTACCGAGACTTCTGCCCATCCGTCGGCCGCCTTGGCCGACACCCAGATCTGTCCGCGCTGATCGGTATATTTCGATGCGTTGTTGAGGAGGTTGGCGAAGACCTGCGTCAGTCGCACGGCATCGCCGGCAAGGGAAATCAGTTCCGCCGGAATGTCGACGGCGAGCGTTTGCTTGGCATCCTCGATGATCGGACGACTCGTTTCGATCGCGGCGCGCAGCACGGCGCCGAGATCGAGCGGCTCCGGGCGCACCTCAATCACGCCGCGTGTGATCCGCGACACCTGGAGGAGGTCCTCCACCAGTCGAACGAGATGCGCGACCTGGCGCTCCATCACGTCGCACGTGCGGAGACTGCGCGCGTCCGTCACCCCCGCAAGTTTCAGTAAGTGCAAGCCGGTCAGCAGCGGCGCGAGCGGATTTCGCAGTTCGTGGCCCAGCGTGGCGAGAAACTCGTCCTTGCGACGATCCGCGTCGAGGAGCGATGCTTCGGCGCGCTCGCGCTCGGCCAGGTGGCCGCGAATCTGATACTGGCGCTCTCGCGCTCGAACCGCCGAGCGAACCGCGCTCATCAGCGTCGCGATACGAATCGGCCGCTCCAGCAGCGTCACGTTCCCCAGCGTTCGAACCGCATCGGCGACATCGGCCGAATCCGCGCCGGGACGCGTGAGCACGAGCACCGGCAGATCCGACCAGGCGGGCTGCCGAGCCAAGACGGCCTTCAGTTCCGCGTAGCCGCTGCCGACGATCATTTCCTCCGCGATCAGCATCGCCGCTGCGCCCTGGCGGACCGCCGCGGCGAGGTCCGCGATGGTCGAACAGATGAGGCAGTGAAGGTCCGCCGGCGCCAGCAGCGATTCCGTGAGGAGGGCGTCCTTCCGCGTCGGCGCGAGGATGACCAAACGCCGCTCGTGGTCGGCGACGTCGCGAGCAGGGTTCACGGCAGCCGGGTGTCCTTCGGCGTTTTGGCGCCCCCGTCGTAGATGGGCACGCCGGTCAAGATCCCACGAAATTCGCGAAGCGGCTGCCCGACGTGGATGCCGCCTTCGTCGAGCCGGAACTCACGGATCGTGCGCTCGTGCCGGCTCCCGCGCTTCTTGACGACGGAGATGGCCTGTCGGACCTCCCCGGCCGCTTCGAAATATCGGAGCAGGATCACGGCGTCGGCCAGGTAACTCGCGTCCACGGGCGTATGCATCTGGCTGCCGATCATTCCGTGATGCGCGGCGATCAGGATGGTCGCCACGCTCTGCTGCCCGAGGAACATCAACAGCTCATGCAGCTGGATCGTGAGGAACCGCTCGCCGGGCATCGCGTTCAAGTAGCCGTTAAGGCTGTCGATGACCACCATCGCCGTTTGCTCGCGAACCGCTTCCCGTATCCGGTTCGTGAATTCTCCGGGACTGAGCTCGGCGGGATCGACCTGCTGGAGGCTGATGTGTCCCGCATCGATCTGCGCCGCCAGCGGAATGTGTAAACCGTCGCACCGTGTTAGCAACGTCGCGGGACTCTCGTCGAACACGAACAGGGCCGCCCGCTGCCCGCGGCCTGCCGCCGCCGTGGCAAACTGGGCGGCCAGCGTGGACTTTCCGGTCCCCGCCGCGCCCACGATCAACGTGCTCGTGCCTTCTTCGAGTCCGCCTCCGAGAAGCGAATCCAGCGCGGGAACGTCGCTGGCCAGGCGCTGGCGGCTGGTCACGCGTCGATGTTCCGAAGCGACGAGGCGCGGGAACACCCGGATGCCGCCACGCTCGATCACGTAGTCGTGATACCCACCGCGAAACTGGATGCCGCGGTATTTCACGACCCGAAGCCGTCGTCGCTCCGAGCCGTAGTCGGGATTCTGTTGTTCGAGACGGATGACGCCGTGCGCGATGCTTTGCATCTGCAAATCCTGGTCGGTCGCCGTCATGTCGTCGAGCAGCAGGGCGGTGCAATTCCGGCGGGCAAAGAATTGCTTCAACCCGAGTATCTGCCGACGATAGCGCAGCGCACTCCCGGCGAGCAGTCGGAGCTCCGACAACGAGTCGAACACCACGCAAGTGGGATTCAGCTGGTTGACGCTCTCCAGGACCCCCTTCATCGTTGCGCCCAGCTCCACCTCGGATGCGTGGAACATCGTGTTCTGTTCGTCGGGGTCGAGCGCGGCTTCTGACGGAACGAGCTCGTGCATCGTGATCCCGTCGAGGGTCCAGCCGTGGGAGTGTGCGACCGCGCGAAGCTCGTCTTCGGTTTCGGAGAGGGTCACATACAGGACTGGCTCACCCCGCTCGACGGCGGCGCGCAGGAATTGCAGCGCGAGCGTCGTCTTGCCCGATCCCGGCATCCCCTCGAGAAGGAACAGCCGATTCCGCGTCATGCCGCCGCCGAGCACGTCGTCCAACCCGGCAACGGCCGTCGGAGCGACGGCTGGCGATTGTGTCGCCGATGGAGTGGTCACGAGGGTTCAGAGTCAGTCATCGGCGTGCCCCTTTGAAAACACGAGGCTTCCGATGCTGGGCTTTCAGGCTCGAGGTTGCGGACGACCTTGGCCCAGCCCGGCCACGGCAAGGGAAGAACTGAAGCCTAGAGGATTGCGATCGCGCTGTCAAAGACTCCACAACGCTGATGCAATCTGATAAAAGTGTTGCAAACCGAAAAAGCGTGGACACACACCTCGCCAGAACGCACTCCTAAGTGACAGCAGGCGACGCGCCGGGACGTACATCTCGTGGTTCGCACTGGCCGTCATCATCTAGTCGGTTCAAGCCAACCACCCGTGAATCCCGCGCGCCGCAGTCCGGTGACCACGGCCGGGCAACGGCGCATGACGTTCCAGAGCAGGCCGGAGCGGTAGTTCTCGATCATCAGGACGACCGGCCCTTGATCGATGCCGAAATGGTACGGCGTGACCCACCAGCCGGTCGGGCTCTCCGGCTCGGCAAACGACTGATTGAACGACGGCTTGAACCCATACTTTCCCGTCATCCCCAAATCCATTCGCGCAAAGTGCTGCACCGTCGGAATGACGATTTCAGGAGCAAAGGGCAGCGAGGCCACGACGACCCACGGGGCGATAGTACCGTCGTCGGGACCGAGCGGCGCCCCTCGGGCGACATAGTCGAAGAACTGGCGCTCGGTGCCGTTCATTGTCCGTTTCACCCAACCGGGGCCATCGCACGCCGTGAATCCCCAGCAATGTTCGCCGTAACCGACGAAGCTCAGGGGATTGCGGATCGCGTATTCCTGCTGCACATACGTCGCCTGTCTGGTGTTCTGGAAGTAGTCGCTGTCATGCGCACGCATGAACTCGTCGCGAATACCGTGAAAGTCTATCCACATATGTGAGAGCTGATGCGTAAAGAGCGGCCCTGAGTAGAGCAATTCGCGATCGTAGATCTTCCTCCACTGGTAAGTCGCGCAATAGGCACGATAGCTTTCCGGCGACAGCGGGTGCGTCGGCGAACCGAGCCCGAGGAGGTAGAGCAGCAAACCTTCGTCGTAACCCTCATAGCGATGTCGGATGAACCCGCTCTCCGGGCGCCAGCCATGTGTGAGCGTCGGTCCCCCATCACACGCCCAATTCCAGTCGGCCCGACGGTACAGCGCATCGGCCAAGCTCCTGATCTCGGCCTCCTCGGGCGTGTCACGGTCGAAATACGTGCCGACGGTCAAGACGCCTGCGAACAGAAAAGCCGAGTCGATCGTGGAAAGCTCACATTGCCAGACGCGGCGACCCGTTTCGATGTCCAGGAAATGGTAGAAGAAGCCCTTGTAACCGGAGGCATCCGGTTCGGGACCTTGCGGACAGTCGATCAAGTAACGCAGGCGTTTTCGGGTGATCTTGGCTGCGAAACCCCGGAAGAGAACGCCACGCTCGACGACGACCGGAATCGTTGCCAGGGCCATGCCGACGGAGGCGACGCTAACGGGGGCATTCGGGTCGGTTTTGTCGCGGACCAGCCCATTATCGGGATTTGTTTCGTGTAGATAGTACAGGACCGTGGAGAACTGCAGCAGACCGAGATCATTGTCGGTCAGCAGTCGATGGGGATCGCGGCTGGCTCCGAAAGTGCTGACCATGGATCGGTTGCCCTCGTTCAGCCTAGTCGCACTCGCACGGTGTGGCTTTTCGCATCGTCGCTGAGCGGGACGATCTCGTTCGGCAACAGCTCTCCGTCCAAGTCGACTGACCGCACGCCGCGCCCCTTACCAACCGAGTTGTCGACGAGAATGCGGTACGTCGAAGACCGATAGCGATAGGTCAGCTCAAATCCTGGCCAGCTCGCAGGGATGCATGGCTCGACCCGAAGAGTGCCACCCTGCAATCGGAAACCCAGGATCGTTTCAATGGCGACGCGATAGAGCCAACTCGCCGAGCCCGTGTACCAAGTCCAGCCGCCGCGGCCCGTGTGCGGCGCGGCACCATAGACATCGGCGCAGACCACATACGGCTCGACCTTGTAGTGCTGCACCTCATCAGCCGTCGTGGCATGGGAGATCGGGTTGATAAGGTTCCAGAGCTCCATGGCGCGGTCGCCGTGACCCTGCAACGCGGTAGCCAAAGCGACCCACGTGGCGGCGTGAGTGTATTGGCCGCCGTTCTCGCGGATGCCTGGCACATAGCCTTTGATGTAGCCAGGCTGAAGCGCGCCTTTGTCGAACGGCGGGTCAAATAACTGGATCAGTTTGTCGTCGATACGCACCAGGCGTTCTTGAACCGCCTGCATCGCCGACTGGATCCTGGCCTTTTGTGCCGCCCCTGAGATGACCGCCCACGCTTGTGGGAGGGCGTCGATTTGGCATTCATCGTTCTGCGCGGATCCCAGTGGAGTGCCGTCGTCGAAGTATGCCCGGCGGTACCACGCGCCGTCCCACGCGTGCGCCTCCAGAGACATCCGCAACTCCTCCGCTCGCTCACGGCACCAATTGGCATCGTCGGACTGGCTGCGCCGCTCGGCGACGTCCGCAAACGCGTTCAACACGCTCACGAAAAACCAGCCATTCCAGACACTCTCGCCTTTTCCTTGGGCACCGACTTTATTCATCCCGTCGTTCCAATCGCCGGTGCCCATGAGGGGCAATCCGTGGGGACCTAGCCGATAGCCGTACTTGAGAGCGCGAACGCAGTGCTCGTAAACGGTGTCGCGCTGCCCACTCGTTGCGGGCAAGCTGAAGTCTTCCTCCTGGTCTTCGCGAAGCACCGGCGACGCGATAAACGGCACGACCGCATCCAACAAGTCCGTGTCGCCTGTTGTCACAACATAGTGGTGAACCACGAATGGCAGGAAATAGAGATCGTCAGTGATTCGCGTGCGGACCCCAATCCCCGACGGCGGATGCCACCAGTGCTGGACGTCACCCTCCTCGAATTGGCGCGCCGCCGCCCGAACGATCTGCGCCCGCGCCTCTGCTGGAGCGCTGTAGACCAGCGCCATCACATCCTGCAATTGATCGCGAAACCCATACGCTCCGCCGGATTGGTAAAAAGCGGAGCGAGCCCACACACGGCAAGCCAGGACCTGATAGACAAGCCAGCGATTGAGCATGAGGTCGACGCCCCGATCGGGCGTTGCCACATGCAAGGCGTTCAGGAGGCGGTCCCAGTGCTGTTGCACCTCGGCGAGCGCAGCAGCGGCGCCGTCCGCGTGCGCGTACTTCTGAATGAGCCGATGAACCTCCGCGAGACTGTCCGCCTGACCCAAGACAAAGACCACTTCTCCCGTCTCCCCGGGAGACAGCGTCACTTCCGTTCTGACTGCTGCGCAGGGATCGATGCCAGGGGCCGCGCCGCCCGACAGCGCGACGCGCTTCATGGCCGCGGGCGTTGAAACCGAGCCATGCTGTCCGAGAAATTCCGTCCGATCGGCGCTGACCGACTGCGCCGGCGGGCCAGAGGCTACGAACGCGATCTTCCCAGCGAAGGCGCCGGCCCAGGGATTCCGCGCCAGAATCGCCCCGCGCTCGCGATCGTGTTCGCAGACGACTTGTAGCGGAGCGTTCTCACGCGCCGTTCCAAGCACCCATTCGGCATAATACGTGGCAGTCAAGCGCCGGGGCCGAACGTCGTCATTCCTCACCGTGAGGCACACCAGCTTGATTGGATCGTCGGTCGGGAGGGAAACCAGAAGGTTCTGATCGAGATTGCGACTGGCATGGGCGAAGCGCGTGTAGCCTTGGCCGTGGCGGACCGTCACGGTTGCTCGAGGCCCGAGCGGCAACGGTGTTGGCGTCCAGAAGTCACCGGTCTCCTCGTCACGCAAATAGATCGCTTCGCCGGGCGGATCCGAAGTCGGATCGTTCGACCACGGAGTGAGGCGATTCATCTGACTGTTGCCCGCCCAGCTGTAAGCCAAGACCAGCCTCCGTGACCAAACATCCGAACCCCGGATTGGCGAGCACATTCGTCCAGGGAGCCGGAGGCAACCTCGGTCCGCGCGGTGAAGTGCCATCGACCACGATCACGTATTCGCGGCCATCCGGAGTGAAGCCTCCGAAGCCGTTCCAGAAACTCAGCCCCTCAGGCGTTTGGCCGCGCGCGGCGACAGCGGTTGTCCCGACCGCCGGAATGAGTGGCGCTGGTCGAGTGGGCGGTGGGCCAGCGCGAGCTCCGATCTGATCGGTGAGGGTCCCGCGACCGCCGCCGAGCACAGCCCGCGCGGTGGCTGCAAGCAGAACCTGCTCATCGGCGGGCACCTCGTCCGCAGTCAAGAAGAACACACCGTCCGGCTTGCCGAGCATTTCGCCGGCGGCTCCCAGCTGGAGTTCCGCTCGTAGCCGATCGGCGACCTCCCCAACGCGCTCGTCCAGGATCACGAGATCGACCTTCAAACCGCGACGGCGTGTATAGATGCGCCACGGAACCAGTTGTCGAACGATCCCCTCATCGTCGTCGTGAGTGACGTGAGCCAGCACGATGGGCAGGTCGCCGGAAATGGAATGCGGCCATAAGCCGGCCTGACCCAGTCGGTTGCCGGCGACCGCAGCAAGGTCGCGGAGACTGGCGTTGGTGAACACCACGGAAGCCGCCAGGCGGTCGAATAGGGCAATGTCTTCCGGCGTGAGCTCCAGCTCCCGTAGCTCGCGCTGGGAACGAACTCTGGCATCCGCAAATACCTGGTCGATCGCTTCGAATTCGCGGAATCGGTCGGCTATTTCGACGGCAGCTTCGTGCGTGTCGGCCGCCCCAGTCACAAAGGCCATACGCGCCGTCTTTCCGGCATCGAGATCGACACGCCGCCGCAACCCGAAGATCGGATCGAGCACGGGGCCGGTGGTCCGCGACAACCGAGACCCAAAGTCCAGGGCGGCGGGATGGGCTGGCGTGCGGCCGCGCCCGAGAAATCTCAGGCGATCCGTCTCGTACTCGATCGGTTCGCTGGTCACTCCGTTCGATGCTGACGAGTGAACGGCGAAGATTGGTTGTTCCTCCGCGCCTCGGGGCCGGCGTCGGGCCACCAGTGCGCCGCAACGTGGATCGAAACTCGTTTCCAGAAACAGCTTCGCAAAAGCCGGATGGGCCTGATCGGCGCGCCGGTCGTTCAAACACACCTCCGCATAGCTCGTCAGCTCGAGTTCGCGGTGCCGACGGCCGTGATTGACGAGCGTCACTGCGCGCACTTCAGCGTCGCCATCCGGCGCGACTACGACGGCACAGCGGGTCTCGACATCGCCGTCCCGTCGCCAGAACTCGGCGCGGTCGGCATGAAACTCGAATCCGGATTCATCAGCGGACTGAGGCAGCGGCTGAATGCCAATCGACCATACATCGTCGGCGCCGACATCGCGGACGTAACAGAACTGACCCCAACTGTCGCGCGTGGCATCTTCGCGCCAGCGGGTCACATCGAGGCCGCGCCAGGTGCTGTAGCCTGCGCCGGCACTCGTGATCATCACGCCGTACGAGCCGTTGGACAGCAGCGCAATCGCGGGCGGCGCCATGTGCTCGTCTTTCAGGTATGGTGAAGCGGAGCCTTCCAACTCGTCCAACTGCCATTCTCGTGCCACATAGGCCGAGCCGCAGCCATGCGTCCGACCGCCGCTTGGCGCTCAACATATCGGGAATCGATTACCGTCTATTGAGGGACGCCGGCGCTCTGTGTCGCAGCGCCACTTGGTTGTTTGGAAGGGACACTCTTGCGCTGCGGTCCAGGAAAACAAGCAACTCAGCGGTTGCGCGCCGCAACTAAGACACGTCGTCGTGCGCCACGTGGTCGCTCACGTCGAGTCCGTCCATACCCGTCTGATGGCGACGATCAGCTCGTGTGCCGCAGATTTGTGGAAGAACCCCGCTGCGCCGGCCGCCAGCACCTCATTCCTGATAGCGTCGTCGGTCATGGCGCTGATCACGATGATTTTCACACGCGGATTGTTCTGTGTGATCTGGCGGCAGACTTCGAGCCCACTGACGTTCGGCAGGTTCAGGTCCACGACAACCACGACCGGCTGAAGCCGCGTTGCGGCGTCGGCGACCTCGCGGCCGTCGGCAATCACCCCAACCACGTCGCACTCAAATGACAGCAATCGGCCGAGCGCCTTCACGACGCCTGGATGATCTTCGACGAGCAGGACGCGGGGGCGAGTCGTCACTACGACCCCGCGCGATTGCCAGCGGTGCGGGATGCGTGAAAGGCCAGCAGATGATCGATCAACCGTTGCGTGTCGGTCCCCTTGACAAAAAACCCGGCCGCCCCCGCATGCTCGATCGCGTCCGCGGTCTCATTCCGAGCCAGCATCGACACCCCGAGGATCCGGATGTCGGGAAGCTCGCTGCGGATGCGTGTTGTCGCCTCGACGCCGTCCATGTGCGGCATCGAGACATCCATCAGGATGACATCGGGCCGCAGCCGATGCGCGTGGGTGATGGCCTCGAAACCGTTGGCGGCATCGCCGACGACCGAGAGCTGCGGCCGTTGATGGAGCATCTCTCGCAGCGCGCGCCTGACCGGTGGGTGATCGTCGACGATGAGAATCCTGAGCGCGTCCGGGGACGCGTGATCGTCGTAAACCGCCGAGGGCGCTTCGGTCAGTGCGAGCCTCAACTCGTTCGCGCTGGCGACGGCGTCCCGCGCAGCATCACGCGGCGCGACGAGGCGGATCCGAGTCCCCCTACCGGGCGCGCTGTCGACGTCCAAGCGGCCGCCGAGTAGCGTCAACCGCTCGCGGATGCGGAAGAGCCCCCAGCCGACCTGGCCGGCATTCGATCGATCGTCCAGTCTCGCCGGGTCGAACCCAACCCCCTGATCCGTGACGGTGATGCACAGCTGATCGTCGGCATCGAGCTCCAACCCAACATGACTGAATCCGTCTGCGCGTATTTGACCGCGTTGAAGAGAAGCTCTCTGACCGACTCGAAGAGCAGCGTGCGGACATCCTTCCGCGCGGAATCTGCGCGCGGATCGACGCTGATCTGGACACTCAGCTTGTACTTGTCGTGTGTCCAGTTGGCCAGCCACGTGAGGGCGGCGGGAAGTCCCGAACGCTGCAGCACGGGGGGAAACAGCTCGACGTTCAGCGACCGCGCGACGGCCATCGCTTCGTCGAGCTGCTGCTTTGCCTCTGCAAGCAGCTCGCTCGGCGCAGCGCCAGCCTCGTTGTCCCGCTTCAGCTGCTGTTCGAGGTTCAACGCCACGATGACCAGGAGCTGCTGGAGCCCATCGTGTAGCGTCCTGGCCATCTGCTCGCGCGCACGGTGCTCGGCGAGCGTCAGGTCCCACGCCATTTGACTCAGTTGCGTCGTCCGGTATTCCAGTTCGGTCGTGCGCTCCTGAAGGGCCGCCGCGCCACGCTGGCGTTCGGTGATGTCAGTGACGAACGCGAATGAGCGTCCGCCGCCCGGAGTCGGAACGTGATTGACGGTGACTTCGATCGGAAACGTGGACCCGTCCTTGCGTATGCCGACGAGGTCCAGGCCGCCCGGGCGGGTGGCGCCATCCCGAAAGAGTGATGGTATCAGGCGCTCGATCGGTTGGCCGATCAGCTGCTGGGCGGCCCAACCGAACATCGCCTCGAATGCCCGATTCGCGAAGACGATCAGCCCATCCGCGTCCACCGACCCGATGCCCTGGGTGGCGGTCTCGAGCAGCGTTCGCAGCGTGTGATCGTGTTCCGCTTCGCGAAGCGCTTGAAGAGCCTCCTCGGTCCTGCGACGCTCGGTGATGTCCAGATCGAGTCCACTCAGCCGCGTGAGGCTGCCAGTCGCATCGCGCTCGGCGCGTCCCAGACTCTGCATCCATCGCTCGGTTCCATCAGGGAGTTGGACACGATACGTGTGATCCCACGTATTCTTCGTCGCCAGAAGCTGTTCCAGAGTTCGGGTCATCCGCGGACGGTCATCGACGTGCAGCCGCGCGAGCCACATCTCGAATGATGGCGTATCTTCCGGCGTGAGCCCGAACCATGCGCGCAGCGTGTCATCCCAATCGAGTTCATTCGTGCGCATGTCCCACGTCCAGGCGCCGCCGGCCGACGCTTCGAGCGCAAGGCTGAGCCGCGTTGTCTGTTCGCGGAATGCCGCTTCGGCGCGGCTGCGCTCGACGGCGTCCCAGGTCCGTTCGGCGACCTCGCGAACGAGCTGGATCTCTCTCGTCGTCCACACGCGCGGTGCGTCGTGATTGACGCCAAACGTGGCAACCATCTGCCCGTCTTTGAGCCGCGCCACACCGACCAACGCCGCGATTTGCCGCGACCGGAACGTCGCTCGGTCGTCATCGCTGAGCCGCGGTTCCGTGTCCACGTCGTTGACCACGATAGTCTCGCCGTGCCGGAGAGCCTTGCCCAGCGTGCCCCCGACAGCGATTCGCATCGGCTTTCCGACGAGCGGCTCGACGCCGCGGGTGTATTCGCGGCGGATGATGTAGCCGCGGCCGGCGAGTTCCGCAAACCCGACACGAGCTGCGCCGAGATACTCGCAAAGCTGCCGTGCGGCAATCTCCTGGATGGCGGCCGCATCGCTCAACGGGCGGAGCGCGTCGTTCAGGCGGAGAAGAAACGCCAGCCGCTCTTCGTTCGCGCGCAGTTCGGCTTCCGCCTTGCGGTGCTCGAGCGTCGCCCATGTCCTATCGGCGACGTCTTGAACGAGGACAATCTCGTCGGACGTCCACGCGCGTGGCAAGCGGCTGTGAATTCCGAACGCGCCGACGAAACGGCCGTCCTTGATCAGCAGCGGACAAATGTAGGCCCTGATACCCGCCGCCTCCAGCGCCGCGGACTCCTCTGCCGTGTGCGACTCGGTCGACGTGTCATTGACCGACAGCGTCCCGCCTTTCAGGATGTCTGGCGTTCGGCTGCCGCCCAGATTGCGCCACTGAACGCGGCCGGCCAGCGAGGGCACACCGTCGACGTAGTCGTGGACGATGACGCAGTCGTCACCCTGAATCTCGCCGTAGGCCACGCGGTTGACGCGGAGGTGTGTGCCGAGCAGGCGGCATGTCTCCTGAAGAATGCGCGCAGGATCGGCGAGCGGCCGGATTGTGTCGTTCAGGCGGTATAGGAATGCCTGCCGGCTCTCGCTCCGCCCCAGTGCCTCTTCGGCGCGGGCCCGCTCGCCCGCCGCCCACATCCGATCGGCGGTCACTTCAACCAGTGCGACTTGATCGCGGGTCCAAGTCCGCGGTGTGGCGCTGTGAACGCCGAATGTCCCAATCCATCGACCGCCCTTAATCAGCGGCGTGCCGACGAACGCCGCAGTCTCACTCGCGAGCAGCTGCTCGCGCTCCGTGACAGTGAATCGCGGATCCGTATTGACGTCATCGACGGCCACAGTCTCGCCACGGCGGCACGCGTCGACGATGGCCTGGCCGAATGGGGCGACTGAGCATTCGTCGCCATCGATGTCCGCGTAGTTGACGCGGCGGGCGTGGAGATGCTCCCCGATCAGGCGGACCGCGACTCTCTGGATCGCGACCGGGTCCTTCAGGGGTCGCAGCTGCTCGGTGAGCGTAATCAGGAAAGCCCACTCGACGGACATACTTGGCGCCGATTGTAGTCGTGTTCGCTGCAGACTCAGCTCCCCTCACCGACTCTATGTCGGAGGTCGCGAACTGTGACCGCGGACAGGAATTGCTGAGTCGGGTAGCAGCAATTTAGAGGCGTGTTGTCGTAGGCTCACCCGAGTGGAATCACGACCATGACCCTCAAAGAAACTGTCAAGGAGCTCAAAGCGCTCGGCAACGCGAAGGTGCGGGCGCAGAACGCCAAGAGCGGCGCCGGCGACGATCAGTTCGGCGTCAGTCTCGGCGACATCCGGGTGCTGGCGAAAAAGATCCGGACGGACCATCCGCTGGCTCTGTCGCTCTGGGAGACCGGGAACGTCGACGCCCAGTTCCTGGCCACACTCCTGATCCAGCCCAAGAAACTGTCGGCCGACGAGATGGACCGGATGGTGCGGTCCGTGACCTTCGTGCGCGTGGCGGACTGGCTCATTGCCTATGTCGTCAGGCAGCACCCCGACAAGGAGACTCTTCGCCAGGAATGGATGACCACCAACGACCGCTGGGCGGCCCGCGCCGGATGGGACCTCACCGCGGAGCGGGTCGCGAAGAGTCCGGACGGGCTCGCGCTCCCGGCGCTGCTGGATCGCCTCGAGTCTGAAATGGCCAGCGCCGCTCCGGAAGTGCAGTGGACGATGAACAATACGCTTGCGACGATCGGAATCCACTTCCCCAAACACCGCAAGCGGGCCATCGCCATCGGCGAGAAGCTGGGAATCTATCGCGACTATCCCGTGTCGAAGGGGTGCACGTCTCCATTCGCCCCGATCTGGATCAACTTCATGGTGAGCCGGCAAGGCTGAACGAACACCGCCGGATCGCAGGCGCGCGTTCCAGAGGGCCGCCGGCGAGGGGATGAATCAACCGCGATCGGTCAGCGGCTTCTGCTGGCCTCGATGGCACGAAAAGCAAGTCACGCGCGGCGCGGTGGTGCCCGGTTCGGGTGGCTTCGCGGCGTCCACCAGCTTGGTGATCTCGCGCATCATGCGCATCATGTTGCGGGCGACGGTTTTCTGCGGCACCGTGTCTGACGCGAAATCGAACTTCTCGAGTGGAAGCCCTTCTTCGCCAACGTGACAGAACTGGCAGCGCACGCCGAGCGCGCGCGTAAACCCCTTCATCGTGCTGATCACGTCCGACGCGCTGGCGTCTTTCGGCAGCACCTGAAGGTTCTGGAAACTTCTCGGAGGGAAGGTCCCCTGGGCGTCGATCGGCGTCGCCGCGGCGAAGACCAGAAGCAGCAGTCCGGCACACATTCGTTTGCGCATCGGCATGGTCGTCATTGGCCCTCGCGCAAGGATGGCCCGCGCAGCCGTTCTTTGAGCGCCTCGACGTAGAGACGGCTCAGACCCAGGCGCGCGCCGCTCGAGAGCAAGACGTGATAGTCTCCGCCGCCCGCCACCTGCAGCTCCGCAATCTGGGAAAGGTTCACAATGCGGGAGCGATGAATCCTGAAAAACCGCCGTTCGCCTAACCGCTGCATCAAGGCTGCCATGGTCTCGCGCATGATGTGCGGCCCGTCTGGGGTGTGAATCCTGATGTAGTTGCCTTCGGCTTCGATCCAGTCGATGTGATCGACTTCGATGAAGACGACGCGACCGTCTCGTTTCACCATCAGACGTGCCCCTTGCTCACCTGGTGGCCGACCTGTCCGTAGGAGAGCAGCGAGCCTGTCGGCAAGGGCGCCAGATCGCTCGCGCTCCAAGTGCCGGCGCACGCGCTGCAGGGCCGATTGAAAGCGCCGACGGGCAAAAGGCTTGAGGAGGTAGTCCAGGGCCTGGACCTCAAACGCCCTGACGGCGTATTCGTCATACGCCGTGACGAACACCGTTGGAGGCATGCGCTCGACGCCGATGGCCTCGACCACGCCGAACCCATCAAGCTCCGGCATCTGGAGATCGAGAAACACGAGGTCAGGGGACGATTGTTGAATCGCCTCAACCGCTTCAGATCCTGAGCAGGCCACCGAGGTGTGGTGGACATCCGGTTCGGCCCGCAGCAAAGACAGCAGTCGTTCACGAGCCATTGGCTGGTCATCGACGACGAGCACGTGCATGGTCAGACTCACGCGATTTCCCTGTCGGCACCTGGAGGGTTGTCGGCGTCTGCGAACTCGTCTGACGCTCGTCGGAAGGGGAGGGCGATCTGGACGATCGTGCCCCCGCCCGGATTGTCCTCGATCGTCAGGGCGGCAGCGCCTCCATAGAGGCGCGACAGCCGCCCCATCGAGTTCGAGAGGCCCACACCCTTGAACGGTTCCTTCCGTCGTCGGAAGCCGCGACCGGTGTCGATGACGCGAATGCGAAGGACGTCACCCTCTCTTCCCGCGTCGATGGTGAGCGCGCCGACGCCGGGCTGTGGCTCGAGGCCATGCCGGATGGCATTTTCGGCGAGTGGCTGGAGGATCAGCGTTGGAACGACCGCATCGATGACCTCGGCATCAATTCGATAGTCGATTCTGAGGCGGTCGCCGAAGTGCAACTGCTGGATGTCAAGGTAGGCTCGCAAGTAATCGAGTTCGTCCGTCAGCGACACCTCCTGAATCCCGCCCTTCCTCAGGGTCATGCGCAGCAGATCACTCAGCCGCTCGAGCATCTCATCGGCGCGTTCCGGATCGTGGTGGATGAGGGCCGAGATGGCGTGCAGCGTATTGAAGAGGAAGTGAGGATGCAGCTGATGTTGCAACGCCTGGAGTTGGGCTTCGACCAGCTTGGTTTCGAGCCGTGCGGCGCGCACCTCCCGTGCCCGGGCGTGGCGATAGTAGTCCGCCGCGTGTTGAAGGCCAAGGAACGCCCAATAGACCGGCAGTTCGAAATCCAGGGTTCGGAAAAACGCGTCGTAGGTGGTCGAGGCCCAGCCGACGTCCACACCAAACAGCCGGTGCAAGGCGAACCGTCCAGTGCCGACGAACACCAGATGGACGGACGTTGTCGCCAATGCCGCCGGGATGTGCACCACCAGCGCTCGTTTCCATCCATCGCGATCGAATCGATAACGACGTCCTAGCAGGAACGGCACTGGCGCAAACAGGGCCCAGCTGCTCCAGAGCACGAGGTTCATCGCCAGGATGTAGGCGAAGCTCGTGGTCGCGTCATTCCGTAACGACCAGAGCGATTGCCCACTGGTGCTCGTGAACCAAGCTGAGACAAGTGAGGCGAACACGCTGTAGGCCACGCTCACGATCGCGATGGTGCGCCACGCGCGAAGCTCTCGCTGCATGACGGCACTATGAGTGGAAGAAGCGGGACCGGTCAAGGCAGGACCGGCCCCATGGTCACGGCTAAGTGCAGTTCGTCACGCTGACGTGACTATCGCTGTCTCGGGGGCTGCTTTTGCCGTCGCCGGGTTGTTGGACAGGAGATTCGAAGATTTGAAGCGGCCGTCGGGTCGTCACTGACGCCCGCGTGCGCACCGGGACGACCAGCACGCGTTCGTGACAGGCGGCATCCACTCCAAGGGCACCGACGTTGCACAACGGCACCGCTTGGAGGATAAACGATGACTGACTTGGCAAGGCGAGCGAGAACGCTCGTCCTGTTCGCTGTTCCGTTTGTGTTGTTGTCGTCAACCGCATCTGCGCAGGTGCTTACCGGCGAGATCTTTGGGCGGCTCACAGATAGCTCGAACGCCGTTCTCCCTGGCGTGACGGTGACTCTCGAGGGCGCCGCGCTGATCCGGCCCGAAACCGCGGTGACGTCCGACACCGGAACCTACTCGTTCCCTCGACTGCCGATCGGCACCTATACAGTGCGGTTCGAACTCGCAGGGTTTCGAACCGTCGTGCGAGAAGGCGTTCGCCTCGTCACCGGATTCTCATCGGAGATCAACACGAGGCTCGAGGTGTCGACGATCCAGGAAACCGTGACCGTGAGCGGTGAATCACCGGTCGTCGATACCAGGCAGACAACGACAGGCGCGACCTTTACGGAAGAAATGTTGCAGGGCATTCCGACTGCCCGTGATCCGTGGGTGTTGCTGGAGCAAACGCCTGGCGTCGTGATGAATCAGCAGAACGTCGGTGGCAACAAGTCCGGTCAGCAGTCCACGTTCACCGTTCGCGGCACGCAACAAGGCAACTCGATTTGGAACGTGGATGGCGTCACGATTACCGACATGGCGGCCACCGGGTCGTCGTCGGTGTACTTCGACTTCGATTCGTTCCAGGAAATCAGCTTCACGACTGGAGGAGCCGACGCGTCGGTGCAGACCGGCGGCGTGAACCTGAACTTCGTGACGCGAAGCGGCGGGAACACCGCACGAGGGTCGGGACGGTTTTTCGTCTCCGACAACAATTACCAATCGTCGAACCTGACGCCCGAACTGCGAGCGCAGGGTGCGGGTTCGGGCAATCCGCTCAAGAACATCCAGGACTACGGTGCCGAAGTCGGTGGCCCGATCATCAAGAACAAGGCCTGGTTCTGGGGAGCCGTCGGCAAGCAGGACATCGAGGTTGGAGTCATCGGCTTCCTGAAACCCGGGGCGACGGATCCGAACGATCCAGAAAACCTCGAGACGGACCTGACCAGGCTTGAAAACTACAACGTGAAGCTGAACGCCCAGCCATGGCAGCCCCATCGTCTGTCGTTCCTCTACACGTTCAGCGACAAGATTCGCAACGCGCGTGGCGCCGGCCCGCTGAACCCGCCCGAGACAACCTTCCGTCAGAGCGGCCCAACGCCGATCTATAAAGTCGGGCATCAGTGGGTCCTGTCGGATCGGTTGCTGCTCGACACGACGTTTGGGTACGTCGACGGCGGCTTCACACTCGATTTCCACAAGGATGAACTGGCAGATGTGCAGCGGGTGCTCGAGACCGCCAACAACAGCCTGCAGCGCTCCAATCAAGGCCAGGGATTCGTTCGCCCGCAGAAGGAAATCAAGACCGACGGAAACTACTTTGCCAGCAACCTGTGGGGCGGCGAGCATTCGCTGAAGTTTGGGGCTCGGTGGCGCGACACGCCATTTGAGAGCACCGGCCATTTCGGTGGCTTTGCGACCGCACGCCTGTTGAACGGTGTGCCGGTCGCCGCCGACCTTCACCGAGACAACAACTCACTGACCTCGCTGGTGTCCAGTGCTGGCTATCTGCAGGACTCGTTCACCAAGGGCCGCCTGACGATCAACGCTGGCGTTCGCGTCGACTACCACAAAGATGAGGCGCTCGCCGCAACCATTGGAGCCAACCCCATCGTTCCGGAATTCCTGCCGGCCTTGAGTTTCCCAGGCGCCGACCCCGGGGTCAGCTTCGTTGACGTCTCGCCGCGATTTGGCGCGACATGGGATCTGAGCGGCGATGGCAAGTCGGTCGTGAAAGCGTCGGCGAACCGGTTCTACGGACAGTTCGTCGGGACCGCGGTGATCATCAATCCCGTCGGTGCGACCTTGGTCCGGTTTCCGTGGGCCGACTCGAACGGCGACCTGACGGTTCAGCGAAGCGAACTCGACCTCGCTCGAATGCTCGCGTTCAGTGCCAACTACAACCCAGCCAACCCGACGAATGTGACCTCGGCCAACAGCGTCGATCCCAACCTCAAGAACGATATCGTCGATGAGGTGATATTGGGCATCGACCATGAACTGATGGCCGACTTTGGTCTGGGCATCTGCGTACATTCACCGCCGCGTGGGCCGATTCACGTTCAATGTGCCCAACGGCCTCACCCCAGACCAGTTCAGGGCCGTGCCGTTCACCGCGAACTGTGGCAATGCGTCGTGCGAGCAATCAAGTTACACCACCACCTACTACACGTTGCCGGCGCCGCTGCCGGGGACTCGGACGGAAACGAATCAGGATTTCCGCCGAGTGTTCCATGGCCTCGAGTTGACGGCGCGCAAGCGACTGTCGAACCGGTGGATGCTCAACGGCAGCGTGACACTTGAACAGCGCCACCTACAACTCCCCTCCAGAGGGTTACGCTGACACCATCAACGGGGACATCTTTCTGCGTTGCGGCACTGCCGATGGACCCGACGAACCGCGAGTTCATCGAAGGCGAGCAGGCGCTCATCAACAGCGCGCGATGGGTCGCCAAACTGTCTGGCCTCTATCAGTTGCCCTGGGGCGTCAGCGTCGCGGGCACGCTGAATGCGCGGCAGGGGTTTCCGTTCATTCCGAATCTCATCACTCCGGACCGAGGCAACGGCCTTGGGCAGATTCGGGTCATGGTCGAACCCTTTGCGACCCATCGATATGACAACGTGACGCAGTTGGACCTCAAGGCGGAGAAGCGGTTCACCGATCGGTCGCTTTGACGTGTTGGGGAGTGTCGACGTGTTCAACGTCATGAACGCCGCGCCCGTTCTCAACCGAGTCACGACCCAGAACTCAACGACCGCGAATCGAATCGTTGAGGTCGCTGGCCCGCGAGTGGTGCGGTTCGGCGCCCGCTTTACCTTCTAAAACGTTGCCGAGGGCCGCTCTCTCAGCGGCCCTCGGCACCTCGCAGGACCCGACTCTCACAATGATTCGCCGGTCCAGGCGGCCGAAGGGGGGCCGCCTCCCGTAGTTGCGGGGCTGACGGCGGAGGTCCAGTCGTTAGGTTCTACAATGGTCAGCGACATGGCGACCATGACGAAGGCCGATACCCGATTCTTCTGGAACGACCCGCTTTTGCTCGATCGGCAGCTCACCGACGAAGAGCGGCTGACCCGCGACACCGCGCACGCCTATTGCCAGGACAAGCTGGCCTCGCGCGTGCTCGACATGTTCCGGCACGAGCGTGCCGACCCGTCGATCTTTCGTGAGATGGGCGCGCTCGACATGCTCGGCATCGTCATTCCCGAGGAGTACGGCGGCGCCGGGATGGGCTACGTCAGCTACGGCCTCGTCGCCCGCGAGGTCGAGCGGATCGACTCCGGCTTCCGCTCGATGATGAGCGTGCAGGGCTCGCTGGTGATGGTGCCGATCTACGAGTTCGGCACCGAGGCGCAGAAGCGGAAGTTTCTGCCCAAGCTGGCCACCGGCGAGTGGATTGGCTGCTTCGGGTTGACCGAGCCGAACTTCGGGTCCGACCCGGGCGGGATGATCACGCGGGCCAAGAAGGTGGACGGCGGCTATGCCCTGACCGGCACCAAGTCGTGGATCTCGAACAGCCCGATCGCTGACGTGTTCATCGTGTGGGCCAAAGACGACGAAGACGCGATCCGCGGGTTCATCCTCGAGAAGGGCATGAAGGGGTTGAGCGCGCCGCCGACGCACGGCAAGGTCGGCCTCCGCACCAGCGTCACCGGAGAAGTGGTGATGGAGAGCGTCTTCTGCCCCGAGGAGAACGCGTTCCCCGACGTGCGCGGGCTCAAAGGGCCGTTCACGTGCCTCAATAGCGCCCGCTTCGGGATCGCCTGGGGAGCGCTCGGCGCCGCCGAGGACTGCTGGCACCGGGCCCGGCAATACGTGCTCGACCGCAAACAGTTCGGCCGGCCGCTGGCCGCGAATCAACTGATCCAGAAGAAGCTCGCAGACATGCAGACCGAGATCACGCTTGGCCTGCAAGGCGCCTTGCGGCTCGGACGAATGAAGGACGAAGGCATTGCCGCTCCAGAGATCACCTCGATCATGAAGCGCAATTCGTGCGGCAAGGCGCTCGATATTGCGCGCATGGCCCGCGACATGCTGGGCGGCAACGGCATCGTCGACGAGTTCGGCGTCATCCGTCACCTGGTGAACCTCGAGGTGGTGAACACCTACGAGGGCACCCACGACGTGCACGCGCTGATCCTGGGGCGGGCGCAGACGGGAATCGCGGCGTTCTCGAATTGACCGCCCGCAACTAAGGGGCCGCTGGCTGCCGCCAGAGCTGCAGATAGTGGTTGGGTTGCGGGCCCCCGCAAGTCCAACCTCAGCAGGAGAGGCGCGCGTAATGCGCGGTTCTTTGCGTTACACCTCACTGCTTCGACAATCTCGCAACCATCTGAGTGTTTGGCGGCCTGTCTTTTCCGCAGCGGCTATGACCCGTTCAGCCGTGCCGTTGTTGCGCGCGCGTCTCGCCGTGTTCCAGATGCGCGATCGACCGCGAGCCGCATCCTTGCCGGTCGCCGGCTGACTTCCCTATAATCCCGGCTTCAGCCTGTTTGCTGACGGTCTCATTGGTCGAGAAACGAGCCCGCGCTCCTCGTCAAAGCATGTGCAGGTTGGAAACGACCGACGTTGAGAACCTACACGAAGGGTGTCGCCCGGCCATCCTCCTTGTCTCGTTCCTAGTCTGCTTCGCATTGCAGACGTCCACGGGCGCCGGCCAGACGGTCGGCGCCATGACCGGCGCCATCCATGGCACGGTCACCGACAGCACAGGAGCAGTTCTGCCCGGTGTCACCATCGTGATCTCCAGTGCCGCGCTCATGGGCACGCGGTCAACAGTGACGGATGCCGAAGGGCTCTATCGGTTCCCGGCACTTGCGCCGGGGGAGTACACGGTCGTCTTCACGCTGGACGGATTCGAGGCAGTCAGGCGCGAAGGGGTGTATGTGGCCCTTGCCTTCACGGCGACCGTCAACATCGAGATGCCGATCGCGACGCTTCAGGAAAAAGTAATCGTTGAACGCAGCTCGCCAGCCCTCGACAGAGCATTCGACGGCGATTGCGAGCACTTTCGATGCGCGTCAGCTCGCAAACCTGCCGAGCGCCCGCAGCATGTGGGCCATTCAGGCCGCGACACCAGCCGTGTACCTTCAGCGTTTCGATCTCGGCGCCAGCGCCACAGGCCTTCGAGGGCCCATCAGCGCCTACGGGACAGCCGGCTCCAATCGGCCGATGGTCGAAGGCATCAGCGTGAGCGGCATCAACCCGACGGGCTTTACCCTTGACTATGGCGTGTTCGAGGAGGTCTCGGTTGGCACGGCTGCGCACGGTCCGGAGTGGCCTTGGCCAGGCGTGCACATGCAGTTCATCAGCAAGTCGGGAGGAAATCAATACCGCGGCGCGCTCTATGCGGACTATCTGAACAAAGACTGGCAGTCGTTCAACATCGACGAGGAGCAGATCCGCCGTGGGGCGCGTGGCGGCCCCGCGCTGTCACCACGAGAGGCGAACCGCTTATCGGGGTACCGCGACATCAACGCCGATCTTGGCGGATACGTCAAACCCGACACGCTCTGGTGGTACTCCTCCGTTCGGCGACAGGAGGTTTCCGCCCGGCAGGTAAATTTCCCGGTCAAGCCGCTTCGGACGTCGTTGATGAACTACAGCGGAAAGGCCACGTACCAGGCGACGCAGAACAACAAGCTCGTGGGGTTCGGACAGGCGGGTCGGAACTATCAGCCGAACCGCCTCGATCCCTTCGGCCCGACCGGCTTCAGCGTCGGCCCGGCGACGGCGATCAACGAGTCGGAGGAGTCGACCACGGAGCAGCTCGCCTGGGGCTGGGTCTGGAAGGGCGAGTGGAACTCCATCATCAATGACACGGTGTTCTTCGAGGTCAGGGTCGGACAGTTCGGCGCCAACCGCCCCCAGAAGCCGCATGGCGCCGCGCCTCGATTCGAGGATGTCGGCAATCTGATTGTGGCCGGCGGCAATCGCGACTGGCAGCAGAACTTTCGGAGCAGCCAGGTGCTCGGGGCCCTGAGCTATTTCAAGGATGGTTGGTCCGGGAACCACCATTTCAAGGTGGGAGGTGAGATTTTCCGAACGACAGCGACCGAGATTTGGAGGAGCGCGTATCCGGACGACGTGCTGCACGTCCTGCAGAATCGTAGTCCAATCGAAGTGTACCTGTTCGAGACGCCTTCGAGATCCGACAGCGGCTTTTGGAGTTACGCTGCCTACGCCAACGACTCTTGGAGGGTCAACAACCGCCTGACGTTGAATCTGGGTCTCCGATTCGACCGCTATCGCGTGTTCTTACCCGACCAGGCGCATCCGCCCGGCCGGTTCAATCGGACGTTGCAGACGTTCCCGGCCGTGGACAACCTGATCGACTGGAACGTGCTCGCACCCAGGATTGGGCTTATCCATGACTTCGCGGCCGACGGCAAGACGGTCGCAAAACTGAGCTACGGGCAATACTGGGGCGGTCCTTGGACCGACCTGGGTTTCAACGCGAACCCCAACGCGGACGAGTGGTGGCGGCGCTACACGTGGTCCGATCCCGATGGCAGCGGTGTCTGGGAACCCGGCGAGGAAGGTGACCTCCTGGGCAGCCGTGGCGGCGTCGAGCTCGAATCGGTTGACCCGGGACTAGAACTTCCTTTCGTCAGAGAGCTCGCTGCCTGGGTCGAGCACGAGCTGGTCGCGAACGTTGGCGTGCGGACAGGCGTGGTGTGGCGAAGTGAAAGACAGCACCGTATGCGCCAGAACGTAAACCAGCCGTTCGACGCCTTCACCGTCCCGGTTTCCATTTCAGATCCGGGCCCGGATGGGCGAGCCGGCACGGCAGACGATGGATCCGCGATTCGGGGCTACGACCTCAGGCCCGAGCTCGTGGGTCTGGCGCCCGTCAACATCGTCCGCAATGTGCCCGGCGCCGACACCCAGTACTGGACGTGGGACATCACGGCGACCCGGCGCTTTACCGGCCGGTGGTCGCTGGTGGCCGGATTCGCGCACACCTGGAACGGCGACCAGGCGAGCGGATACTTCGGGCAGCCCGTCCGCGAAAACACGTATCCGCTGACGCCAAACGACCTGATCAATGCTGGCCAGGATGGGCGGTACGAGTTCCGGATCTGGTCCGCCAGAATTCACGGTACGTACGCAGGTCCGTGGGACGTCAGGATCACCCCGTTTCTGCGCCACCAGTCCGGGCAGCCGTTCGGGCGCACGTTCGTGACGCCAAGCAACTACGGCAACATCCGGGTTCTCGCGGAACCGATCGGCACGCGCCGCATGGACAACATCACGATTCTCGATGTGCGCGTGGAAAAAGGCATCCCGCTCGGTAGACATCGCCGCCTTGCCGGGTTCGTCGACGTCTTCAACCTGCTCAACGCCAATCCGGAGCAGAATACGAACTGGTCGTCCGGGCCGTCCTTCCTGCGGCCGCTCAGCATCGTGCCGCCACGCCTCGCGCGGGTCGGGATGAAGCTGGAGTGGTAATTCTCTACGGCAGGTTGAACCTCCTCCGAAGAGCGGCGAAGCGAGGGTCGCTACGAAGCCCGGCCAATTCCGGATCTGACAGATCATCCACAACACGGTGAGGTTCGAGAAGAGCCAGCCGGTCCAGCGCCTCGAACGCGCGGTCCTTGTCGCCAAGGGCGCTATAGATGATCGCGAGGCGGTGGGGATAGTTCTGATGCCTGGCGGCTAACCTTTCCGCCTCGTCGCGGCGCCCTGCCATGACGTAGGCAAGAGCGTCCCATTCCGTACCAGGCGGCGTTCCTGAAGGTTCTTCATACACGGCTAACGCTTCCGCTGGTCTGCCCGCGAAGATCAGGGCTCTCCCGAGGAGCCAATCTATCCAGGGAAAATCGGGGTCGACCGCCCGAATCCGCTGGAGGGTATTGATGGCCTCTCCATACCGTCCGATGTGGATCTGCACCGACGCGGTTTCCCGTTGCACATTGAGCGACAGCGGGTCGGCTCCCATCGCCTGCTGCAGGAGCCGCTCCGCCTCGTCTAGCTTTCCGAGCGGCACAAGCGTCGTTCGCGAGTACAGCGTGTAACTCTGGGTGAGACTTGGGTTGAGATCGATCGCGCGCCGGAACGATTGGTCCGCCTTCTGCCAATCGAATTCGCGCGAGTACACGTAACCCATGGCTGCGTGTGCCTCGGCCAGCAGGGGATCGAGCTGAAGAGCTTTGAGGGCCGCCGACCGCATGATGGGATGCGCCTGAGCGGACGAGATACCGAGAAAGATTCCGGTTGTGCGACATCGACGCGTAGGCATTCGCCAGCCCCGCATGAGCAGGGGCGAAGCTGGGATCTGTATCGATGACCTGCTGGAACAGTTCTGCGGACTTGGCCGAAGCCTGGCGATGATCCACACGGTCGAGCAGCGTAAGCGCTTTCAGGTACAGCTCGTACGCCTCCACGTTGGTGTCATAGCGTCGCTGTCCCCTGCCCAACGTCAGTCGAAGCTTATTGACGATCGCCCGCGAGATTTCGTCCTGAATGGCGAAGATGTCCTTGAGCTCGCGATCGAACCGCTCGGCCCATAGAGGAACATCGCCCGCAACCTGGACAAGCTGCGCATTGACTCGCAGCTTGTTGCCGGCACGCAGCACCGATCCCTCGACGACAAGATTCGCTCCGAGCTGCTGGCCGACCTCCCGGACGTTGCGCGGCTTGTCCTTGAACGCGAACGACGAGGTCCGCGAACGGACCTGCAGACCTTGAATGACCGCAAGGTTCCGGATGATTTCGTCCGTCAGCCCATCGACGAAGTAGTCGCTGTCGGGCTCGGCGCTCAGGTTCTTCAACGGCAGGACGGCGATGACAGGTCGCTCGATGGCCGTTGCGGCCGCACCGGCTCCGCTCGCGGCGAGCCCTGCGGCTGGCGACACACCCTGCGTCTGGCGATCGCGTGGGCCGATGGCGATCCACGCGACCAGGGTCACCACGGCCGCTATGCCAAGTGCCGCGGCGAACGGGATCAGCCGTGGACGTCGCGTGATCGCCGTCAGGTCGCCTGCGAGCGCCACGGCATTCGGCTGGCGACGCTCGGGCTGCGGGCTGTTCGCGCGCTCGATGACATCGACGAGCTTCGCCGGGAGATCCGGTCGTGCCTTGCCCAGCCCGATGCGCTCTCCACGAGTGTGCGCCTCTCTGAGCTCGCGAAGACCCGCCGCCCGCAAAGGGAACGACCCGGTGAACAGGTGATAGAGCAGAACACCGACGCTGTACACGTCGCTCCGGACCGTGGGCTCGGATCCGGAGAGCAACTCCGGCGCGAGATAGAGAGGCGTGCCGGCCAGTCCCGGGGCCGAGGCGTCGCCAAACTCCAGGCCAGTCCCAAAGTCCATGAGGACGACTCGGCCATCCTCAGCGAGCATCACGTTTTGCGCTTTGATGTCGCGATGGAGCAGACCGGCGCCGTGCACGGCGGCAACGGCGGAACACAGTTGAATGCCGATCGCGAGCGCTTCGGGTGTGCTGAAGGTCTTCCCCTGCTCGATGGCTTGCGCGAGCGTGAGGCCCCTGACGAACTCCATCCACAGACCGACCTGATCGCCAATGCGCTCGGCGCCGTAGATGGTGACGACATTGGGATGGCGCACACGCGCCAGCAGCCGGCCCTCTTCGATGATCGTCGTCGCGCGCGGCGCGTCGCTCGCCGCTGCAGGCGGGCAGGACCTTCAGTGCCACCTCGCGATCGAGTCGCGTATCCCAGGCCCGGTAGACCTCGCCAAAGGCGCCGCGACCGATTCGCTCGAGCACACGCAAATGACCCCACTGCTCGCGCGGTGGGGTGCGTGGCGGCACGACCCGAAAGTGGGTTGCGCGCGCGCGCGTTTTTGGGGGCTCCGGCAGGCGGCGGTGAACGTCGGCGAGCGCTGCCACGACCCGGAGAGGGTCGAGCAGCGCGCGGTCGGATTCCTCGACGCTCGATTCGGCCGAGGCCCAATCCACTTGCGCACCGTCGAGAATCGCGCCTGCGACGTCGATGAGAACTCCCTGACTCGCGGCCATGCCTGAATCCGATCTCAATAAACGTCAGATGCCGCAGAATCGGACAGCGGTCGGGCAGATACCTACTCGAGGGCGGCGTGATGTGCACGTCGGGCAGCGGACTCGGCGCGCCTGATCAGCGACCGAGGGCCTTCATCTCTTCCGCGAGGCGGACGAGCGCACGCTGTGCCGCCTTCCGCGCCGCGTCAGGCGTGGGCTTCCCCAGCGCCTCGGCGAGCTCTTCGTAGCTCAATCCCAACTCGACCCGCGCGATAATCGCATCGCGTTCCTCGGGCCGCAGCCGTTCGAGCGCGCGCTCATAGTGCTCGACGGCCTCGCGACCGATGGCGTCCTCCAGCGGCGAGCTGTCGCCGGCGACGTCGAGGCCGTCCAGTTCGACCGACTGCGGCTTGCGCCCTTTTCGTCGCAGCTCGTCACGAATGCGGTTGAGCACCGCCTGGCGCAGATAGGCCTGCAGCGCGCCAACACCACGTGGTTCGAAGTCTTCGATTCGCTTGAAGGTCTGAAGCAGCGTCTCCTGGACGAGGTCATCGGTGCTCGCCATGTCGCGGGCCCACCGTGGGAGACGACCGCTGGCCCAGCGTTGCAGGGGCTTCAAATGGCGGGCGAACAGCCGATCCAGCGCGTCCTGATCGCCGGATCGGGCCCGGTGTATCAGGACGAACGTCGACTCCAGGTTGACCGTGCCTTGGTCGCGTGAGTCCGCAGGGGCTTCGGTCGATTTGTGGTCGTCCGGCATGGAATTGCGTGGCGGCGTCTGATTTTACCCTCAACGCAGAGACGGCACATCAGGCAAGCGAGCACGGCCTGTCCGAACTGCGCGGCGTTGGCGTTTTAGGGAGTAGCGGGGCTTGTTCGAAGCGGCAAGAAACGTTCAGCACCCGCCGCGACGCAGTTGACATTCGACGGAGGTGAGTCGTATGCGCCGCGTTCTCGGCTTGCACGCAACGTGGATTGTGGTGGCGATCGCTGCCGGCTGCGGCGAGAGCTCTGGCCGGCTACCAACTGGCGTTTCAGAGTCCCGCTCGCAACAGCGTCAGTGCGCTGCAGTCGATCACCTCGGGGAACAGGTTTCGGGATCGTTGATCGCCAGCAGTCGAATCATAGGAAAGATGGGGGACTGAACCATGAAGACCCAAACAACCAAACGGTCGATCAACGTTGTGACCTTCGTCGGGCTGTTGACGGCATTCATCGCTGTCGCATTGGTGCGGTACGCCGCTGCGGAAGGTGAGCCGGCCTTCCTCACTGCCCCCCGGGCGGCGATGCAGTCACCGTCTGGAACGCAAACGCCGGTGTGGCTGCCACCGAGGCGTGCCTCGCCCCCCTCAACAACCCACTCCACGAATCGCGCATCTACGCGATGATGCACGTCGCCATCCACGATGCGCTCAATGCTATCGACCGTCGCTCTCGCCCGTACGCCTTCGATGTGCAGGCGGAGGCGGGCGCTTCTCCTGATGCCGCAGTTGCTGCGGCGGCGCGAGATGTGCTGGTCGCGCTCATCGCGCAACTGCCTCTCGAGCTCCACACTCAAGCGTGCATCGATGCAGGGGTAGCAAGCGTCGAAGCCGCCTATACGGCGGCGCTCGCCGCGATCCCCGATGATCAGGCCAAGGCACAAGGTATCGCGGTGGGACAGGCTGCTGCTGCCGCGATCCTCGACTTGAGGGCCGACGACGGCGCGGTCGGGCCATTTCTCAATTTCGTCTGCCCGCAGGATACCAATCCCGGGGAGTATCAATGCACACCGGGTACGCCGTTCATCGTCTTTGAGGGGTGGGAAAACGTCACCCCCTTCGTCCTGAACCACAGCTCACAGTTCCGCCCGGGGCCGCCCTATGCGGTGGACAGGGAGAAATACACGGCTGACTTCAACGAAGTGAAATCTCTCGGCGGCGATGGTGTCACCACTCCCAGCGCACGCACTGCCGACCAAACCGAGATCGCCCTCTATCTGGTGGGAAAGCTCCCCGCTGAAGTGGAACCGGATTGCGAGAACCGTTTCCGCTGATCGGGGACTCACACTGTGGGAGAACGCCCGGCTATTCGGGCTGCTCAACATGGCGCTTGCGGACGGCTATATCGCCATGGTCGATTCCAAGAACCACTACAACTACTGGCGACCGGTCACCGCTATTCAGACAGCGGCCACGGACGGCAATCCAGATACTGTCGGTGACCCGACGTGGACACCGTTTCGCCCGACTCCTCCGAACCAGGACTACGTCTCGGGTCACTCGATTGAGGGGGGCGCGGGTGCTGAAGTGTTGAAGCAGTTCTTCGGCACTGACGAGATCAGCTTCCAGGACTGCAGCGTGACGCTGCCTGAAGGTAGCACCTGCAGCGATGCGACGCCGGTATTCCGCTCGTATACCAGCTTCTCCCAGGCGGCAGCCGAGAACGCGTATTCGCGCATCTTGATCGGGTTTCACTTCCGCAAATCGATCGAAGAAGGGACCGAATACGGTCAGAAAATCGGCAAGCGCGCCGCCAATCTCTTCCTACGCCCTGTGCACTGACTGAATTCCACGGCGCCGGACAGCGGCGTTCGTCGGATCGGTCGTCGTGGATCGGGATCGCGAACTTGAGAAGGAGGGAGGAATGAGACTCATGCTGCCCATCATGCGGCGTGCAGCAGGCCTGTGCCTGTTGCTCGTGATGAGCGCGTGTGGCGAGGAGCCGCGGTCCCTGCCCACGGCGCCAACGATGCCGCCGGTAGTAGCGCCTCCACCGCCTTCGACACGAACCGTCACCGGATCCGTGTGGCTCTACGCGCCAACCGGACGTCAGCCACTCGCCGCCATCGATGTAGGAATTTGGCTTGAAAGACCGCGCGCCGTGGGTCCCGCCGGATTCGTGAAGAGCAATTCCGCGGGGCGATTCTCGTTCGAAGCCCCATCTGATGCGCTCGTTCGATTGTATGTCGGCACCAAAGAGTTGTTCCAACCGTGCCTGTCGAGCGTGAGAGTCGGTCAGACCGAGGCGACCATTCGGGTGGTGGCGGAGTCTCACCTTCTCCAAGCCCGCGATTGGCCCGACTTCGCGGTCGAGCAAGCTACTCTCAGGGACGATATTCGAGGCGTCGCCGACGGGGCGGCTGCCAAGTGCCGATGCTTGGGTACAGGTCGACGGCGCGATGGGCGACGGGCGACCTTTGGCGGATACCCGCGCCGACGCGAACGGCCGATTTGTGGTGTGCGGCCTTGAAGGGGAAACCCAAATTCCCCATGCGCTCGTCGTCGCCAAGCCCGGATTCCAGCTCGCGTTCGCCAGGATTCCCGCACAGGGCGGCGGTCCGCTAGACGTCGAACTGCGAGTATGCACAGCCGATCGCCCCAGGCTGGAAGGTGGTTGGTGTCATTGAAAGGAGTGAGACTGATGCTGGCCGTCATGCGGCGTGCAGCAGGGCTGTGTCTGTTGCTCGTGATGAGCGCGTGCGAGGAGCCGCGGTCCCTGCCGACGGCACCGACGGTGCCAACGGTCCCAAGCACCCCGGTCGCTCCTACATTCACGCTCTCAGGCGTAATCACCGAGCGCTTCTCGGGGCGCCCGGTTCAGGGCGCGAGAGTCTGGGTGTGGCCGTTCACGTTCGCGCAGGTACGCAGCTGGCCTCCTAGCGGGATGCGGGCGACGCCATCAGACGGCTGCCGGACGGTACACCATCTCCGGGCTCCCGTCTCTCGGGCCCGTCTGGGTAAGCACGGCGCAAACTTGGGGGGACGCCTTCAGCGCCCCGTACGTGCACCAGTGCGTGACGACGGTGATGGTCGAGGGCGATGCGACGTTGGACGTGACCATCTCTTCTACGACGGATCTTGCCGCGCTCAACGCGTCCACGAGTCCAACGCCTCCAAATTCGCGAATCGTATCTGGCACGGTGTTCGAAATGACTGCAAATGGCCGGCAGCCGGTCAGAAACGTCTGGGTCGGGTGGGAAGCGTCTGTCATGGACGGGCTCGTGGCCGAGACGAGAACTGACGCGGCGGGGCACTATCGCCTCTGCGGTCTGTCACGGGAGCGAATCATCCTGCTCTCCGCACCGGCATACGGCAATGTCTTCTCCGCCTCGGTCGATCCTGGTTCTGATGCGATCGTGGATATCGAGATAGCGCGGAAGTAAGGTTGACGCGATGCGCGTGCGGCCTGCGCGAATCACCAAGGCATAGGCAGGCTTGTCATCGCGGTTCCGCAGGCGCTGCTCGTTGCGGGCTGCCGCTTCAAGCCGCCGGTCGCCACAGCTGCAGATAATGTTGGTTGCGGACCCCCGCTGCCAGACTCTGCTGAATACGCGTGTGGCCGAGCATCCGCTCGATGGGTCAAAGGCCCGACGCTGGCTGCACAGGCGCGTCATTTGCAACCGTCAGCAGGTTGGGAACGCGCGTTCCCAACGAATGAAGGAGGTTGCACGATGAGCACGAAGAGCAGCACGAGGGGCTCTACCGGAGCGAGCGCAGCTGCGGCAGCTTCTCCCGCACGATTCAACTGCCCGACGGGGCAATGAGCGATCAGGCCAAGGCGCAGTTCCGGGACGGCGTGCTCGAGATCACGATGCCGGCGCCGCCGGCGTCGCAGGGCCGCCGCCTCGAGATCTCCGAGGCCGGCAAGAAGTAGCTCGACCAGCGCGCCGACGCTCGGCGGCGATCAGGTCGCCGCCGAGCAGCGCGCGCCTCAAAAAAGCCATGGAGGAGCGCGCCTACGCGAAAACCTCACTACTACGACAGATCGTACGCCGCCAGGGTGCGACGGTCGCGCACGTAGATCCGTTTCAGAACGTTTCGTTCAATCAGCTGAGTCATTGAAGCGGGCACGCGTGATTCGGTGACGGCCACAACCTGGACGTCGACGCGCGACACGCGGCCTACTGGCTGACCGTCCCGTTCGGGGCGACTGTGAACGCAAAGCCTGGCTCGTCCCCATTGCCCGGAGTCGTCGCGTTCTGGATCAGCCGGATGTCGTTCACGAAGACATTCCGAGTGACGGCGCCTGTCGGATTCTCGTCGCACGCATTCTGATCGTTGACGCGAAACGACACACGGGCGTTGACGGGTACGTCGGTGAACGTGATCTCGTACCGATCGGGAGGCACAGCCTGAAGGGGGATCGCGGCGAAGCTGCGCCAGCTCGGATGCGTGTGAGTCGCGCCCACGCCGTTCACGCACGCTTGCGCCGCGGCCGGGAGATCGGTTCGCCGCGTCGTTGAGCCCATGAACACGAGACGCACGGTCGCTGTCGACGCGGTACCTGTCGGAGTGGTTGGTCGGTCCGACTCGTCACAGCCCAGCAGTGCGAGGCTCAGCCCGACGGCGAAGGCTCTCGCAGACATGCCCTCAGCATATCGAAATCTGCCGTCCGCCATGTTCGGGCTGAGCTGTCGCTTGACTCTGAAGTGCACTTCAGGGTTGATACTGGGTTCGTGACCTTTGAACCTGATGCACGTCCCTGCCCTGGATGCGGGCATCGCGGCACCGCCGTTCAGCTCCAGACGGTGAAAGCGCTCCTGACGGAGATCGCGCTGAGGCGAATTCAGCTCACGCCTCACCGGTTCTGCGGCAACGCCGCGTGTGACGTCGTCTATTTCGGAGACGCCAGCGACTGTTTCGGCACGGAGGACATCCGGGTACCGGTCTGGCAGAAGCAGAGTCAGGGCTCGCGACTTCTGTGCTACTGCTTTGGCGAAACGGAAACCGTCATTCGCGCCGAGTGCCTTCGCAATGGAGGAGTCGACGTGGTCGACCGGATCCGCGCACATATTGCGGCCCAGCGGTGCGCCTGCGACATTCGGAATCCGCGGGGCGCCTGTTGCCTGGGCGACGTGATCGCGGCGGTCACACGCATCGACGCTGAGGTGTCAGCGGGAAGGACGAACGATGCAGTCCTCACGAACCTACCGGATCGGTGAGATCGCGCAACGGACCGGCGTCTCTGTCGAGACCCTGCGGTACTACGAGAAGCGACGCCTGCTAAACGCGCCACCTCGGACGGACGGGGGCTTCCGCCTCTACTCGGACGACGCAGTCCAGCAGGTGAGATTCATCAAGCAGGCGCAATCACTTGGGCTCACGCTCGACGATGTGCAGCAGCTGCTGAGCGGGCGGCAACGCCGGCCCCATGTCGCGTCGTGTCGAAGGGTCCGCGACCTGCTGACACAGCGTCTCCAGGATATCGACGCTCGGATCAAGGAACTGCGGGCGTTCCGGCGGACGCTGCGTGGGTATTTCGTCGCGTGTGAGCAGGCCCTGGCGGCGGCCGGGGATCCGGCGTGTCCGACGATCGAGGCGCTCGACGGATCCAAACGCGTGAGTGGGACCGCATGAAACACGCTCGTGGTCTCGAGCGCGTCGGCCTTCATTGTCGAGGAGTCAACGATGGCTGGTGATCAGAATCCGCAGCAGCGGGTCATGCCGACGCTCCGGATCACCAACTACGCGAGGAGCAAGGAGTTCTACGTCGAGGGACTCGGGTTTCAAGTCGATTGGGAACATCGGTTCGAGCCCGGGTTTCCCGTGTTCGTGCAGGTGTCCCGGGAAGGGCTTGCGTTTTTCTTGACCGAGCACACCGGCGACTGCCCGGTCGGCGGGCTTGTGCACTTGTACATCGCCGATGTCGACGCCTGGTACCGCGAGTTCCAGCGCAAGGGTGTCCCGGTTCGAGAAGCCCCGGACGAATACCTTCCGGGCCTGCGCAGCATGACCGTTGCAGATCCTGACGGCAACAAGTTGCACATCTGCACGCGGCTGGAAGAGTGGCGTCGCTAGCTCGAGTCCAAGCGCAGCGCTGTATGTTTGCACGCGTATATTGAAGGTGCCGACGGCGCCACCGCTCACTCGGTTCAGTCGTGTCGGCGAATTACGACAAATCGTACGCCGCCAGCGTGCGACGGTCGCGCACGTAGATCGTTCGTCCGACGAGCGTTGGCGGCGTCCACGCGCGGTTCTGCAGGATCTGGGCACGGGCCAGCACCTTCAGCCCCTGCGGCGACACGGTCGCGAGCCCGAGCGTCCCGTCCTCGTCGAGGATGATGAGCTTGCCGTCGGCGTAGAGCAGTTGCGCACGCGAGAATGCGCGGTCCTGCCACGCTACAGCGCCCGTCTTCGTGTTGACGGCCGTGAGAAACGCCGGCCCGAAGTCGCCGCTCGACATGTAGGCCATGTCGCCGATGCGAATGATGCTGCCGATGTGCACACGCACCCGGTTGACGGCCCATCGCTCGGTCACCGTCGTGACGCCGCCCGATTGACGGAGCTCGAGCGCGCGGCTGCCGGTGCCGTACGCGGACGAAAAGAGCAGCAGCCGGTCCGCAGGCGTCCACACCGGGTTGCTGATGTTCAAGCCCCAGTCCGTGCGGTGCGGATGACTCCACAGCGTTCTGCCGTTGGTCGGGTCCATCCCGGCGATTCGGTCGCCGCCGAACAGCACGACTTGCGGCTGCCCGTCCACCGTGATGAGGATGGGTGAGGCGGGCGAGTACTCGATGTCGCCGGCTTTCCAGACGAGCGCGCCCGTGTCGGGCCGGAACGCCGCCAGCGCTTGGCCCTTCCCGCCAATCGGGACGAGGACGGTCTCGCCGTAGAGGAGCGGGCTGTTGGCCATGCCCCGGTCGACCTCCGGCGCGCCGTACTCCTTGATGAAATCGTGCGACCACAACACCTTGCCGCTGGTCTTGTCGAGCGCGAAGAACTCGCGACGCGATCCAGCGGCGATGAGACGATTGCCGACGATGATCGGGGTTGCGTGCGGCCCTGCGCCCTCGCTGTAGTTCACCCCCGCGGTCGGTGACGGATAGCGATGTTCCCAGATGGTCTTGCCGGTCGCGGCATCAAGGGCGGTGACGACTTCTTCCTGCGCCAGGCGCCCCGGTGCCGGTCCGACGGGACGGTACATCGAATAGAGACGACCGCCTTCTGCCAGCACCGTCGAGTGTCCCTCACCGAACTGACGGGACCAGAGTCGGCGCGGGCCGGTGGGCGGCCACGTGGTGGCCAGCCCGGTGGAGGCGACGATGAAGTCTCGCGTCGGTCCGCCCCACTGCGTCCACGTTGCCGATGGGGCCGGAGTTTGCGCAACCAGCGAAAGGGTGGTGGCGACCGTCAAGGTCAGAACGAGGCAGTAACGAGTCGGCGGCATTGCGCTTTGGACGTTACACCATCCGGGTTGGCTGCCCCATTGAGTACCCTCCGGGATGATTCGCGGGACCGTCGTCCGGCTGCAGCATCGTTACTCGTGTGTCCGGCTCACGGAGTCGGGCGCGTCCGCCACGCCTGCAGGAATGCCCAACTGCGTCATCAGCGCGAGATTGTCCATGCTCATCCACTCCTCAACGATCTTGCCGTTCGCAAATCGCGAGATGGTCATGCCGCGAAGGACAACGTTCTTTCCCGATTGTGAGTCGCCGACAGTGTCCACTTCGACACGACGCGAACGCGCTCGAGGACGGCAGCAGGCCGGCGGCGCATCTGACATCCTCTCCGAAGGCTCATCGACCGTGGGCCAGACGGCGATTGACGCGCACGGCCACGTAGCCTGCCACGCTCAGCAGGGCGACCCCAAGCCCGAACTGGGGGAGGATCACCTCGTTGGTCCAGACGCCGCGTCGCCAGGTCGCGGCGTCGAGGGAGAGGTGGGCGGGCGGCTGATAGCCGATCAGGCCGGTCACGATGAGGAAGACCGCGGCGAGCGTCGCCGTGAAGATGAAAACGAACGTGTTGCGGCTTGGAGCCATCGAGAACACCCCCACTGTGGAAACCCGCGCAGCCGGCTCGGCCTATTCTACGTCGCTCATCATTGGGTCCTGCGGTCCGGGGAGCGCGCAGATGATAGATTTCCCGCACGATGCGACGCATGACAACGGTGCTGATGGCGATGTGTCTCTGTGCGGCTACGGCGGCGGCACAGGACGATCGGGCAGGCGTGACGGCGACCTTCGAGGCGTTCTACGCCGGGATGAAGAAAGGCGATGCCGCCGCGGTGATGCGAACGGTGGCGCCGGACGCGATCTTCCTGGAAGGCGGACGGCAGGAAACGCGGGCCGAATACGAAAGCGGCCATCTGCCCGCGGACATCGAATTCGAGCGGGCCGTGTCAGGAAAGCGCGGGCCGCTGACCGTCAACGTCGTCGGCGACGCCGCGTGGGTCGTCGCACTGACCGATTATGAGGGAACGTTCGGGGGCAAGCCCGTGAGTTTCGTCAGCGCGCAGCTCATGGTCCTGACCCGAACCAAAGGCCAGTGGCTGATTCGCAGCGTGCATTGGTCCGCGCTCCGGCGATGATGCCGGCGCAGGTGCGGCGATGCCTAGGATGCGCCCCCTGACCCGTCAGACTTGACCAGTTGATTGCCAACACATGAACGTGTAGGCTCTCCACATATGACACCCGACAAGAGTGACGTGCTCTACGGCACTCTCGGCTTGATGGTCATCAAGACGTTGGCGGCCCTCGGCCCGCTGCACGGGTATCGGATCGCCAGACGAATCGAACAGATCAGTGGGAACCAGCTGACGCTCAATCAGGGGACCCTGTACCCGGCGTTGCTCAAGCTGGAGCAACTGGGCTGGATCTCGTCGAAGTGGGGCGAGTCGGAGAGCGGCCGCCGGGTGAGGATCTACACGCTGACACGAGCGGGCCGCAAGCGGCTGCAGACGGAGGAAGCACAGTGGCAGCGTGCAGCGAGCATCGTTGACCGGTTCCTGAAGATTTCGGAGAGCTCGTCGTGACCCGCGTGCGGGCCTTTCTGTCGCGGCTGTGGGCGCTCCTTCGTTCCCGGCAGATGGATCGCGACCTCGACGACGAGATCGCCAGCCATCTCGCGGAAGCGACAGACGAGTACATCCAGCAGGGGTTGTCGCCCGACGAGGCGCACCGGGCCGCGTTGCGCGAGTTTGGCGGCGTCACCCAGGCCAAGGACGTCTATCGGCAGGCACGGTCATTCACCGGGCTGGACGACTTGCGTCAGGACCTGCGCTACACCGTCCGCACGCTCGGCAGAACCCCGGTCTTCACCGTCGTCGTCGTGCTGACTCTTGGCCTCGGCATCGGCGCGAATACCGCGATCTTTTCCATTCTGAACGGCTTGCTCCTCCGCAGCCTTCCGGTACGGGAGCCGGACCGCCTCGTGCACGTCACCGACAGCGTCCTCAGGGAGACGGGCGAGACGCGGGTGCGCGCGTGGAGCTATCCGGCCTGGGAGCAAATCCGACAGAGACCGCACCTGTTTGAGGGTGCCACGGCGTGGTCGTTCACCCGCTTCAACCTGGCGTCCGGTGGCGAGACCCAGTTCGTCGAAGGCATCTGGGCCGACGGCGGCTTTTTTGAGATGCTCGGCGTCTCGGCGGTGCTCGGCCGCAGTTTCTCCCCGCGCGACGATGAGCCCGGTGGCGGCCCGGACGGCGCCGTCACGGTGATCAGCTACGGGTATTGGCAGCGCCACTATGGCGGCAGTGCCGACGTCATTGGCCGGTCGGTGCGCCTCAACGGCCGGCCGTTCACGATCATCGGCGTGGCGCCGCCCGAGTTTTTCGGTTTGGAAGTCGGCCGCTCGTTTGAGTTTGCCGTTCCGCTTCGAACCGAAGCGCTCATTCGTGGCCCCGACTCCGCCTTGGACTCGGCCTCGACGAACTTTCTGACGATCCTCGCGCGGCTCGAGCGCGGGCAGTCACTCGAGAGCGCAGCCTCTGAACTGCGCCGCGTGCAGCCCGAGATCCGCGGCGCCACTCTGGGGCCGTGGAGCAAGGACGCTGTCGATCAATATCTGACGTCACCCTTCACGCTCGTACCCGCTGCCGCCGGATATTCGAACCTCCGTAGCAACTACGAGAGACCGGTGCTGATTCTCGCGGTGACCGTTGCGTTCGTGCTGCTGATCGGATGCGTCAATGTCGCGAACCTGCTGCTGGCGCGCGCCAACGGCCGTCATCACGAGCTGAGCGTGCGGCTCGCACTCGGCGCCTCACGCCTGCGGCTCGTGCGACAGCTCTTTGCCGAGAGCTTGACGCTCTGCGTGGCGGGTGCCGCGCTCGGTGTTGGCGTCGCCGTCTACACGAGCCGTTTCCTCGTCCAGCAGCTGTCAACGCCGGCGAATCCCGTATTTCTCGACGTGTCGACCGATGGGCCGGTCCTGGCCTTCACGCTCGTCGTCACCGCCGTCACGGCGTTGCTCTTCGGGACCGCTCCAGCGTTTCTTGCGACTCGAGCGGCGCCGATGGAGGCGATCCGTGCGCAAGGGCGAACCGCCATCGACATCGGACGCGGCGGCGTCATGGGTTGGCTCGTCGTCGTGCAGGTGGCACTGTCGGTTGTGCTGGTCGTTGCCGCCGGGCTCTTTATTCGATCGTTCACCACGCTGGCGACCCGGACGCTCGGATTCGAACCGGATCAGGTACTGGTCGTGACCGTCGACCCACAGCAGGCCAACGTTGACCCCGCACAGCGCGTACGGCTCTACCAGCGGGCGCGTGAGGCCGTCCGCCGTTTGCCCAACGTGGCTGATGCATCGATCTCGTTCGCTGACGCCAGCCGGAGGAGGCGGATTCACGCCGGCCGTGGAGATTTCTGGCGTTCCGGTCCCGGGAGCGTCTGCCCACTCGCAGCCAATGCCCGCCAATGGCGATGTCTTTGGCAACGTGGTCTCACCCGGGTGGTTCAGCACGTTCGGCACGCGCCTGATCGCCGGGCGTGATTTTGCCGACAGCGACGGGCCGGGCGCGCCGCGCGCGATCATCGTCAACGAGACATTCGCCGGACGCTTTCTTGATGGTGGCAGCCCGCTCGGCCGCACCATCACCGTCTATCCGAACACGCCACGAGCGCTGGCGGCACAGGTCATTGGTGTCGTCGCGGATGCCGTTTATGGGTCGCCGCGCGAGTCCGTGCCACCCACGTGGTACCTGCCGATCGCGCAGTTCGACGTGCCAGGATTCCCCTTTGCATCGGCGAGGCTCAGCGTGCGGGCAGAGACCGGGTCGCCCTTGCTCTTGAGCAAGAGCGTTGCGGGGGCCCTCGCCGCCGTGCATCCCGCACTCGCGCTGACCTTCCGGCCGCTCGCCGGACAAATACGTGCCGCGCTGACAAGGGACCGCTTGATGGCGCAATTAGCCGGAGCGCTGGGAGGTCTCGCCCTTCTCCTCGCGGCGCTCGGCCTGTACGGGCTGACCAGCTACGCGATCGCCCGGCGCCGAGCCGAGATTGCGATTCGCATCGCGTTGGGCGCTGCGCCAAGGGCAGTCATGGCACTGGTGCTCACGCGCGTCACCCTGTTAGTTGTCACCGGTATCCTCGCGGGCGCTGGCATCAGTCTCTGGGCCGCGCAGTTCGTCGACGGGTTGCTCTATGGGTTGCACCCGCGCGAGCCAGCGACGCTCGTGGGTGCCGCCGTGGTTCTGTGTGCGGTAGTATCGCTGGCAGTGTGGGGCCCCACCAGGAAAGCCACACGCATGGATCCGCTTGCCGCGCTGCGCGAGAGTTGACAACGCGACGCCCAGGCGTGCGGTTGCATTTACCAACCCGCGTCGGTAGTCTGGTCCGGCTTCCGAGCCTGGAGGATTTCAATGCGAGTTCGCTTCGCCGTCGCGTGTGTTCTCTTCGTCTCGTTGATCGGCCTGGCGAGTACGGGCCTGTCACACGCTCGTGGGTCGCAGCCACCCGCCGGTCAAGCCGCGCCCGCGGTGACGGGGCTGCCAACCGCACCAGACCAGACCTTCGTGTCCGGCGAGGTGACGTTGCGCTACCGCGAGGTCGGGCAAGGCCCGCCGATCCTGCTGGTGCACGGCTATACCGGGAGCGTCGCCGCGTGGTTCGGGTTCGCGGGCCCGCTGGCCTCAACCCATCGCGTCATCGCCGTTGACGTTCGCGGGTTTGGTCAGAGCAGCAAGTTCGGCGATCCGAAGCGGTTCGGCGAGCCGATGGCGGACGATCTGATTCGCTTGCTCGATTCTCTGAAGATCGAGCGTGCGCACGTGATCGGTCACTCGATGGGGGCTCTGATTGCGGCGAACGTCGTCGCTCGATATCCGACGCGTGTCTCGAGCGCCACCTTGGTTGCCGGGCCGTTTTACGCCGATCGCGCGACGTTCGTGCGCGAGTCTGCTCCGTGGATTGCCGACCTGGAAGGCGGCCATGGGACTCACGAAGTTCTTCGCGTGGCTGTTCCCGGCCATGGATCCGAAGACCGCAGCGTTTGCGAGTGGGCAGGCCCTGAAAAGCAACGACCTGCCGTCGCTGATCGCCGTATTGCGGGCGTTGCCCGACCTGATCGTACCGCCGGCGAAGGCATTGAGCGTTCCGACGCTGGTCGCCGTCGGCACCGGCGACCCGCTGCATCCGTTGTCCGTGGCGCTTGTTGCCGGTTCGAAGGCAAAGCTGGTCGAAGTGAAGGACGCCGACCACATCGCCATCCTTCGAAGTCCGGAGCTGCACAAAGCGCTTGGTGAACTGCTGCAGGGGCAGGCCGTCACCAGCGGCGTTGCCAAACCGCCGGCGTGACGGCACGGCCTGCACTCATCTCGACGCCAGGGCCAGCGCGTCGGCACCAGCAGGAAAGCGGAGCTGCGGAGACGCATCGTTCGCGGCACGCCACACCGCCTCGGCGACGTCGGACTCCGTCGTCGCCGCCGCCGTTCCCTGCGCCAGTGACGCGAAGACGCGCTCCGCGAACGGCGCGTACGCCTCGGGAATCAGCCCTTCCAGACGCGGACCGGTGTTGCTCGCGAAGCGGGTGGTCGGGCCGTAGCCTGGCTCCACCAGCTTCACGCGCACGTTGAAGGCCTCGAGCTCGAGGGCAAGCGACGCGGTGAATCCCTCAATGGCCATCTTGCTCGCGGTGTAGACGGCCACCAGCGGAAACGGCGCCAGCGTTGCGCTCGAGGTCACGTTCACCACCACGCCCGACCTTCTGGCGCGGAGCTGCGGCACCACCGCCTGCGTCATCGCCATCACCCCAAACGTGTTGGTCTCGAACACTTCGCGCGCCGTGGCCATCGGCGTGGCCTCGAATGCGCCGAAGAGCCCGATGCCGGCGTTGTTGACGAGCACATCGATCGGGCCGCTCGCGTCGAGGGCGGCGGCGATGCTTCCGGGTTTCGTCACGTCGAGCGCCAGCACGGTGAGCCGTTCTGACTTGGGCAGAAGGTCTTCGTGCGGCGTTCGCATCGTGGCGACCACATTCCATCCGCGCGCGTGGAAATGGCGCGCGGTCTCGAGGCCGTAGCCAGAGGAGCAACCGGTAATCAGCACAGTCTTCATAAGGGCTACACTAGCGGACGCGCGCCGGACGTTCTACTATGTAGAGTCCGTATTTCATTCGTGAGAGTCCGGCATTTTCTCGTGTCCCCGGCAAATGCCGTCGCGCCATAGCAGCGTAGCTGCGAAGGCGGACCTTCGGCTCGGCAGGCCAGCCATGAACGACCCACTCTCCGACGTCCTCGCGCTGCTGCAGCCGCGCGCGGTGTTCTCCAAGCGCATCAGCGGGGCCGGCCGCTGGGGCGTGCGGTACTCGGATTTTGGCCAGCCGAGCTTCTGCGCTGTGCTCGAGGGCAGCTGTCGTCTCGCCGTCGACGGCCATCGTGCCCTCACGCTCGAGGCGGGCGACTTCATTCTGCTCCCGGCGACGCCCGGCTTCACCCTGTCGGGCTTCGAGCCGGTGAGGCCTGGACGCATCGACCCGAAGGTGTCGCCCGCGCCAACCGGCGAAGTCCGCCACGGTACCCGCGGTGGACGGCCCGATGTCCGGTTACTCGGCGGCTACTTCGTCTTCGACTCGCCCGATGCCGCGTTGCTCGTGTCGCTGCTGCCGGCGGTGGTGCACGTGCGCGGCGTCGAGCGGCTCTCGGTGTTGGTACGGCTGGTTGGCGAGGAATCGGCCGAACGCAGGTCCGGCCGCGATCTCGTGCTCACGCGCCTCGTGGAGGTCCTGCTGATCGAAGCGCTGCGGGCGACGTCCGGTGAAGACGCCCCGCCCGGACTGCTGCGCGGTCTGGCCGATGCGCGAATCGCGCCAGCCATGCGACAGATGCACGGCCAGCTCGCGCGCTCGTGGACGGTGGGCCAGCTCGCGAAGACGGCCGCGCTGTCGCGATCAGCGTTCTTCGAGCGCTTTACCCATACCGTGGGCTTGCCGCCGATGGAATACCTGGTCGCCTGGCGCATGGCCGTCGCAAAAACGCTGCTCCGCCGCCACGACCTGGCGGTCACCGAGGTCGCCGAACGCGTCGGCTACGGCTCGGCGAGCACGTTCAGCACCGCATTCAGCCGGCACGTAGGCCAGCCGCCGAGTCGCTACGCGCGGTCCGCTTAGCGATCCTCAGCTCGCCGTCGTAAAGACGTGTTCGGCTGCAGCGGGCCGTGCGCCGATCGGCAGGACACGATGCCGCATCCATGCGACGAACGTGGCGATGGCGAGCAGGACCAGCGTGATCACGGCCGAGCTCAACTCGCCGCGCACCACGTGGAAGACCGTCGCCGACCCTGTCACGATCATGACGCCGGCGGCCGCCCAGGTGACCAGCCAGGGCAGGATTCGCGTCAGCCCGGGAAGCGTCAATCCGACGGCGGCCAGCACTTCCGCAACGCCGAGGAAGAGCTGGAACCAGCGTGGGAACGACGCGTTCATCTGTACGGCAATCTCCGGCGGCGGCGCGAGAAACAGCCAGCCGTGGGCGAAGAACGCAACCGCGAGCAACACCTGCAGGACCCAGAGCACCTTGTTCATGACCTCACTTGCCTCCTACCAATACGTCGAACGGGGAAGGCCTGGATCGACACCTCGCCCAGAAGCGAATGACTGAGACGGACGGCTCGATGTCAGTGCCCGCCGGGCGCGCGGAGCAGCCTCTCGATTTTGGCATGGCCTGTCTTTCTGGCCCACTCAGCAGGAGTGGCCCACGGCTCAGCATCTGCCTCGACCGGGTCGGCGCCGCGCTCGAGCAGGAGCGTCGCCATCTCGATTCGTCCCCAGCGGCAGGCCCAGCCGAGCGGCGTGCTGCGAAGCAGGTGATCGCGAACATCGTGACGGGCGCCGCGATCGAGCAACAGCGTCGTGTACGCGATCCGATCGCTGGCCGTGAGGCCGCCCCGCGACGCCGCGACCTCGTGGAGGAGCGTTGTCCCTCGCCGGCTTCGAACGTTCGGATCGCAGCGGTCCAGGACCCGTCGAAAGGCTTCGAGGTGACGCGGGCGATCGCTCTCCGGACGCAGGTAGAGGCCGTTCTCCAGAATGCCGTGCCATCGCGGATCCTCTGAGGACCAGTCGGTGACGCGGAGGGTGATGCCGACGATCTCTGGCGAGGGACTCTCGATCGCGCCCCACAACAAATCCTGCACGACGCTCGACCCTGATCCGGTGATGCCATCCGCAGTGCGCCCTTCGGCAGCTTCAGCGAGCAGCCGCGCCGCGTGCGCCTCGAGACCGAGCTCCGCGACGGCGACGGCGGTCAACCGGCCGCCGTGCTTCTCGAGCAGTTCGATCATTGGTTGGTCTCGACGCTTGTGCGCCTCGTACAGCGCCCAGCTCGAGGCGTAGACGTTGGTGTTCGCGTTCGCCCCTCGCGTCAGGAGAATCTGCGCCATCGCCAACTTGCCAGACAGCGCGCACGCACGCAGCGGTTCGCCCCACGTCGGCACGACGTCTTCGAGGCCTTCGACACGCCCGGTTTCGTCGGGATCGAGTCCGAAATCGAGCAGAAGCGCAAGCATGTCTGGGCGATCGACGGCCACGGCATGACTCACGAGGCCGTAGCCGTTGCCGAGCACGCCCTCGCGATGACGCGCCTGTAGCCACGCGGCATCTCCCGCCGCAATCGCGGCACGCGCCGCGCTTTCCAGACGGCGATCCAGAAGCGGCCGGTCAATCGATGGCATCGTCGCGGGCGGCGGCGGCTCGAGCCGAGTGCGTCCGGAGCGGCGGCGCTCTTCTTCCTCGATGATCGTGACGAGGTCGCCGTAGCCGCGCTCGGCGGCGAGCGTAAACGCGGAGGTCGCGGCACGATGCGGCCAGATGCCTTTGCGCGCGTCCGCACCCTGTTCCATCAGGAAGCGGACGATGGCGGATTGACGGTGCAGGACGGCGTGATGCAGGGCCTGATGTTCGTCGTTCTCGGCGAGATCGAAGTGTACGAGCTCTGGACGCGCCGCAACCATCGACCGCACAGTGTCGAGATCGCCGCGGCCGACGGCCTCGATCAGACGGTGGACGGTGACGCCGTCCACAAAGGCCTTCAGCTTCGGCCAGCTGTCGAAGCCGTGTGCGCGCGCCATGACGAGCTGAGCGTCGTGGAGCGCGAAGGTCGATGGATCGGCCCGCTGGAAATGCGTGTGCACTTCCTTCGACGCGGCTGCATCGCCGGCGCGGAAGGCCTCGAGCAGTTCCTTGGCTTGCCGCTTGAGCTGATCGAGATCGGGACGGTCGCGAAGCGTACGGGTGGGCGGTGCAGTGACGGCGCATGACGAGCTCCTTTTCCGGCTGCACCAGGGTCAGCCGCAGGCCCGGTGTCCGCTCACTCGGGCAGAAAAGAAGGTCATCGTCGATTGTGGTCTTACCGGTTCAGGAGGACGCGGTCCTTTCCGCGGACACGGAGGCGTCCTGACACGCCGCCGGCAGCTTAGAACGGTCAGGAGCCTGATGCAAGTCGGCAGGTTACGGCTTGAGCAGCGCCAACACCTCGTCGACGTCGAGAACCATGAACTGCGTGGCGCCGTCGAACTCGTAGCCGTTCACAGCGTCGGGATTCTCCGGCTCTGGCGCCGCGCCGTTCTGAATCGACCAGCAGCCCGTGTGGATACTCGCGGGCGAACGACGTGCGGGACGTAGTGGACGCCATCGGTGTCGCCGACGCCCTCGACGAAGAAGACGCCGCGGTGCGCAATCGTCTGGTCGGTGATCTCGAAGAAGTGGAAGCTCGAATCGCCCTGGCTCGACGCGAGCAGCAGGATGCGGCCGGGCCGGCTCTCGATGATGCTCAGTCCCTCGAGGTCGGCTTCGAGAAACTGACCGGCATTGGCGGGCGAGCCGTCCGCGTCAACCGCGTCACCCTCGGCGTCGCCTTCCGGATCGTATTCGCACTCGAACTCGTCATCGTCCGGAGTTGCGCGGTAGGCGCGGCCGAACGTCGTCACGGGTTCGATCAGCTCCGCATCGGTGACGGTGACGAAATCGGGCGTTGAGGCGGCGAGCGGCAGCTTGAACAGGCCGATCGTTTCGAAGGCGACGTACAGGGTCTGGTTCTTCGAGTCGAACTCGAGCCCCTCGGCCTGGGGCTCTTCCAGCGCCGCTTCGCGGCACGGTGTCCAGTCGTAAGCCGCGCCTTGCTGGTCCTTGAACGTGGAACGAGGTCCTGAAGAAAAACGTGCGCGTCGCTTCGTAGGTGAGCGTTCCATCCTGGTTGGCCACGATCCGCAGCTGACGGACGAGTCCGCGCTCGCGCTGCGAGACGAAGATCTGGTCGGTGTCGCCTTGATCGACGGTCAGACCGTAGACGGTGTTCTGATCGTCCACCGGATTGTCGCGCTCGCCCTCCTCGGCGCCAGACGGCTGGAGCGGCGAGGGCTGCTCGTAACGGGTCGGGAACACACGAGGCACATCGGCGGACGTGATGTTGACCAGCGGTCCTTCCGGGTGGCCCGGCTCGATCTTGTAGAACCGCACGCGATCGCAGCCGCGATCGGAAACCACGGCGACGTCGGCACGTTCCGCCATCGGGCTCGTCCCCAGTCGCACGTCGTAAGCGATGTCAACGTTGTTGAACCGGCCGAAGGTCTCCCCGCTCTCACTGTCGACGCACGGCAGATCGTCGTTCTCGGTTGGTGCCGGCCGGTGTGTCTGGATCGCTCGTCCAGAATCTGCGGTGGGTTCGGTGGGAGCAGCGCCTGAACCAGCTCGCCCGACAGATCGTAGACGAGCAGCCCTGCGTCTTTGGCGGTGCCGATGATCAGCGAGCTCCGCGGGTTGCCGCGGTTCCACCAGATGGCGGGATCGTCGGCGTCAGGCGTCGCGGGAGCGCCTTCGTAGTTGAAGAGCGGGGACGTCGTGAGGATGGCGGTGACGACCAGCGGCTCGTGTCCGCGACTTGCCACCGTTCCACACATCAACACCGACACCAGCAGAATCAGGATTCGAATTCTCATTTGCGGCACGCTCAACCTTTCGAAGATGCCGCTGATTTGACCTCATGCGCGTAAAGAGCGGATAAAGGAATGGTGACGTTCGTGTCAGGGCCGGGCACAAAAAAAGGGCAGCGCCATCCTCGGTGCGTTCACCGAGGATGGGCTGCCCCCAATCTCTCGAACTCGGAAGCTAGGCGCCGACCTTGATCATGTCGTTGACGCTCTTCACGCCCGCGGTGTCGCGGGCGAGGCGAACTGCCTCTTCCTTCTCGGCCGCTGACTTGACTGTCCCGCTCAGCGTGACGACGCCGCTCTGCGTGTCGACGTCGATCTTCAAGCCGGCCACAAGGGGATCGCCGAGCAGCTTGGCCTTGACGGCGGCGGTGATAGCGGGATCCGTCATGTCGGTCCGGTCGGCCATGTTGGGCGTATCGACCGGCTCTCGCGTCACGGTGACGTTGTCGACGACGCGCGCGACGCCTTCGGTTTCGCGCGCGAGCCGCGAGGCCTGCGTCTTCGCGATGTCGCTCTCCACGTTGCCCGACAGCGTGACGACCTTGTCGCGCGTATCGACGTCGATCTGATACGCCTTCACGGCATCGTCGGCCGCGAGCTTGGCCTTGACCTTCGTGGTGACGCCGGCGTCGGTTTGCGAGCAAGCGAACGCCGCCATGAGAGTGAAGACGATTGCACTGAGCCAGCCCATCCTGCGTGTCATAGAAAATTCCTCCCGCGACTCGTCAAGTTGCCAAGAAAGCCCCTGCGGATACTCACAGGGGCGGTGCCGCGTGTGCGCTGGCAAGAAGTGCAAGGAGCGATCCGAAGCCAGCCCGGCGGCGGTGCTGTGGCGTGAGCGCTCGGCAGGTCGTCATGCACGGTTCAGGTGCAATAGACTGGCTCGACGATGGCGAGCACGTGGCTCGATCAACGCGCGGAGCGCGCGTTCCAGGAAGCGGTGACGCGGATCGAGTCCGCGTCAGCGGCCGAGGTCGCGATCGCCGTGCGCCGCTCGGCGCGGTCGTGGCCGCATGTGCCGCTGCTCGCTGGCATCGCCGGCGCCTGGGCCACGTTGGCCTTCATGCTGTTCAGCGATCCCGCATTCGCGCTGATGTTCTTTCTCGTGGATCCGCTGCTGGTTGGCGCCATCGCGGCGGCGGTGGCAGCGGCGGTGCCCTCGGCGGTGCGATGGCTCACACCACGGGCCCACCGGCGCCGCGCCGCGGCCGCGGCGGCGCGCGCCACGTTCGTGGAGCGCGGCGTCCATCGCACGCGCGGCCGTACCGGCGTGCTGGTCTACTGCGCGCTCGCCGAACGGGTCGGGGTGGTCGTCGCCGATGCCGCTGTCGAGGCCGCGGTGCCGGCGCCGGCGTTGGCCGCGTGGGAGGAACAGATTGACACGGCGATCGCGCGCGGCGGGGAGGCGACCGCCGAAGCAATCGGGTCGATCGGCTCGATTCTGGCGACGGCTTTGCCACGCTCCGCCGACGATGTGAACGAGCTGCACGATGCGATCGAGCACGACATCGACCGGAGGCCGCGCACATGAGGCGATGGCTGGTGTGGGTCGCGATCATCGCCTGCCTCACGGCCGCGGTGACACTCGACGCGCGGCCGGGGGGCGGCGAGACCTATTCCAGCGGCCTGGCGGCGGCGGGTCGTCTGGCGACAGTTGGGGCGGCGGCAGCGGTGGCGGCGACGGCGACCTGGCGCTGCTGATCCTGCTGGTGCGGTTATGCGTGCGCTATCCGCTGGTCGGCGTGCCGCTCGTCCTCATTGTCCTCGCGTTCTTTCTCCTCGGGTCGACCCCCAGCAGTCAGCGCGACTTTGGCAGCATCCACACGCTGACCGAGCAGACCTCGGCTCCGAGACCGGACCGCCGCCGTTGCCGGTGGCCGCGCCACGGCTCGAGACGATCGCGACGATCGATCGCGATTTCTCGTCGGTGCTGTTCGAGGACTTCGCGTTTCGTCTCTACGCCACCGCGCATGGCTGCCGTGATGATGCCGGGAAGCTCGACGAACTGGCGCCGTACCTCTCCGACTCCGCGCGTCAGACGCTGGCGAAGCGGCAGCCGATTGGCCGCGTCACGGGCGTCGTGGTCGGCGCCATGCACCTGCGCCGTGTGGACATGCCTGGCGCCCCGGCTGCTGGTGCTGCGCCAGGGTGATTCGGGTGTTGCTGGAGTTCGAAGCGAATTACTCCGTCGGTGAAGGACCCGGACGCCGCCGCTTCGTTGTGGAGGAATGGGTCTTCCAGCGGGCGGAGACCGCGCGGACTCGGCCGCCATCGGCCGAGCGGCGATTCCCTTGCCCCAACTGCGGCGCGCCGTGGCGGACCGAGGCGGCAGCCGGCACGCAGAAATGCGCGTCGTGCGGCGAGGTCGTCGATAACGGCCGCTTCGATTGGCAGGTTGCGGAGATCCGCTTGCGCCGCGAACGGCTGCAGATTCCGGGTCTCGAGCAGGATGCGCCAGAGCGCGGCACGTCACTGCCGAGCCTCATCGACGCGACGTTCGACCAGCAATGGGCGGTGTTCCTTCGCGACGATCCCGACGTGACCGCGGCGTCGATCGAGGCGCGTCTGCGGCACGTCTATCGCGTGCTCAACGACGCGTGGACCGCGCAGGATCTCAACGCCGCTCGCCCGGTGCTGTCGGACGGCCTCGCCGACTACCTGCAGTACTGGCTCGATGCCTACGCCGCCGAGGCGCTGCGCAACGTCCTCGAGGACATGCGCGTCACCCGTCACGTGCCGGTGAAGTTGCGGCGCGACCGCTATTACGACGCGCTGACCGTGCGGATCTGGGCGACAGGCAAGGACTACGTCATCCGAACCACAGATGGCCGGCACATCCGCGGCAGTCGCATCGACGAACGTGCCTACTCGGAGTACTGGACGTTGATCCGATCGGCCGCCCGGCGCGGCGAGCCGCGCGCCGACGACCGTTGCGGCGGTTGCGGCGCCCCGCTCACCGTCACGATGGCCGGCGCGTGCGGCCACTGCGGCGCGCACGTCACCGCCGGCGAGTTCGACTGGGTGCTGTCGAAGATCGAGCAGGACGATTCGTATCAAGGCTGAGACGCGTGCGCGCTCATCCACGCGCGCGATTGAGGCACGATCGCGGTCGAGCTGTTCACGAACGGTCGAGTCGACTGACAAAATATCGAGCCCGGCCGTCGATCGGTCATGCCGTCGTTGCGGCTGCGTGGCATGCTGGGGGTGAGGTGCGACACCTCACGACACGGAGGCAATGAAACATGGCCACAGTATTGGAAACTGCCCTGCAGGCGAAGAGCATCGCGCCGAGCATCACCGTCGATGACGTGCAGAAGAGCCTCAAGTTCTTCGAAGGACTTGGGATTCGGCGTCGAAGAACGCTGGGAAGACAACGGCGTGCTGGAAGGTGTGATGCTGCGCGCGGGCGAAGCGCGCATCGGTCTGAGTCAGGACGATTGGAAGAAGGGCCGCGATCGTAAGAAGGGCGTCGGCATTCGTCTCTTCATCGATACAACACAAGACATCGACGCGATCGCAAAGCGTGCGAAAGCGGCGGGGATCAAACTCGACTCCGAACCGCACGATACGGAGTGGGGCACCCGCGCCTTCGAGATCACCGAGCCGAGCGGCTTCCTGGTGACGATCGGGTCTACCACTCCTAAGTGAAAGCGGACTCGAAAGGGGATCGCCGTCATGGCGGTCCCCTGCGCGTGCTACCGCGTCCCGACCGCGCGCGCGACAGACCACCTTCGCCTGACGCGTCGCCAGTCGCCGCGTCCGGTGCCTAGGCCACGTGGAGGCCCAGTCCATTGCAGGGCTTCGGGCTCGGCCATGGAAAGCCCTCCTTCGCACCGAACGATGGGTCCTGATACGGCGTCGCTGCGGAAGCAGCGGAACACGCGCAAATCTCCAGCAACGCCGAGCGACGCGCCTCGGCGTCCAAGTTGCAACGGTGTAACGCTGGAGGTGCTCATGTTTGGAGCGTCGCGGCGGTCAACGGCGTTCTCGCAGTCGCTCGAGCTGGTCGCGCAACATCTGCCTGGCGTCCGCGACGGCAACGAGGAAGCGATTCACCAGGCGCGGGTCGAGATTCGCCGCGCGCGAGAGCTGCTGGCCCTGGCCGGGCTGCATGCGGACGAAGATGAGGCGGTCCAGGCCGTCAACGGCTTGCTGAAACAGGCCGGGCGCGCGCTGGGCCGGGCGCGTGACGCCGACGTCGTCAGCCGCCTGATTCATGAACTCGAGGCTCGGTTTCGCCCCGCAGCCGATCTCACGGCGCTCCTGTTGTCGTGGGCGAAGGAGCGAAGCGACGAGGCCAGACGAAAGCTGATCAAGGAGCTCGAGCAGCTCGACTTCGAGAACGAACTCGAGCGCTTGATGGCGTCGCGACGTTCGGCAGTCGAGTTGGGCACGGCCCGCGACGTGCGTCGCTCGCTGGCCCACCATCTCACCGAGCGGGCGGCGACGTTGAAGACGGCGATCGAGCGGGCGGGTGGCGTCAGGTTTCCCGGTCGGCTGCACAAGGTGCGAATCGCTTCGAAACACCTTCGCTATGCCATCGAGCTCGCCGACGATACGTCAGCGCGCCGGCCTCCCGGCGCGCGCCGGCTGCTGAAGCGGACGCAGGCCGCGCTCGGCGATCTCCATGATTGGGGAATGCTCTCGAACCGGATTCAGGAGCTCACGCTCGCCAAGCCGCTTGTCGAAGAGCGCGAGATGCTCGCGCAGTACATCCAGGCCGAACTGACGAAGCATCACGGCGACTATTTGCGATGCCGCCCCGCGCTCGTCGCCTTGTGTGACACCTTGGCGCCGTCGCAAGGCTGGCGCATCGACCCCCGTGCGGTAGCCGCCGCTGCCGTTGCGGTGCCGTCGGTGGCGCTGCTGTTGAATCGACGCGCGGCGCGAGTCGCCTGACGGCCGCGTTTATCGGTGTTTTCGCGAATAATGGGCTCGTGAGCACCGCATATCACTGGACACCCTGCAAATCGAAACTCCGCGACTCGTCCTGCGCGTCCCGCACGCCGAGGATCTCGATGCCTACGCCGCGATGATGGTGGACGAAGAGTCGGCCCGCTTCATCGGCGGCGTGGCGCCGCGTGAGGTGACGTGGCGCATGTCGATGACGATGATCGGCGCCTGGCACGCGTACGGGTTTGCCATGTTCTCGGTCATCGAGAAGGACACGGGCCGGTGGGTGGGACGCCTTGGGCCGTGGATGCCCGAAGGGTGGCCGGGACCCGAGGTCGGCTGGGGAATCATTCGCGAGTGTTGGGGGAAAGGCTATGCCACCGAGGGTTCTGAGGCCGCCACCGACTGGGCCTTCGACAACCTCGGATGGACCGAGGTGATCCACAGCATCGATCCCGCGAACGTCGCGTCACAGGCGGTGGCGCGAAAGCTCGGGTCGCGCAACCGCGGTGCCGGCGCGCTGCCGCCGCCGTTCGAGCACGCGCGCGTCGACATCTGGGGGCAGTCGCTCGAGGAGTGGCGCCGGCGCGAGCGCCGCCCGATCGTCGGCAAGGACGCGAGCGCGACGCCCGAAGGCTAGCCCAGCCGCCTATTCGCTCTTCAGCGCTTCCACCGGATCGACGCGGCCGGCTCGAAACGCTGGCAGCGACGCCGACACCGCCGCCACGGTGAGCATCGACACGAAGGCGGCGACGAACGTTCCCGATCGCCGGAGGTGACGCCGCGAAGCAGGCTGTCGAGCGTCTGCGTCCCCGCCGCCGCCAGGCCGATTCCGGCGAGTCCGCCCACGACGGCGAGCACGACCGATTGGCGAATCACGAGCCAGCAGACGTGCGTTCGCGACGATCCCAGGGCGACCCTGATGGCGTACTCGCGGCGCCGGACCTGCGAGCTCAGCGCCACGGTGGCGTAGAGCCCGAACGCGCACAGCACCGTGGCGACGACGCCGAACAGCGTGAGCGCGAACATCACCAGACGGTGCCGTGCGGTCTGCTCTTCCACCACCTCATCGATCGCGCGGATCGTCGTCGCGGCAACCGAGGGATCGGTGTCATGGACGGCGGCGCGCAACTCCTTCGCGAGCGACGCGATCTGCCGATCGGTGCGGACGGCGATGTGCCGCCGCGGCCAGGAGTATCGCAGCGTCGAGCCGTATGCGGTGGGACGGATGTCCTGCGTCGGTCCGTTCTGCCGCACGTCCGCCGCGATCCCGACGACGGTGATCTCCCGGTCGGTCGAAGCGCCGGCGCCGATCTTGACCGTGGCGCCGATGGCGTTGCCGTCGGGCCAGAACATCCGCGCCATCGTTTCGTTGATCACGACGACCCGTGGGGCGGGGAAGTTGTCGGTCTCGGCGATATCGCGGCCCTCGACGATTGGCACGTCGAGAAATGAAAAGAACCTGGGCGTGACCGAGTAGTAGGCAATCTCCGGCGGCGCGACCGGATCCGGACGGTTGAGAATCGTCAGGCGCGCGCCCATCGAGCCCATCACCGGAAACCCGACCGATGCGCTCGCCCCCGAGACTCCGGGAATCGCCGACACCCGTTCGAGCAGGTCGCGCTCGAACTGCAGGTGGGCTTCGGTGGTGCGATAGCGCGGTTGCGGCAGGGTGACGTGGATGTAGCCGATCCGTTCGCTTTCGTAGCCGAGGGCCGTCGCCGAGAGGTGACCGACGGTCCGGACCAGCAGCCCGGCGCCGACCATCAGCACGATGGCCACGGCCACCTGCACCACGACGAGCCCCGAGCGCACGGCCGTCAGTCGTCTGTCCTGGTCGTTCCCCGAGCGGCGCGCAGCGGATCGTCGATCTGCAGGCGTCCGATCGCGCCCTGCGGTGCGGCCGCGGCGATGACGCCAGTTGCCGCGCCAAGGAGGAAGCCGGCAATCGCCGTTGGAAAGTCGAACGTGACCGTGGCCAGCGTCGGCAGGAAGTATCGCTGATAGCGGGCAACGACCTCGACGACGAAAGACGCCAGGCCCAGGCCCGCCGTCGACCCAATCGTTGCGAGGATCAGGCTCTCGCGCAATCGATCCCGGAAAATCTGCCCGGCGCTCGCCCCGAGCGCGGTGCGGATGGCGTAGTGCTGCCGCTGCGCCGCGGCGTTGACCGCCGACAGCCCGGCGATGTTGGCGCAGACGATCAGCATCAGCAGAAACGCGGCGGCGGCCGTCCCGAGAATGGCGGGTTGCACCGGCCCAATCAGCGCCTCCCGAATCGGCAGGATGACCCAGCTTTCGCGGGCGTGGATCGTGGGGTGGCGTTCACGCTGTCCCTGCGAGAAGGTCTGCATGTAGGCGCGGGCCTGCTCGTGGGTGACGCCCGGGGCGAGCCGTGCGAAAACACTGGTGGTCCGCCGGGCGCGGGCCGTGTCGGCGAGCAGCGGCCGCATGTTGAGCGGCAGAAACAGATCGGCCTGCGGTCCGTACGGCGCGATGAAGGTCTCCGGCAGGACGCCGACGACATGACGCCCGACGCCGTCGAGAACGATGGTGCGGCCGACGACATCGGCGGCGGCAGACAGCGATCGCTGCCAGAACCGCCAGCTCACGACGACCGCGTTCGGATCGTCAGCCGGCAATAGCCCGCCCAACGCTGGCCGGATCCCAAAAGTGTCGAAGTACAGACGTGTCCACTTCCTGCGCGTCGATGCTCTCGGCGGTGTCGGCGCTTTGATAGGTCGCCGCGCTGAAGCGGAATGCCGTGAAGTTGGTCAGGGGCGTCTGTGGATCCTGGCGCAGATCGTCGAACACGAAGATCGACAGCGCTCCCGTCCGGTTGTCGGCGACCGCGGTCTGCACCGCCACCAGCCGCTCGCTGTCGGCATAGGGGAGCGGATCGAAGAGAGCGCGCTTGACGACCGCAAAGCTGGACGCCGCCGCGGCGACCGCGAGGGCGAGCGTCGTGACGCACGCCAGCGCATAGAGCGGCTGCGTGCGGAAAGGGCGGAGCAGGGCCGTGACCATGATCGGCAGTTGGCGCAGCAAGCGAAGTGCCACCAGTTGGCGCGGGATGCGCCGCCAATCGCGGCGATGACGAACGGTGGGGCGGGAAGTGTGCGGCCGCGGACACCGCCTGTTCACTTGCGGCAAGACACGGTCCGCGGCGCCGCCGCGAGGTCCCTCTCCTTGACAGCTTAGGGGAACAACGGTAGCTTCGGATTCGTCCCCTATACGAGTTAGGAGAGTGATGTCGAAGAACGCCGAGCTCCTCCCCGGCACGCTGGACCTGCTGATTCTCAAGGCGCTGTCGCTCGGCCGGCTGCACGGCTACGGCGTGCTGCTGCGGATCGAGCAGATCTCCGGTGGTGCCCTGCAGATCCAGCAGGGCGCGCTCTACCCGGCGCTCTATCGCCTCGAGCATCAGGGCCTGATCGACAACGAGTGGGGCCTGTCCGACAACAACCGCCGCGCGAAGTACTACCAGCTGACGACGGCGGGGCGAAAGCGGCTCCGCGACGAAGCGGCGGGCTGGAACCGCTTGCGCAGGCAATCGCCACGGCGCTGCAGGCGACGACGCAGGAACTGTAGTCATGCGCGAGCTTCTGGCACGTCTTCGCTCGGCCTGGCGGGGAATCGCCCGCGGCTCCCGACTCGACGCCGACATGGACGAGGAGATGCGCTTTCACGTCGAGATGCAGGCCGAACGGCTGATGCGAGAGCGTGGCCTCGATCGACTCGAAGCGCGCCGCCAGGCATATGTCGCCTTCGGCGGCGTCGAGAAGTACAAGGAAGAAGGCCGCGACACCCGCGGCGTGCAGTGGATCGATCGCGTCTCGCTCGACTTGCGGCTCGGCGTGCGGATGCTCGTGAAGTACCCGCTGCTGACATTCATCGGCGGCTTCGCGATGGCGGTCGCCATCGCCATCGGCGCAACCTTTTCGAAGTCATCAGCGAAGTGCTGAACCCGGCGCATTGCCCTCGAAGAGGGCGACCGGGTGGTCGCGCTGCAATATGCGACGAGCATCTCCGGGCAGCCCCAACGGCGCGTCTTCGAGACTTCGTCGGGTGGCGCGACGGGCTGCGCTCCGTCCAGCAGCTGAGCGCGTTCCGGAACGTGGATCGCAATCTGGCGTCCGGGATCGCTCGACCCGGAGCCTGTTCGGATTGCCGAAATGACCGCGTCGGGGTTCGCGGTGGCACGTACGGCGCCGCTTATCGGCCGCTATCTCTTACCGGACGACGAGCGCGATGACGCACTGCCCGTCGTCGTCATCGGCCATGACGCCTGGCAGCGTCGGTTTGCCGGCGATCCCGCCATCGTCGGACGGACGATCCGCTTGGCGCGGGTCCGCACACCGTGGTCGGCGTGATGCCGGAGGGTTTTGCGTTTCCGCTGGATCACCAGTTCTGGACCGCGCTCCGGACCAACCCCTCGGCGTATCAGCGGCTGCAGGGTCCTGCGATCTTCGTCTTCGGCCGGCTCGCGCCTGGGATTCGGTCTCGACGGCGGCGCAAGCCGAACTGACGATCGTCGGCCAGCGTGCCGCGACCGCGGATCCAGAAGGGTACGGCCGCCTGCGCTTGACCGTGCTGCCGTTCACGCGCGAGCACTTTGAGATCGACCGCCCGCCGAATCGTGTGGGCGCTGCGGGTCGTGCAGGTGCTGCTGGCGGCATTGCTCGGTGGTGGTCTCGGTCAATGTCGCGATCCTGGTCTACGCACGAACGGTCACCCGGCTCGGCGAGATTGCGGTTCGTAGCGCGCTTGGCGCCAGCCGGCGGCGCATTCTCGCGCAGCTCTTCATGGAAGCGTTGGCATTGTCGGCATTTAGCGCCGCGACGGGGTTGGTGCTGTCGCAGCTTGCGCTCGAGCTGGCTGCAGTCGATGGTCGCGGCGGCCGAGTACGTGCCGTTCTGGATGACCTTCGAGTTGTCAATCGGCACGATCGGTTACGCCTTCGCGCTCGCGGTTCTCGCAGCGTTGATAGTGGGTGTTCTGCCCGGTCTGAAGACGACCGGGCGGCGGTTGCTGACGCCGCTCAGGGCGCTGGGCGGCAGCACCGGCATGCAGCTGGGCGCCACCTGGACGACGCTGATCGTCGCGCAAGTGGCAGTCGCGGTCGGCCGTCTTGCCGGCGGCCGTTTTCGGCGTGTCCGAAGTCGTGCGCATGGAGATCTCCGGACCGGGGTTTCCGGCGGAGCAGTTCGTGATTGCCAAGGTTGACGTGCGCGAGGCCGAGGCCACCGCTTCCGGCACAATGCGCGAAGAGCTCGGCGATCAGACGCGTGCCCGCCAGCTCGCACTCAGGGCCCGCTTCGAGGCTGAGCCTGGTGTGTCGGCCGTTGCGCTGTCGTCGGGCGTGCCCGGATTCGAAGGCGGCTACATCATCGCCTCCGACGATGGTGAAGCACTCCCCGACGGGCGTGCCGAAGTGAACGTCCTGCAAGTTGAGCCCGGGATCTTCGAAGTGTATGGGGCGCGGGTGCTCGCCGGCCGAACGTCGTGGCCGGCGACGTCGGACCCAGTCGATCAGGCCGTGGTCGTCAACCACAGCTTCGTTCGGCAACTGCTGGGCGACCGCCCGGCGTTGGGCCGCCGATTCGCAATGCCTCGGTCTTCGAATGGTTCGCCGGCGCCTCCGGATCGATTTCACATCGTCGGCGTCGTCGCCGATTTCCCGGCCTATGCGCCCGCGCCAGGCAGCGAAGGGCAGCCGACGATGTACCACGCCGCCGCGCCGGGCACGATGCATCCAGTGGTGATGACGGTCCGCTTCAACGGACCCGTGCCTTCCGACTTCGCCGGGCGGCTCCGCCGGATTGGCGCCGACGTCGACACGGCACTTCCCCTGCGCGACGTCATGCTCCTGACCGAGTTCTACGGCCGGAATCGGGCGCCGTGGCGTTTCATTTCGTGGGGGCTCGTGCTGGTGACGGCGAGCGTGCTGTTTCTCTCGGCGGCGGGCATCTATGCGTTGATGTCGTTCACGGTCGCGCAACGCACGCGCGAGATCGGCATCCGCGCGGCGCTAGGGGCACACCCGAGAGCGATTCTGTTGAACGTGTTCGGACGCGCGATCCGGCAACTGGGGCTCGGCGTCGTTGTCGGATCGCTTGCTGCGGGTGCGGTGTTGGCGAGCTGGGATCTCGGACTCGCGCGTTCGGCGGCGCTGCTCGCGGCCGTGAGCGCGGTGATCTCGATGGCGGCGCTGCTGGCCGCGATCGGGCCCGCGCGTCGCGGGTTGCGCATCCAGGCGACCGACGCGCTCCGGTCCGACACGTAACCCGGGCGGGCCCCCAATTCAGCGTTTCGGTCCTTGAACCAGCCGGATGTCCCAGCCGTCGAACCGCTGAAGCGGCCCGCCGCGGACCCGCCGTTTCGCGGCCACTTCACGCATCAGCCCGGTGCCCCGATCGACGACGAATCGGCCGTCGTCGGCAATCTCGATCGGCGGCAGCTTCGCGATCTCGTCGGTGGTCAGGGCCTGGCCGGCCTTTTCGGCGAGCTGTTTCATCACGCCCAGGAACGCCTCCTGGTCATAGGTCGTCGACGTCACCAGCACTGCGGATTCAGGCGTCGCCGACTCGGCCTTGATGCGAAACTTCGCCGGCAACGAGCCTCCGCCCATCGGATTGGGCTGCTCGACGTTCGCCTCGAGCTGCTCGCCGACGTCGATCACGACGCCATTCAAGCTGAGATAGGTTTGCGCGTCGTTGGTCGCCGCCGCGATCAGCACCGCCGGTGTCAGCACCTGGGTGATGAACCCTTGAAAGACCTTTCGATTGGCTTCGGGGACTTCGCTGATGGCGTTGCGGACGATGATGTCCAGCATCGCTTGCAGCTTTGGCGTGACTTCGCGCTCGTTGGCCAGCCCGGTGAATGCCCCATCCTTGTCCAACGAGATCCGAAGACGGAAGCCCTCCATCGCCTTCGATGCCAGCTGGATCACCGGATCCTGTGCGGTCCGGCCGTCGCTGAACGTCGTCTCGCCTGGAACCCAGTCGATGGTCGTGCCCTCGGCCGACGCTGCGACGACCGTCACGCTGACATCGGTCGTTGATTTGCCGTTCTGCTCCGGGCGCGCGGAGTTCTGCCGGGTCCGCGTGACTTGCAGGTGGAACTCATCACCAACGCGCAGCTTCGGGACGATGACGAGCTCCTGGGCGACGACAGGAGACGCCACGCCGAGCGCCGCCGCGACCCAGACGATGATCGCGACTCGGCTAGTCGGCACCTTGATTCCCTGGAGGGACCAGCGCGCGTTTGCCGCGAACCTGGCTGGACTCATAGACCTCGCGGGCGCAGTTCGGGCAGATGCCGTGCGAGAACTGGGCATCGGTCCGCTCCGAGATGTACTCCTCGACCGAGTGCCAGTAGTCCTTGTCGTCGCGGACAGCCTTGCACCAGGCGCAGATGGGCAGGAGCCCGCGCAGCTGCTTCACCTGGGTCAGGGCGTCCTGCAGGTCGCGCGTGCGTTCGCGGACGCGCTGCTCGAGCGCTTCGTTGAGCGAGGTCACCTCCGCTTTCGCCTCGAGCATCTCGCGATTGCTCTCGCTCAAGGCATCGGCGCGCCGCCGAATCTCCTCGAAGGCGCGCTCGAGCGACTGCTGGCTCGACTGCACGTGCGAGACCAGCGTCGCGAGGCCGAGCGTCATGACGCTCAGGACGAAGATGAACTCCTGCGCATGAATGACCGCGTCGCGCGGCGCATCGGCCCCGAACGGGTTCCGCCCCTGCGTCGTCAGGACGAGGATCAGAACGGAGACCGCGGCGACGGTGATTGCGGCGGCCGACGGCCCCCGCCGGACCCCCGCGTAGATCGCAAACGGCAAGAGCAGGACGGGACCGACGTGGGTGCCCATCAGCGTGCCTTGACGGGCGGCGAGCAGCAGCGCGACGACGCCCAGCGCGCCAACCCCGACGGCGAGGTCGGCCAGGCGGATCGACTGGAGATGGCGCGGCAGGTTGCGGGTGTGCGTCCAGACGCCGAGGAAGAGCGGCGTGACGATCATCGTTCCGAGCGCGTCGCCAAACCACCAGATGCGCAAGAACTGGAAGTAGACGGTTTCAGAGGAGGGCATGCGGCTGTAGACGAACGCCCCGAAGACGGCACCGATAAAGGCGCCGGTCACCGGAACGGCGATCACGAACTTCGCGAGGTCGGAAATATGACCGAACCGCGGATTGAACTGCGCGCGGCGCAGCAGCCACGCGGCGATCGTGACTTCGGCGACGTTGATCACGCCAAACAAGAGCGCGTCGGAGACGCGGTACTTCGGGATGTCAACCGCCAGCTCCGCGAGGACTGCGAGCAGGCCGAAAGGCAGGTAGCCGCGCGGTCCGAAGCGAATGAAGTAGGCGAGCAACACGCCATTGGGAGGCCAGAGGATGGTCATCCCTTCCGGCATCACCGACAACACGACGGCGATGCGCGCGGAAACGAAATAGAGCAGCGGCAGGAGGATGAAGTCCTTCAGACGCGGCGGCGTGGTATCGGCGGGCGGCGGGTTCTCGGAAGGGCTGGTCTCGGCAACCATCGGCGACATCAGAGCAGTTGAAGGGGCTCGAACGCAACAACGTTGTCAGGTGCGGCGCTCAAAGCTCAACTATTCCTGCTGCGTCGCGTGCGACGTTCACCGAACTCGAGCGGCTTCGATGGTTCGCGGCAGGACTGTTCGGCGCATCTAAGGGACGAACGGGATCGCGGCGGTTCGCCTCGCGTGGCGGCCGAGGCGCAGTGGATCGGTCATCTTCACCACGAAGCGCCAGCCGTCGTCGCCGCGCGCGACGTCGAAGCGTGCGAGCGTGGATGTCGCGGTGTGCAAGCGGACGCCAAAGCCGGCTGCCGCTCGCCCGAAGTTGAGGTCGCCGACACGCGCCGCGACATTACCGGCGTCGACGAAGACCGCGGCGTCGATGTGCGGGAAGAGGGCCCAGCGCGACTCGATGTTCGCCACCATCATGTGGCGATCGTGGAACCGATAGTCGGCATAGCCGCGCAGCGTATTGTGGCCGCCGAGGCTGGGCAGGAGATAGAAGGGAATCTGCTCGCCGGCGCCGGTGTGGCTCAACACGGTCCACCAATGCACCGCGATCACGCCGCGGTCGCCGGCGACGGGAAGGAACCGCGCTGCTTCGAGCTCGATGCGATCGAAGCTGTAGGCGCCGCCGCTTCGATCGCGATAGGTCGCCCCCGACGCCCGATAGAGACCGCCCCTGGTCGGATAACCAGGTCGGTCGCGCGAATCGAACGTCACCGCCGCTTCGCCGTGCAGGAACGACGGCTGGCGGTCGAGGCTCGCCGCGCTTTCGTGTGCGTACAGGAGCAGCGTATCGGGATCGCCGCGAATCGAACGCACCCGCAGACGGCAGCAGCGTCGGCGCGCGCAGCCATCCGCCTGATGCCGTCACATCGAGCGTTGGCGTGGCCGACCAGTTCGCGTAGCCGACGACGTTGGTCGATTTCATCCGATAGTCGCTGAGCCCGTCCGACAGGGAATCGGGACCGGCGCCGTAGTACCTGCACCTGGGTGAAGTCCTGCCACAGCGCCTGCGCGCCGATCGCCAGCCGTTCGTCGGCGAGGTACGGCAACTCGAACCGGGCCTGCGCGATCTTGTAGGCGCGCCACGAAACCGCGGCCGACATGTCGATGAGCGCTCGATCGTTCAAGAGGTGATGACGAAAGCCGGGACCCGCCGAGATCCAGCCGCCGCCGGTAATCATGTGACCGAGTTCCGGATAGAACCCGTCTTTCGGACGCGACATCGCTCTCTTCGCGCACGAACTGTTCGGCGCGCGCGAGGCCCTTGGTGATGAAGCGCGGTTCAGTGAAGAACGCGGGCCGCTCTTGTGCCGCGGCGGCTGGTGCGGTGGCGGTTGAGGTCGGTGACGATGACGGCCGGGGCCTGTTGCGCACGGGCCGGAACTGGACGCGAAGAGCGAGCTGAACAGGATCAGCGGACTCGTGCTCGTTGAGCAGAAAACGCCGGCGACCGCGGTCAGCTCTATCATGCCCATCACTCCTGCGCCAACGCGCGCTCAGTTGCCGCTAAGGGTTAGAGCAAGCGGAGTACCAAAGGCGGCTCAACTACAGGTGCGACGGGTGCGACAGGTGCGACTGGTGCGGCAGGTGCGGTGCGGTGCACAGGTGCGGTGCACAGGTGCACAGGTATGGAGGGCGGAGGGGCATCGAGCCCAACTGCGCCGCGTGCTGTGTCGGGTGATGACGATTGGCTAGGTAAGCCGTCGCCAGCAGCGCAGCAGCCGCGATAGCAGTCAGCATGCGGACGTGGTTCCAGCGCGTCCACGTCACGAGGTAGTCCTGCCACACGCGCGCGCCGTCGGCGCTGGTGGGATCGACGGCGGCCAGTGCGTTATTGCGCGGCACGTTGAAGAGCATCGTCACGACCACGTTGCCGGCGACGTAGAGTAGCGACCCGCTGAAGCGCGCCATCGCGTTCGGCTCCGACAGATCGAGGGCTGAGACGACGGCGAGATACGCGCAGCCGGCGCCGGTGCCGAAGATCGCGAGCATGAAGGCCGGGGTGATCGCGGTGATGTTGATCGACTGCATCGCCGCGATTCCTTGCGCCGCGGGAATGCGCGCCAGCGCCGGCATGACGAATGTGGAGAAGGCGAAGAAGACCCCGCCCACGACGCCGCAGCCGATCGAACACGCAAAGGTGAGGGTCGAGAGCAAGGCGCCAGAGATTCGACGCCGAACCGAGTAGGGTCAGGGGTTCTGCGGCCGGGTTCAGGGCGGGTCAGGGTTGGTTCGGAAGGTCTAAAGTTCTGGGCCTCGGACCGGCTGAACCAACCCAGAACCAGAGAACCCAACCTGCGAACCCCAGAACCCCCGAACCCCAGAACCGGTGAGGTTTCTTGACAGCTAAAACGACATCTGCGTACCGAACCGGAAGTAGCGGCCTTCCATGATCGTCAGCGGGTTGCTCCACGTGTTGGTCGCGGGGTTGGAGCCGTAGGTCTCGCTGACGCGGACCACCGTGCCGGCGTTCAGCACGTTGAAGATGTCGGCGAAGAGCTGGATGCGGCGTCCGCCGAACCGCAGATTCTTCCCGAAGCGCATGTCGAAATTGTTGCGGTAGTCGAGGAACACCGTGTTGGGCTCGATGAGGTTCACGCTGATCGTGGTCCCGCCCCCGGTCGATCCGATGATCGCCCGGCCGGCGAGTGGCGGCCGTGACCGTATAGTTCGCGTTGATGCTGGCGCCTGGCGCGGCGAGGAAGGTGCCGCTCACGTTGAAGTCCCAGGGCAGCTGGTAGACGCCCGACAGTTTCACCGTCGTGCGGAACGGCGGAATCGCGTCGCAGAAGCGGAGGCCGTTCGGGTTGTCGCGCTCGTCGCAGGACTCCGTCGCGCGGCGCTCGGTGGTGACGCCGCCGAAGACCAGGGCCTTGCTGAACCGCGCGTTGGCGCTCACTTCGAAGCCGTTGTAAACCGTGCGGTTGATTGCCGAGAACGTCCGCAGGTTATCGGTCGCGACGCCCACCTTGTTCGCGTTCAGGCTGAACATGTTGATCGGATCGCCGGAGGTGGGTAACCGCGGGTCGGTCGGCGTCACGATGGTCAAGGGGTTCCACTCGTCCACGCCCAGATTGAGGTTGTCGGTCACGTCGAGGTTGTAGAACTGGCGGCGATAGAAACCGCCGGTGACCGACACGCGCGGCATCAGCTCGTGCTGGACCGACGCGTTGTATTCCCAGTTGTAGCCGCGATGGAGATCCGGGTCCGGCCGGTTGGTGATCTGGCCGAAGTTCGACGTGCCGCCAATGACTTCGTTGAACTGAATGTTGCCGTTGGAGTCGAGAATGCTGCGGTTGCCGTCGAAGTCGAGCCACGCGCGCGTGGCGCCCGCGCAGCTGCCGCAATACGACATCGGGTTGAAGTTTTGCGCGTAGCCCGCCGCCGCCGAGGCAATGTACTTGCTGGCGTTGGCTTTGATTGCGGTCTTGCCGGTGCCGAAGAGGTCATAGGTGCCGGCCAGACGGACCGACCAGTCGTGCCAGTTCGGCACGTTCTCGATGGCGGGGAAGTCGCGCGCCTGGATCCACGGCCCGGCAGCCGACGACTGCGCCGGGACTTCCGCGTTGAAGTAGTCGTAGCGGCCGCCCAAATTCAGGGTGAGCCGACTCATCGTCCACGTGTCCTGGACGAACACTCCGATGTCGCGCTTGACCTTCTGCTGACCCGTCGCCGGCGTGTTCTCCACGAGGACGGCGATCGGACATGGCAAACGGGTGCACGGCACGGGGTTCGTGGCGCTGGCCGGGGACCCGAGGAGCCCGGCGTTGAACACCAGCGTGTTGATCTGCGCGTTCGACGAGAAGGTGCGGGAGTTGGTGCCCCACTGCAGCGTCGTGCCGGTCTTGATGGCGTGCGAGCCGGTGATGTAGCTGGCCGACGCGCCGGCGCTGTAGCTCTTCGTCCAGCTCGTGTACGGTGGAATCGTGCTGCCGCATGCGCCCGACAGCCGGTTGGTCGTTTGCTCCAGACGGGGAAGTCCGTGGGACCGACTTCAGGACGGCAGCTCTGCTCGTAGCCCTGGGTGTAGTAGGAGATGCCGGCGTCGAGCAGCAGCTTGTTCGACGTCGTCTGCGTCCACTTCAACTGCGGCACCCAGCCGCGCCCGTAGGCGTCGGTTGACGCCTCCGGCGTGGTCGTCGGCAACGTGTTGAAGCCGTTGTAGTCCTCGCCGTTGAACTGCCGATCGAGGTAGAAGCGGAACTTGTCGCGCGACGTGGCGGCCCACGTGAGACGAGTGACCGCGCTGTAGTTGCCTTGCCCTTGGACGAACGCGCGGCTGCCGTCGGCAAAAGTCGAGCTGGCGACGTACCTCTTGAAGTCCTCGTATTTATAGGTGAAGTAAAACCAGAGCTTGTCGCGCTTGATCGGACCGCCGAACGACGGATTGATCTGGTAGGTGAAGTCGATCCCCGGCTGCTGGCCGACGAACTGCTTGACCTCGTCGGACCGGTTGTCCCATTGCAGGTTGCTGCCGGCGCCGTAGGCGAAGAACGTGCCCGAGAAGCTGTTGCCGCCGTCTTTCGGCGTGCTGTTGATGCGCAAGCCGCCGTTCTGCATTTCGGCCGATTCGGCGCCGGTCGTGAACGTCACCTCCTGGATCGCGGCGTCGTTCATGTAGAAGCCGCTGTACTGCCCGCTGCCGCACAGGTTGTTCACGCGCAGGCCATCGATTGCGATGACCGTATCGGCGGAGGAGGACCCGCGCACGCTCATCGTGTACTGCCCGAGCACGAACGGGGTGACCTGGGTGCCAGGGAGGAGAAGCGCGCGGATGGGGGTGTTACGAATGGCGGTGGGGATGGCGTCGAGGACTTCACGGTCGGCGACGAACTGGGAGGTGTTGTTGATGACGTCGACGGTGGGTGAGGCGCCGGTCACCGTAATGGTTTCCTCGAGGGTGCCCACCTGCAGGTCGCCGTTGACCTGCGCGGCAAACGTGCCCTGGATCACGATCCCTTCGCGGCGGATGGTCTTGAACCCCGACAGGGTAAAGACGACGTAGTAGTCGCCAGGCGGAAGATCGAGGATCTTGTACTGGCCCGCCCCGTCGGTCACAGCCGACCGGCTCTTTTCAATCAACGCATCGCTGAACGCCTCGACCGTGACGCCCGGGAGCATGGCGCCGCTCGTGTCGCGCGCGGTTCCGGCGATGCTGCCCTGCGCGAACGCAGCGGCTGGCAGCAGGGTCAACACAGTGACGATCAGCGCCCGGGGGAAACTTCGCATTCCGGCCCTCCTGAAAATTAAGCAAGACAAAGCGACGTTCTGGCCGGACCTTAGCATTGCCGGCAGCAAGGGTCAATCCGGTTTCGAACGGATCGCCCGCGGTTTCGCGGCCTGACACAGGGGCCGTCCGCGCTCATCCCGACGTGAACGTCGGTGCGCCCGAGGCGGAGTGGGCAACCGCGGGAAACGCGGGCGGCAATCCAGTCTAGAGAAGCATGGAGCCAACCGACGCGAGGCCGCAGGGAGCGACAATCCGAACGATTGTCGTCCCGGCCGGCATTGTCGCCGTCAAGCGGACGTCACCCGTGCGGGTGAAGCGACACACGCCGTGGCGGGATCGGCCAGCCGGACAACCCATCGAACGGGCTGGCGGGCGCGACTGGTTGAGCGATCACGGTTCGGTCGAGCCTCGCGCGCCTCGGCGTGCGGCCTATGGCACCTCAATAACAGCGCATCTGAGCGGCGTGGTCGTGCTGGTGGCCGGGCTCGTGGCCGCACCGGATCATTCGCCAGCCGTCCGGCTGACGCCGGCCCTCGTGATGCCAGTCATCCTGTCGATGTTGCCGGCAACCCCCCAGGCGTCGCCGGGACCGCAGCCATCCGACCGCCGCCTGCCGCGCGAGCCACGGGATGGTGCCGGCCCTCGGCAAGCCGAACCAGCGTCTGAGATCGCGCAGCCTGCGCCACTCGAGGCACCGCCAACGATCGCACCCGAAACCGGCGCCGAAGGGACCACCGATCTCGTCGGCGACGGCGACGCGCGCGAGGCGAGTGGCGACGGGCGTGGCACCGGCGATTCCGGCAACGGCGACGGAACGGCCGCCGGCGGGAACGGCGGTAGTGGCTCCGGGAGCGGCGAGCCCGGCCCGGTCCGCCTTGGCGCGGGAATCGAACCGCCCCGGAAAATCAAGGACGTGAAGCCGGCGTACCCGGCAGGCGCGCTCGCCGAACGGACCTACGGCACGGTCGTCGTTCACGCGACGATTGGCATCGACGGCAAGGTCCGCGACGTGACGGTGATCCGCTCGATTCCAGCGCTCGATCGCGCCGCTATCGATGCCGTCCGGCAATGGGAGTTCTCCCCCGCGCGAATGCAGGGTGTGCCGGTCGCGGTCATCGTGACCATCGTCGTCAACTTCGCCATTTTCTGACACGAATCATGACTGCGATCGCACGGCGGCGCTCTCTTCCCGTGGCGACGGTCGTCGTGATGGCCGCATCGATGACGTGCCTCACCGTGCGGGCGGCGCCGATCGAGTTCACCGAAGACGTGCCGGTCCCGGGTGGCATCGACGCGCTGGCCCGCGCGATTGGCGTCGAGTCGCTGGATCGCGCGCGGCTGCTGACCGAGATGATCCGACTCGGGTACACGGATTCGCGCTCGGCGGTCGAGCCGATCCTCGAGCGTGCACGCCACCAACTGACGACCTCGGCGACCGTCACGTCACGCGAACGCCACAACCTGTCGGGTCAGCGTCCCGATCCCGCTGACGGTCGCGACGTGGGGCACAGCGATCTTCCGCCGGCCGGTGGCGCCATCGGAGGTGATTGCCGCGATCCTCTCCGACGAGGCGGCCGCGTATCTCGCCTATGGCCTCGCGGGGTTGGACGACGAGACGCTGCGCTACGTCGCGGGGCATCCGGCGCTGGCCGAGGCCATCTACAGGGAAGGCGCCGGGACGTTCGCGGCCTTCGCCGGACATCTCCGAATTCGCGATGGCCGCGTGATCGCTCCAGGCGGGCCGCCCGCGGTTTCGCTCTGGGAGGCGCTCGTGGGCGAACGCGTCGCCGAACCCGATCGGTTCGTGCGTGCGCTGTATGGGCGGCGGCACCGCCGCACGGCGTACCTCTACGACGTGATCGGCGGCCTCGATCCCGGTCGCGCCTCGTTCGCACTCGGGCTCTGGATGCCCGATCCGTCAACCCGGCTGGCGCGCTTCCAGGCCCTTGCGGCGGTCGCCGCGACAGCGTTCCCCGAATGGCGCCCCCAACAGCGGCCGTTCGCCCGCCCGGCCCAGGATCTCGTCCTCCTGTTCGCGAGAGTGGCGGTCGAATCCGACGGTCGCCCGGCACAGCCTTCGCAGCGGCACACCTGGGCCAGTGCCTTCGGGCTCCCCGGCGCAAACGCCTCTGCCAACGAGCCGTCGTCGATCGACGCCGCCTGGCTGGCGGATCTCGTCATCGATCAGATCCACGCCGTACGAGCGGTCAGGCTCGATCAGGTGGGGTTTGGTTTTCGCGTGTTTGCCCACCTCGAAGCGGCCGACGCGGAGGTGGCCCGCGCGATCGCGGCCATGGCGCGCCTGCCGATGCTCAACCTGACGCTCGAGCGCATCGGCATTCGCCGTCCGGGACCGTACATCGCGCTCGCGGATCGCGCCGCCCGCATCGCAGGAGCGGGGCTCGAGGTGCAGCACGACGCGCTGTCTCAGTTTCAGGGCGCCATCGCTCTGGTCGAACGGCTGGCCCGCGTGTCGAGCATCGATGCCGAGCACGCCGCTGCGCTGCTCCTCGATCTCAGCGCGATGCCGGTCGATCGCGATCGTGGCTACGCCGGCGGGATCGCGACGTGGCTCGATCGAGAGGTGAAGAAAGTCCTTCCGGCGCGGCCAACCTTTGACGAGGCCCTGGTCGCGGGCCTTGTCGGTCCGCGTGGACCGAGCGACGCCGACGTCTCGTGGGAAGGGCATCGCTATCGCCTCGGTGGGGCCATTGAAGCCGCTCGGCTCCACGGCATGCTCGGCCGCCATGGCGGCGGGTCACTCCACAACCTGCTCGCCGCGAGCCGGACGGCCGATCGCGCCCGGGACGGACGCGCGATCGATGCGGGTCTGGCCCGCACGCTGCGTGCGCTCGCCTACGCGACGGCGGCGAGCGAGTTCCACGACACCACCCGACTCCCAGTCGACGTCGCTCAGCGTCACACCTTCAAGCTCGACGATCGGCGCGCGCGCGTCGTGCCGGCGTGGAACCTGCCGCGGCAAGTGGCCGGGGCCGGCGTGCCATGGCGGATCGAAGGCGCGCTTCTCGGCCTCGACGTCGCGCTCTCCAGCCTCACCCTGCATCGGATCGACGAGGCCTTGCCGATTGAGCCGCGGGTGAGCGGCAACATGCGTCTCGTCTTCGCGGCAAGCGTGGCGCTGCTGAATCCGCGGGCGCTGACCGATGCCGACCGCGATGGCATCGCCAAAGCCATCGCGCGTGGTCGACAGCGTGTTGCCGATGCCATCCGATCAGGGGCTGCGGACGCGGCGGGTGAAGAGATCAGGATGGACGGCTGGCGCCGTCGGGCCTTTGCGTGGACGATCCGGCACGAGCCGGCCCAGGCCGAACGTCTGCTGTCGATGACGGATCTCCTGCAGCTCGGTGGTGGACGGCTCGAGGCGTATCACGAATGGGGCATGTCGGCGCTGCCGTTGGTGGGCTGTCTGTGCACGCGACTCCTCCCGTCCGAACAGAACGCGCAGCTTGCCGGCCGGCCGCAGTTCGGCGTCTTGGCGTCCGTTGCTGCCGACCTGAACTTGAGAGTGGCGCTGCGCCTGCACGAGCTCGATCTGCCGGCGTCACTGGCAAAGCACGTGCTGTCGTCGGCGGTCTACGAGCTGGTGACTCGAGCCGCACCGTCGGACACGGAAGACTGGTTGACGGTGGCCCGAGCCGCGCAAGCGATCAGCGGCGAGCGAATCGAAGACTACGTAGCGGCCGTGATGTCGGCGGCGCCGCTGGTCGCCACGCCGGTGGTCCGTCCCCAATGAGCCCGTCATGACCTCACGAACACGCCTGACCCTGTCATCGATGCTCGTGATCGCGGGCATCACCACACTCAATGCGGATTTGCCGGCGGCGCAAGACGGGCCGTCGGGACTCGCAGATTCTCCGGACGTGCGCCTGGTGTCTCCGGTTGACGGCGCGTACGTGACGGGGCCGACTCGACTGCACGCCAGCGTCGATCCTCCCGGCCTCGCGCGGCGCGCTGTCTTTTTCGTGGACGGCCGTCAGGTGTGCGTGACCATCGCGCCGGCCCTCGCCTGCGAATGGGACGCGGGGGCCACGATCGCGCCGCATCACGTGCGGGTCGTCGTCGATCTCGCCGCCGGCGGACGTGTCGTCAGGACCGTGCACACGGCCGGCACGTCGTACGCGGAGACCGTTGACGTCGACCTGGTGCAGGTCACCGTGACCGTCACCGACGAGCGCGGCCGGTTCGTGAAAGGGCTGCCGCGATCGGCCTTTCAGGTGCGCGAAGACGGGCGGCCGCAGGTGATTTCGCAGTTCTCGTCAGCCGCCGCGCCGCTCGAGCTCGTCGTGGCGGTGGACATGAGCGAGAGCATGCGGCAATCGATGCCGCAACTGCGTCGTGCCGTGGCCAGTTTTCTCGCCGCCGTGCCGGATCGCCATCGCGTCACGCTGCTTGGCTTCAACGACGAAGTGTTCACACTTACGCGGAGCGCGACCGACCTGCACGAACGGACGAAAGCGGTCGATCAATTGAACGCGTGGGGAACGACCGCGCTCTACGAAGGCATCTCGGAAGGCGTTGAGCTGCTCGGCCGCCGCATGGGACGGAAGTCGCTGCTGGTGTTTTCGGACGGCGAGGATCTCGGGAGCCGCCTGACGATCGAGCAGGTCGAAGCGCAGTTGCAGGCCAGCGACCTCACGCTGTTCACGATCGGTCAGGGCCGGGCGATGACGAGCGTTCCGCTCAAACGTGTGCTCGAGCGGCTGGCGCAACCAACCGGCGGGCGGGCGCTGTTCACCGACCGGCCCGAGTCGCTCCAGGACGCGTTTGGCGAGATTCTCGACGAGCTGTCGAGTCAGTACGTGCTCGCTTATCAGTCCGACAATCCCGCGCGCACTGAGGCGTGGCGTCAGATCGCCGTTCGCGTTGACGGCCACGATCGCGTCCGCGCGCGGCTGGGCTATCGCGTCGCGCCATCGAAATAAGATAGAGCCCCCCGCGCTGCTCTTGACCGTTTCGGGCACGCGACCTTGCGTCGCTGTGCAGCGGCGAGCAGCTGCCGATTACGTAGCGAACGGCGCTCTCTGGCAGTCAGCTTGCTCTGCCGTAAGACAGTCGCTGAGCCGGTGACGTGCGAAGAGCACGTAATCGACGAAATCCCGTGGTTCTTTAATCGCGGCGCTGGCGATGCGATTCGGCGGCACTTACATTTTTGTGTCAGGCGTGTGCCAGAACGCGGCACGCCTGCTGAGAAGAGGCAAAGCTCGATGGCGGACGGCTCCCACCCCGCGGACGCGCTGGATCCGGTCGTCGAGGAAGTTCGGCTGCGCTTTATCGCCGACTTCCCGATGCGCTGCGATACCGCCGCTCGACTGATTGACGATTCGCTGATCTCCACCGGCCCCGACGAGGCGCTTGGCGCGCTGCGGTCGCTCGCGCACCGGCTCGCCGGTCTGTCGGGCCTCATCGGCTTTCGCCGCGTCAGCGCGCTGGCCTCCGACCTCGAAGAGGTCGCGACGCGCGGTGGCAATGGCGAGTTGTGCCGCCGCCGCCCGCGCCATCGTCGATGCGCTGCGTACCGCATTCGCCGAGGAAGTCACCGGCCCCGTGCAGGCCGGGATGGACCGCCGGTCGAACGGCGAGCTCGGGACCGTCCTTCTCGCGGAAGACGACGATGACCAGCGGTTCGTGGTCACGACCTATCTGCAGGACGCTGGCTATCAGGTCGAAGGTGTCAGCGCCGGCGATCTCGTGGTCGATCGGGCGCGCGCGGTGCGGCCGGCGGTCGTCCTGCTCGACGTCGAGATGCCTGGTCTCGACGGCTATTCGGTGTGCCGGCAGCTCAAGGCCGATTCCAGCCTGTCCGCGATTCCCGTGCTGTTCCTCACGACGCGCACGCGGCTCGACGATCGTCTCGTCGGGCTGACGCTGGGGGCTGACGACTATCTGGCCAAGCCGGTCGATCCGGGCGAGCTGCTGATTCGACTCGATCGCGTCCGCGGCCGCTTCGCCGCCCGCGCCGAAGAAGCCGGCGCGAGCAGCGTGCTTTCGTTCGAAGAGTTCGCGCAGGTCAGCCGGAGCCGGATTGGCCGCACCGGCGTCGCCCTCGTGCTCATCCGGCTCAATGCCGCGAAGCTCCAGGTCGCGGGGACGCATGTCACGAGCGAGATCCGCCGCACCGATCTGGCGGGCTACTACGACCGCAGTCACCTGCTGCTGTTGATGCCTGGCCTGAGCGGGCCCGTCGCGTCGGCGCGCGCGGTCGAGATTCTGGCCGGGTTGACGCCGCAGGGCGTCGATGCCGCGGCGGCGGGAATCGCGTGGACGCCGACGGCGGGGGCGAAGTCGCTCGAAGTGCTGCTGCCGGAGGCCGATCAGGCACTGATGCAGGCCCGTCATTTCGGCAAACCCGCCGTCGTCTACGGCGAAGCCGTGGATCGTTCGGGCGGCCGCACGCGTGGGTCGGTGCTCGTCGCCGAGGACGACCCCGACGTGATCCGCATCCTCGACGCCCAGATGCGCGGTGCCGGCTACGAAACCAACCTGGCGTTCGACGGCGCCGAAGCCCTCTCGGCGCTCGACTCGATGCGGCCGGACGTGCTGATTCTCGATCTGATGATGCCGAAGATCGGCGGCTTCGACCTGCTGTCGCGTCTCAACGCGAAGCCGTTCCGCCCGAAGGTCCTGGTCCTCTCGGCGCGTGGCCGCGAAGACGATGTGACGCGGGCGTTCGAGCTCGGCGCCGACGACTACGTCACCAAGCCGTTCAACCCGCAGGAGCTGCTCGCGCGCGTGGCGCGGCTGTCACGTTGATGCGAAAAATGCTGGCCCAGGCCGGTCGCGTGGTCGGCGTCATCGTCTTGCTGGCGACGCCGGTTGCGGCACAAGAAATCCTGACGCGGGCGCGAACCGCGCCGACGCGGGCCGATGGCCTCGCGATGCTCGACGCGCATCTCGCGAGCACGCCGCGCGACATTGACGCACGTGTGCTCTACGCGTTGTTGCTTTCGTGGGACAGCCGCTACGACGAGGCGCGTCGTGAGTTTCAGCGCGTGCTGGAGCAGGCGCCCGACTACCTGGACGCGCGCGTCGGGTTGATGAACGTCGAGTGGTGGAGCGGGCGACCGGCGGCGGCGCGCGAGCAGGTCAACGCGATTCTGGCTCGCGACCCGGGGCATCCGCGGGCGCGCCTGGTGCGACAGCGGCTCGACGCCACCAACCGGCCATGGACGGCGATGACGTCGGTCGGCTTCGAACGATTCAGCGACGGGCGCGAGAGCTGGCAGGAGCAGCAGCTGTCGGTGTCGCGACAGACCGGCGCGGGATCGGTGATCGCGCGTATCAGCCACGCCCATCGTTTCAGCCGGAACGATCAGCAGTTCGAAGTCGATTTCTATCCGAGCATTCGGCCGGGCACTTACGGGTACGTCTCGATCGGCGTCGCCCCGGATCACACGCTGTATCCGAAGCGCCGCGTGGCGGCGGACCTCTATCAGAACCTTGGTGGCGGGTTCGAGGTGTCGGGTGGCTTCCGCCGTCTCGACTTCACGGACGCCACCATGATCTACGTCGGCACCGCCACCAAGTACGTCGCTAACTGGATGCTGACCGGGAAGGTGTACCGTGTGCCCGCTCCCGGCGCGCTCGACTCGACGTCCGGTCATTTCGTCGTGCGTCGCTACTTCGGCGCTGACGGCAGCAGCTACGTCGGCGCCGGCTACAGCCAGGGACTGAATCGCGAAGAGATTCGTGGCGTCGGCGACCTCGTCGCGTTCGACAGTCAGACCGTTCGCGGCCAGGTGGACACGTTCATCTCGGCGCGTCTGCGCCTGCAGGTCGAGGCCAGCACCAGCCGGCAGGAACATACGAGCGGCCGGTCGCTGTGGCAGACGGCGATCTCCACCGGCTTCTCGGTGAGGTTCTGATGGAGTCGGCCTAGGTCATATCGATGATGGCCGACATCATTCGCGCGGCGCTGACACCGTTCCTGCAGGTCACTGGCGGGCTGCTCCTCCTGCTCGTCGGGTACATCGTGATCCTGCACGGCGCTCGCGAACTCGGCCTCCGTCGCCGGCAGCGGCTGCTGGCGCTCTACCGCCCGCTGGTTGACGCCACGCTGAGCGCTGACACCGAGGCGCTCGATCGCCTCGTCGCTTCGCCCGTCCGGCATCGATCGATCGTGTCTGCGCTGCTGCTCGAACCCCTGCGGGTCAGCGGCGGGCACGCGAGAACGCGGGCCCGGGCCGCGGCCGAAGCGCTCGGGTTGGTCGAGGAGTGGACCGGGCAGCTCGCCGACCGACGATGGTGGATCCGCGCCGAAGCGGCGCGCGCGCTCGGGCTGGTCAAGTGCGTCGATGTCGTCGCCGCACTGGCGACCGCCCTCGACGATCCGTACGACGAGGTCCGTGCCAGCGCCGTCGAATCGCTGGGACTCATCGCCGACCCGCGGGCAATTCCCGATCTGATCGCCCGCCTCGCCGACCAGTCGCGGCACCAGCGCGTCCGGCTCGTCCACGCGCTCCAGCAGTTCGGCGTGGCCGCGGTGCTGCCGCTGGTCGAGCACGGTCACGCGCAGCCAGCCCAGCGCGCCGCGGTGGCCGAAATCCTCGGCAGCATCGGTGCCGCCGGCGCGCTCGATCAGTTGATCGGCTGGTCCACCGACGAACGCGCCGACGTGCGCGCCGCGATCTGGCAGGCGGTGGGCACGATTGGCGTCGACGATCGCGCCTATTACCACGTCCTCAGGGCCTTGAACGATTCGTCCGAGATTGTCCGCGCGGCTGCGGCGTGGGCGCTCGGCCGCAGCGGCCGGCAGGACGCCGCCATCTATCTGGCCGCCCGGCTCGACGACGAATGGATCGTGGCGGCGCAGACGGCGCAAGCGCTGCGTGCCCTCGGTCCGGCCGGCCGCCGCGAGCTGGAGGCGGCAGCGACGACGAAGGGCTCGGAACTGGCGCGCCAGATGCTCTGGGAGTGCGGCGCTGCCGCAGCGGTATAGGCCATGAGCGAACTCCTGACCGGGCTGCGGACCACGTTCGAGCTCTCGGTGCTCGCCTATTTCCTGGTCGTCAACACGCTCTACCTCGGCTTCTCGCTCTTCGCGTATGTCGCGCTCGTCAACCATCGCCGCCGCTGGACGGCGCGCGAGCTCGGCGCGGTCATGCGATCGCCGGCGACGCCTGGGGTGTCGGTGCTCGTGCCGTCGTTCAACGAGGAGAAGGGCATCGTCGACACGGTCCGCAGCCTGCTGATGCTCAACTATCCGCAGTTCGAGGTCATCGTCGTCAGCGACGGCTCGACCAATCGCACGCTCGAAGTCCTGCAGAACGCGTTCGGCCTGTTCCGCGCGCCGGGCAGCTACGATCGCGCACTCGAGACCGCGGAGGTCCGCGGTGTCTACCGCTCGGTGGCGCTTCGCGAAGTCGTGGTCATCGACAAGGCCAACGGCGGGAAAGCCGACGCCATCAACGCCGGCATCAACGCCGCGCGGCATCCGCTCCTCTGCGTCATCGACGCCGACTCGGTCGTCGAAGAGCACGCGCTCACGCTTGCGGTGCTGCCGTTCATCGAGGATCCGCGCACCGTCGCCTCCGGCGGCATCGTCCGTATCGGGAATGGCTGCAAGGTGGAGGACGGGCGCGTCACCGAGGTCAGGGCGCCGCGGAGCTGGCTCGCGACGTTTCAGGTCGTCGAGTACCTGCGCGCGTTCCTCGCGGCGCGCGTCACTCACTCGGCGTTCAATGCGCTGCTGATCGTGTCCGGCGCGTTCGGCGTGTTCCGCCGTGACGTCGTCCTCGAGGCCGGTGGGATGCGGACGGATACGGTCGGCGAAGACATGGAGCTCGTCGTTCGGCTGCACCGCTTCTGCCGGGATCGCGGCAGGCCGTACCGGATCGTGTTCCAGCCCGATCCCGTGGTGTGGACCGAAGCGCCCGAATGCCGAACGATGCTGGCGCGGCAGCGGAATCGCTGGCAGCGCGGCACGCTCCAGGTGATGGAACAGCACCTGCCCATGCTCGGCAACCCGCGCTACGGGCGCATTGGCCTGTTGGCCCTCCCGTATTACGCCATTTTCGAACTGTTCGGCCCGGTCATCGAGGTGCTCTCTCTGGTGGTGACGCTGGTCGGCCTCGGGATCGGCCTCCTCGACTGGGAGATGGCCACGTTGATCTTCATGGCCGCCATTCTCTACGGCACGGTGATCTCGGTCGCGTCCGTGCTGCTCGAGGAGCTGTCGTTCCGCCGGTATCTCCGGCTGCTCGATGTCTTCAAGCTGCTCGCCGCGGCGGTGCTGGAGAACTTCGGTTACCGGCAGCTGACGACGGTGTGGCGGCTGCGCGGAATGATCGACTACTGGCGGGGCCACACCGGCTGGGGAACGATGACAAGGAAGGGACTGGCAACAACATGAGTGGACACCTACTCCTGGTCGAAGACGAGCCGGACATCCAGTTGATCGCGCGCGCTTCGCTCAAGCGCGCGGGGTTCCTGGTCGTCCCGGCGTCGAACGGACTCGAGGCGCTGGCCGCGGTTGCGGTCTCACGTCCCGACCTCATCGTCATGGATTGCATGATGCCGGAGCTCGACGGCTTCGAGACCTGCGCGCGCTTGAAGGGTGACCCCTCGACGCGCGACATTCCCGTGATCTTCCTGACCGCCCGGGCCGATGCCTCGGCGCAGACGCGCTGCATGGCGCTCGGGGCGCTGGGCTGCATCGCCAAACCGTTCAACCCGCTCCAGCTCGGCGATCAGATCGGGGCGCTGCTGGCGTCGCGGCCAGCCGTGTACGAAGGACCCGCGGCATGAGCCTGCCAGCGCGCGATCGCGTGCCGACCCTGACGCAAGTCGTGGCCGGTGTCTTTGCGATCGTGCTGGGACTGATCGCGGCGGTCGGCTGGCACACCGGCAGTACGGTCCTGATTCGGATCCACCCGAGTCTCGACGTGATGGAGTACATCACGGCGATTAGTCTCACCGTGGCCGGGCTCGGGGTTCTGCTCGCGTTGAAGCGGCGCGATACCTACGCGAGCGGCGCCGGCCTGATTGTCGCCGCCATTGGCGCGCTGTCGTTCACACAGGACGTGCTTCTCATCGACCCCGACGTCGACCATGTCTTTGGCGTGCTGGGATCGTTCACCGCCGAGCCCGCCCACGTCGGCCGCATGGCGCCGTACACCGCGGCCTGCTTCATTCTGATCGGGGTCGGCCTGTTTCTGCGGCGGCTCGTGCAGCCGTCGCGCCTCTCGACGTTCACGACCTTTCTCGGGTACGTCGTCGCCGCGACTGGCGTCGTGGCGCTCGCCGGTGCACTCACGGATGTCACCCCCGCGTATCAGTGGGGGCGCGTCTCGAGCATGGCGCTCCATACGGCCGCTGGCTTTGTGCTTCTTGGGGCCGGACTCGCCGGCCGCGGCTGGGACGACGCGGACCTGCGTGAGAGCGGGAGCTGGTGGCGTCCGGTCGTCGTCGGGATGACGTCGCTCATCGTCACGATTTTCGTGTGGCAGAGCCTGGTGTCGACGCATCGAGAACAGGCGCGCTATCTCGCGCTCAGCGAGGCCAGGCACCTCCGCAAGTCGATCACCGCGCCCGCGGAGATGGAGATCCGTGTCATCGAGGAGATGGCCCGGCGCTGGGGGCAGCAGGTGCCCCCGTACGAGCAGTGGGTGGTCGTCGCGTCGGCTTATTTGCGGAGCGCGGAAGGCCATCAGGCGGTAGAGGTCGAGGCCGCGGATGGCTCGTTCAGGTGGGCCGCGCCACTCGGCCTTCGGCCACTCACCGGTGCCGCGGCAGAAGCCAAGGCCCAGGCGATAGCCACCGCGAAGCGTACCCGCGCGCCCGTACTGACGCCGCTCGTCGAGTCGGGCGACGGTCGCGTCTTGTACATCGTGGTTCCGGTGTATCGAGACGACGCGTTCTTTGCGTCGATTGTCGGCGTGTACCGGGTGACCGCTCAGCTCGAGAGCGCGAGCGTCCAGGAGAGCGAGCACGACTACTACGTCGCGCTCTTCGACGGTGCGGATCGCGTGTATGGACCCGACGACTCGGGGGTGGCCGCCTCGGCGTGGGGCGCCGAAGTCGGGCTGCGCGTGCGTGACGCGATGTGGCGGTTGCGGGTCTGGCCGACCGCAACGCGGGTGGCGCAGCTCGAGGGCCCACTGCCGTCCGTGCTCCTCGCCGCCGGGGTGTGCCTCTCCGCGCTCGCGGCTTTCATCGTCTTCGCGGTCGACATGCGGCGCCGGCGGGAGCGCGAGCTCGAACACACGACGATCGAACTTCAGAAGCAGGATCGCGAACGGGAGGCGGCGCAGCAGGCGCTGCGCAGCAGCGAAGAGCGATACCGCAGTCTGATCGACGGCGCGATCGACATCATCTACCGCGTCGACAACGATGGCCGGTTCACGTTCGTGAACCCGGTGGCGGCGCGGGTCATGAAGCGTGAGCAGTCGGAACTGATTGGCTGCCACTTCCTCGATCTGGTCGCGCCAGAGGCGAAATCGCACGTCGCGCACTTCTATCGGCAACAGCTCGACAACCGCGTGCACGACACCTATCTCGAGTTCCCGGCAGTCGGCGGCGACGGCCACACGGTCTGGATCGGACAGAACGTGCTGATGCTGTCCGACGAGAGCGGCACGTGCGGCTTCCAGGCGGTGGCCCGGGACATCACCGGGCGCAAGCGCGCCGACGCCGAACTGGCCGCGGCCCGCGATCAGGCGCTCGAGACCACGCGGCTGAAGTCGCAGTTCGTCGCCAACATGAGCCACGAGCTGCGCACCCCGATGAACGGCATCCTCGGCCTGACCGAGCTCCTGCTCGAGGGCGATCTGTCGCCCGAGCAGCGCGATCACGCCGCGACCGTGCGGTCGTGCGGCGAGACGCTGCTGACGCTCCTCAACGACATTCTCGACCTCTCGAAGATCGAGGCGGGCAAGATGGAGCTCCACACCGAGCCGTTCGACATCCGTCAGGTGATTCACCAGACCGCCGATCTCTTCGAAGAGAAGGCGCGTCGCAAGGGCGTCGAGCTGGTGTACCTCGTGCACCACGATGTGCCGGCGATCGTGCTCGGGGATCCGGGCCGGCTGCGGCAGGTGCTGACCAACCTGCTGGGCAACGCGGTCAAGTTCACCGCGGCCGGCGAGATCACGGTGCGCGTGGGGATCGACGAATCCGGTCCGGACGGCATCGTCCTGCGGCTCGAGGTCTCGGACACCGGCATCGGCGTGAGCCCCGAGGCACAGGCGCAATTGTTCAGACCGTTCGTGCAGGCCGACGGATCCATTACCCGGCGGTACGGCGGTACCGGACTGGGCCTCGTGATCTCGCGTCAGCTCGCCGACCTGATGGGCGGTCGCCTGGACATGACCAGCGAAGTCGGTCGCGGATCGACGTTCTGGTTCACTACGCGTTTGAAGTCGGCTGACGCGCCGGCCGCGCCGCGATCGACCGATGGCACCATTCACGGGCTGCGAGTCCTCGTCGTCAACGAGGCCGAAGCTGGCCGCCGCCGCCTGCGCGAGCTGCTCGAGAGCTGGCAGATGACGGTGAGCGAAGCGCTCGACGCCGCCGACGGGCTGATTGCCGTCGAGACCGCGGCGCTGCGCCGCCAACCGATCGACGTCGTACTCGTGGAGTTGCGGACGCCGGTCGCGAGCGCGGTCGAATTCGCCGCCGCCGTGAAGGAGCGCGGTTTCGTGCCGCAGGCCCGGCTGATCCTGATGGTTGGCCAGGGGCAGCCCGGCGACGCCGAGCGGGCGCGACAGGCGGGCGCGGCCGCGTATCTCACCAAACCGATTCGCCAGTCGCAGCTGTTCGATTGCCTCGCCACGATCATGAGCCCGGCCGCACCGGTTGCGGGCCAGGACGACGCGACGATCGTGACTCGCCATTCGCTGGACGATCAGCGCGAAGCGCAGCGCGAGCCGCTGCTCGTCGTCGAAGACAACCCGGTCAATCAGAAGGTGCTGATCGGCTTCCTCCGGCGGCTCGGCTATCGCGCCGACGTCGCGGCGAACGGCCGGCAGGCCGTCGAGGCGCTGGAGCGCCGCTCCTACGGGCTGGTCTTCATGGACTCGCAGATGCCGGAGATGGACGGCTTTGCCGCGACCGCCGAGATCCGGCGGCGCGGAAGGCACGACCCGGCACACCCGCATCGCCGCGGTGACCGCGCATGCCATGCAGGGCGAGCGCGAGCGCTGCCTCGCCGCCGGCATGGACGACTATCTGTCGAAGCCGTACACGATCGAGCAGCTCGAGGCGCTGGTCAAGCGGTGGCTGCCCGGTCTGTCCGATGCGGTCGTTCCGCTCCCGGAGGCCGCGGCAGCCGACGTGGCCGCGTCCGGTGCGCACGGCGCCGACATGGACCTGCCGTGCTCGAAGGCCTGCGCGCGCTCGAAACCGACGCGCCAGGCATCGTCGCCGACGTCATCGCGACGTTCTTGCGCGACGCCCCCGGCAAGCTATCGCGGATTCTCGCGGCGGTTTCGGCTGGGGATGCGGGAAGTGCGGAGAAGAGCGCGCATGGCCTGAAGGGAAGCGCCGGCGCGATTGGCGCGAGCCGGATGGCAGCGCTCTGCCACGTCATCGAACAGAACAGCGGCCAGCACGATCTCGAAGCCTGCCGCGAGCCGGCGTCCGCGCTTGCCGAAGAGTTTGTTCGCGTCCGCGCGTTTCTCGAGCCGCAGGCGAGGACTGCTGCGTAAAACCTGAGGGTGCCTAAGGGTGCCAAGGTGCCAGAGTGCCTAAGGTGCGAGTGCACCGGTGCCATAGGGTGCTCCGGGTGCCAGGGTGCTGGTGCACCGGGTGCCAGCGGGTGCTTGGGTGCCATCGTGTACGGCGTCGGGGCACAATGGCGGCATGAATCTTCATGGCGCTACGGCACTTGTCACCGGTGGCTCGACCGGGATTGGGTTTGCGATCGCGAAGACGTTGATCGAGGCGGGGACCAAAGTCGCGATCACGGGACGGGATGAGCGGCGGCTCGGCGAGGCGGCGCAGCAGCTTGGGGCCAAGGCGGTGCGCGCGGATGTGGCAGACGAGGCCGATGTCGTCCGCACCTATCGCGACGTGCTCGCCGACTTCGGTCAGCTCGACATCCTGATCAACAACGCCGGCTACGGCGTCTTCAAGCCGTTGGTCGACTTCGATCGCGCGAGCTTCGAGGGCGTGTTCGCGACCAACGTGACCGGCGCGATGCTGATGGCGCGCGAGGCGGCGCGGCACTTCATCACCCGTCGGTCCGGTCACATCATCAACATCGCCTCGACCGCTGCGCATCGCGGCAGCGCCAGCGGGACGGCCTACTACGCCAGCAAGTTCGCACTGCGTGGCATGACCGAATGCTGGCGCGCCGAGCTGCGGCACCCACAACATCCGCGTGATGCTGATCAACCCGAGCGAAGTGGTCACGGAGTTCGCGACCCGGGCCGGCTTCACGCAGCACGCGAATCCGTCGAAGCTGCGCGGCGAAGAAATCGCCCACGCTGTCAAGGCCGTGCTCGAAATGGACGACCGCGGCTTCACCACCGAGCTCACGGTGTTTGCGACGAACCCGAAGGACTGAGTCCCAACGGGGTGATCGCGAGGCTCAGGCTGAGCCGAGCCCCACGAGTGGTGCCAGGCTTTAGCCTGGCCTGGAGACCTGCTGATTGCTGGGTAGCCTACTGAGGCCACCCGTCTGCGGCAGCCCCTTCACGACGCGCAGCGCGTTCTGGAAGTACAGCTTCTTCAGCACCTCGTCAGGAAGGTCCATGCCATACAGCTTCCAGAAGGCGTGATAGTCGCGGTAGTAGTCGAAGTATTCGTCCTTGGTCTCGAACACGCGCCAGTAATACGGATACTCCTCGGGCTGGAACGCGTCCTTGCCGAACAGGATCCGGTCCTGATACTTCACGAAGAAGTCGTGCGCGGCGCGCGGCTGGCGGCCGAGGTCGTAGAGGATCGCGCCGACTTCGACGACGACGTTCGGAAACGCGTCGAGCATGGCCGCCGCTTTCTGCAGGTCGTTGGCGTGCCAGCCGAAGTGCGCGGCGATGAAGCGCGTCTTCGGGTGCTTGCGGAACAGGTTGTTGCGCTCGGTCATCAACTGCTCGAACGTCGACGTGGCCCGGCTCGTTGTTGCGCCGGTTGGCAAAGAGCGCGAGCTCGAGCCAGCGCTCGTTCTGATAGTCCAGCGGCTGGAAGAACTCCTGCGGTTCGGCGGTGTGGATGAACGCCGGCACGTCGAGCCGCGCAAACGCCTCCCACAGCGGATCGAGCTCGGGATCGTCGATCTGCAGCCGCGAGCCGTCGGGCTTGCGGATGTCAGGCCGAAGCTCTTCGAGACTTCGCCGACGCCGACCGCGCCCGCCTTGATGTCGGCCTCGAGCTGCTTGACGGCCTGCTCGGCCCAGCCGGCCCGACGTTGCGGAAGTCGATGCCGGCGAGGACGCGGAAGCGATCCTTGTGCGGGCTGGCGTTGATCGCCTGCAGCGTCCGCGCCAGCCGATCGCCGGACGAGTTGTCGGCGCTGACGAAGACCGCGAGGTTGAGCGCGTCCATCGCCGCCACGATGGTTCGCGATCCCCTCGGGCGACGTCAGGTTGGCGCGTGGCCATGGATGTCGATGGACGGGAAACTTCGCCTTCGGCACTTTGTGTTCGGCGGTGACCAGCGTCGAGCGCGGCCGGTAGTCGAGGATGCTCGGCGGCGGGAACTCGGGCGCCTGGCAGCTGCCCGGGCGGGTCTCGGTCGTGCCCGGCGGGCATGGCTGCGCCAGGTGCCACGCGCGTGCCACCACGGCCGCCGCCCTGGGCGGTGACGACCGCCGTGATCAACCCGGCCGCGAGCAGCACGACACAAGACCTTTCGCATACGTTGACCGATCATATCGAAATTGGTCGCATGCAGCTCTGAATGCGCGTGGACTGTACCGATGTTAGTCTCCATGATCGCCATAAAAGCGCGGAACCGCAGCGACAACCTTGATCATGCGCCATCAAAACCGTGAGGCCCGAATCCACGTGTCCGATCGCGACCAGCTCGCGCGGAGATCGGCGTCGACTTCCGCCGACGGTTTGTCCTGCGCCTTCAGCGCCTGCTGCAGGCCGAGCAGCGACCAGCCGTTGTGCGGATGGTCGTCGAGATCCTCCCGGTAGACCGCTCGGCGTCGGCGGCGCGCCCGGCTTCGAGCAGCGCGGCGCCCAGCCAGTGTCTCGCCGGGAAGGGCAGCGGCTCCGGTTCGTCGTACTCGAGCTCGTCGTCAAGCGTCACCGCGCGCTCGAACGCGGCGATGGCGGCCGGCAGGTCCTTGTCGGCGCGTGCGATCTCGCCCTCGAGCAGTCCGGCGAGCACGCCGAGCAGACGCTTGGCCGGGTGGCTGCGGAATTCGGCCTTCGACGTCTCCGCCACCTTCTGGACGCGGGCGAGGTAGACGCGGGCGAAGTCGGGCGCGCCCTTGCGCAGCTGCGCGTAGCCCTGCGCGAAATCCCAGGCCGCGCCCGGCACCTCGCGCTCGGGGCGCTTGGTGACGGCGACGACCTCGTCGAAGCGGCCGAAGCGGAGCGCGTCAGCACTTGGTACATCGTGTCGTTGGTGCGGCGGGCGTAGTCCTGCCCGGCCTGCATCGCGATGCGCGCCCTGGCCGTCCATCGCCGCGGCGTAGAGCAGCATGTGCAGGTTGTGATCGGGATAGATCGCGAAGCCTTCGCCGGCATCGGCCTTCAGATCCGAATGCCACGCGTCGAGGTTGGCGCGGACCGAATCGCCCCAGCGGCCGACCTCGTTGAAGGTGTGCGACGGCATGTGATTGATGTGGCTGGCGCCCGGAATCGTCTTGCCGAGATACTGCGGCGCAGGCCTCGGCTTTGTCCGGCCGGACCGTGGACTCGGTCGCGTGCACGTAGAGATGACAGGCGCCGGGATGGCGCGGACGTTCTTCGCGAGCACGGATTCGAGGACGCCGTGCAGCCGCTTGATGTTCGGCGCGTTGACGTCGCGCGTCCCGCGCCGCGGTTCGAGCAGGAACAGCGCGTCGGCGTAGAGCGTGCCGGCGTCGAGATCGTCGGGATACTTTTCGTAGACGGCTTTCATCGCCTCGGCGTAGGCGCTGGTCCTGCTCGACGCGCTTCTTCACGTCGAAGTCCTTGACGTAGCGCACCGCCAGCGCGTCGATGAACGCCTGTTCGCTTCGGCGTCGCCTGTCGCCTTCAGGGCCAGCGCCTTCTGAGTCGCGGCATAGGCGAACGGCGATTGCTCCGCCGACATCGGGCCGTTGAGGTACGAGCCCCACGCCCAGCCTTCGCCCCAGTAGCAGATCGCGCACTGCGGGTCGCGCTTCCACGCCTCGCGAAACGATCGGACGGCGTCGAGCTTCGCGAAGGCGTACATCATCTGAAACCCCTGGTCGAAGAACGCCTGGGCTTCGGGATTGGTGGAGGAAATCTTGCGGGTGAAGGGGCCGAGGCCGACCTTGAACAGGGCGATGGGCTCGGCGACGTACTTCGGAAGCGGGCCAGGATCATGCTGATCGTGCTGCGCGGCTGCCGGGTTCACCGCCCCCAGCAGGCACAGCGCGATCAGCACGCGACATGTACAGCGGTTCATAAGGCCTGAATATAGCAGGCAAGTAAGGCGGGGGGGGCTGGTAGGGCTGGGCCTAGGGCGTTGGCCCACCGCCCACTTGCCCCACTTGCCCCACTGCCCTGAGTAAGCATCTCTGCCCCATTTGCCGTATGCCGCATAATCGGACGTTCAATGCGGCGCGGCCGGGTCGACGACCAACTCGGGCGGCCTAACCAAGGAGAGAGCAATGATTCGACGGAATGTTCTGGCGTTGGCCGCCGCGCTTGCGGTGAGCTGGTTGCTGCCGTCCGGCGTCGTGGCCCAGGGCGGGGCCTCGACCCTCGACACGGCCAAGGCGAAGGCGTTCGTGGGCGAGTGGATTCTCACGATCGAAGGACGCCGCGGGCCGCAGGAACGGCCGCTGACGATCAAGGACGTGGGCGGGAAAGTCGCGGCGGAGCTGGGCGGCGGCCGTGGCGGCCCGGTCACCATCACCGACATCACGATGCCGGCGGGCGACCTCGTCATGAAATGGACCCAGACGGGCCCGCAAGGTGAGATCCCGGTCGTCATGACCCTGACCCTGAAAGACGGCATGCTCTCGGTGAAGCAGGACATGGCAGGCGGGCAGTTCAGCCGTCCGGCACGGGCAAGAAGAAGGGCTAAGCAGCCCGTCTTCGTTCCACTGTCCACGTCAGGTTCAGCCGTGGAGCCGTAGCTGTGGCCGTCAGACCGTAGACCGTTACGGCAAGTACCAGTCACGCAACTGGGCTTCGGTTTCTCGTGACGCCGCGAACAGGTCGTCCGGATACCGCCGGTAACGCACCAGCGCCTGGAAGATCGCAAAACGCTGATCGCTGTTCGCCGCCAGCCCTGCCAGATACTGCAGCCGCAGTTGCCGCTCCCGATTGATTTCCGCGTCCGCCAGCCACGGCGCCAGGTCGCGCCCCCGCCCCGCATACGTGCTCAGGACCGCCGCCGCCGACTTCAACGTGACGGCTTCGAGCGATCGCCGTAACGGTTCGCTGGCCCCGATGCGCTTCGCCAGCGCCGCTTCATCGATCGGCGTCTCCGACTCCCGCCCAAGCACGACCAGGTCGTAGCCTTCTTCGAGCAGATCGGGATTCCACAACGTGGTGTCTGGAAACACGCTCGCGAACGTGCCGATCTGGCTCTTCACCGACCGCTCGTCGGTTTCATACAGCGGCACCCACTGCGTCACGACGCCGCCAGGCTTGAGGTGCTCGCGGACCAACTGCAGGTACTCGAGCGAGTAGAGCGTCGCCGCGCCACGCACCCACGGATGAATCGGATCCGACGTGATGATGTCGAACTTCTCCGTCGTCGTCTGCAGGAAGTGGCGGGCATCGTCGAACACCACGGTCGTGCGCGGGTCGTCGAAGACGTGGTGGTTCTCGTTGCCGAAATAGGCGCGCGCGCTCGCCGGGACGACCGGTTCAATCTCGCAAATGACGATGCGCTCGACTTCCGGATGGACCGTGAACGAGCCGGCGGTGACGCCGGCCCCGACGCCGACGACGAGGATGGATTTCGGATTCGGGTGGAGCAGCGCCGGGACGTGGCCGAGCATCCGCTCGAGCCGCATGTCGACGTCCATGTCAGAGGCTTCGACCTTGCCGGCAATGTGGAACTGGCGGGCACCGCCGGTGCCTTCGGTCACGGCGACCGATGCGGTCGCGCCCTCTTCGAGATAGAGAAACTGTCGGATCGTGTCCCAGGAATTCACGGAGCGGCCGAACGCGATGAGACGTCCCGGGACTGGCGGCACGAGCCAGAACGCCACGACGACCAGGATCGCGAGCGTCGCCAGGGCGGGTTCGATGCGGACGGCGGCTCGCCGCAACGCCACGCAGGTGACGATCGCGGCCGCGCCGGCAATTGCCACGAGCGTTTGCTGCGCGTGCTGACTGCCCAGCACCGGGATGCCGATCAGCGTGAACCCGATGGCGCCGGCGAGCGCCCCGATGGTATTGGTCGCGTTGACGCGCGCCACCAGCCGTCCTGCGTCGCGCCCGACTCCGCCGGCAGCGGCGACCGCCAGCGGAAAGCTTGCGCCCCACAGCAGCGTTGCCGGCAGCAGCGCGGCTGCGGCGCGCATCGCATCAAAGAGGAATGTCAGCGCGGGTGACATTCGCACCGACGGCAAGAACGATGCGGTCGGTTGCCACAGCGGCAGCCAGTCGGCGATGGCTCGCGAGGCATACGCGATCGCCAGAACGAGGAGCAACTGGCAGGCGAGCAGGGCTTTTACCGGTGGGACGCGGCGCTTCAGCAATTCAGAGCCTCCGAGGCTGCCCAGCCCCAGCCCGCCGAGAAACACCGCGAGGATCAACGAGAACGTGTAGACGCTGGCGCCGAAGAGCAGCGACAACTGCCGGGTCCAGACGACTTCGGCGCCGAGCGCGGTGAGTCCCGAGAGTCCGGCGACGACATACACGAACGCGCGCGAACGGCCGGCGCCGCGCTCCTCGACCGCATCGGCAGGAGTTGGCGCGGCTGGCTCATAGCGTCGCTGACGCGCCAGTGCGAAGGCGAGGGCCGCCGCGATCAGGTTCAACGCCACGGCCACCGCGGTTGCGACGAGCGTGTCGAACACGCGGAGCAGATAAAACCCCGCCAGTACCGTGCCGCACGCACCGCCGGCAATGTTGGCCATGTAGAAACGGCCGATCGCCGCCGCGCCGTCGGATCGGCTGTTGGTCCATCGCGCGATCGCCGGGAGCGTCGCGCCCATCAGCAGGGTTGGCGGCAGCAGCGCCAGCGCGCACACGACCGCGCGCGTCAGGACCCCGGCGTATCCATAGCCGACCATTGCGAGGTAGCCGCTCTGGATCGTCGGCAGCAGCAGCGGCATTGCCAGCCCGATCGCGGCCATCGCGCCTTCGAGAACCGCGATCACGCGGAACGGATGCCGCGCGGGCGAGACGATCCGGGGCAGCAGCAGGCTGCCGAGTGCCATGCCGCCCATGAAGCTGGCGAGCAGGGCAGCGACGGAAATCGACGATGCGCCAACGACGAGCTGGACGAGGTGAAACCAGACCAGTTCGTAAATCAGGGCGGCGGTCCCGCTGAGGAAGAACACAAGGAGCGGCAGTACATCTCGCGCGGGCCCGAAGGGTCGACGACGCAATCATGCCGGCGGACTGTATCAAAGCGCGGTTACGCAGTTTCGATGTTTCGGGGTCACGGGGTTACAAGGTTCACGTTACGCGGTTACGCGGTTTCAAGGTTTGCGGGTTCTCGAGGCTAGAACCTTGAAACCTTGAAACTCGGCACCCGAAACTGGGTAACCGTCTACTCGTAGCGCATCGCGTCAACCGGCTCGAGCGCGGCGGCCTTCATGGCCGGATACAGACCGAACACCAGCCCGACGCCGAACGACACCACAAACGCCAGGACGACGGCGAGCGGCGACACCCTGGTTGCCCATCCGGCGAAGGCGGTGATCCCGAAAGACACGACGACGCCGACGACGATGCCGAGGGCGCCGCCGCCGATCGTCATCATCAGCGCTTCGATCAGGAACTGGATCGTCACGTCGCGGCGGGTCGCGCCGACCGTGCGGCGCACGCCGATTTCGCGCGTCCGCTCGATGACCGACGTGAGCATGATGTTCATGATGCCGATGCCGCCGACGATCAACGCCAGCGCGGCGATGCTGCCGACGACGATGCTGAAGGTGCGCTGCGTGCGATAGCGCTGCGCCAGCAGCTCGCGCGGGACGACGACGTTGAACTCGCGGCCTCCCGGCCGTCCGCGCAGCACGTGTGTGAGGATCGCCGCCAGTTCTTCCGAGCGCTCGCCATCGTCGATCTGGACCCAGACCTCGTCGGCCGGCTGTTGCGGCGAGATCTCGAGCGTGCGGCCCGAGAGCGCCGGCAGGGGCACGAGCGCCACCTCGTTGAGGTCGTGCCAGGCGAGCGTGCCGCCGTTCGGATCGGTCCCGCGTTCGCGGAGCACGCCGATCACCTGGTAGTACTCCTCGCCGACACGGACGCGCTCGCCGAGCGGATCGCGGAAGCCGAAGAGCTGCCGCGACAGGGTCGCGCCGAGAACGGCGGTGCGCGCGCTCGTGTGCTCGTCGACGAGCGAAAGGAACCGCCCGCGCTCCAGCCCGAGTCGAAGAATCGTCTGATAACTCGCGCTGACTCCGAGAACGCGGGTCATGGCCGCCTTCTCGGCGTGGCTGATGCGGAGGAAGCGATCGATGAGCGGCGACGTGACGCGAACGTGGGGGACCAGTGCCGCGACCTGCACCGCGTCGCCCGCCTGCAGCCCTTTCTGCGGTCCGGTCGCGCCCGAAACCTGGCTGCGCGCGACCAGGTTGTCGAGTCCGAGCGCTTCGACCTGCGACAGCGCCTCGCGCGCCGCGCCCTCGCTGACCGACATCATCGCGATGACCGCGGCGACGCCGAGCACGACGCCGAGCACGCTCAGCGACGTGCGGAGCTTGTACCGGCTCAGCGCCTCGGTCGCGATGTGCAGGAAGTCGCGAAGCTCAGCGAGGTTGAAGGGCACGGCCGCCCTCGCGGAGGTTGAAACGCGGCGTCTGGTCCGGCGACCGGCGGCGAGGCCGGGCCGGGATCCGCGAGCAGGACCTGCTCGTTCTCGGCGAGGCCGTCGAGGACTTCGACCGATTGGTCGTTCGATTCCCCGAGCGAGATCGCCCGCGTCTCGCGACCCGCGCCGCCCACGCGATAGGCCACGAAGCGCGCCGTCGTGCTCGAAGACCGCGTTGACCGGGATCAGCAGGACATTGTCGCGGTTCCCGACGAGGATGTCGGCGCGCGCCGTCATCTCGGGTCGGAGCTCCGCCGTGGCCGGGTCCAGCTCGATCACGAGATCGAACCGCTTGTCCTCGAGCGGCCGGTTGATCGACGAGCTGGCCAGCGTGCCCACACGCACCACTTTGCCGGTCAGCCGTAAGGCGGGATATGCCTCGAGGCGGACCACCGCCGCTTGCCCTGGACGAACGCGGTGCACTTCCGCTTCGCCGACCGAGCTTTCGACCACCATGCGGTTCACTTCGGGGATCGTCACCAGGCCCTGACTGCTCGTCACCCGATCGCCGATCCGGATCTTCCGGCGCGGGCTGGCATTGAGGAACTCCTCGTAGACGACCAGTCCGGGGCGGCGCGCGTAGAGGCGGCAGGCTTCGATGAGCGATTCGAGCGACGCCAGCCGCGACTGCGCGTCGGCGTGACGGGCGCGGACGTTGATGAGTTGCGATTCGCGTTGCGCGAGCAGCACCACCGCCCGCTGCTTCTCGCGCGGGTGGGTCATCTGGATCGCGACGTCGGCGCGGCGGCGGGCGAGGGCGAGCTCCTCCTCGGCTTCCTCGAGATCGCTGGCCGTTCGACCCAGCTCGTCGCGCGTGATGAACCCTTTCTCGAGGAGCGGCTTCAGCTGATCGTGTTCCTGGCGCAGCCGCTCGACCTTCTTCGCGGCGAGTTGGAACCGGGTGCGCACTTCCTCGACGGTCAACGCGCCTTCACCCTCGGACACGGCGCGCAGCGAGGCCTCGGCCTCCTGACGCTCGCCTTCAGCCACCTGGACGTCCATCTGCAGCTGCCGCAGTTCCTGCTGGACGCGCTCGACGTCGCGCTGCAGCTCGGTGGTGTCGAGCCGCACGAGCAGATCGCCTTCGTTGACGCGCAGCCCTTCGGGCGCGAGATCGACGATCTCGACGTCGCGTCCCGGCAACGGCGACCGATAGGTGATCGACTCGATCGGCCGCAGCGAGCCGCTTGTCGTCAGCTGCGCGGTCAGGTTGCCGCGGCGTACCGTTGCGACGAGCGACGGGTCCACGGTCGTGCGCCGCCACAGTCCCACCGCCGCCGCGACGCCGACGACCGACAGCGAGGGCCGCGGCAGCGAGGGTGCCGCGGCCGCCGAGACGCCGGTGGATCGAGCGAACGACGTTCACGGAAGAACGGGAGGCTTGGCCGGGCCGCCGGGACCGGCAATATCGGTGCGCGGATCGAGGACGCCCAACAGTGCACGCAGCCGCACGCGCGAGACGGCGGCGTCGGCCAGCGCCTGGATGCGGCGGCTCTCGGCCACGAGCAGCGCACTCTCGGCGGTCACGACGTCGAGGTTGTTCGACAAACCACGCTCGTAGCGAAGCTGCGCCACATCCACTTCCTTGCGGCTGATCTCGACGCTGGTCTCAGCCGGCAATCACTCCGCGCAGCAGCCGGTCGCGCTCGCGAAGCGCCCGCCTGACATCATCGCTGATCTGACGCTCGAGCGTCTCGATCTCGCGCTTCCGGCGATCCCGGTCGATCAGCGAGTACTGGTAGTCGACGATCTGCGCCGTCCGGTCCACCGGCATGGCGATCGTGAAGAACGTCGCGAACTGAAATCCGTCGAGGCCGAAGCTCTGGGCAAAGGTGTCTGCCGTCACCCGCCGGGTCAACGCCAGGTTGACGTCAACCTGCGGCAGCAGCTGATTGCGCGTGTAGCGCACCTGCCGATCGGCGTCGAGATTGGCTTCGGCAGCGCCGCGCAGATCGAGCCGCCGCTCGAGCGCGAGGGTCACCGCGTGCGTGGGATCGACTGGCGTGTCGTCGGGCCGCGGAATCGTCCGCTCGACCTCGAACGCCGTCGAGGCGTCACGTCCCATCAGGAAGCGCAGCGAGTCGCGCGCGTCTTCGGTCGCGCCCTGCGCGTCGAACAACTGGATCTCGGCCTGGGCGACGAGCTGTTGCGCCCGCAGGACGTCGAGCTGCGACACCAGGCCGGCATCGAGCTTGGCTTCTGACGCATCGCGGAGCCGCCGCGCCCGCTCCAGGCTCTGACGCGCCACGTCGATGAACGCCTGCTGCGCAACGACGCGGTAGTAGGTGGCCACGACATCGACCGTGACCTGCTGCTCGGCCAGCGTCTGCTGCCGGTCGGCGTCCTGCCGCCGCAGCTCGGCGCTCGACAACGCGCGCCGCGCCACCGCCCGGCCGAAGCCGCGCAGGAGCGGCTGCGACAACGTCAGCGTCGTGTCGGCGTTGTAGAAGCGGATGTCGTCGGGCGAGAGGCCGCGCTGGCCGGGGATCTGCGCTGTCGCGGTGCCGACGCCAAGCCGCAGTTCGGTGCCGGTGGTCAGCCGCTGCGAGACGTCGACCCGATAAGTCTGGCTGCTGACGTCCGTCTGGCCAAACGAGCCGAGGATGTTGGGCGTGACCTTCGGCTGAAACTGGTTGCGCGCCAGCCGGACACCCAGAGCGGCCTGTTCGATCGTGTCGTGCTGGTTGACCAGCCGATCGTTCTTGACGAGCGCTTCGTCGACTGCCTGCGCGAGCGACACGACCGGCGGCGCCTGCGCGGTAACGTGCGCGCCGGTCACGACAGCAACGACGAGTACGCAGAAAACTCTACACACGACGCCTCCCGAGAAAGAAAGGGGCTGCCCCATTCTCGACATTTGATGACAATTCGCATCGAGGCCGACGCAGGATCGCTGGCGGCGCGGTCGCGCGGAGTCGCGGCTACTGGCAGGCGACCTCGATCGACCACGACGAACCCCACCCGCCGCGGCAGTTCGGCATGACCTGCACGGTGACTGCACTCGAGTTCCCGGAGAAGTTGAGCGCGCGCATCTGCGGGCCGCCCGTGCTCACGCAGCCCGAGTCGAACAACGTGCGACCTTCGTACAACACGACGACTCGATCGTCCGAGCGATCGCCGGTGTCGTACTTCAACAGAAACGAACCCGACGTCTGGCCGAAATCGATGCGTCGCATCTCGCCGACGTCGCTGCCGCGCATGGCCTGTGCCTGACATGCCGCTGCCGGCGTGCTCGCGAGTTGTGTGCCTGAAATCACTTGACCGGCCACCGTGATCGAGACGGGTCGCGAGCCGGAGGTGTTCGGTCCCTGCGGCAGGAAGGTCACGTTGACGAGACCGCTGCCCGAACCAGAGGTTGGAGTGATCGTGACTGCTCCCGGTGTGTTCACGGACGTGGTCCAGTTCTGTGGATCGCAGGGGGAGTTCGCCAACGCGACCGCGACTTGATTGGTACCGCCAATGGCCTGGATGGTGCCGAAGCCGGTCGGCGAAACAGTGAAGTTGCAGTTCGCCGCTTGCGTGACCGGCACCGTCAGTCCGGCCGGCGAGAACGTGACCGTGCCGGTGCGCTGGGCGCCAGACCGATTCTCCGGGATATTTACCGAGAACGAGCCGCTACCGGATCCGGTTTGAACCGCGGAGTTGTTGCTCAGCAGGAAGAAACTCGAGGCCGAACTGGCGGTTGCCGTCCAGGACGGATTCGAGCAGTTCGCAGGCTCGGCCGTCACCAGGACGGTGGTGGACGACGGCAGGCTGTTCGTCGAGACGGAGGTCTGCGACAAGGTGAACCGGCAGGCCGTGCTCGCGCCGCCGCCACCGCCATTGCTGCCCCCGTCATCTCCGCCGCCACTGGCGGCCTTCAATCCGAGCCCCGCACCGGCGGCCACGCCGCCCACGATGCCCGCGATCGCCGCGCCCGACAATCCGCCGCCGCTCGCGCCGGCCGCGCCTGCGGTCGTCGCGCCAGTCGCGGCGCCCGTCCCCGACGCGCCCTGGCCGCCTTGCACCTTCTCGGCTGCGCGCGCTGCCGCCTCCGCGGCGGTCGCTGCGTTGGTCTGCGCGATCGTCGTCGTCGCAGTCTGTCCCTGAAACGCGGCCTGCACCTGGATCCGCACGGGCCCCGCCTGCAGCGGATTCAGCGCCGACGCTGCGGCTCGGCCCGCGGCGTTCGTCGTGACCGTGATCTGCGGCGCGCCGCCGGCAAACGCGGCCTGCCCGCCGCTGACGCTGAAGGTGACGATGGCGCCGCCGACTGGAAGATCGTTCTGATCGCGGACCTCCACGATCGGCGCGACCGCCGTTTTCTGCTGGAGGATGTTCACCGCCTCCTCACCCTGAATGACGATGATCCGGAGCCCCGGCTGCGGTCCGCGCTGGGCCGCCGCCGGGAGGGCGAGGACAATCGCTGCGAGGAAGAGGAGCTGCTTCATCGGGGGGAATCTCACTGCGGGCAGGACAACACGAAGCCCCACGCCGTTCCGGATCCCGGCACCCGGCAATTCGGGGTGACTTCCACGGTCACCGTCGACGAGGCACCCGAGAAAGTGATCGACTGCGTGCGGACCCCGTTGGTGCCGATGCAGCCGGTGTCGAAGAGCACCGCGTTCTGGTAGCGCACCACCATACGATCCTCGATGGCCGCCGTGTCGTAGGCGAAGGTGAACGTGCCGGACGTGCGTCCGAGCTCGATCGTCCGCGTCTCGGCAATGTCACCGCCCGCGATCTGCTGCGAGTTGCACGGCGCCGCCGCGGCGCTTTGTGACACTGACGCCGTCTGACCGGCGATCGTCACGTCTCCGGTTCGCTGCCCGCCGGTGTTGGCTGACACCGTCAGCGTGACGCTGCCGTTGCCGGTGCCATTTGCCGGCGAGACGGTGATGAACGACGCGCCGCTCGACGCGGTCCAGGCCGCCGGCGCGCAACCAGCCGGGCTGACCGCCACGCTGACCGTCAACGCCGCGCCCGCGGCGGGAGCCGTGAACGAGGCTGGCGAGATGCTGAACGCGCACGCGGCGTTCTGCGTCACCGTGATGGTCTGGTTCGCGATCGTGATCGTGCCGTTCCGCTGCCCGCCGGTGTTCGCGGCGATGTTCAGCGTCACCGATCCGTTGCCGCTGCCCGATGCCGGGTTGAGCGTGACAAACGGCGCGTTGGTCGCCGTCGCCGTCCACGCCGCGGGATCGCAATTCGCCGGTTCCGCGGTGACGGTGACGGTCGCGGTGCCCGCAGCACTGCCCACGGTGACCGTCGTCGGGCTCACGCTGAACGTGCACGCTTCGTTGCCGCCGACGACGCCGGTCGCGGCGAGGACACCGAACGTGCCCGCGGCCGCGCCGCCGACGATGCCGGCGATCGCGAGATTGGAGAGGCCACCGCCACCGGCGCCAGCGCCCGCGCCGGCCTGGCCCGCCGCCTGTCCGGCCTGCGCTGCCTGGGCCGCCGTCAGGAAATTCGTCTGGGTGATCGTCGTCGATGCCGTCTGACCCTGATAGCTCGCATCCACGCGAATCTGGAACTGTCCGTTGCTCACCGGATTCAGCTCGGTGACCGCGGCACGGCCGGCCGCGTTGGTCGTGACCGTCACGGTGGATGCGCCGCCGGCGAACGTCGCCCCGCCGCTGCCGCCGCCGATCGTGAACAGTACCGACGCGCCGGCGACCGGGAGGTCGTTGCGATCGCGCACCTCGACGATCGGGCGGACCGCGGTCTTCTGCTGGATGATGTTGACGGCGTCTTCGCCTTCGATCACGACGATGCGCAGGCCGCCAGGCTGCGCCGGTGGCGCCTGACCGGTTCGCGATGTGAGACGCAGTCGTACCGCTTCCGCTTTACCGCTGGTGACGCGGACAAGACGGCTGTTCTCGAGGAAGCCGTCCTTGACGACGCGGAGACGATGATCGCCGGCGGCGACCGCGGGAAGGGTGAGCGGCGACTGGCCGACAAAGCGGCCGTCGACATACACCGCCGCCCCTGCGGGATCGGTCTCGACGGAGAGCGCGCCGTCGTTGCCGTCTCGCAGGCCGGACGTGGCAGACGCGGTGCTCGCCACGATGAGCGCGAGCACGCAGACGGCCGCAAGCCGGAGCCGCGGGCCAGCCACCAAGCCTGAACTGGACATTGAACCCTCCGTGAGTGAACGAAGAATACACGCCTCGCGGCGTCGCCGATGCGCGCAGGGACGCGACTTAGACGGACATGACAACATCTTCGCGCGGGGAGTATAGCTTACCGACGTGACCGCGAGCTGGAAATCGCGCGCGTGACGAACGAGTGGACGTGACATCCGCCTAGCGGCGGCAGCCGAGCACCGGCAGGATGCCGTCGATCTGCCCGACGTAGTTCTTGGCGTTCTTCGACTCGTCGAGATCGGCGTTGATCTCGAGCATCCGGGCGTAGCTGGCGCGCGCGGCGGTCAGGTAGTCGCAGGTCTGGCGGACGTTGTAGATGTCGCGGTTGACGTTGCCGAGCAGGAAGTAAGCGATCGGATCGTTCGGGACGTGCTTGAGCGCACGCTGGCAGTAGTCACGGGCCTTGAGCGGGTTGCCGACCTTCTGCTCCGAGAGACACAGACCGAGAAATCCCGAGCCTCGCAGGCTGTCGTAGGCGCCTTGGCGATCGGCGTGGCGCCGGCTGCCGATGCCGAAGCCGATGAAGTGAAACGCGAGCTTCGCCCCGAGTCCCGACGAGAAGTTGGTGAGATTCAGAAACTCGCGGTAGTCGGCGCGCGCGTCGGTGTAGAGCGCAGCCTGGCGCGGCTTTGTTCTTCTCCGCCGCGGCCAGCTGGCGGGTCGCGTCGGCGCGCCAGAGGTGCGCTTGCGCGTTCGACGACTCGAGCGCGATGGCCTTGGTCGGCGACCTCGATCGACTGCGGCCACGCGCCCTTGTCCCAGTAGGCGCGCGCCAGCATCGAAAACGCCTCGTCGTTGGTCGCCTCCATCCGGATGACTTCGGTGAGCTGGCGGATGGCTTCGTCGGGATCGCCGTTCTCGATCAGGACCGCGGCGCACTCGATGCGCGAATCGACGTGCGTCGGGTCGATGGCGATGGCGCGCTGAAAGTACTTCACGCTCTCTTCGTGATTGAGGAGCAGCTGGTGCACCTGGCCGAGGTGATAGGCCGCCACCGTGTAGTTGGGATCGACCCCGAGCGCCTTCTCGAAGAAGCCGGCGGCGCGCTGCAGGTCGGCATCGCTCTGCTTGCGTTCGGCGGGGACGAGATTCATCAGGCTCAACGACGATCGGCGCGTGAACAGCAGCTTCTCGCCCTGTTCGTTCAGCTCGAGCGCCGGTGGCTTCACCTGGCGGACGTAGCGGATGCGAAGGGTGACCGCGGATTCCTGGCCGGGCGAGATCATGATCTCCTTGCGTTCGGGCTCGTAGCCGGCCTTGACGCCCTGGAACTCGTGTAAGCCGCTCGACAAGCTCGGCACCACCAACGGCTTGGCCTTCGAGATGCGGCCGATCAGCTTCCCGTCGATGTAGACATCCACGTCGTCGAGATTGGTTTCGATGACCGCGGTGCCGAACATCGACGGCGACTTGTCGCCGGTGCCGAGACACTCGGTGGCGACCCCCAGCACCATCTCCGGCTCGTAGTCGCCGCGCGCGGTCGGCGTCTGGGTGAGCGAGCGTTCGCGGGCGTAGCGGCGCACGTTCGAGCGGACGTACTCGATCAGCTCGTCGGCGGTGATCTGGCCGTCGCACGGATCGTTGTCGGCGTAGCCGCGGAACGCCTGGACCAGGAAGTAGGTGAAGAAGCCGAAGCCGGTGGCGAGGTTGGGGTCCTCGAAGCTCTGCTCGCGTTCGGTGGTCGCGGTGAGCGTGAGGAAGCTGGTGGGCAGGGCGCTGAACTGCGCTTCGAGCGCGTCGTTGGTCGTCTCGGCGTTGATCTTGCCTGAGTGACACGCGTCGGTGAGCAGGACCTTCCAGCCGGCCTTGATTTTATTGGCCAGAATCTCGCCGACCGACGACATCAGATAGCCGGTGGTGTCGAGCTTGTTCGGATCGACGTCCCACGGTGCGAGATAGCCCTTGCCGTCTTTGACGAAGCCGTGCCCCGCGAAGTAGACGACCACGCGATCCTGCGGCTGCGCGACCGAGGGCAGCCAGACTTCGAGCTCGCGTTTGATGTTGGCGAGCGTGGCTTGCGATCCCTTCAGGAACTTGACGTTCTCGGCCGGGAACGATCCGCCCTCGCGGTTGATGAGGACGCGGTACATCGCCTCCGCGTCGCTCTCCGGAAACTGCAGCTGCTTGTCGGGGGCGAGGTTCTGGTACTGCGCGATGCCGACGATCAACGCGTAACCGCGCGGGACGCCGGCGGGCCGCGGCTTCCCGATCGGATCGCCTTTCGGCCCGGTCAGGATGAGATCGCGCGGTTTCTCCTGTCCCGACGGCTGCGGCTTGGCGCCAGGTTGTGCCTGCGCCGACAGGCTGACCGACGCCAGCAGAATCAAGGCGAGCCGGAGCATGAAACCTCCACTGGGGAGCCGGACCGGCGACGCACCCGTCCGCCTCGACATTGTACGGCACTCAGTCGATGCTGATGAACGTGCGCACCGAGCGCCCGGGCAGCGCCGACAGGGCGCGGCCCAGCGTCGCCGCCCCCGCGACCGATCCGATCGTCGTGATGTTTCGCGTGTTCAGGAGGTTGGCGGCCTGCACGCCGAGGTTCGCGTGAAAGCGGTGCCCGGCGACCGTCGCGGGCAACCGCAGTCGCTTGTAGCCGTAGAGCGAGAGCGAGTGCAGCGACGGTCCGCGGCCGCTGTTGCGGCGCCGGCCGCCGCGGTCGACGAAGAGGCCGTTGCCGTCGGCGTCGACACCGCTGGTGATGTTGAACGGCGCGCCGCCGCCCCACATGTCGTTGACGTTCACCGAGACGCCGCCAGGCAGCCGCAGCGTCCCCAGCAGCGTGATCGTGTGCGGCGACACGCCGGCCGTCGGCGCCCATTCGCCGGCGAGCGGCAGTCCCCCGGCGTGTATGCGCCCGGCCCGCCGTTGTCGCGCGCGTGCGTCCAGAGGTACGAGGCGGAGAGGTACTGCGACCCATGGGTGTAGCGAAGTACCGCCAGCACTCGCCGGCGGCGGCTCGCGCGGTTCGACTGCAGCACGTCAATCCAGCCGTCCTCTTCGCGCACGCGATCCGATCCGAGGCGGCGCGTCTCGCGGGACCATCCGACCTCCAACGCCGGCGCCAGCCGCCCGATGCGGCGCTCGATGGCGACGCGGTGCATGAGTTCGCGCGGCCGCGTCAGCCGGTCGTCCAGCCGCGCGCGCAAACTCGGGAGCGCCGACAGATCGGGTGCGGCGAGATCGAGCAGCGACAGGCCAGAGGCGAGAAATTGCTGCTGCTGACTGCCATCGCGTTCGAACGTCGAGAGCACGATGGCGTCGGGCACACTGCGCGCGAACACGCCGGAGCCGACCGCCACGGTCAGCGCGTCCCAGCGTCCGCCGACCGTGAGACGCGGCGAGAGCACCACCCCGAACCGCCGCTGCATGTCGGCTCGCAGACCGGCCACGACTTCGAGATGCGACGTGCGCGCGACGACGCGCTGTACGAACGGGGCCACGGTCAGGTCGGTGTAGTGCCGGGCGCTGACGCCGCGCGAGAGCAGCAGCGTCCCCGTGGGCTCGCCGACCCGGGCCGCCTCGTACGCGTCAATCGAGTTGAACTGCAGCTGGCCTAGCGGGTTGGGGGTGAGGTGCGATCGGAGATGCGAGCCGCCACTCGTCACGCCCGCCGTCCAGGGCCGGTCGGACGTGGATCGGACCGTGTGCTTCAAGGTCCAGGTCAAGCGATCCGAGTCGAGCCGGCTGATGGAGCTGCCGCCCAGCGTGACGGCGCCGGCGACGAACACGCCGATGTCAGGACTGTTGGCGCGCATCTCGGATCCGGACGTCACCAGCAGCAGTCCGGTGTCGTGCAGCCATGGGCCCGACGAGCGGTTCACGGTCGCGCGGATCTCGCGGCCGCGCGATTCGACGGAGCTTCCCGCTTCGGCCAGGATCAGCCCGCCGACGCCCGCGTTGGTGCTCGACGTGCGGCTCTCGCGGATCACCGCGCGCGCGGTCTTTCCCGCGGCCGGCATAGAAGATCTCCGCGCCAGCGCTCGAACCGTCGTTGCGCGCGGTGACGGTGTTGGCGCGCGCAGCCGGCGTGTCGGCAGGAAGGAGGGCGCGAATCGGCGCGGCGGCGGCGCGCCGCGACACGGCGGCATCCACTCGGAAGCCCAGCGGGACCCTGGGTACAGGGCCGCTGACGACGGCGTTGAGGCCGGACGAGGAGGAACGTGTGGACGGATCGAGCACGTTGCGCTCGCCGAACGCAAAGCCCTCGCTTCCGATCTGTGCCCCGAACACTCGTGCGGGCGCCTTGGTGATGATGTGAATGGTTGGCATGTCGCCGTTCGCGTATTCGGCGGAGAACGGATCCGCGTTGACGCGAATCGCCGCGATCTGCGTGATCGGCGGCAAAGTCGTCGCCGGCAGTCCATCCACGTAGATGGCTGGCGCCTCCGGCGAACCGGCCAGCTGCCGCGCATGTTCGATCAGCTGTGCGGTGGTTGGCGCGAGCCGGCTGAATTCCGCCTCGGTGAGCGTGATGGACAGCGACGGAGACGGCGCGGGTTGCTGCGCGACGACTTCAACCTTCTGCGTGACGCGGATCGGCAGCCGCACGACCAGGCGATCGGCGCTGGCAGCATCGACCGGCATGTCCAACGGCGCCACGCCGTCCTGCTCGACGCGCACCGTGCAGCCTTCGACCGTTGCGATGCGCTCGAACCTGAACCTCCCGTCTCTGCCGGTTTCGGCGGAGCGCACTGCGTCCGCGCACACCAGCCGCACGCGCGCGTGGCTGACGACACCGTCGTCGGCAGCCGCGGACCACACCAGCGACGACCTGCTCTGGCGGCGTGGGCACGAGCAGCAACAGCACGAACGCTGCTGCTGCAGTGGGTGTCATCTGTAGCAGGCCGGAATCGGCGGCGTGCTGAAGCCGACGTCGGCGCCGAGTTCCTGGTACGCCTCGTACGCTTGGCGGAAGCTGGCGCGCTGCTCGGCGGTGAGCGCAGGCCCCAGGCACGTGCACACGTTGTTCAGCGCGTCGAAGTACTCATTGAACGCCGGAACGTACTGGTTGACACACGTCTGGGTCGGTACGGTGGCGCACTGAAAGGCGACGTTTGTGAGTCGGTCCGCGCTGGCAGTGAGCGACGCGATCTGCGTCGTGCATGCCGGTGTGGTCGGCGGGGGCGCCGGCGTGGTCGGCGGTGGAGTTGGCGTTGTCGGGGGTGGCGTCGGAGTCGTCGGTGGCGGAGCCGGTGTGGCCGGCGGCGGTGTGGTTGTTGTCGGCGTCTGGGGCGTAGCTGGCCGAGCTGTCGTCGCCGCCCGCCGCCTTGGCTGCGACCAGACCGCCGGCGACCGCTCCTGCCGCAATGCCGCCAATCGCCACGCCCGACAGACCGCCGCCGGCGCCCGCACCGCCCCGGCACCCGCACCGGCGCCCGACCCGGCACCAGAGCCGCCGCTGCTGGCGCTCGATCCCGACTGCGAGCCCGGAACCTTGCCCGCTTGCGCGGCTTCGGCGACGCTCGCGAAGTTCGTCTGACTGATCGACGCGGTCGCTGTCTGGCCCTGCGCCGACGCGGTCACTTGGATGCTGTAGGCGCCGTTGCCAACCGGTTGCAGTCCGGTCACGGCCGCGCGGCCTGCGGCATCGGTCACGACGGTCAACTGGCTCAGGCCTTGGCGAAGCTTGCGGCCTTGCTGCTGCCGCCGATCAGGAAGACCACCGACGCGCCTGCGACCGGCAGGTCGTTCTGGTCGCGCACTTCCACGACGGGCTGGACCGCGCTCTTCTGCTGAATGATGTTGACGCCTTCTTCGCCTTCGATCACGACGATCCTCAGCCCCGCGGACGGCGTCTGGCCGAATCCGGCAAGGCCTGCCGTGGACACCAACAGGACCAGGCACAACATCTGACGCACGCACGCATGCTTCGACTCCTTGAGCATGCTGACGGCCGGTGATGGCTTACTGCCCGTGCACGAGCCGAATGACCGCTGAGACCGGCTTTCCCGACTTCCTCGCGGTTGACGACAAACGTCGATTGACTCGGCTTCGCGCCGGCGGCCGGGCGCTCGCGCTCGAAGATGAGATCGCGCGACCGGATGCTGTTCTGCAGGTCTCGGACGACGGCGGCCTGGACGCTTTCCATACGCGTCACCGGACGGTTGAAGCCCGGCAACACGCTGACCTGATCGCGGCTCAGGAAGACGAACACGTTTTCGGTGCCTGGATTGTCGTCGAAGGTGAACCAGGCCTCGTCGGGCACGTTGTACTGCTCGCCCTTCTTGATCTGGTTGCGGCCGCCGTTGATGTCGGGATTCGGGAACAGCACTGTCCAGTTGCCGCTCGATCCCTGCTGCACGACGTAAAGGAAACCGTCGATGTTCGACTCGAATGCGAACCGTACGCTGTCGCCGCTCTTGAACGTCTTGCCGGGATCGACGTCGGACTCGCCGCCGTCGGCGACTTTTTGAATCAGCCGGAAGCGCAGGCCGGCGTTGGTCGCAGCCGCGCCGCCCTTCCCCTCGTTATAGAAGATCTGCTTGGCGGTGAGCGCCTCGGGTGTTGCTGGCGTTGCGGCCGCGGTCGTCGGCGCTGCAGCGGGAGCGCCCGGTGCCGGCAGGTTGCTCGCGGCCTGTCCGGTCGCCGGTGGTACGGGTGTCGTTGTCGCGGAGGCGCTTGACGGTGCGCCGGCTGGCGTCGTCGGCGCGGCGGTCGGGTTTGTCGCTGCGGTTGACGGGGGTGACGCCGGCGTCGCGGGTGCGGCCGTCGAGGGCGCCGCCGCTCCTGGCGTGCCGGCAGTCGTACCCGAGGTCGTGGCTGGCGCCGTGGTGGCTGGCGCGGTGGTGGCCGCTGTCGACGAGGGGCTCGACACGGACGGATCGGCCGGCCTCGAGACCCATACAGCGGCGACGAGCAGCGCAGCTGCTGCCGCGCCAGCGATCCACCACATGACCGTCGACGAGCGTTGCGGCTCGATCGCCATCGTCGCCGCCGCTGCCGCCTTGGGCAGGACGTGCGTCGGCATGCCGATGTCCGGCGCCGGCACGGTAGCCGCCGCGGCGACCACTTCTCTTTCCGTCGGGATCTCGGGCATCGGCGCGAGGTCGCGCTTGATCGGGACGGTGGCGCCAAGTGACGGCGGACGGAGCCGCGTCGAATCGAGGAGCTCGCCAAGGGCGCGTGCGTCGGGATTCGTCTTGAGCGTCGTCGTCAGCAGCGTCTGCGCTTCGTCCTTCTGACCGGTGGCGAGGAGCTGCTGCGCTTCCTCGAGCGTGGCCAGGGCCGCGGTGTTGAGCTCGATCTCGATGGTGCTGATCGCGTCGCGCGAGCTTTCGAGGAACGCGGCGAAGTCGTCGCGCATCTCCGCTGCGGTCTGATACCGCTCGTCGCGCTGCTTCGACATCGCCTTGTCGACGATGCGCTCGATTTCGGGAAACGCCCGGCTGAGCGAGACATCCATCGGTGGCGTCGGCTCGGAAATGACCTTGAGGACGATCGTCGCGACGCTGTCGTACTCGGTCTGGAACGGGCGACGGCCGGCGAACATCTCGAAGGCGAGCGCGCCAACCGAGTAGACGTCGGTCCGCTTGTCGATGTGCTCGCCTTTGAGCTGCTCGGGCGAGGCGTAGTGCGGCGTTCCCATCACCGCGCCGCTCAGCGTCAGCGTCTCGGCGCGCATCATGCGCGCGAGCCCGAAGTCGACGAGCTTGATCGACCCGTCGAGCTGTCGATACACGTTGCTCGGCTTGATGTCACGGTGCACGACGTCTTCGTTGTGGGCGTGATGCAGCGCGTCGAGGACCTGGAGCAGGATGCGAATCTTGGCTTCGAAGGTGAGCTCGCGGCGGCGCAGCACGGTCGCGAGGTCCTCGCCCTTGAGGTACTCCATCGCGATGTAGACCACGCCCTCGAACTCACCGGCTTCGTAGACGGTGACGATGTTGGGGTGGGCGAGGCGGGCGCAGGCCTGCGCCTCGCGATAGAGCCGCTCGAGGTAGTCCGGTCGATCGATGTCGGGCCGGACGGTCTTGATCGCAACCGTCCGCTGCAGGGTGGGGTCTACCGCTTTGTAGACTTCGCCCATCCCGCCGACGCCCAGCAACGATTCCACGCGGAACCGGCCGATGGTTTTAGGCGAACCACTCGCGCGTGCATCCATGTGATCCTCGTCCGTGTATCCGAAAATGCACCGCAAGGGGGGCGAAACGGCGCGCCTCATGTTAACTCAGCCGAGGGAACTCTTTGAGACAAAGCGGACAGGGATCAGGGGTCAGGGGTCGGGGGCCAGGGCTTCAAAAGCGGGGCAAAGGGCAAAGGCAACGGGCAACGGGCAACGGGCAACGGGCAAAGGTGCAAAGGGCAGGGCAAAGGGCAAAGGGCACATAGGGCAAAGGGCAAGGGCAGAGGGCGCAGGCGCGGGCACAGGGCGCAGGGGCGCAGGGCACAGGGCACAGGGCACAGGGCACCGGGGACCGTGGAGTGTGGGCCTGCAGGCCGTAGACTGCGGACGGATCGAGGTACCTCGCGCGGATGCGCGATTCGGCGCGGCTTTGGCAACGGAGCGCGCGCGTAGCGCATCCGGAGCCGACCGGCTTCAGTTCTCCCGCAACGCTGCCATCGGATCGACGCGGGCCGCGCGTCGCGCCGGTAAGTAGCCCGCGACGATCGCCGCGGTGCCGAGCGTGACCGCCGCGACGGCGACCATCGTCGTGTCGCTCGCGACGAGTCCGAAGAGGAGGGTGTTGACGAAGCGGCCGGTGCCCATCGATACCGCGGCGCCGAGGACCAGGCCGAGGAGTGTCACCAGCGCGACGTTCCACAGCACCAGCCGCATGACGCTGCCCGGTTCGGCGCCGAGCGCCATGCGGATGCCGATCTCGTTGCGGCGCCGGGCGACGGAGTACGACATCACGCCGTAAAGCCCGAGGGCGGCGAGCAGCAGCGCGAGCCCGCCGAAGAACGCCGACAGCGAGGCGATCAGCCGCTCCTGGATCACCGGCGGCACGAACGTCCTCTTCGAACGCCTTGAAGTCCACGACGGCTTCCTTGTGAACGCCCTCGATGGCGCGCAGGACCGTCGCGCGATGCGCGTTGGCCGCGCCGTTCACGCGAACGCTGACGCGCGCCACAGACGACGCGGTCTCCGTCTGCTCCCAGGCGACATACATCGTCGGCGGCGGCGGTTCGCGCAGGCTGACGTACTTGGCGTCGGCCACGAGGCCGACGACCTGCTGCGTCGTCGCTCGGGGACCGGTGCCGATCGTGAACGTCTTGCCGATCGGATCCTGACCGCTGAAGAATTTCTTGGCGAACGCCTCGTTGACGAGGGCGATCTTCGGCGCGCCGACGGAATCGGTGGCCGAGACGTCGCGGCCGGTGAGGATCGGCGTCGACATCACCTTGAAATAGTCGGGCGTGACGCGATTGAAGTTGGCGACGCGGTCGCGTTCGGGCGCGTCGTAGCCGGGCACGACGATCAGGTTGTTCCAGACGTTGTTGCTCATCGGGGTCAGCACCGAGACCGCGGCAGCCTCGACGCCAGGCGCCTGCGCCACGGCGTCGCGAATGCGCGCGAAGAACGCCGGCCGCTCCTTGTCGGTGAGGTTGGTGCGCCGCAGATCGACGCTCGCGATCAGGACGCGTTTTTCGTCGAAGCCCATGTTCTGCGAGCGTCAAGTCGACCAGCGTGCGCACGAAGAGGCTCGCGCCGAGCACCAGCACGAACGAGATCGCGACCTGCAGCGCCACGAGGCCGTGCCCGAGGTTGAAGCGGCCGCCGCCCGACACCACGCCGCGCGAGTGATCGCGGAGGGCCGCGGCCGGCGTCAGGCCGGTCGCGCGCAGCGCCGGCGCAACCCCGAACAGCAATCCGGTCACCATGCCGACCAGCATCGTGAAGCCCAGCACGCGCCAGTCCATCGCCAGGTCGAGGGTGACGATGGCGGTGCGTGTCGAAATGAGATTGACGAGGGCGCGGCTGCCCCAGAAGGCGAGGACCACGCCCGCGGTGGCGCCGAGAAACGACAGCAGCATGCTTTCGATCAGGAGCTGGCGGGCCACGACCCACCGCGACGCGCCGAGCGACAGCCGGATCGCGATCTCGCGCTGCCGCGCGGTCGATTGCGCGAGCAGCAGATTCGCCATGTTGCCGCACGCGACCAGCAGCACCAATGCGACGATGCCGAGCAGGACGTACAGCGGCTGGCTGTAGCGGGTGCGGAGACCCGAAATGCCGGTGGCTCCGGGCCCGGCGGTGAGGGGCTGCGCGAGGTAATTCTTCTGATCCTGCGGCCGCCAATCCTGCGGCATCGTGGCCTCGCGCAACGAGGGGTGGAACGCGGCGAGCCGCGCGTTGGCCTGCTCGACGGTCTGACCAGGCGCCAGGCGGGCGAACATCCGCAGCCACCACGAGCTGCGCTGATCGAGCGAGCTCTCGGCGCCACGGAGGATCGGCTCGATGCCGAGCGGCATCGCGACGTCGAAGGTCCGACCGACCTCGATGCCGAAGAATTCCGGCGGCGCGACGCCGATGATCGTGAACGCATGGCCATCGAGATAAATCGCCCGGCCGAGAACGCCGCGATCGCCGCCGTACTCGCGCTGCCAGAATGCGTGGCTCAGGACCACGACCGGTCCGTCCTTGCCGCCTTTGCGGCGATCGTCTTCGGCGGTGAACGTGCGTCCGATGATCGGCATCACGCCGAGCACGTCGAAGAAGCGGCCGCTCGCGAGCAGTCCGGCGACCTGGCGGGCTTCGCCGCCCGCGTTGAGGTTCACGCGGGTCGTGCCGACCGCGAGGGCGCCGCCGAGGAAGTCCTGATGATCGCGCAGATATTCCCACTGCGGATTCGTGAACGAGGTTCGCGGCGGCTGCCCCGCGTCAGTTGAAGGGAACTGCAGGAGGACGAGCCGCTCGGGCTCGTGCAGCGGCAGCGCCTTGAGCATCAGCGCATTGACGAGATTGAAGATCGCGACGTTGGCGCCGATGCCGAGCGCCAGCGAGAGCATGGCCACCGCGCTCACGACGGGCGTCTGCCGCATCAGCCTGAGGGCAAAGCGAAAGTCGCGGCCGAGGGTGTCGAAGCGTGGCATGGGCGTATTATACGAATCATTTCGTAGATGGCAAGCCGACCGCGATCTGGTGATCAGGTGATCGGGTCAGGTCGGTGACATGGTGATCCCGGCGGGATTCAGCGATCGAGTGAGCTCGGTAACCTACCCCTCACGCCCTTCCAGATCAGCAGACGTTGTGCGTTATTTGCGGCGCTTGAAGGCGAGGCCCGACCAGGTGTCGTCCACCGAGCAGACCTTGTAGTCAACGAATCCGGCAGCCAGCCCCGACTCGCGCACGACGTTGCCGTTCAGGTCGGTTTTGACGCCCGACGCAGTCTTCGGCCAGATGAGCCAGACCGACTGGCGATCGACATCGCGACCGAGCGCCGCCAACTGCGCGGCCAGCTCGCGTTGCGTGCGAATGAACACGAGAAAGAGGTCGGCGTCCGCCGCGGACTTTGCCGTGAGCCTGATGCCGCGGGGAAGCGGCGCGAGCGTCTCGGCCAGGCCCTTGGGAGCGTTCAGGACCGACACCCGCATGCCGGCCTTGACGCCAAGCTTTTCGACGGTTGGCTTGCCCGAGTAGATCGACGATGGCGGCACGACAGGCGATATCACCGGCCGCACGAGGGCCCGGGGAAGCGCGGTTTTGAGGCGTCCCCACGTGGTGTAGGTGGCGTCCGGGAGGATCCCCTTCAACGCGGCCACCTTCGCCGGATCGCCGTCGAGGAAGACGAGAGGAATGTGGCGCGTGCCCTTGTGGCTGCGCAGCGACATCGCCACTTCCCGGCCGTGCGAGGGCAGGCGAGAGAGATCGATCACGAACGCGTCCGGCGGGCTGGCGCGCATCGCCCGCCCGAGCGCCGGCCCATCGAGGTCGTCGAACTGCGCGTCGTAACCAAGAGACGCCAGCTGGAGCCGCCGCTCACGTCCCTCGGGTCCGTTCCAGTGAATCAGCCGAATGCGCGCCATTCGACGCCCGCGGACTAAACGAGCTTGGCGTTCAGGTTGATGGTCTTACGCCGGCCAGTGCCCGGGAGACCACGCAGCCGGTCTTGGCGCCGTCGGCAAACTGCTGGAAGGTCGCCTGATCGATCCCCGGCACCTCGCCCTCGACGTCGAGGTCGATCTGCGTGATCGTCGGGCCCGGCTTCACTGGCGCCGAGGTGCACTTTCGCGGTCGTGCGGATGCTCGTCGGCGGTGTGACCGGCGCGGCCCAGTCCCGCCGCCAACGCCATCGAGAAGCAGCCGGCATGCGCGGCGCCGAGGAGTTCTTCAGGATTGGTGCCGGGGCCGGTCTCGAACCGCGACACGAATGTATAAGGGCCTTCGAACGCGCCACTTCCGGTGCGCATCGTGCCTGCGCCTTCCTTCAGCGAGCCTTTCCATTCCGCACTTGCAACTTGCACCGCCATTCACGGCCTCCAGGGTTGATGAGCAAACCAGCATCATAGCCCGGGACCGACGGTTCAGGGTTTGGGCGCGGCTTCCTTGATGATGAAGAGCTTTTCGCCCGGCTTGATCAGGCCGAGATCGCGGCGGGCGATTTCTTCGATGGCGGTGGGATCCTCTCGCAGGCGACGGGCGTCTTCGCGAAGCTGGGCGTTCTGGACCCGGGCTTGCCCGAGCGCGTGCTGGACCGCCGAGAAGTCGCGCCGCGCCTTGAGCAGCGCCAGCAGTCCCTTCTCGCCGACCACGGCATCGATGACGAGGACGACGGTGACGAACCCGAGCACGTAGTGCACGAGACGCCGGCCGCGGCGGATGAGCGTCCCCCGGGTCATCGGCTCGGTCGAGTTTCGGCCTGCGGCGTCAGTCATGAACGTGCAAGAATACCGGGCCCGTCGAGGCTCCTGACCTTGACGCGGCGGATTCGTTAGCGTACCGAACTTCGTCCGAGAGTACAAGAAGAATCGCGCGAGTACAAGAGGAATCCCCCCATGGATCCGGCATCAGTTTGTCGTAGTGCTCACGACGTTTCCCATCGACGAAGATGCCGCGGCGCTGGCCCGCGCGCTCGTCACCGAGCGGCTCGCCGCCTGCGTCAACGTGCTGCCGCCGATGTCGTCGACTTACCGGTGGGAGGACAACGTCGAGGTGGTCAACGAGCACCAGCTGATCATCAAGACGATGGCGGCACGCGTGGAGCCGCTCAAGGTCCGCCTGAACGAACTCCACCCCTACGATGTTCCAGAGATCCTCGTCCTGCCGATCGGGGATGGGTCGACGACCTATCTCGAGTGGCTCAGGCAGTCAATCGACTAGCGCCGAGGGCGCTAGTCGCGGCTTTCGGCTTTCAGCGATCGGCCTTCGGCGCTCTCAGGCTAGCCGTATAGCCGATAGCCGATCGACTGCCGAGCGCGAAGCGCTAGACGAAAGAGCCTGATCCAGATCCTCTCTGAGATCGTCGACGTCCTCGATGCCCACCGAGATGCGGATCATGCCGTCGGTGATCCCGATCGCCGCCCGGCGATCCGGGGGCACCGAAGCGTGGGTCATCACCGCCGGATGCGAGATCAGCGTCTCGACGCCGCCCAGGCTTTCGGCCAGCGACATCAGCCGGAACCGCGGCAGGATCCGCTTCGCCTCCTCGATCGATCCGACGTCGAACGAGATCAGCCCGCCGTAGCCGCGCATCTGCCGCGTTGCCAGCGCGTGGTGCGGATGGTCGGGCAGCCCCGGGTAGATCACCGACTGCACTTTGGGATGCGCGGCGAGGTGTTCGGCCAGCGCCTGCGCGTTGCTGTTGGTCCGCTCCATCCGGATCGGCAGCGTCTTGGTCCCGCGCAGGACGAGCCACGAGTCCATCGGCCCGAGGATCGCGCCGGCCGCGTTCTGCACGAACTTCATCCACTCGACGTCGTCCTGGTGCTTCAGGACGACGACGCCGCCGACGCTGTCGCTGTGGCCGTTGAGGAACTTCGTCGTGCTGTGCGTCACCATGTCGCAGCCCAGCGCGAGCGGCTGCTGGATGTAGGGACTGGCAAAGGTGTTGTCGACGACGACCCTGACGTTGTGCTCGTGCGCGATGTCGCTGGCCGCGGCGAGATCGGTCACCCGCAGCATCGGGTTGGTCGGCGTCTCGATGAACAGATACTTCGTTCGCGGGGTGATCGCCGGCGCGATCGTGTCGAGCCGCGAGGTGTCGACGTAGGTGAAGTCCAGCCCGAACTTCCGCCGCACGCGCTCGAACAGCCGGAACGTCCCGCCGTAGGTGTTGTCGCTGACGACCAGATGGTCGCCGCTCTCGAGACGGGTCAGGATGGCGTCGATCGCCGCCATCCCGGACGCGAACGCAAACCCGGCGGCGCCACGCTCGATTGCCGCCAGGTTGGCCTCGAGCGCCATCCGGGTCGGGTTCTGCGTCCGTCCATACTCGAAGCCCTTGTGCTGTCCCAGGCCCTCTTGCACGTAGGTCGAGGTCTGGTAGATCGGCGTGATGATCGCGCCGGTTGTCGGATCGGGCTCCTGGCCGGCATGGATGCAGACAGTGCTGAAACGCGCGGTGTCGGTGAGTCTCACGGAGTGTCCTTTTCCCTCTGCTAGAATTCGCGAGGAGAGCGATTACGCAGAACGACAGTCGATTACGCCGAGACAGATATCCGCAGATTGCGCAGATTACGCAGATTATTCTGGTAAACGGATTGAGCACTCAAGCTGTTGAATCTGGCTGGGTTCGGGAAAACTTGCACGGTTGGCACCGAGTCTCGATAGTGCCATGATCCCAGATCTGAAAAGTCTGCCTAATCCGCGTAATCTGCGGATGTCCTTTCTGCGCAATCATCACCGATGACGACCCGTCCGCTCCTGCCCGGTGCCTCACCGTCGCGGACGGACGTACTCCGGCGCTGGCTGCTGCATAGCGCTCCGGGGCGCGCTGCTCGTCGCCGGCCTCGCGATCAAAGCCCTTGGCCGTCTCCTCGGCTGGATCTCGGCGGCGGCTGCGGCGGCCTTCGATCCGATTGATGCGGTCGGCAGCCTCGCCATCATCCTCGTCTCCGGCTACGGCCTCGCGCGCGGCATCGTCTGGGCCAAGCGGCGGCTGCTGTGGCGGGTCCGCCGCAAGCTGATCCTGTCGTATTTCTTCGTCGGGCTGGTGCCCGGGCTGCTGATCATCGGCTTCTTCCTGCTTGCCGGCCTGCTCCTCTTCCTCAACGTGAGCACCTATCTGCTGCAGTCGCGGGTGCGGACGCTCGCGGATCAGGCCAACTTTCTTGCCCAGTCGGTCGTGCTCGAAGCCGAGCACGGCGATGCGCCCGACATCCTGCGCCGGCGGCTCGAGCAACGCCACGCGCAAGTCGTCGAGCGCTACCCGTTTACGTCGATTTCGATCGTCCCGGTGACGAAGATCCAGTGCCCGTCGGCGGATGCGTCGACGAAAGCGCCGACACCGCGGCCGCTGCGCATCGGCCCCTGGCAGCACCTCGATGCGCCCGATCAATTGCCGCCGTGGATTCCGTGCGGCGGGTTTGCCGGGTTGCTGGCCTACGAAGCACCCGGGCCGGACGGAACCGAAGATCGCCTCGTGATACGCGCGGTGGCGCTTCCCACAGTCACCGCCCCGCAGTGGGCGGCGATCGTCGATCTGCCGTTCACCAACGCGATCGAGACGCGGCTCCACGACGAGACCGGCATCCGGCTCGGCGCGGTCAGCGCGCTCCCCTACACCGACGCGAGCGTGTTCACGCCACGCGGGCGGCTGCTCGAGAGCCGGCTGCCCGACCACGATTTGGCGGCGACGACGCTAGGCGATGGATGGGTGGCGTTTCTCGACGTCCGGCACTGGCAGACCGGGGCGGCGAATCAGGCGACCGTGGCGATTCGGCTCAACATCACCGAGGTGTACGATCGCATCATCGGGCTGTCGGCGCCGCGCGACATTTTCCGGCTGCTGATTGCGGTGCTTGCGTTCATCGGCGTCCTGTTTCTGATCATTCAGTTCGTCGCGCTGGTGATTGGCACTATCCTCGCGCGGCAGATCACCGGCGCCGTGCACGACCTCTTCACCGGCACCGAGCACCTGCGCAACCGCAACTTCCAGCATCAGATACCGGTCCGCGCCCGCGACCAGCTGGGCGAGCTCGCCGAGTCGTTCAACCTGATGACCGGCGAGGTCACGAAGCTCCTGCGCGAGAACGCCGAGAAGGCGCGCATGGAGCAGGAGATGCTGGCCGCGCGCGAGATCCAGCAGAGGCTGCTGCCGTCGGGCAAGCTGGGCGTGCCGGGCCTGGCCATCACCGCGTTCTGTGAACCGGCACGTGAGGTGGCGGGGGATTACTACGACTTCCTGCCGATCTCCGAGACCAAACTCGGCGTGCTCATCGCCGACGTGTCGGGCAAGGGTTTGCCGGCCGGTCTCTACATGGCCCAGCTCAAGATCCTGGCGCAGTCGCTGGCCCGCACCCACACCTCGCCGCGCGATTTCCTCAAGGCGGTCAACCGGATCATGGCCGACAATATCGACTCGAAGAGCTTCATCACGATGTCGTACGCGATCATCGACCTGGCGCGCGGCGAGATGGTCCACGCGCGCGCCGGACACTGCCCGGTGATTCACGTCCCGGGCGACCTCCGGCGGGCCTGCGCAAGTCGCAGGTCCTCGCTCCCGACGGCCTGGTGCTCGGGCTCCAGCTCGATAACGGCGAGATGTTCGACGCGATGATCCAGGAAGAAACGGTGGCGCTGGGCGACGGCGACCTGCTGGTCTTCTATACCGACGGCATCAGCGAGACGATGAACGAGGCGTTCGACTGCTACGGCGAGACGCGGCTGGCGAAGGTGCTGGAGCAGTACGCGCACCTGCCCTTCGAGCAGCTGCGCTCGTTCATCTTTGCCGACCTTCGCTCCTTCGCCGGCGGCGCCGATCAGCACGACGACATGACGATGATCATCATGAAGGTCGAGCGGGGCGGCGCAGATCGTCGCGACCCTCTGATCCATGGCCGGCCTGACCGTCATCTTCCGCACCGCCTCGAACATCGAGGCCAGCGTCGTCCAGGCGCTGCTCGACAGCCACGGCATCCAGTCGATCCGGACCTCGGGCCCGCCGGCGTCGCTGTTTCCATTCACGGTCAACCCGATGGGCGAAACCCGGGTGTCGGTGCGCGACGACGAGGCGGAGGAGGCGGTGCGCGTGATTGAAAGTCATCGCGAGCAGGTCGGCAGCGGCCTCGTGGTTCCGCTCCCGCAGCAGTTCGCGACGCTCGAAGCGCGACTCGGGTACCGGTTCCGCGACCGCGGCCTGCTCGAGCATGCGCTGACCCACAAGTCGAAGGCGCACGAGGATCCGAGCGGCGGCGTGCTGGACAACGAGTCGCTCGAGTTCCTCGGCGACGCCGTGCTCGGGCTCGGTGATCGCCGACGCCCTGTGCCGCACCTTCCCCGATTCGAGCGAAGGGCAGAAATCGAAGTGCAAGGCGATGCTGGTCTCGACGACCTCACTCGCCGAGCTCGCGGAGCGGTTGCAGCTCGGCGAGCACATGATCCTCGGCCGCGGCGAGGAGAAGACCGGCGGCCGGCAGAAGCAGGCGCTGCTCGCCGATACCTGCGAGGCGCTGATCGCCGCGATCTATCTGGACGGCGGCCTCGAGCCGGCCCGCCAGTTCCTCCTGCGCGAGATGGGTGACGCGGTGGAGCAGGCTGGCCGGCCCGGCTACTTCGGCCGCGACCACAAGTCACGACTGCAGGAGGCGGTCCAGGGCTTCGGCCGCCCGCTGCCGCAGTACCGCGTCGCCGGCGAAGTCGGCCCCGAACACCGGAAGCTGTTTCACGTCGAAGTGCTGGTCGGCGGCGAGGTCATCGCCCAAGGCGTGGGCCGAACGAAAAAGGACGCGGAGCAGGATGCCGCCAAGATGGCGCTTGGCCAGTTGCGAAACGATGGCCCGGCGGCTGCGCCACCGGAGGAGAACTAAGAACGAAGAACTGAAGAACTAAGAATGGAACGTTGAACGGGGAACGACGGAACGGTCAATGGAACGGCGGAACAGAGCACGCAGAACAAGGGAACTCAACGTAGAACGGGGGAACGCCCAACAGGCCAGAGGTAAAGCAGTTGGATACCACAATGCGGAACTAGAACGCAGAGCCAGCTCGCAGAACCTCGATCGCAGAAGCAAATTTACGCGCCAAGTCGTTCCGTCTGGTTGTAAGCCCCGCCAAGAGAAGCGTTCGCCGCTCTCAGTTCCGTCGTTCCGTTCCATGTTCAACGTTCTGACGTTCAACGTTCCATTGACCGTTCCGTCGTTGACCGTTCAACGTTCCGTTCTTAGTTCTTCATTCTTAGTTCTTCGTTCGTCAGTCTATTTCGATAATGCCCCACCCTTTGCGTTCGCCGGCGCCGGCGAGGGCGAGGGAGGGTTCGGGCTGCGGCAGGCGGGCGATCGCGTAGGTCTGGACCTCGCGCGCGACTTCGTCCACGGTCGGCGGGACCGGGCGGCAGTGGAGGCGGACCCACAGCCGGAGGAGCGGATCGGAGAAGCTGTAGCGCTTCTGGCGCGAGACGACGAGGTCGACGTCTTCGAGCCACGACAGGTAGTCCTTGGTCGAGCCTGGGGTACGGCGCAGCCGCTGCGCGATTTCGGTCAGCGTGAGCGGTTCGTCCTCGGCGAGGATCTCGAGGATCGCCTTGAGCGCCCCGTACCCGCGGGCGCGATGCAGCCGGAGCTCATAGCGGTAGCCGCACCACGAGGTGAGCGCGCCGTCGGACGTGAGGAGCGCGGTGAGCGCCGAAATCGGATCGCCGGCGCGCCCGCTGATGCCGGCCGAGGTTTCGCCAAGCGCTCGCACGTATGAGGCGCGGCCATCCGACAGCGCGTGGATCGTCCGGCTCAGGAACTCGCGATCGTCACGTCCGGTTTCGCCCATCGGCGGCAGCATCGCGCTGACTTCGGCCGGCGACAGCGCCGGCAGGTGGATGACTTCGAACCGGGCGGTCGCGTCGCGCAACAGGCGATGGGCACGGACCACGTAGCGCGAGGTCAGCACGAAGCGATTGCCGGCCTCGGCCAGCGCCTGCATCAGATCGCGCAGCACGTGGCGCAGCCCCGGGAAACTCTCGAACGTGCGCAGCTCGAGCACCTCGTCGAGGAGGAACGTCGCCGGCTTGTCGCCGGCGCGCGCCCGCGTCAGGTAGGCGAGCGTGTGATCGAAGGCCTCGCGTGCCGACGTCGGCCCGTCGGCCGGGACGCCGGTGGCAAACGGCCCGGGCTGTGTCAGCGCCGCGAAGAAGCGTTCGGGCGTACTCGCCGCGCGCTCCACATCGATGTACTGGCACGCATCCCGCCCCAGCCGATCGGCCAGGCCGTGCAGCGTGGTGGTGCGGCCAGTGCCGCAGCCGCCCAGCAAGACCGGGATACGCGGTGGGGATGCCTCGAGCGCCGAGAGGATGCGCCGCTCGAGACCCGCATGTGGAGCCATCATCGCCGTGCCTCCGCCATCGGAATCCTGACCCCGTGGTGTTTCGCTGACTGAATTGCTTCCGGATACCCGGCGTCGGCGTGCCGCACGATGCCCATGCCGGGATCGCATTGCAGGACGCGCGACAGCCGTTCGTCGGCGTCGCGGGAGCCGTCGGCGACGATCACCATCCCGGCATGGATCGAGTAGCCAATCCCGACCCCGCCGCCATGATGCACCGAAACCCACGTCGCCCCCGCCGACGCGTTGACGAGCGCGTTCAAGATAGGCCAATCGGCGATCGCATCGCTCCCGTCGCGCATGTTCTCGGTCTCCCGGTTGGGTGACGCCACCGATCCAGTATCAAGGTGATCGCGACCGATGACGATCGGCGCGGAGATGACGCCTTCGCGCACCAGCTCGTTGATGCGGAGGCCGAAACGCTCGCGGTCGCCGTAGCCGAGCCAGAAGATCCGCGCCGGCAATCCCTGGAACGCGACCCGTTCGCCGGCCAGCCGAATCCACCGGCACAGCGGCTCGTCGTCGGCAAACATCTCGAGCGCGGCGCGATCGGTCACGGCAATGTCCGCCGGATCGCCCGAGAGCGCAGCCCAGCGGAATGGTCCCTTGCCTTCACAGAACAACGGCCGGATGTATTCGGGCACGAAGCCCGGGATGTCGAAGGCATCCGCGACGCCGGCCTTCACCGCCTGGGCGCGGATGTTGTTGCCGTAGTCGAAGACAACGGCGCCGCGGCGCTTCAACGCGAGCATCGCGGCGACGTGGCGGCCCATCGCGTCGATCGAGCGGCGCTCGTATTCGGCCGGATCGGTTCGCCGCAGCGAATCGGCGGCGGCGAGCGTCAGGCCGTCCGGCACGTAGCCGACGAGCGCGTCGTGCGCCGAGGTCTGGTCAGTCACGATGTCGGGCGTCAGGCCACGACGGACGAGGTCCGGCAGCACCGTCGCGGCATTGCCATGCAGCCCGATCGAGCGCGCGCGATCTTTTCCGTCCGCCACGCGTTCACTTTGGCGAGCGCGACGTCGAGGTCGTCGGTCGCTTCGTCGAGATAACGGGTCGCCAGCCGGCGCTCGATTCGCTCGGCGTCCACTTCGATGACGAGCGCGACGCCTTCGTTCATCGTGACGGCGAGCGGCTGGGCGCCGCCCATGCCGCCGAGGCCGGCGGTCACCGTGAGCGTCCCCGCCAGGGTGCCACCAAAGTGGTGGCGCGCGACTGCGGCCAGCGTTTCGTAGGTGCCCTGCAGAATGCCCTGCGTGCCGATGTAGATCCAGCTCCCCGCGGTCATCTGGCCGTACATCGTCAGGCCGCGGTCTTCGAGATCGCGGAACGTTTCCCACGTGGCCCATTTCGGAACAAGGTTCGCGTTCGCGATCAGGACTCGGGGGGCGTTGGCGTGCGTCTTGAAGACACCGACGGGTTTTCCCGACTGCACGATGAGCGTTTCATCGTCGCCCAGCCGCTGTGAGCTCGGCGACGATCGCGTCGAATGCGTCCCAGCTGCGTGCCGCCCGCCCGGTGCCACCGTACACGATCAGATCGGCGGGGCGCTCGGCGACGTCGGGATCAAGATTGTTCATCAACATTCGGAGGGCGGCTTCCTGGAGCCATCCCTTGCACGTCAGCGACGTGCCGCGTGGGGCGCGGACCGAACGAGAGGCGGTAGTCATCTGGAATCGTACGGAGGGTCGAGCGCGAAGCTAAGAAGCTAAGCACCGTGACTCTCGTTGTCAAATCGAAAATGCGATCGCACAAAAAAGAAATTCAGTTGACAACCGAGCCGGACGCGTACTCAAGCGCTCCCGATCGGATGATCTCAGTGAGTCGTGCGAGATCTGGCGCCGGCGCGCGATCGTCAACGAGTGTGGCAACGTCTTTGCGCACCCTCTCGTGCACCTTCATCAATGTCTCTGACGACACGAGCGGCGCGAGCAGATCGATGGCCTGACACGCGCACAGCAATTCGACGGCCAACACTTGCGTGGCGAGCTGAAGCGCGCGCTCGGCCTTGAGCGCTGCCGCCATGCTCATGCTCACATGGTCTTCCTTGTTCGCCGAGGTCGGGATCGTGTCGACGCTCGCCGGGTGCGCGAGGGTCTTGATCTCCGAGGTCAGCGCCGCGGCGGTCACCTGCGCGATCATCAGGCCCGACTGCAGTCCGCCCTCGCGGGTCAGGAACGCCGGCAAGCCGCTGAGCGCCGGGTTGACCAGCCGCTCCGACCGCCGTTCGCTGATCGTGGCGAGCTGCGCCACCGCCAGGACGAGCAGATCGGCCGCCAGCGCGACCGGCGCACCGTGAAAGTTGCCGCCCGACACGATGTCGCCGCTGTCGGCGAAGACCATCGGGTTGTCGGTGGCCGCGTTCATCTCGGTCTGGACGATGTGGCGAATCCAGGCCAGCGCTTCGCGGGCGGCGCCGTGCACCTGCGGGACGCAGCGCATCGAATACGCATCCTGGACGCGGCCGCAGCCGGCGTGCGACGCGTTGATCGGACTGCCGCCAACCAGTCGCGACAGATTGCGGGCGCTGGTCAGCTGGCCGGCAAACGGGCGGGCGTCGTGAATGCGATCCTCGAACGGGCGGATCGAACCTTGCAACGCGTCGATCGAGAGCGCGGCGGTGATGTCGGCGGTGCGCGCGAGACGATCCGCACCGGCCAGCGCGAGCGCGGCCACCGCGGTCGAGACCTGCGTGCCGTTGATCAGCGCAAGTCCTTCCTTGGGGCCGAGCGCAACCGGCGACAGCCCGGCGCGGCGCAGAGCTTCCGCGCCGCCGACGCGCTCGCGTCCATCCCAGGTCTCACCTTCGCCGATGAGGACGAGCGCGATATGGGCGAGCGGCGCGAGATCGCCGCTGGCGCCGACCGATCCACGGCTGGGGACGTACGGATGCACGCGCCGGTTGAGGGCGAGGATGAGGACGTCGAGCGTTTCGACGCGAATGCCCGAGAAGCCTTTCGCCAGGACATTGGCGCGCAGCGCCATCGACGCGCGCACCGCGCGCACCGGTAACGGCTCGTCAACGCCCGCGGCGTGACTGCGGAGCAGATTGACCTGCAGCCGCGCCAGATCCGCGGGCGCGATCCGCGTCTCCGCAAACGACCCGAAACCGGTGTTGACGCCGTAGACCGCGGCGTTGCCGTCGGCGTGCGCATCGACGACCGCACGCGCGGCCGCGACTCGTTCCCGCGCGTCGTCGGCGAGCCGAACCTCGTCTCCCTCGTCCGCGATGGCCACGAGATCGTCGAGGGTGAGGTCGCTGCCGGTGAGCGTGCGCATCTCCCGATCATATGCGGCGGAACCGCGGGCGAGCCACGTACCGAACCGCGTGGTCTTTCAAGTATCCTTGTGAACGACATGAACATCGTCGTGCTCGGCGCTCAATGGGGTGATGAAGGCAAGGGGAAGATCGTCGATCTGATGACCCCGCATTTTTCGGTCGTGGCCCGCTATCAGGGTGGCCACAATGCCGGGCACACGGTCTACGTCGGCGGCAAGAAGTTCGTGCTCCACCTCATTCCGTCGGGCATCCTGCACGCCGGCGTCACCTGCATCATCGGGAACGGCGTGGTCGTCGATCCGCAGGCGCTCTTTGCCGAGATCGACGAGCTGGCGCGGCTGGGGATCGAGGTCGGCGATCGGCTCCTCATCAGCGACAAGGCCCACCTGATCCTGCCGTATCACCGCGAGCTCGACATCCTCAGCGAGGCGCGGCGCGGCGAACGGAAGATCGGCACGACGTCGCGCGGTATCGGCCCCGCCTACGAGGACAAGATCGGCCGTCGCGGCATTCGGGTCTGCGATCTGGTCGATACCAGGGCGCTGGCCGACGAAGTGCGCGAGAACGTCCACGCGCGTAATCAGATCATCCGCGACTCGACGCTCGAGTGGCGCGCCGTCTACGAAGAGCTGCTCGGACACGGGGCGAGGATGCGCCGCTGGACCGCCGACGCCTCGCTCTATCTCAGCACCGCGATGCGCGAAGGCCGCCGCGTGCTCTTCGAAGGCGCGCAGGCGACGATGCTCGACATCGACCACGGCACGTATCCCTACGTCACCTCGTCGAACGCGACGGTCGGCGGCGTGTGCACCGGCCTTGGCGTGCCGCCGCGAGCGATCGGCGGGGTGCTCGGCGTCGCCAAGGCCTATACGACTCGCGTGGGCGAGGGGCCGCTTCCGACCGAGCTCTTTGGCGAGATGGCCGAACGGCTGCGTGAAAGCGGACAGGAATACGGCGCCTCGACGGGACGGCCGCGCCGGTGCGGCTGGTACGACGCGGTGGTCGTGCGCTACGCCGCCCGCATCAACGGCCTCGACGCGCTGGCGCTCACGAAGCTGGACGTGCTCGACGGGCTCGACGAAATCCAGATCTGCACCGCTTATCGGATGGCCGATCGCGTCGTCACCGAGCTGCCCGCGGACCTTGCCGCGACCGGCACCTACGAACCGATTTACGAGACGCTGCGCGGCTGGTCGGAACCGACCCGCGGCGCCCGCCGCTTCGACGAGTTGCCCGTCGAAGCGCGGCAGTACATCAAGCGGCTCGAAGAGGTGAGCGGCGTCCCGGCCGCGATCGTGTCAACCGGTTCCGATCGCGACGAGACGATCATCCGGCAGGGCACGATCGCGGATCAGTGGCTTCCGGCGCCGACGCGGTAGTCGGTCTACGGTCAACGGTCCCAGTCAACGGTCGATACGGACCGCACGAGCGCGGGGGACGCACGCACGGCCGCACGCACGGACGCACGAAGCACGAGCGCACGAAGCACGAGGCGCACGAAGCGCACGTCGCACGCACGAGCCCAGACACGAGGAGACCAGCGGACCGAACGAGGAAAGGACTACTTCTTTCGATATCGCTCAGCATAGGCCGTCATCTGCGCAACGTCTGCGGAAGTGAGCTCGATACCGGCGCGATAACGGGTCGGCTGACCCTTCGGCATTTCGAACGACGCCCACACGATCGAGCCGTTGCAGCGAATCATGCCCTGGCCGTCTGAGAACGTGACCCGAACGCGCTGGTTCGGCTTGAGCATCTTGGTGCTCAGCACCTGGGCGCCGATCACGCTGACGTCGACGAGCGACGCGGTGTTGCCGTCGACCAGGACTTCGACGCCCTCGCGGATCGTGTAGCGCACGGCGCGCCGGGTTCCGCGCGGATCGAGCGCGGCTTTGGGATCGTCCACCGCGGTCGTCGCCGGTAGATTGGTCTTTTTCTTCGCCGTGATCCGGCTCAGCGCGCCATCGTGCGCCACCACCCGCACCTCGCACATCTGCAGCTCGGGATCGTCCTTGATGCGATCGATCAGCGCGGTGCCGCGGGAGGTGAGCGAGAACTGGTAATCGAGCGCGACAATCCGCGGCTTGCTGCGGACGATGTGGTCGAGGGCCTCGAGCGTTTCCGTATCGGTGAAGGTTTGAACTTCCGCGCCAGGGGTTAAACGTTCGCGCAGCGCGGGAATCGCGCCAGAGGGCCCAATCAGAACGATGCTCGACGACACGGTTCGCTAGTCTAGCAGAGGCCGCTCGAGCACCCTAAAATCATACTGTGTCAGAAACGCACCAAGCAGTGAGATGCCGCGGCGTGGTGAAGCGCTACGGCGATGTGTCGGCGGTTGACGGTCTCGACCTCGAGGTTCGCCGCGGCGAATGCTTTGGCCTGCTCGGACCGAACGGCGCCGGGAAGACGACGTCGGTCGAAATTCTCGAGGGGTTGCTCGCGCCGGACGTCGGCGACGTCGAGATTCTCGGCAGGCGGTGGGCCGATTCGGCGCGATTGGCTGCGAATGCGACTCGGCATTCAGCTTCAGGAGACGCAGCTCGCCGACAAGCTGACCGTCGAAGAGACGCTGCGGCTGTTTCGAATCCTTCTACCGCGAGGGCCCGACGGTTGACGAATTGCTCGCGACCGTGGAGCTCGAGTCGAAGCGGCGCTCGTGGGTCGTGAAGCTGTCCGGCGGGCAGAAGCAGCGACTCTCGGTCGCCTGCGCGATGGCCGGCCGTCCCGAACTGCTGTTTCTCGACGAGCCGACGACCGGCCTCGATCCGCAGTCGCGCCGCCAGTTGTGGGGCGTGCTCGAGCGCTTTCGCGAGACCGGCGGCACGATTCTCATCACCACGCACTACATGGACGAGGCGCACGCGCTGTGCGATCGCGTCGGCATCATGGACCACGGCAAGCTGATTGCGCTTGGCACGCCGGCGTCGCTGGTGGCGTCGCTCGGCGCCGAGCACGTGATCCAGTTCGCCGTCGCCGACGGGCCGACGCTGCCGGTCGACGATCTGCTGCGGGCGCTTCCAGGAGTGAGCGATGTCCGTCACGAGAACGGGTCGGTGTCGCTTGCGACGTCTGAAGTCCACCGCGCGTTGCCGGCGCTGCTCGACGCACTGAACCGCCACCAGGCGTCGCTCAGCCTGCTCACGACCCACAGCGCAACGCTTGGAAGACGTGTTCGTGTCGCTGACCGGCCGTCACCTCCGCGATTCGTAAGGATTCGTCGATGTCTACGCCGGTCCCCGTTCATCACCCGCTGATCGAGCTCACGCTCGCGCGCTTCAAGGAATTCCTCCGCGAGCCCGAAGCCGTCTTCTGGGTCTTTGCCTTTCCGATCATCATGACCTGCGCGCTCGGCATCGCTTTTCGATCGAGCGCCGACCAGCCAATCATCGTCGGCGTCGTCCAGAACAGCCACGGCGCCGAGATGACGGCCGCGCTCCAGCAGGCAGGCGGCTTCACGGTCCGGCCGATTGACGAGGGCGACATCGGCCGGGCGGTGCGCGATGGCCGCGCCGCCGTGGTCGTCTCGCCGGGGGCACCGCCGGTGTACCACTTCGACTCGGCGCGGGCCGAAAGCCAGGCCGCGAGGCTCGCGGTGGACGCCGCGCTGCAGCGGGCGGCCGGTCGCACCGATCGTTTCGTCGCCAAGCAGGAGCCGCTCGAGATTGTCGGGTCGCGTTACATCGACTGGCTCGTGCCTGGGCTGCTCGGCATGAACATCATGAGCACCGGGCTCTGGGGCGTGGGCTTCGCCATCGTCAACGCCCGCACCAAGAAACTGTTGAAGCGGCTCGTCGCGACGCCGATGTCGAAGGCGCACTATCTCGCCTCGCACGTCCTCAGCCGGCTGGCGTTCCTGGCGCTCGAGACCTCGGTCCTGATTGGCTTTGGCTGGATCGCGTTCGGCGTCGCGGTGCGCGGATCGATCGTCGCGCTGGCGGCGATCTCGCTGATTGGCGCGTTGTCGTTCGGCGGGCTCGCGCTCCTCGTGAGCAGTCGGGCCCGGACGATCGAGGCGGTGTCGGGCCTGCTGAACCTCGTCATGCTGCCGATGTGGGTCCTGTCGGGCGTCTTCTTTGCGGCGAGCAATTTTCCCGACGCCATGCAGCCGTTCATTCAGGCGCTGCCGCTGACCGCGCTCAACGACGCGCTCCGTGCGGTGGTCAACGAAGGCGCGAGCCTGGCTGCTGTCGCCAGCGAGATCGCGATCATGACCGGCTGGGGAGCCATCTCGTTCGTGATCGCGCTCAAGCTGTTTCGATGGAAGTAGACAGCAAGTGGCGATGTGGCAGGTCGTGGCAGATCTGGTGATCTGGTGATCTGGCCATGCTGGCCATCTGGCCTGATCTTGCTCTACTAGCCCGACCGCCCTATCGACAGAATCGCATCGCCACGACCGCGAGCGTCCGTGCCACCGTGAGCAGGTCGTCAATCGGCACCGACTCGTCGGGGCGATGCGCCTGGCGGACGTCGCCTGGGACCGAACAGGACCGTCGGGATCTGTCCGTCGTTGACGAGGAGTCGCATGTCGGCGCCGTACGTCATCGCCTCGACGACCGGCGGCTGACCGACGATGTCGCTGATGGCGTCGCGGGTTGTGCCGATGATGGCCGCGCCGTCGGGCGTGTGCGCCGGCATGAACTGGCCGCCCCACCATTCGACGCGCGGAGGATGCGTCGACAAGAACGGATGCGACTGCGCGACCCGGGCGATGGCGAGCTCGAACGCTTCGCGCGCGGCGGCCGCATCTTCGCCCGGCGCGATGCCGTAGCGCCCCTCGCAGACGAGGAGGTCGGGCACCGACGAGGGCCAGTCGCCGGCCGAGATCTTGCCGATCGACAGCGCGAAGGGGAGCCGGTAGCGATCGAACAGCGGCTGACGGAGCCTGGCGTTGCGTTCGGCCTCGAGCGCGAGCAGCGCCTCGTGCAGTGGCCGGAACATTTCAATCGCGCTGACCCCTTCTTCGCGCACGCAGCCGTGCGCCGATTGGCCGGGCACGTGAATGCGGAACGAGAGCGCCCCGCCGTGCGCCGGCGCGAGCCGCAGTTCGGTCGGCTCCATGGAAACCGCGCCGTCGCCGCGATGGCCGCGGACGAGCGTCGCCAGCGTACCCGCGCCGCCATCCTCCTCGGCGATCACCGAATGCAGCGCGATCCGGCCGCGCACGTCATGGCCGCTGCGCACGATCGCGGCGATTGCGGCCAGCGCGGCAGCGAGCCCGCCCTTCATGTCGCAGGCACCGCGGCCGAACACGCGCCCGTCGCGGACCGTCGCCTGCCATGGATCGACGGTCCACTGCGTCGCGTCGCCGGTCGGGACGACGTCAACGTGGCCGTTGAAGATCAGCGTGCGCCCTTCGCCGCGGCCGAATGCGCCGACGACGCCGAGCCCGCTCGAGCGCGGAACCTCCATCGAGAACGACGGGTGAGCGGACAGCGCCGCCATGTCGATCGTCCAGCGGTCCACGTCGAGCCCGAGCGACTGGAGCCGATTGGCCATCCAGACCTGGGCGGCGTCTTCGTCTCCGCCGAGGCTGCGGATCTGGATGAGGTCTGCGAGGTCAGCCAACAGCTCATCGAGGCGGATGTCGTCGAGGACCGCGCGTTCGCCTGGCGTCAGCATCCCGGCGATCGTAACCGCGAACGATCGAGATGGGACCCACTCGCATGAACCTTTGGGGCGCCGCGGTCGTCTATGCTAGAAAATTAGCAGTGAGGGACAGACATGCGTCTCGACATCCTGACGGCACTGCGACAGCTCAGGCGGGCACCGGCGACCACCGCCGCGGCGGTGCTCACGCTGGCGATCGGCATCGGGGCGACGACCGCCGTGCTGACGTTCATTGTGGCGGTGATGTCGGCGGCCTCGCCGACCGACGACATGCCGCGGCTCGTCGGCCTCTGGTCGCACAACCGCGCCGAGTCCGAGACGAAGGGGCTCGTCTCGACCGGCGACTACTTCGAATGGAAGGCGCGTGCGCGCGGCATCCAGTCGATCTCTGCCTGGCGCGGACGCTCGTTCAACGTCAGCGGCGCCGGAACGCCAGTGCGAATTCCGGCCCAGCTCGTCACGCCTGACTACTTTGAGATGTTCCGGTGGCGGCCGCTCATGGGCCGGCTGTTCACGGCGGACGATGCCCGGCCGGGAGCGCCTCGCGTCGTCGTCCTGTCCTACACGTACTGGCAGAACTCGCGGGCGGGCCAACCCGACATCGTCGGGCAGCCGCTCCGCCTCGATGGCGAGCCGGCGACGATCGTCGGCGTTCTGCCGCGGATCGTCGGGGTTTCCGATCTGTTCGTCCCGCTGGCGCTCGACGCCGAGCGTGGCAATCACAGCGATCGGACGCTGTTCGTGCAGGGACGACTGACGGACGGGGCGACCATCGAAAGCGCGCGGGCCGAGATGGACGCCATCGGCGCGGCGATGGAGCGCGAGTTTCCGGCCACCAACCGCGGCTGGTCGATCAACACCCGGCCCCTTCAGGAAGAGTTCATCGGCGCGACGGCGCGGATGGCATTTGCGCTGCTCGCGGCGATCGTCGTGACGGTACTTGTCATCGGCTGCGTGAACATTGCCAATCTGCTGCTCGCGCGCGGTTCGGCCCGGCGCGGCGAGCTGGCGGTGAGGCTGGCCCTCGGCGCCGGCGGCTGGCGCGTCGTCAGGCAACTGCTCGTCGAATGTCTGGTGCTCGCGGTCCTCGGCGGCGTGCTGTCGATCGTCGTGTCCCGCGCGACGCTCAACGTCCTGCTCGGGCTCGGCGCGCTGGATTCGCCGTGGGTCGCCAACGGCGGTCTCAACCCCCGGGCGTTGCTCTTCACGGTCGTCGCCTCACTGGCGGCGACCGCGCTTGCCGGCCTCGCGCCCGCGCTGGCCGCGCGGCGCGCCAGCCTCGTCGACGGCATGCGCGCGACCGGACGGTCGGCGATCGGTTCCGCGCGCCGCACGACGCGGATCCTCGTCACCGCGCAGGTCGCGTTGGCGGTGACGCTTCTCGTCGTCGCCGGACTGCTCGTCCGAACACTTGGCGCGATCCAGCGGCTCGATCCCGGCTTCGAGATGGACAACGTGCTGACGGCGGTCGTCACGCTGCCCGACGCGATGTCAGTTGACGCCGCCGGGCGGTGGGTCGACCAGGCGGTCCAGCGGGCCCGCCAGATGAGCGGCGTCGTCGGGGCCGGCGCGACCAGCCGGCTGCCTTTTGCGGGAAGCCGATGGAATCCGAATCGCGGCCTCGAGATCGAAGGACAGCAATCCTCCGACGACGAGGCCGGCCGGTGGGCTGTCGATTACGCGGTGACGCCCGGCCTGATCGAAACGCTTCGGATCCCGCTCGTCGAAGGACGCCTCTTCGCCGATGGTGACGGGACCGCAGCGCCCGCTGTTGCAATCGTCAACCAGGCGATGGCACGCCGCTTCTGGGGCGGACGATCGCCAATTGGCGCGCGGCTTCGTCGCGGTGACGATCCGCCGGCGCAGTGGCGCACGGTTGTCGGCGTTGTCGGCGACGTTCGCAACGACGATGCGGATCAGCCGCCGCTCCCGTATTTGTATGTGCCGCACGCACAGCAGCCGACGCGGACCGTCGCGCTCACGCTCCGCACGGCTGGTAATCCTCTCGCTCTGATCGATCCGCTTCGGAGCGCGATGCAATCCTTCGACGCGGATCAGGCGCTCTACGACGTGCGCTCGATGCGGCAGGTGTGGGAGGCCGACCTCGCCAGCTCGCGCGTGCTGATTCAAGTGATGGGTGCGCTCGCGCTGGTGGCGCTCGGCCTTGCCGGTCTCGGCGTCTGGGGCGTGGCGGCGCACTCCGTCGGTCAACGCACGCGGGAGATCGGCGTCCGCGTTGCCCTCGGCGCCAGTCCGGGAGCAGTCGGGCGGCTGATCGCCTGGCAGGGGTTGAAACCAATCGCTGCGGGCCTCGCGATCGGCCTCGTCGCAGGACTTGGCGCCGGTCAGGTGATGCGAAGCATCCTGTTCCAGGTCGGTCCGTCGGATCCCTGGACGCTGTTGAGCACGCTCGTCGCGCTAGCGGCCGTCGGAATTGCGTCGACGGTCGGACCGGCGCTGCGCGCGGCGCGCATCGACCCAGTGGACGCCCTGCGGGCGGAATGAAAGAACGTTACAAGTTTCAAGTTCAAAGTTGATCCAGCTGCAAAGTGCCGGACTCGAACTCGTTCAACTTGTAACTTTGCACTTGTAACTTGTAACTGAGCGGACGCCGGCGGAGCCGGCGTTCAGTCCTGAAGCGCCGCGTGCTTGGAGTAGAACTCCAGCAGGAACTGCTGTGAGTTGAGCGGCTCGACGCCTTCCTGCGGCCGGACGCGAAGGTAACTGCCGTCGGTCTGCAGCTCCCAGGCACGGTGGCTGTCGCCGAGCAGCGCTTCGAGAACGGTATCGCGAAGATGCCGCTTGATGGTGGCGTCCTGAATCGGGCAGATCACTTCCACGCGGCGGTCGAGGTTTCGTTCCATCAGGTCGGCGCTGCCGATGTAGACCTCTTCGTCGCCGCCGTTCAGGAAGTAGTAGATGCGCGAGTGTTCGAGGAACCGGCCGACGATCGAGCGCACGCTGATCTTGTCGCTGACGCCGGGAATTCCCGGCCGCAGGCAGCAGACGCCGCGCACGATCATGTCGACCTTCACGCCGGTTTGGGACGCGCGGTAGAGCGACTTGATCATCCCCTGGTCGGCCACCGCGTTGTTCTTGACGATGATCCGCGCCGGCCGTCCGGCTTGCGCGTGTTCGATCTCGCGGTCGATCAGCGCCTTGAAGCCCTGGCGGAGTCCGACCGGTGCGACGAGCAGCGCGTTGTACGAGCGCTTGTTCGAATAGCCGGTCAAGGCGTTGAACACTTCGGTCACGTCGTCCACGAGCGCTTGATCTCCGGTGAACAAGCCCAGGTCGGTGTAGACCTGCGAGGTGACGCGGTTGTAGTTGCCCGTGGCGACGTGGGCGTAGCGGCGAATGCCATCGGCTTCCTGGCGCACGACCAGCGTCAGCTTGCAATGGACCTTGAGATTGACGAGGCCGTAGACGACGTGAATGCCCGCGGATTCCAGCCGGTTCGCCCACGCGATGTTGTTGCGTTCGTCGAACCGCGCCTTCAACTCGACGAGCACCGCCACCTGCTTGCCTTGCTCAGCGGCTTCGATGAGGAGATCGACCAGCGGCGAGTTGGCGCCGATCCGGTACAGCGTCATCTTGATCGCGACGACTTGCGGGTCGTTGATCGCGGCGCGGAGGAACGTCTCGACCGTCGTGAACGAATCGAAGGGGTGATGAATCAGGAAATCCTGATCGGCGATCTGTTCGAAGACCTTGTCCCCCTCGTCGGGCGCCCACATCAGGCGGGGATGGAACACCGGATCCTTCAGGGCCGGCCGGTGCATCTTCGTCAGCGCGCCCCAGTCGGCAAACCCCATCCGCTCCGATGTCCGCACGACGATGTCTTCGCCGACCTCGAAGTTCTCGACCAGGATGTTGAGGACGCGCCGCGGCATGTCCTCTTCGACCTGCAGCAACGACAGCGCGCCGTAACGCAGCTGCTTGAGTCCGCGATCGACGGTCTCGAGCAGGTCGTCGGCTTCGTCCTCCTGGATCACCATGTCGGTGTCGCGGATGATGCGGAAGAGATGCGCGCCCTCGACGTGGGTGCCCGGGAAGAGCTCCTGGATATTCCGCCGGATGACGTCTTCGAGAAAGACGAACGAGCTGCCCGGCTTCGGCGCCAGATTCTCCGGAATCGCGATGAAGCGGGGCAGCATGCCCGGGACCTTGACGCGGGCGAATTTGGTCCGGCCGCCGTGCTTCACCCGCACGGCCAGGTTCATGCTCAGGTTCGAGATATACGGGAACGGGTGGCCGGGATCGAAGGCGAGCGGCGTCAGCACCGGGAAGATGTGGGTGGCGAAATACTGCTTCAGCCACTGATCCATCCCGGGGGTGTAGTCGGTCGGCTCGACGAAGTGCGTGCCCTCGTTCTGGAGCTGCGGGCGGAGCGAATGCGACCAGCACGCCGACTGCAGGTCCATCTGCTCGAGCGTCCGCTGCCGGATCGCGGCGAGCTCCTGTTCGGTATTCAGTCCGTCGATCGAGACGTCGTCGATGTCGGCGCGAAACTTCTTGAGAATCGTCGCGACTCGGACCATGAAGAACTCGTCCAGGTTCGAAGCCGTGATGCCGAGAAACTTCACTCGCTCGAGCAGCGGATGGTATGAGTCCTGTGCCTGAGCTAGCACCCGCTGGTTGAACTCGAGCCAGCTGAGTTCTCTATTTATATAGAGCGCCGGTGAGGACAGGTCGCCGGCGTCTACCGTCGCCCAATCGACCGCACGCGCCGGCTGTCGGGGTTCGGTGGCGACGCGGAGCCGTCGCGGCCGGGGCCGCGCGGCCTTGGGACCGCTTTCGACGGGGCGGGGAACTGGGCGGAGGTTGGTCCTCCGGGAGCGGGACACTGGCATGCGAGTCAGATGAGCATAGCAAACCGCTGTATCGAATCGGATTCACGGCGTTGAATAGCAGGCCGGCGGCGACGGTGGACCGAACTGGCCGTTGACGGCCTGGGTGCGGACCCGGAAGCAGTCGCCCTCGCTCCACGTGAGTTGGACATCGGTGCGCTCGATCAACACCCGCTCGGTCACGGCGTTGTCGCGCACGCGCTCGACGGCATAGCCGGCCGCTGAAACACCGTCCGTTCGCGGCCGCCATTCGAGCGACACCGAGTCGCCGTCCCGCGTTGCCGTCAGCGTCGGAGCAAACGGGACCAGCGTGAAGTCCGGCGTGATCCGAAGCAGCGTGCCGGCGCTGTAGTTGAGGAGCAGCAATTCGCCGGCATGGTCGGCGCCAAACGAGCTCACGGCGCCGAGGCGAGACCTTCCGCCGAGCGCCTCGGTGTGCTCGCGGGAGTCGTCGGCTGTGGCTTCACCCGCCGGATCGACGTGAAGGCCGATTGAAAAGACCCGACCGGAGACGAAGTCGCCGAAAAAGTAACGGCCGTTGTACGACGGCTCGAGCGCCGCGCCGCGATAGACCAGCCCACCCGTCACAGAGGCGCCCTGCGTACCGGCCGTAATCGAAAATCGGCTCCCGGAGCGGAAGAAACGCTGCCGCCGTGCGCGCGTCGTAGGCCTGCCGTCCTTCGCGAATTCTCCAGCCGTAGTTGCGGCCGCCGGCGCCGGCCGGCTCGAAGTTGATCTCCTCTCGCGCGTCCTGTCCGACGTCACCGAGGATGAGAGCGGACGTCCCGCCTCTCGTCCAGTCGTCGAAGCTGTAGCGCCACGGGTTACGGAGGCCAAACGACCAGATCTCGCGCAGAGCCACGAGCGGATCGCTGTCAACGAACGGGTTGTCGTCGGGGACTCGATAACCCCGCGGGTCGTCGTCCGGGACCGCGACATCAATGCGGAGCATCTTGCCGAGGAGCGAGCGCGGATTCTGCGCATGGTTCATCGGATCGCCGCCGCTGCCACCGTCGCCGAGGCCGACATAGAGATAGCCGTCCGGCCCGAAGGCCAGGTGACCGCCGTTGTGGTTGGCAAACGGCTGATCGATCGTGCGGTCGAGGCTCGGCCACAACAGGTCGAAGCGCGACGCGGGATCCGCGCGCAGCGGGTTCGTCTCGCTCCGCAGGAATCGGGCGATCACCGTATCGCCGTTGCGGTTCGTGAAGTTCACGAAGAAGCGCCGCGAGTCGGCGAAGTCCGGCGCGAGCGCGATGCCGAGCAGCCCCCGCTCGCCGCCGGTCGCGATCGCGCCGCGCAAATCGAGGAACGGCTCGCCCAGGACCTGGCGATCGCGGATGATCCGCACGAGCCCTTCCTGCTCGACGACGAAAAACGACGTCGCATGCGTCGGGTCGGCGACGACGGCGACGGGATTGCGGAGGCCGGTGGCGATCGGGTCGGTCGAAATCTGGGCCAGGACCGGCTGAGCAGCCCGACGGTGACCAGAATTGCAGTGAGGAGGACACGACGCGCCATCGCCGGAGGATAGCGCACGTATTGTTCGGGCGTGCATCGACCGACACAATGACGAGCTATAGTCTCAGCCACACACTTTTAGGAGGCGATGCATGGCATCTGCGGGTTTCCGCTCTGTCACGGCAATGATTCTCGTCGGCGGTCTCGCGACGGCGGCGTCTGCGCAGACCCCGCTGCCCATGGGGGCGCCGCAGCAGGGCAAAGTCGCGTCCGGGGCGCGGCCGAATACACCGTCGTCGCCAAGACGGCGGGCGTTCTGGTCGCGGCCGTCAAGGGCGACTCCGATCTCGTCCTGCAGGTGACCGACTCCGATGGTCAGACAGTGCCGGAAGGGTCGTCCGACAAGGACCTGAACGGCAACGAAGGCACCGAACTCGTGTCCACGGTCATTACCGAGCCCGGCACTTACAAGGTACGGGTGCGCGTCAACGGCGGCGGGGCGGCGACCTTCGACATCAGCGGCTCGTGGATGGGATTCCCGCCGTTTGCCATGGCCAGCAGCAATCCGGATCGCCGACCGAGCACCGCCAAGGCCGCCCAGGTGGGCAAGGCCCTCGAGGACCAGCTCGACTCGAAGACCGGTGACAGCTGGGACTGGTGGGTCATGAAGTCGGCGCAGGCCGGGACATTGGTCATCGTCACCCGCCGCGTCGGCGAAGGCGACACCGATCTCGTTCTCGAGGCCTACCTCGATAGCAATTTCTCGCAGCCGGCCCAGCGTTCGGACCAGGACCTGCAGGGCAACAACGCGAGCGAGTCGGTGACCCTTCAGGTCAACGCCGGCCAGGTCGTGCACATCAAGGTCTCAGCCAATTTCAGCAACGCCGCGACGAAGTACCGCCTCTCCTCGAACCTCGTTCCTTAGGGCAGGTAGGGCGAGTCGGGCTGGTGGGCCAGATGGGGCTGCACCAGCTCGACCCGCCAGATTAAGCCGACCCGCCAGATCAGCCCAATCCGCCCCAGCCCGACCCGCGCCCGACCCGCCCGACCTGCCCCGCGAACTTTTTCGCCGCCGGAAGCGTCGAAGTAAATCGACGTTTGTCGATATGACGCAGAACCGACTCCCCGAGGCCGAGCAGGACGTCCTGGGCGTGCTCTACGAGCTGGGCGATGCGACCGCCCGCGAGATTCGCGAACGGCTCGAGCCGCGCCGGCCTCTGGCGCACGCCTCGGTCGTCACGCTGCTGAACCGGCTCGAAGAAAAGCGCCTCGTGCGGCGCCGGCCATCCGAGCGCGGGAAGGCGTTTCTGTTTTCGCCGACGCGCGAGCGCACCCGGACCTTCGGGCCGTTGCTGTCCCGTCTCGCCAACCGAGTTTTTCACGGCGATCACGTGGCCCTCGTCGCGTCGCTGTTCGAGTCGCATCCGCCTGACGCCAAGGAGATCGCCGAGCTCGAACACCTGCTCGACGACTGGCGCGCCCGCAACCGCAAAGAGGGGAGCCAATGATCGATCTGATCGCCGGCGCGGGATCACGGTGGCTGTCGCTGATGTGGCCTCTGGCCTGGCAGGGGACCATCGTCGCCCTCGTCGCGCTTGCGCTGCTGCCGCTGGCGCGGCGTGCCGGACCGCCGTGGGCGCTGGGTCTGCTTGGCGTGGCGATGCTGAAGTTTTTCGTGCCGCCAGTCGCCACCTCGCCGGTCGCGTTCGTCGATGCCGCGGCCGCGGCGATCCGGCCGGCCGGACGTCTCGACGGCGACGAGATCGCCGGTGCCGCGTTGCTGCTCGTGCATCTCGCCGGAATCCTCGTCGTCGGCGCGCGGGTCTGGAATCGGCAGCGGTGGCTGTCCGGAGTCATCGCTGAGAGCGCCTCGTGCGATCGCGCGGAGGTCGTGGCCGAGGCGGAGCGACTCGCGCGGCGAATGCAGCTGCGCACGGTGCCGGACGTTCGCCGCTCGTCGTTGATCGAGGCGCCGATGGCGGCCGGCGTCAAGCGGCCCGTCGTCCTTCTGCCATCGACGCTCCTCGATCGCCTGTCCCCGGAACAACTCGCCATCGTCGTCGCCCACGAGCTCGCGCATCACCGCGCCCGCGATTTGCGGCTCGAGTGGCTGATCGCGATGGCGACGACGATATGGTGGTTTCACCCGGTCGTCTGGACGCTGGCCGGCCAGCTTCGCTCCGTACGTGAAGACCGCTGCGACGATCGCGTGATCGCACTGGGCGTCGATCCGCACGCGTACTGTCGCGTGCTGCTCGACGTGGCCGCGGCGCGGCTGGCGTCGCCGGCGATCGCGATGCGCGAGATGTCGCATCCGCTGCAGCGGCGGTTCGCGCGGCTGCTGTCAGGACGCGGCCGCCGCGCGGCGTCGCCGGTCCTGGCGCTGGCTGGCACGCTGCTCTTTGCCGGCCGTGGCCTTGCCTCACAGCTCGTGGCCGCGGGCCGAAGACGACGAAACCGTGGCGGCAACGGTCGTAAAGCGCGTCCAAGTGGCCGCGGAACGACGCGTCGTATCCAGAGTGCGCGCGGTCCCAACTTACTGACTAGCCAGCGCGGCCTCGCCGAATCCGCTCGGCCGCGTCGTGAGTGATTCGAATCTCCCCGGAGTGTGCCATGAAAATCGACAAATGTCTTTTTGTAGTCGCGGTGCTCTATGCCACACCGGCCGCAGCGCAGTCGCCTTCCATCACGTGGGAGCCGTACACGCTGGCGATGGCGAACGATCGAAAGGAGCCGGCAGAACTCGGCCGCTTCAAGGCGCCGCTCCGTCATGGACAGGCCGCGGCGGGAACAATCGACCTGGCAGTGGTCCGGCTGCGGAGTCGATCCTCGACGCCGGCCGCGCCCCTGATCTATCTCGATGGCGGGCCGGGTGGCGCGGGTTACACGGCGGCCGTCATCCCCGAGTTCGCGGATCTCTTCGATCGCATTCGCGCGACGCGCGACGTCATCCTCCTCAGCCAGCGTGGCACCGGGCTCTCGCGGCCGCGTCCGGCCTGCCCGGCCGACGGCCCGCTGCCGGCGGATTTTCTTGTCAGCGTCGAGACCATGACGGCCGCGCTGGGCGAGCGGGCCCGCCGCTGCGCCGAGAGTCTCCGAGCAAAGGGGCTCGACATTGGCGCCTTCAACACAGAGGAGAGCGCAGGCGATGTGGCGGTGCTGCGGCACGCGCTGGGTGTCCCCCGCGTCGCGCTGTTCGGGTTCAGCTACGGCACGCATCTCGCGCTCGCGATCATGCGTCGTTCACCGGACGCCATCGATCGGGTGATCCTTGCCGGCACCGAAGGACCGGGCGATACCTGGAAGCTGCCGTCAACCTTCGACGCGCAGTTCGACGAGCTCGCGCGGCAGGCAGGCGGCGACCTCACCGCGACATGGCTTCGCCTGCTCGCGCGGGCGGCGGCGCAGCCGCTCCAGGTTCCGGTGACGATGGGCGATCAGACGAAGACGGTGGCGATTGGTGCGGCTGGCCTGCAGTACTTGCTTCGTCGTGACGTCGGTGACACCAACGACTGGCCGGTCATTCCTCTGCTCATCGCGCAGGCCGATCGCGGCGACTTCTCGCTGCTGGGGCGACTGGCCGGGCGTCGCCTCGCCGGGCTCGGTTCGGGCATGAATCTGATGCCGCTTGCGAGTGGACTGCGCCTCGGGTGCACCGGCGGCGCGCCTTCAACGCATCCGCGAGCTCGAGCCGTCGCGTTATTTCGGCCTGATGACGAACTATCCGTATCCCGCGGCGTGCGAGATGCTGTCGCTGCCCATGCTCCCCGACGCGTTCCGCGCGCCGGTCACCAGCCAGGCCCCGACGCTGTTTGTGAGCGGCACGCTGGACAGCAATACGCCGCCGGCGCAGGCCGACGCCGTCGCCGCGAGGTTCAGCCACGCCGTCCATCTCGTCATCGAGAACGCTGGTCACGAGAGCACGCTCCAGCCGGCGGCGGTACGGGATGCGATCGTGTCCTTCGTCGAGGGAAAGCCGCTCACGTCCGGGCGCATGGCCGCCCCCGCTGTGCGGTTTCGAGGTTCCGAGGTTCCGAAGTTCCGTGATTTCTAAGTTCCAGGTTTCTCGGTTTCGAAGTTCGGGGTTGCGCGGTTCAGGGTTGACGATTCGCGAACCTTGAAACTCCGCAACCCCGAAACCAGAGCACTTCGGAACCCAGGAACCGCGGAACCTCGAAACCTCGACTCTTGTAGAGTACGGCCGTGACGCCACACGGCCTTTTAGAGGAGCTTGTCCTCGTTTATGCAATGGCAGTCGTGCTGCTGCTGATCGGCGGCCGGCTGCGCATCCCCTCAATCGTCACGCTTGATCGGCGCGGGGGTCATCGCCGGCCCGGCGGGGATGGGCCTGCTGAAGTCGGCGGAAGACGTCGAACTGCTGGCGGAGGTCGGGGTCGCGCTGCTGCTGTTCACGGCCGGCCTCGAGTTCTCGCTCAACGACCTGCGGCGGATGTGGCGCACCCTCCTGCCGGGTGGGTTGGCGCAGGTCGCGTTCACCGCGGCCGTCACCGGCGGCGTCGTGGCGCTTCTGGCGGGTGGCTCGATGACGCGGCTTGCGGTGATCGGCCTGTTCGTCGCGCTGTCGAGTACCGCGGTCGTGCTGAAAGAGCTGGCGCGGCACAACCAGCTCCACACGCCGCAAGGCAAGCTGTCGGTCGGCGTCCTGCTGCTGCAGGACATCGTCGTCATCGCGGTGCTCGCGACCGCGCCGACGCTGCTCAGCAACTCGGGCGGCGAGAGCAACATCGGCGCAGCCTTGTTGCGGCTTGCCCTGGTCAGCGGCGGGGTGCTGCTCATCGGCCGCGTGCTGCTGCCGCGGCTGCTGCACATGGCCGCCACCTATTCGCGCGAAGCGTTTGCGTTGTCGGTGGTGCTGGCCAGCGTCGGCACGGCGCTACTCGCCGCGGCCGGCGGGTTGTCGATGGCCGCCGGCGCGTTTCTCGCCGGGTTGATCCTGGCGGAAGGCGAGTTCAGTCACCAGGTCCACGCCGATGTGCGGCCGCTGCGCGATCTGCTCGCCAGCCTGTTCTTCATCTCGGTCGGCATGTTGATCGACCTTCGAGAGATGTGGCCGGTGATGCCATACGTCGTCGGTGTGGCGGCGGCCATCATGGTCACGAAGGCCGGCGTTGCCGCCGGCGCGCTCGTCATCACCGGCTCGCCGCCGCGGGTCGCGCTGGCCGCGGCGCTCGCGCTCGCACAGGTGGGCGAGTTCTCCTTCGTCCTCGGTCGCGCGGCGCTCGCCGGCGGCGTGATCAGCGCGACCTGGTGGCAGGTGCTGCTCGGCGCCAGCGTGATCACCATGGCGCTGACCCCGAGTCTGATCGCGATCGCCCCGAGTGTCGCCACGCGGCTGACGCGACGGACCAGCAGCGCGATCGGGACGCTCGACGAGGTGCGCGACACGCTGCGCGATCACGTCGTGATCCTCGGCTACGGGATGGGCGGACAGCTCGTCGCGCGTTCGCTCGCCGAACTGTCGGTCGAGCACATCGTGCTCGAACTGAACGGCGCGACCGTCCGCAACGCGCTGGCGCAGGGGGTGAACATCCACTACGCCGATGTGTCGGCGCCCGAACCGCTCGAGGCCGCCGGCGTGGCCCACGCCGCGGCCGTTGTGCTCGTCCTGAGCGATCCGGATGCATCCGAGCGCGCCGTGAAGGTCGTTCGCTCGCTCTCGCCGGACGTCACGATCATCGTCCGCACCCGCTATCGCACCGAGGCTGAGCGACTGATCGCGTCAGGCGCCACGCTCGCGGTTGCGGAAGAGCTCGAAGCATCGCTCGAGGTGCTGTCGCAGCTGCTGACGCGGCTGCATATTCCCGGCAACGTGGTCGAGACGCTGGTCGATACGTATCGCCGCACGGTCGGGGCCGCGGAGAGCCGGTTGTCGAAGGCCCGGGCGATTCCGCTCGATCAACTCCCGCGGGAGATCGTCGATGCGCCGGTGTCGAGCTTCAGGCTGCCTCCAGCGGGATGGGCGGTGGGACGAACGCTGCAGGAGCTCGACCTTCGTAACACCACGGGCGCGACGGTTCTCGCCGTCCGGCGCGGTGGCCGGACCACGACGTCACCGCAGGGCAGTTTCCGGCTCGACGCGGGCGACGATATCTATCTGCTGGGTGACGACAGCGACATCCTGCTCGCGCGGGCGCTCGTCACCGATGGGCCGCGCGACCGGGTGAGCCGGTCCACGACCTGAGCCGCCGCCCCATCCACAGATGTCATTGATCGGCCACAGATTCCACGGATCAGAGCATCCACGATTCCACGGATTTCACGGATACGGGAACTGGTAGCCTTGGCCCTTCGTGAAGCGTTGAATCCGCATCTTCTGTGTAATCGGTGTAATCCGTGGATGTATCCGTGGATGACGAATCTTCGTGATCGTGCCGCGAAGCCCTGCCCACCGAGACATTTACAGACAACCACGCGGGCAGGATTTATTCCCGACAATTCGCTGATACCGTTGTAGAATCGGGCCGTTATCGCTAGTGCGGAGGGGCGACCGGTCGTTGTCCCACACCCAGACGCAAGGAGGAGACCCATGTCGCTGTCCCGTCGGCGACTGTTCCAGCGGTTTGGCTCAGCCCCACTCCATGGTGAGTGGATCGCTGACCGAGGCCGCGAAGCAGCCGTAGCCGAAGGTTCACTGGAAACCGCGCAGGCACAGCGCGCGGCGGCCAGTTCGAACGTCATTCGTATTGCCAGTAACGAGAACCCTCTCGGCCCCGGACAGCACGTCATCGACGTGATCGTGGGCAAGTTCCCCGAAGCGGGCCGCTACCCGTTCAACGCCAAGGAGCGCGAACCGGTTCTGGTCAAGTCGCTGGCAAGCAAGTTCGGTTTCGCGGACAACCAGATTGTTCTTGGCCCGGGCTCAGGCGAGATTCTGTCGAACGCGGTGCGCGCGTTCACCTCGCCGACCAAGCCACTGGCGACCCCCTGGCCGACCTTTGAGAACCCGCGCGATACGGCCCGGAAGATCGGGACCGAAGTGCGCGCGATCGATCTCGATCGCAATCTGCGCGTCGACATCGACAAGCTGGTCGAAGCGTCGAAGGGCGCGGGGATGGTGTTCTTCTGCAACCCCAACAACCCGACCGCGACCGTGCACGGCGCGTCGGCGGTTGCCGACTTCGTCAAGCGCGTCCGCGCGGCGTCGCCCGATACCGTGATCCTGATCGACGAGGCCTATCACGACTACGTGACCGACCCGTCGTACAAGACCGCGATGGACATCGCCAAGAGCACGCCGAAGGTGTTCGTTACGCGCACCTTCTCCAAGGCCTACGGGATGGCCGGCCTGCGCGTGGGCTACGCCCTCGGCGATGCCGAAGTGATCAAGCGGCTGAACGAATTCCGCATGCCGTACGCCGTCAACCTGCCGGCGATTGCCGCAGCGACCACCGCGATCGGCAACCAGGCGCACATCGATCAGGAAGCGCGCCGCAACACCTCCGTGAAAGCCTTCACAGTCAAGGCGTTCGAGCAGATGGGGTTCAAGGCGACCGACTCGCACACCAACTTCATCTTCGTCAACATCAACCGTCCCGCCGCCGCCTTCCGCGACGCCTGCCGCGAGGCAGGGGTCATGGTCGGACGCGACTTCCCGCCCTACGAGAAGACCCACGCCCGCATCTCCATCGGCACGCAGCAGGAGATGGAACGGGCGGTCGCCGTCTTCCGGAAGGTGCTTGGTTCGACCACGAACACGGCGAACCAGGCCCGGCGGTAACCAGGGATTAGAACGAGAAGGTGAAGGAGGACTCAGCTATGTCGCTGTCGCGACGACGATTCGTTCAGACCGTAGGCGCGGGTGCAGCCGGATTCTGGGTTGCAGGCCGCGGCCGCGAAGCCGGTCTCTTCGACCTGGGCTTCGAATCCCTGCACGCGCAGACGGGCAACCCGATCATCCTGGCCAGCAACGAAAATCCGCTGGGACCTGGTCGCGCGGTGCTCGATGCGGTGCGCGCGGGCTTCGGCGAAATTGGCCGCTATCAGTTCGCCACGACCGCCGAAGTCTCGGAGCTCATTGCCAAGAAGCACGGCATCAAAGCCGAGAACGTGCTGCTCGGTTCTGGCTCGACGCAGATCCTGCGCTCGACTACGCACATCTTCTGCTCGCGGACGGCGCCGCTCATCGCGCCGATTCCCGCCTATGAAGAGTGCGCGGGCTATGCGGCGTTGATGGGCTACCCGGTTCGCACCGTGAAGCTCACCGCTCCGCCCGAGCTCAAGATGGACGTGCCCGCGCTCCTCGATGCCTCGAAGGGCGGCGGCATGGTCTTCTTCTGCAACCCCAACAACCCGGTGGCCACCGCCGTCGACGGCAAGACGACGCGCGAGTTCATCGCCGCGCTCGGCAAGAGCTCGCCGACCACGACGACGTTGGTCGACGAGGCGTACTTCGAGTACGCCACGATGCCGGGCTACGAGACGATGATTCCGCTCGCGGTCGAGAATCCGCGTGTCGTCGTCGCCCGCACCTTCTCGAAGGCGTTCGGCATGGCCGGCATCCGCATCGGCTACGCGATCGGCCACAAGGACTCGATTGCCAAGCTGCGGGCGTGGGACGGCGACGGCGCCGTCAACGTGCTCGGCCTCAGCGCGGCGCGCGCGGCTCTCACCCAGAATCCCGAGATTCTCAAGGCCGAGAGCAAGCGCAACACCGAAGCCCGCGCCTTCACCGCGAAGTGGTTCACCGATCGCGGCTATACGCCGACCGATTCGCAGACCAACTTCCTGTTCGTCGACATCAAGCGCCCGGCCCGCGGCTTCCGCGACGCCTGCGCCAAGGAAGGCATCCTCGTCGGCCGCGACTTCCCGCCCTACGAGAAGAGCCACTGCCGAATCTCCATCAGCACGATGGAGGACATGCAGAAGGCGGTGAAGGTGTTCGAGGCGGCCCTGGCCGTGGCGGCGGCAGCCGCGTAGGAGCCGTTCAGCGTTAGACTTGGGCCGCACGCCTCGGGCAGGGGAGTGCGGCTCTCGTCGTTTTGGGTCAGTTTCCGGAGGTCATGATGGAGATCGATCGCAGAGCATTCATCGCCTCGCTCGGTGGTACGGCCGTCGTCGAAGCGATGTCGTCGGAAGCGAAAGCGGAAGCCCTCGAGCACCACCTGAGTGACCTGCTCGACGGCCATTTCGCAGGTCCGGCGGCCGAGGAGCAGGTGGTGGCGGCGCCGCCCGAGGCGACCGTCCGTCGCGGTGCCGGGTCGCTGTTCACGCCGAGCGGGCCGGCCGACGCGCGCCGGATGCCGGTGCTGCCGGCGATGCCCGACAAGCCGACGCTGGTCGACTTCTTCAACCTCCGCTGGGCGCCGGCCAATCACGTCCTGCAGAGCGCGACCCGCGCCCTCAAGACCGGCATGACCGAACAGATCATCCTCGCCTGCCTGATGCACGACGTCGTCCAGAACCTGATCAAGGTGGATCACGGCTGGTGGGGCGCGCAGATGATTCGGCCCTACGTGGACGAGAAGATCGCGTGGGCGATCAACTACCACCAGGCGCTGCGCTTCTATCCCGACTCGTCGGTCGGCTACGAGTATCCGGAACTCTACGTCCGGATTTACGGCAAGGACTACGTGCCGCCGCAGTACATCAAGGACGCCTACGAGTACGCGAAGAAGCACAAGTGGTACATGGAAGCGCGCCTGATCACGGTGAACGATCTCTACGCCTTCGATCGGGACGCCAAGGTCAGCCTCGACCCGTTCATCGACATCATTGGCCGCCACTTCAAGCAGCCCAAGGAAGGGCTCGGCTTCGACAACAGCCCCACGGCGCACATGTGGCGGACGATGATGTACCCGGACAACCCGCTCTAGGTTTCACTGATCGCGGCTGGTCCGGGGTCGGACGAACGAAGAACTAAGAACGAAGAACTAAGAACGGTACGACGGAACGGAGAACGCAGAACGACGGAACGGAACGAGGAACGCAGAACGGAGAACTTGGGAACGGAACGAACGAAGCGCTCGAAGGCACAACGGGCGCAAGGGCACAAGGGCAGAGGGCGCAGGATCGAGAAGGCTCGGCCGACGCGGACGCCAAAAGGCGGCCAGCAATTCGGTTGAACGGCTTCCAAGCGCTTTGCCGTCGGACCTCGGCGGCGCGAAGACGCGGGATGTTTTTGGTTCGTGCGTTGAGACTTTCTGTCCGTTGGACATGATCCCGACCGTGCCCGTTCGTTCGGTACCGTTCAGTGTGTTTGTGCCGTTCTGTGCGTTCGTTCCGTTCATGCGTTCGTTCCGTTCGCTGTTCCGTGTTCCCTGTTCGGCGTTCCATTCCGTCGTTCGCCGTTCCACCGTTGCTGACGTTCCATTCTTAGTTCTTCGTTCTTAGTTCTTCGTTCGCCCAGTTGCCTGCGGCACCTCTTCCTTCGCTCACCGCATGACTCAGCTTTCCCGCGCGATACGTCTTCCGCAGGCGACCGCCATCGTGGTGGGGATCATCATCGGCGCCTCCGTGTTCGTGCAGGCGTCCGAGATCACCGCGAAGGTGCCGTCGCTCGTGGGCGTCGCGCTCGTGTGGGCGGTGGCGGGGCTTCTGACGATGGGCGGGGCGCTGGTGTGCGCGGAGCTCGTCGTCGGCGATGCCGCGGACCGGCGGCGTCTACGTCTTCCTGCGGGAGACCTACTCGCCGGCGCTCGGCTTCCTCTGGGGCTGGGCGATGTTCTGGAGCATGCACACCGGCATCGCCGCGGCGATCGCCACCGTGTTTGCGCGCTATGCGGGTTACTTCGTCCCGATGGGCGACGGCGCCTTGCGCGCGGTGGCCGCCGGCGCCATCGTCGTGCTGTCGGCGGTGAACTACCTGGGTGTCCGCTTCGGGAGTGGGGTGCAGACCGCGTTCACGATCGTCAAAGTGACGGCGGTCGCCATCATCATCCTCGCCGGTGCGTTCATCGATCCGGTGACCGCGCCCACGAGCGGGGCGGTCGCGGCGGCGACGTTTGGCGCGGGCGATTTTCTGCTTGCGGTCGGCGCCGGTTTGTTCGCTTTCGGCGGCTGGCACATGGTCACCTACACCGCCGAAGAGACGAACGATCCCGAGCGAACGATTCCGCGGTCGCTCGTCCTTGGCACGGTGGTCGTCACCCTCTGCTACATCGGGCTCAACATCGTCTACCTGACGGTGCTGCCGATCGATCGCGTCATCGCGTCCACCCGGGTGGCGGCCGATACCTTCGAGGCGCTGGTCGGACCGATCGGCGGGCAGCTGGTGTCGGGGCTGGTGATGTTCTCGGCGTTCGGTGCGCTCAACGGCGTGATCCTCGCCGGTCCGCGCGTCTATTACTCGATGGCGCAGGACGGCCTGCTCTTCAAATGGGTCGCCGACGTGCACCCGACCTACCGCACGCCCGGGCGGGCGATCGCGCTGCAGGCGGCGTGGGGCGTCGTCCTCGTGCTCACCGGGACCTACCGCGACCTGTTCACACGGGTGATCTACACGGAGTGGATCTTCTTCGGACTGCTCGCCGTCGGCGTCGTGATCCTGCGGCGGCGGCCGGGCTACGCCCCGCGGTGGCGCATGCCCGGTGTCCCGGCGGTGCCGGTGGCGTTTGCGATCGCGTCGTTTGCGATCGCGCTCAATCAGATTCGCGTCGATCCGCTGAACAGCATGATTGGACTGCTGATGGTGGTCGTGGGATTGCCCATCTACTGGCTCTGGCTGCGGCCGTCGCGCCTGGCGCTACCGACCTCCTGACGAGCGCCAGCGTCGCACGCCATGGTCGAGATCGAATCGTTGCGCAGCGTGCGCGCGTGCCGGGATAGGATCGGAGCGCGCTTTCCTCGGCGTCACAGGCAGCGAGGACGGATGCGCCGCGTCGCCGTTATTTCACTCGTGAATGGATCGCTCCGACTGCTAACCCGATGATCATCGACGTTCACAATCACTATTACCCCCCCGAGTATCTGGAGGCGGTCAAGAAAGGCCCCGCCAACGTCCGCCTGGATTATGGAGACGATGGCAATCCGCGGCTGCACTATCCGGGCGACTACAACATCCTGGTGCCGGGCCATCGCGATCTCGACTATCGCGAACAGGTGCTGAAGGACCACGGCGTCGACGTCCAGCTGTTCACGTTCACGACGCCCGGCGTGCACTTCGAGGCGCCGGCGACGGCGGTGCGGATGGCGCGCGACGTCAACGACGCCTACGGGCGCGAGGTGAAGCGGCGGCGCCATTTCATCGCGCTGGCGACGCTGCCGCTCAACGACCCCGCCGAATCGGTGCGCGAGCTCGAACGGGCGATGGGCGAGCATGGGCTGCCCGGCGCGATGGTCTTCAGCAACGTCAACGGGACGCCGCTGGCCGATCCGGCGTACGAGCCGCTGTGGAAGAAGGCGCACGAGCTGAACGCGCTGATCTACATCCATCCGGCGCACCCGGCCAGTGTCCAGGGGATGGAAGACTACTGGCTCACCGCGCTCGTCGGCTTCCTCTTCGACACCACGCTCGCCGCCGCGCATCTCGTTTTTGCCGGCGTGCCCGAGCGGTATCCGCAGATCAAGTGGATGCTGACGCACATGGGCGGGGCACTGCCGTATCTCGCGGAGCGTTGCGATCGCGGCTACGAGGCCTTTGCCGACTGCCGCCGCGAACATCTCGAAGCCGCCGACTGAATACTTCAAGCAGTTCTACTACGACACCGTGAACTTCAACCCCGACGCGATCAACTTCGCGATTGCCTTCGCCGGCGCCGACCACATCGTCGCCGGCAGCGACTATCCGCACCAGATCGGCAGCATTCCGAAGATGCTCGATGCGATCGGCAGGATCGGCGTCACCGGATGAACAGCGGAAGATGATTCTCGGCGGCAACGCGGCGAGACTGCTTGGCCTGCGCACCTGAGAAGGCCACAGAGGCGCTAGAGTTACTGAGTTACCGAATTATCGCTGATTCCTGATTCCTGATCGGCGAGTTCCGTGGAGGAGGATGATGCGGAAATGATGATGGGTCGGTGATAGCGGCGGTCGTGTTCGGCGCGGGCGTCGCGGTTGGCGCGCTGCAGCAGCAGGCGACCGGCACGCGCCGCGAGCCGCAGTTCGAGAACGAGAACGTGCGGGTGTGGAAGTCGATCATCATGCCGAATCAGCCGCTGTCGCTGCATCGCCACGAATTCGGGCGGACGATTGTCGCGCTCAAGGGCGGAACGCTCGACGTCGTCGACGGCAAGAACCAGACGCTGCAGCAGATGACGTGGGAGAGCGGCAAGGCCTACTGGCTCGGGCCCGACCCGGCCGGCCAGCAGCACGGCGACATGAATCGCGGCAAGGAGCCGATCGAGGTCATCGTCGTCGAGATGCGCAAGTAGGCGTCAGTTCGGCGGCCGCCGGACGCTCTCGACGAAATCGCGCACCGCATCCCAGTAGAGCGGCCAGTCCGCCGGCGTGAGATCGTTGTGGTCGACGCCGGGCAAGGTCACGAAGCGCTTGGGACCGGGCAGCCGCTCGAAGAGCCGCTGCCCGAGCCGATAGCGAATCACACTGTCGCTGTCGCCGTGCAGGACGAGGACAGGTGACGTCACCGCCGCCATCCACTCGGCGGTGGGGAAGCTGTAACTCGAGAGCCACGACATCACCCACATGATCGGATTGGTCTCGAGCACCGATCGCATCGTCGGAAATCCCGATTCGAGGATGACGCCATCCGGCGCTTTGCGGCTCGCCGCGTAGGCGGCCATCGGCGTGCCCAGGGAACGCCCCCAGTAGATCAGCGGCGCGTCGGACCGCGGCAGTTGCTCGTGGACGAAGGCCAGCGTCGCGTCGACGTCGCGGTACAGCCCGCTCTCGGAGGGCTGCCCGGTGCTGACTCCATAGCCACGATAGTCGACCGCGACGACCTCGAGTCCCTGCTGCCACAGCCCGGCAAGGACATCGGACCAGAGCGAGAGGTTGCCGCCGTTGCCGTGAAAGTAGACGACCCGCGCGCGCGCGTCGGCGCGGGGCAGCTGCCAGACGCGAATCCGTTCGCCGTCGGCGGTCTCGAGCGTCGTTGGCGTAAAGGCGATGCCGAAGGCATCGGGCGTTCGGGTTTCGCCTGGGAGCGGGAAGAAGGCGAGCTTCGACTCGGCGAAGCGGATGGCGGCGGCCACGACTCCCAGGAGGAGGAGCAGCATCGCCGTCTGGGTGAGCCAGCCCGCCGTCGTCCGCATGGCGGCAGTGTAGCGCCGTGGGATAGGGGGAGGGGGTAAGGGTCAGGTCGTGAATCGTGAACGGAGCCCGGGCTCCGTTCACGATTCACGACCTGACCCTCTACCCCCTCCCCCTATCCCCGGCGCCGCCATGGCTCGTGGGCTATCCTGTCCCGCATGCGCCGACCGTTCGGGTTCTTCGCTGTCGCTCTCGCCCTGCTCGTCGCACCGCCCGGCCCGCTTGACGCGCAGTCGCGGGGCGCGAAGCCGCCGGCGCCCGCGCTTCCGGCGTACGACCTCATGGAGAAGTCGATCGAAGAGCTGCAGCGGGCGCAGCAGGCTGGCGAGGTGACGTCGCGACAGCTGGTCGATCTCTACCTGGCGCGCATCGAGGCCTACGATCAGCGCGGTCCGGCGCTCAATGCGATCACGGTGCTCAACCCGCGTGCCCGCGACGCCGCGGATGCCCTCGATGCCGAGCGCAAGGCACGCGGCCCGCGCGGCCCGCTCCACGGCATCCCCGTCCTGGTCAAGGACAACTACGAGACCGTCGAGATGCCGACCAGCGCCGGGTCGATCGCGCTGGCCGGCTTTCACCCGGCGCGCGACGCCTTCCAGGTGCGCAAGCTGAAAGAGGCGGGCGCCGTCATCCTCGGCAAGACCAACATGCACGAGCTCGCCGCGGGGATCACGACGGTCGGGTCGCGCTTCGAGCAGACCAGGAACCCGTACGACCTCGATCGCAATCCTGGCGGCTCGAGCGGCGGAACCGGCGCGGCGATCGCCGCGAATTTCGCGGCCGCTGGCATGGGCAGCGACACCTGCGGGTCGATCCGCATTCCGGCGTCGCACAACAACCTGGTGGGCCTTCGCGGCACGCAAGGTCTCTCCAGCCGGATCGGGATCGTTCCGCTCTCGAGCACGCAGGATATCGGCGGCCCAATCGCGCGGAACATCGTCGATCTGACGCTGATGCTCGACGCGACGGTTGGCCCGGATCCGGCGGACCCGTCCACGGCGGTTGCCGCCGGCCGCATCCCTGCGTCCTATCGCGCGCTGCTGAAGGACGCGTCGCTGAAGGGAGTGCGCATCGGCGTGGTTCGCGAGCTCTTTGGCAGCGCCGCCGAGGATTCGGAAGTGACCACGATCGTCAATCGTGCGCTCGAGTCGCTGAAGAAAGCCGGCGCCGAGATCAGCGAGGTGACCATCCCGGGCCTCACCGAACTGCTCCGCGACGGCTCGATGATCAACGCCGACTTCAAGTTCGACCTGGCCGAGTACCTGGCGAAGAGTGGCGGCGCGCCGGTGCAGTCGCTCGGCGAGATTCTCGAGCGCGGGCTCTATCACAGTGCGCTCGAGGCGAACTTTCGCGCCCGCAACGCGGTCGAGTCGCGCGACTCGGACCAGTCGCGCCGCGCGAAGATCAAGCGGGTGGCGCTGCGGCAGGCGGTCGAGGCCACGCTCGCGGAACATCGGCTGGCGGCGCTCGTGTATCCGAGCCTCCGCCGGAAGCCGGCGCGGATCGGCGATGGCCAGGCCGGCAGCCAATGTCAGCTCAGTTCGCATTCCGGCCTGCCCGCGCTCGGCCTGCCCGCGGGGTTCAGCGACGATGACCTGCCGGTCGGGATCGAGCTGCTGGGGGCGGCGTTCGCGGAAGCGCCGCTGCTGACGCTGGGCTACGCCATTGAGCAGACGCTCGCGTTGCGACGGCCGCCCTTCAGCACCCCCGCGCTGCGCGACGGCAAGCCCCCCGCGGCGCTCACGACCGTGCTCGTCCATGGGCGGGGGCGCCGCGGCGAAGACGTCGCCGGCGCCGGCGTTGACACTGACCTACGACGCGACGACTTCGCGCCTCGATTACTCGGCGGCGCCGAGTCCGGCCTCGGTGGGGATTGACGCCATCTGGCTGCACAGCGGCACTGTCGAAAAGCCAGGTGCCGCCCGCCTTCGCCTGTTGGGCCCGGGCCAGCCCGGGACGGGCCGGGTCGTGCTGGCCGCCGCAGATCGCCGCGACCTGGCTGCCGGCCGGCTGTTGATCCGCCTGTACCCCTCCGACCGCAGCACGCCGCGCGACCTGCCACTGACGTTCGCTAGTGTCGATCGGGTCGGGTCTAAACTTCCAGCCACACAGGGTGGCAGAAAGTCAATAGACCCGACCCCTTTTTCTGATTCGAGACACCAGGCTTTCCCGCGCGAGCCGCACGCCGGCCGCATGTCCCCGGACCCGCGGGGCGCGTGCCTCACGGCCCTCTCATATCACCCACCGGGCGGATGGGGCCCGTCCCTCCCGCCGCACCTATCACTGGGCCTGATGGGTTAATGCCATGACGAGATGCCGTGTTTTCGGTGACGAACGATGAGGCGAGTGTTACGATCCCGACCGACTTGACGCTCCGGTTACGGAGCGTGTTGCTCTGCCTGGAGGATGGATATGCGGACACTCTGCCTTGCGATAGTCGTCGCGTTTCTCGCGACGCCGGCGGTCGCACAGGAACAGCGCGGATCGATTGAAGGACTCGTCAAGGACTCGTCCGGGGGACTGCTCCCGGGCGTCACGGTTGAAGCGACCAGCCCGGCCCTTGTCGGCATCGCGACGGCGGTGACCGACGACCGCGGGGTCTACCGGTTTCCGGCTCTGCGTCCGGGCGTCTATGCCCTGCAAGCGCAGTTACAGGGATTCCGTCTCGTCAGGGTCGAAAAAATCGAGCTGCAGCTCGGACAGGTCCTGAAGCTCGATCTCTTGCTGACGGTGGCCAGCGTCACCGAAATCGTGCAGGTGACCGCCGAGTCGCCGATCATCGACGTCAAGCAGAATTCGGCCGTTGCGACGTTCAACAACGAGGTCATCGAGAGGATTCCGAAAGGCCGCGACTTTACCGATCTCATTCGCGCCGCGCCCGGCACGCAGGTCGAGCAGAAGTCGGGCATCCAGATCGACGGCGCCGGCGGCGCCGAGCACCGCTACGTCATCGACGGCATGGATACGACCGGCGTCCGCACCGGCGTGTCGGGCCAGGAACTGCCGACCGACTTCGTCCAGGAAGTGCAGGTGAAGTCGTCGGGCTACAACGCCGAGTTCCGGGCGACGACCGGCGGCGTGATCAGCGCCATCACCAAGAGCGGGAGCAATCAGTTTCACGGCACCACCGGCATCTACTTCCGCAACGGCAGCTTCCAGGGCACGCAGCGGCCGACCGTCCGCCTGAATCCGGCCGATCAGACGAAGGCCGAGACGTTCACGGTGCCGGATGACGACTTCTCCCGAACCGAGCCGACGTTCGATATCGGCGGGCCCATCTTCCGCAATCGCGCCTGGTTCTATGTGGGCTACGCGCCGGACTTCGACTACTCGAGCCGGACGGTGACGTTCCGGTCGAACCAGCAGACCTCGACGTTCGAGCAGAACGAGATCGATCACAACCTGCTGGCGAACGTGACGAGCCAGCTCTCGCCGAGCATGCGGCTGCGGTTCTCGATGAACCAGCAGCGGCTCCGCGATCTGCCCGGTCCGACGGCGACGGCAACAATGTCAACTAGCCGACGATCGAGCCCGACGGCACGAGCACCTCGAATCCGTCGCTCTTTCCGAGCACGATCTTCACCGATACGTTCGACAACTTCTACGTCGGCGTGCTCGACTGGATCGTGACGCCCAAGCTGTACGCGAACGTTGCGGTCGGTGCGTTCGACTATGGCACCAACGGCCAAGGCGCCGGCACGCAGTTGCGCCATGTCTTCGGCGCATCGAATTTTCAGTTCCCGGAGATTCCGACGGCCCTGCAGAACGTCAACGCCTACGCCGACTTCCCGTCGAGCAGCGTCACCGTCTACGACGACTTTCTCCGCAACACGATCACGAGCGACCTGACCTACTACGCCGATAAGTGGGGCCAGCACACCATCAAGGGCGGGTTCCAGTACCGAGCGGATCAGCAACTCCCGTCTCGGCGGCGCCCAGTACCCGACGATCACGCTCAACTGGGGACAGCTCCGCGCGCGCGCTCGACGGCCGCCGGGTGAGCGGCACCTACGGCCACTACACCGTGACCCGCGTCTACAACTCCGGCGACATCCACACCAACGGCGTCGGACTGTTCCTGCAGGACTCGTGGACCCTCGGACGCAACGTCACCGTGAACGTCGGCGTGCGCACTGACAAGGAAGAGATCCCGCTCGTACACCGCGGGCAACCGCGGCATCAAGTTCGACTTCGCCGACAAGATCTCCCCGCGCGCCGGGTTCGCCTGGGACATCTTCGGCAACAGCAAGTGGAAGGGCTACGGCAGCTTCGGCATCTTCTACGACACCTCGAAGCTCGAGATGCCGCGTGGCCTCTTCGGGTCCGAGCACTCGGTCACCTACTACTACACCCTCGACACCTTCAACTGGCCGTCGATCCAGTGCGGCCACCCGCCGGTGAGCGGGGCCAGCTGCCCGGGTACCTTCATCGAGGAAGTGGACTTCCGCCACGCCGCGAACGAAGAGGGCAACTTCCTGATCGACCCGAACCTGAAGCCGATTCGCACTCGCGAGTTCACGCTCGGTCTCGATCACGAGTTGAGCCAGACGATCTCGCTTGGCATGCGCTACGCGCGTAAGCGGTTCGACCGCACCATCGAGGACACCGGCGTGCTGGTCCCCGGCATCGGCGAGGTCTACCGCATCACCAATCCCGGCGAGAGCATCGGCGAAAACGTCCTTCGCGACTTCGCCGGCTGCACGACCTGCCCGAACCAGCCGAAGCCGACGCGCAACTACGACGGCCTCGAGTTCCGGATGCGCAAGCGGCTGTCGAACAACTGGTCACTCACGGCCAGCTATCTCTACAGCCGTATCTACGGTAACTATTCCGGCCTGACCAGCTCCGACGAGAACAACCGTAACTCGCCGAGCGTCAACCGCTTCTTCGACGGCCAGTACAACTCGTTCGACGCCAACGGCAACCCGGTCTTCGGCCGTCTCCAGACCGACCGTCCGCACCTCTTCGAGCTGCAGGGCACCTACGACCTGCCGTGGGGGACCGGGATCGGCCTCTACTGGATCGGCCAGAGCGGCACGCCGCAGCAGACGCAGATGAGCGAGAAGGGCATTCCGTTCTTCCCGTACGGCCGCGGCGAGCTCGGCCGGACGCCGGTGCTGACCCAGACCGACCTGCTGATCCAGCACGTGCTGCGCATCGGCGAACAGCGCTTCACGATCGGGTTGAACGTCCTCAACCTGTTCGACCAGGACATCGTGACCCGCAATTTCACGACCCAGTTCCGCGACGGCTTCAACGTGTCCGACCAGCAGTTCTTCGCCGGCTTCAATCCGCTGGCGATTACGGCCGCGACGCCAGCAAGCTATCGCCCCGACCCGCGCTACCTGCTGCCCGACCAGTGGCAGTCGCGGCGCCAGTTCGCTTAACGCCAGCTGGGCCTTTTAACTAGGTGCGACGGGTGCGTCAGGTGCGATCGGTGCGACGGGTGCGAGTGCGGTGCAGGTCGCACCGGTGCACAGGTGCAACGGTAAGGGTGCGGCAGGTGCGATACGCACCTGCCGCACTTTTGTTTAGGCACCCACACGGCCGTTCAGGGCGAGTTCGCTCGTAGTGACCCGCGCACCGCACCCGTGCACCGCACCTGCACCCGTGCACCCGTCGCACCGCACCGCACCTGTCGCACCCATCGCACCTGACGCACCTGTCGCACCCGTTATGATGATCCCGTGCCTCGCGCAAGCTACTGCAGCATGTCCTGATCTGGGTGGGCGCGACCGTCAGCATTCTGTTGGGCACGCTGTGGGGGCAGGCGGTGGGGTTCGTCTCGCACCGCACGGACCGGCGGGTGCTGGCGTGGACGATTCTCAGCCTGTCGTTGATCTTTGCCGCCGCGCTGGTGCAGCGCGCGCCGGCAGCCGTCGCCGTACTGACACTCCTGACGGCGCTCCTCGGTGGCTTCGGCCTTTGGCTGCTGGCCGACGGGGCGCAGTCCACCGGGCTCATCTATTTCGTCACGCCCTCGTCTACCTCGCGACGCTGGGGCCGTCGTGCTATCGGTGGCTCTCCTCGAGGTTCCTGGGTTCCTGAGTTCCGAAGTTTCGGAGTTCAAGGCCTTCGTTCCTAGTCCTTCGTCCGTCTGTCAACCACCACCGTTCCATTCTTCATGACCCAGCGGACGCCGGTGAACAGCGCGTCGATCGAGACGGTCGGGTCGCCGTCCACGGCAACGAGATCGGCGAAGTAGCCCGGCGCGACGCGGCCGAGCGCGTGCTCCTGCTGCAGCATCGCCGCCGGGATGGTCGTGGCGGTTGCGAGGGCCTGCCGCGGCGTCATGCCAGCCTTGACGAACCACGCCAGCTCGCGCGTGTTCTGGCCGAACATCGAATAGACCGCATCGGAGCCCATCGCCAGCCGCACGCCTGCCTTGACCGCGCGCGCGACCGACGCGAGGTTGCGCGCGATGTAGTCGGTGAGCGGACCGTCGGCGCCTGGCGCGAACCCATAGTCCTGTCGGGCATCGATGTAATAGCGATTGTGGTCGACGGTCGGCACCCACACCGTGCCGCGCTTTGCCATGTCGGCCAGCGTCTCGTCATCCAGGTCGGCGCCGTGTTCGACCGAATCGGCGCCGGCGCGGACCGCGTCCTTCACGCCCGACGGGCCGTAGGAATGAATCGCCACCCGGCGCCCGAGCTGATGCGCGCGCTCGACCACCGCCCGCATTTCGTCGAACGACACCGTCTGCGTCCCATCGACGGTGTCGAAGCCGCCGCGCGATCCGAAGACCTTGATCCAGTCCGCGCCCGCCTTGACGCGATCGTCCACCAGCGCGCGCATCGCTTCAGGGTTCGGCGACGCACCCTGCCGCGCCGATAGTCCAGGGCCCGACGCGAAGATCCGAGGCCCGACCATCGTGCCGCCGCTGACCATATCGCGCATCGCGAAATCCATGTCGCTGCCGGCGTTGAGGTCGCGAACCGTGGTCACGCCGGTTTGCAGCGTGCGAATCGCGTTGTCCTGCGCGAGGAAGACGGTTTCGGCCGGCGTGCGCCGCTGCCGCCGCGGCCGCGTCCCCGGCGAGCGGTCCCAGTAGTAAGTGATGTGCGTGTGCGCGTCGATCAGTCCTGGAATGCCGGTATAGCGCGAGAGATCGATGACGGTGGATCCCGCGCGGCGGCGCATCGCTCGACACCCGCGTGATGCGGGTGCCCTCGACGAGCACGACCGCGTTCTCGACGATACGTTCGCCATCCCACAACCGCCCGAACTTGACGGCAGTCGTCTGCGCTGCCACCGGCGCAGCGCCAAGACCCACAACGCCGCGCCAATCAAAGCGAGCCTCGTCATCACGCTATCCGCACCTGACGCACCGGACGCACCCAGCGCACCTATCGCCTCGCTATCGCACCCCACGAGTGCACCTGGTGCACCCAGCGCACCTGACGCACCCGCACCTAGTGAACCAGCGCACCTAGCGCACCTGCGCACCTGTTAGGTGCGGCTTTTCGCCAACGCATTGCGATCGACCTTGCCGAGATGCGTGCGCGGCAGCGAGTCGACGAACACGACTTCGCGGGGAACTTGTACGGTTCGAGCCGCGCCTTCGCGAACGCCTGCAGCGCCGCCGCCAGATCGGGCGACGGATGATCGGTGACGATGAACGCGCAGGGCTTGGTCAATCCGTCTGCGTTCGTGACGCCGACGACGGCCACTTCGCGGACGCTGATGTGCTGCAGCAGACAATTCTCGAGCTCACCGGGGGACAGCCACTTGCCGCTGACCTTGAGCATGTCGTCGGAGCGGCCGCAGTAGACGAACGTCCCGTCCGGGTTCTTGCGGAGCATGTCGCCGGAGACGTACCACTCGCCGCGAAACGCTTGCAGCGATTCGTCGTGGCGCTGCCAGTAACCGATCGCCCGCGAATCGCCTTTCACCCACAGCGCTCCGACCTCGCCGTCCGGCACCGCCTGCCCATGCTCGTCACACAGCTTGACCTCGAAGCCGTCGACGACATGACCGAGCGTGCCGGGCACGACCGCGCCGGGACGATTCGACAGGAAGATGTGCCACATCTCCGCGGTGCCGAGGCCGTCGAGCAGTTCGGCCCCAAACGTCCGTGACCAGCGCTCGTGCAGCTCCGCCGGCAACGCTTCGCCGGCTGACGTCACCAGCCGGAGCGATCGCAGGTCGTGCTCGCGGGCGTACGGGTGCGCCACCATCTGCTGGACCATCGTCGGGACGTTGACGAGCAGCGTCGGGCGATGGCGATCGATGACGGCGAACACCCGTTCCGGCGTGCTGCGCTCGGGGAAGAGCACGCACGAGGCGCCGACCGAGAATGGAAACAACACGTTCGATCCCAGCGCGTAGCCGAAGAACAGCTTCGGGACCGACATGGTGATGTCGTCGGCGGTCAGGCCGAGCCAGCGTTTGCCGTAGAGCTCGGTCGTGTTGACGAACGACCGGTTGGTCTGGACCACCGCTTTCGGCTGGCCGGTCGTGCCGCCGCTGAAGAGCCAGATCGCGGGATCGTCGCGGTGCGACGGGTATGGCCGGAAGTCCGGCGGTGTCAGCGCCAGCCGATGCTGAAAGTCCTGGTCGTCGACGTCGATCAGCTTTGGACGGGGCACGCTCGCCGTCGCGGCTTCGAAGGCGGGCCGGTAGGCCCGATGGACGAAGGCGACGCGGGCCCGCGTGTATTCGAAGAAGTACTTGATCTGCTCCGGCGACAGTTCGGGGTTGATCATCACCGCCACGGCGCCGTGCCGCAGGATCCCGAAGATCGCCCCGACGAACGCCGCGCCGTCGGGGAGCGCAAGCAGGACGCGCTCTTCGGGACGGACATCGACGTCTTCGAGAATCTGCGCGTAGCGGCAGCTGAGCGCCGCCACGTCCCGGTAGCTCCAGGTGCGGTCGTCGGTACGGATCGCCGGGCGTGAGCCGTGGCCTTCGGCGACGCGCGCATCCAGGAAATAGGCCGCAAGGTTCAGGGTGTCCGACGCGGTCATCGCGCGAATCGTAGCACCTCGTCGGGCCGCTTCGACCTGCTGGATCGCGCAGCCAGGCCTTCGGCCGGGACCGGCGGGATGGTACGCTTGCGGACCGAATGGCGATTCACGACTGGGCCGCGCTCTCGTGGCCGGCGTTCCGGGCGCTGCCGCGCCAGCGACTGATCGCCATCCTGCCGCTCGGGGCTATCGAAGCGCACGGACCGCACCTGCCGCTTGGCACGGACGTCGTGATTGCGACCGCGATGGCGCGGGCCGGCGCCGAACGGTTGTCGCGGCAAGGCTATGAGGTCGTGCTGCTTCCAGCGTTATCGTTTTCGCCGGCGCCGTTCGCCGCCGGCTTTGCCGGGACGATCGACACGCCGGCGGCCGCCACAACGGCCAGCATTGTCGGCGCGGCGGCTTCGGCGGCGCGCCACGGCGTGCCCGTCACCGTCGTCGCCAACGCACATCACGATCCGGCGCACGTCACGGCGATTCGTGCGGCCGTGCCGCTCGCGGCGGCGCAGGGTGCGACGGTGATTTTTCCCGACCTGACCCGCCGGCGCTGGGCGTCGCGCCTCACCGACGAGTTTCGGAGCGGCGCGTGTCACGCCGGCCGATACGAAGGCTCGATTGTGCTGTCGGCGGCCGGCCACCTCGTGGACGTCGCGCGGATGCGCGCGCTGCCGCCCAACCCGCAATCGCTCGTCGAGGCGATCGCGCGCGGCGACGGCACCTTCGACGCCGCGGGCGGGCCGGACGCCTACTTTGGCTGGCCGGCCGATGCGACGGCCGAAGAGGGCGAGCAGATCATCGGAGAACTCGGCGCGATCGTCGAAGCGGCGGTCATCGAGCACATGAAGGACGGCAGGCCTCGAATGAGCAGCGACGAACCGCAGCAAGGCCTCGGGAGCGGATCCCGCAAGGCGACGGGCGATACCCTCGCGATCGTCAACCCGGACGGTCTCGGCGCGCCGCGGGGGTTTTCGCACGGCATCGTGATTCCGCCTGGGTGGGCGTCGTTGGCGGTGGCGGGGCAGACCGCCAGCGATCACGACGGCGATGTGTCGGCGATGCCGTTTCTGGATCAGTTCGATCGCGCGCTCGCAAAAGTGATCGCGGTGGTTTGCGCGTCCGGCTCGACGCCCCAGAACGTCATCCGCATGACCGTCTTCGTCACCGATCTGGACGCCTATCTTCAGAGCCGCCCGGCGCTCGCCGACGTGTGGCGTCGCCACATGGGTCGTCATTACCCGGCGATGACGCTCGTCGAGGTGCGGGGCCTCGTCGATCGTGGCGCGCTCGTCGAGATTCAGGCCGATGCGGCGCTGCCGCCGCAGGACCGACCATGAAGCAGCCCTCGTCGTTTGCGTTCGACATCGATCGCGAGACCGGAGTCGCCACGATCACGCTCGATCGTCCGGATCGCATGAACGCGCTGACCTTTCAGGTCTACGAGGAACTGCGCGATCTGTTTGCGGCGATCGGCGGCGAGCCTGCCGCCCGCGCCGTGGTCATCACCGGCGCCGGCCGCGCCTTCTGCACCGGCGGTGACGTGCTGGAGATCATCGGACCGCTGCTGTCGCGCGACTATCGCGCGCTGCTCGAGTTCACCCGACTCACGTGCGATCTGGTCCTCAAGATCCGCCGCTGCCCCCGTCCGGTCATCGCCGCCGTCAACGGCACTGCCGCCGGAGCCGGTGCGGTGATCGCGACGGCCTGCGACCTGCGCGTTGCCGCCGCGTCGGCGCGCATCGCGTTTCTCTTCACCCGCGTCGGCCTCGCCGGCGCCGACATGGGCGCGGCCTGGTTGTTGCCGCGCCTCATCGGCCTTGGCCGTGCGACGGAGTTACTGATGACGGGCGACTTCGTCGCTGCCGACGAGGCGCACCGAATCGGTCTGTTCAATCGCGTAGTGCCCGATGGCGGCGCCTTGAGCGCGGCGCGCGAGCTGGCAGCGCAGCTGAGTCGAGGCCCCGGTTTTGCGCTCGAGATCACCAAGGACGCGCTCAATCGCGAAGCGGCGATGGATCTGCCGTCGGCGCTCGAAGCCGAGGCGCAGATCCAGGCCTCGCTGATGCTGCATCCCGATTTCCGGGAAGCGTACGAGGCGTTCAAAGCGAAGCGGGCGCCCAAGTTTGGTTGATTACGCAGATGGACTCATCCGCAGATTGCGCGAATCAATTTATCCGCAGATTACGCGGATTACGCAGATTTTGGGCTTACGGAAAGCATTCGAATGATCGGCATTGGTTTCGATACGAACGACGTGCGTATGCATGCAACTCGAAGCGTTGTGTTCTTAAGTCTTCTTAATCCGCGTAATCTGCGTAATCTGCGGATAATCCCTGATCCATGTAATCTGCGGATGACTCCTCATCAGCGACATCTGCGGACGCTGCCACGCACGCAGTGATGCGACCGCTCCGCGTAATCAACATCGGCGGTGGCCCGGGCGGGCTCTACCTCGCGCTCCTCCTGAAGCGCGCGGATCCGCGCCACGACGTCGTCGTGCTCGAACGCAATCAGCCTGACGACACGTTCGGTTTTGGCGTCGTCTTCTCGGACCAGACGATGGCGGGCATCGCGGCGGCGGACGCCGAGGCATTCGGCGCGATCGAGCAGCACCTGGTGCGATGGGACGACATCGCGGTCCACTACGGCGGCGAGCTGATTCGTTCCACCGGCCACGGCTTCAGCGGCATGAGCCGGCGGACGCTGCTGGCGACGCTGCAGCGCCAGGCCATCGAGGCCGGCGTTCGTCTGGTCTTCGGGCACGACGTCGAGGCGCTCGATCGACTCAATGACGCCGATCTCATTGTCGGCTCGGACGGCATCAACAGCGCGGTGCGCCGTCTCGCGGGCGATCGGTTTCAGGTCGATGTCGACATGCGGCCGAATCGATTCGTCTGGCTCGGCACCAGCAAGCCGTTTCCGGACTTCACCTTCTATTTCCGCGAAGACGATTCCGGCGTCTGGCGGGTTCACGCCTATCAGTACGCCCCCGATCGCTCGACCTTCATCGTCGAGTGCCGCGACGAGACGTGGCGCCGATCCGGAATGGACGCGGCGAGCGAAGCGGAGACCGTCGCGTTCCTTGAGGCGATGTTCAGCAGCGAGCTCGACGGCCATCGCCTGATCGCCAATAAGAGCGTCTGGCGGCAGTTCCCGACGATCCGGGTCACGCCATGGTCGCTCGCACCATTGGCCGGAGCGGGTTCCGGACCTCACCTCGTCCTTCTGGGCGACGCCGCCCACACCGCACATTTTTCGGTCGGGTCCGGCACGCGCATGGCGATGGAGGATGCCGTCGCCTTGAGCGGCGCGATTGCCGAATCGGCGGACCTCGCCACCGCGCTCACCCTCTACGAGACGCGGCGTCGCCCGCCGGTGGAGAGCCTGCAGCGCGCGGCGCAGGCGTCGCTCCAGTGGTTCGAAGACACGGAGCGCTACATGCAGTTGCCGCCGCTGCAGTTTGGGTTCAGCCTGCTCACGCGGTCGTTGCGAATCACTCACGAAGATCTGAGGAAGCGCGACCCGGCGTTTCTGGGCCAAGTAGATGCCCTGATTCAGCGCCAGGCGGAAGAGCAGGTGAAGGGAACCGGTGAGCCGGCCCGAGCCGGTTTAGCCGGGCCAAGCCGACCCCACCGATGTTTACACCCTTCCGGCTGCGCGATCTTGTCATCCCGAATCGCGTGGTCGTGTCGCCGATGTGCCAATACGTCGCCGACGATGGGATGGTTGGTGACTGGCATGTGGTGCATCTCGGGAGCCGGGCCATTGGTGGTGCGGGGCTGGTGATGGCCGAGATGACCGACGTCAGCCGCGAGGCGCGGATCTCGCCGCAGTGTGCCGGGCTGTACAAGGAGGCACACGCGCAGGCGTGGCGTCGCGTCGTCGACTTCATCCATCGCGAGAGTGCGGCCAAGGTCGGGATTCAGCTGGGTCACGCCGGCCGCAAGGGCGCGACGCGACGGCTCTGGGAGGGCGACAGCGAACCGCTCGATGCCGGCGGGTGGCCGATCGTGTCGGCGTCGCCGTTGCCGTACTTTCCCGACCGATCGCAGACGCCACGCGAGATGAGCCGCGAGGACATGGACGCGGTGCGTGCCGACTTCGTGCGGGCCACCGAACTGGCCATCGAGGCTGGCTTCGATCTCCTCGAGATTCATCTCGCGCATGGTTACCTGCTCGCCTCGTTCATCTCGCCGCTGACCAACCGGCGCGACGACGAGTACGGCGGGTCGCTGGAGCGGCGGATGCGGTTTCCGCTGGAAATCGTCGAGGCGTGCCGGCGAGCCTGGCCCGCCGAACGTCCGCTGAGCGCGCGCATCAGCGCGGTGGACTGGGCGCCGGGAGGCTTGGAGCCGGCCGACGCCGTTGACGTCGCCCGCCGGCTTCGGTCACACGGCTGCGACATCGTTGACGTCTCGGCGGGGCAGACGGTGCCGGACCAGCGTCCGGTGTACGGACGGCTGTTTCAGACGCCATTCGCGGATAGAATCCGTCACGACGTTGGTATCGCGACGATGGCGGTTGGCAATATTTCGTCTTACATGGACGTGAACACAATCATTGCGGCAGGACGGGCCGATCTGTGCCTGCTGGCGCGCGCCCACCTGTTCGATCCGTACTGGACGCGCCACGCCGCTTACATGCAGGGGTACCCGCTGCCCTGGCCCGACCCCTACCGGTCGGTCGAGCGCTACACCCCGCGGTTTGAATTTCACTTCGGTGGAGAGAACTTGTGACAACTCGCCTGCAACCAGCCGACCCGTGCACTGTCGTGATCTTCGGCGCGAGCGGCGACCTGACGCGCCGCCTGCTGCTGCCCTCGCTGTATAACCTCGCCGAAGAGGGGCTGATTCCCGATCGGTTCGCGGTGCTCGGTGTCGGCCGTTCCGGGACCGCCGAGGAACTGGCCGGGAAGTGGCGCGAGTTCGTCGCCACGCAGGAAGCCGACGGCCTCGACGACCAGGCGTTCAACCGCGTGATGGGGAAGTTCTCGTACGTTCAGGCCGACTTCGAAGACGATGCCGCGTGGGACCGCCTCGCAGAGGCGATCGCACAGAGCGGAGACTCCATCGGGACGAAGAACTGCCTGTTCTACCTGGCGATTGCCCCCGAGCAGTTCCTGAACGTGTGCGCACGGCTGGCGGCGCGCGGCTTGCTGGCGGAAGAAGAGGGAGTGAGCTGGCGGCGGGTCATTGTGGAGAAGCCGTTCGGCACCGACTACAAGTCGGCGCGCGAGCTGAATCGCGGCCTGACCGCGGTCATGCGCGAGCACCAGATCTACCGCATCGACCATTACCTCGGCAAAGAGACCGTGCAGAACATCATGGTCTTCCGGTTCGGCAACGGCATCTTCGAGCCGGTGTGGAATCGCCGCTACGTCGATCACGTGCAGATCACCGTCGCCGAATCGCTTGGCGTCGAACTGCGCGGCGGCTACTACGACCAGACCGGCGCGCTGCGCGACATGGTGCCGAACCACTTGTTCCAGATCCTGAGCCTGACGGCGATGGAGCCGCCGAGCTCGCTCGAGGCGACGGCGTTGCACAACGAGCAGGTCAAGGTGCTCGAGGCGATCGAGCCGCTCGACACCAAAGAAGAGGTGCACAACACGGTGCGGGCGCAGTACCAGACCGGCGTCATCAGCGGCGCCCCGGTGACCGCGTATCGCGCCGAGACGAAAGTGAGTCCGTCGTCGCTCACGGAAACCTACGCGGCCTTCAAGCTGTCGGTGGACAACTGGCGGTGGGCGGGCGTGCCGTTCTATCTCCGCACCGGCAAGCGCCTGAAACGCAAGAAGAGCGAGGTGGTGATCCAGTTCCGGCAGCCGCCGCTGGCGCTCTTCCGCGAGGCGTCGATGGCGCCGCCCGAGCCGAATCAGCTGGTGATCTCGATTCAGCCCGAAGAGACGATCAAGATGAAATTCTCGGCGAAGGTCCCGGGCCCCGAAGTCGCGAGTGTGCCCGTCGACATGAGCTTCAACTACTCGGAGCACTTCGCCGCGGAGCAGCAGACGGGCTACGAGACGCTGCTCTACGACGCGATGGTCGGCGATCGCAGCCTCTACAAGCGCGCGGACATGATCGAATCGGGATGGGCGGTCGTGGACGCGATCCTGAGTGGCTGGGCCGAAGATGGCAGCGACCTGCAGCGCTACATCGCCGGCGGCCAGGGGCCGTCGGCGTCTGAAAAGCTGCTGGCGCGTGACGGCAGGAAGTGGCGCCCGCTGTAGCGCCAAAAGAGGAGAAGGCTACGCCTTCTCCTCTTTGTGTCCCCCGAACTGCGCGCGCATCGCCGACAGCAGGCGGTTCGCGTATTCCTCTTCGCCGCGTGAACTGAAGCGCGAGAAGAGCGATGCGGCGAGGACCGGCACCGGCACCGCGGCGTCGATCGCGGTGTGCAGCGTCCAGCGCCCTTCGCCCGAGTCGCCGACGCGGCCGGCAAACTGCTTGAGCTCCTGATCTTCGGCCAGCGCGAGCCCGGTGAGGTCGAGCAGCCACGAGCCGATGACGCTGCCACGCCGCCACAACTCCGCGACCTCGGGCAGGTTGAAGTTGTAGCCCTCGGCCTGCTTCATCACGTTGAAGCCTTCGGCGTAGGCGGCCATGATCCCGTATTCGATGGCGTTGTGCACCATCTTCACGAAGTGGCCGGCGCCGTGCGTGCCGCAGTGCAGGTAGCCCTGTTCCGCCGGCGCGAGTTCACCGCTGCGACCCTCGGTCCGCGGCGCCGCCGCGTGTCCGGGCGCGAGCGTCTTGAAGATCGAGTCGAGATGCTTCACCGTCGCATCGCTGCCGCCGATCATCAGGCAGTAGCCCCGCTCGAGACCCCAGACGCCGCCGCTCGTGCCGACGTCCACGTACTCGATGCCCTTGCCGGCGAGCGCGCTCGCCCGCCGTGTGTCGTCGATGTAACGCGAGTTGCCGCCGTCGATGATGATGTCGCCCTTGGAGAGGAGCGGGACGAGCTGGTCAATCTTGGCGTCGACCACTTCGGCCGGCAGCATGATCCAGATGGCACGCGGTGCGGCCAGCTGATTGACCAACTCTTCGGGGGTGACGGCCGCGGTGGCGCCTTCCTTGGCCGCGAACGCCCGCACTTTGTCCGCCGTCCGATCGTTCACGACGACCTGGTGGCCACCGCGAATGAGACGCCGAACCATGTTGCCGCCCATCCGTCCGAGTCCGATCATTCCTATTTGCATGGCGACAAGATAACTCATCCGAACCGCCGTGGCGCGTAAATGGGGTCGGGTCTATTTCACGTTTCTGCGACCCCGGCAGTTCCTGCCGCCACGACGCTCGCCGTTCCTGCGACTTCAGGTCAAGAAGTGCCTAGGCGAAGCAGGCGGGTTTTCACGTCCTGGTCGGCGGCGTGCCCCGGGTTCAGTCGGGGATCCTCATCGGCAGCGCGTGAGGCGACTCGGCGCGGACCATGTGCCAGGTCGCGCGCGGCAGCATCGCCACGCCAACGAGGTAGACCGCCACCGTCGCAAACGCGAGATACGCGTCGAGCGGATGCGCCGGCCGCTGCGAGATGGTTCCCAGCGTGACCCCTTCGAAGAGAATCTGGAGCGCCTGCGCAAGCCGGCTCTCGGCTGGCCTCGAGATCGCGGCCAGCAGGACGAACTTGAGCACGAACGCGGCGCCGAAGGTGACCAGCAGACCGCGCAGCAGCCGGGTGCGGTCGGGGCCGATGGCCAACGCCTGCAGCAAGAGCGACACGAGCACGATCCAACCGACCAGCGCCGGCACGCCGCTCTCGGGAACGACCAGCGTGACGACTTGCGCCGACGCGACGAACAGCGTGAGCAGCACCGTGAGCCCGTTGAGATTCGCGAGCGCCGTACGCACCGGGTTCATCAGGCGTTCGGGCGCGAGCGTTCCGCTCCGCACGACGATTGCCACCAGCACCACACCGGCCACGAGCGACGCCGGCGAAGGCGGCACGAGCGACGCGCCGCCACCCGGCCGCAGCGCCCCCAGCAGCGTGACGGTCAGGAAGAGGGCCGGCAGGACGCATGCCTCGACGAGCGGGCTCATTTCCGCTCTCCCAGCAGTCGCAGCGGATTGAAGTCCGAAGCGTCGGTCGTCAAGCCGGCATTCAATTCGGCGAGGAGCTCGTCCGCGGTTCGCATCTGCAGGGTGTTGTCGTCGACGACGAACCGGCCGCCCGGCGCGAGCGCGATGGCGCGCTCCGTGCTCTTCACGCCTTCGCGATAGAGCGCATCATCGGAGTGGGTGCGATGCCAGCCTTGGCGGTAGTAGCTGTAGGCGACGTAGAACTGCGTGCGCGCGTCCTGAAGCGCCGGATCGGCGCGAGCGAACGCGGCGCGCGCTTCGACGAACTGATCCTTGCGAAAGAACGCGAGACCATCCGCGAACGCCTGCGCGTCGATCGCATACACGCCAATCGTTGACGTCAGCCCACCGACCGCTTCGGTCATCGTCTTCGGCTGCGACACGAAGAGCGAGGCGATCACCGCCGCGTAGATTGCCACGCCGGCAAGGCCCATCGCCCGGATGGCCGGTTCGCGCATGAGCGGATTCGTCACCGCGCCGCCGTCCGCAGTATTTGCCCGAGCACGGGATAATGATCCGATCCGAATCGCTCGTCGAGGCGCCGGGTCGTTGCCTGCCGGCCATCCGCCAGATTGAAGAACAGGTAGTCGATGCGTCCCATGTAGTGCGTCGAGCGACGATCCTCCTCGACGAGGCTCGTCGACCACGCCCGGGCGCGGATGTACGCGTCCTCTTCGGGACCGCCCTGGATGGTGTTGAAGTCGCCGCCGAGCACGGTGCCGGCCGCTGCGCCTCGTCCCGCGATTCGGGCCGAGCCCAGGTAATCGATCACCGCGCCGATCTGTCGGCGCCGCGGGTTCCGGAAGATCCAGAGCGACGACGGCGAGCTGAGCGGCTCGAGGTGAACGTCGACGAGGTTGAGGCGTGTGATGCCGTCCGCGGTGCGGACGTCGATGGACGCACCGAGCGCGACGCGTCGCTGCCGCTCGAACGGAAGTTCGAGCGCGGTCGGATCGAGCAGCGGCTCGCTCGACACGATGCCGTTCCCACGGTCTTCCTGCAGCTCCGGGCCGTTGCGCATCGACGGGACGTACAGGATAGACAGTCCGAGGCTCGAGGCGTAGGCCGCCGCGTCAGGCGCGTCGGGATCGCGGGCTTTGATCGCGTATGCGCTTCGCACGTCGCCGGCGTACTTCGGGACATCGTTGCCGCGGCGAAACAGCTCCTGGACGAGCAGCACGAAATGTTGGACGGGCCGGCCGTCGGTGAGGGCGCCGGATCGCAGCTGTGCGATCAGGTCGGCCAGCCGGCCTTCAGCCAGGTGGGCGTTCCACGTCACGAAGACGAGATCCTCGAGCGCCGGAACGGGTGTCGCGTGCGGCCTCTCCACCAAGACCGGCGGACCGACGCCCCGGCACCAACGGTCGAGCGCCGCCGCATCGTCTACCGGTCCGGCGAGCCATGTCACCGTGCGCGCGGGATCGATCGACATGCGCGCCGCGCAGGGCAGCACCGGCTCGGTGTCACCGTTCTGCTGGCCCGCCGTCGTCGACTGCCGTTGCGACGAGCAGCACGAGGCCCGCCGACCCACAGGCGCATGATCACAGCATAAGGGTTGACAGCGGCGCGGCGCGGTTTGGCGCCACGGAGGCCGTGCTTTGCGCGGCAATCGCCGGCTCCGCCGGGAATGACGCGCTCGCGCGGAAGGCAGGGTAGAGGGCAAAGGTTGTCCGCAGACGGGCTCCGGCGTCCCACGGTCGGACTACCGGTTGTCGCTCCTCGCGTTGTCCGACTGCGCCTCGCGGCGGTTGCGCGGAGCTCGCGAAGCCGCATGCATGGGCATGGTCTTTGCCTCGCGGGCGCCACATGGACCGCCTGATTCAGGACATCAAAGTGGCGCTGCGCTCGCTGGGCCGTCACCGCACGTTCACTTCGGTGGCCGTGCTGACGCTCGCGCTTGGCGTTGGCGCGACGACGGCGATTTTCAGCGTGGTCTACGGGATTCTGCTGCGGCCGCTGCCATACGTGGAGGCCGACCGGCTGGTCCATTTCGGGCAGACCGGGAAGCGCGCGCCGACCGAGCCGGTCGAGCGGATCGACGTCGCACCTCAACTTTCTCGACTTGCAGCGGACTGCCCGCACCATCGCACCGATGGCGCTCTTCTCGGCGGGCCGCGCCGTCATCAGCCACGACGGCGAGGCCGACGTCGTGCCCATGGGCACTGTCACTCCGGCGTTCTTCGACGTGTTCAAGGTCGCGCCGGTGATGGGACGCGCCTTCACCGCCGACGAGGATCGGCCGACCGGCCCGCGCGCCGCCGTCGTCAGCTATGGCTACTGGCAGGAGCGGCTCGGCGGGCGTGCCGATGTGATCGGCCAGTCGATCGACATCAGCGGCGTGCCGTGGCCCATCGTCGGCGTGGCGCCGCGTGGCTTCGACTTCCCGCGCGGGGCACGGCTCTGGCTGCCGATCCGCGCCAACGACGAGACATGCGGCCGCGGCTGCGTGTATCTGAACGGGATCGGGCGGCTCGCGCCCGGCGTCAGCGCTGCGGCGGCGCAGCAGGAGATGGCGACGATCGCCGAGGGGCTCGAGCGCGCGTTCCCCGGCGACAACTTCGACACGACCGTGATGGTCCAGACGCTGCACGACCGAACGGTCGGCAGCGTCGAGCTCGCACTCGTCGTGCTGCTCGGCGCGGTGCTGATGGTGCTGCTCATCGCCTGCGCGAACGTCGCCAACCTCGTGCTCGTGCGCGGCGCATCGCGGCAGAGCGAGATCGCGGTGCGCGCGGCGATGGGCGCGGGCCGGCGCGGCCTGCTGTCGTACTTGCTGGTCGAACACCTCGTGCTCGCCGATCGCGGGCGGCGCACTCGGTCTCGTGCTCGCGGCGTGGGGCATCGACCTTCTCAAGGGACTGGCGCCAACGAACCTGCCGCGCCTTGCCGACGTGCAGTTCGATGCGCCGACGTTCGTGTTCGCGTTGCTGGTCGTGACCGCGACCGCGGTGCTGTTCGGGCTCGGGCCGTCGCTGCAGCTCGCGCGCGTGCCGTTGTCGGCGGCGCTCGGACAGCGGGGCAGCGTCGGCTCGTCACGGCGCAACTGGACGCGATCCGCGATGCTCGTCGCCGAAGTCGGACTCTCGGTCGTGCTGCTTCTCGGCGCCGGACTGCTGCTGCGCAGTCTCGCGGCGCTACAGCAAACAAACCCGGGGTTCGATGCCGGCGGGCTGACCGTCTTCACGGTGTCGTTGCCGCCGGCGCGTTACCCCGTCGAGCAGGTGGCGCCCGGCCACGAGCGGCTGGATACGGCGCTGGCGGCCATGCCTGGCGTCACACGAGTCGCTCGGATCTCTGGTCTTCCGCTCGGTCCGAGCGAAAACGTCCGCTGCTTCGTGCGGACCGATCAGCCGCCGCCCGCTCCCGGCCAAGGCCCGTGCGCGCTCTTTCGCATCACCGATCCCGACTATCTGCAGACGTTGAAGATTCCGTTGCTTTCCGGACGCCGCTTCGATCCGACCGATCGCGACGGCGCCCCGGCGGTTGTCGTCGTGAGCCGCCGTGCGGCCGATGCGTTCTGGCCCGGCGAAGACCCGATCGGCCGCTCGATCCGCTTCACCGACGACGTCGTGGCCACGGTGGTGGGAATCGTCGCGAACGTGCGTTCGCAAACCCTCACCGCCGACGCGCAACCGGAGATCTACGCGGCGCACGCGCAATCAGGCGCGCGGGGCCGAACGGTCGCGTACGTGATCCAGAGCGCGCTCGGCACACCACAGGTCCTGCCGGCGGCACGCGAAGCCGTGCGGACGTTCGACTCGAGGCTGCCGCTCATCGGTCCGAGTGCGATGACCGATCTCGTCGACGAGCAGCTGGCCCGCCCGCGTTTCTATCTCGTGCTGCTCGGCCTGTTCGCGGTGCTGGCGATCGTCCTGGCGGCGGTGGGCGTCTACGGCGTCGTGGCCTACATCGCGTCGCAGCGGACGCGCGAGATCGGCGTGCGGATGGCGCTCGGCGCGCGCCGCGATCAAGTGGTCACGATGATGCTGTGGCAGGGGTTGCGGCCGGGCCTCGCCGGACTCGCGCTGGGGATCGCCGTCGCCGCCGGCGCCGGCCGCGTGATCGAAGGGCTTGCTGTACGACGTGCGGCCGCACGATCCGTCCACGTTCGTCGGCGTCGCCGCGCTCGTGCTGCTGGTCATCGCCGCCGCCTGCGCGATCCCGGCGCGCCGCGCTAGCGGGGTCGCGCCTGTGGAAGCGCTGAGAGGCGAATAGGCCCGGCCAAAGACCGCGTGCTATTCGCCTCTCACCTTTCCGCTATCGGCTCTCAGCTATTGGCCGTCAGCGCTGAAAGCTGAAAGCCGATCGCCGAGAGCGTTCTGAGGCGTGTTGCGCCTCAGAATCCGAACCGCAGATTGATCTGCGCCGTGCGCGTCGGGCTTCCGTCGATCAGCGCGGTGATCTGCAGGAAGGTCGCCGCCACCCGCCGATCGGCCAGGACGCTGGGTTTGTCACGTTGGTCGGGTTGGCGAAGTTGGCTTCGTTGGTCAGGTTGAAGATATCGAGGAACGCGTCGATCGTCCGCCCGCCGTTCAGACGGATGCGGTATCCGGCGCGCATATCGAGTCGCTGGTAGTTCGGCCCGCGTGCCCCGCTGCGGCCGCCCTTGTAGTCGACGTCGTAGGCATCTTCGCCACCGGTGCCTTGATAGCTGCCCGCCGGCAGATACTCGTCCGCGGTGATGCCGTTGCGGTTCGCGTCGAAGGTCGTATCGACGAGCGTGAAGGCGTCCCGCTCCGGCGCTGTAAACGGCGCTGAGCTTGAGGCCACCGGTGCGCGGGACGTCATAGGAGGCGGACATCGTCAGGATGTGTGGACGATCGACCCGGTCGGTCCTACTCCAGGTCCTGGTTGACGTCGCCGAGCACCTGGGAGTTCGCTGTGTCTGCTTGCCCGGTTGCCGTGTTGCCGCGCCCGCGTGAGAACGCGTACGACAGCCGTGCAGACCAGCCGTTGCTGACGCGCTTGGTTCCCGAAACCTGGATGGTGTCGTAGTTGATGTAGCCGATGTTATCCAGGGTATCGACACTGCCCGACGAACTCGCCCGGGGCCCCGACGAGCGGCGTGTTGCGCGTGATAGCGCCGGTCGCGAGCCCGTTGGAGCGCGTCGCGGGGTTCATGTCGACCAGGACGTACTGCTTGCGCTGCTCGGAGCGGATGTAATCGACGCTGAGGCCGATGTGACTGTCCGACTTGCCGTTCGTAGCCAAGACTGTACTGGCGCGAGAAGGCCAAGTCCCGATCGGGGTTGTCGAAGCGGACCGTGCCGGTGTTGCGAATGCGCGTTCCCGGCGGGAACATCGCGTCGATGAGGGCATGGTTCACGGTCGGACCGTTCACGAGCAGCGGATCGGTCGGGAAGTTCCCCTGGCCGCGGGCCATTATCGAAAGTGAGGAGCGGGAACGACTGGGTGAACGAGTCGGAGAACCGGCCGTTCGTAAACATGTTGGTCAGGAAGGTGTACGACGTCCGCTGGAAGAACACGCCGAAGCCGCCGCGAACGGCCGAGCGTCCGTCGCTGCCAGGCGCCCACGAAAAGCCGAGGCGCGGAGCGATGTTGTTCAAGTCCGTCGGGTAGTCATCTGGGATCTTCAGCGAACAGCGGGTTGTCGCCGTTCGGCGTCGGCAGGAGCTCGATGTCGTAGCGGGCGCCGATGTTGACGCGTGAGGCTGTTGCTGCAGCTTCCACTTATCCTGCGCGAACATGCCGATGAAGTGCCCCTTCATGTAGAAGTCCGACGGCGTTTGGCACGCGGATTGCAGCCGCTCGGGATAGGTTCGCGGATTGTTCCTGTCGAACGGCAGATCGCTGTTGATGATGAACGTGCCGTTCAGGTTCCCGAAGTCCTGGTTCCGCAACGACGAATACAGATAGCTCAAGCCGAACTTGAGGTCGTGATCGCCACCCTTCCCAGGCACGAACCACGCGAACACGTTGTCCGCGCCGTACGCCACGTCGAGGCGGCGGCTGGCGCGCGAGCTCTGCTGATCCTGGAAGTTCAGATAGTTCAATTGCGGCAGCAGGATTTTCTGATCGTGCCCGTTGGTGTTGAAGTTCGGGTTGCCGAAGAACACGTCCTCACAGACCGCCGAGACGCGGAACGTATTGACGCTGGTCGAGCCGATAACCGAGCTGAGGTTGCCGACGACGGTCCAGTCGACGTCGGTCTCGGCCTCGTGCCGTGGCGGCGTGTGGTTCTCCGCCTGGATCTGGAGCGGCTGTGGCGACGTCTCGCGCAGCCAGCGGATGCCGTACGTGTTCGACGGGGTTGAGCTGATGATCGGCGCGGAGGAAGGTGTTCCATACACTGCGAGGTCTCGAAGTCCGTTCGCGCCAGGTCCGGACGCGACGGGATGTTGGTCGTCACGCCGGCGTCGAGCGCGACGCGCTCGAGGCTGGAGAAGTAATGAGCCTTGTCCCGGACGATCGGGCCTCCGATCGTGCCGCCCTACTGCTGCTGCTTGCTGTCGGCTTCCTCGAGGCCTGCCTTCTTGGCAAATATCGTCGACGCGGCGAGCTTCTCGTCCTGGTGGAAGAAGAACGCGCTGCCGTGGTACTGGTTCGTGCCGGATTTTGAGACCGAGTTGACGACGCCGCCGGAGGCGAGACCGAACTCGGCGTCGAACTGGCTGGTCAGCAGCTGGAATTCCTGGACCGCTTCGACCGGGACGCGCGCCTGCGCGCCGCCGTTGCCGCCGTTGAACGTGTCGTTGTTGTTCGACCCGTCCATCGTGTAGTTGACGTTGCGTACGTTCTGGCCGGCGACGCTGATCGAGTCGGCGCCGAAGGTGGTGGCGGAGATGCGTGGCGACGACGCCTGGCAGCATGCCGAGATAGCCCGCGAAGTTGCGGTTGAACGACGGGGTGTCGACGAATTCCTGCGCGCTGATCCGTCCGCCGATTTCGTTCGAGGTGGTATCGACGAGCGGCGACTCGCCGGTGACGGTGACCGATTCGGTCGACGCCGCCCACTTCGAGCTTGAGCTTCGACCTGAGCGGTGCGCACCGACTTCGACGACGAATGTCGCGGCTGCGAGTATTTCTTGAAGCCCGGCAAGCTCGGCCGAGACTTCGTACATGCCCGGCGTCATCGCGCTCATCAGGAACAGGCCATCGGTCCCAGTGACGGCTTCGCGGAAGAGGCCGCTGTCCTGGTGGCGGACGACGACGGTCACGCCCGGGAGCACCGCGCCCTGCTGATCGACCACCTTGCCGCGGATATCAGCCGTGCCCTGCTGCGCCGCAGCGGGCCAGGCCAGAAGACAGAGAAGACAAGTGATTACCAAGACACGCCGAGCCATCAGCATCCTCCTTCGTTGCCGTCGGGGAGACGGCAACCATCGCAAGCCGAGTCAGCCGAACCGCGGACGAGCAGAACAGCACAAACAGTCGGGGCCCGAGCCCCCAAGCTCAGCATTGAATGACGTGGACGGCGCAGCCCACATCCGATCGGATGGGATCCAATCGTCGACGAAGGCTCGATCGATCGAAGCCCTCAGAACGCGCTGCTGTGTGGGCCGACATTACAGATGGTCGATGCTGGCGTCAAGGATCCTTTGGAAGGCATGCGCGAAGCTCATGGGACGATTGACCGCGATAGAGTGAAAGGACGACATGCGTCCCACCTGGCTGTGCTTCATCACACTCGCCGCGTGCGTCAACGTTGCCGTTGCCGCGCAGCGCGCCGGCGCGTTCAGCCAGGCGCGCAATCATCCGGCGATCGACTATACGAATGGTCCCGACTCGAGCGTCGTGGCGGCGCTCAACGCCCGGCTGGAGCGCGGCGAGACGACGCTCGGCTTCGAGCCGGTGCGCGGCTACCTGCAATCGGTCCTTGCGGCGCTGCAGATTCCGGTCGAATCGCAATTGTTGGTCTACTCGCCCACGAGTTTTCAGGCGCGCGCTGATCAACGAGAAGAATCCGCGCGCGATCTACTTCAACGACAGCGTGTCGGTCGGCTGGGTGCGGGGCGGGGAAGTGCTGGAAATCGCGGCACAGGATCCGCGTCAGGGCACCTTGTTCTATGCCCTTACCCAAACCGAGACTGCCAAGCCGCGCCTCACGCGCAACGAAGCGTGTCTGGCGTGCCACCTCTCGTGGGAGACGCTCGCCGTGCCGGGCCCGTTCGTCCTGACCGTGATGCCGCGCGCCAGCGATCGCGACTACGCCAACGGATCGCACGTCGATCACCGCACGCCGATCGACGAGCGGTGGGGCGGGTGGTATGTGACCGGCAAGCACGTGCCCGCGTCATTGGCGAATGCCCGGTTGCTGCAGCCGGCGCTCGCGAAGCGCGGACCGGAACGGGTGGCGGCGAAGCCGTCGCTCGAGGGGACGTTCGATCTCAACGGCTATCTCACGCCGTACAGTGACGTCGCGGCGCTGATGGTGCTGGAGCATCAGACGCGCGCGATCAACCTGATCACGCGCGCTGGCTGGGAGTACCGCGTGGCGGCACCCGCACCCGCGGAAGGAACGCCGCTGCCGGCCAAGGTCGAAGAGGCGGTCAACGATCTCGTCGACTACCTGCTGTTCGTCGACGAGCCGCGGCTCGCTGCGCCGATCGTCGGGTCGTCAGGATTTGCGGCGGCGTTTGCGAAGAGCGGGCCGCGAGACAGCAAGGGGCGATCGCTGCGCGAGCTGCAACTCACGACGCGCCTGATGCGCTATCCACTGAGCTACATGATCGACAGCCCGCAGTTCGCGGGGCTGCCGGATCTCGTGCGTCGCGCCGTGCGGCGGCGCATCGACGACGTGCTCGAAGGGCGCGACAAGCGCCCGAAGTTCACTCACCTGTCGGTTGCTGACCGACAGGCGATCGGTGAAATCCTCACAGCCACCAGAGCGGGCCCTCACTAGGCTCGGCTAAAGCCTGAGCCCACAACTAACTGGTGCGTGGGGCCAGGCTTTCAGCCTGGCCTGGAGATCTGTTCGCTACTGAGTTGCCCCTGCTGACTGCAGATACTCCACGATCTGCCGGTGCTTCCCTCGCTGCGCCGCCCAGAGCGCCGTGCGCCATTCGCCTTCACCGAGCGATTGTTTTCGGCCCACACGCGGGTGTTGACATCGGCGCCGCGGCGACGAGCAACTGCACGATCGCCAGGTGGCCATTGCCGCTCGCTTGGATCAGGGCGGTCTCGTCCGACGGCACGACGGTATTCACATCGGCACCGCGTGCGAGCAGGAGCTCGACGATCGCCGCGTGGCCTTCTGCCGCGGCCATGATCAGCGGGTTGCCGTCGCCCTCGACCACCATGTTGACGTCGGCGCCGCGGTCGAGGAGCAACATGACGAGCGCACGACTGCCGGAACGGGCCGCGGCGATGAGCGGCGACCCGTCGCCGTCAACGGCGGCATTGACGTCGGCGCCGCGCTCGAGCAGGTCCTGCACGTCGGCAATGTCGCCGTCCTCGGCGGCTTCGACCAGCGCACGGTTCAGGCGCGATCCCCGGCGCGACGCTTGCGCGGCGGCCTCGGCCGGTGTTTCGCTGACCACGCCCGCTGCGGTGCGGCCGACGACGCGGACCGGCGCGACCGTGATCAGGGCCGAGACGGTGAGCCCGCCAATCAATGCCACCTGCGCCGCGCGCAGCGGGCCTCGCCGCAGCGACGGATCGAGCGCCGCCGCAACGCGCGTTGACAAATCGCTGCGATTCGCCATGCCGAGGAGCGGCGACGTCGCCCGTTCGTTCATGCTGCGCGCCAGCGCCACCAGCTGGTCGGCATACGACGCCTCCTCACCGCGCGCCAGCACCTCGTCGTCACACGCGCGCTCCGCTTCGAGCGCCAGGCGGCGCGACACACTCCACACGAGCGGGTGGAACCAGTAGATCGCGCAGGCGAGTTGCGCCATTCCGTGCGTCCACCAGTCGCCGCGGTGGATATGGGCCAGCTCGTGGATCAGCGCGCGTCGCAGCGCTGCCGCGTCCCATTCGCATGCGCTCTCGGGCAGCACGATGACCGGTGTGACCACGCCAAATGTGAACGGTGCGGGCACCGCGGCGTCGGTCACGACCACGACCCGTCGTAACACGCCCGCGGCCGGCGCGAGCGCGGCGACGATGGACTGCGCGTGAGGGCTGGGTAGCCCCCGGCGGCGCAGCTCCGGAGCCGCCAGAGCGAGTCCCGAGCGGCGCCGCGGCGAGTAGCGCGCCGATGGCCCAGATGAACCCGATCGCGTCGGCCCGGCTGAAGCCGGGCCCCACAACGGTGGCAGCTTCTGTGTCCTGGTTGTGGGGCTCGGCTTTAGCCGAGCCTGGCATCTCTGACCGACCAGGCGCTGGTTGGCCACTCGCCGGTACGCCCTCAATCGGGACATCAACCGGCGGCACGATCGCCAACATGACCGGCACCGCCGCGGCACCGAGCAGCGTCGCGGCCAGGATGGCGTGCCGAACGGACGCACGCGTCCGCCCGGCGAGCCTGGCGGCCACGAGCCCGGCGACGAGGGCGAGGGTCACCTTGAAAAGGAGCGCCGCCTCGGGGGAGGCGCTCAGCGAAAGGGCCAGGGCAGCGGCCAGGTCGGTCATGATCGGTTCCTTTCGTCGCGGACGCGGGCTATCTCGGCGCTCAGGGCGTCGAGCTCCTCGTCGGTCCAGTCTTCCTGCTTGAGCAGGGCCGTCGCCGCCTCACCAACCGAGCCGCGGAAGAACACCTTGACGAGCTGCTGGAGCGCTGTCTTTCGGGCCGAGGTCCGCGGGGTGGTTGGGGCGTAGAGGTAGCGGAGGCCTTCCTCCCGGTGGCGGACGTAGCCCTTGGCCTCGAGCTTCGCGAGCATGGCCCGGACCGCCGAATAGCTGGGCGGATTGGTCAGTCCCGCCCGGACCTCATCGGCGGAGACTGGTCGATCGGCCGCGAAAATCACGTTGAGAATCTCGCGCTCGCGGCGGGGCAGGGTGTCGGGTGTCGGTGGCATGGCGGGTGGTCGCTGACGTGCTACGCGTGTAGCATCATGCTACGTGCGTAGCATGTCAAGCCGGGATTGTTGCGGGCCGCCAGATTCAGGGGATGAGTTGCGGGACGATGCTCTGCGGGAGGGCGTCAGGAACTTGACGAAACAGCCTCAGCGGCAGGGCGGTGCGAGGGGGTCGCGGGGGCCGTCCGAGCTGTCATTTTTTGTAATCCATCCCACAAACGGCCCGAATGGGTTCACAATCGTTGTAGTATCCCCCAACCCTATACAACCCCGACATTTACGGACGGGACCATCGTCGAATGACACGCGCCACTCCAACGATTCTGGGATCAGGGATTCTATGTATAGCGCTCGCTTCCGCAGCGACGCTGGCGCAGTCGGGCCCGAAGCCCGCGGCGCCGCCTGCTACCCCCGCACGTACGGCGGCGCAAGCGCCCAAGCCAGTCACCTCGACCCCGCGACCCACACCAGTGGCGGCCGCCGCAACGACCGACCATAACGCCGTCATCAAGCGCTACTGCATCGGTTGCCACAACGAGAAGCGCAAGGACAACTCAGGCGGTCTTGCGCTCGAGACGTTCGACGTCGCGAAAGCTGCCGATCACGCGGCTGTAGCCGAAAAGATGATCGTGAAGCTGCAGGCCGGCATGATGCCGCCGCCCGGCGCCTCGCGCCCGGATGCGGCGGGCTATGCCTCGCTCATCTCGGCGCTCGAGACCACGATCGACACCCGCGCCGTGGCGCGTCCGAATCCCGGCCGTCGCACCTTCCCGCGCCTCAATCGCGCCGAGTACCGGCGCGCGATTCACGAGCTGCTCGACCTCGACGTCGACGCCAGCAAGTGGCTGCCGCTCGACACGATGAGCGCCAACTTCGACAACATCGCCGACGAGCAGGCGCTGTCGCCGACGCTCCTCGAGTCGTACTTGAATGCGGCCGCCGACATCAGCCGGATGGCGATTGGCGATCGCAACGCGCAGGGCGTCGATCACACCTACACGGCCCCAGCGTATGTGTCACAGCATCCGTGGGACCGCGTGCCGGGCGCGCCGTACGGGACCCGCGGCGGCCTGGTCATCGATCATGTCTTCCCGGCTGACGGCGAGTACGTCTTCGAAGTCACGCTGAACGGCGGCGACAACGCCCGCTACGAAGACATCGACATTTCGATCGAGGGCGAGCGCGTCTCGCTGCTCCCGTACGAGAACCTGCCGGCGGGCGGCGCGGACGGCCGCGGCGCCAACGGCATCAAGACCGAGCCGGTCATGATCAAGGCGGGGCAGCAGACGGTGGCGGCGGCGTTCGTGCGCCGTTCCGATGGCCCTTACGAGGATCTGATTCGCCCGCACGACTGGTCGTTCGCGGGCGGCGGGTCGGGTGGCGGCGGGATCACAACGCTCCCGCACATGCGCGATCTGATCATTCGTGGGCCGTTCAAGACGACCGGCGTGTCGCAGACCCCGACGCGGCAACGGATCTTCAGGTGCCGGCCGACGTCGCAGGACGAGGAAGTGCGATGCGCGCGCGAGATCGTCAGCGATCTCGCCGCCGAGGCCTATCGGCGTCCGGTGAATCTGCGCGAAGTCGATCGGCTGATGCCGTTCTACCAGAACGGCGCGGCCAACGGCGGCGGCTTCGAGGGCGGCGTCCGCTCGGCGCTCGAGGCGGTGCTGTCGAGTCCGCACTTCATCTTCCGGCTCGAGCGCGAACCCGAAACCGCGCGCACCGGCAACACGTATCGCGTCGCCGATCTCGATCTCGCGTCTCGGCTGTCGTTCTTCCTGTGGGGCACATCGCCCGACAAGGAGCTGGTGACGATTGCCAGCCAGGGCAAGCTGTCCGACCCGGTGACGCTCGAGCGCCAGACCCGCCGCCTCCTCGCCGACCCGCGGGCCGAGGCGCTCGCCTCGCGGTTCGCGGCGCAGTGGCTGCGGCTCCAGGACATCGACAAGGTCAAGCCGGATCCGAACTTCTACCCGAACTTCGACGACAACCTGGCCGCGATGATGCGGCGCGAAACGCAGCTGTTCTTCACCGATCTCGTCCGCAGCGACCGCAGCCTGCTCGATCTGTATCGCGCCGATTACACGTTCCTCAACGAGCGCCTGGCGCGTCACTACGGCATCCCCGGCGTTGCCGGCGGCGAGTTCCGTAAGGTGCAGTACCCGGACAATCGCCGGATCGGCGTCCTCGGTCAGGGCAGCATGCTGGTGCAGACCTCGCTCGCCAACCGCACCTCGCCGGTGCTGCGCGGCAAGTGGGTGATGGAAGTGCTGCTCGGCACGCCGCCGCCCCCGCCGCCCCCGGACGTGCCGGATCTCGAGGCTTCCGGCGAAGCGAAGGACGGCCGGATGCTGACGACGCGCGAGCGGATGGAGATTCACCGCAAGAATCCGACCTGCAACTCGTGCCACCGGTTCATGGATCCGATCGGGCTGGCGCTCGACAACTTCGACGTGACCGCCAAGTGGCGGGCGCGCGAGTTCGGCAGCGAGCTCGATACCAAGGGCGACTTCTACGACGGCACGGCGATCACCTCGCCGAACGAGCTGGTCGCGGCGCTGATGAAGCGGCCGACCCCGATGGTGCGCACGTTCACCGAAAATCTGATGGCCTACGCGCTCGGCCGCCGGGTCGAATATTTCGACCAGCCGACGATCCGCGCCATCGCCAGGAAGGCTGAGACCGACAACTACAAGATGTCAGCGTTCATCCTGGGTGTCGTCAAGAGCGAACCGTTCCGAATGAAGCGAGTGGAAGCGCCTGCCACGACGGCCGAGGACAGCAAGCCGGTCGCGCGGTAAGGGACAGGGTCAGACAAACCATCACAGTCGAGGAGACGTAGAGATGTCCTTCATCACAGGAAAGCACATGCCCCGCCGGAGCTTCCTCAAAGGCGTGGGCGCCACCGTGGCATTGCCCTTCCTGGACGCGATGGTGCCGGCCGGCCGCGTGTTCGCCGCTGGGGCGGCCACCGCTCCCACTCGACTGATCTGCATCGAAGAGGTGCACGGTCTGGCGGGCTGCAACAACTGGGCGGCGACCAAGTACCTGTTCGCGCCCGAACAGGTCGGGCCCGACTTCACGCTGGTTGCGGACAACCCGCTCAGCACGCTCGAAGAGTACCGCGACGCCATGACGATCATCAGCAATACCGACGTGCGCAACGCCGAGGCGTTCGCGCTGCCGGAGATTGGCGGTGATCACTTCCGCTCGAGCGCGGTCTTCCTGACTCAGGCGCATCCCAAGCAGACGCAGGGCTCGGACATCTGGGCCGGCACGTCGCTGGATCAGCTCTACGCCAAGAAGCACGGCCAGGCGACGCCGCTGCCGTCGATGCAGTTCTGCATCGAGAATCTCGACCAGGCCGGCGGCTGCACCTACAACTATTCGTGCGCCTACACCGACTCGATCAGCTGGGCGTCGCCGAACGAACCGCTGCCGATGATTCGCGACCCGCGCGTCGCCTTCGACATGCTGTTCGGGGCCGGCGGCACCGCCGAGGAGCGCAAGACCCGCCGCGAGAGCCGCCGCAGCATCCTCGACTGGATCTCGGGCGAAGTGACGACGATGCGCGGCCAGCTCGGCGCCGCCGATCGCACCCGTCTCGATCGCTACCTCGATAACGTCCGCGAGCTCGAACGCCGCATCCAGGCCGTCGAAGCGCACAACAAGAGCGGCGAGCCGCGCGACATTCCCGATGCGCCCGCCGGCGTGCCGGATTCGTACTCCGAACACATCAAGCTGATGTTCGACCTGCAGGTCCTGGCCCTCGAATCGGACATGACTCGCGTCATGTCGTTCAAGACCGGCCGCGACGCGCAGAATCGCGTGTTCCCGGAAAGCGGATCGAACCAGCCGTTCCACCCGGCCTCGCACCACGGCAATCGCGAGGAGCGGATCATGGAGTTCAACAAGATCTGCAAGTACCGCGTCGGCCAGATGGCCTACTTCCTCGAGAAGATGAAGACGACCATGGACGGCGACGCGAGCCTGCTCGACAAGTCGCTGATCGTCTTCGGCTCGCCGATGGCGGATGCGAACATTCACAATCACCGCCGCTGCCCGCTGGTGCTGTTCGGTCACGCCAACGGTCTGCTCAAGGGCAACCTGCACCTCAAGGCCGCCGACGCGACCCCGATGGCGAACGTCTACGTGACCTTGATGCACAACATGGGGCTCGAGGATCTGCAGTCGTTCGGCGACAGCACCGGCGAGTTCTCACTGTCCGCGGCTGCCGCGACGTTGTAAGCAATTCACCAGTAGCGCTGGAGACTCTATGAGACGTCTAGGTGTAATTCTGCTGGGTGCGATTGTCATGACGGCGTCGCTCGGCGCCGCCGTCAATGCGCCGGTGGCCGCCGCGGCCCGCCGCGGCGACAAGGAGGCGGTCCGCACGCTCCTCAAGGACGGCGCTGACGTCAACGCCCCCGAGGGCGACGGCATGACCGCGCTCCACTGGGCCGCCGAGCTCGGTGACTCTCGAACTGACAAGCATCCTCGTCTACGGCGGCGCCAACGTCGGGGCGGTGACGCGCATCGGTCAGTACACGCCGCTCCACATCGCCGCCCGCGCCGGCAACGCCCCGGTCGTCAAGACGCTGATCGGCGCCAACGCCAACGTGGCCGCCCTGAGCTCGCCGAGCGGCGTGACGGCACTGCACCTCGCCGCCAGCTCCGGCAGCGTCGAGGCGGTCCGTCTCCTGCTCGACGCCAAGTCGGACGTCAACGCGAAGGAACACGAGTGGGGCCAGACGCCGCTCATCTTCGCCGCCTCGCAGAACCGCGTCGAGACCATCAAGCTTCTGATGTCGCGCGGCGCCGACGCCAAGATCACCAGCAAGTCGATCGACCTCGGCAAGGAAGGCCAGCTCGATCGCGCGGCGCGTCAGCTGCAGCAGAAGATTCTCGACACCACCGTGGCCAAGGGCCAGAAGCCCACCGCCAGCCAGATTCAGGCGTCGGTCCAGGCCGCGCGCGAACTGCTGTTGTCGGGGAAGGTGCCGCCTCCCGAGGCGCGTCCAGCCGACCCGTCGCAGCTCGATCGCAACTTCAACCCTGAAGAGATCAACCCGCCGGTCAGCGCCAAAGGCGGCATGACCGCGCTGCATCACGCCGTCCGTCAGGGCTACGTGGAAGCTGCGCGCGCACTCGTCGACGGCGGCGCCGACGTCAATCAGGTGACGGCCGGCGACAACACGACGCCGCTCCTGATGGCGTCGATCAACGGTCAGTTCGACGCCGCGATGCTGCTCATCGAGAAGGGCGCCGATCCGAACCTCGCGTCGAAGGGCAATTCGGTGCCGCCGCTGTGGGCGACGATCAACGCGCAGTGGCAGCCGCGCACCCGCTTCCCGCAGCCGCAGCAGATGGAGCTCCAGAAGGCCAGCTATCTCCAGGTCATGGAAGCGCTGCTCAAGGCCGGCGCCGATCCGAACGGCCGCATTCAGTCGCACCCCTGGTACATGGTCTACACGGGTTGCGGCAACCGGAACTGCGGTCTCGCCGACAACTCGGGCTCCACGCCGTTCTGGCGCGCCGCCTATTCGGTCGATCTCGACGCGATGAAGCTCCTCGCGAAGTACGGCGCCGACGCCAACATTCCGACGATGGCGCCACAGCAGGCGGTGCGCCGCGGTGGTGGCGGCCCTCAGGGTGATAGAGGCGGTCAGGGTGGCGGTCAGCCGCCGGCCGGTCAGCCCGGTGCGGCGCCGCAGACCGCGTTGCCCGGCGCCGGTGCTGGTCTCGTCGCCCGTGACGTGGGCGCGGGCGGTGCAGTGGCCCCGACGCCAGACGCCAATCAAGCGCGCTTCAGCGCTCCTCCGATTCCGTACGGTGGTCCTGGCGCGTTCCCGATTCACGCCGCCGCTGGCGTCGAGTACGGCGAAGGCTTCGCCGGCAACGCCCATCGTCATGCCCCGGGCGGTTGGATGCCGGTGATGAAGTATCTCGTCGAAGAACTTGGCGCCGACGTCAACGCGCGTGACAACGACGGCTACACGCCGCTCCATCACGCCGCGGCGCGAGGCGACAACGAGATGATTCTTTACCTCGTCTCGAAGGGCGCCGATGTGACTGCCGTCGCACGCAGCGGCCAGACCACGGCCGACATGGCGAATAGCCCCGTGCAGCGCCTGTCGCCGATTCCCGAGACCGTCGCGCTGCTGATGAAGCTCGGGTCGAAAAACAGCAATAAGTGCGTGGTTTGTTAGGACCACGCCCTCGGCGTCAGTTTCCAGTTGTCAGTTGCCAGTTCAAAGAAGCGCCTCAGTTCGAAAGCGGAACTGAGGCGCTCCTTTGAACTGGTAACTGGAAACTGGTAACTGACTCGAATATCCAAAGGCGCGGGCAAGCGCCCGTGCTTTTCGTGTACGCCTCTGCAGCGCGTCCCTGCCCGCGCCGATTACTTCCCGCAATGCGGTTGCCCCCCGCCAGCATCGGATTCGTCGTGTGCGTGCTCGGATGTGCGGTCGCCACGATCCGCCACCTCGAGCCAGCCCCTGCGGCGGCCGCCCGCGCGGTGACACCCGTCATTCTTCGAGCCATACACATCGACCGCGGTCCATCGACCGTGGCCGAGCCAGTCGCCGTGGCGGGTGCCCGTGAGCCGGGGCCGGTACCTGCAGCCGCAGCGCGGGCCACGGCGGCGTACGTCGCGTGGTTTGGATCGACCGCCGGGCGCGTCGGCCGTCTGCTCGATCGCAGCGCGGCGCTGACGCCGACTGACAGCGCCGCCTCGATCGGCAATTGCAAGCGGAGTGGACGTCGTTGCCGCCGATCGTGCAGGGCACTCCGAGGCGTCCGCTGGAGAGGCCGGAGCGGCGATGCTGCTGACTCGGGCGCGAGCGGACCTCGCCAAGGCGACGGCCCGCGTCGGGCCGAGCGACGGCAACCGCTAGGGGCGGGCGGATAGCCACCGCCGGCGGACAATAGTAAAGTCCGTCGCAGCCATGGTTGGGCGAACCCTGTCCCACTACCGCATCCTCGATCGGATCGGCGAAGGGGGAATGGGTGTCGTCTATCGGGCGCTCGACACTCGGCTCGATCGGGCGGTGGCGATCAAGGTTCTCACCGAAGGCCGCGCCGGCGGCTTGGAGTGGCGCGAACGCCTGGTGCGCGAAGCCAAGGCGGCGTCGGCACTCGAATCACCCCAACATCATTACCGTCTACGAAATCGACCGGGCCGACGAGGTCGATTTCATTGCCATGGAGTACGTGGCGGGCCGCACCCTCCAAGAGGTCATCGGCGGCCGGCCGCTGCCGCTCACCGAGGCCTTGAAGTATCTGTCGCAGGTCGCGGATGCCCTCTCGGTCGCGCACGACGCCGGCATCGTCCACCGCGATCTCAAGCCCGCCAACATCATCGTCGGCACCAACGGCCGGGTGAAGCTTCTGGATTTCGGTCTCGCAACGTCGAGGCTTCCGGCGGATGCGATCGGCGCCGCGCCGACCGTGACCGCGCCGCCGCAGTTGACGGCGACTGGGACGGTGATGGGGACCGCCGCGTATATGTCGCCTGAGCAGGCGAACGGTGACGCGGTGGATCGCCGGACCGACATCTGGGCGTTCGGATGCATCCTGTTCGAGGCGCTCACCGGACGCATGGCGTTCGGCCGCCGCACGTATGCAGAAACCGTCGCGCGGATCATCGAAGGCGAAGTCGAACTGGGTCTGCTTCCTGCCGCCGTGCCGCCGACGATCCGGACCCTGATCGCGGCCTGTTTGCAGCGGGAGATCGACCGCCGGCTGCGACATCTCGATCCGGTCTGGCTCGACGCCGGTCAGCGAGCCGATCCGCGCGACCGGATCGCCGCGATGGCGCGTGCGTCTGGCTATCGGTGCTGCCGGACTTCTGATTGGCGCGATCGGCGGCTGGATCGTCAGTGAGACGAGGCCGGTTGCGCCGGCGTCCGCCTCGACCGCCCGCTTTGGCGTGCCATCGGGCCCCCAGCTCCGCGCCGGCGCGTGGACACTGCCGACGCTGGCCGTCGCACCGGATGGCAGCGCAATCGTCTCAGTTGGCAACCCGGGAACCGGCGCCTCGCAGCTCTACGTGCGGCGCATCGATCGGCTCGACAACGTCCCGCTGGCGGGTACTGAGGGTGCCAGCGCGCCCTTCTTTTCACCGGAGGGGCGAAGCGTCGGGTTCTTCGCTGCCGGCAAGGTGAAGAAGATTGGCTCGCGGATGGTCTCGTACAGACGCTGTGCGACTCGCGGGCCCCGTACGGCGGTGCGTGGACGCGCGACAACACCGTTGTCTTCGGGTTGGGGGGTGGACCGCTGATGCGCGTCCCGGCTTCTGGCGGGACGCCCGAGCCCCTCACGACCATGGGGAATGGGGAGGCCGCGCATCGCTGGCCAACAATCTCGCCGGACGGGTCGGTAGTCATTTACACGACGAGCAACTCCACCGGGCCTGGGCTCGAGGAAGCGAGTCTCGTCGCGCAGTCGCTCTCGACCGGTCGCCGCGAAGTCCTACCGAATGTCGGACCCTACGCCGTCTTCGCGGGAGACGGGACGCAACTGCTGGTCGCCCGCGGCGGAAATCTCTCCCTCGTGCCGTTCGATGCGGGAAAGCTCGCCGTGACCGGCGCGCCCGTCGTGCTGATCGAGGGTGTGATGCAGTCGAGCTCGGGGGCTGCGCAGGTCAGCGCGTCCTCGTCGGTGTTGGCGTATCTGGCTGGCGCCCTCGAAACGCGGCGGCTCGTCTGGGTCGATCGTCAGGGCGGCGTCGAGCCGCTCGGTGCGCCACCGCGCCTTTACGTGCACCCATGCCTGTCGCCGGACGGCCAGCGTGTGGCGGTGGCGATCACCGAGCCAAGAACGACGTCTGGATCTATGACATTCCGCGCGGCACGTTGAGTCAACTGACGGAGGAGGGCAGCAATGCCTACCCGATTTGGACGCCGAGACGGAAAGCGCGTCACCTACGTTTCGGGCTCAGCAGGGCCGACCGCCGAACCTGTTCTGGAAATCCGCCGACCGATCCGGGCCCGAAGAGCGGCTGTCGCGAGCGACAACACGCAAGTCTCGGAGACGTGGCTGCCAGACGGCCAGACCCTGCTCTTCGTCGAACTCCGCCGACCGACAACCGGCTGGGACATCCTCACGCTCTCGCTCGCCGGGAACCGGCAGCCGGTTGAATACCTGAAAACGCGTTTCCTCGACGGTACGCCGCAGATCTCCCCGAGCGGTCGCGTGCTGGCGTACATCACGGATTCGTCCGGCGCGCAGGAGGTCCACGTCCGATCGTTTCCAGGGCCCGGCGTGGTGCAGCAGGTGTCAGATGGTGGCGGTGGTCAGGCCGCGTGGCGGGCCGACGAGAAGGAGATCTGCTACCGCACCCCGCGTGGGGCGATGATGGCCGCGTCGGTCAGCACGACCCCGCAATTGAGCGTTGGCAAGCCGGCGTTGCTCTTCACCGGTCAATTCGCCAACATCCAGGGCAAGAACTACGACGTCACTCGCGATGGGCAGCGCTTCTTGATGATTCGCCCCGACGAGCTCGCCGCGCCGGACCAGATGACCGTCGTGCTCAACTGGATGGACGAATTGAAGGCGCGTCGCCGCTGAGAGAAACGGCTCCCGGTTGGTTCAATCGTTACAGGGGTGATCGAACCGACCGGGCACCTGGAATCAGGGACCCTGGCGGGTCCTATCTGAAGATGCCGCCTTCCTGCGTATGCAGGTTCATCAGGCTCTTCTTCGCGCCCTGGGGATCCTTGAACGAGTAGCGCCAGATGCCAAACAGCGTCGCGCTCGCGACGACATTGGCGCCCAGCCCGCGAATGAGTTTCAGCGCGTCGGGGGTGACGGGCTCCTCGCGGCGTCCAGCCAGCGGCGTCTCGCAATAGGCGTTCGACACCACGACGACGCGATCGAGCTCGCTGGCATCCTGCTGCAGGGTCGTCAGGACGCGGCCGATGACGGGCGCCCGGCGATCGATGCCATCCACCGAGCCAGCGACGGCGACGAGCAGCCGGCGGCTGCCATCGAGGTTGACGCACAGGTCGTAGGTCGCGTCGGGCGCGGCCGGGACGGCCTCGAGTTGGAGCGCGCCAAACAGCTGGCGCACCGACTGGGTCAGGGCGGGGCCGGTCTGCCACAGGACGCCGGCGACCTCTTCGTAGGTTTTCGCTTCGGATTGAATCGCCGCGATCTGGGCGGCGAGCTCCGCATAGCGAGGGGGGAGTTCGGCCGTGATCCAGCCGGGCTGTCCGTTGCTGAGCATGATTTCAGGCTCTGTCATCACCGCCATTGCGACACCTGCTTTGTGGACGCCATTGGGGGGCGCCATTCCACGATTGGTGTATCGGCGATTTGCGCCGCGCGTATTACCCTGACGGCGCGGGGGCGGTCAATCCTGGACTCAGATTCCTAGCCCGGCCGCAGAAATAGGGGTCTTGACCTTTGAAATCAATGGTTTACACTGTCGGCAGTTCGACGAAGAAACCGTGCAGGACGAAAGGGCGGCGTAACACTCGAAACGGCTCGACCACTTCCACGCGGGGGATCGACCATGATCGACACGGCATTTCTGTCGTTGGCCAAGCGACTCGGAAATCCGATTGCCGAACTTCCTGACGCTGTCGGGGCCCTGGCCCTTCACAGTCTGACGCGGGCCTGCCAGGCGTCCACTCTCCGCGAACGTCTCGTGCAGGCAACGATCGCGCGGCTCCCGGCGCTTTCGCGGTCGATGCCGGATGCCCTGACCACTCAATAGGCGGCCTTCCTTCGGGAAAGTCCACCCGGTCACCGGGCTCCTGCTCCCGGGCCAGGAGCAGGAGCATCACGGATGGTGCTTGCTAGCTGCCGAACCGGAACGTCAAGCCAACGGTCGCGCGCCAGAAATCGAAATCCTCGAAGCTGAACTCGCCATCATCCTGCTGCAGGGCACGGAAGTAGCGGATGTCTCCATTGATGCCGATGTCGTCGCCGAAGAAGATGTGCGCGCCGGCGCCGACGTTCATGCCGAAGTCGTTCGAGTTGATGCTCTCGAAGACGTCCCCGGCATCAAGGTTGGTGCGGAACAAGCCGAAGCCGACCGAGCCGTACGGCCGGAACCCGGGGCCGGACTGACCGCCAATCGGGGCTCCGAGGACGAACTGTCCCATCAACGTCGTCACGTTGCCGTCGCCGAAGTCGAAGTCTCCCGGACCGGCTTCGACCTCAAAGAAGTTCGGCGTCGACCCGAAGTCGATTCCGAACCCGATGATGCCGGCGCCCATCCAGGTGGCGTTGGCTCCAAACGTGACGCGCTCGCCGAGGTTGTCGGTAAAGTCGCCGACGCTGAATTCTGCGTTCGGGGCGAGCGTGGCGCCGATGAACGGCGTGAACAGCCAGTCGGCTGACGCCAGGGTCTTGCTTCCACTCAGGAGCAGTAGCACCACCGCCGCACAAACATTCACTCTCAATGATCGGTTCATCGTTTATGGCTCCTTTGAGGCCATTTCTTGTGGTTGTCGGGGGGCTGGATCACCGTTCGGTGTAAGGCCATTCGATAGTACACAAATCTTCGGCAGGCTGCAGCGGGCGGCCGGCCGGCCAAGCCATAATGACAACCGTATGAAAATTGCGGTCCCGCGCGAGCGCCGCGCCGGCGAACGCCGCGTGGCCGCGACGCCAGAGACGGCGCGGCGCTCGCAGCTCGGCTTCGACGTCACGGTCGAAGCCGAAGCCGGGGTCGGCGCCTGGTTCGCCGACGAGGACTATCGCGCCGCGGGGGCCGGCATCGTCGCCGATCCCCGGCAGCTGTGGGCCGAGGCCGACATCATCCTCAAGGTCCAGCCGCCCGGCGAGTTCACCGATCTCGGCGCGCACGAAGCCGACCTGCTCCGGCCGGGCGCCGTCCTCATCAGCTTCCTCTGGCCGGGCAAGCACGAGGCAGCTCGTCCGGATGGCCGCGCGCAAGGCACGGCGCTCGCGGTCGATCAGATCCCGCGCATCACCCGCGCGCAGAAGATGGACGCGCTGTCGTCGATGGCGAACATCGCCGGCTATCGGTCGGTCATCGAAGCGGCGAGCTTCTACGGCCGGTTCTTCACCGGGCAGATGACCGCGGCCGGGCGCGTGCCGCCGGCGAAGGTGCTGGTCATCGGCGCCGGCGTCGCCGGGCTCGCGGCCATCGGCGCCGCCCGCGGCCTCGGCGCGATCGTCCGCGCCTTCGACACGCGCGCCGCCGTCAAGGAACAGGTCAAGAGCATGGGGGCCGAGTTCCTCGAGGTCACGCTCGAGGAAGCAGGCGAAGGCGGCGGCGGATACGGCAAGCGAGATGACGCCCGGAGTTCATCCGCGCCGAGATGGAGCTCTTTGCCGCGCAGGCGCGCGAAGTCGACATCATCATCACGACCGCGCTCATTCCCGATCGGCCGGCGCCGATCCTGATCACCGAGGACATGGTCCGGTCGATGAAGAAGGGCTCGGTCGATCGTCGATCTCGCGGCCGAGAACGGCGGGAACTGCGCGCTGACGGTGCCCAATACCGTCGTCGATCGGCACGGCGTCCACATCATCGGCTACGTGGATCTGCCGAGCCGCCTGGCGCCGACCGCCAGCCTCCTCTACGGCAGCAACCTCGTCCACCTGCTCGAGGACATGGGCGGGACCGCCGAAGTTCAGGATCGATCTCGAGAACGCGGTCGTCCGCAACGCGCTGGTCGTCCACAACGGCGAGGTCACGTGGCCGCCGCCGCGGACCGAAGCGCCGCCGCCGCCGCCGGCCGAAGCTTCCGCGCGGCAGCTGCCGGTCGCGTCCGCCGAAGCCAGCGGAGAAGAGTCCGGTGCTCGCCGGGCGTTGCCGGCCTCGTTGGCGCCGCGGCGGTGATCGCGCTCGGCTTCGTCGCGCCGCCGGCGTTCCTCTCGCACCTGACGGTCTTCGCGCTGGCCTGCGTCGTTGGCTGGCAGGTGGTGTGGAACGTCACGCCGGCGCTGCACACGCCGCTCATGAGCGTCACCAATGCGATCAGCGGCATCATCGTGATCGGCGGCATGCTGCAGTTGAGCGGCGGCGGCGATCGCTGGCCAGCTGGGCTCGGCGCCGCGGCGATGCTCCTGTCCACGATCAACATCGCCGGCGGATTCCTGGTGACCCATCGGATGTTGCGAGATGTTCCGCCGCTAGACTCGCCCATGCCTGACACTCTCGTTCCAGTCGCGTATCTCGCTCGCCGGGATGCTGTTCATCCTCAGCCTCGGCGGCCTCTCCGCCCAGGCGACGGCCCGCCGCGGCAACATCTACGGCATCACCGGGATGATCATCGCGGTCGTCGTCACGGCGTTCGGCCGTGGCCGATCGAACTGGTCACGCTCGCCGCATGTCGCCGCCGGTGTCGGCGTCGGCGCGCTCGCTGGCCTCGGCGTGTCGAGATGACGGCGATGCCGCAGCTCGTCGCGATCCTGCACAGCTTCGTCGGGCTGGCGGCCGTGCTCGTGGGCATCTCGGGCACGCTGAGCCCGCACGTCGCGCTGACCGGCATCGAGCGGCAGCATCCACGACGTCGAGACGTTCCTCGGCGTGTTCATCGGCTCGGTCACCTTCACCGGATCGATGATCGCCTACGGAAAGCTGCAGGGCCTCATCCGCAGCAAGCCGCTGCTGCTCCGGGCCGGCATCGGATTGAACCTCGCCGGGCGTCGCTGGCGTGCGTCGGCCTGGGCGTGATCTTCGTCGGCGACGGATGGCAGCTCGCCGATGTGGCCGCTGCTCGCGTGCGCCGCGATCGCCGGCGTGCTCGGCATCCACCTCGTGATGGCGATCGGCGGCGCCGACATGCCGGTCGTGGTCTCGATGCTGAACAGCTATTCGGGCTGGGCCGCCGCGGCGGCCGGCTTCATGCTGTCGAACGATCTGCTGATCATCACCGGCGCGCTCGTCGGCTCGAGCGGCGCGATCCTCAGCTACATCATGTGCCAGGCGATGAACCGCTCGTTCCTGAGCGTCATCCTCGGCGGCTTCGGCGCGGCGAAGAGCGGCGCCGCGCCGCGGGTGCGCAGCGGCGAGGCCGGCGAAGTGCACAGCGTGTCGCCGACCGAACTGGCGCAGCTGCTGCTGGACGCGCGCAGATCATCATCGTCCCCGGCTACGGGATGGCGGTCGCGCAGGCGCAGCATCCCGCTCCACGAGCTGACGCAGATGCTGAGCGAGCGCGGCGCGACGCGTCCGTTTCGCGATTCACCCGGTGGCCGGACGTCTGCCCGGTCACATGAACGTCCTGCTCGCCGAAGCGCGCGTGCCGTACGACATCGTCTACGAGATGGACGAGATCAACGACGACTTCCCGACACCGACGTGGCGATGGTCGATCGGCGCCAACGACATCGTCAATCCGGGCGCCTAGGACGACCCGTCGAGCCCGATCTACGGCATGCCGGTGCTCGAAGTCTGGAAGGCGAAGACCTGCATCGTCTCGAAGCGCGGCATGGCGACCGGCTATGCGGGCGTCGAGAACCGCTGTTCTACAAGGACAACACGCTGATGCTGTTCGGCGACGCGCGCAAGATGATGGACGAAGTGCTGGCGGAGCTGCGCGCGGTCGCGCTCCAGAAGAGCGCCTAGGACTCTAGCGCCAGGTCAGGCACGCGATCCTCATCCGATTGCAGACGGCCTGGCCGCCGGGATTCGGCAGCGCGACCGGCCGCAGGCGGGGCTGTCGCGTGCGATGGTGCCGACGGCGCTGGCGCGGCTTGGGGAGCGGCGGGGTGGTTGACGGCGAGGGCGGGCCGTGCGGGGTGGGCAAGCGAGGCGGGCGCGGCCGGGGTGACCGGCTTCTGGCCGATGGTCGTCTGACCTCGGGGGCGGACGGCGTGCGGCTGGGCGGCGACGAAAGTGCCGGCGCGACGACGCAGAAGCAGGAACGCGACGCGCATCGCGCTACTTGTGACTGGCCGTGGCGACGCGGACGCGGGCTCGAGAACATCACCGGCCGAGCTCAGTTCGTAATACGCCGACGACCTGAAGGCTGCCGACTGCACGGCGTGCGCAGAATCTGGCTGCCGCCGAGCGCGTCGTTGATCACCTGCTCCACGTTCGCGAGAATCGCCGCGCGCAGCTCGTGACGCTCCGAAGACGAGCGGGTGATGCCGGCGCGGATGGCGCTGACGAGGAACTGCAGCAGCAGCGGCGTGTGGAGATGCTCCGCGCCGTCTTCCAGACTGGCCATCACCGAGCGATCGACCACCTCGCCGGCGGCGCGAATCACGAAGAGCTCGCCGAGTCCGGTGTTGAAAATGTTATCGGGCGGGACCCGCGAGTCGGCACACGACAGGATCGTTGCAAAGGGATTCTGGCCGGTGGCAAGTGCCTGGCGCGTGGTCGAACCGAGCGGAACGGTGACGGATGCATCCTTGACGAAGCGCTCGTTGCCGGCCCGCAGCCGGGCGAGCGCATCAACTGCAGTGATGCGGACCTCGCTGGCCGGCGCCGCGCAAAGGAGCGAGACGGCGAGGATCGCGAGCACGAGACGTCCCGCGCGAGACGCATCACCGGTGATCATGCAGACACATCGGCAAGGCGGGAGGATTCTTCACCGTGCAGGAGCGTGTAATCCCGTCAGTTCAGTTGCCAGTTCAAAGGTCGCTCTGCCGGGAGTGGCACTGAGGGGCCCTTTGAACTGGCAACTGCCAACTGGTAACTGACGCGGTTTTTCGCTTCACTGGACTCAGGGGCAGGTTGCCGACACCATCTTCACGGAAGCCACCGTCACGGTGCCGCCCGTGTCCCTCGATGTGCTGGCGCCTGGGTCCGGCTTCGCGGTCGAGCTCGGCGGGACGCCCGGCTTGGCGAGCATGCCCATCACTTCGACCTTGTGACCGATGTGGGCTTTCAGATCGGTGCCACCGACGAACATGTACGTCATCGTGCGGCCGGGCGGCATCTTCTCTTTTTCCGAGACCGGCTTGGCTTTGTCAGCGACCGCTGGCATCGACACGGCGTGGGTCAGCATGAACTGACCCCGCCTGTACCGGGTGCGACGCAGCCGGTGACGGTGACCGAGTGGTCGGGCTTCTGACCAGCGGCGGCCGGTGGAGCTTGCGCCGACAGCAGGGCAGTGCTGCAGATGGCGGCCAGCGACAAATTCGCAATCAATCGATTCATGAGGCTCTCCAGTCAGCACGAGCTCGTGTTCACGTCGGTGGAGCAAGGATCGCACCGCGTCGACATCCCGACTGGTACAGCGAATGCTTGTGGCGATCGCGAGACCATGATGCGAGCCGCATGTCGCTGGGTGCACGACCGTTCGCTGACGTTGGTCATGCTCGGCCTGTTTGCCGTTTTCACCATGGGCCAGGTGCTGACGGGCTGGCACGAGTTCAACGACGAGCTCACCGCACACGGTCGAGCAGCGCTCTCGCTCGGCGGGTATCTCGCGACCGGGCATCTCTGGGAAGCGGTCTTCGAGAACTGGGAGAGCGAGTTCCTGCAGATGGCGGCCTTCGTGACGTTCACGACCTGCCTCTACCAGAAAGGCTCGCCCGAATCGCGGCGCCCGGGCGTCGTCGAGCTCGTCGATAGCGACCCTCGTGACTTCTCGCAACTGCCCGGCGTGCCGTGGCCGGTGCGTCGAGGCGGATGGGTGTTGTTCCTGTACGAGAGATCGCTGGGCCTCGCGTTGTTCGGCTTGTTCGTCCTCTCGTGGATCGGCCACATGGTGGGCGGCTTTGTCGCGTATGCGGATGAGCACGTCGCCCACGCGCAGCCGAGGCCCGAATTCACCGGCTATCTGACGTCGAGTCGGTTATGGTTCGAATCGTTTCAGAACTGGCAGAGCGAGTTTCTCTCGGTGGGCGTGATGGTGTGGCTCGCGGTCTATTTGCGTCAGCGCGGATCGCCGGAATCGAAACCCGTCCACGCGCCCCACTCGGAGACCGGCCGATGACTCAACAGTCGAGCAGCTGGCGTTGAGTTTGCAATCGCGGGTGACATGACGCGACTCAGCCGGATCGCGTGCTCAGCTGTTCTTCTCGCGGCCGCCGCCTGTGCCTCGAAGGCGGACGGCCCACCCCTCGACACTCCCGTTACGCCCGCCCCGCGCCCGATCGACGCCGTGACCATCGATGAACGCGCGCGAATGCTCGAACGTGTCAGCGTGTGGCGTCCAATCGATACGGCCAGCGCCGATCTGCTGTCCGGACCACCCACGACCAACGGCTTCCCGTTCGACGCAGACGTCGCCTGCGCGTTCCACTATCCGGAGAAGCCTCTAACGGGGGTCACACCGAAATTCGAATGTGAAGTCGTCCCCGGTGATGCGGTGAAGGTCAAGTTCGGCCGCGATAACGGCGAGGTGTTTGCCGAAGTCGCGGCGACGCGACTCTTCTGGGCGCTTGGCTTCTTCGTCGACCGCATGTACCCGGTGCGCGTGACCTGCTTGAATTGTCCGCAGGATCCGCACCGCGTGAGCGCGGCCGAGTGGCGTCTCGGAAAGCCCGGTACGGTGCGAACGATGCGGTTCGATCCCGCTGCGATCGAACGCAAGATCGAGGGCGACCCGATCGAAGTGCCGGACTACGAGGGTTGGTCGTGGAAGGAGCTCGATGCCGTCGCCGAGCGTCTGAACCCGGCGGCGCGCGCGCAGGTTGACGCACTCAAGCTGCTTGCAGTCTTCGTCCAGCACGTGGACAGCAAGCCGGAACAGCAAGCGCTCGTCTGCGCCGATGGCAAGACGGCCAAGGACCGGAGCGGTAACGCGACGTGCCGCGAGCCGCTCCTCGTCGTGAAGGATCTGGGGTCGACGTTCGGCGCCGGCAGCAAGTTCAACTTCGAGAAGATGAAGCTGGCGAGCTGGAGGTCGGTGCCGATCTGGAAAGACGTGCCCGGCTGTCAAGGCCACCTGACGCGCTCGCTCATCGGGACGCTCGAGCACCCGATCATCAGCGAGGCCGGTCGCCGGTTCCTGGCGGAGCGACTGTCGCTGCTCAGCGACCGCCAGTTGCGTGATCTGTTCACGGCCGCTCGTGTCGAACAACGGCAGGACAAGATCGACGGCCGTCAGGCCACCGTGGACGACTGGGTCCGGGTCTTCAAGGCCAAGCGCGACGAGATTCGCAACCGGCGCTGCGACGGGGTCGCGTACACTTCGGTGCCATGACTACTGGCCCGTCCACGGTCCTGGCCGCGAGCCGTCGGTTCGGCGCGATCGCCGTGGTGTGTGGTGCGGCGCTGGCGGCTCTCGCTCCCCCAGTGGCCGCGCAAATCGATGCCGGCCTGCTCGCCAAGGCGCGCGACCGCGAGCTCGTCGTCAACTACGACGCGCCAGCGAATCGCTCCGAAGTGCGCCTGACGCTCGCGCCGTCCGGCACCGGGGGTGATGCGCCGGGCGTGATCCTCGATTTCCTCGGCCAGTTCGCCGGCCGCGAGCCGGCGCCGGGCGCCACGACGCTGGTGGTGCGGACGCACTTCACGCCGCGCGCCGATCCGCGGGCGCGCGACCCTCGAACCGGCGCCGACGGAAAAGAGCTGGTGTTCCGGCTCGATCCGCACACGAACAACGGGATCACGCTGTATCTGTTCTCGCGCAGCTACGGCTACGCCGGGTTCGTCGCGCCAGGCGACGAGATCCCGGTCGCGTTCTACGGCCTCACGGCCGCCGAACTGCGCGCCATCAGCACGGCCCGCGCGATCACCGGCCGCGCGCTCGGCACGGATTTCAGCCTCGCCCCGGACCAGCTCGAATCGATCGCCGAGTTCGCACGACGCGCGGTGCGGTAACACGTCGCACTTGAAACCGTCGGTGCCCTCCAATCGGCGAACCGCAATGCTCGGCACGCGGCGTTGGTGGGGGAGTCGTGCCCAGCAGCGGCGTTCTCTGAATTAGACGGTCACGCCCGGCAGGTTCCGGTGCACTCGGCACTGCACCGATCGCACCTGTGATTCGGTTATCCTGCGGTCTTGCCGAGCGATTCACGCGTCCTTCGCGTCGACGACACGCTGCGCGATCTCAGTCATGCCGCGCGAACGTTGCTGCGGCACCCGTCGTTTACGATCGCCGCCGTCGTGAGCCTTGCGTTGGGGATCGGTCCTACCGTCGCCATTTTCAGCGTGCTCGACGCGGCGCTGCTGAATCCACTGCCGTACGCCGAGCCCGAGCGATTGATCACCATCCGGGGGACGTCGCCGACGACGACAAGCAATCCGCTGTCGTACCGAACTATCTGGACATCCGCAGCCGCGTCCAGACGCTCGACGACATCGCGGCGTGGCACCTCGAGATGTTCACGCTCGCCGGACGGGTGCAGGCGGAGCGCCTGATTGGCGGCCGGGTGTCCGCGAGCTATTTTTCGGTGCTTCGCACTCAGCCACTCCTGGGACGGACCTTTACTGTGACGGAGGACCGAATTGGGGGGCCGCCGGTCGTCGTGCTCGGCGAAAGCCTGTGGCGCCGCGTCTTTACCGCTGACCCGCAGATCGTGGGGCAGACCGTGACGCTCGATGGCAAGCCGCACACGGTCATCGGCGTGATGCCAGCGCACGTCGGCGTGGGTGTCATCCCTCGTCTGTACAACGACGTGTTCCTGCCGATCGGCCAGTACGACGATCCGCTGTTCCTGTCGCGTCATGTCAATGCCATCAACGTGATCGGCCGCCTTGGTCCGGGCGGACTGGGCGAGGCGCGCGCCGATCTCGAGACGATCGCGCGGTCGCTCGCGGACGCCTATCCGGAGGCGAACAAAGGTGTGGGGGTCAACATCCTGCCGCTCGAAGACGACCTTGTGGGCAATCTGCGGCCGACGCTCACGCTCCTCGCCGCCTCCGTGGCGTTTGTCCTGCTGATCGCGTGCGCGAATGTCAGCAACCTCACCCTCGCGCGGTTCACCGAAAGGTCTCACGAGTTCGCCCTCCGGTCCGCGCTCGGCGCCAGCCGCCTGCGGCTGTTTCGGCAAACGCTTCTGGAAAGCCTGTGCCTCGCGGTCGTGGGCGGCACCGTCGGCGTGGCGCTCGCGGTGTGGGGGACGCGTGCGGCATTGAGCGTGCTTCCGTCGGCGTTGCCGGACATGGTGAACGTTGGTCTCAACGTGCGCGTGCTGCTCGTCGCAATGGCCGCGACGTGTGCGACCGCGCTGGTGTGCGCGATCGTGCCTTCGTTGCGCGCCTCGCGGCAGGACGCGGGTCAGCAGTTGACGCAGATGGGGCGCGGCGGTGGCTCGCGCCAGCATCGCGCCCAGCATCTGTTTCTCGTGACGCAGGTGGCGCTCACGTTCACGTTGCTCGTGGGTGCGAGCCTCATCGGCCGCAGCCTGGCACGTCTCTGGCGCGTCGATCCCGGCTTCGATCTGCGGGGAGTTGTCACCTTCATGACCGGGCTGCCGGACGCGCGTGCCAAGGACGCCGCACGCGTGCGCCTGACGTTTCGGCAAGTCGCGGAGGAAGTCGCCAGGGTCCCCGGCGTACAGGCCGCCAGTACGGTGTTCGGCGCGCTCCCGTAAACAGGCAACCACAATGCGGTGGACTTTGGCGGGCGGGTGAGCCGAAGCCCGACGGAAGTGACGCTCGGCTCGCGTTGTTCTCCGCGGTGGGCCCCGACTACTTCCGGACGTTGGGGATCCCGCTGCTGAAGGGACGTGGGTTCGCGACCGACGACAGGTTCAACAGCCCGCCTGTGACGATCGTGGACGAGGCGTTTGCCCGGAGCGTGTTTCCGGGGCTCGACCCCATCGGCCAGCGAGTGCACCTGGAGTCGTTCGAGGAACCCCTCGAGGTGATCGGCGTGGTCGGACCCGTGAAGCACTGGGGCCTCGACCCCGAGCGGAGCACCGGGCCTCGTCTCCAGGCTGTACGTGACGAACGAGCAGTTGCCCGATGGACTGGCGCCGCTGGCCGCCCGAAAGTTCAGCATCGTGGTCCGCTCATCGAGACCGCCGGCGGAGATGCTCGGCTCGCTACGCGCGGCGCTGCGCGCATTCGACAGCGGTCAGGTCATGAACAACGAGCGAGCGATGGAAGAGGGCATCTCGCGCTCGCTCGCCAGCCGTCGGTTCTCTCTGGTGATGATCGGAATGTTCGCGCTGCTCGCGTTGGCGCTGTCGGCCGTGGGGGTTTACGGGCTCGCGTCATATCTGGCCCACGAACGCACCACGGAGATGGGCGTGCGCATCGCGCTGGGTGCCCAGCGCCGCGACATTCTCAGGCGCTGCTCGGCTCCGTTGGACAGGTGGCCGCGCTCGGAATCACATTGGGGCTGGTTGCCGCGCTCGGCCTGGCGCACTTGATCGCCGGCATGCTGTTCGGTATCCGTCCGACGGACCCGGTCACGCTGGCCGGAGTCGCCGCTGTGTTCGTGTCCGTGATGCTCGCCGCGTCGTACCTGCCCGCCCGGCGGGCGCTCTCGGTCGACCCGGTCGTTGCGCTGAGGCGGGAGTAACTCCGCGTCGGTTGGCGCGATCGCGATAGACGGGTACGGATTCCGGACGCACGATGGTGCGACGCACCGCCAATCGACGGCGATCGGCGGGCAATTCGCAGCATCTGGTGTGGGCAGCGGCGCGATGATGCTCGACGCCACTGTTGCAACGAACTGAAGGAATCGCGATTGTCAGATACGCGATCCCTCGCGTCCGCCGTTTCTACGTTGAGGTGCGCCGAACGTTCTCGGCTCGCGGCCCCTTCGGTCCCTCGCCCACGTCGAACTCGACGCTGTCGCCTTCGCGCAAGTTGTCGAGACCTTCACCGACGACGGCACTTTGATGGAAGAGGTACTCCTTGCCGCCCTGATCCTTGATGAACCCGAAGCCCTTGTCTACCCGCAATGTTCTGATTGTTCCAGTTAAGATCCCCTCCGTGTCGCTTGTTTACTGCCGGTCACGTGTGACCGCCCAGACGAAATATTAACCTCGGGGAGTGCCTATTCATCGGTGATTTCGAAGCAGATTCCTCCCGGGGCGGGGCCGGTCGCGGCCTCGCACGGCCGCCCGGGGACGCTCTCGGGGCCGAAAAACCACTGGAAATCCCTCGGGCCAGAAGACGTTGGAGGGCAGGTTGTGACGGTTTGCGCACAGACGTTTTCGAGCGCTCCGTCGCGACGCGACGGGCCTGTGGTATTCTGCGCGGAAACGCGGCCGGGCGTGGTGTTTTCAGGTCGAAGAGGGAGCGTGCCCTCAGCTCCCGCGGAGGCGTTCTTGGCGTCATCGCAGGATCAAGTGACGGCTTCGGCTGACACAGCGGTCGATGCGACGGCAGCCGCCGTTCACGCCGAGCGAATTCGCACGCTTTACCAGCAGAGCGTTGGTATCCTCCTGGTCAACCCGCTGAATGCCGCGGTCGTCGCCGTCGTTCTGTGGCCGTCGGTCAGCCCGGCCCTGCTGGCCGGCTGGGTGGCCGCGATGGCCGCCGCCACCGCCCTCCGCGCTCTGCACCGGCGTCAATACTTCCGAGCCCTTCCGCCGGCGCCAGCAACCGACCTCTGGGCGCGGCGGCTCGTCATCGGCGGCGCCTCCACCGGATTCCTCTGGGGGCTCGCCGTCGCCTTGTTCTACGACACGCGAGACCTGGGGACCCAGCTGCTCCTCATCTTCGTCGTCGCCGGGATGATCGCCGGCGCCTCTGGCACTCTCGCGTTGCACTTGCCGGCGTTCGTTGGCTTTACGGCCGCCGCTGTCGTGCCGACGGCGGCGCGGCTGATCACGGTGGGCGACCCGCAGCACACCGCGCTGGGCGGGCTGGCGATCGTCTACGGCGTGGCCATGTCGCTGCTCGCGTCAAATACGAACCGGGCGGTGACCGAGGCGTTTCGGCTTCGTTTTGAGAAGCAGCACCTCCTGGCCCGCCTGTCAGACGCGCAGGTGTCTCTTGCCGAAGCCAACCGGACGCTCGAGCGGCGGGTCGCCGAGCGCGGGGCGGCACTCGAACGGCGGACCGAGGCGTTACGCGATGCGCAGCGCATGGAGTCGGTCGGTTTGCTGGCCGGAGGGATCGCGCACGATTTCAACAACCTGCTGACGGTGGTGATGGGAAACGTGAGTCTCCTGCTCGGTGAGCCTTCCCTCGACACCGGGAAGCGGGAGCGGCTCGACGAAATCCATCGGGCCGCCGCCCGCGGCGCCAACCTCGAAGCCAGCTTCTCGCCTTCAGCCGACGCCAGGTGATGGTGCGCAAGGTGATCGACCTCAATCGCATCGTCGCTCGAGCTGCAGCCGCTGCTCGGCCGGCTGATTGGCGAACACGTGCAGCTGGTGGTGACAGCGTCAGGGGAGTCGCTGCCCGTGCGAGCCGACCCCACGCAGCTGCAGCAGGTCATCATCAACCTGGCCACCAACGCACGCGACGCCATGGACGCGGGAGGAACACTGACCATCGAGGCCGCGCTCGTTGACGAACGCCGCCGGGAACGGCGATCCCGCCAGGGCGCTACGTGGGTCTTGTCAGTGCGGGACACCGGTGTCGGCATGGACCCTGACACCAGGCGTATGGCGTTTCACCCGTTCTTCACGACCAAGGAGGTGGGTCCGTGGCACCGGGCTCGGACTCGCCACCGTGTACGGGATCGTGGAGCAGACCGGAGGTCACGTTGCCGTTGAATCAGAGCCCGGGTGCGGAAGTTGTTTTCGGATTTTTCTCCCGTGGACGGCAACCGAGAACGGCGGACGTGACGTCGCTCCGTCGGAGCTCCCGGTCGGATCCAATCCCGCATGCGACCACCATCCTCATTGCCGAGGACGACACGATGGTCCGTGCCGTCACCGCGCGTGTCCTTGGCGCGGCCGGCTACACGGTGATCGAGGCCGCGGACGGCGAGCAGGCTCTGGACATCATTCGCAGTCACGCACCTCATCGACCTGCTCGTGAGCGACATCGTGATGCCCAACCTGGGCGGGGTGGAACTCGCGAAACGTGTGCTCGTTCGAGCGGCCCGAGATCCTCATTCTGCTGGTGACTGGTACAACCCCGAAGGGATGTCGATCCTGGACGACAAAACCCGGCCCGTCTGGGTTCTGCAGAAGCCCTTCACCCCGACGCAGCTGCTGGCGAAGGTTTCGACGATGCTGGCCGCGAGGAGCGGCGACTACGCGAGTCTGTGATTCGTCACGCTAAGTCGCGTTGGGTGCGCGTCACAAATAGCGTTGCTTCGTGTCATTCCATTCGACGAGCATGCGGGCGCATCATCGGCGGCCGTCTCCCCTCGAGAGTTCTTCCAGCGTGCGGACTGAACGGGCCGAATGTGCGTCACGGAAAGCAGTCGACGATGGCCATCCCTTTCGACTTGAGAATCTCATTCCAGAGATACTCCAGGCCCCAGCCCAACTCGCTGATCGAGAAGGTGGGGAGGCATTTCTGCAGCGCATCGTGGCCGAAGAACGGGACCATGATTTCCACGAAGGTCGTGGCCCGGATGTACGTCTCGGGATTCACGCGCGAGAACTCGTGTGAGTAGTGACTGCGGCCGGTGAGGGCCGGCTGATACAGATTCAGGCCGAGCAGTTCGCCAATCTGGAACAACCCGTTCAGCGCTTCGACCGACACGTCGATGTCTTCATCGATGAAGGCGTAATAACGATACGCGGGCAGCTTCGGAACCAGCCGGGCGAGATTGCCACTCGTGGCCCTTCTCGGCGAACCGATACTCCGCCAGTTGGGCCGCCTTGGAATACCGCGCATCTCCGGTCCAGTCATTGACGACCAGGTCGAACAGCCGCGACGGGTTGGCAAAATCGCCGGCAAAATTTCCGTGATGCGCCGGCGTATACAAGCAAAACGGTCGTGACATCGTTCGTGATCCCAACGGCGATCGGCTTCCCCTCTAGAGAGGAATGGGCCGGTATCGAATTGTCATGGCCGAACACTGAATCCGCAGCACGAAAAGAGTCACCAGGCGGCAGGTCGGGAAGCACACGCACCCTCGCAACAACGAGCCGGCGGTCGCCGGACTCCGCCCCATACCTGCACACGCACGCCAGGGGTGATGGCAGTCGGGCCGTCGTCGTACCTGGTCGATTCCAGTAAGGCGAAGGGCCTGTCCATCGAATCAAGGTACAGCCATTCGCCTGGTTCGAACCCGACCACGGTGCCGATGTGGATCCACGGCCTCTCGCGACGCTGGGAGAGGGCAGACAGCAGCACGACGAGCGCGACGATCAGGAAAGCCATGACCGCCCAGCGCGCTCGGCGCTCGAACGAGAGCCGGAAGAAGCGAGAATCGGCTCGGATGGAGGCGGTCATGGGAGCTGCCTCCAGTCTACGCCGACAGGCCGCATTCTCGAACTTACGCAAAGCTGCAAGGTTTCGAGCGGCGTCTGCGCGTCAGTGCACGTCTTCTGCCGCGGCGTCCGGCGGATTCCCGAACGTTCGCTCCGATAGCGGAGGTGTCAAACGACTGACGGCATGACGCGCTCTGCTCTCGTTGACGCCACGCCGGTTGCGCGCTTGCGGCTGGTTCGCGGGTTGGCGCTTCTCCTCGCGGGGGCGCTCTTCTTGCTCACCGGCGAGGTGACGCTGCGCATCCTCTACCGCGACGCTGGCCGCCGCACCCTCGGCGGGCCGGGGAATCGCAGCTTCGATCATCTGACGATTGGCCGCGAGGCGCTGCGCGGGCGCCGCGACGTTGGTCCGCACCGCCCCGGCGTTCCGCGCCTGATGGTGTTGGGCGATTCGATCACTTACGGGCAGGGCGTTCACGACTGGCACAACACCTGGCCCGAGCTCCTGGCGACGACACTCGAGCGTGAGGGCCATCCCTACGAGCTGGCGATGTTCGCCGAGCCTGGTCGCGACATGCCCGCGCACCTCGAGGAACTGGAGCGTTGGGGACCGATCGTCAGGCCCGACGTGCTCCTGTATCAGTGGGACGTCAACGACGTCGAACTGATGTCACACCGTCCGGACGAAACCCGGGTCTGGCAGCGATGGGCCGGGCATGCCTGGCTGCAGCAGGCGTCCTACCTCTATTACTTTCTCGACCACCGGGCGCATGCGCTGTTGCCACCGCCGGGCGGCTCGTACGTCGACTACATCCTGCAGGATTTCCATCCCGGTACCGCCGAGTGGTCGGAGTTCGAACGGTGCTTTCACGCGTTCGCGGTGCGTGCCGCGCAGGCGGCCGCGCGACGCATCATGATCCTGTATCCGCAGGTGCCGTACCGTGATCGCTATCCGCTGCAGTCGGTCCACGATCTGATGAAGACGTTGGCGAGCCCGCACATGCTGTCGATTCCGCCGACGGCGTGGATTCGATCGGCGGGAACGATGGACAGCGATGCGGCGGCCCCGTGGGCACTAGCCTCGCGGGTGACGCCGGGTCTCGCGGCCACGTTCGTGGAAACCCGAGAGGACCGGTGGTGCCCGGGGTGCTGCGCGCGCAAGTGGTCGCGAGCGTGCCGGAGCTCGCGGACGCGTCTGCGGCGATCGGCACTCTGGGATCTCGTTGACGCCGCCACCGGCGAGACCGTCGCGTCGGGTCGAATCACCGCGCAGGGTGGGATGCGTGGTTATCAGACGTTGACCGTGACGCTCGACGTTCCGGGCACCGAACCGCGCCGCCTCCGCCTTCGCGTGGCAACGGCCGGCAAAGACGGTTGGTCACTGGCCTCCCTGGGTCTTGCGGTCGACGATAGCTTCGAGGTCGTGGATCTCGCCGAGCCGCTCAATCGATTCAACACCCACACCAGTCTGTTCGACGCTCACCCGAACGAGGCCGCGCACAGGGTGATGGCCGACGCCGTTCACCACGTCCTTCGCGCTGAGTGAGGGGCGGGCCGAGACCGGCGGGACTGGGCGTCTGTGGGGCTCAGCCAGCGCCTGCGACCGCGCTTACGACAGGCTAGGTCAACAGGACCACGTACAATCTGACGATGAGACATGTGGGGCTGCTTATCGGGCTCGTGCTGCTCACGCCGCTGTGCGCTTTCGGTCAGACCTGATCGGGCTGCGCCAATCCGTTCCTGCCAGGTGGGCAGTGCATCGTGTCAGACGGGCCGATGATCGGGCGCTTCCGCCTGAGCACCTTCGTCATCAGCGAACGACGCGATACGGTCTACCAGGGGTTGAAGCGCGACGACAATCCCCTGACCGAGCGGACCGCGATTACGGTCCCTCTCGTAATGCTCGATTTCCGCGTCGCGCCTCGTTTTGGACTGCATGTCGCGACAGCGGTGCCGATCGTCGCGCGTACGGGCATCGTTCAACGCCCGACCGGTCCACTCGCGTTTCGCGACGAAGTCCGCGGCCTCGGCGACACCGTGCTGGGCGTGTGGTATCGGGGTGGCTCGCCGTCGCGGTGGACGTGGACCATGAATGGCGCGCTGTCGCTCCCGACCGGGCAGACCCGCGCGCCGCGATTCCGCGCGGAATTGGACGAGGGGAGTCTCGTGCCGTTGTCGCGTCTGCAACGCGGGAGCGGCACGGTTGATCCGACGTTCGGCGCGTCGGCCGAGCATCCGCTCGCGGGCGGTCGCTGGGTCACGAGCTTCGCGGCGCGTACTCCAGTCGCCGAGAACGCCGACGGTCTGCGTACCGGCTCGTCGTCCAGCTCGGGACCGGATGGGCGCACTACGCCGGAACACATCGCGTGATGGCATTCGGACGGCTGAACTGGTTACACCGGCAACAGGACTTCTTCAACGGGACGCCAGTCCTCGTCGGTGGCGGACACTGGCTCTATCTCACCCCGGGAATCGCCGTCATGGCCGGCAAAGGGATCAACCTGCAAGCCGAGGTCAAGCTCCCCGCGTACCGCAACCTTCCCAATCGGCAACTCGATTCGCGGGCGACGTTTCAGGTCGGGCTGAGCCGGTCATTCTGAACGACCGATATCGTCTTGGCTGTCGGGAGTAGGACGCAATTTGTGTCGGCGGTCGCAGGTATTCAGCGTTGCGGCGGACGCTCGGGACGGCCTAGGCTGGAGCCATGCAGCACGTCATCGCGAGCCTCGGCTTTTTCGTGCTCGCGACACAGACATCCTTCGCGCGATTGTGCTGTCTGCGGTGCCGGCGCGAGACGCGAGAGGTTCGTGTTGTGAACCGAGATGAGTCTAGTGACCGGGAGCTCGATCAGCATGATGCGCTCGGCTTTTGCTACTGTAGTGCACAGGACAGAGCTGTGTTTCGCGTCTTCGTCTCGTTGCTGTGTGTCTGCGGGTTAGTTTCTGCCACCGTTTCGACGTCTGGGGCGGATGCGGCGCCGCAAAGCACGGCTTCGATCGGGCTTCTGCCGACGGACCGCGAAGCTGCGCGAGTAAGAGCGTTGCAAGATGGATTCGAAAACCACCTTACCGACGATGTCGCGCGCGATTATGGCGAGTTGAAGAACATCGCTCAGGATTTCGTTGTTCGGCAGCTCGATGCCGCGCCGGCGATGTCCGATGAGGCGCTGCGGGGGCAGCTTCAAAAAATCATCACACCCTGGGCGATTGGCCCGATGAAGGTCTGTACGTCCGGAGCGCCAGTGAGTGGGGCCCTCGTTTCCGTGACCGCCTGTGGGCCGTCGCGTACGTCGTGTGGCTCGGGAGACACGGTGAAGGTGGGACCGGCGCCGTGGTCGAGTCCTACGTGTGGGAACCCGCGAGCACTCGGCTCGTCGCGCGGGAAGATGGTGACTTCGGGGGTTACAGCCTGTACGGAGACTGGTTAGCTAGCGGCCCCGATAACGTCTCAATCCTGACGTATGGCCGTTTGTCAGGCAGCAACGGCCTCGGATCGTGGAAGGCCATCGTTGTGCACGATTGTCGACGCACTGGCATCCGCGCCCTCTGGCAGAGCCCGAAGCTCGCCGGATTGACCGCTGTCGCGCGCAACCAACTCATCACATTGCGCTACGCACAGCCAGTCGAAGGCGCTGTCTCGAGCGCACGCGCGTGGACGTACGAGGTCTATGCGTTCGAAGACGAGCACCGTGAGAATCCCATCGTAACGCTCATTTCCCGGACGACGCGCTGAACGACGAGAATCGCAGCGGGGCAGACGCGGTGCGACAAAATTGTTCAGCGGCATGTTGGTGTCGCGTCGTCGCCGCGATTACGACTCTCACTCCATCCGAAGCGCAATGAGAGGGTCAACGGACGCTGCGCGACGGGCCGGACCAAGGGCAGCGGCAAGCCCGGTCGCCGCGAGCACCAGCATGGCGCCTGCGTAAACCCTTGGATCGTGGGGTTGCACTTCGAAAAGGAATCCGCGCACCATCTCCGAAAGACCCCACGCGCCAATCAAGCCGATGGCGATGCCCACCATCATGGTAAGCAGGGCGCTACTGAGAACGGACCTGAGAATTGTCGCGGGCAGAGCGCCCAAGGCGATTCGAATGCCGATCTCCTGCGTTCGCTGGCTCACGACATAAGCCATCACGCCGTAGATCCCCACACTCGCAATGCTCAGACCGAGAACGCCGAAGAGTGCGAGTAGCATCATGTTGAACCGCCGCTGAGCTACCAGCGCATCGAAGTAGTAGCTCAGGGCCTGTTCGTCGATCCGCGTCGGCAAGGCATCGGGGAACTCGGACCAGATCGCTTGCCTCACCGCGGAAGGATTCCCTGTGCGCCTGAGGCTGTCCGAACAACCAGCGTCGCGCCAAGGACTCGACTCTGCGCCAGCGGGACAAATGCCTGCGTTCGCCAGCCGCTCTCGGGGCCGTCATGGCGGATGTCTCCAACCACGCCGACGACAGTACGATTGCCAACCAGGCGGACGACTTTTCCGACTGCGTCCTCTCCTGGGAAATACCGTGCGGCCGCTGCCTGGTTGAGAATGACGACTGGCTCGCTGTTCTGGCTATCGGCCTCCGCAAACAGCCGACCTCTCAACAGCGGGACCTTGAGAGCCCGGAAGTAGTCCGGGGAAATCTGATTCAGGGCGATATCGGTGTTCCGGGGCAGTTCCCGACCTGGAATCCCGAAGTCGAATGTCCGGAGGTCGCCGCGAAGCGGCAATCCGCCACCGGCAAGTGAAGCCACCTCGACACCGGGCAGTGCGCGGACACGGTCGAGAACATTCATCAGCAGCTGACGATTACGCTGCGCGGCTTGCTGGATGTCTCCTGGCGTCTCGAGGACACGCACCTGGACCGTCAAGACATCGCGCGGATCCAGTCCGAGATCGACGTTGGTCACTCGAGCGAAGCTGGCGAGGAACAGCCCCGATCCAACGAGGAGGATGACGGCGAGCGCGACCTCTGCGACCACGAGGGCTGAACGAAGAACCTTGGTCCGAAGACTTGCGGTGCTCGTGCGCTCGGCCTGATTGAGCACACCGACGACGGTTGGACGCGCGAACTTCACGACCGGCGCCATGCCGAACGCGACGCCCGTCAGGACAGCCAGGATCCCCGTGGTCGCGAAGACCCGCAGATCAACGGCAATGGTGGCCGCGCGGGGCACCTCGGCCGGAATGATCGATCGAAGGAGATCGACTCCCCACCAGGCCGCGGCGGCACCAAGCGCCGCTCCCGTCAGGGAGAGGATGAGACTTTCGAGCAGCAGAACACGCGACAAGTCCCAGCGCGACCCGCCGAGCGCCGCCCGAATGCCGAGCTCGCGGGTGCGAGCCGTCGCGCGCACCAGCATGAGATTGGCAAGATTGACGCAGGCGATGAGAAGGACGAACGACACTGCAGCCAGCAGCATGATCATCCAGGTGCGCACCCCACGAGTCACGAACTCCCGCAGCGGTTCAACTCTGGCCACGCGGTCTGTAAACCAGCGCGGTGTCTCGGCCGCAAGGCTCGCCATGATCTGATCCATCCGAGCCTGGGCGCGCTCGATCGACACGCCATCGCTGAGCCGACCGACGACGTGAAGGTTGTAGCCGTAGCTATTGCCGCGGACGCGGTCGTCGCTGGTGAAAACGAACGGTAGCCACACCTCGGTGGGTTCTCTGACGCCAAGAACATACGTATCTACGGGATACGAAAAGCCCGGCGGCATCACGCCGACGACTTCGAATGACGCCTGCTGGCCCGGCAGATAGGCGCCAATGACGTCCGGGCTTCCGCCAAACCGTCGTTGCCAGAGGGCGTAGCTGATCACGGCGACCTTCCCGCGGCCTTCAACTTCGTCCTCGCGGGAGAACGGACGCCCAAGAACCGGTTGGGTTCGCAGCACCGAAAAGAAGTCCGCGGTGATCTGTTGGGCCCGCAGGTTCTCTGGCAGCGCGTCCCCTTCACGCCTCAAGCTGACTTCGGCGTAGGCGACGGCCGCCAGACCCGTAAAGACGTCTTGTTGATCCCGCCAATCAAGAAAGGTCTGCGGCGTCGTGAGGTTCAACGGTGGCGGCGGGCTGTCTTTCACGTTGAGCTCGCCGACGGCGACGAGCCGATCGTTCTCAGGGAACGGCAGTCCCCGGAGAATGACTGCGTCCACGACGGAGAAGATCGCGGTCGTCGCCCCGATGCTCAGGGTCAGCACCACCAGCGCCACGCTCGTAAACGCCGGCGTCCGTCGCAGCGAACGGACGGCATGACACGCGTCGCGCCAGAGCAGGTCGAGCCAGGTCGTGCGGACCTCACGCACGGCCTGCGTCACCTGGGTCAGGCCACCGAGATCGCGCAGCGCCATCCGTCTGGCTTCGACGGCGAGACCCCACGCGCCAGATGCGCCTCGATCTCCTGCTCGACGTGAAACCGCAGCTCGTCTTCGACTTCGGCGCTGATTCTGCGCCGTCGAGCGATCCCGCGAACATAGGCGACGAGTCGTTCGAACATGTTGAAAACTCCGCGGTGACGATGGTCAGCCGGCTTGCAGGATCCTCTTCATGGACAGCGCGAATTGGTCCCAACTGGCGGTCTCGGCCTCCAGTCGGCGGCGCCCGGCAGGCGTCAGTTTGTAGATTCGGGCGCGCCGGTTGTTCTCGGAAGCCTTCATCTCCGATTCGACATCGCCGCTGAGCTCGAGCCGATGAAGCGCTGGGTACAAGGAACCCTGGCTGGCATTCAGCCCTTCACGCGAAATCTGGCGAATGCGGTTGGCGATGCCCCAGCCGTGATTGGGGCCGAGGGTCAGGATCTTCAGAATCAGCAGGTCGAGCGTGCCCTGGAGGAGATCGGTCTTCGGCACTGTCGGTGTCCTCTCAAGCTCCGAGAGGAAGTCTATTTACCTTTCCCTCGGAGGTCAAGAGGAAAGCCGCGCGCGGGATGGGCGAGGTTTATCGTGCGCGCGACGAGCTCCTCGATCGCGACGTGCGACGTTCAGCGAGCGCGTAGGGCTGTGCGCGTTCCCGGTTGTGACGCGGGCGGCACGGAAGGGGAGGGCCGCCGCCCGCGTCTGCCTTTCGAATTCAGTGGAAGTCCTGCAGCTGGTTCTTCAGAACCGCGATGATGCCGGCCTTCACGTTCTTCTTTGGCGACAGATCCTTGACCTTGCCTTCTGTCTTTCTGGTGTCGTCCTTGATCGTATCCATTGAAAGCTCCTGCGGAGTTCGTTCGATTAATGAGTCCCTAACCTGCGCCGTTTGATCAACCGTTCACGGCGCCTGCCAACACTCAGAGCATGTGGCGTGCCATCACTTCGCGGTCGTTACCGCGCCAATTTGCGCTGGTTTCCGCGCCATCCGCGCGATCATCGATGGTCTCGTTCGTAAACCAGTCGGCCTTAAAACAAGGCCACAGGTCTCATTCACGACAAACCGCAGCCCCTGCTGTGTCAACTCTCCATGATTCCGAGTCGGGGTTTCGAGGTTCCGGGGTTCCTGGGTTCCGAAGTGCTCGGGAGAGGACCCGACCCGATGAATCCATTCAGTCCACTCGAAGACGCGTTGCCCTCGGGCGGCAAGTCGAAGCCGATAGCGGTGATGGCGTACCTCCCCCGAAAAGTTGGTCAGAATGAACGTCACCGTGTTCGTCACCGAGTTAAATGCGAGGTCTCCAGAGGTCTTGGCCGAAAAGTCGGCACTGAGGACGTGATTGGCGTGAAGCGTGCGCGATGGGGGGGACCCACGATGGCCAAGACGCTCTACATGGTGATCGAGCACTTCAAGGGTGGCGACGCGGTCCCCGTCTATCGACGGTTCCGCGATCGTGGACGACTCCCGCCGCAAGGCCTCACCTATGTTTCGAGTTGGGTGGACACAAAGCTCGAGCGCTGCTACCAACTCATGGAAACAGATGATCCGCAGTTGCTGGACGACTGGATGTCGGAGTGGAGCGACATCGTCGACTTCGAGGTTTATCCAGTGATCACCTCAGCGGAGGCCGTCGAAAGGATCGCCCCTCGGCTGTCGCTCGACCATGGTTGATGCCTGCCGCCTGCTGTCGCACCTGAGGAGCCCGTGGTGAAAGTCGGGGAAACCGGGGCGAGCGTCGATCCGCCCCGGTTCTTTGCTTACGCTGTCCAGCCGCGGGCCCGCGACTGGACGACAGTCGCCTGTTACGACAACGACTCCATAGGCCTGCCGCCCTTGACTGCCTCGCCAGTCTTGTCAGAAGTCGGCAGATCTTTCATCGGTCGGTTTCTTGTTCGGCTGCTTCGTCTTTTCGGCCGGTCGGTTTTCTTCGTGGGATCGGGTGTGCTCCCCATGATGTGGACCTCCAATCGTGCTGTGTCCAGTGGGGGATGCTCAGAGTTACGTCGTCCGGGGAACAGCAGTTCCGGTCAGGCGCTGATCTGGCGCGCGGCAGGAATCTCCAGCGCAACAGCAAGCCGCAACACGACCGCCACTGCAGAGCCTGTTCCTCAAACGACCACGCCGAAGGTTGGCGCACGAGCGGTATAGGCTCGGATTTCCGACATAACGCCGCGTCGCCACTGATCAACGCTCCACCCACGGCTCGACGAGGATGGTCGACCGCTGATCTGCGAACCACACCAGGCGCTTGATGATCAGGAGCTCGGCCTCAGCCACGAAGAGCTTCGCGCTCTCTGACGCGGACACGCCGATTTTGTTGACCGTTAGGAAACTGCGATGCACCTCACGCCCGTCCGCTCCGAGGACGTGCAGCTGCCCGCCAACGTTGCCTTGGGCGGCATCGGCGCGCGCGAAGCTTGCCGTCACCCGGTAATCGCCGGCTGGCAGGTTGAGCGCCGTGTAGCCGTAGCGGCGTGAGGGCGTGCGGAACTCGAGCAGCGTCTCCTTGCTCGGCGTTCCCAGAGTCAGTGGTTCGATGATGGGTGGCTTGGCGAAGAACGGCGAGGCCACACGGTCAATCAGTGGCGAATATCCCCAGCCAGTAATCGCACATCGCGACCTGGTTGTCGTATTGCAACACCGCGCGCCGCGGTTCAGCGGTGGAGAATCGAAAGATCGAGCGGGTGCGGTCACCGATCGCATGAGGCTGCCGATCTGACCGCCGGTAGCACCGTCGTCGTCGACCCAGGAAACCATTGCGATGATGTTCGACTCGTCGTCGTCGGTGCGGCGTGCATCGACGACGAGTTGAAATCGCCAGCGGGAAGATCGACGACCCAGTAATGACGGCGGCCGGTCTCGTTCGATGCGGCCAGCCGCCCCGTCACCACCTCACCCAGGGCGAGCGGAGTTGGCGCATTCTTTTCGAAGCTGGGTGACTTCTCCGAGATGACCGCGTCGGCGTGCCCGTGGCCAATCCAAGTAGCGGCTCTACCGACCGCAAAGCCCACCAGGCGCCGACAGCACCGGCACCAAGCGCCACGACGGCAATCGCGGCGATGAGCCGTCTCGATCGCGGCTGCGTACGCCAGGCGCTGACGGGCGCGGGAACGACCGGCGGTTCCGCGGCCTGCGTGAGGCGGTGGAGTCTGCGCCGCGCGGCCCGGGGGCGCTGAGGCGTTCGAAACCATGGTGCCGCGAGCTGTGCGTCTTGCGCGTGTCGAGCCGCGTTCTCGATCGCGGCCTTCATCACGCCCATCTCGGGGAACCGCGCCTCGGGCGACTTGGCGAGCGCGGTGTGCACAATCTGTTCGATCTCCGGAGGAAGGCCGTGGCACAGCTCAGCGATCGGCACCACGTCGGCATTCATGATCCGCATCATGACGGATGCCGGCGTGTCCTCGTCGCGGACGAACGCCGACGTATAGGACAGCAGCTCGTAACAGACCGCGCCTGCCGCGAACATGTCGCTCCGGTGATCGGGTATCGCACCGTGGATCTGCTCCGGCGACATGTAACCGGGCGTCCCGGCTATAGCGGACACGCCAGCCGCGGTGGTGTCGTTGACCCGCGCGATGCCGAAGTCGAGGATCTTCAGCACGCCGTGCGAATCGATGATGAGATTGGCCGGCTTGATGTCACGGTGAACGACGTCGTGGCGATCGGCGTACCTGAGCCCGCTGCAGAGCTCCGCCATGTGTCGCAGCTTGCGATCGAGCGTCATCGGCATCCGGTGGCGGATCACATCGGCGAGCGTCATCCCTTCGACGTACTCCATCACCAGATACGGTTTCGTTTCGAATTCGCCGAAGTCGTGGATGGTGACGATGTTGGGGTGGCTGAGCCCGCCGGCCGCACGCGCCTCGCGGGCGAAGCGACGGCGCACGGCGGCATCGAGCTCGCCTTTCACGAGTTTGATCGCCACGCGGCGTTCGATCGCGGGATCGCGGGCCAGATACACGGCGCCAATCCCGCCCTCTTTGATGAGTTTCTGAACCTCGTAGCGGCCGATGTTCACGCGTACGGTGCCTCGCCGCGTATCTTAGTCCCGGAGACACCTGCAATGACGCAGAGTGCCGAAGGGTCGCCAGCACTCGGCATGCGGCTAGACGATCTCAACAGAACCAAACGAATGCCGAACGCGAGGCGTCACCGCACGGCGACGAAAGTGCGCGAGACAGGTTGGATTGTCAGGCGCTACATCGAGCAAACTCCTGCAGTGTCGTGAAGATGGAGCCTTCTTGCTCGCATGGCGTCACTCGACGAACACATGATCACCCCCCTCATGCTGCTCTTCGCTGGGCCTGGTCGCCTTTTTCCCCAGCGGCGACGAATGTCGTCAGCGATGGACTGGTCGATGTTCCTCCCGGCTGCCCTGATCGCTCACACCGGTATCGTCGGCTGGCCCGATACGATATGGTCTTATTGATGGAGCGCGTTTGGCCTCGACCTGGAAACGCTGCACACAGCTGAAAGAAACTGCTGTCACTCACGGCCGCTCCGAACCCGGGGTTGCCACTCGCGACACCGTCCAGCCTGACCAGACCCAGCCTCCATAGCGCGCCGCTAGATCGCCTCGTGATGCTCTGACCGTGACCGTCGACCGCTGACAAGAAGTATGGCATTTTTTTAACGGAGGAAGCAGAGCCGACGCTGGCGGCGACTCGAATATACATTGGTTTGGTCTTGGCAATGACCGCAAGTCCTCGACTATAACCGCGTCGGACTCGCGTACAGTCAGGAATGGGACTTATTCAGAAATTGAACGCCGGTGAAGAATTTCTTTGTTCGATATGAACAGGTCCCGGAACGGCCCTCACGCGAGCATTTACGTTTCGCGAAGGGACGCTCACCGATGTTCGCGAAGCGATTCTCAACTGGCCGCCAGTCTCATTTCCCTGTGGGGGGGCTCCGCGGCGGCGATCAACGACGCGGGGATATCGTCGCATCAACGTGCGGGGGCATGTTGGTGCTCGTCCCGGCTGGACCACCAGCAGCGCCCTCGGAATTGTCGTTCACGGTCAGTGAGCGGGTCGTTGCATTGAGCTGGCAGCAGATCGGTCGGTGCATCCGAGTATCGGGTGGGCTGGCAGCGCGCAGGGCCTGGCAGACCTTTACCTCGCGTCAGTGGGCGCGCAGCTCTCTTTGACCACGCCAGCGCCACCCGGCCGTTATTACGTGCGCGTGCGCGCGCGCTCGGCCGGCGGCTTGAGCACGCCGTCTAATGAGGTCGTAATCGACGTGCCTTGAGCGGTACCGTTCCTCTGGCGAGGGGGCTACACGACGTTTCGTCCGCTTCCTGGCCGTCGCTCGCGAGCATTTCGCGAGCCTGGCATAAATCTCTATCGCAACCCTTCGATCACATACACGTTCGCGAGGCGCAGCGACGTCGTATACGCAAAGGCCCGTCCGTCGCGCGATACGAACAGCTCGAACGACGTGAGGCCGGCAGGCGGCTGCGCCCGAATCTCGCGAACGAGCGTGCGGCGGCCGGTGTCGATGTCGCGGCGGAACACGCGTGCCAGTTCGTTGACCTGCTCGACGACGTACAACGAGCGACCATCGGCGCTCCACGCAGCCGACACTGTCCCGATTCTGGTGCACCCGGCAACGGCCGTTTCGAGCCGTTGTCGACACCATGAATGACGACGTGCGAGGCCTCGGGCACGGTGACAAAACGGCCATCGGGCGAGAGTGCCGCCGGGCCGGTGCGTCCTTCGGGCGTGATGGGCTTCATCGACTTCGCGAGCAGGTCGTACACGTAGACGCGGGGCGGCCGTTCCCCTGCCCGGCCGTACGGAATCAGGAGCCGGCGGCCGTCCGTCGAGAAGTCGTACCGCGTCGCGACCAATTCACCCGGCCGCTTGCGTCGCCGCCGATGGGCTCGATTTCAATGGGCAGGTCGAACGTCCGGGCCGAACCGACGCCAATCGGCAGTAATGTCGAGCTTGTTTCGGATCCGCTCGCTGGACACGCCGTTGCCGATGACGGCCGCCAACGCACCGTCGGGCGACAGGGCCGCCGGCGCTCCAGGGCCGAGCGGGATCGCCGGCGCGCCGTCTGCGTGTCGAACAAAGACCATGTCGCGAGGCGCTCCAGGACTGTTGTCCCACAGCGCTCCAGGACTGTTGTCCCACAGAAGGACCTGTTGCCCATCGGGGCTCAGATGGAAGACCCGCGTGGCATCGAAGACCGACAGGTCTCGGGGGTACGGCCGTCCCTCCCGTTCGACGTGGGCGGAGTAGCGCAGTGTGCCAGCCGTAATCAGGACCCGGCCGTCGGCGGCAATGTCTTCGATCTGGATCATGCCCGTGTAGGTCGCAACTGTCCGGCGCTGGCCGGCGAGCGTGATCGCTTCGAGTGACATGTGCATCGCGCGGCCATCGGACTCCACCCAGATCTCGCGTCCGTCAGGCGTCCAGGCGCAATGGCCGCCCCGCCCAAGCGGCCTCGCGAGCAGGCGGCGGAGCCGCCGCGCTCCCCGACCATCAATTCGCCGTACACGGCGCCGCCGAAGAAGCACACGCGGTTACCGTCCGGCGAAATGCGTGGCGGCAGGATCGTCGGCGCTTCGTGAATCACGGTCCCGACGGGGAATTCGAGAACCGAGCGATTCCCGACGCGGCGAACAATCGCCATGGTCTTGCCGTCGGGACTCCAGTCCGCGCCGACGATGTTCGCGTAAAGCTCGCGCGGCGCCCCGCCGGCGAGCGCCGTCACCGCGAGCGTCCCGTTCGGCTCCCAGCCATCGATCGCCGGTCGTGCGATCGACAGCGCGAGTTGGCCCTGCGGGGACAGCGGCGAGCAGATCCGCTGGCGGCAGATCGATCGCCCTCGATTGGGCATCGCCGAGTCGTGTGGAGTACAGGCGAAACGGCTCGCCGTCCCACGAGGCGCTGTAGACAACGCTTTGCGCGTCTGGCGCAAATCTGGCCTTTCCGATGTTCCCCTGGCGAAACGTCAACCGGCTCACGACGCCTGCTGACGGAGCCGCCCGCCCGGCCGGCGACGTAGCTGCCGGCGGCCACGGCCACCGCCGCGCTGAACGCGAGCAACGGCAGGACCCAGGGGCGCCGCGGGTGGCTGGCCGGGCGCTGACCGCGGTTGCGGGCGGACCGGACAATGCCTCGACAATCTCCGAGTCGCGCATCCGCGATATCGCGCAGGCGAACGGTCACGTCCTTCGCCAGGCATCGCCGCAGTAGCCGCAGAATCGGCTCGGGCGTCTCACGCGGCACCATCGTCCAATCGGGCTCGGACTCGAGCACCTTGACCAGACAGTCGCTGGCGGTTTCGGCGCCAAAGGCCACGCGGCGGGTCAACAGCTCGTAGAGGACACAGCCAAAGGACCAGACATCGGTGCGCCGATCCACCGGTTTGCCGCGCGCCTGCTCCGGGCTCATGTAAGCCGCGGTGCCCATGATCATGCCGACGCGCGTCGGATCGCCGCTCGCGACGCCGCCCTCTGCCGGTGAGTCGGGCGTGATTGCTTTCGCCAGGCCGAAGTCGAGCACTTTGACCACACCGCTGGCGGTGATCTTGATGTTCGCGGGCTTCAGATCGCGATGGATGATGTCCTTTTCGTGGGCGGCTTCGAGCGCGTCGGCCATCTGGCGGGCGATCCCGAGCGCCTCGCGAAGCGGAAAGGTGGAGTCGGCAAGCGTGGGGCCCTCCACCAATTCGAGCACGAGGCCGATGACGCCGTCGGCCTCTTCCACGCCGTAGATGGCGGCGATGTTCGGATGGTTCAGCGTGGCCAGCACGCGCGCCTCGCGTTCGAGCCTGGCGCGGGCATGCGGATCGGGTGTCACGTGCGCCGGCAGGCATTTGATCGCGACATTCCGGGCGAGTCGCGTGTCTCGGGCGAGGTAGACCTCGCCCATGCCGCCGGCGCCAATGAACGACTGAACCTCGTACGGGCCGAGGCGGCGGCCCAGCATCGCCGTCGTCCTCGCCCCGGCCAGCGCCCTGCCTGCCAGTTCGAGCGCATTCGTTTCGAGGAAGCCGGACGCATCGGAGGCGCGTGCCAGGAGCGACTCGACCTCGCGTCGCAGATCGGTGTCTCGCGACACGCATCGGTGAGGAAGACCTCCCGCTCGCTGGTGTCGAGCGCCAGTGCGTGGTGATAGATCTCGCCGACCCGACGCCACCGTTCTCACGTCATGAGGTCGACTCCTTCGCGCGATCGAGCTCGCGCAGAAGCCACGACTTTGCGAGTTTCCAGTCGCGCATCACAGTTGCCCCGGAGACGTTGAGCACGTCGGCAATTTCGTCGACCGTCAGCCCGGCGAAGAAGCGCATCACGACGATTTGCGATTGGCGTGCATCGACGCGGGCCAGCTCGTCGAGCGCATCGTCCAGTGCGAGCAGGTCGTGCCCACGTCCGATGTCGATGATGGTGCCTTCGTCGAGCGCGACCCGTGTGGCGCCGCCGCCGCGTTTCTGGTAGCGGCGGGACCGCGCGACATCGACGAGGACACGGCGCATCAGACGCGCCGCGACGGCCAGGAAATGCGCCCGGTTCTGCCAGCGAACCCGTTCGACGTCCACCAGCCGCAGGTAGACCTCGTTGACGAGCGCGGTGGGTTGCAGCGTGTGGCCGAGCCGCTCGCGCGCCATGCATCGGGCGGCGATGCGGCGAAGCTCTGCGTGCACCAGCGGAATCAGCTGGTTGAGCGCGGCCTGGTCTCCGTCCCCCCAGGCGAGGAGCAGCTCCGTCACACCCTGGGCCATGGCGAGAGGCGCCTCAGTGTAGCGCGCGGGCTTTGCCCGCCGATGCGAGTTCTCACGTGCGGTTCTCGCCTATAGGCGTGAACGGGCGGCAAAGTCGAGCATCGCGGCCGGTTGGTGGCCGCGGGCGAGGCCGGCGGGTTCGTTCGCACCTCAACAGTGGCTGCCTGAAAAGGAGCGCGTCATGAAAACGAAACGGATGAACTGGACACAAACGACGGCCGCGGTCGGGATCGCGCTCGCCATCGCGACAGGCGTCAGCATCGCCGCCTGCGACGCGAAGCCGGCGTCGAGCGCCGTGCCGACATCACCGAGCGGGATCGCTCTACTCGGAGCACATGGCCACCACGGATCGGCCAGCACTGGCGGGGTCGAGGCCGCGCTGACCCCGGAGATGGAACAGCAACTGAACGCGCTCCGGGCGCTGACGGCCCCCTTCCACAATTTCGACACGGCCGTGGAGTACGGCTATAGCGTCCCGGCGCCGGCCGCGGGCGTGTGCATCTCGGACCCCATCCGCGGCGGCATGGGGTTTCACTACACCCGCGCGGACAAGGACCTGATCGGCGACGGCGTTGTCAACCTGCTGGAGCCGGAGTTCCTCGTCTACGCCCCGAAGGACAACGGCGGCGTGAAGTTCGCGGCGCTCGACTACTTCGTGCCCTACACCACGTGGACGCAGACCGAACCGCCGTCGCTTCTCGGCGTGCCGTTCCAGCGTGAGGACGGGTTCCAGGCGTTCGTCCTCCACATCTGGTTGTATTGGCACAATCCGGCCGGGTTCTTCGAGAACTACAACCCGAGCGTGCCGCTTTGCTGATCGCTCGCTGCGGGCGTCAGCGCGGGGCGCGGTGTGCCTGAAGACCGCTGCGGGACAGCCATCGACCGGAGGTCGATGGCGTCCCCAGCGGGATTCGAACCCGCGTTACCGGCGTGAAAGGCCGGCGTCCTAGGCCTCTGGACGATGGGGACGCGCGTGAGGAACATTCAACTATAGCATGCAGCCCTCACGCTCGAGGTCGGCCCGCCGGCTGTCGTATGCTGGTGCCCTGTCACGCGGGCACCGCTGGTCGGCTGAGCCGCGCTCGCCGAAGTACGAAGGGGGCGAGAATGTCAGAAATCGCAGTCGTCGCAACGTTCCGATCAACAGCCGACGCGCAGATCGCCAAAGGAGTTCTGGACGAAGTGGGGATCGAGTCCATGATTCGCTCTGACAATGCCGGCGGGATGTATCCGTCTCTCGACTCGGCCGACTTGATGGTCAAGGTTGAAGACGTGGACAGGGCGAACGAAGCGCTGAATAGCAGGCAAGAGTAGGGCGCCCGATCACCAGGGCGCTAGCGCATGCCCCAGCGGAAACTCGCCACCGCCGCCGCCTCGTCGTCGAAGATGTCGAAGACCATCTTCAGCTTCATCATCGCCAGCAGGTGATAGCTGCGCGCCGTGAGGTTCGACAGCTTCATCACCCCGCCCGCCTCCCTGACCATCTTCAGCTCGGCGACCATCATGCCGACGCCCGCGCTGTCGATGTAGGTGACCTCGGCGAGATTGACGACAATCTTGACCCGCCCCGCCAGAATCAGCCCATCGACGTAGCGACCGAAGGCGATGTCGCCATCGTCCACGGTGATCTCACCGCGGAGCGTGAGAATCGTGATCTCGCCTTCGGTCCGTTCGTCAATCGTCAGCTTCGATGGTCGCTCGGTCATAAACCTGGAGTCTCAGTCCGCATCGCTGTCACCGCGGTGCCTGTCGGGCGCGATCATACGCTCTCCGCGCCTCTGTCGGACCGCCGGCAGCTTCGATGTGACAAACCTGTAATCCGACCGACACTTTTGTACCCGCGCCGCGCGCACCTTTGCGAAGATTCCGGCCAATTCTGACGGGTGCATGACGAAAGTGGCGACGGATCGCTGTTTGCTCAACACGGGTGCGGAGGCACGCGCATGATCAGCGGCAAGACGATTGTCATCAAGGGCGATATTTCAGGGAACGAGGATCTCGTCATCGCCGGACGAGTCGAAGGCAGCATCACCCTCGAGGGACGCGTTCTGACGCTCGCGCCGGAATCACACGTCGTCGGCACTATCAGTGCCGCGTCGGTGGTCGCCTCCGGCACGGTCGAAGGCAGCATCGTCGCCGCGCAGCGCCTCGAAATCCGCAGCACCGCCGTCATCGAAGGCGACCTGACAACGCCGGCGCTGGTCGTCGCCGACGGCGCCACGATCAACGTGATTGTCGACATGCCGGCGGCCGACGCGCAGCGGCCGCGGCTGGCCGGCGCCGCGTAGACGGCCCTCCCGCGCGTTAGCGCGGATCGTCAGACACGAACGCGGCCTGGAATCCTGGGCCAGTCCAACGCACGTATACTGCCGACCGCGTGTCTCGCCGGATTGCACTCGTGCGGCTCGTTGCCGCCGCTGTCGTCGTTGTGCTGAGCCCGACCGTCCTTGGCGCACAGGCCCCGGCGGTGCTGCGATGGGGCGGCGACGCCGAGGGCGGCGCACCCTTCGTCGAAGCCGACCCGGCCGATCCGCAGAAGCTCGTTGGCTTCGACGTCGAAATCGCCGAGCTGATCGCGCGCGAGCTGGGCCGGCGGCCCGAGTTCGTGCAGGTCGCCTTCACCTCGCTCGATCAGTCGGCCGCGCGCGGCGATTTCGACATCGGGCTGAGCGGCATCGAAGACACCCCGGCCCGCCGCGCCACGCTGGCCGCCAGCCTGCCGTACTACCGATTCACCGAGCAGCTGACGGTGCGCGATGCGGATCGCGATCGCTACCGGACGCTCGCCGATCTGCGCGGCCGCCGCGTCGCCACACTCGGCGGCACCATCGCCTACGAATTGCTCCTCGCCGCCGAGCGCGAGCACGGGATCATCGCCGTGTCGTACGACGACGACGTGCATCCGTACACGGATACGCTGAACGGCCGCGTGGACGCGGTGCTCCTCGACAACGTCCTGGCCGATCGCGCCATGCGTCGCAACGCCGGCCTGTTCACGCAGCCCCGGTCGGCGGCGACCGGGCACTACATCATCATCACCAGTCCGCAGAACCGCCCGCTCCGCGACGACGTCGATCGCGTGCTGCGCGCGGCGATGGGTGACGGCCGGCTCGAAGCGATCATGCGGAAGTGGCGGGTATGGAACGACGACCAGCCCGCGCTCTATGCCAGCGTGTTGAGCACGAGCCCGGCCGATCCGGTGCCCGCGCTCGACGCGCCGGGTCAGGTGTTGTCGCCGATCGACGCCACGCTGCGTTATCTGCCGGCGCTCTTTCGCGCGGCCGGCATTACGTTGCTGCTGTCGTGCCTGGCGATGACGCTGGCGGTTGCCGTGGGAATGGCCGTGGCCATCGGCCGTGTGTACGGCGATTCGCTGACGCGCACGCTGCTGACGTTCTACGTCGAGGTCATGCGCGGCACGCCGGTTCTTCTCCAACTGTTCGTGATCTACTACGGGCTGTCGTCGATGGTGCGGCTGCCCGCGTTCCTCGCGGCGCTGATTGGACTTGGCCTGAACTACGCCGCGTACGAAAGCGAGATCTATCGCAGTGCGCTCGAGGCCGTGCCGCGCGGCCAGCTCGAGGCGGCGCGCATTCTCGGCTTCACCGAACAGCAGATTCTCAGGCTCGTGCGCGGACCGCAGGCCTTCCGGCTGGCGCTGGCGCCGATGACCAACGACTTCGTCGCGCTCCTGAAAGACTCGTCGCTCGTCTCGGTGATTACGGTCGTCGAGCTCACCAAACAGACGCAGATCTTCGCGACCAACCTCGGCAGCTGGGTGATTCCCGGCGTCCTGTGCGCGAGCCTGTATCTCGCGATGTCGCTCCCGCTTGCGCGACTGGCGCGGCGGCTGGAAGAGCAGTGGAAGGCGCCCTCGGCATGAGCGCGCCTGACATCGTGCTCGACGTGCGCGGTCTCGAGCTCGCGCGAGGGACGCGGCAGATCCTTCGCGGCGTCGATCTCGAAGTGCGTCGGGGCGAGGTCGTCGCGCTCATGGGGCTGTCGGGCTCCGGCAAGACGACGATCCTGCGATCGATCGCCGGACTCGAGCGCTTCGATGGCGGCGCGATCCGTGTCGATACGGTCGCGCTGGAGCCGCGCGTGGATCCGAAAGCGACGCGGCGGGCGCTGCACCAGAAAGTCGGGATGGTGTTCCAGTTCCACTTCCTCTTCGAGCATCTGTCGGCTCTCGACAATGTGTGCCTTGCGCCGGTCCACGTACAGCGATCGCCGCGGCCGGAGGTCGAGAGCCGGGCGCGCTCGCTGCTCGAGCATCTCGGCGTCGGCCATCGCGCCGCCGCATTTCCGCGCGAGCTCTCGGGCGGCGAAGCGCAACGCGTCGCGATTGCGCGCGCCCTGGCGGTCAACCCGCCGCTGCTGTTGATGGACGAGCCGACCGCGTCGCTCGATCCGGCGCGCTGCGCGGAGCTCGGCGCGACGCTCCGGCAACTGGCCGGTGAAGGCCGCACGCTGGTCATGACGTCGCACGACGACGAGTTCGTCGAAGAGTTTGCGACGCGGGTGGTGGTACTCGCCGATGGGGCAGTGGTCGAGGCCGGCGCGCCGGACGTCGTGCTGAAGCATCCGCAGCACGCCGCGACGCGGGCGTTACTGCAAGTACGCTGATCGGCGCACATCTGCACGGTATTGACTGACTTGATGCGACACTGACGTACTTTGATGTTGACTCATCAGTAATCTCAGGCGAGGATCGGATGCACCACCTCCCCCCACAGGAGGCGGGATGTCTTCCGTCGGTCGCATCGCATACGTTGTCGCGCTGATACTTACCGTCGTCGTCAATGGGGCCGAGGCCCAGAAACCGAAGCCGAATTCGACGATCACACTCACGGACTCGTCAAAGCTGGTTGTCAGTGCGGCGTCGTTCGATCCGACGGCGCAGCAACTGAGCATTTATGGTGCGAGCTTTGGGAGCAGCCCAGGTTTCGTCACCCTCAACGGATTTCCGCTGCCGCTCGTCTCGTGGGACGACACGGCGATCGTCGTGCAACTGTCCGACACGACAGCGCCGGGGTCATATCTCCTGACGGTGTCGCGCGGTCCGTCGTCGACCCAGTTCGATTCGTTCAGCGTCGCGATCGGCGGCCTGACGCTCAAGGGTGAGAAGGGCGATCCCGGCCCGCAAGGCGAAAAGGGCGACCAGGGCGACGTTGGTCCTGCGGGCCCGCAGGGCGAGGTCGGTCCGGCCGGCCCGAAGGGCGATCGCGGCGAGGCGGGTCCTCGCGGCGAGAAGGGTGAGACGGGCGCGCAAGGCCCGAAGGGCGACACCGGCGCGACAGGTGCGACGGGCGCGACCGGTGCGACGGGCGCCCCCGGGGCGCAAGGCGCCGCAGGGCGATCAGGGTGCGATGGGACCTCAAGGCCCGATGGGACCCTCCGGCCTCCTCGGTCTTGCCGGGAAATCGTGCTCGAACGGCAAGGTGGTGCAGGGCTTCGACGCCGCCGGTGAACTGGTCTGCGTTGACCCGCGAGCCATCGGCCGTTCGCAGCTCGCCATGTGTGGCTCGAGCGCTTACGACGTCGAAAACTTCGTGCCCGCGGGCTTCGGATTGACCGTCTCGTTCACCTGCACGCCGACCAACAAGACGCAAGCCCTGCTCGTCACTCAGGACGGCGTCCCCAATCTCGACGCCGCCGTGCTTCAGAGCTATCTCGAGAATGGCGGCATCGTGATCACCGCCCAGGGCTCGAGCTTCGGGGTCTACAACGCGGTCTTCGAGACTTCAATCGCGCAGGTGGGTAATCAACTCGGCCTGTGCCTGGGCAACGTCGGTCCGTTCTCCCAGATGGGCGTGGACGATCCGTTCTGGGCGGACAACGGTCCGTTCAGCGCCGAGTTCGACACGGGGTGCGGCTACAACCTCGAGCCACTGCCCGAGATCACGGCACTCGGCCGGCACGACCTCTTCCCGGTGACCGCGGTCAACCTGGCCTACCGCGACAAGGGTGAGGGCCGGCTGTGGCTGGTCGAGTCCGACTGGATGAACAATGCGCCGACGTTCAACGCCCTGTCGCGTAAGTTGATGCGGTATATGGTGGCGAATAAGTAAGGTGCGACGGGTGCGATAGGTGCGAGGGGTGCGACAGGTGCGGTGCGGTGCACAGGTGCGGTGCGCCGCATGCACGGCACCCGCCGCATCGCACCTGCCCATCGCACCGCCGCATCGCACCTCGCACCGCACCCGACGCACCGCACCGCACCGCGCACCGTGCACCTCGCACCTAGCGCACCGAGGGCGGATCTACGCCCGATTCTTGGGATCGACCCAGATCCTCAACCCCCCCAGAATCGCATTGTCATTCGCGACACGCCGGACCCCGGCGGGGACGGTCTTCACCATCTTCGCTTCACCGCCGCCGAGCACGACTTCGTCGGCCTGGAGTGCGTCGTGGAACAGCTCGATCACCGATGCTACGTGTTTGCGCCATCGCTTGAGGCCCAGGCGGTTCATGCCGCGCTTGCCGACGTACTCTTCGTAGGTGCGGCCCTTGCGATACGGCAGGTGTGCGAGCTCGAGCGGCGCGAGCTCGCCGTCGACGACGAGCGCTGAACCGAGGCCGGTGCCGAGGCCAAGAAAGAGCATGCGGCCGCCGCGGTAGCAGCCGAGCGCCTGCATCGCGGCGTCGTTGACGAAGCGGACGGGTTTGCCGAACGCCTTGCCGTAGTCGAGCCGCCGCCAGCCCTGAGCGAGATTGCGAGGTTCGGCCGCCGGACGGTTGTTCACGACCGGTCCGGGATAGCCGATCGTGACGGCGTCGAACTTCCACCCGTTGGTGGCGCCGCGGACCGCCGCCACCATTTGCGCGCCGGTCATCGTCGGGCCGGAGGGCACTTTGACCGGCGTCAGCCGTCCGGTCATGCCGATCTTGAGGTTGGTACCGCCAACGTCGATGACCAGAATCTTCATGTGATCGCGCTCTCGACTGGGGCCCCCTGGGGGCGAAGTCCCCCAGAGAGTAGCCGAAGAACGGCGCGGCGAGAACCTCCGCGCGACGGTCAGGAGGCGTTGGTGCCGCCGGCGTCTTCGCCGGTCAGGATCAACTCGACCGAAATGCTGAGGCCTTTCATCTCGAAGGGGCAGCGCACGGAGTCGTGCTTTCGAACGGTGCCTGGCGAGCCAGGGGGATCGCCAGCATCGTGTCGAACACTTCTTCCGTCGCCGACACGAGCGGCTCCACGATCGAATCGGGAATTTTCATGATGTCAACTCCGCCCGCCGGCTACGACTTCAGCGCGGACTGGATCTTTTCCTTGATGGTGTCCGGCGTGAATGGCTTGACCACGTAGTTGTTGACGCCGGCGCGGAGCGCCTCCTTGATGTCGTCTTCCGCCGCGTTGGTCGTGACCATCAGCACCGGCAGCCCTTGGTCCCTCGTTGGCGCGCACCGCCTTGATGAACTCGATGCCGCTCATTTCCGGCATGTTCCAGTCGGTGATGACCATGTCCACCGGAGTCGTGGCCAGCTTGTCCACGCCTTCGCGGCCGTTCCCGGCCTCGAAGAACTCCTTGTACCGAAGCTTGTTGAGCGTGTTGATGATGATGCGGCGCATCGTGCTCGAGTCGTCGACAATCAAAAAGCGCATACCGGCTCCCACGCCCGTGAGGGCGCGAACGTGTTCTCCGTGGGGTAATCGGCACTGCTGTGGTAGGGTTGAATTCGACCGCCCTTTTCCCGATGACGGCCCCCGTTTCGTTCAATCCGGACTGGCTGGAACGGGTCAATCGACTGGCCATCATCGCCACCCTGGTGCCGGGCACCGTGCACGACGTCAACAATGCCTTGCAGGTGATCAGCGGCAGCGCCGAGCTGCTCGGCCTCGGGGGCAGCGCCAGTCCCGAGAACATCACCCGCCGGGGGATGGCGATCGCCGACCAGGCCCGCCGCGCGACCGGAGCGCTGGGCGAGCTCACGCAGCTCGTGCGGGATTCCTCAGACGTCAGTCAGCGGGTGAACCTGCGCGAGATTGCCGATCGGTCGCTGACCCTGCGCCAGCATGCGCTTCGCAAGGCGAAGATCGACGCCGCGGTGGACGGCTCCGGCGCCGTCGTCCGCGCGAACCCACGACACCTGCTGCAGATCGTCTTGAACCTGATGCTGAACGCGGAGGCCGCGTTGGCCGGGCAGGAAGAGGGCGTGATTCGGGTGACGGTGAGCCGGACCGATGGCGTCGCCACGCTCGTGGTTGCCGACAACGCGTGCGGGGTCGAGGAAGCACGGCGTCCGGAGCTCTTCACGGCGCCGACAATCGAGACCGCCCGGTTGCCGCAGCACCTGGGGATTGGACTCTTTGTCTCGAACGGGCTGGCGGCGCGCAACGAGGGCAGCCTCAGCTACGCGCCGTCACCGACGGGTGGATCCGCCTTTACGTTGACACTCAAGGCGGAGTAGCACGAGGTTTCGCAGTTTCGAGGTTGCTAAGTTTCGAGGTTACTCGGTTCTGTTACCGAGTCTTTGAGGTTACTGGGTTTCGAGGTTGTGGGCTCGCTGTTACCCTGTGAATCCGCATAACCGCATAACCTCGTAACCCAGAACTTCGAAACCCGAAACTCCGAAACCTCGAAACTTCAAAACCTCGAGACGGGCGTCAGGCGACTGACGTCCCGAGATCGCCGCCGAGCCGATTCATCTTGTCGATGAGTGTCGTCCGGCTCAAGTTGAGGAGCCGTGCGGCCTGGCGTTTGTTGCCGCCGGTCTTTTCGAGCCCCCGGCGAATCAGCTCGCGTTCGAGCTGCGTCATCACCGCGGTGTAGTCGAGGCCCTCGTCCGGAATCGTCACTGGTGCCAGCATCGTCGCGTGCTCGGGGCTGCGGACCTCTTCGGGCAGCAGCGACGGGGCGATCTCTTCCGAGCGGCCGCTCATCGCGACCGCGTGCTCGATCGCGTTCTCGAGCTGACGGATGTTGCCGGGCCACGGGTAATCCATCAGCAGCCGCAGCGTGGCCTGGTTCAGGACCCGCATTTCGAGCCCGTTGCTCTTGCACGACTTCTGCACGAAGTGCTGCGCCAGCAGGGCGACGTCCTCGCGACGGGCGCGCAGCGGCGGCAGCACGATCGGCACGACGTTGAGTCGATAGAAGAGGTCTTCGCGGAAGCTGCCTTCCTTCACCAGTCGGCGGAGGTCGATGTTGGTCGCCGCGACGACGCGGATGTCGAACTTGAACGGCCGCGACTCGCCAACCCGCTCGATTTCGCGCTCCTGCAGGGCGCGGAGCAGCTTGGCCTGAAGCGCCAGCGTCATGCTCGAGACTTCGTCGATGAAAAGCGTGCCTTTGTGCGCGAGCTCGAAGCGGCCGACACGCGACTGCGTCGCCCCGGTGAACGCGCCCTTGATGTGACCGAAGAGCTCGGCCTCGGCCAGGCCCTCGGGAATCGCTGCCGCGTTGAACGCGACAAAGGGCTGGTCCCGTCGCGGGCTGTTGTAGTGAATCGTCCGCGCAATGAGCTCCTTGCCCGTGCCGGTCTCGCCCTGGATCAGGACCGTGCTGTTCATCGGCGAGACGAGCTCGAGGGTCGAGAAGACATGGTGCATCGCCGCGCTGCGGCCGATGACGCGATCGAAGCTGAAACGATCGTGCAGCCGGGCCCGCAGCTGCGCGTTCTCGTGCCGGAGACGGCGTTCGCTGATGCCGGCGTGCAGCACCTGCGCCAGCTGGACGAGCTGAAACGGCTTGATCAGGAAGTCGATGGCGCCGCGCTTGATCGCCTTGACCGCTTCCTCGACCCCGCCGAACCCGGTGATGACGACGGCGCGAATCTCGGGATAGCGGGAGAGCGCCGCTTCGAGGACGTCCATGCCGTCGGCGTCGGGCAGCCGCAGATCGACGACGAGCCCGTCGTAGGCAAACCCTTCGAGACGGGCGATGGCGTCGCCGCCGTCGAGCGCCTGCGCGACGGCAAAACCTTTGGCCTCGAGCGATTCGGCGATAAGTTGACGCAGATCGGGCTCGTCTTCGACAACGAGCACGGTGGGTTGGTCGTTTTGAGTCATAGGGTGGGGGCGCCCCAGGAGGGCGGGCAACTGCGGTTCAGGGTCTGGCCGCGGTTGCCGATATCATAAGTAGACCGTCGGCAATCACGTCTATGCCCCAGCTGCCCGCCAGGTTTGATGTGCTCGTCGTCGATGACGACGAACGGGTCCGTGAACTGGTCATGTCGTATCTGTCGTCACAGGGCATGCCGGTGACCGGCGCCAACGACGGGGCCGCAGCGATTTCGCTGCTGCAGCGGTCGAATGGCAGATATCGACTGGTCATCACCGATCTCAACCTGCCCGGCGCGGATGGGTTCGCCGTGTTGCATGCGGCGCGCCAAGCCAACGCGTCCTGTTACGTCGTCATCGTTACGGGCTATGCCTCCCTCGATTCGGCTATCCTCGCGGTCCGCGTCGGGGCCTATGACTACCTCACCAAACCATTCTCTTTAGGCCAGTTAGCTGTGATTCTGACGCGCATCGCCGATCGCGCGTCGCTCGAAATGGAGCACCGCGAGCTGGTACATACGGCGACGCCGTCGGCCCACAGCGCCGTCGCCGCGCCTGTGTCAGCACCGCTCACTGTGGCAAAGCCGCCCGAGCCTGTGGCGCCTGTGCCGCGCACGACCGCGCCGTTGAACGGGCCGGTCCTGACGGCGAACTCGGCCCTCGGGTCGATCGAATATCGCCTGTCCCTGCTCGAACAGGCGGTCGCGCGGATCGAAGCGCGGCTCGGGACCAGCACGCCGAACGACCGACAATAGGCTGTCGGCCCAGCGACACCTGTCTCACGAGTTCCCCGGCGATTTCGCAAGTTCGGTCCTGTACAGGCCGGGCACCGCTCTTGCTCACCTGGTCGCCGCGTGAACGAGATCAATGATTCGGCGATCCTTGCGGCCCTGCGCCGGCAGATGGCCACCGCTGTCGCCAAGCAGACCGCGGCCGCGACCGACGCTCAGCACCTTGAAGCGCGTTCCGGAGACCTGGACCGCGCGACTCCGGCGACGCTGGCGGCGACGCCGCTCCGCGATTTGCGCACGACAGGGGCGGCGGCGTAATGGCCACGATGCCAATGCCCCGGGCGTGCCAGGTGGAACCTGGCATGCGCACGAAGACCGTGGAGCTCGAACACGATCTCGAAACCCGCGACCGCCTGGTGATGGCGCACGTTGGCATGGTCAAGCGGATGGCCAGCCACCTCGCGAACCGTCTGCCGGCGCAGGTCGAACGATCCGAACTGATCAGTGTCGGCGTAATCGGGTTGATGGACGCGGCCGGACGCTTCAACCCCAATATGGGCGTGCCGTTCGGCGCGTTTGCGCGCCGGCGGATTCACGGCGCCATGCTCGACTCGCTGCGCGCGCTCGATTCGGCGCCGCGCGCGGTCCGGAAAATGCGTCGTGAGGTCGAGGGCGCCATGGCGAGGCTGCGCAGCGAGCTCCGGCGCGAGCCCGAAGGCCACGAAATCGCGCAGGCGCTCAACGTTTCGGAAGCCGAGTACGACAAGCGGCTCGAGCAACTGCGGAGCGCCGATCTCGCGACCATTCGTCAGACCGGTATCGACCTCGACGGCCAGTCGCTGCTCGAAGTTGGGATCGATCAGAGCGAGGGCCCGCACGCGCGGGTGGAACGCCTCGAGCTGACCCATCACCTGGCCAAGGCCATCACCGAACTGCCGGATCGCGAGCGCAAGATTCTTGCGCTCTACTACGAAGAGGAACTGACCCTGGCCGAGATCGCCGAGGTGATCGGCGTCGGCGAATCGCGCGTGTCGCAGCTGCGGACGCAGGCCATTGCCCGTCTCCGCTCGCTGCTGAAGAGCATTCCGCGAGGGAGCGCTAACTAGGAGTAATCCGCCGGTGGCTGTTCCATCTGTGCCTGCCCCGGCGCTGTCGGAAGCGTTTGCACGATTTGAAGAGGCCGAGAAGGTTGGGGCCGCCGAAAACGGGCACAATGACTGTGACGCTGTCAACGCCGACGTTTCCGCGGCGCTGCCGCGATGAACCTGCGGTGATTCCTAAGTTCCTGAGTTCGCCGACCAACCCCGGAACCGTTAAAGTTTCTACTCCGTCTGCCGATTGCCAATCTTGGAATGCCAGATGAGGGGCGGTAGGCCGGCAGGAGACGTTAAGGCCCTGACATTCGACAACAACCGCACCGAACTCGCCCGAGTGTCGACGCGTCGCCTGGAGACGACCGAGTCCGGGCAGGCTCAGGGAACGAAACGCGGCGCGCAACCGACGAGCGCCGACAAGGTGGGGCGGGCGAAAGCGCTACTCGAGAGCGGGGAGCTCGGCATCGACCCCGACCGCCTCGCAGAGGCTATCATCGACCGCACGATCGGTCAGGACCGAGCCCGACGGATTTCTCTGATGACCGAGTCCACTCCGCTTGCCGACCGTGGCCGACAGCGCGCCAGTCTCGACACGGTGGCCCTCGCCCTGGCGAATGTCGATCTCGATGGCTTGCGGGCCGCTGAAGGTGACCTTGCAGCGGCCGTCGATGAGCTCGCGCTCGACCCGCGACTGCGCCGCGATCGCCCGGGCGTCGAGCCCGCGAAATGACAGGCGTCAACGTCACCGAGTGGCACGGCATTCCGGCGGCTGAAATGGAGCCGGTCTACCACGCCGAAGCCGATCGCTGGCGCGACACGCTGGCGTGGGAAACCACGCCGACGTGGCATCTCGTCGAGCGATCGCGGCGCCGCGGTCTCGTCCCCGGCTTCGTCGTTCGCGACGGACGCGATCGCATCAGCGGCTGGTCGTTTCACCTGTGCCATCGTCAGACGCTGCAGATCGGCGCGCTCTGCGCTTCGAGCGTCGACGTCACCGGGGCGCTTGTCGATGCGGTGCTCACCTCGCCTGAAGCACGTCAGGCATCGCGGGCCATGGCGTTCACGCTCGCCGGCGCGCCCGGGCTCGAGAGCACGCTCGAGCGGCAGGGATTCTCGGTCGGCACGTACCGCTACCTGCACCGCACTCTCGTCCCGCAGCCCGCGCCGGTGGTGGCGCTCGACCGCGCGACCGTGAGCACGCACATCCTCCGCGTGTGGCGGCCGGACGATGCGGCGGCGGTGGCGAGGCTGCTGGCGTCTGCCTATGCGGAACCCGATCGGCTGCGGCCGTTCGGCGGTGACGGCCGTCCCGACGAGTGGACCGAATACCTGTCGCAGTTGACGACACAGACCGGATGCGGTCGATTCCATGCGCGCCACAGCCTCGTCGCGTTCGCCGCGAACGGCGGGATCGACGGCGCGGCGCTCGTGACCGATCTTGGTGGCCGCACCGCGCACCTTGCGCAGCTCGTCGTCGCGCCCGGGCTACATGGCCGCGGCCTGGGCCGCCGTCTGCTCACCGAAGCGATGGTCGTCGCCGCGCGCGCTGGCTTCGAGCGGATGACGTTGCTCATGAGCGATCGGAACACCCGTGCCGGCGGGCTCTATGCGGCCGCCGGGTTCGAGGAGCGCGCGGTGTTCCTGACCGCGGCGGACTGAGGAAACGTCGAAGTTCCGGGGTTCCTAGGAACCTCAGACCCCGCCGTCCTTCGCCCACCGAAGCACACGAAGCGCCCGCAGTGTATTCCAGCGGCTGGGCTCGCCGGCGCCGCCTTCCATCTCGAAGTGAACCGGACCCGGATGCGGGTTCTCGAGCGGCCAACGCCCGAGCTCGTCGCGCTTCTTCCGCACCAGATCGAGCGCCTCGCTCATGCGTTCGTCGGGAGCGCCGCCGGCCCGTCGCAGGTAGTCCAGCCCCCAGAGGATGTCGTAATGCCAGCGCGTGGGGAACGAAATCTCGGTCCACGCCGGTTGGTGTCCGGTCTTCTTGTCGCGCGTGATGATCTGTCCGGTTGATCGCGATCGGAACAGACGCCGCTCGAGCAGGTACTCCTGTCCGCGTAGGCGAGCGGCGGTGATGTCGGGTGTCGCACCCGTCGCCGTTTGTACTCCAGCAGTCCTTCGAGCACACAGATCGTCGAGTGGAATGACGATCGCCGGCTGGGTGGGGCATCGCAGTTCCAGCCGCCATCGCTCAACTGCTCCCGCAGCAGCCGCTCGACGAGACGATCGCGTGCCTCGCCGAAGTACGCACCGATCGCCAGCACCCGTCCGTTAATACAGGGCTCGACTTCGCCCTCGAAGAACGGCGAGTGGGCGAAGCCGTCGCCCCAGGTGCAGCGGTCGCGCACCTGGGCGATGGCCCGTCGCACCCGGTCGCTCGTCGGATCGACACCGAGATCCCGCAGCAGCTGGAGCGTGTCCTGCGTGGAGATCCAGGCGCGCGGCACGAACGCCGCACCGCCCCAATGTCCATCGTCGCCTTGCAGGTCGAGCAGGCGAGCGCCCCAACCTTCTTCGGCGACACGCGATCTCTCCCGCGCGACGTCCGCGTCCGACTCGCCGATCAGATCGCGCATGACCTGCCATCGAATCGACGGATCCGAATCGAGCAGCCACTCGACGACACTCATCCGCATACTTCAGGCTAGCAGACGTCCATGCGCGGTGCGCTCCTCTCTTGACAACGCACCGTTGAATCCTACAATGTAGTCAAATGGCTGACGTCCTCGGCACCTTCGAGCAGGCGGTCCTGCTCGCCGTGCTCCGTCTGGGCGACGAGGCCTACGGGCGCGCCATCCTCAACGAGGTGCAGGCGCGGCTCGAGCGAGATGTGGCGGCGGGCGCGGTGCATGCCACGCTCGTGCGGCTCGAAGAGAAGGGGCTGCTGTCATCACGGCTTGGTCCTGGTGGTGAGGTGCGCGCCGGGCGGCCGCGGCGCTTCTACCAGGTCCGGCCGGCTGCTGTGCGCGCGCTGAACAACGCGCAGGCCGCCGTTCGCAATCTCTGGCGCGGCTTCAAGTGGCCGCTGAAAGGACACGCATGAACCGCGCTCACCCTCCCGGCTGGGCCGAAGCGCTCCTTCGCCTGGTCCTCGCGCCGCGTGATGTGCACACCGTTTCGGGTGATCTGCTCGAGGAGTACGGGAGCGGATCCAGCCGCAGCGCGGATCGCGTCGCGCCGATCTGTGGTACGTGACGCAAGTGTTTGGCTTTGCCTGGCGCGCAACCGCGATGTGGGCGCTGCTCCTCGGGGCTGCGTTCGTGGCGAGAACCGCGCTCGACTGGTTCGTTCCAACCGCCGACTTCAAGGTGCGCGCAGACCTGCTGACGATGGCGACGGCGGGTGTGTTCTTCGGCGTTGGTGTCGTGTCCACCTGGCGAGGACGGTCGCTACCCGCCTCGGCGCTTGCCGGCGTCGTCACCGCACTGACGACGGCGGCCATCAGCATTGGCGCAGCGGTGGTCATTCTCGCCGTGTGGCACGACGCGGCGACGCTGCTAGCGATCGACCGCAGCGGCGGTCTCGCCGAAGTGTTCACGCTGCCTGTACTGCTGGTGATACCAGGTGCGGCGTTGAGCCTCGCCGGTGGCGGGTGCGGCTCCGCGCTTCGGCGTATCTGGTCGAGACCGCAGATGGGCTGATGGTTTGAATCAGGAACGTCGGTGCGCTAGGTGCGCTGCCGGCGATGGTACAGGGTGACGCCACGACGGTCTACTCCCGACCACGGGACTCGGTCGTCACTGCGACCTGCGTCCTTGACTCGCCACCATCGGCGGCTGATACTCCGGCGACCTGGATCGTGGACACCGGCAAGTCTTCGGAACGCGAGGTCCTGCATCACCTCCTCGGAGAGCGCATCAAGGAGCTCACCGCTCTCCACGATGCCGCGCGTCTGCTCGAGGACCAGAGCGTCGAAGTCGAAGGCCTTCTGGACCGCATCGTCGCGCTGATCCCACCGGCGTTTCAGTTTCCGGAGATCACCGAAGCGCGCGCCCGGTACGGTGCGATCACGCGAGCCACCGAAGGGTTTGCCGAAACCGCTTGGATGTTGTCGGCGACGTTCGCAACGTCTGACGGTCACTCCGGACGTCTCGATGCCGCCTACGCCGCCGAGCGGCCGCCCGCGGCGGAGGGTCCGTTTCTCCTCGAAGAACGACATCTCCTCGTCTCACTCGCCGACATGGTGCAGTCGGCGCTCGAGTGGCGGGTGGCGCGAACCGCGCTTCGAGGCAGTGAACAACAGCTTGCTGGAGCGTTGGCGACGGCAGAACGCGAGCGCGACCGCGTCAAGCTGCTGCTCGACCTGTCGAACGCGATCACGTCCGAGCTCGATCTCAGGACGCTCATCGCCATGATCTCGTCGCTGCTGCAAGCGACGGTCGATCACCACTACATCAGCCTGGCGCTCTGGGACGACGAGGCAGGCCGGCTGCGCCGGCACGGACTTGTCTTCCCGGACAGTCGCGGGCTGATCCAGGACGGGGCGCTTGTCCACCACGACGCGCTGCCGGCGATGTGCTACCGCGCAGGCGTCACCAAGGTCTGGCGGATGGCCGACATCGAGGCGCTTGGCGGCAGTCCACTCGACGTCATGCGCAATGAAGGCCTCCGGTGCGCCTGCTGTGTACCGCTTCAGACACCGCGCGGCCTCTTTGGCACCCTCAATGTCGGTCGGCTCGAAGATCACGCATACAGCGAGCAAGAGGTCGCCCTTCTCGAACAGATCGCCCGTCAGATCGCGATTCCGATCGAGAACGCGCGCCACTTCGAGCAGGCCCGCCGCTACGAGCGCGAGGCGGCCGCCCAGCGCGACCGCTTCCGCCTCCTCCTCGAGTGCGCCAATGCCCTCGCGTCCGAGCGTGAGCTCGGCCCGTTGGTCCGCAAAATGTCGAACCTGCTCTACTCGACGCTGCCGTACACCTATGCCGGGGTCTCGCTCTGGGACGACGACGTCAGAAAGCTGCGGCGGCACGTCGTGGCCGGAGCGCCGTCGTCCGATGCCCTTCTGGCCGGCGACCTCGTGGACGAGGGATTCCCGGCCGCGATCGCCTACGCGCGCGGCCGCACGATGGTGTTTCGCGAATCCGACCCGAACGGTATCGCGCCGCACGCCTTGAGAACGATTGTCGAGAGCGGCTTTCGCTCTGGCGCCGGCATACCCCTCGAGACGGCACGGGCGCGGGTTGGTGTGTTGACGGTGGCGGTGCCCGACGATCGTGCCTGGAGCATGGAGGAACTCGAGCTGCTCGAACAGGTCAGTCGTCAGTTTGCGATCGCGATCGAGAATGCGCGCGCCTATCAGGAGATTTCGGACCTGAAGGAGCGGCTCGCTGAAGAGAAGCTGTACCTCGAGGATGAACTCGAGGGGCGCGGCGATTTCAAGGGCATCATCGGCAGCAGCCAGGCGCTCACGAGCGTTCTCCACGCGGTCCGAACCGTCGCCCCGACCGACGCGACGGTGCTGCTCCTCGGCGAAACGGGGACGGGAAAGGAAGTCGTGGCCCGCGCCATCCACGACGCCAGCCGGCGGCAGCGCCAGACGTTCGTGCGGGTCAACGCCGCCGCATTGCCGTCGGCGCTCGTCGAGAGCGAGTTGTTCGGCTACGAAAAGGGAGCGTTCACCGGCGCCGTGGCTGCCAAAGTCGGACGCCTCGAACTGGCGCACCGCGGTACGCTGTTCCTCGACGAGATCGGCGACATGCCGCTCGATATCCAGCCGAAGCTGCTGCGAGCGGTGCAGGAGCACGAGTTCGAACGGCTCGGCAGCACGCGGACCCAGCGCATCGACGTTCGCCTCATCGCGGCGACGAATCGCCATCTGGAGACGATGGTCGCGGCCGGTACCTTCCGCAGCGACCTGTACTACCGGCTCAGTGTCTTTCCGATCCAGTTGCCGCCGCTCAGGGAACGACCTGAGGACATCCCGCCGCTCGTCCGCCACTTCGTCCAGAAATTCTCGAGCGAGATGGGCCGACCCATCACCACGATTCCTGCCGCGACGATGCAGGCGCTGCAGACCTGGGGCTGGCCGGGCAACATTCGCGAGCTCCAGAACGTCATCGAGCGCGCCGTCATCCTGTCGCCCGGCTCTTCGCTTCGACTGCCGCCAGGCGCGCTGCGCGGCTCGCTGCCGTCCGCACTGTGGGCCGCCGCTGAGCCACCGCCCGGGGCAGACGCGGCGAAAGCGTCAGCTCTGGCCCAGGCCGAACGCGAGACCATCCTCGCGGCCCTGCGCGATTCCGGAGGTCTCATCGGTGGTGAACACGGTGCCGCTGCCAAACTCGGTGTCAAGCGCACGACGCTCCACTCGAAGATGCGCAAGCTCGGGATCCAGCGGCCGACATTCTGACTTCAGGCCGCGCTCACCGATTCTGTGGACAGGGCGGATCGCTCGCCTCGCCCGCTCCCGACACCGCACCGACGATGGGGAGCAGCAGACGAAATTGGGCGCCCTTGCCGAGGCTGCTCTGGACATCGACCTGGCCGCTGGCGCCATCTACGAAGCGTTGAACGATCGTGAGCCCGAGGCCAGAGTTCCCGCGTTCGGCCTTCGTCGTGAAGTACGGTTCGAAGATCTGCAGGCTCAGTCGCGGGCTCAGGCCCATGCCGGTATCGGTCACGACAAGTTCGAGATGGCAATTCGGTTTCGCGCCATCCGCGGTCCCCATCAGGAGATTCCGCGTGGAGATCGTCAGCACACCGCCCGCAGGCATTGCATCGCGTGCATTGCTAGCGAGGTGCACCATGATCTGCTCCAGTTGAAATGCGGTGAGTGCGACGTGAACCGCGGTCGCCTCGAGGCGGTACACGACTTCGATGTTTCCGCCGGCGAGCCGACGCAGAATCGGCTCGAGCCTGAGGATTGTCTGGTGGGCGTTGCACCGTTGCATCGGGGCGCCGATCGGGCGCTCCGCGGTCTCGGTGGTCGCGATCGCTCGCAACCGCACGATGGCGATCGGCCCCTCGGTCGTCGTGCACCAGGAAGCGCTGAACACGAACCGGCGCCACGCGCCGCCCTTGAGTCGATAGCGGCCCTCGTTGCCTTCAGCCGCCGCTTCGGTGGGCGCCCCGAGGCAACGCCATACCTGCGCCCGGTCGTCAGGATGAACCCGTTCGACGAGCCAACGACCAACGCTTTCATGGTGAGGGTAGCCAGTGACGCGCACGAAGGTGGTGCTCACAAAGAGCATCGTCCCCTGCTCGTCGACCAGCACAATCGGGCCGGTGGCATCGTCGTCGAGGCGGGCAATCAATTCGTTGAGCGTCCGCGGCGGGCGTGACTCGCCATCGGCGGAATGAGAAGGGTCCTGCATGCCGTTGGTCTCAGCACATGGTGTGCCCGTGCCAGAGGTCGCGACAGAAGCCCGCAAGCGATTGCTCGAATTGGAGTTGCCGCGAATCCACCCAGTACGGTGACCGAGCGTGACGACGACCACGGCGAGATATCGTCAGATGACGAACGAGGAGTCAGCCGTCACAGCACTTCTTCGCGGCCGCTGCTGATCGAGTGGTTCGGGCCCGGAACCGCATGTCCGTGCATCCCGCAGATCAGCGACAGCGCCTCGCGATGCTCGTCGGATTCGAGGTGCTCCAGCGCGTAGCCGCACATGACCACGAAGCCATGGCGCTGGATCAGCGCGTTCCACAGTTCCTCGAGCCGCAGGGTCGAGGTGAGTTGTCCTTGCGCCGCGAGCAGGTCCGACGATTCGGAGTAGACGTGGAGCCGGTGCGGCGGCTCGACGCGTGAGGCGTAACCGCGCATGGCCTCGTCGAACAGCGTGGCGTCGGGCAATCCGCCGCGCATGAACCGGGTGAGCAGGTCGGAGGCGTCGAGAATGGTCAGCCGGTTCAGGGTCACCGCTGAGGCGACGTCGACGCCTTGCGCGAGCATCCGCTCGGCCACGGCGTTGCGATGGAGCTCGTCGACGATCACGACCGCGGGATGGCCATGGCGCAGCGCGTTGGCCACGAAGCTGGCAATGCTCTCGGTGCGCGACTCGGCGCTCTTGAACAGTTCGATCCGGTGCGACTGGCGTTGCATCAGGCGCTCGACCAGGGTGAGCAGCTCGCTGGCCGCAAACGGCTTCTGGACGATCGTGCGGCTCGTGTCCTCGGTCTCGATCAGCCGATCGGAGTAGCCCGACATCAACACCGTGCCGATGCCCGGCCGCAGAACGCTCACTTCCGCCGACGCGACGTCGCCCGTCTTGTAGGGCATCATCATGTCGGTGATCAGCAGGTCGATGGGGCCGTCGTGGGTGCGTGCGACCTGGACCGCTTCCTCACCGTTGCAGGTCGTCAGCACGGTGTGGCCGGCCATTTCCAGTACATCGCGGATGATGCTGCGGACCGCATCGTCGTCTTCGGCCACGAGGATCGTCGCCGCGACCTTCGCCGCGGGCAGGGCCACGTTCGCGTCGGGTTTACTCGCCCGCGCCACTCGCGACGGCTCGGACATCGTGGGGAATTCGACGCGAAACGCCGAGCCGCGCCCCGGCGCTGACGAGACCGTGACCGTGCCGCCGCTCTGTTTGACGAGGCCGTAAACGGTCGAGAGGCCGAGGCCGGTGCCGACGCCGGGCTGCTTGGTCGTGAAGAACGGCTCGAAGATTCGAGCCTGGGTCACGAGGTCCATGCCGACGCCGCTGTCCTTCACCTCGAGCACGATGGTCCGGGCGCCGGCCGCGCCGGGCGACGTCGTCAGCGTCAGCGTGCCGCCGTCGGGCATGGCGTCGCGGGCGTTCAGGACGAGATTCACGATGATCTGTTCGACCTGGCCGGCGTCGACGAAGACGGGCGGGAGGCCGGTCTGAAGCTGCTGCTCGACACGGATGGTTGACGGGATGAGCCGCCGCAGCATGCTGCTGAGACCCTCGACGACCGTATTCAGGTCGAGCGGTTCGGGCTCGAGCATCTGCTTGCTGCCGAACGCGAGTAACTGGCGGGTGAGGCGGGCACCGCGTTCGGCCGCCGATTCGATCGCGTCGAGATGCGCGGGGTTGTGATCCTTGCCGGCGAGCGTCGACCGGAGCAACGTGGCCGCGCCCATGATGGCGGTCAGCACGTTGTTGAAGTCGTGCGCGACCCCGCCGGCAAGCAGGCCGACGGCTTCCATCTTCTGGGAAATGCGCAGCTGCCGGGCCATCTCGTGCTGCGATGAGATGTCGGCCATGCCGCCAACCATCCGCACCGGCCGCTCGCTCTGGTCGTAGATCAGCGTCCCGCGGTCGGCAACGATCAGATAGGTGCCGTTCGCGTGACGGAACCGATATTCGGCCATCCACCGCCCGCGCCGCCCCTGAAGCCACTCGTGCAGCTGCTGGACCACGCGGCCGCGATCGTCCGGGTGAATGCGATCGACCCACCACTGCGAGTCGGTGGCCATGTCGCGCGGCGCGTAGCCGAACGCCTCGCGCAAGGCGTCGCTCCATTGAATCTGGTCGCGGATCAGATCCCAGTCCCAGACCGCGTCGGTGAGGGCCGAGGCCAGGAACTTGTAGCGCGTATCGACGTGCGCGGCCGGCGTGGCTCGGCGATCCACTCCGGGGAGCGATCCCGACGATGGTCCGACACGTCGGTCGGCCCGGCGATCGACCGGAATCCCGAGATTCAGCCTGAGCTCGCCGGCTGGAGGTATCAGCTGGTCCTGAGGAGGCATATCAATCTGACAGTCTCTGACGCCCGTGCGTGGCCGATTCCTTTCTGGGGTACGCCACTTTCCTAGCAAAATCGACGCCGTCCAGCTCGTCTTCAAGGAATCAGCAGACTGGCCGATTTCCGTGACACGGAGCGGGCATGGCAAGTGTGTCAACTGAGGCATTTTGGCGCGGCGGGCGGGCGGAACGGCTCGACGCGCAGATCGCACGACAGGCGCGGCTGATGGCCGTCCTGGCTGGGGTCATCGGACCGTCCAGCGATATCGGCCCACTTCTTGACCGGTTGTACGCGGCGCCGAGCGGGTTTTCGTAGGCCAGGCAGAGGATCGTGAGCGTGTCGGCCGCGTCAACGAGCGACAAGATGCGGGCGCCCAGCGGTGCGCGACGAGTTCATCCGCAGCGCCGGCACCCGCTTCGATCCCGCGGTCGTCGCCACCTGGATGCGGCTGGCCACCGAGGAATCCGAGACGCTCATGGGCTGGGCCGGCCCGACGTCGCCGCTGCACTGAGAGTCGCCATGCTCCTCATGGTCGAATCCTCTCGAGGTACCCCAAGTGCGCGGCCTCTAGCGCCGCCCGAGTGCGTCGGCGGGCCCGCGTCCCTGCTCGTCGTCCTCGCCGCGACCGGTCATGGCCGGGGCAGCGGCCAGCTCCTGACTGAACCAATCGGTCAGCGTTTCCGCGAGCTGCGTGTGCTCCGCGGCGCTGAAATGCATGTCGCACGAGAATCGGCGCTGCGAAGGCACCTGCGTCATCGCCGTTGACACGTTGAGATACCGCGCTCCGGCCGACTCGATGAACCGCTGATTGTGTGCGGCCAGCCGGCCGCTGCCGCGCGGATTGCCATACGGCTCGAGGTATGCGAAGGCGTCGGCAAAGACGAATACCCCGCCGTCATCGCGAACCTTCTGGTGCAGTGCGGCGAGAATCCGGTGATTCAGCTCGACGTCCGTGAATTCGGGCTCGCCCCAGGACGGCCGCCAATGCTGCATCCGCGACGCGGTGGACAAGCCGGTGCGCAGCAACCAGGTGGACAGGTGAAGAGGAGAGGGCAGGCCGCGGACGGGCCGCGATCGATCGGATCCGTACTCGGTCTCGATCAGATCGGCCACGCGTTTCGCGTAGGCCTCGTGCTGGCGCGGCGGCGCCGTCACGAGATTGCCGCTCGAGTCGAGCGTGAACGACGGACGGATCTCGAGCGCGTAGAAGTCCTGCAGCACCGAGCTCAGCGCCCGCTGCGTGGTGCGATTGAAGTTGAGATACGCGGCGAGCACAACCACGTAATCAGGCTTGAACGGGCGGACGAACGCGTCGTAGGCCATCAGAAACTGGCCCACCGAGTAGTTCGACACGCCGAAGTTCATCGTCTCGAACCGTTGGCCGGGAAAGCGTGCGCTCAGATGCCGCTCGAGTTGCCGTGTGGCGGTCTCCTCGGCTTGCACCTGGATCGCTTCGACGAACGAGTCGCCAATGACGGCGATGCGGATCGTGTCCGGGGGCGCCGCGGCACTCCACGCGCGATCGCGGAAGCCGAGGGCGTTGGTCTGGACCGGGACCGTGAACTCGACACAGTAGGGATTACGCCCTGACCAGACGAACGAAAAGTCCGGCGCGAGCGTCCAGCCCACGTCCGCGTTGGGTTGGAGGAATAGCACGTCGTGCACGGGCTGGACGGCGCCCACTGGTGCTACAGCGACCCGCAAGACCAGCTCGGCCGCAGTGATTGACATCCCGAGCGCGAGCAGAAAAACGACGCCTCGCGCGAGATGGATCCGATGCCGCATGGTCAGGTGATCGCCCGCACGCGATGACCACTGCGTGTCGGCTCGTTCGCGAACGAAGGTAGCACGTCTCTCACCTGGCCCGCCGTGCGATGGTGATGATCTCCGGGCTCGCGTCGGTCACCGGCGTTCGGTCCCAGTAGCCGGTACTGTTCCTCGACGACGAATCCGGCCGCGGCGAGAAACACCGCCAGCGACTCCTGGCCAAGGAACCTGAGCGTGCTGCGACTCAGCCTGGGCTCGTCCCACTTCGCGCAGGTGTAAGTTGTGGTGAACGCGACGCGTTCGCCCTCGACGGCGTCCACCTGGTGCGACATGCGAACAGTCGCGCCGCTGTCGTCTTCGATCTCGACGGCATTCTCGGGCGTCCATTTCTCCCAGCCGCGCGCGACCGGATTGCGGGTCTCGAACGCCAGTCGTCCGTCCGGCGAGAGCGCCGAGCGAATCGCCGTCAACGCGGCTCGTATTTCAGCGTCTTCGACGAAGACCTGGAAGGCGTGACCCGTCATGAGCGCGAGCTCGAACTGGCGGTCCCATTTGATCGAACCGAGGTCGCCGAGAATCCATTCGACGTCGGTCCGCTTTCGTGCGTGCTGCAGCATCCCGTCGGCCGGGTCGAGCCCGCACAGCCGGCCGGTATGCCCGGCTGCGCGGGCCGCGTGGAGCAAGGCGCCGGTTCCGCAGCCCACGTCGAGGACAGACGAGGACGACATCACGACGGGCAGGTAGAACGCGAAGTCGCGCCGGCCAGCGCCGAACGTGTCATACAGCGACGCCAGAGCCGGGTCCGAGAAGAGGCGGTCAACCATCGGCGAAAAATTTCTCCGCTGCGCCTGTCTAATTGGAGTTGCCGATCGTCAGGGTCCTGTTCTTACTCACGGCGTCGATGGCGGCGGTCTGTCTCATCGTGACCGGTCTGATCGGATATCAGCTGCCGGCGGAGCTCTCCCTCGACGCCGCAGCCTGGCGTCGTGGGGTCTGGACGGGCGAGGTGATCCTGATCCAGGTCGGCCTCGGTATCGTCCTGTTGGCCGCGGCGTGCTACGTCGCCGTCCATCTCACTCGGCGACGGTTCCGCAATCGATGAGCGCACCGCCTCGATAATGAACGCGTCGAGCCGACTCACGGGTAGACCGAGACGACCCGTGACCAGGTGGCGTCGCCGTTGCTGTGGGGGCACCGCATGCAAGTGGAGTCCTCTGGAACGAGCGCCGGATCACGACGCTTCGCAACCTCCAGCATCGCTGGATTGCTGAATATTCCGCCATTTGTGCGGGGGACGGCACGCGCGAGCGTCATCACGAGCAGGCCATCGCCGACCCAGGACAGATGATCGCCCGCCTCGAGGGTCAGCCGCATTCGTCCAGTGCCCTTACGGTGTTCGCGATTGTGTAAGGCTCGACATACCTGGGCTTGTGGTGTGCTGTCGCTGGTCGCGCGCGATAGTTCCCACGAGATCGCCCGCAGCCGGGCAGTCTCGTAACCGCCTCGCAGACGCCCATGTACGCGAGCTAGCAGGCGTCGCCTCGTGTGAGTTCTCTTTACAGGGCGACTATTGGTACTCCTGACAGGCGGCAAGTGCGGAACTCGACTCGACGTAGCACTAAAGTGCCAGTATTTTCCAGTTGAGCTTGCATGGCCCGGCATCTGCAACATGAGCCATCATGCTCGGTCGTCTATCTGCCGTCATCTGTTTCGCAATTTGGTTGGCGCCTGCACCCGCTACCGCTGAGCCGATTACGGATCTGAAACCGTTCCTGGTGGGCGATGGCTTTGTGTTGCATTTCGGGCACCCGCTGACGCCGGAAGATTTGCTTCTGCTATCAAACCGTGACGACAGCGGGTGGCACCTCGGATGGTTCAAGCGCAAGTTGCGTGAGGGCGGCGAAGCGGGGGGCACGATTGATTTCGGCGGCGGTTGGCCTGGGACGCTGCCGATCGATATCGGGACTCCTCCGTTGACGAATCCGCTGCTCCCCATCACGGATCCCAACGGCTTTCCGTCCCAACCGCTGAACACCAACGGAGCCTCACCGGCCGCGATTGTCCCCGAACCCGCGTCAGTCGTGCTGCTCGGCGGTGGTCTGCTGTTGGTCGCCCGTCGAGTTCGGAACCGCAAAACTCGAAGGATTTGAAGTGGGCCTCGTGGTGCGTCGAGCACCGTCATCAACGCATCCCGTCCATGCGAGGGCCGTTTTCAATCGGGCGGGTCGCGTACCCTTACCCCTTTTTGAAAAACACGTAATCTGCCGAGTACGGCACGGTTGTCTTGGCACCCACGTTGGCCGCAGCACAGGCCGGGCTCGCCGGCGCGATGCCCCCGACGGTCTTGAGTCGCTGGATGTAGGTGACATCAGACATGGCGCCCGTGCCGGTTGACGGCGCGGCCTGCACCAGTTGCAGCGGGATGGCGCCGGCAGCGCCAGGCGCGACGGCGAGTTGCTTGCCGGTCACCTTGGATCCGTCCGCCGACTCCCAGGTCGGGCCGGCGTAATACTTGCCGACTTCCTTCTTCGTGGCGTCCCACAGCTTGGCGTTGGGGCCGGCGAAGGTCCATGCGAAGGCACCAGGCTTATCAGCGACGGCCCTGCATTCGTACGTGAGGTCGCCGGTGGCGGACAGGGTCATGACAGCCTTGTTACCGGCTGGCGGGGTGACTTCAGCCGGGGTCTGCGCGAAAGCTGCGACGGCCAGCGACGCGATCGCTAGAGCCGTGAAGGGCGTCTTGTTCATAGTCGAGGCACTCCATTGTGTGAACGAGAGTCAACTGCATCGGTCAGGCGTGACGCTCTGCAGGGTTGTCCGTCGCTTGTCGAGAAAACGTGGTGGGCCGCGTTGGGATCGAACCAACGACCCTGTGATTAAAAGTCACATGCTCTACCACTGAGCTAGCGGCCCTTCCGGCATTCTATAAGACTCGACGGGGCGGCGCTTGAGGTGGATCACACGAGCGACACACGCCGCTTGATATCATTCAGGGCGCGGAGGGCACGGCGTGATAGCGGTTGTCTGGCAGTTTCAGGTGAAAGCAGGGCAACAGGACGCCTTCGAGAAGTTTTACGGCGCCGATGGCGAGTGGACCGATCTCGGACGGAAGAGCCGATCGTTCCTCGGCGCCTCGTTCCTTCGCGACCAGGTGAACGACACCCAATATCTGCTCATCGAGTACTGGAGCGAGATGGTCGTCTACGAGAAGCACCGCACCGGCTTCGTCGCCGACCTGAAAAGCCTCGAGGAGCGTCGCGATCAGTTCTGCGAATCGATCGCCCCGCTCGGCATCTACAGCGCCCTCGACATTCCCGATCGGTTCGGGCCCACGTGGAGTCGCAGAGACGGTGTGTAAGGGTGCCTGGGTGCCTAAGGTGCCTGAGTGCCAGAGTGCCTCAGTGCCTGGGGTGCTAGTGCATGGATACCGAGGGTCGCCGTGGAGTGCGCACCTGCATTCCTTTGAGGCTATGCACCGATCACTGTCATGGCACCGTGGCACCAGCACCGTAGGCACCCCGGCACTTTGGCACTCTGGCGCCTCTGGCACCCTGGCACCCTAAAGAATTTGCTTTCCCATTGCGGAGAGCGCGAGCTCGGTGCCCAGTTCGGCGGTCGTGTTCCGGATGTCGAGCGTCGGGTTGACCTCGACCAGGTCGAGTGACGACAACCGGCCCGACTCGGCGATCATTTCCAGGACGACGTGCGCCTCGCGGTAGTCGAGGCCGCCTTTCACGGCGGTGCCGACGCCGGGCGCGATCGCCGGATCGCACACGTCCATGTCGAACGACACGTGGATGCCCCCGGTGCCTTCGCCGGCGAGCGCCAACGCCCGCTCCATGACCTGGGCGATGCCGAGCCAATCGATCTCCTTCATCGTGAAGACGTGGACTCGCGACTGGCGAACCAGCTGCTTTTCGATCTCGTCGAGATTGCGAATGCCGACGAGCACGGTGTGCTCGGGCAGGACAGCGGGGCTCTCGCCGCTGATCCGCGCGAGCTCGGCCGGCTCGGGCCCAAGGAGCGCCGCGAGCGGCATGCCGTGCACGTTGCCCGACCCCGTCGTGTCGGGCCGGTTCATGTCGCCGTGCGCGTCCACCCAGAGCAGTCCGAGCTTCTGCCCGCGCTTGCGCTGAAACGCCGCGGCCGCCGCGACCGAGCCCGCGCCGAGGCTGTGATCGCCGCCGAGCACGATCGGCAATGCGCCTTCGTCGAGCGAGGCGAGCGACGACTGGAACAGCTTCTGGCAGACCTTCGCGATGTCCTTCACGTAGCGCTTCTTGATGTCGCCCGGACCTTTGATCTCGGGAATCGGCGTGACGATGTCGCCCTTGTCGACGACGGTACGGCCGAGGCGGGTGAGCTGCTCGCCGATGCCGGCGATGCGAAACGCCGACGGACCCATATCCGTTCCGCGACGGTTCCCGCCGAGGTCGAGCGGCACGCCGATGATGTGAACGGACTGCATAGGGAACTTTCGAATGTCAGTTTCCAGTTGCCAGTTACCAGTTCAAAGGGCAGGTTGCTGGAGTTGGCCCAGATGGCCTTTGAACTGGAAACTGGAAACTGAAAACTATCGCCGCTTTTTGTACGTAATCGATATTCCCTCGTGTCCCGGGGACACCGTCGTGTTGAACACCTGCGGATGCGCGGCGATGGCCTTCAGGAAATCGGGCATGTCGTTCTTCTTGTTGATCACGTTGTGGGCGAGGAACAGGCCGCCGGGTGTCACGCGGGGAAAAACGAGGTCGAAGAACTTCTTGTAGTCGGGCTTCCACGCATCGAGGAAGACCAGATCGAACGTCCCCTGCACGGTGGGGATCTGTTTGAACGCATCGCCTTCGATCACGGTGACGATATCCTGAAGGCCGGCCCTCCGGACGTTCGCCTGCGGCTTCCTTCGCCCGCACCGGGTCGTACTCGATGGTCGTCAGGCGACCACCGGTTTCGCGCAGGCCGAGCCCCATCCAGATCGCGCTGTAGCCGCTGGCGGCGCCAATTTCGAGGATGTGACGGGCATTGGTCGAGGCGACCAGCAATCGCAGAAACCGGCCATCTTCCTCGGACACCGCCAGCTGACCTTTGTCCGCGGCCCGGATGCTGTTCAACAGCTGTTCGATTGCCGGCGGGACGTTGTCCGCGGCGCGGGCGGACGTCAGTGTGAGGACGGCAATCGCCAGGACAGGAACGACAACTCGCATCCGTCGATCTTATGACAGGACGTCAGTGCGCTCCGGGCTTCAGCGTTTCGGTCGCCGCTCGAATGGCGACGTCGCGCGCGTCGGCCACGCAGTCGGGCAGGCCGGTGCCGCGGTAGCCGCTTCCGGTCAGATAGAGCCCTGGCACTCGGCGCAGCCTCGCGTCGATCTCTTCGACGCGGGCGAGGTGGCCGACGTTGTATTGCGGCGTCGCTCGCGTCCATCGATAGATGCGCGTCATCAGCGGCGCGCCGGTAATGCCGAGGAGCGACGCCAGCTCCTGCAAACACCAGATCGGTGAGCGCCTGATCCGAGCACTCGAGGACCGACTCGTTGGTCGCGCCGCCGACAAAGCCACGCAGCAGGACGTGGCCGTCGGGCGCGCGGTTCGGCCACTTCGACGACACCCATGTCCCCGCCATCAACGAGCGCCCTTCGACGCGCGGAACGACGAACCCGGTCCCTTGCAGGGTGTGCCGGACCTGGTAGCGCCGCAGACCGACGAAGACCGTGGCCGACGAGGCATAGCGAGATCCCGGCGCATCGCGACGCAATCGCTTCGTCGATCGATCGCAGCAGGGGAGCGGCCGCCCACGCCGGCGTCGCCACGATGACCGATCGCGCGGCGAGGCGCTCGCCGGTCGTCAGCACGATCGTGAACGGGCCGCGGCCGTCGATCTGTGCGACCCGCGCGTCGTAGCGAATCGTCGCGGTCCCCAGCGACGCGACGAGTGACTCGATGACAACGGCCAGTCCGTCTCGGAACGAGACGAAGGCGCCGTTGCGTCGACGGCGGGCGGCGGCTCGCAAACAGCGTGCGCAGCACGCTGCCGTGCGAGCGTTCCGCCTCGACGAGCCGCGGGAACAGTGCGGGCAGCGACAGTCGCTCGACATCGCCGGCATGGATCCCGGCCAGGAGCGGCTCGGCGAGATAGCTGACGGCTTCGCCGCCGAATCGGCGGCGCATGAACTGCCCAATCGATTCGTCGTCTTCGTCGCGCCGCGCCGGGCGCACGAGCTCGAGTGCCATCCGCAGCTTCGCCGGCCACGAAAAGAGCTTCGTCGACACGAGCGATCCAAGTCGCGTCGGCAGGCCCAGAAACGATGCCTCGGGAAGCGTCACCAGTCGGCCCGACCGCAGGACGAAGGCGGTGCGCGGCGGCAGCGTTGACACCAGGCGATCGGCGATCCCGAGTTCGCGGCACAGCGCCACCGCCGCGGGCTTCTGCGCCAGGATCGAATCCGGCCCGCCGTCGATGACGAAGCCGTCAGTGCGATCGGTGACGATGACGCCGCCGGCGCGATCGGCTCGCTTCGAGGACCAGCGGCTGCAGGCCGCGGGCCCGGCATTCGAACGCGGCCGCGAGGCCGGCGATCCCGCCGCCGATGATGACGACCTGGTGCATCAGCCGGTCCGGTATTGATGGACCGCACGCGCCAGAGCCTGTACGTGTTCGACCGGTGTCGACGGCAGGATGCCGTGGCCGAGATTGAAGATATGCCCGGGCCGTCCGGCGGCGCGCTGCAGGACGTCACGCGCGCCCGCCAGCAGGCGATCGCGCGGACCCAGGAGCAGCGTCGGATCGAGGTTGCCCTGAATCCCCCGGTCGAAGCCAATCTTCGCCCACGCGTCGTCGAGCGGCGCGCGCCAGTCGGCGCCGATGACGTCGCCGCCGGCCTCGCGCATCACGTGCAGGATCGCGCCGGTGGCGACGCCGAAATGAATCGTCGGGACGCGTCCGGCAATCGCGGCAAAGATCTTCCGGGTGTGCGGCAGCGCGAATTCGCGATAGTCGTCGGCGTTGAGCGCGCCCACCCACGAGTCGAAGACCTGCACCGCGTCGACGCCGGCGTCGATCTGCGCGTTGAGATAGTCCGCGACGACGGTGGCGAGCCGATCCGCGAGGCGATGCCAGGCCGCGGGATCGCCGTACATCAGGCCTTTGGTCAGCGCGAAGTTGTTGGAATGGCCGCCTTCGATCGCGTACGAGGCGAGCGTGAACGGCGCGCCGGCAAAGCCGATCAGCGGCATTCGTCCGCCGAGCTCGCCCTTGATCTGCCGGATGGCGTCGAAGGTGAACGACAGCGCCTCGCGCGGATCGACGACGCGGACCGCGATCGATGTCGGCCGCCGACCGCAGCGGGTTCTCGATGGCCGGGCCTTCGCCCTTGACGAAGTCGAAGGCGACGCCCATCGGTTCGAGCGGGAGCAGCGAGATCGGAGAACAGGATCGCGGCATCGACGTCGATGGCGTTGACCGGCTGCAAGGTCACTTCGGTCGCGAGGTCCGGGCGTGCGACAGAGCTGCAGAAGTGTGTAGTTCTGGCGGAGCGCGCGGTATTCGGCCATGTAGCGGCCGGCCTGCCGCATGAACCAGACCGGTGTGCGATCGACCGGTTCGCGCCGGCACGCGCGCAGAAATCGACTCTCGCGCACGTCCGGCGCAGTCGTCATGCGTGCTATATTATCGAGTTTGTTTCGACTTGACCGCCGTAGCCGTTGCGAGGGCGGTTCCCGGAGGTCCAGTGAGCCCGATCCTCGTGCGCCCGGTCCGCGAGCAGTTCGAGCACGACCGCATCATCCGAGTCCTGCAAGCGCGGTACAAGCGTAAGTTCGAGGTTGCGATCAATCCAGGAGTCGAGCAGAACGCGTCGGTGGGCATCGGCGATCTGACGATGTATCCCGATCTCGTCTTGTACAGCCCGGATCAAGCGCGCAAGCTGCAAGGGACGATCGAAGTCGAAACCACCGAGTCGATCAACACGCTCGAGGCGATGGCCGAATGGGGTCCGTTCAGCCGCCTCAAGGTCCCGTTTCACCTCTACGTGCCGCCAAACGCGATCGATACGGTCCGCCGGCTGTGCGCCGAGCACCAGATCGTCGCGGCGGAGATCTGGACCTATCACACGGCGGTGGATCAGGTGCGATTCACGATGGTCGATCGATCGCCTGAAGCCCGGCGAAAGGAGGCCGCCAGAACCGCGGCCAGAGAGGCGAGGCAGGCGCCGCCAAAGCCGCGCTCCGGCCGCGAAGAAGCCGGTCGCGGTCGCCCGGGCCAAGAAGCCAGCGAAGCCCGCCAAGCCCGCCAAGGCGGTCAAGAAGGCGGCAGCCAAAGCCGGCCAAGAAGGCACCGGCGGCCAAGGCCAAGAAGGCCGGCCAAGAGCCCGCCAAGGCGGCGAAGCGACGTTAGGAGTCGCGCGTGCCGTTCATGCGCGTCACCCGCGATCAGCGCGGGTACGAGACGATGTTTCTTCTCCACGCCGGCTACGCCGGCGCTCGACCGCGCGTGCTGTACTGGTATCGCAGCGCGCCGGGCATTCGCGTCGGCCGCAGCCCGCTGGACGAAGATGCCATCCGCGCCATCGAGGAGCGGTACCCCGATATCGAGTTCGACTGGCCCAGTCTGATCGAGCAGAGCACCGCGCTCCCGCCCGAGGTCGAACGGCGGCCGGAACGTCCGCGCCGCAAACCGTCGCGGCCATCACCCGACCCCAGCCCGCGCTGTCGTGTTGAAAGCCGCGACGACGATCTCGTCGAGGCCGAGCCGGCCGGCCGTCGCCGACGCGCCAGACCCGGAGGCTCGCGTGAACCGGCCCGCGCGCCGAGCGCGGCTCCGTCAACGATGCTCGACGAGCTGGTCGGGCGCGAGATTGCGGGACGGCTGCGGGCGCGCTACGCGGACGTGCTCGCCCGCATTCACGACGCCGATCCTGCGCGCCGCGACGAATGGCAGAGTCGCGCGGCGAGCGCTCGATCCCGATACGTGGCACACGCCGGAAGAGATCCTGCATGGCGTCGAACATGCGGACGAACGATTTGATGAGCTGAAAGCGGAGATGGCGTGAGGGGCAATTCAGCGCGCGGCCCGATGGCTAAGCTGCGCGCATGTGTCGCGCGCGTCGTGCCGTGCTGCTCTTGGTCATTGCCGCGTTCGTTCCGGCCGCTGTTGACGCACAGATTCGAACCCAACAGGTCGTGAGCGGGCTGTCGCAGCCGCTCGCATTCATCCCCGACCCCGCGCTTCCCAACGTGTTCTACATCGTCCAGCAGGGCGGCCTGGTGCGAGCGCTCGTGAACGGCGCCTTGCAGGCCGAGCCGTTCGTCGATCTGCGCGGCGCGGTTTCGGCGGGCGGCGAGCGGGGACTCCTGGGGATGGCCTTTGCGCCCGACTCCGGCTCGGGTCGGGTGTTCTTCAACTTCACGAACACGAATGGCGACACGGTCATCGCGCGTTTTCAGCGGCTTGCGGGGACGCCACGCGTCGAACCCGGATCGCGCTTCGACCTGCGGTGGCCGACCGGCGAGCGCGTCATCCGCCAGCCCTACGCCAATCACAACGGCGGCTATCTCGCGTTCGGACCCGACGGCTATCTCTACGTCGGGCTGGGCGATGGTGGCAGCGGCAACGATCCGCAGAATCACGCGCAGAACCCCGGGTCGCTCCTGGGCAAGATGCTGCGGCTCGACATCAACGTACCGAACGGCGATCCGACTGGCTATCGCGTGCCCGGCGACAATCCGTTTCTGGATGGCAGTCCGGTCGCCGCGCTGGGTGAGATCTGGGACTTCGGGTTTGCGCAACCCGTGGCGCTACAGCTTCGACGATGTCGGTCCAGGCGCCACCGGTGCGCTGATCATCGGCGACGTCGGGCAGAGCGCGCGCGAAGAGATCAACTACGAGCCGCGCGGCGCCGGCGCTCGTAACTACGGATGGCGGCTGCGCGAAGGGCCGAATCGCCACACCCGGCGTGCCGTCGACGCCAGGACCAGCGTTCGGTCCGCTCACGGATCCGATCTTCGATTACGCAGCGGACCGAGGGGCAGGCGGTGACCGGCGGGTTCGTCTATCGTGGCGCGGCTCTGGGGGCGGCCTATCAAGGCCGCTACTTTTTTGCTGACTTCGCGATCGTCGCGCGTGTGGTCGCTCGGGCTCGTCGATCAATCCGGTGACCGGCGAGGCGAGCGTGGCGAACATCCTCGAGCACACCGCCGAGCTCGGCGGATCGCTCGGAGGCATCGCCTCGTTCGGGCGCGACCTGCAAGGCGAGCTCTATCTGCTCACGTTCAGCGGCCGCGTGCTCAAGATCGTCCCCGCCGTCAGCGGCACCGCGCCGAATCCGCCGCAGAATCTCCAGTCGGCTGTCAGCGGTTCGACGGTGACGGTCGGCTGGACTCCGCCCGCCACCGGCCCGGCGCCGCTCGGCTATCAGCTCGAGGCTGGTTCGGCGCCGGGGATCGCGGATCTCGCGGTGCTTCCGACGGCGTCAACGCTCCTGACCTTCCCGGGCATTCCCGCCGGGACGTACTTCGTGCGCGTGCGCAGCCTGGGCAGCGGTGGTGCCAGCAGTCCTTCCAACGAAGCCGTGGTCGTCGTCGGCAGCGGCGGCTGCACTGGCCCGCCGCCAGCGCCTGGACAACTGGTGTCGGCGGTCAACGGTCGCATCGTGACGCTCGCGTGGACCGTGGCGGCGACTGCGAACGGGCCGGCGTCGATTGTCATCGAAGCGGGCAGCGCTCCCGGCCTCGCGAATCTCGCGGTGGTCGCTGTCGATGGCGGCCTTCGCACGATCACCGTCGAGGCGCCGCCGGGCGTGTATTACGTGCGGCTGCGCGGCAGAACTCGTGCGGCACGAGTGGAGCGTCGAACGAGATCGAGTGCAGTGACAGGTGCAGTGCCAGAGTGCCGGAGTGCTCGGTGCCTGTGTGCGTAAGTGCGTAGGTGCCGAGGATGAGGGAGTCGGAAGTGCCTGTCGACTGTGGACCGTAGACCGTCGACCGCGGACTGGCGACCGCGACGCTGATCAGACTTTCTGCTGGACCGCGCGCTGCGCGGCCTTCGTGATGAGCACCGTCGCCACGATCGTCGCCGCGAGGCCAAGTGCGACGAACGAGTAGTACGCCGCGCCGCGCGGGGCAGCCACGCCGCTGGCCAGCGACGCGAAATCGCCAGCCACCTTGCCCGCGTACACGTACATCAGACCACCGGGATCATGCCGGCGAGCCCGACCAGGTAGTCGCGATACCGCACCCGACTGATGCCGAGCACGTAATTGAGCAGGATGAACGGCACGAGCGGCGACAGGCGCAGGAGGAACACCAGTCGCAGACCTTCGTTCTCAACCGCACGATCGATCGCGGCCAGCTTCGGATGGTGATCGACATAGCGCTGCACGTAGCCGCGCACCAGATACCGCGCGGCGAAGAACGCGAGGGTCGATCCCAGCGCCGCGCCGAGCATCACATAGACGGTCCCGAGCACGACACCCCAGAGCGTGCCGCCCGCGACGATCAGCAGCAAGGCGGGAAACAAGAGGACCGCGGCGACGCCGAACGCCGCAATGAACGCCAGCGGGACCCCAGAAGCCGAGCGAACGGACCCAGGCCGCGAAGGCAGGGACGCGGGCGGCGGCTTCGCGGCCGAAGAACAGGAGCGCGATGACGATCGCGAGCGCGGCGAGAATCGCCGCCACGCGGCCGACCGTCGATGTCATCGGGGTAAGCGGTGGATGGTCATTCGCGGGCGAACCGCGACTCGATGGCGTCGATCTTGGCGAGCCGCCGCATGTGACGCTCCTCGGCGGAGAAGGTTGCGCCGAGAAACGCCTCGGCGAGCATTCGCGCCAACGCCGGGCCGATGACCCGCGAGCCCAGACACATGACGTTGACGTCGTCATGCTCGACCGCCTGACTGCGCGGTATAGCAGTCGTGGCAGACCGCGGCGCGGACGCCGGGGAACTTGCAGGCGGCGACGGCAACACCCGCGCCGCTGCCACAGACGATGACGCCGCGATCGACCTGACCGTTACGGATGGCGGTGGCGACCGCCTCGGCGATATCCGGGTAATCCACCGACCGCGCTGGAATGCGTGCCCAGGTCGAGGATTTCGTGGCCCTGCTGGGCCAGCGCTCCCGCCAGATCCCGTTTCAGCTCAAAACCGGCATGGTCGGCGCCGACTGCGACTCGCATTCGCGAATCGGACATCCTACGGTGCCAGGGTGCCTAAGTGCCAGGGTGCCAGGAGTGCCCAGGTGCCAGGGGACAGCACCTTGCACCTGCACCTTGCGCACCGATACGGCACCTTAGGCACCCTGGCACTTTGGCACCCTGGCACCTGAAAGGCCGTCCGTTTCGGGCGGCCGACCGTCTTATACTGTCGATATGCAGGACAAGCGGACTCGTTTCGGGTTAGGGCTCGCCCTGGCCCTGGCGGCGGGTGTCGGGTTGGCGGCCCAGGGGGCGCCGGGCTCCCAGGCGCCGGCGGCACCGCAGACGCCGCGGCTCCGGCGACACAGCCAGCGCCGGTCCGGCAACCGGACTTCCGGACCGGGGTCGATTTCGTGACGATGGATGCCATCGTCCGGAACAACCAGGATCAATTCGTCGCCGACCTGACGAAGGACGATTTCGAAGTCTTCGAGGACGGCGTCAAGCAGGAGATTGCCTCGCTGACGCTGGTGCACGGCGGCCGCGTCCACAACCTGCAGGCCGCACCGCCGCCGCCGGCGCAGGAAGGGCATCATCCTGCCGCCGTCGCGGCCGCGCAACGATGCGGCCGGCCGCATCTTCCTGATCATCGTCGACGACCTGCATCTCGACTTCCGCAACACCGGCCGCATCCGCGATCTGTTCAAGCGGATTTCGCAGCACGCTCGTGCACGAAGGCGACATGTTCGGCATCGTCTCGACCGGACCGTCATCGCTCGCGATCGACCTCGACCTACGACCGCAAGATCCTCGACGATGCGATCAAGAAGATCACCGGCAACGGGCTGAAGCCGTCCGACATCATCCAGGGCGCGGAAGGCGCCGAAGGTCCGTCCGAAGTTCGCTACCGCGCGCACGTCGCGTTCTCGACGGCCTACGACATGCTGCGGCAGCTCGAGCGCGTCACCAACCGGCGCAAGGCGGTGGTGTGGGTGAGCAACGGCTTCGACTTCGATCCGTTCGCCGAGTCGCGACTCGGTGAGGATCCGGTCTTCGGCGGGCGCTTCGGTCAGACGCGCGAAGAGGGACAGCAACAGCGCGATCAGTTCAATCGAGGCCAGATCTTCGCCGATGCCGACCTGGCGCGCGAGCTGGGCGAGCTGACGCGCACCGCCAATCGCGCCAACGCGACGATTTACACCATCGACCCGCGCGGGCTGGTGGCCGGCTCCGATCTCGACGAGCAGCTCGACCCGGTGGAGTACGGCGAGCACGTGCGGAAGACGCAGGACAGCCTGCGCGTGCTCGCCGACGAAACCGGCGGGATCGCCGTCGTCAACCAGAACGACTTCGACAAGGCGCTGAAGCGGATCGACAACGAGACGAGCGACTACTACGTGCTGGGCTACTCGTCGACCAACCCCGACCCGCTGAAGCGAACGCGCAAGATCGAGGTGAAGGTGAAGCGGCCCGAGATGCGGGTGATCAGCCGGACGTCCTACTCGCTGAAGCCGCAGCCAAAGACGAAGTAAGCGCGCGCCGGACGCGCAAAAACAAAGGGCCGCGTGGCAGGCGCCGCGCGGCCCTTTTTCTTTTCAGCGAGCGAGCGGTCAGACCGCTTGACCGGGGCCGGCGACACGGAGTCCTGCGGGCGCGACGCCGTAATCGTCTCCTGAATGCGTTCGCGCAGCCAATCCACGGGCTGGGGCTGAAGCTTGAGGAATTCCTGCCACTCTTCGTGGTTGAGGACGACGGAGATGACGTGGTCGCGATCGTCGTGCATGGGACCCTCACTGACGCGGTTGTGTCGAACGCTGCAATCGTAGCAGGCGAAAGCCCATCAAAAAATAGAATGATCGAATCGGATCGATGAGTCCGGATCATGAAGTCGGCGTCAGGGCGTCAGCCGCAGCTTGGGCCGGACCCGCTCGAAGGCGCGGATGACTTCCTGCACGGTCCGCGGCGTGCGGCTCATCTTCGGATAGACCCAGCCGGTCTCGCGCACGAGCGAGCGCCCTTCGATGCGCGCGCAGAAGAGCTGGCCGCTGGTGACGTCGCGCGACAGCGCCTGAAACGGGAATGATCGTGATGCCGATGCCGTTGCGGACCATCGCCTTGATGATCTCGACGTTCTCGGTCTCCATGACGATCTGCGGCTCGATCCGCGAGGTCATGAAGAACTCCTCGATCACCCGCCGCGAGTTCGAGCCCGACTCGAACAGCACGAACGGCTGACGGACCAGGTCCTGCGGCAGAATCTTGCGCTTCCGCGACAGCGGATGCTTGGCCGCGGTGACCAGAAGCAGTTCCTCCTGCATGACCGGCACGGTGACGAGATCCGGCTGGTCCACCGGCAGGGTCAGGAGGGCGAGGTCGCCGGTGCCCGATCGCGAGGTGGGCCATGCAGCGCTCGGAGCTCCCGGTCACCAGCTTGAGGTCGATGTCGGGATGCTGCCGCTTCAACTCGGTCAGCAGCGGCGGGAAAACGTAGAGGCAGACCGTCATCCCGCCGAGCAGCCGGACCTGGCCGCGCAGCGACTCCTGGCTGTCGGTGATGCCTGCAATCGTGTCCTTGAGGTCCTGGAAGACGCGATGCGACAGCTGCAGCAGCGAGTCGCCGGCCGGGGTGATCCGGATGCGGCGGCCGACGCGCAGAAAAACGGGCTCCTTCAGCTCTTCTTCGAGCAGCAGGATCTGGCGGCTGATCGCCGACTGCGAGACGTGCAGCTTGTTGCCGGCGGCGGTGAACGAGCCGGTCTCGGCGATGGCGCGAATGATCTCGAGCTGACGAAGGTCCATGCATTCCCTCTGGAGCCACAAAGTATTACATCTCTAGAGGAGATGGCTAGACCGATTTGTAAGCTGAAAAAGAGATGACTCCTATAGGGATCAGGAATCAGGAGGCAGGAATCGGGAGTCAGCGAACGAACGAGGAACCAGGAACTCAGGGACTCTGCTGATCCCTGCATCCCTGATCCCTGATTCTCTATTTCTTCTTGAGCAGCGAGCACGCCCCGATCGCGGACGCGGGGTCCATGGCGGCCTGTGCGAGATCGATGTGCCGCAGGATGCCGGCGTCGTCGATCACGAACGTCACCCGGCGCGCCATGCCGGAGTTCTCGTCGAGAATTCCGAGCGCCGCGTGTAGTCCTTCTTCGAATCGCTGAGCAGCGGGAAGTCGAGCTTCATCTGCTGCCGGAAGGCGAGGTTGGCCCAGGTCGAATCAACGCTGACGCCGAAGACCGCGGCCTGATTGGCGTTGAACTGAGCGTAGTTGTCCCGGTACCGGGACATCTCTGTCGTTCAACCCGGCGAGAAAGCCGCCGGGAAGAAGGCGAGAACCACCACCTGCTTGCCCTTGAAGTCCGAGAGCTTGGCGGTCTTGTTGGTCGGACGACCGCCGTCAGGGGCGGGCTCGAGATAGTTCAGCGAGAAGTCCGGCATCGGTTCGCCAACCTTCACCGCCGGTGGCGGTGGGGGTGGCGCCTGAGCCGGCGGCGCGCCGGTGCCCTGCGAGGCGGCTGCGACAGAAGCAGACGCCACCAAGGCCGAGAACCAGCGCCCCGAGTATCGAGAGCGCGCGTTGCATACGGTGAGGATAGTTCAAAAGCAAGCCGCCGTCAGTTTCCAGTTGCCAGTTGCCAGTTCAAAAGGGAAGTTGCTGAAACTCAACCAGACTGCCCTTTGAACTGGGAACTGATAACTGGAAACTGACGGCTGATCAAGCGAGCTCGGCTTTTCACGCGAGCGATGGCTTCTTTCAAATAGTGCTCGTCGAGCTCGATGCCGATGAAGCCGACCTTCAGGCGGGCCGCCGCGACGGCTGTGCTGCCCAGTCCGAGGAACGGGTCCAGCACGAGGCCGGCGCGCGAGCGGCCGTGCAGCCGGATGCAGTATTCCGGCAGCTTCGGCGGAAACGTCGCGGGGTGCGGGCGGTCGCGATCGCGGCTCTGAATCGTCTCGTACGGAATGAACCACGCATTGCCCCGGCAGCGACGGCCGCCGCCGGCCTGCTGCCAGCGCGCGATATTCGACGCGTCCTGATAGCTGACGCCGAGCGCCAGCCGGTCGAGCGGGGTCCGCGCGTCCTTCGAGAAATGAAAGATGAACTCGTGGCAGTCGTGGAGGAACCGGTCGGAATTGATCGGCTTGTAGTGCCCGACGGCCAGGTCTTTGGTCAGGCCGGCGCGAACCCCCGCCGCCTCCTTCTCGATGGCGATCGACTTGATCCAGTGGATCATGTTCTGGAGCTGCAGGTGGGCCCGTGTGGCCTGGGCCACGTCCAGGGCGGTCCACGGATCGCTTGGCTTGGCGCCGACGTTCAGGAACAGCGACCCATGCGCCTTCAGCACCCGGGCAATCGCTCCGGTCCACTGCCCGGTCCACGCCAAATACTCCGACCTCGGCCGGCCATCGTCATAGCTTCGATAGCGGATGCCAAGATTGTAAGGAGGCGAGGTCACGACGACGTCCGCCGAAGCCTCCGGCAGCGTGCTGAGGACCTGGACCGAATCACCGAGATAGAAGCGAAGTTGTCGGGAACCGCGGAGGAGTTGCGCGTAAGGCCGGGGAAGGGCAAGGCGGGATTGTACAGCCCGGGCCGCGCGGGTACAAGCGGCCACATCGGGCCGCTGGAGCAGGAGCTACGCGTGAGCCGCCGCGCTCACCGACACCGCATGGTAGCGCTCACGATCCGGCGACACCGTGTGGTTGCGACGATGGGCGTGACTGTCGCACGCGGCGCCCTTTTCTTCGACGTAGACGATCTCCCGCGTGCTGCCGACGTCCCGGTACCGACCGACGACGCAGCCGCAGGGCAAGGTGGCAAAGCCGAGAAGCCTGACGACGCTCATAGGGTTGCGCTCCGTACCGACTCCAAGCAAGTTCAGTGCCGCGCGATCGTGTTATCTACTGCGAGCGACGGCCGATGCAGATGGTCAACCTGCCCTGAGAGATTTCGGCCGCAACCGTGCAGTTTTACAGCGCGCGCTCGCTGCGTACTTCTAGAGACGGACGTCGATCGTAGTCGTCGCACGTGACAAAGGATGGGCGTTTTGGATCAAAGTTCGTCACTTTGGATGACTCGAACGAACAATTGCAAACGGCCGATGACAAACCTCGCGAGGCCTGCAAGCCTCTGGGTGGGTTAGCGCTGGAGGGCGGCGAGGCCGCGGCGGGCAGAGTCGGAGTTGGGGTCGATCATGAGCGCCTCGACGAAATACTTCGCGGCGCGGTCGACGTTGCCCGCCTCCCGTTCAAGGGCCGCCAGGTTGGCGTAGGTGCCAGGGTCTCGGGGATCGGCGGCGATCGACGCTTCGAAAGCCGTGCGGGCTGCGTCGCGCTGACCCTGGCTGGCAAGGCAGGCGCCGAGGAGATTCTGCGCCTTGGCGTGGGTGGGGTTCAGCTCGACCACCTTGCGGGCCTCGAACAGCGCGAGGTCGGGCCGCCCCTCGAGGAAGAAGAGCGCGGCGCTGTAATAGTGCGCGGCTTCGCTCGTCGGCGCGTGCTGGCGGAGACCGTGCGACGACCGGCCGCAGCCGTTCGGTATCGCTGAGATCGGAAAGCACCGACGCGAGCTGTTCGAGGGCGGCGACATTGGTCGGGTCGGCCTGGAGCATACGGAACGGGATGCCGACCGCCTCGTCGTAAGCGCCGCTCGACGCGAGGAGCCGGGACAGGGCGAGCCTGGCGTTGAGCCGGGTCGGGTCTGCGGCCAGACGGGTCAGCAGCGCTCTGGCGTCGGCCGTTCGCTGTAATGGGGCCGAGGTGCGAATCAGGCCGTCGAGCGCTTCAGAATCGTCTGGCGTCTGTGCCAGGGCCCTGACGAAATCGTCATAGGCGGGGCGGGTTGCCTCGGCGTTCAGAAGCATCCGGCCGCGGTTACGGAGGGCGGTGGCGGTCGCCGACTGGCGGGCATCCGCGATTGCGGAGGGCGCGGCACCGGCCGAGGACGCGAGCTCTCGCAGCAGGCGTGGCGTTGTCAGTAGCTCGTTCCGGCGAGCGCGTTCCGCGGCCCGGAAAACTCCAGCGACGCGCGGTTGTCGGACTGCACGCGCGCATCGCGCGCCCACCCTCCGAGCGTCGAGCCTTGCGCCACGAACATCGACAGGACGTGGAACGGCTCGAGCGCGCCGACGGCCGCCAGGTCCGCGGCGACGCCCGGCCGCTGCCAGCGGCCGGCCACGTTCGAGAGCTGCGGCTCGAGTGGATTGGTCGATCCGACCAGAAGGACGTCGCCGTCGCCGACCAGCCACAACGTCCCGTCCGGGAACACCGACAGGAAGGTGGCGACGATCGACTTCAGGTCGTCGGTGCTGATGTCGTAGGTGTGGGCCCACTGGCAGAGCACGCCGCCTGGCTGGAGGCGATCGCGGGCGGCCTCGAAGAACTCGCGGGTAAAGAGCGAGGCGATGCCAGCCATCCACGGGTTCGACGGCTCGGAAACGATGACGTCATAGCGCTCGCGGGTCAGCAGGAGGTGGGTCCGCCCGTCGCCGACGATGACGCGAGTGCGTGGGTCGAGCGTCGCCCGATGATTGTCCGCGTCGAAATACCGCGCCGCCGCCACCACCTCGGGCGAAATCTCGAGCACATCGGCGTGCGCGATCGGATGGGCGAGCGCCGAGCCTAGCGTCACGCCGCTACCGAGGCCGAGGATCGCGACCCGCTTCGGATCGGGGTGGAGCAGGAGCGGCACGTGCGCGAGCAGCCGCTGCGTGAGCATGTCGCCGGCGTTCGACGCGTCCACCTTGCCGTCGATGGCGAGCGAGAGTGTTCCGCCGGCCTTCCTGACCGCGACGGTGCCGGTCGCGCCCTCGCCGTAGTACAGCAGCTCGCCGGCGGTGAGCCCGGCGCGCAGGTCGGGCGCGCGCAGGATCGACGCGTACTTGTAGCCGCCGCTCGAGAGGAGCAGCCGGTCCCATTCAGGGAGCACGGCAGACGTGACGAGCACGGCCACCGCGACTGCGGCCGCGATCAGGCGACCGCGTCCGCTCGCCCGTCCCGCGATGAGCAGAGCGAGGGCGCCCAGCGCCCCGGCTCCGGCAATCATCCGAATCGTGCCTTGCAGCCCCAGCCACGGAATCAACGCGAAGCCCGCGGCCAGCGCGCCGACGATGGCGCCCGTCGTGTTCGCGGCGTAGATGAGGCCGAGATCGGCCGCCATTCGATCGCCGGCTCGCGTGGCGACTGCCACGGCAAACGGAAACGCGGCGCCGAAGGCGATGGTCATCGGCGCCAGCAGCGCCAGCGCGAGCAGCGCGTGGCGGACGAGGACGTCGGTGTAATTGACGCCGGGCTGCGCGACCAGCGTGGCGACCGAGAGCAGGGCGCGATCGACGAACATCGCGGCCACTGCCGCGCCGCCGACCGACAGCGCAAGGCACGCCGCGAGACCGATCACCGGCTGCCGCATCTTCGGGACCAGACGCGACGCAATCGCCGCCCCCACCGCGATGCCCGCGATGAATATCGCCACCATCGTACTGAACGCGTACGTCGTCGGGCCCAGAACCAGCGCGAGGACTCGGGTCCAGACCACCTGCAGGACGAGCGAGGCGAAGCCGGAGAGGGCGAGCGCTGCCGCGGCGAGGGCGGGCTGCGGAGACGTGACCGGCGCCGGCGGTGCCGCGGGAACGGCGCGCCCTTTCCGCTTGCCGCCGGTGGGTTTCGGGGACGGCCGCGCGAGGTTCGTCCCCTGGAACCGCGGCATCAGGTGAGAGGCCGCGAGCCATCAGCCATGCGCCGGCCGCGGCGGCAACGTTCAGGAGCACACCGATCCATGTCGCGCCAGACAGCCCGAGCGACGGCAGCAGGACGAAGCCGGCCAGCAGCGCGCCGATGGCCGCGCCGACGGTGTTCGCGGCGTAGAGAGCGCCGGCATCTCTCGCGGCGTCGCCGGCGCGCCGCACATACCACTGCGACGCGACTGGAAACGTCGCGCCCATTGCAGCGGCAGGGACTGACAGCAGCACGAGGCTGGCCGTGACGCGGAGCAGCGCGAACGTCGCACCGCCGGCGCCGTCGGCATACGCCGACTCGAGCAGCGGATTGACCGCGCGCAGTTCGATCGGAAGAATCAGCGCCAGCACCGCGATGGCTAATTCGAGCCCGGCGTAGGTTCGTAGCGCGGTCGCGGCAGGGAGTCGCGATCCGTAGCGGCCGCCCACTGCCGAACCAACCGCGAGCCCGCCCATGAACGCGGCAAGCACCGTGCTCGCGGCCGCGACGCCGTGTCCGACCTGCAGGGTCAGCAGCCGCGTCCAGGTGACCTCGTAGATGAGCGCTGCTGCCCCGGAAAGGGCGAAGATCAGGCCGAACCGCGCACGCATTCAGGACGAGGATATCAGGGTGTGGGACCGCGCCTGCCGTGCGGGCGGCCTCCGTCAGTCGGTCGCCGGGCCGACGGTGGGACGGTACAGCACGACGTTGCCGTCGCGGGCGATCTCTTCGAGCCGCCACGCGCCGGTCACGAACTCCACGAGGGCCGGCGGCGATGCCTTGAGGTCCACGACCACGTATGCGAGGTTGGAGCGACCAATAAAGCGCGGCGCACGCGCGCGGATTATGTCCGCATGTTCGGGAGTGAGCTGGCCGCCTTCACTCAACGTCAACAGCGCGTCCAGCGTTGGCTGCGCCCGCACTTCGCCGACGCGCTTGGTCGAGATGCGCGACAAATAGCCGCCAATCAGACGCTTGCCATGGAGCGTCTGGAAATACTGATATCGCGCCGTGAAGTTGCCGGCTGACGAGACCCCGTCGCGGACCCCGAATGGCAGCTGCAAGATCCGCACTGGCCGCGGATCGTTGGCGATGATCTCGTAGACCGACGGGATCGCGGCCGAGTAGAGCGGTCGCGGCGCCGGCCAGAGCTCGAAGACGAGGAAGGCGCCGACAGTCGCCGCAATCAGGCGGCGCCGCTGTGGATACTTTTTTCCGAGCGCCGCAAGCGCCCCGGCGAGCAGGACTGCGAGACCGAGGGCGGCGATCACCGCGAACCGGCTCGGCGTGCGGGCCGCCCCGACGATCGGCACGTACCGTAAGAGCGCCCACGGTCCGGGGATGAAAGTGTTGACTCCGGCCACGTGCACGAACGGGCCGAGCGCCAGCGCGACGAAGGCGAACGTCAATCCGACCCAGCCGGCCCGGGGGCGATACCCCGCCCGCCAGACCGCGACGGCGATCACGGCGAGAGCCACCAGGCTGAGCGCGGCAGTGAACTCGACGAAGACCGCGCCGTTCTCCGCTTGACGATCGTCGATCGCCCTGGCGAGCGGATGGTTTGGATTGGGATCGACGAACGACAGCAGATCGACGCCCGACGGGCTGCTGCGCCATAACGTCGGCGGGTTGACGAAGCGGCCGTCGAAGACGCGTTCGCCGAGGCCGTACAGCACCGGTGAGAGCGGTGCCGCGCACGCGACGACGCCGACGAGGGCCGCGCGCACGAGCAGGAGCGATGCCCCCTTCGACGGGAACGGCACCAGCTGAATATGCGGGCGCAGCTCGGCGACGAGACGGGCGAGGCCGAGGAGCGTCAGGACCAGGACCGGCGTGTACAGCCCATGCACGCTGATCGGGATGCCCAACAGGTTGACCCGGCCGCCGCGCCCGATCAGGAGGCTCACGACCAGCGCCCCGACGCAGGCGATGAGGATGTTGAGGGTCCAGCGCCATGGGTGCCGACGCATGCGTCGCGCCGCGCCTCACGCGGACGATCCGCGACCCGAGATATCCAGCGGCGATCATCAGGCAGTAGACCGCGTAGTAAACGTCGCAGAAGCCGGCCCACGCGACGCACAGGCCGGCAAGCGCAGCGTCGCTCGTCCGCCGCGAGCGATCGGCGCGTATTAAACAGAGCAGGAACGCCGGCAGCGGGGCCGCGGCGACGAGGCTGAAGTGCCCGGTACTGCGCGCGACGAGCACCGGCGACCACGCGAACGCCAACCCCGCGAGCCACGCCTCGAAACGCGTCGCCGCGGTGACTTGGCGAACGAGCCCATAGGTCGCCAGCGCGGTGAGGACCATCGTCAACAGCAACACGCCGTTGAAGGTCGCCACGACGCCGAACCATGGAATGAACGGCAGCGCGAGCAGATTCTGGAACGCGGTGTAGTTGTGTTGCGACAGATCGACCGGAGCGGTCAGCGAGAGGATCTGTGTCGTGCGCAGCGGATTGTGCCGGCCGAGGGCTTCGTGCTGGAACACCCATTGGTTCCAGACGTACACACCGGTATCACCGCCGGGATCGCCGGTAAGAGCCGTGCCCATGTGAAGTGGGAGCGGCCACGTGAAGGCGATCGCAACGAGGAAGTAGAGTCCGACGACGGCGATCCGGGGGGAGACGCGTCGAAGCATGGCGCTGGCGGGGGGAATTTATCACAGGTGCGCTGGGTGCGACGGGTGCGCTGGGTGCGACAGGTGCGGTGCGAGCTGCACGGGTGCGGTGCACGGGTGCGTGCCCAAAGACAACGGGCCGGATCACCGTTTGGTGATCCGGCCCGTTTGTCGCTGACGAACGCGCGGCGGTCGGTCAGGACCGCGACGCCGCGCCTGACTCCTTAGAAGTCGTAGCGCACGCCGAAGCGGACGACGCGCGGGTCGAGGATGCCGAGTGACCTCGCTTGTACGTTGCGCCGGTCGTCGTCGCGGAAGTTGTGACCGTGCCGTTGTTGAACAGGTTGAAGACGTCGAGCATCGCCGGTGAACTTGCCGAATCTGCCGAACGAAACGCCTTGTCGACCCGGAAGTCGAGGATCTGACACGTCGGCGCACGGTTGGCCGTGACTCGGCTCGACGCGCACGTCTCGCGGCCGTCGACCGGGAAGCGTCACGCTGACCGACGGCCCCACTGGCGGCCGCTCTGGACCTTCCACGAGCCGGACATGCCGATCTCCCACGGCAGGACGTAGCGGCCAACGACCTTGTAGTTCCACAGCGTCGAGGTTTCGTTCCCTCGTCGACCGAACGCCGCTGAGTTCGGCCGCCAGTTGTAGGTGCGCTTGGCGTTGCCGGCCGCGCTCGAGACGTCGGTAGCCGACGTCGCGGCATGGAACTGGTTCAGCCAGGTGTAGCCGAACGACGTCAGGAGCATCCAGCGTTGCCGCGAACCGGCGGTTGACCGCGAACTCCACGGTCTTGAAGTCCGACTGTTGTACGTCGGGTCGGTCGGGTTGGTGAACACGCGGCTGTTCGCGCGATCGCCGGCCGATCGAGCAGGTTGAGCGTTGATCGTCCGCCGGTGTTGGCACGTTGTCCGGAGCCGGTGTCGACGAACGCGAACGGCATCGTATAGGCCGCGACGCGCGTCGGCGTCGATCTCGACCCACTCGTTGCGCATGTTCTTGTAGACGAACGACGCGCGGCCCGAGAGGCCCTGCGACATCTCGCGCTCGAGGTGCGGCCGACACTTCATTGCGCGTACGGCCGCCGAGGTTGCGATCGACGTGACGAAACCGGCGCCGCCCTGCGGTCGATCGCGCAACAGCGCCGAGCTCCTGCGGGCCGTCGAGCAGACGGTTGCCGTTGACGCATCGAGTCGAACTGGTAGCGCAGCGCGCGTCGCCGACCGGATTCTCGTGGTCGGCGATCGTGTCCGCCGAGTTGAAGTAGAACTGGCCGTAGAACACCTTGAGCACGGTCCGGTTGTCGCCGGTCAGGTCGTACGCGAACCCGACGCGCGGCGAGACGTCTGAACGTGTTCGCCACGTCCTGCGCCTCGACGGTACGCGGAGCGATGGAGTCCAGATAGCGCGCGCGTTCGGCCGGATTGACGTCGCTGGCCAGTTGGCCAGCTGCGGAAGGCCGTTCGGGCGTCACGCCTGTCGGGTAGCGTCGACGTAGTGCTCGAAGCGCACGCCGAGGTTGAACGTCAGGCGATCGTTGAACTTCCAGGTGTCGTTGATGAAGCCGACGTTGTAGACGACATCGTTGATGCCGGTGTTCGGCGAGTTGTAGATCTCGATCTCGTTCGACCGCCCGAGGCCGCCCGTCGCGTCGTAGTAGAGATGTCGAACGGCTGCGGCGGCGAAGAGGTCCGGCGGTCGCGCTTCCAGTCGTAGCCGACCTTGAAGTCGTGGCTGCCGTGCCAGCCGTCCTTGAAGTACGACAGCGTCGACGTAGAACTGCGGCTTGTAGCGCTTCTGATCCTGGTACGCGTCGTTGGCACCGCCGTCGCGCTGGTTGCTCGGTCCGTGTCGATGCGGCCCGGCAGCGACGTTCCGACGTAAGACCGTACTGTCGCGTCGGATCCAGCGGGAAGAAGTTGTACCAGTTGCCGGCGAGCACGTCGAGGAACATGCGGCCGCCGAGCACGCTGGTCCACTCGAACTTCCACGGGTAGTTGCGCGAGCCTGATAGTGCGCCGCCGACAACGGCACGCAGTCGGACCGAGGTCGCGCAGTGTCCTGCAGCTTTTCGCGCTTGTTCAGGAAGCCGATGACCTGGTTGTTGCGATTGAGCTGGAACGTGCCCTTGAAGCGTGTAGTGGTTGGTCAGCTTCGACCGCGCGAGCATCGTCGAGTGCCGAGCGTGTACTTGTACTGGTCGTTCAGGCGGTAGCTGGTGAAGAACCACGCCTTGCCCTTGCAGAGCGGCCCGCCGACGTTGAAGTTGATGTCGTACTGCCTGTCGACCGGGTTGCCGCGTTCGTCAGCGCCGTGCGTGCTGAAGAACCCGTCCTCGTCGCGCGTTGTTCGCCGTGCGGAACGCGTCCGGGCACGTTGTCGCTGATGGTGTCGTCGCCGTCCCAGTCGCTGTACCAGTTGCCCGTGAAGCGATCGCCGCCGGACTTGACGTGATGCTCAGTTCCGCGCCGCCGGCGAAGCTGTCCGCGCCGCTGCCGGCGCCGCCAACCTGGAACTCTTCGAAGCTGCCGAAGTCGAAGTAGCCGGCGTTGGCGCCGGTGCCTTCGGTCGTGTCGATGCCTTCGAGCTTGGTCTGGTTCTGATCGCCGAAGCCGTAGACGAGAAGCCCGTCTGCGTGCCCGTGCGCGAGCCGCCGACGTCGTAGGCCGTCATCTGGAGGCCGGGCGCCTGCGCCATCGCCGCCCAGATGTCGCGCGCGTTCGGAATTTCGGTGAGGAGTTCCTTGGTGAAGTTCGTGCCGACCTGCGTCGTCGAGGTGTCGACGATCGGGCGATTCACCGGTGACGGTCACGGTCTCCTGCAGCGTCGCGACCTGCAGCTGCTGATCGACGGTCAGCGTCTGGTTGATGACGACGCGAATGCCTTCGCGCTTGACGGTCTGGAAGCCGGCCAGCTCGAACGTGAGGTCGTAGACGCCCGGAGGCAGCGCGATGAAGCGATAGTCGCCCTCGCTACCGGTTACCTGGACCTGCGGCTGAATCAGCGCCGGGCTCGTAGCCGTGACGGTAACGCCGGGCAGCACCGCGCCCGTGTTATCGGTGACCGTGCCGTTGATACGGCCACGGAATTCCTGCGCGCTGGATGGCACCGCTGTGGTCAACAGCATCAGGCACAGGCAGTACGCACGACACCCTGAACAGCCTCATTGAACCCTCCAAAGCAATGTCGAACAACGCCAACCGCCCGTCGTCGCAGCGTGACGAACCGCGGATATGCAGATGGGGTAGCGTTGGGACGGAATCCCTTGAATAGTAGACCTTGGCGGACCGGGGTGCAAGTGCGGGGGCCGCGATGACGGGGACGGAGAGTCGCAAGGAAAAGGGCCGGACGCCCACGAGGTGCCCGGCCCTGCCCAGAACGCCGAGTGGGACGACTAGAAGTCGTACCGCACGCCGAACCTGACGATCCGCGGGTCGAGGAGCCCCGTCACCTCGCGGTAGTTGACGGTCGTGGTCCGGAAGCGCTGACCGTGCCGCTGTTGAGGATGTTGAACACGTCGACCATGGCCGGTGAGCTTGCCGAGCCTTGCCGAACCGGAACGACTTGTCGAGCCCGGAAATCGAGAATCGAGATGTTCGGATAGCGGTTGGCGTCGATCGGTTCGACCCGAATGGTCCGCGTGCCGTCACCCGGGAAGTTCACGCTGATGGTGCGGCCGTAGTGCTGTCCACTCTGCACCCGCCACGAGCCGGACACGCCGATGTCGAACGGCAGCACGTAGCGGCCGATGGCCTTGTAGTTCCACAGCGTCGACGTCTCGATCCCGTTGTCGCCGAACAGGCGTCGGGCCGGGATATAGGCCGGCGGCTGCGTCGAACTCTGCAGCGAGTGCCCGACCATCCGCTGGTATCCGGTCGTCTCGTGGAGCATCGACGACCAGGTGTAGCCGAAGGACGTCAGGAGCATCCACTTGCCGGCGAAGCGGCGGTTCACCGCGAACTCGACGGTGTGGAAGTCGGCGTCGAAATCATCGGGGTTCGTGAACACGCGGTCGGAACCGATCTGACTGCTGGGCGGACGGTCGAACGTCTGGAACGTCTGCTCGTCGCCGGTGTTCGGCCAGGCCATCGGGACCAGGGTCGTTGATCGTGAACGGAATCGTGTACGCCGGCGCGCGGATGGCGTCGATCTCGCCCCACACGTCGCGCATGTTCTTGTAGACGTACGACGACGCGTCCGGAGAGCGCTTCGAGGATTTCGCGTTCGACGCTGACCGACAGCTCGTTGCTCGTCGGCCGCACGATGTCGCGATCGATGCGGACGAAGCCGCCGCCGCCTACGGTCGTCATCGAGCGTGCCCAGCTCCTGCGGGCCCATCGAGCAGGCGGTTGCCGTTGAGATCGCAGTTGGTCGTCTGGTCGCCGTGCAGGAGACGAATTCGTAGCGCAGCTGCGCGCGCGCCACCGGGTTCTCCAGATCGGCGAGCGTGTCCGCGGAATTCCACCGCGATTGTCCGAAATAGCCCTTCAGCACCGTCCGGTTGTCGCCGGTCAGGTCGTAGGCCAGCCCGACGCGCGGGACGAAGGTCGTCGCCGCCGCGACGGTGCGCGCTTCGACGGTGCGCGGCGAGACGAACGCGCTGATAGACCGGGTCGGTGCAGCCCGCCAGCGCCGGATGTCCGTTCGGCGCGAACTGCTGCTCCGGCCAGCCGTCGCGGTAGTGCTCGAGGCGGCCGCCGAGCGTCAGCGTCAGGCGGTTGTTCAACTTCCACGTGTCGTTGATCCACGCCGCGTTGTAGACGACGTCGTTGATCGGCGAGGTCGGCGAGTTGTAGAGGTCGATCTGGCGAGCTGCGGCGTCGGATTGTCGCTGTGATGTCGCGATAGAAGAGGTCGAACGGCTGATCCTCGAAGAGGTTGCGCCGATCGCGCTTCCAGTCGTAGCCGACCTTGAAATCGTGACTGCCGGCCCAGCCGTCCTTGAAGTACGAGAGCGAGGCGTAGACCTGCGGCTTGTAGCGTTTCTGATCCTGGTAGCCGTTGTTGGCGCCGCCATCGAAGAACACCGTCGTGGCCGTGTCCTGCCGGCCCGGCACCCCACGGGCCGTCGTACAGCCCGAAATCTCGAGTCGGTCGCAGCGGGAAGAAGTTGTACCAGTTGCCGGCGATGACGTCGAGGAACGCGCGGCTGCCGAGCACGCTGGTCCACTCCCACTTCCACGGGTAGTTCCGCGAGCTCTGGTACAGCGCTGCAGACAGCGGCGTGTTCGGGCCGATGTCGCGCTTGTCCTGCAGCTTTTCGCGCTTGTTCAGGAAGCCGATGATCTGGTTGTTCCGGCTGACCTGGAATGTGCCCTTGAACGTGTAGGGATTGGTCAGCTTCGAGCGTGCGAGATCGTCGAAGCCCAGGATCGTCTTGTACTGATCGTTCAGCCGATAGCTGAAGAACCACCAGCCTTGCCCTTGACGAGCGGTCCGCCGACGTTGAAATTGATGTCGTACTGCCGATCGATCGGGTTGCCGCGGCTGAGGGCGTTGCGCACGTAGAAGCCGTCGTCGTCGCGCTGATTCGAGACCTTCAGGTTGTCGGGCACGTTGTCGGTAATCGTCGAGTCGCCTTCCCAGTCGCTGTACCAACTGCCGGAGAAACGATCGCCTCCGGACTTCACGCTGATGCTGAGCACCGCGCCTCCCGCAAACGCCGATGCGTCGGCGCCCGCGCCACCGACCTGAAATTCCTCGAAGCTGCCGAAGTCGAAATATCCGGCATTGGCGGCCGTGCCTTCCGTTGTGTCGATCCCCTCCATTCGCGTCTGGTTCTGGGTATCGAAGCCGTAGGTGCGGTAGCCGGTTTGGTTGCCGGTGCGCGAGCCGCCCACGTCGTAGGCCGTCATCTGCAGGCCGGGCGACTGCGCCATGGCGGCCCACACATCCCGCCCGTTCGGGATCTCGGTGAGGAGCTCCTTCGTAAAGTTGGTCGCCATCGTCGTCGTCGACGAGTCGACCACTGGTGACTGGCCGCTCACCGTCACGGTTTCCTGCAGCGTGGCGACTTGCATCTGCAGATCAACCGTCAGCGTCTGGTTGATGACGACGCGAATGCCTTCACGCTTGATTCCTTGAAACCCGGAGAGCTCGAAGCTCAGTTCGTACACGCCCGGCGGCAAAGCGAGGAAGCGATATTCGCCTTCGGCGCTGGTGACCTGCACTTGGGGTTGAATCAACGCCGGGCTGGTTGCAGTGACGGTGACACCCGGCAGGACGGCGCCGGTGTTGTCCGAAACCGTGCCGTTGATTCGGCCACGGAAATCCTGTGCTGCGCCGGTTGTGACGCTCGCCAGCAGTGCGACGACACCCAAGGCCAGCGTCAACGCTCTCTTCAACTTCATCGAAACCTCCAGACCGCAAATGGGCGCGACACGTACAGGCCCGAGCTTGGGGGCAAACGAGGTGCCACCAATCACAGAACGTTGGTACCCGATGATCGATGCTTCGTACGAGCGCCGACGGAGTTCAGCCCTCGTCCTGGCCCGAGAGAGGAATCGATCCGGCTTTTCGGATACAGCCAATTGGATCGCTGGTTGAGCGATACTGCTGCGCATGCGACGACTGGCAGTGTTGACGGTAGTGATTGGTAGCGTCCTCGCGACGCCGGCGACGGCGCAACAAGACGCGGCTCAGATAGGCGCGCGACTGCTCCAGGATGCGGCGATCAAGACGGCGCTGGAAAGCATTCGCGCCGCCGAGCCGCAAACGCTCGAGGATCAAGTGCGCTTGTGCGAGGTCGAGGCGCCGCCGTTCAAGGAGGCCAAGCGCGCGCAGCTCTACGCGCAGATGTTCAAGGAGGCCGGCCTCACCAACGTTCGCATCGACAAGGAAGGCAACGTCCTCGGCGAACGGCGCGGGACGCAGCCCCGACCGCACCTCGTCTTCAGCGCGCATCTCGACACCGTGTTTCCCGAAGGCACGCCGGTCACGGTGAAGCGCGAAGGGACGATGTTCCGCGGCCCTGGTATCGGCGACGATTGCCGTGGCCTCGCGGTGCTGCTCGCCGTCGCGCGCACGATCACCAAGCACAATCTCATGACGCCGGGAACGATCACGTTCGTCGGAACTGTCGGTGAAGAAGGGCTCGGCGACCTGCGCGGCGTGAAGTACTTGTTCCGCGAAGGGATGAAAGGGCAGATCGATCGCTTCGTCTCGATCGATGGCACCGGGCTCGGCCTCACGCACATCGCGGTCGGCAGTCTGCGGTACCGCGTGACGTTCAAGGGGCCGGGCGGTCACAGCTACGGCGCCTTCGGCATGGTGAACCCGATTCAGGCACTCGGTCGGGCGATGGCGAAGATCGCCGACTTCGAAGTGCCGCGCGATCCGAAGACGACATTCAACGTCGGACGCATCGGCGGCGGCACCTCGGTCAACGCGATTCCGTTCGAGGCCTGGGCCGAGATCGACATGCGCTCCGCGGATCCGGCGGCGCTCGAATTCCTCAACACGAAGCTTCAGAAGGCGATCGACGACTCCGTCGCGGAAGAGAACAAGCGGTGGGGGAGCAAGCAGCTGACCGTTGACAAGCAACTGGTCGGTGATCGCCCCGCTGGACGCACTGCCGCCGACGCGGCCATCGTCGTCGCCGCCGTCTCGGCGACCAAGGCGCTGGGATTCCCGGTGACGCTCGACGAAGGCTCCACCGATTCGAACATCCCGATGAACATGGGCATTCCAGCGATCACGATCGACGGCGGCGGCCGCGGTACCGGAGCCCACGCCCTCGACGAGGCGTTCGACTCCACCAATTCGTGGCAGGGATCGCAGCGAGCGCTGCTGATTGCCCTCGCGTTGGCGCAGCAATGATCTCGATCAGCACAGCGGACCGAGTTACGGCCCAGGTGGCAAACCCCATCAGAAATGCGTAGATCTGCGCCCAACCCGGGTTCCGGATGTCTGTCGCAGAACGACAAACTCGGCCGCCGACGGCCTGGAGATGAGTAGTTTTTACACGAACCGCCGAGAACGCGCCCTAACTGCCTATTTCAGTAAGGGATAGGGTTGCACTCTACAGTGAATCTGTTACAATGCCGAGTATACGAATATAGGACGTGAGGGTCGCTCTCCCCGGAGGCCTTCCTTAAACGGACTCGAGAGGCGTTGTAGATGAACGTGTCGGCCTTTCAGAGAATGGTTCGGCTGGCTGCGGCGTTTGCCGTTGTGTTAGTCGTTGGTCTCCCAGCTGAGCCGGTCGCTGCTGCCGCACAGACCGCCTCCCGCTCTCGCTCGACGCGCCCGGCCGCGCCCGCGGCCCAGCAGGCCACGGTTACCGCCAAGCGTACGACCGCGAAGAAATCGTATTCAGCGTCCGCTGCGCGCGCCCGCCGCGCCCGCGTCGCGAAGGCCCGCGCCGAAGCGGCGGCCCGTCAGGCCCGCGAGCTTCAGACCCCGCGCTTCAAGATCGACGACCTCGGTCAGGAAGTGCCGGACGTTCGCGCCGCTGCCGCCATCATCTACAACCCCGAGACCAATCAGGTGCTCTGGGAATCGAACGCGCAGGATCAGCGCTCGATCGCCAGCATCACGAAAGTGATGACCGCGCTGGTGTTTCTCGAATCTGGTGCCGCGCTCGACACCCATCACTCGGTCGTGAGGACGGATGTCTATCGCGCCTCGACCACGTATCTCCGCGCCGGCTACAGCGTCACGGCCGACGACCTCCTCAACCTGCTGCTGATTGGATCGGACAACGCCGCGGCGCGCGCGCTGGCCCGCCTCTCCCCCTACGGCGAGCAGGGCTTCATCGATCAGATGAACGCCAAGGCCGTCGAGCTCGGACTGCAGCAGACGAAATACGCCGACCCCTCAGGCTTGCTCGCGACGAACGTCTCTTCGGCCTACGACATGGCCCGGCTGATCGCGTTCGCGTCGGCCGACGAGCGGATTGGCAGCATCATGCGCAAAGCCAGCCACACGGTGTTCGCTGGCAAGCGCACGATCAACGTCAACAGCACGAATCAGCTCGTCAAGACCGGCGAATACGATGTCCTCGGCGGCAAGACCGGCTTCATCGGCCGCTCCGGCTATTGCCTCGCGACCCTTCTCCGGTTGCCCCAGAGCGGGCAGCAGGTCGCGGTCGTCGTGCTCGGCGCGAACTCGAACCAGGGCCGCTTCTGGGAAACGCGCCACCTGTTCAACTGGATGAGCACGCACACGCAGAAGCTGCTCGGCATCGGCCAGCCTCAGCCGCAGCCCCAGGAATAACTGGTCACGAATACGTCACGGCCGTTCCGCTCGCACTGACCATCAACATCGATCCGCCCTGCCCGACGGTCTCGTAGTCGAGATCGATTCCGATGACGGCGTTGGCGCCGAGGCCGCGCGCTTGCTCGGCCATTTCTTGAACCGCGAGCTCCTTCGCGGTCCGTAACTCCTTCTCGTACGCCGCCGATCGGCCGCCGACGATATCGCGGATACCGGCGAAGAGATCCCGGAAGATGTTGGCGCCGAGGATGGCTTCGCCGCTGACGAGGCCGTGGTAGGTGACGATGTGCTTGCCGTCGATCGATGGGGTGGTGGTGAGCAGCACGTTGCCGGCTCCTTTCGCCCGGCCGAAGGCCGGGACAACAGTATCTCTTTGGCGCGCGCCGCGCGCCTAGCCGTTGCTGAAACCGCGCTGCATCACGACCGCGTCGAGGGGCAGCGTGGCGATGCTGTCGAGCGCAGGAATCACCGGGCGCCCGGCCCGGCGGCCATCGAGCGTCTTGAGGTAGCGGCGGCAGGTCTGGCACGCGGTGACGCGATAGGTGCCGTCCTGCGTCGCGAAGCTGGTGATGCGCTGCCGTTCGCGCTCGCCGCAGAACGGACAGGCATTCGGATCGGTCGGCCAGCGAGTCTGGCAGCGGCTGCAGACGAGCAGCCGCTCGGACTGCGCCGTGATGAACGCGAGGTCGGGCTCGCCAGCGCAGACCGGGCAGGTGCCTCGCCGCCACGCCGCGAAGCTCACGCGCTGCTGGATCACGTCGGCCGTCCGCGTCAGGAACGGCCGCATCGCCCAGGCCAGGACCTCGTCGAGCATTTCGATGGTGCCGTCGCTCGCGCCGGCATCAAACCAGCGACGCGCCTGCTCGGGCAGGTCCGGACTGCGTCCGAGGTCGTGCAGGCGCAGCGTGCCGATGTGATCGATCGCGTCGTGGCGTCGCAGCACGTCGGTGATCTGTCGGAACAAGAGGCGCGCCTCGTTCCACTCGATCGGCAGGACATCGAAATCGACGAGGCGCCGGCCCTCGCGGAGGCGCTCCTCGACGACGTCGGTTGGCATGCTGATGGCTGCCGTAGCCACGCGCGACTGGACGCGGCGCACCGCATCGACCAGCTCGATCTGCAGGAGCGCAGCGCCGGACAGCTCGGGTTGCCGTTCGGCCAGCGCTTTGAGCTCCGCCACTTCCCGCGGGTCGGGACGCGTGCCACGGACGGGTCTCGACACAGTCGAGATTCTACTTCACGGTCGGTTGGGCTCTTGGTCACGACAACGTCGCGCAAGCGGACTATTGATTAGAGTAAGGGATCCGATGACCGATCAAGACACCCCGCGGCCGAAGAAACGGAAAGCCACCAAGGCCGAGGCGCCGCCGAAGACCGACGCGGTACCCGAACTCGCGAAGCCCGCCAGGACGGCACCCACCGCAAAGGCGGCCAAGACAACCGCGCCCCGCGCCGCCAAGCCGCGCGCGCGCAAGCCGCGTCGTCGCACCCGTGCACCGCACCGCACCTGACGCACCTGTCGCACCCGTCGCACCCATCGCACCCGCACCGAGTGCACCCCTCGCACCTGTCGCACCCGTCGCACCTGCTTCAGTCGCACCCGGTTTCCGCCTCCTCATGGTGGCCTCGGAGGCGCAACCGTTTTCAAAGACCGGCGGCCTCGCCGACGTGGCCGGCAGTCTTACGCGGGCGCTGGGCCGACTCGGGCACGATGTGACCGTCGTGACACCGCGCTATCGTGGCGTCCCGTCCGGCGAGTGGAAAGGCACGGTCCGCGCCCACGTCGGTGGCCACTGGTTCGAGGCCGGCCTGTCCGAGATTCCGCTCGGACCGAACGCGCGCGCGATCGTGGTCGATTGCCCGCCGCTCTTCGACCGTGGCGGGATTTACGCCGAGCACGGCCGCGACTACGACGACAATCCGATTCGCTTCGCGTTTCTCTCGATTGCCGCGCTCGAGTGGGCAACGTGGCAATCGGCGCCGCCGTCGCTGATTCACGCCCACGATTGGCAGGCGGGGTTACTCCCGGTCTACGCGCGAACGCACTACTCGACGCTCTGGTCGGCGACCGGCGGGATCCCGCCGTCGGTGTTCACGATTCACAACATCGCGTATCAGGGCGTCTTCGACAAGGGATGGGTCCCGCGTCTCGGGCTGCGGTGGGAAGACTTTCACGTCAGCGGCTTCGAGTTCTGGGATCGCCTCAGCTACCTGAAGGCGGGCGTGCAGTTCAGCGACATCATCACCACGGTGAGTCCGACCTACGGGCAGGAGATTCAGCGGCCCGAGTACGGCTACGGCTTCGAAGGCGTCATGCGCACCCGCGCGTCGGCGCTCGTCGGCGTGCTCAACGGCATCGACGACGAGGAATGGGATCCGACGACGGATCCGTACTTGCCGGCGCCGTTCACGGCGGCGGATCTGAGCGGCAAGCGCGCGGCGAAGAAGGCGCTGCTCGAGACGTTCGGACTCGCCAGCGACGATCGGGCGATGGAGCGGCCGGTCATCGGCATGGTGTCGCGCATGGTCGAGCAGAAGGGGCTCGATCTCATCGCCTGGCTGGCGCCGCAGCTCGCCTCGCTCGACGCCGCGTTCGTCGTCGTCGGAACTGGCGAACGGCGGTTCGAGGACATGTGGCGATGGATGAAGTCGATCGCGCCGGATCGGATCAGCCCGCACATCGGCTTCGACGAGCGGCGCGCGCATCTCGTGGAGGGCGGCGCTGACATCTTCCTGATGCCGTCGCGCTACGAGCCGTGCGGCTTGAACCAGATGTACAGCATGCGCTACGGCACCGTGCCGGTCGTCCGCGCGGTCGGCGGGTTGGTGGACACGGTCCGACCCTACGATCCGCGGAACGCCAGTGGCACCGGATTCCTGTTCCGCGAGTACGATGCCGCGGCGCTGTTCCAGGCGTTGACCGAGGCCCTGGCGGTCTACCGCCAGCCGAAGATCTGGCGGCGCCTGCAGGTCAGCGGGATGAAGAAGGACTTCTCGTGGGGCCACTCGGCGGCCGAGTACGTCAAGGTGTATAAAGGAGTGATCGCCGCCCGGCGAAAAAGCCTGCCGGTCCGGGGACGGTCGCCGCAGTTTGCGTAGGGCGGCTGCGGCTATCCGCAACGAACCGGGGAACATCTAACGGGTTGAGGCACTGAACACATGGCTTCCGAGAAGGTCAAGACGTTTACGGATTCGGATTTCGAGCAGTCGGTCAAAACCGGCGTCGTTCTGGTGGATTTCTGGGCGGAGTGGTGTGCGCCCTGCCGGCGCCTGGCGCCCACTGTTGATCAGCTGGCGGAGGACTACAACGGTCGGCTGACCGTGGCCAAGGTCAACATCGACGAAAACCCGATGACGCCGAACCGGTTCTTCATCCGGGGCATCCCGACGCTGCTGCTTTTCAAGGACGGCGACCTGAAGGAAACGATTGTCGGGCTGGCGGCAAAAGACGACCTCGTTCGCGTCATCGATAAACACGTCGGGAGCAGTTTGGACCAACAAAGAACAAAGAACTAAGAACAAAGAACGGAACGCGGAACACACAACGCAGGACGAGGAACGGAACGCCTGAACGGTTCAACGCAGAACGTCGAACGGAACGAACGCGGAACGCAGAACGAAACGAACGCGGAACGCAGAACGGAACGAGAGATGGTTCGCGTGCAGGTGAGCGTTCGATTCGAGTCGCGCCGTGTTCGCATGCCAGCTTGGCGGTTCGTGTGTCCGACACGGCAGCCCGGTTGGTTTCGTTCGTTCGGTTCGCTCTGTTCTGTCGTTCATGGTTCTGCGTTCCATTCCGTCGTTCTAGGTTCACCGTTCCTGGTTCCGTTCTTAGTTCTTTGCTCTTTGTTCTTTGTTCATCTGCGTCTTCGTCATCACCATGAACACGAGTCGACAAGTCACCATCATCGGGACCGGGCCGGCCGGCCTCACAGCCGCGTTGTACGCCGGGCGCGCCAACCTTCAGCCGCTGGTCATCGAGGGCATCGAGAAGGGCGGTCAGTTGATGCTGACCACGGCGGTCGAGAACTATCCCGGGTTTCGCGACGGCATCATGGGGCCCGATCTCATGGAGGAGATGCGGCTGCAGGCCGGCCACTTCGGCGCCGAGTTCGTCGCCGGTGACGTGACCGCGCTGGATCTCTCGAAGCGGCCGTTCAAGATCACCGTCGGCAAGACCGAATACTTCACCGACACGCTGATCCTCGCGACCGGCGCCACCGCCAAGTGGCTGAACCTCGGCGTCGACAAGCAGCTGTCGGGACGCGGGGTCTCCACCTGCGCGACCTGCGACGGCTTCTTCTTCAAGGGCCGCCAGGTCGCGGTCGTCGGCGGCGGCGACACCGCAATGGAGGAAGCGATCTATCTGTCGAAGCTGTGCTCGACGGTCACCGTGATCCATCGCCGCGACGAGCTCCGCGCCTCGAAGGTGATGCAGGACAAGGCGAAATCGCTGCCGAACGTGAAGTTCATCTGGAACACCGAGGTCATCGACATCAAGGACCCGGCCCAGGGGACGGTCACGGCGTTGGTCCTGAGGAACCTGATCACCGGTGAGGTCAGCGAGCTCGCCGTCGACGGCTTGTTCATCGCCATCGGCCACGTGCCGAACACCAAGCTCGTCGAAGGACAGGTCGCCCTCGACGATGGCGGCTACGTCGCGACCCGCGAAGGAACGCGCACCAACGTGGCGGGCGTGTTCGCCGCCGGCGACGTGCAGGATCACGTCTATCGCCAGGCCGTCACCGCCGCCGGCTCCGGCTGCATGGCGGCGATCGATGCCGAGCGCTTCTTGTCGGGACTGTCGCACGAGACGCCGGCAGAGAGAGCTTCAGTGTAAAAAGAGCGTCAGTTTCCAGTTGTCAGTTCCCAGTTCCAAGGGCTTTCGGGTGGAGACGGAGCTGAGGGATCCTTTGAAACTGGAAACTGGCGGCTGAAAGCGACAGTTCCCTCGACTCAGTCGATCCAGCCGCCGCCCACAACGACATCGCCGTCGTAGAAAACGACGGCCTGTCCCGGCGTGATCGCGGTCTGCGGCGACTCGAATTCCAGTTCGGCCCGGTCGTCATCCAGAGCACGCACTCGTGCGGGTGCCGGCGTATGGCGATGCCGAATCTGGCCGGTCACGGCGGTCCAGTCAACCGCGGGGCGACCAGAGACCCAGTTCACCTGCGACGCCGAGAGCCGGGAGCCCGCCAGTCCGTCGCGCGGGCCGACGACGACCTCGGCCGTCTCCGGACGGATCTCGAGCACGTAGAGCGGCGTTGACGCGGAGAGCCCAAGCCCCTTCCGCTGTCCGATCGTGAAGCGGTGCACGCCTTCGTGGGCGCCGACGACGGCGCCGTCGCGGTCGACGAGCGCGCCTGGGCGCTTCAACTCCGGGGCGCTGCGCTCGATGAACCCGGCGTAGTCGCCATCCGGAATGAAGCAGATCTCCTGGCTGTCCGGCTTCGAGGCGACGCGCAACTTCAATCGTCGCGCGTGATCGCGGACCTGCTCCTTGTTCAGATCGCCGACCGGAAACGCCGCCCGCGCCAGTTGCGCCTGCGTCAGCGAAAACAGGAAGTAGGTCTGATCCTTCGCCGCGTCAGCCCCGCGTCGCAGCACATAGGCGCCGTCGGGCGTCTGTGCGATCCGCGCGTAGTGCCCGGTGGCGAGGGCGTCTGCTCCATACCCCGTCGACCGATCGAGCAAGGTCGAAAACTTCAGATCGGCGTTGCAGTGCGCGCATGGGATCGGCGTTCGTCCGGCGCTGTATTCGCGGACGAAGTTCGACACGACCTGCTCGTCGAACCGGCTCTCGAAATTGACAATGTAGTGCGGAATGCCGATTGCGGCGGCGACACGCCGGGCATCGTAGAGGTCGTCGATCGTGCAGCACGTGCCGAAGCTTGCCTGGCCTTCGGTCTGATCGTAGAGCTGCATCGACACACCAATGACCTCGTGGCCCTGCTCCGCGAGGAGCGCGGCCGCAACCGAGGAATCGACTCCTCCCGACATGGCGACCACTATCCGCATCGTGCGAATCGGCCACAGAGGCACAGCCGACAAGAGAAATCTATTCTCTCGGCCCTCAGTGCCTTTGCGGAGTCTCTCTCCCCGACATGCCCATGCGATGAGGCAAGTCTTTGTGAAAACAACCTCTGTGTCTCGTGGCGTCTCTGTGCGCGTTCCCTCAGCGGCGACCGCCGACCGCCGACAGGCTCCGCAGTTTCTCGACGAGCGGCGGCAGAACGCGGATGACGCGATCGACGTCGGCCTCGACGTTGGCGGCGCCGAGGCTGAAGCGAATCGAGCTCAACGTCCGCGCGTGCGGCAGCCCCATCGCCTTGAGCACGTGCGACGGCTCGAGCGTCCCCGACGAGCACGCCGAGCCCGACGACACCGCGATGCCTTCGAGATCGAGGCCGATCAGGAGCGATTCGGACTCGATCCGCTCGAAGCTGATGATTCGTCGTATTCGGTACGCGCGGCGCGGCGGCGCCGTTGCGTTCGGCCCCGCTAATCGCACCGAGAATGCCGCCTTCGAGGCGGTCGCGCAGCGCGGCGACCCGGGTCGATTCGTCGGCCATCTTCGTCAGTGCCAGTTCGGCGGCCGTGCCGAGGCCGACGCAGCCGGCGACGTTCTCGGTGCCGGCACGCCGGCCGCGTTCCTGTCGCCCGCCGGTCACGAAGGGCAGCAGCCGGACGCCTTTTCGCAGCCACAAGCGCGCCGACGCCCTTCGGGCCATACAGCTTGTGTGCCGAGATCGACGCCATGTCGATCCCGAGCGCCTTCACGTCGATCGGGATCTTGCCGGCGGTCTGGACGGCGTCGACATGGACCAGGGCCCCGTGTGCCTTGGCGATCGCGACCATCTCGGCGATCGGCTGAATCGTGCCGATCTCGTTGTTCGCGTGCATCACCGAGACGAGCGCCGTGCGGTCGGTGATCGCCTGTCGAAGCGTCTCGGGATCGACAATGCCAGTATGGCCGACGGGCAGGAGCGTGACCTCCCAGCCGCGGCGGGCCAGCGCCTTCAAGGTATTGAGCACGGCTTCGTGCTCGATGCTGCTGGCGATCAGATGGCGGCGTCCACTTGGTTCGAGCGCCTCGGCGGCGCCGCGGATGCCAAAGTTGTCGCTCTCGGTCCCGCCCCCCGTAAAGATGATTTCCGACGTGTCGCCGCCGAGCAGGGCGGCGACCTGTGAGCGGGATTCGTCGAGGGCCGCTTTGGCCTGCTGCCCAAAATGGTGAACGCTGGACGCGTTGCCCCAGAAGTCGCGAGCCGCCCGGTCCATCCGGTCGGCGACGACGGGGGCCAGCGGCGTCGTGGCGTTGTGATCCAGATAGACCCGACTCACGGTGAAATCGATCGTAGCATTGCTGCTAACCCTCAGCAATAAAAGGACTAGACAATGCTCTCGGCGGCTCCGTATACTGGCTCTGCTTCAGACCCGAAGCCCATTTCCCCCGGGTTTCAAAGCACCCTCAGTGAATCCTGTGGTGTCTCAGTGACACACCGGGGACCCGGCCTCTGGCACGACACGATTGACCTTGAGGGGGAGGATTTGAGTGATGTGGAAGCGTGACGAGGCGGTCAAGCCGACCCCACCTCCGCCGGCTCCGGCGGCACCCCCGGTCGCCGCGCAACCCGCGGTGGCTCCTCAAGCAGCTGGCGATAAGCGCCCCCAGATTGAGAGGGACAAAGTGAACATTGGGAAGTCGGTGGTCATCAAAGGGGAACTGAGCGGAAGCGAAGATCTCACCATCGAAGGGCACGTCGAAGGGAAGATCGAGCTCCGGGAAAACGTGTTGACCATCGGGCCCAACGGCAAGATCAAAGCCGAGGTCTTCGCGAAGGCGGTCGTCGTGCTCGGCGAAGTCGTCGGCAACGTGACCGCCTCGGAAAAGGTCGACATCCGTGACGCCGGCTCGGTCGACGGCGACATCGCGTCGCCGCGCGTCGCGATTGCCGAAGGCGCGCACTTCCGCGGCAGCGTCGACATGCAGCGCACCGGGACCAAGCCGACGGCGGCCGCGAAACCGGCGACACCCGCGGCTGCGCCTGCGGTGTCCGGGGCCGGGCAGAAGGTCGGCGCCTAAACTGTTTCGCGATCGGCAAGCCTGGCAGCCGCGCAGCAGGCGTTGTCGCAAGCCGCCGCCGGCAGCCGATCGCGTGCACCGCACCTACTGCTGACATGCCAGGCGCGAGCCGATCGCTGACAGATTGGTTTTCCATCTTCGGGGGCCGCCGGGCCCCCGAGGCCGATTTGCCTGCCGGCACGCCGTCTACGTCGCAGCCGCCGGAGCCCGCCTATCCCACCAAGGCGCTAGCGAAATTCATCAAGCTGCTGCAGACGCGCGAGGCCCCGACGCTGCTCGATCTCGGTCCGGTCGTCGGCAGCAACGTCACGTTCTTCGGCGAGCAGCTCGCGTGCCGGCTCCGCGTCGAGGATCTCGCCGCCGACATCGATCGCCACGTGAAGGAAGACAAGCTGGCCGATCTGCCGAAGTTTCTCGGGACGCGATTCACGCAGCCTGCGGAGAGTATCGACGGCATTCTCTGCTGGGATGTGATGGACTTCCTCGACCGCCCGGCGGCCAACGCGCTGGCGGTGGCGCTGACGCGCGTGTTGCGTCCGGAAGGCGTGCTCCTCGGCCTGTTCAGTACCGCCGAAGGCCGCTCGCAGGTCTACACCAAGTACGTCGTCGTCGACGAAACCAATCTTCGGTACCGGACCTACCCGGCGGCGCGGCAGCGGCAGCGGACCCTGGTCAATCGCGACATCATCAAACTCTTCGAGGGGCTGCGGGTCACCGACTCGTTCCTGATGAAGAACAACGTCCGCGAGATTCTCTTCAGAAAGCCCGCGTACCTCGGCCTCGACTCGTCCTCCTCGTAGGCGAGATCCCGCATGGCGCGCCCCCTTGTCGCGCTGCTGTCGGACTTCGGCACCCGCGACCACTATGCCGGGACGATGAAGGGTGTCGTGCTCAGCGTCTGTCCGGACGCCGCGCTCGTCGACATCACCCACGACATTCCGCCGCACGACGTGCTGACCGGCGCGTTGGAGCTCGCGGCGAGCTATCGCTACTTTCCGCCGGGCACGGTCTTTCTGGTCGTCGTCGATCCGGGCGTGGGCTCGGGGCGACGCGGCCTTGCCGCCGAGGCTGGCGACTTCCGGTTCGTCGCCCCAGATAACGGGGTGCTTTCCGCCGTGTTTCGCGAGCTCCCGCCCAAGCGGGTCGTCGAGCTGACCGAACGCAAGTATGCGCGGCCCACGGTCAGCCGGACGTTCGAGGGCCGCGATCGTTTTGCCCCGGCGGCGGGCTGGCTCGCCAAGGGCATCGGCCTCACGTCGCTGGGCCGCCCGCTCCACGATTACCAACATCTGTCGCTTCCGGAGCCGACCGTGGACGACCTCGGCGATCACCGGCGCCGTCGTGCGCGTGGATCGGTTTGGCAATCTGATCACCAACATCGACCATCGCACCTTCGACCAGTTCTCGCGCGGCGCCGTGATCGCGGTCACGATCGACGGCCATGAGGTTCCGCGGATCGTGCCAACCTACGCCGACAGCGGGGCGGGCGAGATCTGCGCGCTCTTCGGCAGCACCGACCACCTCGAGATTGCGGTCAACGCTGGCAGCGCCGCCAGCGTGCTCGGCCTCAGCCGGGGCGCGGCGGTTGTCGTGCGGCGCGAGGCCTAGACGGGGGTTCCAGGATTCCAGGGGCAACCTCGTTGTAAGATCTGCGGCTGCCATGCTGAATCTCGACCGCACTGATGAGCAACGCTTTCATCGCAACACGAGCTGAGGAACCCGACGATGAAATCCGAGACGACGATCCAGAAGCCGAATAGCGCGCGCAAGGCGATGGAGTCGGATCTTTCGCTCGAGTTCCTTCGGGTCGTCGAGCAGGCGGCCATCGCCTGCGCCCACACGATGGGGCAGGGCGACCGCCACCAGTCCGACCAGGCCGCCGTCGAGGCGATGCGGAAGGAGATGGACACCGTCCCGATCGACGGGACGATTGTCATCGGCGAAGGCGAGCGCGACGAAGCGCCGATGCTGTACATCGGCGAACGCGTTGGCATGGCGCTGCACCCGAACGGCAGCAGCCGCCAGTTCGACGAGGTCGACATCGCCGTCGACCCGCTCGAAGGGACGAACCTCTGCGCCACCGGCGAACCCAACGCCATTGCGGTGCTCGCCGCGTCCGAGCGCGGCGGCCTGCTGCATGCTCCCGACGTCTACATGGACAAGCTGGTCGTCGGCCCGAGCGCCAAGCACATGGTCGACATCGATGCGCCGGTGCGCGACAACCTGCGGGTCATCGCGCGCAGCCTGGGGCGTCAGGTGGACGAGCTCAGCGTGGTCGTGCTCGATCGGCCGCGGCACGAAAAGCTGATCGCCGACATTCGCGCGACCGGCGCGCGCATCCGGTTGATTGGCGACGGCGACCTGTCGGCGGCGATCGCCGCGGCGGTCGCCGGCACCGGCGTCCATGCGGTCATGGGTATCGGCGGCGCGCCCGAAGGTGTGCTCGCGGCCGCGGCGATGCGCTGCCTCAACGGCGAGATCTTCGCGCGGCTGGTCGTGACCAAGCCCGAGCACGAGGAACGGTGCCGGGCGATGGGGATTACCGACACGAAGCGGGTCTTGAAGTCCGAGGATCTCGCGTCGGGACGCGACATCATCTTCGCCGCCGCCGCTGTGACCGATGGCACGCTGCTCAAGGGCGTGCGCTTCTTCGGCGAGGGCATCCGCACCAGCTCGCTCATCATGCAGACCAATCCGCACCGCATCCGCTTCATCGACAGCATTCAGGTCTATCCGGGACCGGCGGTGAAGATCAGGTTCTAATCGCCATGGCTGACGCCGAGGCGCCCGCGCAGAGTTCCGCAAGCGCGTCTCTCCTCTCTCCTGCTCAGAGCCGTCGCAACGTTCTCGTCGCGGCGGCGACCTGCTTCACCGGCTTCGCCGGCTTCACGCTGGTCATGCCGTTCCTGCCGCTCTACATCAGCGAGCTCGGGGTCAGCGATGTCGGCGAGATCGCGTTATGGAGCGGTCTGACGCTGGGGGCGACGCCCGCGGTCACCGCGATCAGCGCTCCGCTCTGGGGCCGGGTCGGCGATCGCTACGGCAGCAAGATCCTCGTCGTCCGTTCGCTCGTGGCCTTTTCGTTGACGAAGGCGGCGATGGCGTTCGTGACCGCGCCGTGGCAGTTGGTCGCGCTCCGCGGCCTGCTCGGAGTCTTCGCCGGCTACGGCGCGCTGACGATGTCGATGGCGGCGCAGTCGGTGCCGCGTGACGAGATGCCGAAGGCGATTGGCCTGGTGCAGATGGGACAGCGCCTGGGCCCGGCGCTCGGCCCGATCCTCGGCGGCGTGCTCGCGCCGCTCGTCGGTCTGCGGCGCGCGTTTCTCGTCACCGCGGTCGTTTACCTGATTGCGCTCGCGATGATCGTCGTCTGGTACAAGGAACCGCACGCACCGCGGGCGCGCGCGGCCACCCGCAGTCTCGGCTCGGTGATGCGCGAGCTGGCGCGGACACCGGGATTTCTCCTGGTGCTCGCCGCGATCTTCACGCTCGTGACCGTCGATCGCAGCTTCAGTCCGATCCTGCCGCTCTTCATCGAACAGCTCGGCGTGCCGGCCGATCGCATTCCGACCGTCGCCGGCCTGCTGTTCTCGCTGATCGCGGCGTGCGCCGCGCTCGGCCATCGCACCGCCGGCGTCTTCATGGCCCGATGGCCGCCGCGCCTGATCATCACGGCGGTGTCGGTGATCATCGCGGCCGCGTTGACGCTGGTCGTGCTGGTGCCATCGCTGTTCGTGCTGACCGTGGCCCTGGTGATCGTGAGCCTCGGGATCGGCGTCGCGATGACGGCGGCGTACAGCGTGGCCGGCGCGCTTCTTCCGGCCGATGCGCATGTCACCGGCTTCGGCATCATGACGACGGCGTCGCTCGTCGGCCTGGCCTTCAGCCCCGTACTGGCCGGCGTGGTCGGCGCGTCTGGACTGCACATCGTCTTCGTGACCGACGTCGTGCTCCTGATCGGTCTGGCCATCGCGGTGGCCACGAGGTTGGAGCCGGCCGCGGTGGCCCGCGTCGAGGACGACCCGCCGGCAGAAGCAGAGTAGGGCGGTCAGACTAGCTCAGCGCGACGATGTCAATCAGGCTGTGGGCCGTGCATAGCCGTCTGAAGTCGTCGAGATCAGGAACGTGGAACGGATCCCGTTCCTGCCACGGTTCGAAGGCGTGGATCCCGTAGCCGCGCGCGCGAAGAAACTGCCAGACGTCGTCGATGGTGACGCCGAAGGTCGCCAGCATCGGCGGGTTGACTTCCATGATGATCTTCGGCCGATGGCGTTCGATTGTGGCCGCGCATGCCATTCAGCGCCGACAGTTCGGCACCTTCCACGTCCATCTTGATCACATCGAGTCTTGGCAGGCGAAGGCGGCCGCTCTCAATCAGCCCGTCAAGGGAGACGCATTGCACTGATTCGATCCCGGCGACGCTTGCGCTCGGAGCGATCGCCGCATTCACGCCGACCGAATCACCGCGCATCGAGAGCGTCGTGTCTTCATGCCACAACCCGAATCGGAGCAATTCGACGTTCTGCAACGCGTTGAGCGCGACATTCAGCTGGCAGTAGCGATGCGTCCTGGCAACGGGTTCGAACCCTATCACCCGATCGACGAGTGGAGCGCAGAGCACGGTGAAATAGCCAAGATTGGCGCCGGCATCGAGGAACACGTCCGAGGGCCGCAGTTCCCGCAGCAGGTAGCGTGTGAGATGCGGTTCCCACGTGCGGTCTCTCAGTAGCGTCGGAACGAGATCGCGATCGGACGCCGGGACCCGCAGTTGACGGCCCATCATCGGAATGACGAGATCGACATCGTCATGAGCGTCCGCGGTCCCCAGGTGGCGGCGGAACTCGCTCGATCCAAGTACGGCTTGAACGAACTGGTCGTGCGTGAGGCCGTCGGTGAGCGCGCTCGACCAGTGTTGGAGCGCCCCGGCCTCGGGCTTCCGCTTCAGAAGCAGTTCATAGACGAGCTCGACGACTTCATCCGCCTGCAGCACCATGCCGTGCTCCCATGACTCGCCGCGTGGATCCTGCAACTCATCTGCGCGAGGCGCGAAGAGTCCATGTTAGTGGATGATGCCCTTACGGACCGCGTAGAGCACGATCTCGGCGGTGTTGTGCAGGTTCAGCTTCTGCATCAGGTTGGCGCGGTGCGTTTCGACCGTGGACAACCCGACGTCCAGCAACACCGCGACTTCCTTGTTCGAGCGGCCTTCGGCGAGGAGCTGCAGGACCTCGCGCTCACGGTCGGTGAGCAGGTGGAACGAATCGGTGAGCCCGCGCGACCGGAGCTGTCCGACGTAGTCCTCGATGAGCACCGCGGTCACGCTGGGGCTGAAGAACGGCTTGCCGGCGGCGGCGGCGCGCAGCGCGGGAATCAAATCCTCGTCGGTCGCATCCTTCAGCAGGTAGGCGCGTGCGCCCGCGGCAAGCGCGCGAATGATGTAGGACTCGTCGGCGTGCATGCTGAGGATGATCACGTGCGGCGGGGTCGTGAGCTTCTGGACGCGCCCCGCCACCTCGATGCCGTTCAGCTTCGACATCCCGATGTCGAGGACGACGACATCGGGCTTCTGTTCCTCGATCAGACGCAGCGCCTCGAGCCCGTCGGCGGCCTCGCCGACGACCTTGATGTCGGGATGCACGTCGAGCAGGCTGCGCAAGCCCCGCCGCACGATAGCGTGATCGTCAGCCAGCAGCACGCGCAAGCGACGCCTCCCTGATGAGTGGCAGGCGGACGGCGAGCGTCGCGCCCTTGCCGGTCACGCTGTTGATCTGGATGCTGCCGCCAAGCTCGCGGACCCGCTCCTCGATTCCGCGCAGGCCGAAGCCGACGGCCCGGCGTCCCGGGTCGAGCCCGATGCCGTCGTCGCCGACCGACACCGACAACGCCTCGTCGTCGGTTCGCAGCTTCACGATGATGTGGGTGGCCTTCGCGTGGCGGACGCAATTGGTCAGCGCCTCCTGGACGATGCGATAGGCGCAGGTGCGGTGCTGGTCGCTCAGATCGTCGAGCTGACCGGAGACGGCGAGTTCGACCGGGACGAGCGAACGGCGGGTGAAATCGCGCGCCAGCCACTCGAGCGCCGGCTGCAGCCCGAAGTCGTCGAGCATGCTCGGCCTGAGGCCGAGCGCGAGATCGCGGACGGTGTGGACCATGTTGTCGACGAGCTCGCGGCATTCGCCGACGGTGTTGCCGAGCGCGACGTTCGCGGACTTGCCGACCCGTTCGATGCGCCCCAGCTCCATCCGCAGGGCGGTCAGCATCTGGCCGACGTGATCGTGCAGCTCCCGCGACAGCTTGCGGCGCTCTTCCTCCTGCGTCGCCACCAGCTGTTGTGACAGCTCGCGCAGCTGGTGTTCGGCTTCCTGCGCGCGTTCCTTCTGCACTTCGGAGCGTCGCTCGAGGATGCGCAGGCGGAAGGTGACCGGGATGGCGAGGAGCAGCCCGAGCGCGATCGTCCGCCACAGCAGCGTGGCCAGCTCGCTGCGCAGCGCCCGCTGCCGTTCGGTGACCGCGGCGCGCTGGGTGGCGAGGTTGGCGTTGTTGATCTGCTCGATTTCCTGCGCGATGGCCAGCACCGCGTCGCGCCGCGGCAGGACCTCGCGCCGCAGGAAGCTCGCGCTCATGTTGATCTTCTCGCCGATCGTCCAGTCGAACAGCGGCTCCAGCCCCTCCCAGTAGTCTTCGAGGTTGGCTTCGAGACGGAGGATGCGGCTTTCGTCCTCGCCGCGCGCGCGGGCCAGCCGCCGCAACTCCTGCAGCGTCGTGCGGTTGGTCTCGCGGTACGCGGAGAGCCGTTGGCGGTACTCGGGGTCGCGTTCGCGCACGGTGTCGAGCAGGTAGTCGCGGACGAAGATGCCGGAGAGGTGGTTGTCGGATCGCAGCTGTCGCAGCTTGGTCTGGACGCCCTGGTAGTGCGCGTTGAGGTCGTCGAGCTGCGTGTAGATCTCCTGGGCGCGACTCGACGCGGTCGCGACTGAAAAGACGACGAGCACCAGCAGACCGGCGAGTCCGAGCGCGGCAAGCGGCCAGGTGCGGATTCTCATGCGTCGTTCCTTTCGAGGTGCCACTTCCTCAGCTTATGTGTTCGACGGCTCAGCGAGCTATCCCCTTCAGGGGGGAGCCAACTCGACCACAGCGGCATGCGGGCACCGGCGAGACCGCTCCCCTGCGAAAGAGCGAGCTGTCCCATGTTCACCGGATTCTCAACGGTGCGGCCCTCGGAGTCTACTGTCGACACCATGACGCAGCGCAACCCTGCATTGGTGGAAGGTCGGCAATTGATCGTTCTCGCGAATCGCGAGCCCTATCGACACGAACGCGACACCAGCGGCGTGCTCCGCGCGTTGCGCTCGTCGTCTGGCGTCGTCAACGCGGTCGAGCCCCTCCTGCTCGAACGTTCAGGGGTGTGGATTGCGGAGGGCGTCGGTGAAAGCGATCGCGTGGCGGCAACGGATCGGGACGGTCTCGCCGTCCCTGTCGATGCGCCGCGGTATCGCCTGCGCCGGGTGTTCCTCGAGGCGGAAGAACAGCACGGCTACTACAACGGGTTCTCCAACAGCGCCGTGTGGCCGCTTTGTCATCGCACTGCGGTCGAGCCCACGTTCTTCGCCAGGGACTTTCACTCCTACGAGCTCGTCAACCGCCGCTTTGCCGACGCCGTCGCGGAAGAGGCGACCGATCGTGCGCCGGTCGTGCTCGTCCAGGACTATCACTTCGCGCTCGCGCCGCTTCTCATTCGGCGTCAGCTGCCGCTCAGCCGCATCGCGACGTTCTGGCACATTCCGTGGCCCCGCCCCGAAACGTTCAGCGTCTGTCCCTGGAGCCGCACGCTTCTCGAAGGCCTCCTCGGGAGCACGGCGATTGGGTTTCAGACTGCGGCCGACGCCCAGCACTTCCTGGCAGCGGCCGAGTCGCTGCTGCACGCGACGGTCGATCGCCACGCCGGCATCATCACCTTCAAGGACCGCTGCACGTCAGTGGGCGTGTTCCCGGCCTCGATCGATTGGGTGGAACCGCCGGCAGACGCGTGGTCGCCGGCCGCGTGCCGTCAGCACGTGCTCGACGAAATCGGCGCCGCGGACGCGACGTTCCTTGGGGTCAGCGTCGATCGGCTCGACTACACCAAGGGGCTCGAGCACAAGTTCCTCGGCATCGAGTGCCTGCTCGAGCGGCGGCCGGAGCTGATTGGCCGCTTCGTCTTCGCGCAGCTGGCGCAGCCGTGCCGCGAGGGCATTCAGGCCTATCGCACCACGCGGCAGCGCGTTCGCGACCTCGCCGCGCGGATCAACAAGCGTTTCGACGAGGGCGGCGGACCGATCCGCCTGATCGAAGCGCATCATCTGCCGTCGACGGTGGATCGATACTTCCGCGCCGCGGATGTCTGCTACGTCGGCAGCCTCCACGACGGGATGAACCTGGTGAGCAAGGAGTTCGTCCGGGCGCGCGACGACGAGCGTGGCGTCCTCATGTTGAGTGCGTGGGCCGGTGCGGCGCAGGAACTCACCGATGCGCTGATCGTCAACCCCTACGACCTCGAAGGCGTCGCGCGCACGTTCGCGACCGCCCTCACGATGTCACCGGCCGAGCAGCGCACGCGGCTGCGGCGGATGCGCCAGCATCTGGCGCAGGCCACCGCGCGTCACTGGGCCGAGGGCATGGTCGCGGCGGTCAGCGAACCAGCTTCGTTGTCCCGCAGCCCCAAGCATGGAGCGCGGCCCTCGCGGCGACGCTGCCGACCCTCATGCCTCCTCAGCCGCTGGTCGCTTCCGATGTTTCAGTTTCCTGAACGGCCGCTTCGACTTGTCCTCGTGCCGCCCCCCGTCTGGCGGGGGAGCGGGGCACGAGGCAGCCGCGGCTTTCGTGACGCTCGTTTCTTGGCTGCCATGAGTTCCTCACCTGATGGCGGCGACCGCGCCCCCGAATTCTGATCGGGCGCGTCGCATCAGCACTGTCGCGACGATTCCGGCGGCCACCGAGCCAGCCATCACCCCGATCTTGGCGGAGTCGACCAGCGCCGCCGAATCGAACGCCAACGTCGCGATGAACAGCGACATCGTGAACCCGATGCCGGCTAGCCACGCACACGCGTGCAGCGTTCCCCAGCTCACCCGATCCGGTAGCGACGCCAGGCCACCGCGCACCGTCAGGTATGCGGCCAGCATGATCCCGAGCGGCTTGCCGATCGCCAACCCGACGCCGGCGGCGATCGACACCGCCGGATCCCCAATCGATCCGGCGAGCGGGACGCCCGCATTCGCGATCGCAAAGAGTGGCATGGCGACAAAGGCGACGAATCCGTGCAGGCCGTGCTCGAGGCGGAGCAGCGGCTCGGTGACCGACTCGCTCGTTCGCTCCAGTGCGAAGAGCGCTTCCTGTTGCCCCTTGCTCGTCAGCACCAGAAGGTCGCCCGTCTCGGTCCGATCGAATTCATCGAGCAGGTGACGGGCCTGCCGCGAGAAGTCCTGCGCATTGATCCGCGAGCGCGCCGGAATCGTGAACGCCAGGAGGACGCCGGCGACCGTCGCGTGCACGCCGGACTCGTGGACGAAGAACCACAGCACCGCGCCGAGCGCGAGGTAGGGTGTCAGAGCGCGGACACGGAGCCGGTTCAGCGCAACCAGCAGAACGAGGATGACGGCCGCGGCCGCCAGTGCGTCCCAATGCACTGTGCTGGTGTAGAAGAGCGCGATGACGAGGACGGCGCCCATGTCGTCGACGATGGCCAGGGCCGCGAGAAAGACTTTGGCGCCGGTCGGGACGCCGGGCGCAACGAGTGCCAGCATGCCGAGGGCGAAGGCGATGTCGGTCGCCATCGGAATGCCCCAACCGGCGGCCCCTGGCGTTCCAGCGGTGACGAGCAGATAGAGAAGGGCCGGCATGACCATGCCGCCGATCGCGCCGGCAATCGGCAGCGCCGCCTGGCGAGGCGACGCCAGTTCGCCAGCGACCAGCTCGCGCCTGATTTCGAGGCCCACCAGCAGAAAGAACACGGCCATCAGACCGTCGTTGATCCATCCGAGCAGGCTCAGCGACAGCGTCGAGCCGCCGACGCTGATGGCAAACGGCGTGTGCCAGAAGCGCAGATAACTGTCGCCCCATGGCGAATTGGCCAACGCGATCGCGGCTACACCGCAGATCAGGAGCAGAGCGCCGCCGACGGATTCGGTCTGGAAGAACTGCTGAAACGGCCGCGGCCCCGCTTCGCGTGTCTGGGATGGGTGCGCGGTCATTGCTACAGGACTCGTGATTGCCGCGTCGGGCCGGCGTCGTCGCTGCCGATCGCGTGGACGATTATATGTGTCGGTGATCGACCAACTGGGACCGTGACTGGTGCGAGCGCGCGGCCCGATCGGCGTCGAGCGACATGCTAAGATCACGACGCACGCATGTCAGATCGGCGTCCGGATCTTCGCCCCGTCGTTTCGTCGGCGGGTGCGAGATCATCCTCGAGTCGCACAGAGCGCGCCGCGCTCGTTGGCCTGGTCACGGGAACCACGCGACGCATCGACGCAGAGCATTCGCTGGAAGAGCTTGCGGGCCTGGCGGACGCCGCGGGCGCCGAGGTCGTGCTGCGCGTCCTGCAGGACCGTCCCAAGCCGGACTCCGCGACGTTCCTCGGCAGCGGCAAAGTCGATCTGCTGAAGAACGCGGCCGCCGAAGCCGACGTCGATCTCGTGATTTTCGACAACGAGCTGTCGCCGGCGCAATTGCGCGAGCTCCAGAAGCGGCTCGACCGCCGCGTCGTCGATCGCACGCAGGTCATTCTCGACATCTTCGCGCGCCGGGCGCGAACCCGTGAAGGCAAGCTGCAGGTCGAACTGGCGCAGCTCAAATACCTGTTGCCGCGGCTGGTCGGGTCGGCGCTGGCGCTCTCGCGGCTTGGCGGCGGCATCGGCACCCGCGGCCCTGGCGAAACGAAACTCGAGGCCGATCGGCGTCGGATCCGGACCCGGATCCATTCGCTGCAGGAGTCGATCGACGAGGTTCGGCAGCGCCGCTCGCAGTTGCGCGAGCGGCGACAGAAGACGTCGGTGCCGACTGTCGCGCTGGTCGGCTACACCAATGCCGGCAAGACCACACTCTTCAATCGGCTGACGCGGTCCGACGCGCTCGCGTCGAACGCGCTGTTCGTCACGCTCGATCCGCTCGTGCGTCGCGTCAAAATGCCGGATCGACGTGAGCTCTTGCTCTCCGACACCGTCGGATTCATCGATCGCCTGCCGCACGCGCTGGTCGCCGCGTTTCGAGCCACGCTCGAGGAGACGGCGGAAGCGTCGCTGGTGCTGCACGTGATCGACGCCTCGACGCCTGAACGCGAACGTCACATGGCCGCGGTCACCCGCGTGCTCGAAGAGGTCGGCGCCACGGCGGTGCCGCGGATCGACGTCTACAACAAGGTCGATCTTCTGCTGCCGGACGAGCGGCGCCGCCTGGCGGAGGCCGATCCGTCGGCCGTGCAGATCGCCGCGCGAACCGGCGAGGGCTGTGACGACCTGATGGAGGCCGTGGCGGCCCGGCTGTCGATGGATCAGCAGCGGGTTGCGCTCGAGTTCGATTTGACCTCGCCCGAAGATCAGGCGCGGCTCGTCTGGCTGTACCGCCATGCCCGCGTGCACAGCCAGGTGATGCATGGCGACCGTGCCGTGCTCGAGGCCGAGCTCCCGCGGCGGCTCCTCGAGCGAATGCGCGCGGTGACCGTGAAAGAGGCCGTCCGGTGAAGCGGCTCTCAGTCATGTCGGGTCGCGTCGCCGTACTCGCGGCATGGTCCGCCCTCGCGATTGCCGGCTGTGCGGCGCGCACACCGCTGATGCCGCCCGAACCGGCCGCGCTCCGGTATCCGGATTTTCAGTACCCGACGGTTCCGCAAGGCGCCGATCAGATTCAGGTGACGCGCATCGAGCGGGGCTGGCGCTACCTGCAGGCCGACAATGCCGGCACGGCGCAACGCGAGTTCGAGGCGGCGTTGCAGCTCCAGCCGTCGTTCCACCCGGCGGAGACGGGGCTCGGCTACGTCGAACTTGCCGAGCGCGATGCCAAGGACGCGGTTGAGCGATTCGATCGTGCGCTGGAGTCGGAGGCCACGTACGTGCCCGCACTTGTGGGCCGGGGCCAGGCGCTCCTCGAGCTCGGCCGCGACGGCGAGGCCCTGGCCAGCTTCGAGGCGGCGGTCAAAGCCGACGCGTCGCTCACCGCGCTCCAGAGCCGCATCGAAGTGCTGCGCTTCCGTGCGCTCCAGGACAACCTGGCCCGCGCCAAGGCGGCGAGCGACGCGGGTCGGTTTGCGGAAGCGCGCGCCGCGTACCTTCAGGCCACGGCCGCGTCACCCGACTCGGCCTTCCTCTACCGCGACCTTGCGATCGTCGAGCGGAAGGCGGGGGAGCCGGCGGCGGCGCTCGAGCACTTCCGCCGCGCCGTCGCACTGGATCCGACCGACGCCCGCTCGCTCGCGCAGATTGGCTCGATCCTCGAAGAGCAGGGCGACAACGCCGGCGCGCTCGCGGCCTACGAGAAAGCGCGGGCGCTGGATCCGAACGAGGTGCCGGCGGATCGGATCGCCAAGTTTCGCGACGTGGCGTCGCTGGCGCGGCTGCCGGAAGAGTACCGCGCGATCGAGACGAGCACCGCGGCGACTCGAGCGGACGTGGCCGCGCTCGTCGGCGTGCGCCTGGAATCGCTGTTGACGCGCACCCGGCCACGCCAGGCTGTCGTCACCGATATCCGCGGCCACTGGGCTCAACCGTGGATCCTGTCGGCGGTGCGTGCGGGCGTGATGGACACGCAACCCAACTACACGTTTCAGCCGGGCGCGCGCGTGCGGCGGGGCGATCTCGCTCAGACCGTGTCACGGATCCTCGCGCTCGTGGCGTTGGCGCGCCCGAGCGCGGCCACCAGCCTGGCAGAGCGCCGCAGGTCACGGTGACCGACGTCGCGCCCGGCCATTTGAACTATCCGGCGGTGTCGCAAGCCGTGGCGTCGGGCGTCATGCCGCTCGACTCGACCGGCGCCTTCCAGCTGCTGCGCCCGGTGACCGGCGCCGAAGTGGTTGACATCGTGAGCCGCCTCGAAGCGCTCGCCAAGTGACCGGCCCGATCTTCACGCTCGCCAACCAACTCACGCTGCTCCGAATGCTGCTCATTCCGGCATTCGTGCTGCTCGTCGTCTATGGGTATTTCGGCTGGGCCCTCACGACCTTCGTCGTCGCCGGCGCGACCGACGCCCTCGACGGGCTCACCGCACGGCTGACGCATCAGAAGACCGACATCGGCGCCTGGCTCGATCCCGCCGCCGACAAGCTGCTGCTGCGTGACCACGTTCGTGGTGCTGACGCTGCCCAATCTCGGCCTCGTCAACCGGATTCCGATCTGGTTGACCGTGCTCATCATCAGCCGCGACGTCGGCATCGTGCTGACGGTGGCGATCGTCAACCTCGCGCTTGGTCCCCGCACCTTCAAGCCCTCGCTCCTCGGCAAGGGCGCGACCGCGCTTTTCATCCTGACCTGCGTGGTCGTGATGTACTTCAACTACCTCGGACGCACATCGCTCATCGTCGACGCGTTCATCTGGGCGTCGCTTGCGATCACCCTGGTCTCGGGGATCGACTACGTCTTCCGCGTCGCCAAGATCATTCACTGATCCGCCTGCGGCGGCGGGCCCTGAGATCTTCGTCTTGAAGTAGTCGATCGTGCTGGTCAACCCGGTCCGCAAGTCCACCTTCGGCTCCCAGCCAAGCAGCGTCCGCGCCCGCGTGATGTCGGGCTTGCGCACCTTCGGGTCGTCTTCCGGCAGCGGCTTGTAGACCAGCTTGCTCTTCGAGCCGGTCATCTCGATGATGACGCGGGCAATCTCCTCGATCGTCATCTCTGCCGGGTTGCCGATGTTGACCGGGTCGTTGGTGGACGACAGCATCAGCCGGATGATGCCGTCCACGAGATCGCTGATGTAGCAGAAGCTCCGCGTCTGCCGGCCGTCGCCGAACACCGTGACATCCTCGTTGCGCAGGGCCTGCGAAATGAACGCCGGCACGGCGCGCCCATCGCGAATCCGCATCCGCGGACCGTAGGTGTTGAAGATCCGGACAATCTTCGCGTCGAGGCCGTGAAAGCGGTGGTAGGCGACGGTCATCGCCTCGGCGAAGCGCTTGGCTTCGTCGTAGACGCCGCGCGGCCCGATCGGATTGACGTTGCCCCAGTAGGTTTCCTTCTGCGGATGCTCGAGCGGATCGCCGTACACCTCGGACGTCGACGCGATCACGAAACGCGCGCCCTTCGCCTTGGCCAGGCCCAGCGCCTTGTGCGTGCCCAGCGCGCCGACCTTCAGCGTCGGGATCGGCAACTCCAGGTAATCGATCGGGCTCGCCGGGCTCGCCCAGTGCAGGACGTAGTGCACCGGCCCTTCGATGTAGATGTAGTTCGTGACATCGTGCTTGATGAACTCGAAGTCGCGATTGCGCAGGTGCGCGATGTTGGCGGTGTCGCCGGTCAGCAGGTTGTCGATGCCGATCACGGCGTAACCGCGATCGAGGAGCGCTTCCGCGAGATGCGAGCCGATGAAGCCAGCGGCTCCCGTGATGACGACGCGTTCGTGTGGCATGAGAGTATACGGTCTATCGGTCCACAGTCTACGGTCTACAGTCCACGGTCAATGGTTCGTCGTTTCGGGCGACCGTGCGACCGTCGAACTGTGGACCGTGGACCTGATACGGGCGCGCAACGCGCGCCTCACGCGGCGTGCCGGGGTGGAAACACCCCGCGGATCAGCGTGAGCCACATGATCTTCAGGTCGAGCGACACCGACCAGTTCTCGATGTAATACAGGTCGGTACTCGATCCGCTTCTCGAGCGAGGTGTTGCCGCGCCAGCCGTTGACCTGCGCCCAGCCGGTGATGCCCGCCTTGACCTTGTGGCGCAGCATGTACTGCGGGATCCGGTGCTTGAACTGCTCGACGAAGTACGGGCGCTCCGGGCGCGGCCCGACAATCGACATGTCGCCCTTCAGCACGTTCCAGAACTGCGGCCACTCGTCGAGGTCGCGCTTCCGCAGCCAGTGGCCGATCGGCGTGGCCCGCGGATCGTCCTGATCCGCCCACACCGGGCCTTCGTCCTCGGCATCCATCGGCATCGTCCGGAACTTGTAGACGACGAACTGTTTGCCGTCGAGCCCCATGCGCTCCTGGTGGTAGAAGACCGGGCCGGGCGAGCCGCGCTTGATCAGCCAGGCGATCACGAGCGACGGCACGGCCATCAGGCTCAGCGCCCCCGCCGAGATGGCGATGTCGAGCGCCCGCTTGACGAACGCGTTGATGCCCTGGAGCGGCACGTCGTTCAGGTTGATCACCGGAACGCCGTCGAGGTCTTCGAGCCGGGCGCGGAGGGCGATGAACTGAAGGACGTCGGGGACGACCTTGACGTCCACACCTTCGCGGCTCGTCGATTCGACCAGGTCGAGCAGCTTCATGTGCTCTTCGAGCGGGAGCGCGACGTAGAGATGGTCGATGCGCTCGCTCCGGACGATGTCGGCCGCCTCGCTGAGCCGGCCGAGGAGCGGCAGGCCGCGGTAGCCGAGGTGATCGCCGCCGGCGCGATCGTCGACGAAGCCGATGATCTGGTAACCGAGCTCGCGGTGCTCGAGCACCTTGTCGGCGACCATGCGCCCGAGCTCGCCCGAGCCGGCGATGAGAATCCGGCGGAGGCCGACACCGGCAACCCAACGCCGCTCGAGCGCTTCGCGCACGAGTTTGCGCGACAGGTAACCGAGCGCGATGTTGTAGACGAGGAAGATCGCCCACACCGCGCGCGACACTTCGTACGCCCCCTGCATGCGGAGCGCGTCGGGCACGTAGTAGGTGCCGACATACAGCGTCACGACGACGCCGAACACGACGGCAATGATGCTGCCGACGAGAACATTGAAGAAGTCGTCGATGCGCGAGCGGCCGCGGCGGAGGCGGTACAGCCCCTGCAGGTGGAACGCGAACGGGACGATCGCCGCGATGTAGGGCAGGATGTCGAGATACTGTCCGAGCGGCGGCTGGCCCTTCGGCGCCGGGATGAAGCCGGTGTCGAATCGGGTGTAGTACGCCAGGATGAACGCCACCATCCCGAGCAGGGCATCGGTGGCCACATGAAACGCGACGAGCAGGCGGTTGTGCCGCTTTACCATCGTTGCCCCGGCGCGGCCGCCATCGTGTCGTCGATCACCTCGCGAATGTCACGGACGAACCGCTCGCGGCTGAAGCGTTCGGCGTGAGCACGGATGCGCTCGGCGTCCCACGTCGTCTCGACCGCGCGCCGCAGGCCGTCGGCGAGCGCGGCTTCGCCCGGCTCCACCAGGACGCCGGTCTCACCGTCGATCACCGTTTCGAGCGCCCCGCCGCGACCCAGGGCCACCACCGGGCGGCCGCACGCCTGCGCCTCGAGCGGCACGATCCCGAAATCTTCCTCGCCCGGAAGAATCGTGGCGACCGACGAGCGATACAGGTCGCGAATCTCTTCGTTGGTGCGCCAGCCCAGAAACTGCGCGCCGGGCCCAGCCGACGCCTGCAGCCGTTCGCGCTCCGGGCCGTCGCCGACGACGGTCAACGGCAAGCCGGCCCGCGCCGCGGCCGCGACCGCAAGATCGACCCGTTTATACGGTACGAGCGCCGACACGACGAGAAGCCCGGCGGGTGCTGACGAGGGGGCAGTCGTGGGCGTGTAGAACGTCGTTTCGACGGGCGGATACACGAGGCTCGATCGGCGATTATAGTAGAGCCCGATTCTCCGCGCAACGTATTGAGAGATAGCAAGATAGCGGTGTACGCGGCCCTCGGTCGCGCGGTCCCACCGGGCCATCGCCGCCATCACCGGCCGCATCACGCGGCTGCCGAGCGCGCCCACCCGCTCGGGTCCGAAGTACGCGTCGAACTGGTCCCACGCGTAGCGCATCGGCGTCAGGCAGTAACACAGGTGGCGCGTCCGCCCGGGGACGACGACGGACTTGGCGGCACAGTGGCTCGTGCTGAGCACGAGGTCGTAGCCATCGAGGTCGAATTGCTCGATGGCCGCGGGAAAGAGCGGCAGGTAATGACGGTACAGACGGCCGGGCAGCGGCAGCCACTGTATCGGGGACGTCCGGACCCGACGCTGCTCGATGATCGGATCGGTGGCGCCGGGCACGCGGACCAGCGTGAAGAGGTCGGCGTCCGGAAACATCTCGCAGAACGCGAGCAGCGCGCGCTCGCCGCCGCGCATGCCGGTCAGCCAGTCGTGAATCAGCGCGATCTTCACGCCGTCGACTCCCGCTCGGCGGTGGCCCTGCGTCTCGTCGAAGGGTCACCGGTCGAGCACGTCCATGTAGATCTGATGAATCGCCGCGACCGATTGCGTCCACGAGAAGTCGCGCGCCCGAGCCAGGCCCTTGGCCACCAGTTCCTGTCGTAGCGTCGTATCGCTCACCGCGCGGCTGATGCCGTCGGCGATCGACGCCGGATCGTACGGATCGACGAGAATCGCGGCGCCGCCGGCGACTTCCGGCAGCGACGAGACGTTCGACGTCACGACCGGCGTGCCGCAGGCCATCGCCTCGAGCGGCGGCAGGCCGAAGCCTTCATAGAGCGACGGGAACACGAACGCGCGCGACAGACGATAGAACACCGCCAGCGTGTCGTAGGGCTGAAAGCCGAGAAACCGCACCTCTTTGTCGAGCCGATGCCGGTGGACGGCCTGCCTGAGTGGCGGATACCTCGAGACCTGATCGCCGACGATGACCAGCCGCAGATCGTCGAGGCCGCTGCTCTTCACCCGGGCGAAGGCCTCGATCAGCCGCCCCAGGTTCTTGTGCGGCTTGATGTTGCCGACGTACAGCAGAAACGGATGATCGAGCTGATAGCGCTGCCGGATCCGGTCCATCTGCTCTTCATCGGGTTCCGCCAGAAACCGCTCATCGATCGCATTGTAGATGACGGCCACCTTCTCCGGCGGAATGTCGAAGAACTTCAAGATGTCGCGCTTCGATGTTTCGGAGACGGTGAGAATGCGGTCGGCCTTCCGCACCGCGCTCCACATCGATGCGCGCGCGTAGTAGTAGGCCATCGCTCCCGGCAGGTACTGCGGGAACATCAGGTGGATGCAGTCGTGAATGGTCACGACGGCGCGGCAGCGCGTCGCCGGCGGCAGGACGTAGTGCGGTTCGTGCAGCAGATGCGCCCGTTCCCGCACGAGGCTGAGCGGAATCCGGAACTGCTCGCCGATCGAATAAGGCCGCGCGCTTTCGGCGACGGCCCGGAAGTTCGGACCGAGCTCGCCGGCGACCTCCACGTCCTCGGGACGGCACAGCACGATGTATTCGTTCTGCTGATCGAGCCGGGCCAGGCCGCGCAGGACGTTGCGGATGTAGGTCCCGATGCCGAAGTCGTGGAGCTTCCGCGCGTCGATCGCGATCCGCATTACGCAGATTATTACGCTTTCCACGGAGGTTCTCGACGGAGGTTCTGCGTGGAGAACCTTCGGTTAGACTCAGTATTTGCCGAGCAACCGTAGATACGCCCTCAGTATCGGCGCCCACGCCGGATGGTGTTTCTCGTAGTACGCAATTTGACTCCGCCGCCGCAGTTCGTTCGTACGCGGATTTTTCACCACCGACTGACCGCGCCGATGGGTGACAACGACGTCGGCGTTGAAGAGGACGTGTCGGCCGCGGGCGCGGAAGGCGACGCAGAGGTCGACGTCCTCTGTGTACATGAAATAGCGCTCGTCGAGCAGGCCGACCGATTCGAGGTCCTGGCGCCTCGCAAGCAGGCAGGCGCCGCTGATCCACTCGCGCTCGCCGCTGGTGCGCGTCCAATGCTCGACGCGTCGTGTGACCGCGCCGACTCGGCGATCGTAGAGTGCGCCGACGACTTTCTGCCGCAGCTCGCCGAGCGGGCTGATCGTCCACCCAAACGACAGCTCTGGCCGGCCGTCGGCATCGACGAGGCGCGGGCCCGATCGCGGCCGCTTGCGGTGCCGCTTCGAGTGCTCGGACGAGGCGCTGGATGGCGCCCTCGGGAACCTCCGTGTCAGGGTTGAGCAGCAGCACGAGGTCGCTGTGCGTCGCGCGGATCCCGGCGTTGTTCGCGCGGGCGAATCCGAGGTTGTCGCCGGCCTCGATGATTTGCACTGACGGAAACGTCTCTCGAACCATCGCCGGCGTCCCGTCGCTCGACGCGTTGTCGACGACGGTGATGGTGGTACGGATCGGGTCGGTGCGTCCGACGATCGATTGAAGGCAGACCTCGAGATCGCGGCGGACGTTGTAGCTGACGATGACGATCGCGAGCGATGGAGAATCAGGCACCAGCGGTCTCGATGGCGGCGAGCGTGGCGGCGGCCGTGCGTGGCCAATCGTAGCGGCCGAGGACCTCCGGAGCGCGTTGCAGCAGCGACTCGCGCGCCGCGGTATCCGTCAAGAGCTCGACCAGGGCCGCGCCAATCGTGCCGATCTCGAGATCGGCGATGTAGCGTGCCGCCGGGCCGTACACCTCGCGGGCGACTGGCGTATCGAGCACTGCCGGCGCGACGCCTGCGGCAAGCGCTTCGAGCGGCGTCAGCCCGAAGCCCTCGTATTCCGAGAGCAAGGCGCAGACCGATGCCCGCGCGTACACGTCACGCAGCGTCGCGTCGTCCACATACGAGCGAACGTTGATCCGCGCGGCGAGTTCGGGCGGACTGCGGCGGAGCGCCGCGGTGACGTCCTGCGGCGGATAGGTGCGGTCCTCGCCGATGATCTCGAGTCGGCTGTCCGGCACGCGTGGCGCGACGTAGGTGATGAACGCCTCGATGAGCCGATCGACATGCCGCCGCCTGAAGATCGATCCGACGAAGACAATCAGCGGCTCGCGCCGATCGCGCGGGCGGGCGTCGTCGAGTTTCGTCATGCCGAGCGGAATGACCGAGATCTTGCCCGACGGGATGCCGAGGTGGCGGACGATTTCGTCGCGCGAAAACGCCGAGTCAGTGAGCACGACCCTGGCGCGGCGCGCCGACCAGGCCGCGAGCGTCTTGCGCCGCCATCCTTCTCGCCCGCTGAACCACTCCGGGTGCGCGGCGAATGACACGTCGTGAATGGTCAGTGCAATCGGGCACGGCGCGGTGAGCGGCGCGCTGTAGCCAGGTGCAAACAGGACGTCCGGCCGGTTCGCGGCGAGGTGGCGGGCGAGCGGCCACTGTTCCCAGCGCGTGCCACCGGAGCCGGCCAGGAGCGCGAACGTATGCGGGAGGGCGATCGATTGCACCGGTGGCGCCGGCGCGATCAGGTGCCACGTGTGGCGGCGGGCCTCATCGGACGCCGCCCACGCGGCGAGCAGTTCCGACAGGTACCGGCCCACGCCGGTCGGACGTCCGGCCAGCTCGCGGGCGTCAACGGCGATCTTCACGCGCGCCGCTCCGCGCGGCGGGCCATCGCGGCGCGATACGCCGTCAGCGTCGCCTCGGCGCACGCGGGCCACGTGAAGCGCCCGGCCCGTTCGAGTCCGGCCGCGATCGCTGTCGCCGCTTCCGCGGGATCGAGCAGGCGCTCCATTTCCGCGGCAAGGCCATCGTGATCATCGGGATTGACGGGGCGCGCCGCCGGACCTGCCACTTCCGGGAGCGAGCCACGGTTCGAGATGACGACCGGCACGCCGCAGGCCATCGCTTCGAGCACCGGCAACCCGAAGCCTTCCTCGAACGACGGAAGCACCAGCATGATCGAGTCGCGATAGAGCTGTCGTCGCTCGGCATCGCTCACGTAACCGCGAAGGCTGACGTGACCCGCGAGGGGGGCGCGCTCAGCGCGCGACAGGTCGCCGCGGGCCGAGTCGCGAATCCCGCCGGCGATGACGAGCGGCGGGGCGGCGCTGTGTCGCTCCCGCAGCCGCGCATACGCCTCGAGCAGGCCGCCGATGTTCTTGCGCGGCTCGACCGTTCCGAGAAACGTGATCGCGTGCCCCAAGCCGGCGGTCCCACGGTGCGCGCGCGATCTCCGCCGCCCAGTAGGGTGCACCCGGCGCGCAGACGCTGACCTTGCCAGCCTCTACCTCGAGTGTCGTTTGCACTTCCGCCGCCGCGTAGGCTGATGAGACGACGATGTGGTCGGCGCGTTGGGCGTGGGCATGAACGAGCGCCGGGAAGTCGCGGCGGATTTCCCGCTCGCTCCGCTCGGGATGCCGCAGGAAATGGAGGTCGTGAATCGTGACGACCTGCGCCGCCCGCGAGGCCGGGATGAGGAGTGGCGTCTGCGCATGCACCACGTCGCAGGCTCCGGTCAGCGCCTCGACGGGCGGCCACTCGAGCCGATTCCACGCCCACGTCAGGGCCTGCACGGGGATGCGACGATCGACGATATGAGCGGTAGGAAGATCGGCCCGGGCGGCGGGAGAGACCCGATCCTTCCAGGACGTGCTCAGCAGGGTCGGCGGCGACACGGGCGAGGCCGCGGTCAGGGCGCGGGCCAACTCATGAACGAACTCGCCCACCCCCGTTCGCTCGCGGAGCGCCGGTCGATAGTCGAGCACGATCCGCACGACGCAGGGTATCACAAACGACGGCAAGTCCTTTGGGGTCAGTATGTTGACAGCAGATCAGGCGGATGATACCCTGCGAGGTTTCGAGGGCCCGATCCCTGTCGTCACGGACAGGAAGCCGGCTTTAGACGGTCGAGAGGGCGGACGGAGACCCGCCTTCGCGGCCAAAGGCCGCTTCGGCGCGGTCGCGCCGTAGCTAGGGGAAGCACATGAGCGTAGGCGGACGATGAAAATAGCGGTTATTGGTACGGGATACGTGGGGCTCGTGGTCGGGGCCTGCCTTGCAGAAACGGGCAACGACGTGATCTGCGTCGACAAGGACGAGAGCAAGGTCCGGATGCTTCGCCGGGCCAAGGTGCCGATCTACGAACCTGGGCTGACCGAGCTGGTGAAGCGAAACGCCGCTGAGGGCCGCCTGACGTTCACGACCCAGCTGGGCCGCGCGGTCAAAGCCTCAGAGATCATTTTCATCGCGGTCGGGACGCCGCAAGGCGAGGATGGGTCCGCCGATCTCCAGCACGTCGAAGCGGTGGCCCGCGACATCGGCAAGGCGATGGACGGCTACCGGGTGATTGTCGACAAGAGCACGGTTCCGGTCGGGACCGCGGAGCGCGTCCGCCAGATCGTCGCCCGCGAGACCAAGCACCCGTTCTCCGTGGTCAGCAACCCCGAATTCCTCAAGCAGGGCGCGGCGGTTGACGACTTCATGAAGCCCGATCGCGTGGTTATCGGCGCCGAGGATCAGCGCGGCGCCGACTTGATGGTCGCGCTGTATCAGCCATTCACCCGTACCGGCGCACCGATCATGGTCATGGACTGCGCGAGCGCGGAGCTCGCGAAGTACGCCGCCAACGCGCTTCTCGCGACCCGCATCTCGTTCATGAACGAAGTCGCCAATGTCTGCGAGCTGTTTGGCGCGGACGTGGATCGCGTGCGGCAGGCGGTCGGGTCCGATCGCCGCATCGGTCCGTCGTTCCTGTTTCCCGGCGTCGGTTATGGCGGCAGCTGCTTCCCGAAAGACGTCAAGGCGCTGATGCGGTTCTCGGCGGACAAGAAGTACGACTTCAAGGTGCTGAAGGCCGTCGAAGCGGTGAATCAGCGGCAGAAGCTCGTGCTGGTGAAGAAGCTCGAGTCGCACTTCAAGTCGCTGAAGGGCAAGACCATCGCGATCTGGGGCCTGGCGTTCAAGCCGAAGACCGACGACATGCGCGAGGCGCCGGCCGTGCCGATCATCACGGGCCTGCTCGAAAAGGGCGCGCGCGTGCAGGCCTACGATCCGGAGGCGATGGACGTCGCGCGGGGCATCTTCGGCTCGAAGGTCACCTTTGCGAAGAAGAGCTACGATGCGCTGCGCGATGCCGATGCGCTCGCGATCGTGACCGAATGGCACGAGTTCCGCGAGCCCGACTTTGGCCGGATGCGTAAGCTCATGCGCAACCCGATCATCTTCGACGGTCGCAACATCTATCATCCGCAGCAGATGCAGGCCCACGGCTTCACCTATTCCTCGATCGGACGGTAACGCGTGGCACGGGTGCTCGTGACCGGCGGAGCGGGCTACATCGGCAGTCATGCGGTGCGGGCTCTGCTCGCCGGCGGCCACACCGTCGTCGTTCTCGATGACTTGTCGGCGGGGCACGAACAGGCCGTGCCCCCAAGCGTGCCGCTCGAGCGGCTGCCGATTCAGGATCGTGCCGCCGTTGCCGAGGCGCTCCGGCGCCACGCCATCGAGGCGGTGATGCACTTCGCGGCGTTTCTCAACGTCGCCGACTCGGTGCGCGATCCGCTCGCCTATTACGCGAACAACGTCGGCGGTTCGCTCTCGCTCCTCGGCGCCATGGGCGACGCCGGCGTCGCGCGGCTCGTCTTCTCGTCCACCTGCGCTGTGTACGGCGAGCCGAGTGCGGTGCCGATCGTCGAATCGCTTCCGACGCAGCCGATCAACGCTTACGGCGAAACCAAGCTGGTCGTCGAGCGGGCGCTGGCGCACCTCGAGCGCGCCGCCGGCGTGCGCTGGATCGCACTTCGTTACTTCAACGCGGCCGGGGCGCACCCCGACGGGAGCATTGGCGAGGATCACTCGCCGGAGATCCACCTGATTCCCCGTGCGATCCAGGCGGCGACGGGCGGGGCGCCATTGCAGGTCTTCGGCGATGACTATCCGACGCCTGACGGCACCTGTCAGCGCGACTACATTCACGTCTGCGACCTTGCCGACGCGCACGTCTGCGCGCTCCAGGCGCTCGACGCCGGCGCCGCCTCCGGGGCCTACAACGCCGGCACCGGACGGCCGCACTCGGTCCGCCAGGTCATCGATGTCGTGAGTCGCGTCGTCGGGGCCCCGGTTCGCTGGACCTCGGCGCCCCGTCGTCCCGGGGACCCGGCGGTCCTGTACGCGGCGAGCCATCGGCTGCAGAGCGAGTTGGGCTGGCGGCCCAAACACCTCGATCTCGAGGCCATTGTCCGCGATGCCTGGCGGTGGCATCAGGCCCACCCTCTCGGGTACCGTACTCTGCAATCGACCTGATGGACCCGCTGCTCCGCCTGCTGCGCTACGCGGCCCCGCACCGCATCCTGATCACCGGCGCGACGCTGGCGATGCTGGTCTACGGTGCAGGCTCGGCGGCGCAGGCCTGGCTGATCAAGCCGATCATCGACGACGTCCTCATCCTCACCAATTCGTCGTCGCTCCAGTTCGTCGTCGTCGCGATCGTCGTCGTCTACTTCTTCAAGGGGCTGGGTGGCTACTTTTCCAGCTACCTGATGGACGACCTCGGCCACCGCGTGGTCATGCGGATTCGGAACGATCTGTTCAAGCATCTGCTCGATCAGTCGGCGGCCTTCTTCGCGCGGCGAACCACCGGCCAGCTGCTGTCCCGCATCAACAACGACGTCGGCCAGGTGCACCGCGCGGTTGCCGAAACGCTTGGCGATCTGGCGCGCGAGTCGCTCGCGATCGTCGGCTTCGCGGCGCTGCTCGTGTACTACGACGCGGGCCTCGCGCTGTTGTGCATGACCGGCGCGCCGCTGGCGGTGTATCCGCTCGTCCGGCTCGGCCGGCGGCTGCGGACGGTCACCCGCCGGAGTCAGGAGCGGCTCGAATACATGTCGCATGTGGCCGGCGAAGCCTTCACCGGTCACCGCATCGTCAAAGCCTTCGGAGCGGAAGGCCGCGAGGCGGAGAAGTTCGATCGCGCCTCGACTCAGCTCTATCGCACCAACCTCAAGGTGACCGGCGTGCTTTCGACCTTGCCGCCGCTCATGGAGTTTCTCGGCGGGCTCGCCGTCGCGGGCGCGCTGTGGTACGGCAGCCGCGAGATTGCGATGAATCGCCTCACCGCAGGCGAATTCACTTCGTTCGTCGGCGCGCTCCTGCTGATGTACGGGCCGGTCAAGAAACTGAGCCGGGTCAACGCCAATCTCCAGCAGGCCATCGCCGCCTCGGAGCGGATCTTCGAGCTGCTCGACGTGCACACCGAGGTCAAGGAGTTGCCCGACGCGCGTCCGATGCCGCCGTTCAGCGACTCGATTCAGTTCCGTGACGTCGTGTTCGGCTACGACGATGGCCACGGCCGCAGCACGCTGAAGGGCGTGTCATTCTCGGTACAGGCAGGTCAGATGGTGGCGATCGTCGGCCGGAGCGGCGCCGGCAAGACCACTCTCGTGAACCTGCTCCCGCGCTTCTACGATGTCACCGGCGGATCGATCATGATCGACGGCCAGGACATCCGCCATGTCACGCTCCGTTCTCTTCGCGACCAGATCGGCATGGTGACGCAAGACACCGTGCTGTTCGACGATTCCATCGCCGCCAACATTGCTTACGGGGCGCCGATGGCGACGCGCGGCGAGATCGAAGCCGCAGCGCGGGCAGCGCACGCCCACGATTTCATCGCCATCCAGCCCGAAGGCTACGACACGAAAATCGGCGAGCGCGGACAGCGCCTGTCTGGCGGGCAGCGGCAGCGGCTGGCGATCGCCAGGGCGCTGCTCAAGAACTCGCCGATTCTGATTCTCGACGAGGCCACGTCGTCGCTCGACGCCGAATCCGAGCGGCTCGTCCAGGATGCGCTGATGACGCTGCTCCTCAACCGCACGTCGTTCGTCATCGCGCATCGGCTCTCGACGGTTCGCCGCGCCGATGCGATCATCGTGCTGGACCGCGGCCGCATCGCCGAGATCGGCCGCCACGACGAGCTGATGGCCAGACCGAACGGCGTCTATGCCCGGCTGCACCAGATGCAGCTCATCGAAGGCCGTGAGCCGCGAAAGATGAAGGCCGAAAGCGCCCCATGATCAAGAGCATGACCGGCTTTGCCTCGCTGACGCGCGAGGACGAACGAGGCACACTCGGACTGACGGTCCGGGCAGTGAACCATCGATTCCTCGACCTGCAAATCCGGCTGCCTCAGACCTTGGCGGACCTCGAGCCCAGGATTCGCACCCTGCTTCAGAAGCGGCTCGGCCGCGGGCGCATCGAGCTGGCCGTGTCGCTGCAGCTCCGGCAGGGGCTCGCACCCCAGGTCGAACTGCAGGAAGAGTTCGCGCGGGCAGTCGCAGCGGCCATCGACGTGGCGCGCGAGCGTGGCCTCGTGAAGGGCGACCTGACCCCGGGCGACCTGCTCCGCATGCCGCAGGCGTTCACGATCCGCGAGCGCGCCGGCGAAACCGAGACGCTCGGCGAGGTCTTCGGCGACGCCGTCGAAGGCGCGGTCGATGCCGCGATCATCGAGCTGGAGACGATGCGCGTCCGCGAGGGCGAACACCTCGCTGCCGATCTCGGGACGCGCCGCGCGTCGTTAGCCGTCCAGATCGAGGCGCTTGCAGCGGCAGCGGAGCTGGGTCGTGAAGAGCTCGAGTCGCGGCTCGGCGAGCGCGTGAAGGAGCTGTTGCTGATCGCCCCGGGCGATACCAATCTCGTCGCGCAGGAGATCGTGCGGGTCGCACAGCGCACCGACATCGCCGAGGAAGTCACCCGATTTCGCGCCCACCTTGCCCACTGGGACGCGCTGACCACCGGTCCCGAGCCGTGCGGCCGCAAGCTCGACTTCCTGCTGCAGGAGATGAATCGCGAGGTGAACACGATCGGTTCGAAGGCCGACGGGGTGCACGTCTCGGAGCTGATCATCCAGGCAAAAGCCGATCTCGAGCGGTTGCGGGAGCAGGTTCAGAATGTCGAGTAACCGCCGCGGCCTGCTGTTCATCGTCTCCGCGCCCTCGGGCACGGGCAAGACGACGCTTGTCGAACGGCTGGTTCAGGTGCTGCCGAATCTGCGGATGTCGCGGTCGTACACGTCGCGGCACGCACGCGCCGGCGAGCGCGACGGGGTCGACTATAATTTCATCAGCCGCGCCGAGTTCGAGTCGCTGATCAACGAGAGTGCGTTTCTCGAGTGGGCTGACGTCTTCGGCAATCTCTATGGCACCGCCGCCGCGGACGTGGAGCGGATGGTCGCCGATGGCCAGGATGTCGTGCTGGTGATCGACGTCAAAGGAGCGCGGCAGGTGAAAGCCCGGCACGTGGACCACACGGCGATTTTCGTGATGCCCCCCTCGTTCCAGATTCTCGAGCAGCGACTGCGCGGCCGCAGCAAGGACACCGAAGAGCAGATGCAGCGCCGCCTGGTGACCGCGCGGGACGAAGCGTCCAGCTACGTCGACTACGACTACGTTGTCGTCAACGACGATCTCGAGGCGACGGTCGTACGGCTGCAGGAGATCATCGCCGCCGAACGATCGCGCATGCACCGCATGGGGTCGATCGCGCAAGGCATTCTCAAGAGCTTCAACGCGGAAGCGCAGTCGGCCGGGTCGACCGTCACGTCGACCACGGGGGCGGCAGCGTCGGACCCCTGATGCGGTCTCGTCGCGGTGATGGACGGGTCCGAAGCCGGGCGCGGTGAGGGTGGGAAAAATGGCCGGGTGTGAGGCCACCGACTCGGGCACACCTTTGCCGCCGGTCAGACCCGACACCACGACGTGGTAGGCGTCCGCCTTGTAGGTGCGCTAGCGCACGCTGGGCACAGGGAGGCGCGGCGGGTGCCGCACGGCTTGTAGATCACCCCATCGGGCACGTCGTTGGTGGTGAATTCCTCGAGCACCGCCCCAGAGGTGGCGTCGACGGTGTTGACGCTGCCGCGTAGCCGGATCGGTCGTACGCATCCGTGCGCGGATTCGGTGTGCGCGAGCCATTCGAAGTACTCCGGTCGGGACGCGCGTTCTCTGACTTCCTGGTCGACGGTGGGGATCGCGTTGGCGAGGTTGAGCCGGCGACGGGATGGCGAAGCGCCTAGCCGATACAAGGGTTCGGCCTCGCGGTAGCGACCCTGATCATGATAGACGGAGGCCAACCAGTTCATCGCCAAAGCGAGTTCCGGGTGCTCCTCGCCATGGCGTTGGCGGGCGAGGGCAACCGCCCGCTCAGCGATTGGAATGGCATCGGCATACTTACCCTGTTCGCGCAGGCGGCTGACCTCGGCGAGGAGCTTGGCGAGGTCACTCGATCCTTGCGAGTGTGCCGCGCCCGCCAGCACGACCCCACAAATCAGGCCCGCCGCCACCATCGCCGCTAGGCGCCGCGCTAACCACCCACCGGCCATGACAAGCCCCTCCGCAACCGCTTCGGACCGACGAGCACCAACTGTGCCCCGGAGATGTGGCGGCGGCAAGATGTGGCGCGGTGCCGGACCTCCTGGTGGCGCTAGTGTGTATGCTGTGCTTGGATGTCGTTAGCGCACCTTGACGCTATCCCTCGCACTTCCCATCTAAGACGCTTGGAAGGGTTCGGTATCGCGTTGACTGCGACCGAGCCTTTTTTGTCGTCCGTTGTGTCGGGGGGGCTTGATGCACACTGGCGCGTCATCGACTTGGTGGAAGGAATTACTTGCTGGGGCTGGGCCCACGATCATCGTGCTCGCGCTCGTATTGGCCATCATTGCGTTCGTTGCCTTGTTGTTGCTTCGCCATTTATCTACTTCTATCGAGGAGCCGATCTAGGGTGCGGCCATACGCAGGGTGACGAAGGCTGGCAAAGTTGAATTCGTGCCGCCAACTAAAAACCGTCAAACAGCAAGCCCCAGCTCCACTACGCAGTTCACTACAAGACGACCCCTCGCTCAGGTATTGGGAGCAGGAGATTGAGACGGAAATCAAGGAAAACGATTGGGGACAAGAGGCAAACTCTCCGCTCGCCTAAAGAGAGCGCTCGCGGTCGCCAACGGTGCAGTCCAATTCTACATCGTGCTTCGAGAAATCTTTGGCACACAGCTATACGCGCTTCGTAGCCTAGCCGCATCGCCCTATGGGCTCACCGACGCCGATCTTCGTGTGGTTTACGACGAGCATGAGTTGCGATTGAGCTCCGATCCTTCGACGGCAAGCTTAGAACCCACTTTCCTTCGGTGGCTTGCCTACCTCACTGAGATGCACCTCATAACGCTTGAACAAGGACGATGGGTCATTACCGATCCGGAAGACAATTCCTAACGTTCGCTAACCAGATGGGTGTCTCGGAGCAGAAGCCATTCTAGGTCATCGCGGTAATGAATAGGTCGCCTTCTCACTCAGTTAGTCGCATCAAACAATGAGAGCCCATCCTTTCGGACGAGCCCTCATCAGGTCTAGGCAGCTTTGAACGGCAAGGTGTTGTCGTTGGCGACCAACCCTCTTGCAGGTGCAGTAGATCGCCGGTGCACATGCGCCCGGCGCCGTCTTGCAAGACTTGCTCGGCGCCCCTTCCCCGGACCCCGAAAGGCCCGTCCAATATCGTCATGAAGGCGACCTAGGTCGAGTGCCGCTGGGAGCAACGACACCGGCGCCTGAAGAGGGCTGTCCGTCGTGGCATTCCTCTCAGCAAAGAGTAGCTCCCTCTCGCGGCTTCCACGCCAGCTCTTGCACCGTCGCTTCCGTCGCGAGCTTGGTCTGACGCCGACGGTCAAGAATCGTTGTGTCCTTATCCCTAGTGCGGGGACCGTGATTTGTGCGGGGACCGTCGCCTCAACCGTCCAACATGATGCGATTGCGCCGGCTGGTTCGCTCCACCCGCCGATCAGAAGTTCTATGTCGTCGAGCGATAGCGGGGTCGCGACATGTCTTCTTCCGCGCGTGCCATCGCCATCTCGTAGCCGCCACTCGGCGGCTCGCACACGACGTGTCTGGCGTCCGTTTGGTCGGCATTGTAGCCGTCCGCGATGAGTTTCAGTCCGATGCGTCGAGTGGCCGCGTGCACTTGGCGTTCCCGGAGGTTAGTGGCATTAGCTCCCACTTTCTCCCCCGCACGGAGTGAAGCTGTTCTGTGTCGGCTTAACAAATGGTTACCAGTCGCGCCGGTGAGGCCGATACGCGTGACCCTTCCCGATGATTGCCTCGATCTCAAAAACACTGGGGCGCTGCCGGGAACACGACGATGCGCGTCGATCACGATGCAGGTTCCTTTTCCTTCGGCCTTAGGGCGCCCACTAGATCACACGTCTTGTGCGAGGCGTTGATTTTGCTGGGCTATTGGGCGAGTTGTGGCACGAGTGGTGGCGCAACGCGGCCTAGGACACTCATGCACACCCAGGATCGCGACCCCACCGGGGGGCACCGGCGGCCGAACGACTATCGGAGCCCGCCATCGCCACGCAAGAGGAACGGCGCTGCGCCTTATGGAGCCCGTTGCGCTCCAGGGGTGTCGACGACGCGCTGTTGGCGGGATTGACGATCACCGTCCGCGCCGCGGTCGTAGTGTGGCCGTCGGGGCCGGAACTTACCGACACAGGTTCGACAGCGGACGGAAAACGAATGAGGTCCGCTTGGCCCGAGAGCCTGTGCCGGCTCCCCCGGAGCAGACCGGTGCGGGGATAGGTCTGCTTTGGCCGATGATCCCTTGCCAACTAGCCACATCCTTTCGGCCGGTTCAACTCGACCGTCCGCTTAGTCAAAGAGTTCTTCACAAGTTGCATGGTGCACACAGGCCCCGGCGATGATGCGGAGTTACAATAAGCTTGGCATACGTTCTGCGCTGGGCGCGGGGCCCGTGCGGGGTCGACGCAGGACGGCTTGGGCGGCTCATCAGAAGGGGGCTGCTCCGGGGTCGGCCGCCCAAGTTACGTGCGTAGTTTCAGCCGGCCAGGAACGCGACTATGCGCGTAGATCACGATGCAGGTGCGATGCTCGCCACGCGCCTAATCTTCCGCTCCTTCATTGCCCGGTAGACGCTGCTTCTGCCCTTCCCGAGCTTGCGGGTGACGTGAGTGGGGATCACGCCAGCGGCGAGAAGTGTCTCCACCTCGCCGGCCTTGGCCATCGCCACTCTTGCGCGGCCCTTGTACTTCCCCCTCGGCCTTAGCCGCGAAAGGGCCTAACCGCGGCAACGTTACAGCGATCGGAAAGTCGAAAACCGAAATCGACGCCGCGAGCACCAGGATCGGACGACAAGCGGAGGGCTGAACCAAGTAAGGGGTAATAGCTAGCCGGGTGATCAAACTCGTCCCAGGAACCACCACGCAGAACGCGCAGAGATGCGTTTCCGCCGTGCCATACCGACCCACTTGCGGCTATATTCGTAGTTGTTGTGCCAATTGTCTTCACACCACTCCCATACGTTGCCGTGCTGATCGTGCAGTCCCCACGCGTTGGGTGGAAACGTTCCGACCTCGATTGTCTGCTCGCCGTCAAAGTGCGCCTGATACTGCGTAATGTCGTCGCCAAAGGCAAACTTCGTGGTTGTGCCTGCCCGGCAGCAGTACTCCCACTCGGCCTCGGACAGAAGCCGGTATAGCTTCCCCGTTCTTCGCGACAACCAAGCTGCATACGACTTCGCGTCCTGCCAGCAAACATGGATCACAGGGCGCCGGTCGCGTCCCCAACCTTCGTCGTCGGGCTTGTAAGGCATGCCGGCAGCATCCCATTCCGCGAAAGTGATGGGGAAGCGGCCGACTGCGAACGGCGCATTGATCGTCACCTTGTGCGGTGGTCCCTCCGTCTCGTGGTCGTTCGAGCCCATCATGAACATCCCCGCCGGCACGACTACCATCTCGGGCCCTATGTCGATGTCCTTGAACCAATATCTCTTGCCTGTCCCGGGCGGACAGTTCGCGGGCAACTGCTCGTGGCGCGGGGCCTTTGTCGGCAAAACCCTGTCCAGCTTCTGTCTTACATCGATCAGGAATTGAATTGCTTCAGGCGTCTGCGACGCGCCATTCCAGCCAGAGAGGTCGCGTGCTTGGATCAGGCTGAACGCAAACGGCGGCTCGTCAACGCCGATGAGAATGGAAACAACAATGTCGCTTTCGCCAGCATGGTGTGCTTCCAAATGCACCCATTCTCTGTCGAGAGAGTGTGGGGTCCCACACGACGACGACGCAGTGCGCCGCTGGAATATCTATCTCAATGACCGTATCCCATCGCTCCCCGGCAGAGATGCGGGTATCCCACCATACGCTCCAGCCCTGAGCTTCTAGCAAAGTAACGATGCGGCGCACCGCCCCTTCTTTACCGCGCGTGTATAGCTCACGAA